>NZ_LMEK01000022.1:1332-456332 GCF_001426595.1 Variovorax sp. Root434
ACGTCATGCCCAGGTAGTTGCCGATCTCGGCGCGCGTCATGCGCAGCGTGATCTCGTCGGTGCGCATGCCGCGCTCGGCCAGCGTCTCGGCCCAGTAGCGCAGGAAGTCGGCCACGCGGGCATCGGCGGGCAGCGTGCAGACGGACATCAGGGAGTCCCGGTCGTGCGCGATCTCGCGGCTCATGGCGGCATGCAGCACCTGCAGCAAAGCGGGCTGCGTGGCGCAAGCGGCCAGCAGGGCCTCATACGACACGACCCAGATCTCGCCGGTGTCCATGGCCACCGCATCGCACGAGTAGCGCCCGCTGGAAATGCCGTCGAAGCCGAGCCAGTCGCCTCGGAACTTGAGGCCCACCACCTGCTCGCGCCCGTCGGCCGAAAGATTCACGATCTTGAAGAAGCCCGAATTCAGGATGTAGAGGTTGCCGAAGCGCTCGCCCGCCTGGTAGATCGTGTCGCCCGTGTGCACGACACGGCGCTGCGGCTTGAGCTGCTCGCAGAGAAGNTTCAGGATGTAGAGGTTGCCGAAGCGCTCGCCCGCCTGGTAGATCGTGTCGCCCGTGTGCACGACACGGCGCTGCGGCTTGAGCTGCTCGCAGAGAAGTTTCAGTGTGTCTGCCGTGCTGTGCTGTCCCGGGCACTCCCGGCCGATGCTGGGCGCGACCGCAGCGGTCATCGAGGGGGTGGCGGTATTGAGCATCTGGGACTCCTTGGTTGTCTGTCGCGTGTCGATGGATGGATGCTAGGAAGCCCGCGGCAATGCAATGACAACGGCCGGAATCGATGGGTAACGCTCGGTGAATGCAATGTGTCCGGCGTGTATCAAGGACATGCGGCGCGTAGCAAGTCGAACGTGCCCGCCCCGCACCTTGACTTGCATCAAACCCCGGAGGGCCCGGCGCACTTAGTCTTGGCAGGTCACATATGACCATTCCCATGCCCCTTGCCCATCAGGCCTGCGCTCTCGAAGCTGCGCCGTCATCGCTCTCGCCGCTGGAGGTGACGAGTCTGCTGTGCCGCGCGCGGTTGCTTCAGCGCGCCGCGCTGGACGGGAACACGACCAGACTGCTGCGCGGCAAGAACCTGGGACTGCTGTGCGAAACGGCGCCCGATGAGTCGCAGGCGCTGTTCCGCAGCGCCGCCGAGGAGCTGGGGGCGCACGTGGCCGTCATGCGCCCGGGCCTGTCGCTCGCGAGCGCACCGCAGCAAGTGCAACACACGGCCCGCATGCTCGGCCGTCTCTACGACGCAGTGGAATGCCAGGGCCTCGACCCCGTGCTGGTGCAGCGCATCGGCCAGCACGCCGGCATACCGGTCTTCGATGGAGCCGCCACGAAGGCCCATCCGGCCGACCAGCTCGCCGAGCTGCTGGGCGACAAGACACCTCTAGCGGACAACCGGCGCTTCGTGCTTCAGGCCCTGCTGCTGGACGCCATCGCCTGAGCCGCCGGGCGCACTCCGCGCGCTCCTTGATCCAGCGCAATACGGGCCGTCCGCGCGCTTCCTACAGTGGATTCCACGGTTGCCCCCGCTTTTGGGCGCCGACCGCTTCTCTCCTCCGTTCATCCACTGCAAGGAATCTCCCATGAAGACCGATACCCAACTGCGCGACGACATCCAGGCCGAGTTGAACTGGGCGCCAGACGTCAAGACCTCCGACATCGGGGTGATCGTCAAGGACGGCGTGGTCACCCTCACAGGCCACCTGGCCAGCTACGCCGAGAAGTACGCCGTCGAGCGCGCCGCGCAGCGCGTGCATGGCGTCAAGGCACTGGCTGTCGAACTGACGGTGAAGCTGCCCTTCGACAACCAGCGCACCGATGCCGACATCGCGCTGGCAGCCGAACGTGCGCTCGAATGGAACGTGCTCGTGCCCGACGACAAGATCCGCCCCATGGTGGAGAAAGGCTGGCTTTCGCTCACCGGTGAAGTCGAGTGGGAATACCAGCGCAGCGCCGCCGAGATCGCCGTGCGCAACCTGATGGGCGTGACCGGCGTGTCGAACCTCGTGAAGGTCAAGCCCAAGGTGAGTGCCGCCGACGTCGAGAAGAAGATTCACGACGCGCTCTCGCGTCAGGCCGATCGCGAAGCCCACAAGCTCTCCATCCTGGTCGATGGCTCGCACGTCACGCTGCGCGGCACCGTCCACTCGTGGACCGAGCGCGACGCGGTGCAAGGCGCTGCGTGGGCCACACCCGGCGTCTCCGTGGTGGTCAACGACCTGCTCGTGGACGCCTGAGCATGCGCGTCGCACTCGTCAGCGAGTCCTGCCATGCATACGACCTCTGCGATGCAAATCGCCCGCGACCCCTTCCCTAGCGGCACGCCGACCATGCGCGCCATGATGCTGAACGCCGCGCTGCTGCCGCTGGAGATGGAGCGGCGCAACATCCCGGAACCCGGCCCGGGCGAGTTGCGCCTGCGCGTGCTGGCCTGCGCCGTTTGCCGCACCGACTTGCACGTCGTCGACGGTGAACTACCGCTGCCTGTGCTGCCGATCGTGCCGGGGCACGAGATTGTGGGCGTGGTGGAAGCAATCGGCTCCGGGGAAACTGGGTACAGGCTGGGCGACCGCGTGGGCGTGCCGTGGCTGGGTCACAGCTGCGGCTGCTGCTCGTTTTGTGAGGACGGCCACGAGAACCTCTGCGACGCACCACGCTTCACCGGCTACCACCGCGACGGCGGCTTCGCGAGCCACGTGATCGCCGAGGCGGCCTTCTGCCTGCCGCTGGGCATGCCCGAGACCGACGCCGTGCACATCGCCCCCCTGCTCTGTGCGGGCCTGATCGGCTGGCGCAGCCTGAAGGCGGCTGGCGAAAACTCGCATCGTCTGGGCATCTTCGGTTTCGGCGCCGCGGCGCACCTGGTGGCGCAAGCCGCCATCGCACAGGGGCGCGAGGTCTTCGCATTCACTCGCCCGGGGGACCTGAAGACGCAGGACTTCGCACGCCGACTGGGCGCCGAGTGGGCTGGAGGCTCGAACGAGCGGCCGCCCGAATCGCTGGATGCGGCCATCGTCTTCGCGCCCGCCGGCGACCTGGTGCCCGCCGCGTTGTGCGTCCTGCGCAAGGGCGGCCGGGTGGTGTGCGGCGGCATCCACATGAGCGACATTCCGGCCTTTCCGTATCGGCTGCTGTGGGAAGAGCGCAGCGTGATCTCGGTGGCGAACCTCACGCGCGCCGATGCCAGGGAGTTCCTGGATTTTGCGCAGGAGCACCCCATGCAGGTGCACGTCAGGACCTATCCGCTCGCACAGGCCAACGAGGCGCTGGACGACCTGCGCGCAGGTCGCATCGAGGGCGCGGCAGTGCTTGTCCCCTGAGACCGTGTGCTGAACCGGGACCAGACTTGATCCGCATCAAGCGCGAGAGCGTTGTCCAGGCGCAGTCTTGCCCGCAGGCCACCGTCCCGGCGGCTGAGACAAATGGAGAAGCCACAAGCGCGCCGGGCTTCAGAGCTCGCGCGACTCGCGGTAGTCGGGCACGGTGCACGGCCAGCCGTGGCGCTCCTCGATGGCCAGTCGCAAGGCATCGGCTGCCGCAGGCTCCCCGTGGGTCACAAACACCCTGCGAGGTGCCTGCTGGGCATCGAGCCAGGCGAGCAGTTCATCGCGGTCGGCATGGGCCGACAGTGTCTCCAGGTTTGCAACTTCCGCTCGCACCGGCACGTAGGCGCCGTGGATCTTGACCGCATCGGCGCCAGCCACCATGGCCGCACCGCGCGTGCCCGCCGCCTGGAAGCCCGCAAACAGGATGGTGTTCCGGGCATCGGGCGCATAGGCCTTCAGATGGTGCAGAACCCGCCCGCCGGTTGCCATGCCGCTGGCCGACACAATGATCGACGGAAAGTCCAGGAAGTTCAGCCGTCGCGATTCCTCGATCGTGTTGACGATGATGGTCTTCCCTTGCATCGCGGCGCACTGTTCGGCGTTCAACCGGTGCTCGTCCATGTGCTTGCGATAGATGCGCGTGGCGTCCGCCGCCATCGGGCTGTTCAGGTACACCGGCATTTCGGGAATGCGCCGCGCCTGCTTGAGCAGCTGGATGCAATGCAGCAGCGTCTGTGCGCGCCCAATGGCGAAGGCTGGAATGAGCACGATGCCGCCGCGCGCGGCCGTGCGGTTGATCACGCCCGCCAGTTCGACCAGCGTATCCGTCGCCGGATGCTTTCGGTTGCCGTAGGTCGACTCCACCACCACGTAGTCCGCTGGTTCGGCGCTTTCGGGCGGACGCATCAGCAGGTCGTCGCCGCGCCCCAGGTCGCCCGAGAACAGGATGCTCCCGCCGTCCCAGCCCACACGCAGGCTGCCGGCGCCGAGTATGTGGCCCGCCCTGCGCAACTGCCACGACCAGCCCGGCCACGGCGAGCACTCCTGGCCGAACGGGATGGCCTCGAAACGCTTGAGGGCGACCCGCGCATCCTGCTCGGTGTACAGCGGCAGCGCGGGCTTGTGCTTCGAGTGCCCGTGGCGGTTGGCGAAGTCGGCATCCTCTTCCTGCAGGCGGCCGGAGTCGGGCAGCAGCAGGTCGCAGAGTTCGCGGGTGGCCGACGTGCAATACGCCTTGCCCTTGAACCCAAGCTGGACAAGGCGCGGCACGAATCCGCTGTGGTCCATGTGCGCGTGGGTCAGCAGCACGGCATCGATGGTGGATGGATCGACCGGCAATGCATCCCAGTTGCGCAGGCGCAATTGCTTCAACCCCTGGAAGAGTCCGCAATCGACCAGCAGCCGCTTGTCGTTGTGGGTCAGCAGGTACTTCGAGCCGGTGACGGTACCCGTGCCGCCGAGGAAATCGATGCGCACGGGGTGCCTCAGTGCGACATCAACACGGGCAGCGTCATCCACTGGAGCATGGACAGCGTGGCGCCACCCATCACCCATTCGCGCGCCCGGCTGTGTCCATAGCAGCCCATCACGAGCAGGTCGGAACTCAGGTCGGCGGCGAAGGACAGCAGCTTGTTGCCGACGTCGTCGTCCTTCTCCCCACCGGAATGCAGGGCAAGGTTCTGGATGCCCTGCATCCGCAGGTAGTCCTGCAATCTCTGCAGGGACGCTTCCGCGTCCTCGCCGTAGGCAACGGCATGCACTCGCGCCGCCTTGCGCAGCCACGGCAGCGCGGCAGTCACGGCCCGCGCGGACTCGCGCGTTTCCTTCCATGCCACCAGCACGTTGTGGCCGATGGGGCCGATCGGGCCCGTGTAGGGCAGCATCAGCGCCGGCCGGCCGCTTTGCACCAGCACGCTCGGCAGGAAATCGCCGGGCAGTTCGCTGTCCATCGGGTCGTTCCGGTCACGCTGGCCGAGGATGAGNCAGCGCCGGCCGGCCGCTTTGCACCAGCACGCTCGGCAGGAAATCGCCGGGCAGTTCGCTGTCCATCGGGTCGTTCCGGTCACGCTGGCCGAGGATGAGCAGGTCGGCATAGAGCGCGCGCCGCGCGAATCCCCACGGGCCGTCGCTCTCCGGTTCGGCCCAGTGCAGGCGCTGTGAGCCCGCGCCGTGCGTCATGAAGGTAGCGTGCATCTTGTCGCGTGCATCCTTGTCGATCTCCTGCATGATCGCGACCGCTTCCGCCGCGGCCTCGATGGCGTACGGGTAGCGCATGAGTGCGGACAGAGTGCACGGCCGGGCGGTCACTTCGGCATCGAAAGTCTCGGCNCGCGACCGCTTCCGCCGCGGCCTCGATGGCGTACGGGTAGCGCATGAGTGCGGACAGAGTGCACGGCCGGGCGGTCACTTCGGCATCGAAAGTCTCGGCGAGCTGGCGCGCCAGCTTGATGCGCTCCGCCGTGCGTGGGGAACCGTCGAGGTGGAGCAGGATGGATTTCGGGGTCTGCATGAAGGATCTCCTTGGGCTGGCGGGACGTGATGGGGGCGACCTTAGGCCCCTTCGTCCTGCGCGGCCTTGCGCTGCATCAACCGCTCTAGAGCCCGAACCCGACAGCGCCAAAGCTTGATCCGGCGCAAGACCGAGCCGGCCATGCGTGCCTAGCCTACGGCTTCATGTCACGGCCTCATACCTCCGTGCACCGCTTCACTCACCCGCTAGAAAAAAGGCACCACAACATGACTTCGTTCCAACAGGCCTGCATCGTCGGCAGCGGCATCGGCGCCCTTTCCGCAGCCGTGCTTCTGATCCGCGACGCCGGCATGCCCGGATCGCGCATCCGCATCCTCGAGGAAGCACCGACGCCGGGCGGCGCGCTCGATGGCAGTGGCAATGCCATCCAGGGCTACGTGACACGCGGCGGGCGCATGTTCACCGACGAGACCTACACATGTCTGTGGAACGTGCTGCAGAGCATTCCCTCGTCCCGCTCGCCGAACCGCACGGTACGCGACGAGATACAGGCTTTCAATGCGCTTTGGCGCTCCGACGCGCACGCCCGGCTGATCGACCGGAATCGCCGCATCCTCGACGCCAACGACCTGGGCTTCAATTTCCAGGACCGGGCGGAACTGATGCGCCTGCTGGCCACACCGGAGCGCGTGCTGGGAACCCGGCGCATCGAGGAATGCTTTTCCACGCACTTTCTCGACACCCATTTCTGGGCCATGTGGCGCACGACATTCGCGTTCCAGAACTGGCACAGCGCCGTCGAGCTGAAGCGCTACATGCTGCGCTTCCTGCAGGAGCTGCCGCGCATCCACACGCTGGGTGGCGTGCGGCGCACCGAATTCAACCAGTACGACACCATCGTGCGCCCGATGGTGAAGTGGCTGCTGGATCGCGGGGTGCGGTTCGAATACGGCGTGCGCGTAGCCGATGCGGACTTCGTCACCGGCGCAGACGGCCTGCGGCTCGAGACCCTGCATTGCATCAAGCAAGGCCGACCCCTGGCGTATCGCCTAGGCGAGGATGAATGCGCCTTCGTCACCATCGGCTCGATGACCGCCGACTCGCGCAACGGCAACGACCAGCAGGCGCCCGAACTCGTACGCGGCCTGAGCGACGGGGCCTGGACCCTGTGGCGCAACATGGCACGCAAGGCGCCGGGCCTCGGCCGGCCGGAGACCTTCTGCGGCAACGTGGACGAGAGCAAGTGGGAGTCGTTCACGCTCACGATGCGCAGCCCTCTGCTGATCCGGCGCATTCAGGCTTTCTCGGGCAATCCGCCCGGCACCGGCGGACTCATGACCTTCAAGGATTCGAGTTGGCTGATGTCGATCGTCGTGCCGCACGCGCCGCACTTCGAGGACCAAGCCGAGGGGGTCTACACGCTGTGGGGTTACGGGCTTCTCATCGACACCCAGGGCAACCACGTCGACAAGACGATGGCTCAGGCCAGCGGCCAGGAAATTCTCACGGAGCTGATGCATCACCTTGGCTTCGAGGACATCCTCGAAGAGGTGCGGAACACCACGACCGTAGTGCCGGTGATGATGCCCTACATCACCAGCGAGTTCGCATGCCGCAGCGCGTCGGACCGCCCGCCCGTCATCCCGGCCGGCGCGAAGAACTTCGCATTGCTGGGCCAGTACGTGGAGATTCCGGAAGACGTCGTCTTCACGGTCGAGTACTCGGTGCGCGGCGCGATGCACGGGGTCTACGGGCTCATGGACCTGGATCTCGAAGTGCCGCCCATCTACCACGGCATCGCCGATCCGAAGGTGGCGCTTGCGAGCCTGCGCACGCTGATGGGTTGACGCCGGGAAAGACCCTCGCCGCCGATGCGCCCCCAAAGGAGGCCTCGCGGCTCATCGGCACAAGGCGTCGATCTGGCGAACAAGATCCGACCACAGGGCATGCACCGCCACGGCGGCCAGCAGCGCGCCGGCCACCCTTGCCCCCCAGGTCTGGCGCCCCGCGCCACCGGCCAGGCGCAAACGCTGCCAGAGCCATGGCCCGACCAGCAGCGAAAGGCCGCTCCCGACAGCGAACAGCGCCATCAGCGCCGCCCCCTGCAGGGGCCCGCTGCCCAACCCGGCCAGCATCAGCGCCGAGTAGAGCAGCCCGCAAGGCAGCGCAACCCACAGCAGTCCTGTCGCAAGCACACCCACCCACGTACCGCCGACGTGGGGGCGAAGACGCGATTCGACCGAGCGGCCGACGCGCTGCGCCCACCGCGGCTGTCGTCCCGTGGCGGCCAGCATCGCGCCCCACGCGAACACGAACACGTGCAGCAGCACCCACAGCGGCCGCAAGGCGGCAACCTGGGTGCTGGCCAGCGCCAGGCTGTCGACGCTGGCGGCCGCGATGGCGCCAGCCATCGCGTAGCTCGCGATGCGGCCAAGATGGAAGGCACCCGGCGCCGCGAGCGCAGGCATCGCGCCCTGACCCGCCGGCGCGAGCGGCACGATCCGTATCACCGCCGACGAAGCTGCGCCGCACATCGCCACGCAATGCGGCCCTCCGGCCAGCCCCATGAGAAGCGCGGCACCGGCGAGTGCGAGCTGCATGGTCAGACCACGCGGGAAAAGCGGGCGCGGTTCGCGCGGCAGTACCGGTCGAACACCATGGCGACTGCCCGTACGAGGAACCAGCCCTGCTCGGTCACGACGAGATCGTGGTCGCTCAACCGCACCAGGCCGTTGGCGACCAGCGAGCCGAGCGCCGCAAACTCGACGGCGAAGTAGCGCCGGAAGTCGATGGCAAACGCATCCCCCATGGCGTTGAAGTCGATCCGGCCCCGGCACATCAGCGCCATGATCACTTCGCGCCGCAGCAGGTCGTCGCGCGACAGCGCGAGGCCCCGGACCACGGGCAGGCGCCCCTGATCGAGGAGATCGCTGTATTCATCCAGGCTCTTGGCGTTCTGGCTGTAGGTGGCGCCCACGCGGCCGATGCCCGAGACGCCGAGCGCAATCAGGTCACCTTCGGGCCGGGTGCCGTAGCCCTGAAAGTCGCGCTGCAGCCGCCCTTCCCTCTTGGCGATCGCGAGAGGGTCGTCAGGCAGCGCGAAATGGTCCATGCCGATGTAGACATAGCCCGCTTCGGTGAGCCGCGCGATCGCGCTTGCAAGCATGCGCACCCGCGCGGCGGCATCCGGCAGTTCCTCGGCCGCGATTCGCCGTTGTGGCTTGAAGCGTTCGGGCAGGTGCGCATAGGCGTAGAGCGCAATGCGGTCGGGCCGCAGCTCGCGAATCTGGGCCAGTGTGCGCTCGAAGGACGCGTCGTTCTGCCGAGGCAACCCGTAGATCAGGTCCACGTTGATCGATCCGAAGCCGAGCGCGCGCGCCGCATCCATCAATGCAAAGACCTGCTGCGCCGGCTGGATGCGATGCACGGCCTGCTGCACGGCGGGGTCGAAGTCCTGTACGCCGAAACTGAGGCGGTTGAAGCCCAGCGCGGCCAGGTTCGCAAGGCGCTGCGCATCGACCGTGCGCGGATCGATCTCGATGGAGCGCTCGCCGCCAGGCACGAAGGCGAAGGAACGGTGCAGCAACTCCATGAGCTCGCCAAGTTCGGCATCGTCGAGAAAGGTGGGAGAGCCACCGCCGAGATGCAGATGGCCAACGGTGGCGCCGCGGCCCAGTTGGGCGGCCTGGAGTCCGGCTTCCCGCGCCAGGTCGGACAGATACTGCCGGCCTCGCTCATGATGCCGGGTGACGATCTTGTTGCAGGCGCAGTAGTAGCACAGCGACTCGCAGAATGGGACATGGACGTAGAGCGACAGTGGCGGCGCCTGCGCGCCCGCCTCGCGCCGGCGGCGCAGCGCTTGTGCATAGTCTTCGGCCCCGAAGGCGTCGACGAACCGGTCCGCGGTGGGATAGGAGGTGTAGCGCGGCCCGGGAACGTCGAACTGGCGCAGCAGGTCGACGGGCAACGAAATCTCCCCGGACGCAGGAGTAAAAGCGGCGTGAGTCATTGCGAAGGCGTCCGCTGGGGTGCATCCGAAAATTCCGGAGCAGACGGCATGGCGAGCAATGCCGTGCAGGCGCTCGAAGCCGCCGCCATCAGCCAGAAGATAAAGAAGGCAGCGGTATAGACGCCCTGGCGCGACATACGCAGCGCGTCGGCGCCGCAGAACGCGTTGACCGGATCGACGAGCGCGAACACCAGCACCTCCATGGCACAGGCCACCAGGAAAGATGGCCACAAGACGCCGGCGAGCTGGCGCAACCCGTTCATGGCGCCGCCTTCCGGGCCGGCTGCGGCATGTCGTCCGCTGGCGTGGTCGCATGGTTGCGGCCGGCCAGCGCGGGCAGCAGCTTCTTCGCGGCCAGGGTCTTGTTGATCTCGACGCCCTCGCGGTAGTAGTCCTCGGACACCAGCGCATCGGGGCTGCGCCAGGCCAGCCAGAAAGTCGCGAAGCTCGCGATCATCACGGCCACCGGACCGCCGATCACCATCCAGAGCAGCGGATAGCGCCACCAAGGCCCGGCCGCCTGCTCGTTCGTTGTTGCCGTTGTCGTTGTTGCCGTTGTCGTTGTTGCGTTCATGTCGACCTTTCAGCGCGGCACCAGGAAGGCCGCCTTTTCCGAAACCTGCGTTCCGCCGTCCTCGTCGCGAATACGGAAATGCATCGTGTGCGACCCGGCCGGCACGGCGCCATAGGGCACCTGCAGCCGTACCGCAACCCAGCGCGACCCGGCCGCATCGACCGTCACCGGCTCGTCGGGCGAGACGCTGAGGCCGTCCAGCCCAACGGCGGCGATGCGGTAGTGCCTCGGCTGCTCGGTGGCGTTCATGATCTGGAGCCGGTAGACGTTCTCGAGCCGGCCGCCCTCTGCGATGCGGGCCAGCGAGGCCCGATCGCGCACCACGTCGACCTTGAACGGCGCACGCACGACAAGGCTGGCCAGAAGCCCGATCACAAGCACCGCCAGGATCGTCGTGTAGACCAGCACGCGCGGTCGCAGCACGCGCCGCAGCAACTGGCGGCGCGACCACCCGGCTTCCATGCCGTTCTGCGTGTCATAGCGGATCAATCGCGGCGGGTAGGCCATCTTCTGCATGACGGTGTCGCAGGCATCCACGCAAAGGCCGCAGCCGATGCATTCGTACTGCAGGCCCTGGCGAATGTCGATGCCGGTCGGGCAAACCTGCACGCACAGGCCGCAGTCGATGCAGTCGCCCAGCGCCATGGTGCGCGGATCTGGGCCCTTGCGGCGCGGTGCTCGCGGCTCGCCACGCCGGGGGTCGTAGGTGACGATGAGCGTGTCGCGATCGAACATGGCGCTCTGGAAGCGCGCGTAGGGGCACATGTACTTGCAGACCTGCTCGCGCATGAAACCGGCATTGCCATAAGTGGCAAAGCCGTAGAAGAAGACCCAGAACACCTCCCACGACCCCATCTGCGTCTGCAGGAAGGCCATGCCGAGCTCGCGGATGGGCGTGAAGTAACCCACGAAGGTGAAGCCGGTCCATAGCGCGATGCCGATCCAGACAATGTGCTTGAACCACTTCTTCACCAGCTTCTCGAGCGACATGGGCTCGGCATCGAGCCGCATGCGCGCCGTGCGGTTGCCTTCGATCTTGTGCTCGACCCACATGAAGATCTCTGTGTAGACGGTCTGCGGACAGGCGTAGCCGCACCACAGCCGCCCGGCCACCGCGGTGAACAGGAAGAGCGACAGCGCGCTGATGACCAACAGGCCCGAGAGATAGATCAGGTCCTGCGGGTACAGCACCAGCCCGAAGATGTAGAAGCGGCGAGCAGCCAGGTCGAACAGCACCATCTGCCGACCTCCCCATTCCACCCATGGCAGTCCGTAGAAAAACAGCTGGGTGAGAAAGACCATGGCCCAGCGCCAGCGCGCGAAAGTGCCGCGCACGGTGCGGGGGTAGACCTTCTTCGTCGCCTCGTAGAGGCCGACTTCGTCGCTGCCGGCATTGACGATGGGAATGATCTTCCGTGTCATGGTCAGCCGCCGGTGTCAGGGCGTGGCCGTGGTCGTGCTGTTGGAGAACCCCCAGACATACGACGCGAGCATCCGGATCTGCGCCTCGGTGAGCCGGCCTTCCTGCGCGGGCATCTCGTTGTGCTTGCCCGAGTTGATCATCTGGATGATGGCGGCCTCGCCATAGCCGTGGAGCCAGATCTTGTCGCTGAGATTGGGTGCGCCAAGGGCCTGGTTGCCCAAGCCGCCGATGCCGTGGCATGCCGCGCAGGCCGTGAACTTCGACTTTCCGAGGCCGGCGCGCACCGAGTCGTGTGGCTCGCCCGACAGGCTCAGCACGTAGTTGGCCACGTTCTTCACGTCGTCCGGCGTGCCGACGGCCGCCGCCATCGGCGGCATCACGCCCACGCGGCCTTTCGTGATGCTCTCGATGACCTTCTCGGGCGCGCCACCGTGCAGCCAGTCCTTGTCGGTCAGGTTGGGAAAGCCCTTGCTGCCTCGTGCGTCGGAGCCGTGGCACTGGGCGCAGTTGTTCATGAAGAGCCGCTCGCCGATGGCCTTGGCCTGCGGGTCCTGCGCTATTTCCTCGACAGGCATGGCTGCGTACTTCGCGTAGACGGGCGCGAGCTCCTGCGTGGCTTTGGCTACTTCCGCTTGGTACTGCTCCTGCGAACTCCAACCGGACTGGCCGCGAAAACTGCCCAGCCCCGGAAAGACTGCCAGGTAACCCAGCCCGAAGACGATGGTCAGCACGAACAGGCCGATCCACCACATGGGCAGCGGATTGTTGGCTTCGCGAAGATCCTCGTCCCAGACGTGGCCAGTTGTGTTGTCCGCGCTGGACGCGACCCGCTTGCGCGCGGTGAACCACAACAGCAGCACGCAGCCGATGATGCTCAGCAACGAGATCGCGGCAACGTAGCCGGACCAGAAATGGCCGATGAAATCGCTCATGGTCGTGCGCTCCTCAGTCCTGCTCGAAAGGCAGGCGGGCCGCGTCCTGGAAGTCGCGCGCGTTGCAACGCGAATAGGCCCAGATCACGATGCCGATGAAAAGCGCGAAGCAGACGACGGTGGCTGCAATGCGCAAGGTGGTGATGTCGATCATGGTTTCGGTCCCTTGTTGCCTACTTCAGCGCCAGGCCCAGCGATTGCAGGTAGGCCACCGTGGCCTCCATCTCGGTCTTGCCCGTGACCTCTTCCGTGGCCTTGGCGATCTCGCCATCGGTGTAGGGCACGCCAACGCGGCGCAACGCGCGCATGTGGTCCGGCAGGGCCAACGCGTCGACCGGCGTCTTTTCCAGCCATGTGTAGGCCGGCATGTTCGATTCGGGCACCAGGTCGCGCGGGTTGTTCAGGTGGATGCGGTGCCACTCGTCGCTGTACTTGCCGCCCACTCGGTGCAGGTCGGGGCCGGTGCGCTTGCTGCCCCACTGGAACGGATGGTCGTAGACGAACTCGCCCGCCACCGAGTAGTGGCCGTAGCGCAGCGTCTCCGAGCGGAAGGGCCGGATCATCTGCGAGTGGCAGTTGTAGCAACCCTCGCGCAGGTAGATGTCGCGGCCGGCCAGTTGCAGCGGCGCGAGCGGCTTGACGCCCTCCACCGCCTCGGTGGTCGACTTCTGGAAGAAGAGCGGCACGATCTCGACGAGGCCGCCGACGGCCACCACGACAAGGATCAGCACGATCATCAGCAGGTTGTTGGTCTCGACCCTCTCGTGGGAGAAGCCCGTGGCTTTTTCAGTGTTCTGGTTCATGGTGCGTCCTCAGGCATGGGCCATGGCAGTGGGCGGGATCTCGGCGCGTACCGACCGGCCCGAAATGACGGTCATCCAGACGTTCCAGGCCATCAGCAGCATCCCGCCGAGGTAGAGCAAGCCGCCTATCACGCGCACCAGGTAGAACGGGAAAGTGGCCTTCACGCTCTCCACGAAGGTGTAGGTGAGCGTGCCGTCGGGATTGATCGCGCGCCACATGAGGCCCTGCATCACGCCGGCGATCCACATCGCGGCGATGTACAGAACAATGCCGATGGTGGCGACCCAGAAGTGGACATCGATGGCCTTCACGCTGTACATCTGCGTGCGGCCGTACATGCGCGGAATCAGGTAGTAGAGCGAGCCCATGGTGATGAAGCCCACCCAGCCGAGCGCGCCGGAGTGCACGTGGCCGATGGTCCAGTCGGTGTAGTGGCTCAGGGCGTTGACGGTCTTGATGGACATCATGGGCCCCTCGAAGGTCGACATGCCGTAGAACGACAGCGCGACGATCAGGAAGCGCAGGATCGGGTCGGTGCGCAGCTTGTGCCAGGCGCCCGAGAGCGTCATCACGCCGTTGATCATGCCGCCCCAGCTCGGCGCCAGCAGGATCAGCGAGAACACCATGCCGAGCGACTGGGTCCAGTCCGGCAGCGCGGTGTAGTGCAGGTGGTGCGGGCCCGCCCACATGTAGGTGAAGATAAGCGCCCAGAAGTGGACGATGGACAGCCGGTACGAATACACCGGTCGGCCGGCCTGCTTGGGAATGTAGTAATACATCATCCCCAGGAAACCGGCGGTGAGGAAGAAGCCGACGGCGTTGTGGCCGTACCACCACTGCACCATCGCATCCTGCACGCCGGCGTAGGCCGAATAGCTCTTCATCCAGCCGGCCGGAATCGCCGCGCCATTCACGATGTGCAGCAGCGCGACCGCGATGATGAAGGCGCCGTAGAACCAGTTGGCGACGTAGATGTGGCGGACCTTTCGCCTGCCGATGGTGCCGAAGAACACGATGGCGTAGGCGACCCAGACCACGGCGATCAGGATGCCGATCGGCCATTCGAGCTCGGCGTACTCCTTGCCCCGGGTGTAGCCCATCGGGAGGCTGATGGCAGCCGCCACGATCACGGCCTGCCAGCCCCAGAACACGAAAGACGCCAGCTTCGGCGCGA
The DNA here is from genome assembly GCF_001426595.1 of Variovorax sp. Root434. Lineage (NCBI taxonomy): Bacteria > Pseudomonadati > Pseudomonadota > Betaproteobacteria > Burkholderiales > Comamonadaceae > Variovorax > Variovorax sp. Root434. The sequence continues at coordinate 16,047 of NZ_LMEK01000022.1, forward strand.
AAAGACGAACCTGGCAGGTGCGCTGCACCACGTGGAAGCTGGTGGCCATCAACGCGCAACCGCCGAAGGCGAAGATGACCGCGTTGGTGTGCAGCGGCCGCAGGCGGCCGTAGCTCAGCCAGGGGATGCCGAGGTTGAGTTCGGGCCACGTCAGTTGGGAAGCGATGATCACGCCGACCAGCATGCCGACCACGCCCCAGACCACGGACATCAGCGCGAACTGCCGCACGACGGTGTCGTCGTATGCCGCGGCGGGTGGATTCGGTTGTTGCATCGTCGTGCCCTTGAATGAGTTGCGGGCAGTTTCCGTGGGGCCCTGCTTCGTGGGCTTGATGCAAATCAATCGCCGTGCAGGATGCGGTCGCCTTCGATCTCGACGTCGTCGAATTGGCCACGCTCGATGGCCCACCAGAGCCCGCCAAGGATCGCGAGGACCAGCACAACGGACAGCGGAATGAGCAGGAAGAGGATGTCCATCAGCGCAACTTCTTCCCGGCGGCCGCGAGCCGCGCCGCATTGAGGACCACCACGAGCGAACTCGCGGCCATGCCGAGGCCGGCGAGCCACGCCGGCAACCAGCCCGCGACGGCGAGCGGCACGCACAGCGTGTTGTAGCCCGCGGCCCAAAGGAGGTTCTGGCGCACCACGCGCAGCGTCTTGCGGGCCTGTGCGATGGCTTGCGGAATGGTGGCGAGCCTGTCGCCCAGCACGACGAAATCGGCGTGCGCGCGCGACAGCGGCACGGAACGGCCGAACGCGAACGAAGCGTTCGCGCGCGCCAGCGAAGGGCCGTCATTGAGGCCATCGCCCACCATCGCGATCTGCCTTCCCTCCGCCTGCAGCCGCCAGAGCACGTCGAGCTTGTCCTCCGGTGTGCAGCCGCCCTCTGCGAAATCGATGCCGCAGCGTGAGCCGATATCCTTCGCTGCGCTGTCGCGGTCGCCCGAGAGCAGCCGCACGGTCAGGCCCTGTGCACGCAACGCAGCCACTGCAGCGGCGGCATCGGCGCGCAGCTCTTCCATGAGAACGAAGCTGGCGACCCATCCCCGCTCGTCGGCCAGGTGGACTTGTGCCGCGTCCACCCCCAGCGGACTCACGCCGCAGAAGCTCGACGAGCCGAGGCGCGTGCGCTGGCCCGTCCCCGAGCTCGCACGCGTCCGCCGCATCAGGCCCTCGAGCCCGAGCCCCACGGCTTCTACGCCCTGTTCCACCGTCCAGCCGGGCGGAGAGCGGAACTGGGCATTCCACGCATTCACCAGTGCCTGCGCGACGGGGTGCAGTGACTGCGCGGCGAGCGCTGCCGCCATCTCGAGCGCATCGCCGGGCCGCAGGCCCTGCCGGCAATAGATGCGCTCGAGGCGCGGGATGTCGCCCGTCAATGTGCCAGTCTTGTCGAACACCACCGTATCGACCGATGCCAGCGCCTCCAGCGCCTGCAGGTTGGAGGTCAGCACGCCATCGCGCGCCAGGGCGCCGGCGCTGGCGAGCATGGCGGCCGGTGTCGCGAGCGACAGTGCACACGGGCAGGTCACGATGAGCACCGCGACCGCCACCATCAGCGCCTTGCCCGGGTCCGCGTGCCACCAGAACACCGCCGCCAACGCGGCCGATGCGAGTACTGCAACGAGAAACGGCCTCGCCACCCGGTCCGCCAGCAGTGCCAAGCGCGGCTTGCGCGAGGCAGCGCTTTCCATCAGCCGGACGATCTGGGAAAAACGCGTGCCCTCGCCCACCGATTCGATGCGCACCTGGACCACCGCCGAGAGGTTGTGGCTGCCGGCCAGCACGCGGTCGCCGCATGGACGGGGCACCGGTCGGGATTCGCCGGTCAGCAGGGCTTCGTCGGCGCTGGTGTCGCCTTCGATCACCACGCCATCGGCGGGGAAGGCTTCGCCCGGGCGCACCCGCACCACGTCTCCCACGGCGAGCCGGCGCACCGCCACCCGCCTCCAGCTGCCGTCGGCGGCGAGGCGGTCGATGCCATCCGGCAGCCGGTTCATCAAGGCATCGAGGGAGCCGGCGGTGCGCTCGCGCAGCCGCGCCTCCAGCCAGCGGCCGGTGAGCAGGAAGAAGACAAACATCGTCAGCGAGTCGAAGTAGACCTCGTGACCGAGCGGGCCACCGGCGTCGAAGGTGGCGACGCTGCTGACCGCGAAGGTCACGAGCACGCCGAAGGCCACGGGAAGATCCATGCCGACCCGGCCCATGCGCAGGTCACGCCAGGCGCTGCGAAAGAAGGGACCGCAGGAGAAGAGCACGACGGGCAGGGTCAACACCCAGGAGGCCCAGCGCAGCAGTTGCGCCGCATCGGCCGTCATGTCGCCCGGCCTGGCGACATAGGCCGGGTAGGCGTACATCATCACCTGCATCATGCAGAAGCCCGAGACCAGCCAGCGCCACAGGGCCAGCCGTGATTCGCGCCGGCGCAGTTCCCTGGCGGAGCGGTCGCTGCCCGGCAGGAGCCGGTAGCCGGACTTCGCGGCGGCCTCGAACCACCGCGAGGGCCGCGTCTGCGCGGGCGACCAGACCACGCGCGCGGCCCGGCTCGCCGCGTTGACTTGTGCTTCGCTCACGCCGGGTACCTGCTGCAGCGCGGCCTCGACGGTGAAGGCGCAGGCCGCGCAGTGCATGCCCTCGACCACGACCTGAGACTCCCAATGGCCTCCATCGGCGGAATCCAGTTCGCGGCCGAAGGCGGCCCATTCGGCCGGATCGTCCAGCACCTGCCAGGCCTCTTCGCTGGCTGCGGCGGGGAGTACGGGGATCGCGACCCGATCGGGGGCAAGCGTGGCATTCATCGGCCGAGCCTAAGAGCCGGGCCTTGCGAAGCGCTTGATCTGAATCAAGCCGCATCGCTCGGAGCACGCCTAAGCTCCGGTGCCACACGCTATGTGGAGATCCTCATGTTCAAACGCATCCTCGTCGCCACCGATGGCACCGCCCTTTCGAAGAAGGCCGTCGACAGCGCCATCTCGCTGGCGGCGCAGAACGACTCGGACCTGGTTGCATTGACCGTCGTTCCCCGATACCCGAAGAGCTATTTCGAAGGCTCGATGACCTTCTCGGCCGAAGAGGTCGGCCGCATCGAGAAGCAGTGGGCCGAGAAGGCACAGGACATGCTCGACAAGGTGCGGGATCGCGCACGGGAACGTGGCGTACGGATCAAGACGGCGCAAGCCAGTTCGGACCTGGTCGCCGAATCGATCATCGCGGCAGCAAAGAAGCACAAGAGCGATCTGATCGTGATGGCCTCGCACGGACGCAAGGGCCTGAAGCGCCTGCTGCTGGGGAGCGAGACGCAGCAGGTTCTGGTGCGCTCGTCGCTGCCGGTTCTGGTGCTGCGGTAGCGGTCTGGCGTCATGTGCAGTGCGCCTCGCCCTCCGGTTGATTGCGACGAACTTCTGCATAGCGCAGCTCAACTCCAACCAAAGGTCTGCCGGTCGCATCGGTATCCAAGCAAAGAGCCTGCGCTTGAGATTCCATTGCGAAGAGAGCCGAGACCACCCAGGCGCGGGCAACTCTCGACATGAGCCGCGCCGAAGGCGATCTGAACAAGGCGAAGACCACCATGGTCTATGCGATGGGGCGCCGTCTGGTGCGTCGGTGAACGTAGTTCCCCTTGAGCCACCAAAAGCTGAAGAGTTGAGGTCGTCGCTTGCGAGCCGGCTTATGCGAAGCAAGCGCATTCGCTGTGTGTCGGAGTGGCGCTTGGCGAGTGACAGCATGGTTACTCAGGCGGTCGTCATAAAAAAGGCGCAAAGCGCAAGCACAAACCGTGTCGAAAGAGCAGCGTCATGCGCTGAAGGCAATCTTTGGATACTTAATCGACATCCCATATTCTGGCGATGTCGGTGGTGGTTGCGACCCCCTACGCTCAAGGCGGCCTGCGAGCGTTGGTTTGATGACGCGCGTTTGGCCCCGCGAGAATTCCTGAGAGAGTCGAAGGCTCGAGCGCGGTACCCCGTCATAAATCCCAACCATGATCGAAACAGAGACGTTGCCCGACGAGGAATTGGGCACGCGGGCCATTGAATGGCGCCGACGAGCGCTACAGGGTGAACTGCACGCTCGCGGCATAGCGCATCAACTGGAGGCGGAGCTACGGCGACGCGCTGGTGCGCCCCATCTTGACCACGACACCCTGGACCTGAGGCCTCTTAAGCATCGGCAGGAACGGCGCCGTTGGTGGAAGCCTTGGTAAGTCGACCGTTCGCGCGCAGCGGCGTGTGAAGGGCCTGCTATTTCTTGTTCAACAGGTGGCGGTCTCCGACTGTTCTCCAATCGAGCTATGGCTGCATCTGCCAGCAACGCGGAACACCCACGCTCGGGCTCGGCCTGAGATCGCGACGCGATGACGCGCTCTTACCGTCCACGATAAGCGCGCCGGTGCCCCGAATCAGTGGCGGGAAGGAGGCAAAGGAGGAGTGCCCGGGGGAAATCAGAGTCGATCGCCGAGGCATCGATGATTTCAAACGCCGTCTCCGACAATGACCTTTGCCTGCCGAACCGACGCGAGCGAATCCGCTGGAGCAACCGAATGCACCGCGACCAACCCTCTTTGGATTTGACCCGTGGTTTCTCACGAATGGGCCAACCACCGATAAGTGGGCGTTTACGAAGTTTGCACGTAGGTGCAGCCGCGTTTGCTCATGCTGCAATGATTGCTACCGGTCCCTTTCGGACCTCGAGGTTACGTCTCCGGCACAATTGCGGTCATTCGCCCGGAGCTCTGTTGGTGAGCATATCTTTGTCCGGGTCGTTGAGCGACACAGCGTAAGCGGCTCGGCGTCCCACCTTGATGGCAGTTGGCGGAGCCTCGTATGCGTTTTGCCGATCAGGCTGCGGGTTGCCAGTTGTGTGGGAGCAGTTCGTCGATGCGGCTGTTCGGTTGATTCGGCAGCCGAGTGATGAAGTCTTTGAGGTAAGTCCACGGATCGTGGCCATGCATCTTGGCCTGCCACATGAGACTCATCACGGCCGCAGCACGTTGACCAGTCAGTTCGCTGCCCTACTGCTACGGCGGCCGCATGCTCAAACCTGAGCCGCCTGCATAGCCCTCCTCCGGGTCACGCAGGCTGATCGCTCGACGTCGCCTCAGACTTCCGTCACGAACTGGTCACGCGGCCGGCGCACCTTGGTGAGGTTGACCAGCCAGTCTTCGTCCGCCACGCGGTAGCCCACGGGCAGGATGGCGACGCTGCGCAAGCCGCGTGCGCGCAGGCCCAGGATGTCGTCGAGCGCCGCGGGGTCGAAGCCCTCCATGGGGGTGCTGTCCACTTCTTCGTGCGCCGCTGCAATCAGTGCCGCGGCCAGCCCGATGTAAGCCTGGCGGGCCGCATGCGCGAAGTTGACCTCGCTGCCGCGCTGCGGGTAGCTGCCGAGCAGCATGGCACGGTAGTTTTCCCAACCTTCGTTCTTCGTGCCGCGCACGGTGTTGGTCAGGTCGAACATGTGGTTGATGCGCTCAGCGGTGTAGTCGTCCCAGGCAGCGAAGACGAGCAGGTGCGAGCAATCGACGACTTGACCCTGGTTCCAAGCAATTGGCTTGATGCGTTCGCGAACCGCCGCGTCAGTAACCACGAAGATCTCGAACGGCTGAAGGCCGCTGGACGTCGGCGCCAGGCGGGCGGCCTCGAGGATGCGCTCAAGCTTTTCCTTCGGGACCTTGCGCGTTGCATCCATTTTCTTGGTCGCATAGCGCCACTGCAAGGTGGCGAGCAGTTGGGCTGCATTGGGTTCGTCGGTGGCGGGTTTGGTAGAAGAATTGGACATGAATCGTTCGGTCTGATTGGAAGGTTGGGCACGCACAATACGCCCCCTCCGGATTTTCAAAGTCTTTGCATGGGGCGCTGGGCGCGCCGGAGCGTTACTCAGTTTCCGCGGTGGAAACAATCATGGCCCAGCCCGAGCCCGCTCAGAGCATGCCGAGTTGGTCGTAGAAGATGCGATGCGTCAGGATTGACCGTGGGAGCTCCCCAGCGCATGCACCACGTGTGCGAGCAAAAGCTCGGCGCCACAGCGCATGTCCACCAGCTTCGTGCATAGCCATAGCGCGTCGCTGCAAAGGGGTCCAAAAAAGCCCACCTGAGCGCAAAAAGAAAAAAGGGGGTAAGTGCCTACCCCACCTGCAAACCCGCATGGATACTGGGTTGCTGGCGGAGAGTGTGAGATTCGAACTCACGGACGATTTCTCGTCGGCAGTTTTCAAGACTGCTGGTTTAAACCACTCACCCAACTCTCCGGAACCATCGATTTTATGCCGACGGCGTTGCCCTACGCTTCATCGGGCAGGAACATCGCCTGCAGATCGCTCAGAAAGTCCAGCCCGCGCTCGGTCGGCCACACGCGGAACAGGTCGCGTGCCACGAGCCCCTTGCGCTCGGCTTCTTCCAATCCACGCTGGATCGAGGTCATCGCCAGCCCCGTGCGTTCGCTGAACTGTGGCAGCGTGAAGCCCTGCTTCAGCCGCAGCGCATTGAGCATGAATTCGAACGGCAGATCGGCCAGCGCCACCTCGTCGCTCTGCGACACCGCGGCGCCCGCGCGTGCGTTCTCCATGTACAGGCGCGGTTCGCGAAAGCGCACCTGGCGCACGATGCGGTGCGCAAAGCTCAGCTTGCTGTGCGCGCCGGCGCCAATGCCGAGGTAGTCGCCGAACTGCCAATAGTTAAGGTTGTGCGCGCACTGATGCCCCTCACGCGCATAGGCCGACACCTCGTAGCGCGACATGCCGGCCGCGCTCGTGCGTTCGGTGATGCGATCGAGCATGGCGTAGGCGATGTCGTCCTCGGGCAGCGTGGGCGGGAACTTGGCGAACCAGGTGTTGGGCTCGATGGTCAGGTGGTACACCGACAGGTGTGGCGGCGCGAGCGCCAGCGCCTGCGACAGATCAGCGTCCAGGCCTTCGAGCGTCTGGCCCGGCAGCGCGTACATCAGGTCGAGGTTGAAGGTATCGAAGGTGCTCGCAGCCTCTTCGAGCGCGGCGATGGCCTGGGCGCGGTCGTGCACGCGCCCCAGCGCCTTCAGGTGCTCGTCGTTGAAGCTCTGCACGCCCACCGACAGGCGCGTGACGCCGGCCGAGCGGTAGGCACGGAAGCGGTTGCGCTCGAATGTGCCGGGGTTGGCTTCGAGCGTGATCTCGCAATCGGGCGTGAGCTTCAGGCGCGCACGCACATCGCCGAGCAGGCGGTCGATGGCTTGCGGCGAAAACAGGCTCGGCGTGCCGCCGCCGATGAAGATGGTGTGGACGGTGCGGCCCCAGATGAGCGGCAGTGCGGCATCGAGGTCGGCCACCAATGAATCGATATACGCCTGCTCGGGAATGCCGTCGATCTCCGCTTCGCTCGCGGCGCGCCATTCGTGCGAGTTGAAGTCGCAGTACGGGCACTTGCGCAGGCACCACGGCAGGTGGATGTAGAGCGACAGCGGCGGCAGCGCGCTGAGCTGCAGCGGACCGGGCCGCATCCAGTGCAGCACGTCGTTGGCCTGCGGCGCTCCCGTGGACTGCGCCGGCTGGATCGGGAAGATGGTGGCCATTACAGCCAGCGCTCGCGCATCAACGCCAACATGGCCTGCGCCGCGCGGCCGCGGTGGCTGTTGGCGTTCTTGACCTCGGGCGGCAGTTGGGCAAAGGTCTTGCCGAAGGCCGGCAGGTACATCACGGGGTCGAAGCCGAAGCCGTTGTCGCCAACGGGCGCAGGCGCAATCTCGCCGACGACGCGGCCGATGGCGATGAGCGGCTCGGGGTCGTCGTGGCTGCGCAGCGCGACCAGCGTGCTCACGAGCGCGGCGCGGCGGTTGGCCACGCCGTCGAGCTGCTCGAGCAGCGCCTTCACATTGTTGGCGTCGCCCTTGGCGTAGCCGAACTGCGTGGCGTAGAAGGCGGTATCGACGCCCGGCAGGCCTCCAAAGGCATCGACGCAAAGGCCCGCGTCGTCGGCGATGGCGGGCAGGCCAGTGGCGGCGCTGGCGTGGCGGGCCTTGGCCAGCGCGTTCTCCACGAAGGTGCGGAAAGGTTCTTCAGCCTCACCCACGCCCAGCGCCGATTGCGGCACCAGGGTAACGGCCAGCTCTGCAAACAGTTGCTGGAGTTCGGCGAGCTTGCCTGCGTTGTTGGAAGCCAGAACCAGTTTCATGAGTCAGTTCGAGAGCAGTGCCTGCTTCTGCAAGGTCACGAGTTCGCCGATGCCCTTCTCGGCAAGGCCGAGCAGGATGTTCATTTCTTCGCGCGTGAAGGCCACGCCTTCGGCCGTGCCCTGCACTTCGACGAAGTGGCCGGCGCCGGTCATGACGACGTTCATATCGGTGTCGCAGGCCGAGTCTTCGGTGTATTCCAGGTCGAGCAGCGGCGTGCCGCCGACGATGCCCACCGAGATGGCGGCCACGTGCCCCTTGATGGGCGATGCCTTGATGGCGCCGCTGGCCAGCAGCTTGCTGACCGCGTCCTGCGCCGCCACGAAGGCGCCGGTGATGGCGGCGGTGCGGGTGCCGCCGTCGGCCTGCAGCACGTCGCAGTCGAGGTGGATGGTGCGCTCGCCGAGCACGGCAAGGTCGAACACGGCGCGCATCGAACGGCCGATGAGGCGCTGGATTTCCTGTGTGCGGCCGGTCTGCTTGCCCTTGGCCGCCTCGCGGCTGCTGCGGGTGTGCGTGGCGCGCGGCAGCATGCCGTATTCGGCGGTGACCCAGCCTTCGCCGCTGCCCTTCTTGTGCGGCGGCACCTTCTCTTCGACGGAGGCCGTGCACAGCACGCGGGTCTGGCCGAACTCGATCAGCACCGAGCCTTCGGCATGGATGGTGAAGCCACGGGTGATGCGCACCGGTCGCAATTGATCGGCGGCACGGCCGCCGCTTCGCGTGAAAGCAGTCATTTGTTCGGGAATTGGAAAGAAAAAAGAAAAGCCGCGCGCGCTCAGGTCTTGCGTGCGGCGGAGCGGCGAATGGCCTCGTTGATCTCGGCGATGGAGCGCTCGATGGCGTCTTCGTCGAGGTCGTCGATCTCGTTGTCCGACGCCGGCATGCCAGCCTGGATGGTCGAGGCGAACACGCCGTCTTCGATGGTCTCGGTGGACACGCCGCTGCGGTCGTCCGCGCTGTCGGGCATTTCCCATTCGAGCGCGATGAGCGTGACGTTGTCGCTGTGGGCGCCGCCCTTGCGCAGGGCCATCTCGGCGAGGTCGGGAGCCGCATCGGACACGGGCTTGCCGGAGGAGAGCGTGTGCACGATCAGCTCGTCGTCGAGCACGCCCCACACACCGTCGGAGCACAGCATGATGCGGTCGCCGCGCTGCAGCTGCAGCGGCGCCGCGATGTCGAACAGCGGCGTGGTCGGCGAGCCGAGGCAGGTCAGCAGCAGGTTGCGGTTGACCGGCATGTCGGAGCCGTGCGGCTTGGGGCGTTCGGCGTGCGAGTGGTCGCGCGTGCGCACCAGCAGGCGGCCGTCGCGCACGACGTAGAGGCGCGAATCGCCGCAGTGCATCCATGTAGCGGTGGTGCCCTGCAACACGGCCGCGACGACGGTGGTGCGCGGCGTGTCGAGCATCGCCTTGTGGCTCGCGTAGCGCATGATCTGCTGGTGCGCGGCCATGGCCGATTCGGCCAGGAAGGCCTTCACGTCCTTCACGGTCGGGCGCGCCTCGCGCTGGTAGAGCGCGGCGATGGTCTGCAGCGCCAGCTGCGCCGCAACCTCGCCTTCCGGATGGCCGCCCATGCCGTCGGCCAGCACGAACAGCCCCGATTCCCGCGTGTAGCAATAGCCCATGCGGTCTTCGTTCTTGAGACGCCCGCCCTTGCGGCTGACCTGGAAGACGGAGAATTTCATGATGTCATGCGGGGCGCGTGGTGGGCGCAGCAGCCTTGGGCAGGCTCTTCTTGTCGAAAGAGCGGATGTTGTCGATCGACAGGCGCACTTTTTCGCCCACCGTGAGCTTGGTATAGCGGCGCTCGCCTTCGCGGCTGAGCTCCTTCTGCAGCGCGAAGACCGACTGCGGGCGCGACAGCGGGTCGAGCGACATGCACCACTCGACCACTTCGATCAGGTTGTCGGAGTACACGCCGCGCAGGCGCGACAGCGACAGGCTGAGCCGGTCTTTTTCGATTCGGCGCGGCGCGTCGTTGGGCGGGTAGCCCTGCATACAGGCGTAGATGCAGGCGCCGATGGCGTAGATGTCGGTCCAGGGGCCCATCGACGAGTCGCGCCGGTACATCTCGGGAGCCGCGAAGCCGGGGGTGTACATGGGGCGGATGAAGATGCCTTCCTTGCTGAGCACTTCGCGCGCGGCGCCGAAGTCGATCAGCACGGCGCGGTCGTCGTCGGTGACGAAGATGTTGGCCGGCTTGATGTCCAGATGCAGCATCTTGTACTGGTGGACGATGCGCAAGCCGCGCAGAATTTCGTCGAACAGCGAACGGATGGTCGACTCGCGGAACACCTTCTGCTTTTTCAGGTCTCGCGCGGTGACCACGAAATCCTGCAGGGTCGCGCCCTCCAGGTAGTTCATGACCATGTAGACGGTCTCGTTCTCGCGGAAGAAGTTGAGCACACTGACCACCGAGGCGTGCGAGATCTGCGCGAGCGAGCGGCCCTCCTCGAAGAAGCTCTTGAGCCCCAGCCGGTAGAGCGACAATTTCTCGGGCGGCACTTGCGGCGCGAGCTCGCCGGGACCTCGGGTGGCGAGCGACGACGGCAGGTATTCCTTGATGGCCACCTGCTGTCCGCTGGGGTCGATGGCGAGATAGACGACACCGAAACCACCTGCGGAAAGCCGGCGTACAACGCGGTAACCACCAATGACCGTATCGGGCAACAGGGGCGTAGGCTTGACCTTTGACATAATCCGGGAGTTTCGCCCGAAGGCGATGGTGCGGCAAGCGAACGCCGTGCCGACGCCTCGGTGCATGCAAGCAAAACCACAGTGAGGCGCAATGCCAGTTTACAGCATGACCGGCTACGCCAGCGGCCAGAACGGGTCCGCAGGCAGCCACTCCGAAGCCGATGCACGGCCTTCCGCCGGGGGCCGGCTCGGGGTCGAAATCCGCTCGGTCAACAGCCGCTTCCTCGATCTCACCTTCAAGTTGCCCGAGGAGCTGCGCCAGCATGAGACCGCGCTGCGCGAGCTGCTCACGGGCAAGCTCAAGCGCGGCAAGGTCGAGGTGCGCGCCGCCATCGAGAACACGGCCCAGGCCGGCGTGGTCGAGCCCTCCGTCAAGCTGCTCCAACGGCTCAACGGGGTGCAGGACAGCATCAAGGCCTGGCTGCCCGCCGCGCGCGACCTGAGCGTGGCCGACGTGCTGCGCCTGGCCGGCGGCGACAGCGCCGCCCGCGGCGACTGGGGGCCCGACCTGATCGATGTCACAGGCAAGGCGCTCGAAGGCCTGATGTCGGCCCGCCAGCGCGAAGGCGCCCGGCTGGCCAAGATGCTCGAAGCCCACCTGGGCCAGCTGCGCACCCTGGTACAGCAGGCCGGCCCGCTGGTGCCGCAGCTGGTCGAACAGCAGCGCACCCGCTTCCTGGAACGCTGGCAGGAGGCCATGGGCCTGACCGCCGGCACGGGCGGCACGCTGCCCGAGGCCGCCCAGGACCGCGCGCTGACCGAGGCCACCGCCTTTGCGATCCGCATCGACGTGGCCGAGGAGCTCACGCGGCTGAATTCGCACCTCGACGAGATCGAGCGGCTGCTCAAGAAGGGCGGCGAGATCGGCAAGCGCCTCGACTTCCTGATCCAGGAGCTGCACCGCGAGGCCAACACCCTGGGCTCGAAGTCGGCGGCGCTGGAGCTCACGCGCATCGGCGTGGACATGAAGGTCCTGATCGAGCAGATGCGCGAGCAGGTACAGAACATCGAATGACGACGAGCGACAGAATGGACTACCCCGGCAACATCTTCGTGGTGGCGGCGCCCAGCGGCGCCGGCAAATCGAGCCTGGTCAAGGCGCTCATGGAACTCGACTCGGCCGTGCAGCCTTCGGTGTCGCACACGACCCGGTCGCCGCGCGGGCAGGAAAAGCATGGCCGCGAGTACTTTTTTGCGTCTCCGACGGAGTTCGACGCAATGATTGCGGCCGACGGCTTCGTGGAATGGGCCCACGTGCACGGCCACCGCTACGGCACCTCCAAGAAGGCCATCGAGGAACGGATCGCCCAGGGCGCGGACGTCATCCTCGAAATCGACTTCCAGGGCGCCCTGCAGATCCGCAAGACCTTTGCCAACGCGGTGATGATCTTCATCCTGCCCCCCAGCTGGGAAGAACTGCGCTCCCGGCTCGAACGGCGCGGCGAAGACAGCGCCTCGGTCATCGAATTGCGGCTTAAAAACGCCGCCGAAGAGATGGCCCGGGCGGGGGAATTCGACTTCGTTATAATCAACGAGTTATTTGAGCGCGCACTTTTCGATCTCAAGGCGATCGTCCACGCTCAGCGGCTCCGGTATTCCGCACAGCGCCGTGCCCGTGCCGACACATTCGCCGCACTGAACATCCCCTGATATCCGAGTTCACCGCTCCCAGACCGAAAGATTCTCATCATGGCCCGCATCACCGTCGAAGATTGCCTCGTCAATATTCCGAACCGTTTCCAGCTCGTCCTGGCCGCCACCTACCGTGCGCGCATGCTGAGCCAGGGCCATGCCCCCAAGATCGAGAGCAAGAACAAGCCCGCCGTGACCGCCCTGCGCGAAATCGCCGAAGGCAAGATCGGCCTCGAAATGCTCAAGAAGGTGCCGGGCTGATCTGACGCAGCCCTGCAACGAAAAGGCACCGCGAAGCGGTGCTTTTTTTATGTCCGGACGCGTCCACAGAGCGGTCACGCTAAAGTGGTAGCCATGAGCGCGGTAGCCAAACATCAGTCCCATGCCCCCAAGGGCACGCCGAAGCCGAGCCCGGCGGCGCTGAACGCGGCCGCCGCGAGCTTCGCGGCATTGACCGCGCGCCTCGACTACCTGAGCCCCGAAGACACCGAACTGGTCCGGCGCGCCTACCGCTTCGCCGACGAGGCCCACCTGGGCCAGCTGCGCAACAGCGGCGAGCCCTACATCACGCACCCGATCGCCGTGGCGGCGCAATGCGCCGAATGGAAGCTCGATGCGCAGGCGCTGATGGCCGCCCTGCTCCACGACGCCATCGAAGACTGCGGCGTCACCAAGCCCGAACTCATCGAGCGCTTCGGCGCCCCGGTCGCCGAACTGGTCGACGGACTGACCAAGCTCGACAAGCTGCAGTTCAACACCCGCGAGGAAAACCAGGCCGAGTCGTTCCGCAAGATGCTGCTGGCGATGGCGCGCGACGTGCGCGTCATCCTGGTCAAGCTGGCGGACCGCACGCACAACATGCGCACGCTGGCCGATGCGCCGCGTGAAAAATGGGGCCGCATCTCACGCGAAACGCTCGAGATCTACGCCCCCATCGCGCACCGGCTCGGGCTGAACCAGACCTACCGCGAGCTGCAGGAGCTGTCGTTCCGGCATTTGAAACCGTGGCGTTACGCCACGCTGTCAAAGGCCGTCGCCAAGGCGCGCGGCCGTCGGCGCGACCTGATCCAGAAGGTGCAAAAAGAGGTCGAGACCGCGTTCTCGGCCGCCGGCATGACACTGCGGATCGCAGGCCGGGAGAAAACGCTCTATTCGATCTACCGCAAGATGGAAGAAAAACACCTGAGCTTCGCCCAGGTGACCGACATCTACGGCTTCCGCCTGATCGTGCCGAACGTGATCGCCTGCTACACCGGCCTGGGCATCCTGCACCAGATGTACAAGCCGCTGCCGGGCAAGTTCAAGGATCACATCGCGATCGCCAAGCTCAACGGCTACCAGTCGCTGCACACCACGCTGGTCGGCCCGGCCGGCGTGAGCGTGGAATTCCAGCTGCGCACCGAGGCGATGCACGTGGTGGCCGAATCGGGCGTGGCCGCGCACTGGCTGTACAAGGCCGCCGAGCCGAACGCGGCCAGCAATGACCGGCTGGGCACCAAGTGGCTGCAGTCGCTGCTCGATATCCAGGACGAGACGCGCGATGCGGCCGAGTTCTGGGACCACGTCAAGGTCGACCTGTTCCCCGACGCGGTGTACGTGTTCACGCCGAAGAGCCAGATCATGGCGCTGCCCCGCGGCGCCACGGTGGTCGACTTTGCCTATGCCATCCACAGCAACATCGGCGATCACACCTCGGCCGCGCGCATCAACGGCGACCAGGTGCCGCTGCGCACCGAGCTCAAGAACGGCGACGTGGTCGAGGTGATCACCGCGCCGGTGTCGACGCCCAATCCGGCCTGGCTCGGGTTCGTGCGAACCGGCCGGGCACGCTCCAAGATCCGCCACTACCTGAAGACGCTGGCGCACGCCGAGTCCGAAGGCCTGGGCGAAAAGCTGCTCGCGCAGGCACTGCGCGCAGAAGGCCTGAGCAAGCTGCCCGAGGAAGACGAAGAGCATCAGGCGCTGTGGGAAAAGCTGCTGCGCTTCACCGGCAACCGCACCCGCTCCGAGCTGCTGACCGACATCGGCCTGGGCAAGCGCATCGCCAGCATCGTCGCGAAGCGGCTGGTGGCGATGCTTTCCGAACTGGGCGAACGGCCCGATGCACTGCTGTTGAGCCGCGAGCGCTTCATCTCGCACGAAACCGTGTCGCAGGGCGCGGTCACGCTGGATGGCAGCGAGAACTCTTCGGTGCGGTTTGCGCTGTGCTGCCGGCCGATTCCGGGCGACCAGATCGTCGGTTACCTCGGCCATGGCGAAGGCCTGGTGGTGCACACGGAAGACTGCGGCGTTGGCCAGCGGCTGCGCCACAAGGACAGCGAACGCTTCTTCGCGGTCGAGTGGGCGGACGAACCCACGCGCGCCTTCGAGACCGGAGTGGTCATCACCGTGCGCAACGACAAGGGCGTGCTGGCGCGCGTCGCCGCCACGCTGGCCGACGCGGAAGCCGACATCACGCACGTGGAAATGGCCGACGAAACCCCGCAGGACTCGACCGACCTGCGCTTCGTGATCGCCGTGCGCGACCGCACGCACCTGGATGCGGTGCTGCGCGCGGCCCGGCGTACCGCGTCGGTGCTGACCGCCTCCAGGACGGTTCCAGCCCCCTGAGGACTGCTACGCCGCCGCTGGGCGCGGCGCCGGATAGCTCACGGACAGAATCTCGACTTCGTGCGCTCCGCCGGGCGTCACAAGCTTCACCACGTCGCCCTCGCGCGACTTGAGCAGTGCCCGCGCAATCGGCGAGATCCAGCTGACCTGCGACTTCGCGCTTTCCGCTTCGTCGATGCCGAGAATGGTGACGCTGCGCTCTTCACCCGTCTCGTCGACATAGCGAACAGTCGCGCCGAAGAAAACCTGGTCGCGGCCGTGGTGCACCGAGGGATCGGTGATCTCCGCGATTTCGAGGCGCTTGGTGAGAAAGCGGATGCGGCGATCGATTTCGCGCAGGCGCTTCTTGCCGTAGAGGTAGTCGCCATTCTCGGAGCGATCACCATTCTTCGCCGCCCAATGCACGGTTTCGACGATCTTGGGCCGCTCCTCATCCATCAGCTGCAGCAGTTCGTCGCGCAGGCGCGCATAGCCTTCGGGGGTGATGTAGTTCTTGCTGCCTGCAGGCAACGGAGGTGACGCGCCATCGGCGCCGTCGTCGTCTGCGTCGGAGTCGGTTTCCTTGGTGAATGCCTTGCTCATCGCAAAATCCTCCAAATGAAAAAAGCCCGCAACTTTCGTTGCGGGCTTTCCTTGTAGTGGTGCGGCTGGCAGGAATTGAACCCACGACCCCTTGGTTCGTAGCCAAGTACTCTATCCAACTGAGCTACAGCCGCACAGCTTGCAATTATAGCCCGCTTTTATCGACCTTTCGGGCTTCACGGGTCGATCCATCGCGAAGGCACAAAAGAAAAATGCCCGGAAGAAGAATCTTCCGGGCATTTTCAGTGATGGTGCGGCTGGCAGGAATTGAACCCACGACCCCTTGGTTCGTAGCCAAGTACTCTATCCAACTGAGCTACAGCCGCTAAGCCTTCCATTATAGCGTGTTCCTGCCGCCGTCCTTGAAAAATACCGAGATCCGCAGGCCGACTCCCGAATTCACCCAACCGCGGCCCTCAGCGCCTTGCTGCGCTGTGCGAAACGGGCAGCCCATTCTTCCGCCGGCATGAAGCTCGGATCGGCTCGGACCGCGCGTTCGGTCTGCGACCAGATCGCCTCGTCGCTGTCCTCGAGATCCAGCGGGTCTCCATGAGGCTGGCTCACATACCACGGCGTATCGAGATAGACCTCGACCGTGTTGTCTTCGGGGTCCATGCAGTAGATGGACAGCGCATTGCCGTGGTTCAGGCCCCGCATCTTTGTCGCGCCGAGCGACAGCGCGCGCCGGCGCGCCTCGCGCAGATGGTCGATGGCCTTGACCTTGAACGAGAGCTGCATCACGGTGCTGGGCGCGTCCGCTGCGCGGCCACCGGCCAGCACGAGCTGGTGGTGCTGGTCATCGCGCCCGCTCAGGAACACGAGCTCGTACCGGAACGTGCCGCCCACGCCGCGATCGGTTTCCTGCATGTCGAAAACGCCGGTGTAGAAGCGCTTCATCACCGCCAGGTCGCGGCAGAAGATGCCGCAGTGCGACAGGTTGGGAATGTAGGGAGCGTTCAAGATGGCCTCTGCCGGGTTCAGGTGTCAGGGAATCAGGACGAGCTTGCCGAGCGAGCCGCCATGGTCGAGCAGTTCGTGCGCGCGCCGCGCCTCGGCCAGCGGCATGCGGGTGGCGCGCGGGGCGCGCACCTTTCCCTCGGCCATCAGGGCGATGGCCTCTTCCATCAGGCCGCGGCGCTGCGCTATGTCGCTGTCGACGGTGTGGATGGAGAAGGTGCGGACCGCCAGGCTCCTGCCCAGCAGCTTGCGCAGTTCATCGAAGACATCGCCCTCCGGCGGACCCGCGAGGATGTTGTAGGAAACCGCCATGCCGAAAGGCGCGAGCGATCGCAGGCAGGCAATGAAGAGCGCGCCGCCGACGTGATCGAACGCCAGGTCCACGCCGCGTCCGTCGGTCAGCGCCCTCACGCGTTCGGGAAGCGTCGCGGGGTCGCCGTCGATGACCTCGCTCACGCCGTTCTCCAGCGCGAAGGCGCGCTTTTCCGCGGACGAGGCCGTGCCGATCACGCGCAGGCCCCGAGCGCGCGCAACCTGCGCCAGGGCAGTGGCAACGCCACCCGCGGCGCCCGGCACGAGAATGCTTCGTGCCGGCAGATTCCCGTTGCTCGCAAGCAGTGCAATGGCCAGCTGGAAATTGCCCAGGCTCACCGCATCCTCGAAGCCCAGCGACGCAGGCAGCACGAAGGGCGCCGATTCGCTCACGCAGATGCACTCGGCATAGCAGCCGCCGCGCTGCGACAGCTCCCGTGCGCTCACGAGCACGCGCTCGCCCACCGACGGCCGCGTGACGCCGGGACCGACCGCATCGACCGTCCCCGCCATCTCGTTGCCGGGAATGGCCGGCAGCGGTGGCATCCACTTGTAGGTGCCGTTGCGGATCAGCACGTCGGGCCCTCCGGCGCCGATCGCCGCGGCCCTGACGCGAACCTGGCCCGGGCCCGGCTCGGGCAATGGCAGGTGGACCAGACGAAGGACTTCGGGGCCGCCCGTTTCGGAAAGCTGCACGGCGCGCATGGAGTTCATCACCATGTTCAGCGCTGCCCGTCGTTCACCGAGACCCGCTCTTTGGTCAGGCCGCCGAGGCGCGAGTGAACGCGCCCGCCGTCGGCCATCACCAGCGCGAACAGGATCTCGTCGGGCCGCGGCGCATCCTGGATGCCCACCTCGACGGTGTTGAAATGGCTGCGCACATAGGCCGCGTGGATGTAGTGCAGCGGCACCATCAGTCGGTAGCCCGTCGCGGCAACCGCCTTCGCCGCGGGCACGATGGCCTTGGGCTCGCCCAGCACCTGCCGCATGGCCCAGCCGCCCGCCTCGTGCCAGACCGCCCCGTGTTCGAGTTCGCCGTTGACGCCGACGATGGCAGCCTTGCTGTAGGCCTCGACGTTGTCCTTTCCGAGCGTGGCCACGAGTTCTTCGGCCAGCGAAGTCCCGAGGCTTCGCAACTCCGCCATGAAAGGCATCAGGTCGGGCTCGTAGCGCCCGGCGTAGGGATTGCGGATCACCGCGCAGGCGGCGGCTATGCGCAGCGGTTTGTCGGGTGGGGGGCCGCCTTCGTGGAAGACGGTCTCGATGGTCAGGCTTCGCTTGCGCAGCGCGATCAGTGACATGGCGTGGTTCCTTCTTTCATTCGTTCTTCATTGCCTGGGGATCTTTGCATCGGCGACCACCTGGGTCCACTTCTCGAGCTCCCGTGCGACCAGTGCCTTCATTTCTTCGGGCGTACTCCCGCGCGCCTCGCCGCCCATGTCCTCGAGCCGCTGGCGCACCGCCGGCGCCTGCAACGCCCGCAGTATCTCGGTGTTGAGCCGCTCGACGACGGGGCGCGGCGTGCCTGCCGGCGCCAGGACGCCCGCCCACGAGCGCACGTCGTAGCCTGCCACGCCCTGCTCCGCCACCGTCGGGACCTTGGGCAGCCCCGGCCAGCGCTGCACCCCCGTCGTTGCCACCGCCCGCAACTTGCCGGCCTGGATGTTCGACAGCACCGCCGTCGGCGGCGCGATGATGAAAGGCACCTCGCCGCCAAGGAGCGCAGTGACGGATGCTGCGTCGCCCCTGTACGGCACATGCATCATCGACACGCCGGCCATCTTGGTGAGCAGTTCGCCCGCGAGATGATGCGTCGAGCCGATGCCCGCGGTGCCGTACGCCACCGTGCCCGGCGCCGCCTTGGCCGACGCGATGATCTCGGCCAGCCCCTGCACCTTCGAGCTGGCGTTGACGACGATCAGGAAGGGAAAGTACGTGACGGTGGAAACCCCCTCGAAATCGGCCACGGTCTTGTACGGAAGCGTGTTGTACAGAGCCCCCGCCACGGCGTGGCCGCCGGTGGCGAGCAGCAGCGTGTAGCCGTCGGGCCTGGCGCGCGCCACGTTGGCCGCCGCAATGGTGCCTCCCGCGCCCGCCTGTGCCTCCACCACGACCGGCTGGCCCATGGCCTTGCCCATCTCGACACCGATCGCCCTGGCGATGGCATCGGCATTGCCGCCCGGCGCAAAGCCTTGATAGAGCTTCACCGCGCGCTCCGGGTAGCCCTGGGCGAAAGCCCGAGAGGCAGGCCAAGCGGCAGCCGTCGCCGCACAGGCGGCGAGAAGGGTTCTTCGTTTCAATTTTGTCTCCTGGAGCGGCGCCCTTTGCGGACGTCTCGCACGATGCTGGGCGGTGGAGCAGTTCTCAGTCCTGGGCCACCACGTGGTTGCGCAGCAGGCCCACGGCTTCGATCTCGACTTCGACGACGTCGCCCGGCTTCATGAAGCGCGGCGGCTTCTTGCTCCAGCCCACGCCGGCCGGAGTGCCGGTGATGATCACGTCGCCGGGCACCAGCGTGAAGATGGTGGACGAATACGCGATCAGCCGCGGGATCGAAAAGATCATGTGGCCGGTGTGGCTCGACTGCACCACCTCGCCGTTGAGGCGCGTCTCCAGCTTGAGTTCGCGCCCTGGTGCAATCTCGTCGGCCGTGACCATCCACGGGCCGAAGCCGCCGGTCGATTCGAAGTTCTTGCCCGACGCGATCTGCTTGGCATGGAACTGCCACTCGCGCACGCTGCCGTCGTTGTAGCAGCTGTAGCCGGCCACGTGTTTCCAGGCGTCGGCCTCCTGGATGTCGCGGCCGCCCTCGCCGATGATCACGGCGAGTTCGCCCTCCCAGTCGAGCGACTCGGACACGCGGGGGCGGACGATCGGGCCCTCGTGCGGCGTTTGCGAGCGCCACACGCGAAGGAAGATCGGCGGCTGCTCGGAGAGCTCGCGCTGCATGCCGGCGGCCAGCACCTCCTGGTGGTGGTCCATGTAGTTGCGCACGGCGCAGACGATCTTCTCGGACTTCGGAATCACGGGCAGATAGCGCACGTCGGAGAGCTGCGCATCGGCGGCGAGCCCCGCAACCAGTGCGTCGCGGCGCGCGAAGTCCGCGCTGGCGATGAAGTCGGCCAGCGTGGCATGACCGGTTCGTGCCGCAAGGTCGACCACGCCGCCGTCGACGACGGCGCCCCAGGTTTCGCGGCCGGCGAGTGAGTAGGACATCAATTTCATGCGTTGCTCTTTCGGATGGGATGACGTTGCACACGGGGGTCGGCTTCGACCCGGCTCTATGCTCAGATTAATGCACGAAGATATTTTTGTGCATAAAACATGTTTAGTGCATAGTGGTTTTTACCGAGTGCGAGGCAGATGCGCACGGCGAACGCCCCTGCGGGGCAGCCGCAGGGGGCAAGGCGAACATGCATGGAGGAGGCCCGGCGCGCAGCGCCGGCCAGCGAACGCCGCGAGCGAGCGTGCGCATCTTCTTGCGCGTGCAGGCGGCTGCACGCGATGGCTTCAGCTCAGCCGGGGATCAGCTTCTGCCGGCGCGCTCGGTGGCCGCGCCAAGCACCGCCATGACGTTGCGTTCGGTGCTGAGGATGTGGTCTTCCAGCAGCGCGCAGGCCGTCTTGGCATCGCGGCGCAAGGTGGCATCCATGATCTTGCGGTGCTCGTTCGACTTGCGCCGCGCCGTCTTGCGAAAGCGCGCGGAATAGCGGCGGTAGCGCTCCGCCTGGTCGAAGAGGCTCGCACTCCAGGTGCGCATGCGCTCCGACGGGCAGGCCGCCAGCAGCGACGCGTGGAACGCCGAGTGGAGCTGCGTCCAGTCGTCGTCGAGCACGACGGGCCCGTCACCGAGGCGGCTCTCGATCTTCTCGAGGCGATGGAAGGCTCCGACCACCAGCGCCTCCCATGCATCGTCGCCGTTCGCAATGGACTCGCGAAGCGCCGGGACATCGAGCATGACGCGCATGCGGGTGATGTCCGCGAGATCCTCCGGCGAGATGTCCGCCACCCGGAAGCCACGGCGCTCGTCGGCGCGAATCAGCCCCTCCTGCGCCAGCCGGCTGAGCGCCTCCCTCAACGGACTGCTGGAAAAACCGTAGGCCGTCTGAAGCTCGTCGAGCTTGAGCTTCGCGCCTGCACCGTAGTTGCCCGAGAGCACATCCCGGCGCAGCCGGATGAAGGCCTGGTCGACGAGCGGAAGCGCCCGCTCGGCGGTCGATTCATTTTTGTACATGTTTTGGATTTTATGCATAAACTCGCCTCGCAAAAAACAGGAGTCGAAAGCATTGAAAGCCGATCAACACCCCACCACGCAACTTGTCGCCATCTCAGGCAGCATCCGCCGCGCATCGAATTGCACCGCCGTGCTCCGCAGCCTGCAGCCCCTGCTGCCGCCCGACGTGGCGCTGCAGATCGTCCCGCTGGACGACATTCCTCCCTACAACGCGGACCTCGACGGCGACGCGCCTCCCGAGGCAGTGGCGCGGCTCAAGAGCGCCATCGCCGGTGCCGACGGCCTCGTGCTGTGTTCCCCCGAATACAACTACGGCATGCCGGGCGTGCTGAAGAACGCCATCGACTGGGCGTCGAGGCCGGGCTTCGCCTCACCGCTCAGGGGCAAGCCGGCGCTCATCATGACGGCATCGCCCGGCACCGCGGGCGGCGTGCGCGCGCAGGCGCAGATCCGCGACGCGCTGGCCGCCACGCTCGCGCGCCCGCTGGTGCGCCAGCACGTAGCCATCGCGAACGTGGCCTCGCGCATCCAGGAAGGCCGACTCGTCGACGCGACAACGCTCGACTTCATCGGTGTCGCGCTCGGCGAACTGCTGGACGAGATTGCACTGCTGGCCGCTGCGCAGCTCAGCCCGCGCGCCTCGTCCCGATGAGGACGAACAGCATGGTGGCGGGCTTGTCGCCCAGGTTGCGCCACGCATGGCGGTTGCCGTGCTGCACGGCGACGTCGTGCCGGCGCAGCGCGACCTGCGCGCCGTCGTCCAGCTCCAGCGTGATCTCTCCGTCGAGCACCACGTCGTAGTCGATGCTGTCGGTGGTGTGCATGCCGGGATGGTCGGCCTCGAAGGTCTCGGCCAGCCCCGGCACCTTCTGCGCGAACTCCGCGCCGAATGCCGCGCCGTCGAAGTCCGCCCGCATCATCACGCTGTCTGGCGGGAAGGTGACGAACATGAGCAGCGTCTCTCCCTGCCCCGGCACGAACGTGGCCGAGCCGGTGCGGTCGTGCGGCGCGCCCCGGGCCACCAGCTCCGCGGCACCGGAGGCCCACAGCAGGGTCGCCGCAAAACCCGGCGCGCTCTCGAACTCGACGGCCCGCGGCGCGAGCGCGTCCTCGAACACCCGGGAGCGGCCATCGGCCGCAACCCCTGCCACCACGCGTCTGACTTTCATGGGCGTCCCTCTCAGGGGTTGATGACGAAGTTGCTGAAGCCGCCGTTGCGACTTGCGATGCCCGAGATGGCTTCGTTCACGCGGTCCAATGGGTGGCAGACGTGTTCGAAGATGGAAAGATCGAGCGTGCCCGCCTCGGCCATGTCGGCGATATCCTGCCCCTCGCCGGCGGTGAACCACGCGGAGCCCTCGATGCTCTGCTGCTCGTCCATCATCGTGTGCAGGTCCATGCCGACCATGCCGGCGATGGCCCCGATGTTGTAGGCACGTCCGCCCCGCTTGAGCGCACGCACGCCTTGCTGCAGCGTCTCGTGGGACGCGCCCGGGCCGAGTGCGTCGAAGAAGGCATCCACGCCGAGCCCCTCGGTGCGCGATTTGACCCAGCGATCGACGGGCTCGCCCTGGGCGTTGGAAAAGACCTCGATGCGATCGGGCGCCAACGCCTTCACGCGCGCGAGCAATTCGGCATTGCGGCCCGTGCCCAGGATGCGCGTGGCGCCCATGGCCAGCCCGAACAACGCGCCGCCGATGCCCAGCGTGCCGCTGATGCCGTTGACCAGCATGCTCTTGCCCGGGCCGATGCCGGCCTTGCGCATGGCCGAGTACATGGTGCCCAGGTAGCCGAAGCGCGCGGCCTGGTTGAAGCTGACGTTGTCCGGCAGCTTCACCAGCGCGTACTGCGGCGCGATCATGTATTCGGCCAGGCCGCCGTTGGGATAGTTCTTGTAGAGCTTGAGCGAATTCTCGGAGAAGCCGAAGTAGCCGCTGAAGGCATAGTGCGTGCAGTTGATCAGGTCGCCGTTGCGGCAGGCCCGGCAGCCGCCGCAGTAGAGGCTGGGGTTGACGTATACGCGGTCGCCCGGCTTCCACGCATGCACGTGCGAGCCCACCGCCGTCACCTCGCCCGCCGGATCGAGCCCGAAGACGGCCGGCAGCGGCGGCAGCGGTAGCTCGGGGAACCAGGTGGTCCAGTTGGCCAGGATGTTGCCCAGGTTGGGCACGATGCCGCAGGCCCTGACCCGCACCTGCACGTCGTTGGCCGCCGGCTGCGGAATGGGCAACTGTTCGATTTCCATCGGGGCGCCCACATGGTGCAGGCGCGCGGCTTTCATCATCGACATCTTGTCTCCTTTTAAAAATGCACAAGTTCAATTTTGTGCATTTTCTTCCGAACAGATCAGATCGCATCGGGATGAACCCTGAATGCATACCTTCATGTTTTATGCACAATTTATATATTCTGCAAAATAATAGCCATGTCCTCATTCACCAACGACATCCTTGACGTCGCCATCGTCGGCTTCGGCCCCGTGGGCGCCTCGCTCGCTGCCTTGCTTGGGCAAAGGGGACGGCGCGTGGCCGTCTTCGACAAGTCCGACCAGGTCTATCCGCTGCCCCGCGCGTTCGCGCTCGACCACGAGGCGATGCGCACTTTCCAGCAGATCGGCATTGCGGGCGCGCTGGCCGCGCACATGACGCCGTACCGGCCCACGCTCTACCAGGGGTGCGACGGCGAGCCGATCCAGCATTTCGACATGGGCCCCTCGCCCTATCCGCTCGGCTGGGCGCCCTCCTACACCTTCAACCAGCCGGCGCTCGAAGCCGCCCTGCGCCAGGCCGTCGCGGCGCTGCCCAGCGTGCAGGTGCACCTGGGCCATGAGGTGACGGACGTGCAGGAAGATGACCGCAGCTGCGCCGTGCTTGCCGTGCGCGCGCCGCAGGGCGAAGTCACGCAGGTGCACGCGCGCCATGTCGTGGCATGCGACGGCGGAGCCAGTCCCACGCGCAAGCGGCTGGGCCTGCCCCTGAAGAGCCTCGACTTCGACGAGCCGTGGATCGTCGTGGACATGCACGTGAAGGAGTCCAAGCTGGCGCAGCTGCCTGCCACCAACATCCAGTACTGCGATCCGTCGCGGCCTTGCACGTACGTGGTCGGCCCCGGCACGCACCGGCGCTGGGAGTTCCTGCTGATGCCCGACGAAGCCGAGCAGCGCGAGATGCCGCACGACGCGATATGGAAGTTGCTGGCACCGTGGCTTGCGCCGGACGAGGCGCGCATCTGGCGCGCCGCCGCCTATCGGTTCCACGCCGTGGTGCTGGAGCAATGGCGCAAGGGCCCGGTCCTGCTCGCCGGAGACAGCGCGCACCAGATGCCGCCCTTCCTGGCGCAGGGCATGTGCCAGGGGCTTCGCGATGCGGTCAACCTCGCTTGGAAGCTCGACGAGGTGCTGGAGGGCCGCATGCCGGACAGCCTGCTGGACAGCTACGGCATCGAACGCGGCCCGCAGGTCGAGGAGGTCACCGCCACCGTCAAGCGCCTGGGAAAGATCATCTGCGAGCGAGATCCCGTGCGCGCCGCGCAGCGCGATCACGAGCTGCGCGCGCAGCAGGGCCATCAGGTGAAGGTGCAGCTGCGCCAGAGTCTGCTGCCGAGAATCAGCCGCGGCCTGCTCGACACCGGCGAAACACCAGAGGGCATGCCGTTCCCCCAGCCCATCGTGCGCCTTCTTGGCGCCAACGCCGCAGACGCGCAGATGATGGATGACCTCGCACGCCCCGGCTTCCTGCTGGTGCTGCGCGACGCACCCGCCGCCGCCCACCTGCAGCCATGGTCCGGCATGCTGGCAGCGCTGCGCGCGCAGGTGATCTGCATCGGCAATGAGACGGGTGGCGGCGCCATCCCGCCCGACGTGCTCGCGCTCTCGGAAGCGGACGGCCTGCTCGCGCGCTGGTTCGAACAGCACGGGTGCCGCGCTGCGCTGGTGCGGCCCGACCACATCGTCTACGGCGTGGCGGCGGACGCCGCCGATGCCCAGGCCTTGCTGCAGCGTGCCTGCGCCCGGCTGGGTGTGGCGTTCGATTGATTCCTCACTCTTGCCTTCCGAGGCCCTTGCATGACCCCACAGACCCCTCCTTCCGACGCCGAGGCGCAGCTGCTCGCCCTGGAGGCGCAGCGCTGCGACGCGATGAAGCGCGCCGACTTCGTGCGGCTGCGCGAGATCCTGCACCCCGGCCTGACGCATGTGCACGCCAAGGGCCAGCTCGACGACTACGACAGCTACTTCCGCTCGGGCGGCACGCACGTGGACTACCGGCAGATCGATCGTTCCGACCTGAAAGTCCGTGTGCTTGGCACCTCGGCACTGATGACCGGGCGCCAGCTGCTCGTGGCCGTTCGCAAGGACGGCAGCGGCACGGTGCGCATCGACTCGCGCGTGATGCAGGTCTGGACGTTCGAAGAAGGCAAGTGGCGACAGCTGGCCTTCCAGACGACGCCCCTGGAGATGAGCATCACGTGAGAGCTGTGGCCGCCTGCTCCAGCGGCACCCCGAACCTGTAACGAGCCGTTCCTGGCGCGACCTATTTCACGATTGTTGAACCTGATCCGGGCCAACAGTCATGGAAGCGGTTGTGCCTGTCGGCCTTTGTCCCCGTTCGCAAGTTGTTTCTCCAGATCGCGCCTGGCAATGCATCAGCCAGGGCCGTCGATCCAATGAAACAACTGAAAGGGACCATCATGAAACTCGGGCTGATCTCACTCGCACTCGCAGCTGCACTCGCCGCAGGCTGCGCAACCGAACAAGGGACTCACACGGCCGTTGGCACCGGTACTGGCGCCGTCGTCGGCGCTGGTGTCGGCAATCTCATCGGGCATGACAAGAAGAGCACGGCGATCGGTGCGGCGGTTGGCGCGGCGGTCGGTGCCGGGGTGGGCTACAACTGGACCAACATCCGCAACAAGCTCAGTGGCCAGACGGCCGGCACCGGCACGCAGATCACCGATCAGCCGGACGGCTCGCTGATGGTCAACATTCCCAGCAATGTCACGTTCGACACCGACAGCGCGACCATCAAGCCTTCGTTCCGAAGCGTGCTCGACGGCGTGGCCCAGACCATCTCGCAGGAGCCCAGGATCAACGCGCGCGTGGTCGGCCATACCGACAGCACCGGCAATCCGGACCACAACATGGCCCTGTCGCAGCGACGCGCGCAAAGCGTGGAAGCCTACCTGGCCGACCGAGGCGTGGCAAAGGCCCGCCTGACTGCCGAAGGACGAGGCCAGACACAGCCGGTGGCAAGCAATGCCTCGGAAGAAGGCCGCACGCAGAATCGCCGTGTCGAGATCTATTTGAAGCCTGCTGGGCAGTAGGCGGCGCAGGGCGCGCGGGGCGGCAGCGACTGCTTGACCCATCGCGAGGCGGAGACGACCGGGGCCCGCTCAGGACGCAGATGAATGCCGCACGAGGCGGGCAGGCAAGTCATTGAAACGACTTCTTGCATCTATAGATTGCGCGGGCCGCGTCGGTCGGCTCGACCTGCCTGCGCCTTTCATTTCCTCCCATCCCTTCGCCATGCCGTCCTTTTCGTCTTTCAGCCGCCCCTTCGCCATCACCCTCGTCGCAGCACTCTGCCTTTCGGCATGCGGTGGCGGCAGTGACGGCGGTGTCTCGTTCCCCATCGCCGCCACGCCGCCGGCCACTGCGAACCCACCTGCCGTCTCCGTCGCCGTGGCCGGTCCGCCGAAGGACCTGGGCTTTACCGACACGGCGCCCGTGCCCGATACGGTCGCGATACCGCCCTTCGTCGACAACGTCGCGACCAACCAGCGTGGCGACGCGCGCTATGCGACCAAGGAAACCAATGCCGGCGTGCGCGTGGTGGCCGGCTTCCTCGACTTCTGGCAGCCCAGCACGCTGCTGGTCGACGCGGGCGTCACGGCCGCAGCGCAGGGCAGCTTTCCGGCCGTCGTCGCTTCCACATGGAGCGGCATTCCGGGCGATGCCACCGACGGCAAGGCCCTCAACACCAGCGTGTTGAACAGCAACGTCCAGTACGTCGTCGACGCCACCAACGCGCGCACCAGCGCGCAGGAGCTGGCCGCCTACCTCGACGACCGCCGCGGCAAGGGCTACAGCATCGGCGACGGCATGGGCCCGCTCACCAGCGCCTGGCGCGCCGCCGCCCAGCAGACCACCACCATCACCGGCATCGCCGCCGACGCGACCACCGTGCTCTACAACGACGGCGGCAACGACGTCGGCGTGGGCGGTGCCGCCAACCCC
This sequence comes from Variovorax sp. Root434, assembly GCF_001426595.1. NCBI lineage: Bacteria > Pseudomonadati > Pseudomonadota > Betaproteobacteria > Burkholderiales > Comamonadaceae > Variovorax > Variovorax sp. Root434. The sequence goes on from NZ_LMEK01000022.1 coordinate 43,438, forward strand.
GGCTTCGGCACGGTGGTGGACCTGCTCAACAACATCGGCGAGAACGGCTCCACCGAACCCGCCAAGCGCTTCTACAAATACGCGCGCCCATGGCGCTGGAGCAGCAGCGTGAAGGTGGTGCCTGCGCTGGAGCCCGCCAAGAGCCCCACGCCCGCCACCGACGGCGGTTTCGTGAGCGGCCACTCGGCCGAGGCCGTGCGCAAGGCCATCGCGTTCGCCTACGTGGTGCCGCAGCGCTTCCAGGAGATGGTGGCGCGCGGCCTCGAGCTCGGCGAGAACCGGATCCTGGCGGGCATGCATTCGCCGCTGGACGTGATCGGCGGGCGCGTGCAGGGCCAGGCCGTGGCGGCCGCGAGCCTGGCCACCGGCGCCAATGCCGCTCGCAAGAGCGCCGCCTATGCGCAGGCGCAGACCGTGCTGACGGCCGCAGTGGGTGCGAGCGATGCCGCTGCCTTCAATGCCTTTGCCCATTCGCAGGGCACCGCGACCGACCGCTTTGCCGACCATGCCGCGAGCAAGGCCGACTACCTGCGCCGCCTGACCTTCGGCTTCAAGCAGGTGGCCGACACCAGCAGGCCGGCCGTGGTGCCCAAGGGTGCCGAGGTGCTGCTCGAAACGCGCCTGCCGTACCTCGACGCCACGCAGCGCCGCGTGGTGCTCAAGACCACGGCCGTGCCCTCGGGCTACCCGGTGATGGACGACCCCGAAGGCTGGGGCCGGCTGAACCTGTTCGACGCGGCCGACGGCTACGGCGTCTTCAACGGCGACGTGGTCGTGACCATGGACGCCAGCCTCGGCGGCTTCAATGCGCTGGACAGCTGGCGCAACAACATCTCCGGCGCCGGCAAGCTCACCAAGAAGGGCAGCGGCACGCTCGCGCTCGGCGGCAACAACAGCTATGCAGGCGGCACGCAACTGGTGCAGGGCACGCTGCAGGCGGACGCCGCCGCGGCCTTCGGCCAGGGCAATGTCTACGTCGGCGGCGGCACGCTGGTCTGCAATGCGCCTTCGACGGTCACCATGGCGGGCGCCTACACGCAGCTGGCCGGCTCGACGCTTCAGCTGAATCTCGGTGGCAATGGTGCCGGCCGCCTGAGCGTGGCCGGCGTGGCCGCCCTGGACGGGACGCTGAACCTGAGCTTCAAGGCCGGTTTTGCACCCAGTGCGGGCGACACGCTCACGATCATCAGCAGCGGTGCCCTGACCGGCCGGTTCTCGGCCATCAACGCGCCGGGCTTCAAAGTCACGCCGACCTACACGGGTACGCAGCTCGTCGTTCGTTTCGACGCATGACCGAGGTCCGCCCGTGCTGCGGGCGCTGTCGTTCGGCCGACCGAAGGCATCCCAGCCAGTCCGTGTTCATGCGCGTGAGCGGATTCAGCGGCCTGCTCCCAGTTTTTCAAAAGCCGAATCGAGCCGTCCCAATGCGCCCGAGACATCCGCCCTGCGCGCGTTGATCCAAGCCTCCTGCTCGGCAACGCGCTTCGTCGATTCCCTCAACATCCGGTCCATCTCCTTCAGCTGCGGACCACCAGCCGTCTGGCGGTTCTTGACGATAGCGGCGGGGTCGAGCGACGAGCGAAACTCCGCCTCTGGCATCGGCAGCGCAGTTGCAAACTCGCCTTTCACCGTTTCGGCATAGATGCGTTGTGCTTCCACATAGGGGAAGTCGAGTGGCTTGATGTTCTTGGCTTTGGCGTACTCCACCACTTCTGAAGCGAAGTGGTGCCCGACACGGAAAGGCAGTTTGTACTTGCGCATCAGAACGTCGGCGAGTTCCTGGGAGGCGGTCCAGTCGCTGTTGAGCTCTTCCAGTGCCCGCTCCGGATCGACAACCAGCGCACCGAGGATCTTGTCCCAGTTGCCAAGGACGCCGATGGCGCTGCGGATCATCGCGCTGGTAGGCCTGGAGTCCTTCGCATCGCTCATGCCTGTCGGAATATTGTGTGCCAGAAGCGCTGCCCCGATGCCAAGCGTTAAGGTAGTCGATGCGTCGCGGCGAGTGCTGTTGAGCAGGCCCGGATTGCGCTTTTGTGGCATGGCGCTGGACACATAGGTGTTCTCGCCTCCCTCGCGCAGCAAGATCCAGGGACGAGCCTGGGAGTATTGCGTCATGACGTCTTCAACGAACATGCCGGCATGCAGGGCGATGGCGCTGACGATGGCACCTGCTTCGACGGGCTCGTCCACGGATGAGACCTGAGATGCGTCATAGGCGTTGTCTACCGTGGCTGCAAAGCCCAGGTAGTCCGCCATGCGTTTGCGGTTCAGCGGCCAACTGGTGCCGTTGAGCACCGTGGTGCCCATGGACGAGCGGTCGATCCGAACATAGGCCTCGCGGATCCGTTGTGCGTCGCGGTCCAGGCCGGCCGCAATTCCCAACAGATAGTGGCCATAGCTATTCGGCTGGGCAGCCACGCCATTGGTGTAGTTGGGAACGATGGTGTCCTTGTGTTTGTCCGCCAACTTCACCAGGGTGCCGGTCGTCTTGTTCAGCTGCTCGGCCAACGCCAGCATGTCGTCGCGCAAGATGGCCGAGCGCAGCGTCGCCAGCATGTCCTGGCTCGAGCGGCCGGCGTGCAGCAGAGTGATCTGAGGGCCTGCGGCATCAATCAGCAATGGCTCGAAAGTAATGACGTTCGTTGGGCGCTTGCCCCCCGGCTTGCCCCCATCGACCAACACCTTGGTGATGCCGGAGTAGACCAGCGGCCCCATGGACCGATCCAGCAAACCTTCGTCGATGTTGATGACCGCGGTGGCTTTGTTGATCTCCCCGAGCCAGAAGAACTCGTCACGCGCTGGCTTGGCCTGAGCATGAACTTGCAGTGCGCTGAAAGAAAGCGACAGGGCTGCCGCGAGGGTACAGATGGAGAGTTTCAAGCTTGTCTCCGGTAGTTGAGGTTGTCGCGAGGGCATACGTGAAAACACGCGCGCGTCCATCGGGCTGATAGGGCTCCGCATGCGCAATCATCGGCATCCATGTTTGCGCGCACGGTAGGCCAGTTGGGGACGCGTGACACCCAGCACGCGCGCCGCCGCAGAGAGGTTTCCCCCGCATTGTTCCAGCGCACGGCGTATCAGCGTCTCCTCCATTTGTCCCAATGAGCTGGAGCCGACGCGGTCCGCCATGGCTTGGCCTGTGGGCTCGGACTTCGGCGACAGAACACCGGCTGCGCCCGCCAGGTGCCCATCCGGCCGTACCGACAGCACGTTCTTGTCCAGCGTCTCGCCGCTCGTAAACAAGTGATGCACTTCGAGCAGAGCGCCCTCGGGGGCGACGATCACGGCGCGCTCGATCAGGTTCTGCAGTTCGCGGATGTTCCCGGGGTAGTCGTAGTTCAGAAGCGCCTTGACGGCAGCTTGCGTGAAGCCGGTGACCTTGCGGCCGTGCTTGCGGCCGTAGTGCTGAAGGAAATGGCTCATCAGGAGCGGCACGTCGTCGCGCCGCTCGCGCAGCGGCGGCAGGTGAATGGGAAAGACGTTGAGCCGGAAGAACAGGTCGTCGCGAAACTTGCCCTCGCGCACGGCCTGGCGCAGATCGACGTTGGTGGCCGCGACGACGCGCGTGTCGACCTGGATGCTGCGCGTACCACCCACGCGCTCGACTTCGCCTTCCTGCAGCGTGCGCAGCAGCTTGCCCTGGGCCGCGTAGCTCAGCGTGCCGATCTCGTCCAGGAACAGCGTGCCGCCGTGGGCGCGCTCGAAGCGTCCCGGCCGCGCCGCGCCGGCGCCGGTGTAGGCGCCGCGCTCCACGCCGAACAGCTCGGACTCGATCAGCGTCTCCGGAATGGCCGCGCAGTTCACTGCGACGAAGGGCTTGTCGCGCCGCGGACCGATGCTGTGCAGCATGCTCGCGAACTTTTCCTTGCCGACGCCGGACTCGCCGGTGAAAAGCACGGTGGCTGTGGTGGGCGCGACGCGATGCAGCAGGTGGCAGGCCGCGTTGAAAGCCGACGATGCGCCCACCATCGCGTCGTTCTTGCGCGGCGGCGTGGGCAACGCGGCGGCCCGCGGCTCCGCGCCGCCCACGCCGCCCACACCGCTGTACTGGGACGCGCCGACGAATTCGCGCGCGCGCAGGTAGCGCATGTCTTCTTCCACATCGTCCCAGCGCTCGGCCGATTTACCGATCACGCGGCATTGGCTCTCGCCCATCGAGCGGCAGGCGACTTCGCGGAACACCACCAGCCGCCCGAACAGCGTGCTGACGTAGCCGGTGGCATAACCCACCTGCATCCAGCAGGCCGGCGAGCCGCCGATGCCGTAGGCCGCGATGTGCTCGTCGTCTTCGATCGAGTGGTGCCAGATGAATTCACCCTCGTAGTCCGAGGTCTCGGGGTCATAGCGCACGTGCACCAGCTCGACTTTCACCAGGCCTTCCAGGGCATGCAGGCGGGTGCCGGCCATGGCGGCCGCGGCCGGTTCGGCGTCGGGCCAATGCTTGCGCACCAGCTGCGCATCGCGCGCGCCGCTGACGTAGCCCGCGCGCGTGAAGAGGCCACGGGCGCTCTCCTGGCCCAGGCTGTCGATGAGCTCGCGCCGCAGAGACCCCAGCGCCTCGGTGTGCAGAAGCACCATGCGCTGATCCTGCAGCCAGATGCGGCCGTCACCGGGCGAAAAGAACAGGCATTCGCTGATGTCGGCAATCGTCGGATGCTCTTCGCTGCCCACGTGCGAGGCCTCGAAGCGACTCATTGCACGCGTCGCTTCAGCGCCGTCGAAACGGTCCAGCGCGGCGCCGGTGGCGCGTGCCACGTCGGCCAGTGAGATCCGCTCCGGGAACGGCGAGTTGGCGGTTTTGGTCAATTTTCAGCTCATCGTTTGGTGAAACGAGCGGCCGATTTTTGATCATTTGGTGAAACTGAAGATCAGGGTAAACCAGTTATTTCAAATAACCAGTGCAGCCTCGGGAATTCCCCTAATCCCCCAATGAAAACACCGTCGCGCGGCGGCGTCGGGCCACCCCGCCGCGGCGCCGCTGGTACGCCCGTTGCGAAAAGAAGGCGGGTGCTGCGGGCATTTCCGCCCGCGGCCAGCCGATCAACTTTTTCGCAAGGGGTGAGTCATGGATGTTTCGCAGAAGCCGGCGTTCCTGGACCCGGCAGCCTGGGCCGGCAAGGTGTTCAACGGCGCGTGGGTCGCGTCCGCAGGCGGTGTGCGCGACGTCGTCGAACCGGCCACGGGCCAGGTGATGGCGACCGTCGGCATCGCCGATGCGCAGGACGTGGGGCTGGCCACAGCCGCCGCGGCGCAAGCGCAGAAAAGCTGGGCGCAGGTTGCGCCGCGCGAGAAGGCCGCGGCGTTCCAGCGGGCCGCGGCCCTGTTCCAGCAGCACTTCGACGAGATGGCGCTTTACGTCGCCCGGGAGACCGGCGCCATCCTGCCCAAGGGACAGCACGAGGTGCGCGAGGCCATCACCCTGTGCCACCTGGCGGCGGCCATGCCGCTGCAGGCGCAGGGCCAGGTCCTGCCGAGTGCGAGCGGCACCACCAGTCTGGCGCGGCGCGTGCCGCGGGGTGTGGTGGGCGTGATCTCGCCGTTCAACTTTCCGCTCATCCTCACCCTTCGAACCGTGGCGCCGGCTCTTGCGGCGGGCAACGGCGTGGTGATCAAGCCCGACTCGCGCACACCGGTGAGCGGCGGCTTCATGATCGCCCGCGTGTTCGAAGAGGCGGGCCTGCCCCCCGGCCTGCTGCAGGTGCTGCCCGGCGACGCCGCCGCCGGTGAAGCGCTGGTGACCGACGCGCGCGTGCCGATGATCGCTTTCACCGGCTCGCCCGCGGTGGGCCGACGCATCGGCGAGCTGGCAGGGCGCCACCTGAAGAAGGTGACGCTGGAGCTGGGCGGCGCCAACTCGCTGATCGTGCTGGAAGACGCCGATCTCGACATCGCGGCCAGCAACGCCGCCTGGGGCGCGTACCTGCACCAGGGGCAGATCTGCATGGCGACCAATCGCATCATCGTGCACGAGAGCATCGCCGCCGCCTTGACAGAGCGGCTGGTCGCGAAGGCCCAGCACCTGCCGGTGGGCGACGGCGCCAGCGGCCAGGTGGCTCTGGGACCGCTGATCGACGCCAAGCAGCGCGACCGCGTGCACGCCATCGTGCAGGACAGCATCGCGGCCGGCGCGCAGTTGCTGGCCGGCGGCAGCAGCGACGGCCTGTTCTACAAACCCACGGTGCTGGCGGGCGTGAAGGCCGGCATGCGCGTGTACGACGAGGAAGTGTTCGGCCCCGTCGCCAACATCATCACCTTCAAGACCGACGACGAGGCCGTGGCCCTGGCCAACAACCACCAGGGCAGCCTGGCCTCGGCGGTGATCTCGCCCTCGATCGGACGTGCCATGGCGATGGCCGCGCAGTTGAACTCCGGCATGGTCCACATCAACGACCAGACCGTCAACGACGAGTGCGTCAACCCCTTCGGCGGCCCCGGCATCGCCGGCAACGGCAGCAGCGTGGGCGGCCCGGCCGACTGGGAGGAATACACCCAGTGGCAGTGGCTGACCATCAAGCAGGCGGCGCACGCCTATCCGTTCTGAATGCCAGCGACCGAACCCACAAAGGAGACATTTCATGCAGCTTGAAGGAAAAACCATCGTCGTCACCGGCGTGTCGTCGGGCATCGGCGCCGAGGTGGTGCGCATCGCGCGCTTTGCCGGCGCCCGCGTCATCGGCATGGACCGCAACGACCCCAGCCTCACGCTCGACGGCTTCGTCAAGGCCGACCTGAGTTCCGTCGCCGCCATCGATGCGGCCGTGGCGCAATTGCCCGAGCGCTTCGACGCGCTGTGCAACATCGCCGGCGTGCCCGGCACGGCGCCCGTGAAGCTGGTCGCCGACGTCAACTACCTGGGCCTGCGCCATCTGACCGAGCAGGTGCTGCCGCGCATCCCACGTGGCGGTTCCATCGTCAGCGTGGCCTCCATCCTCGGCGCCGAATGGCCGCAGCGCCTGGCGCCTCACAAGGCCCTGGCCGCCGCGCAGGGCTTCGAGGCCGGCGCCGATTGGCTGCGCGACAATCCCGTGCCGCAGGAGACCTGCTATCAGTACTTCAAGGAAGCACTGATCGTCTGGAGCGCCACGCAGTCGCAAAAATGGTTTCTCGAGCACGGCGTGCGCATGAACTGCGTCGCGCCGGGCCCGGTGTTCACGCCGATCCTGGGCGACTTCGTGAGCATGCTCGGCCAGGAGCGGGTGCAGGCCGATGCGCACCGCATGCTGCGCCCCGGCTTCGCCGACGAGATCGCGCCGGTGATCGCGTGGCTGTGCAGCGACCAGGCGCGCTGGATCAGCGGCGCCAACATCCCGGTCGACGGCGGTCTGGCATCGACATACATCTGAGCCGCGATGACCCACGCCGCCGCCATGCTCGACGTGGCGGCCGGCTGGCGGCGTGACTTGAGGTGGGCGATGCGCAGCGTGCGAGCTGCGCAGTCGAAATCGTCCAATGCGCACCTTTTAGAATAGAGAATGAGATTTATTCTCAACATCTCTATCGCGCCACAAAGTCCTGAATGTCACGTATCGCCTTCGCCTTGCTCCCCCTCGCCTCCATCGCCTCGCTCGCAGCGGCACAAGACGTCAGCAACATACCAGTCGCCCCCGCGAGCAACTCGCTGCCCGAAGTGCACGTTGTTGCGGACCCGGAATCCGGCGGCTACAACCCCACGAGCAGCAGCGGCGCCACGCGCACCAGCACGCCGCTGCGCGAGGTGCCGCAATCGGTACGCATCGTCTCGAGCCAGTTGATGGAAGACATGGGTGCGACGCGCCTGGCCGACACCGTAGGTTTTGTCAGCGGGATCACGCGCCTCAATGATTTCGGCGGAACCTGGGACAACTTCGGCATTCGCGGGTTCAGCAGTACCGAGATGGGGTTTCTGGTCAACGGTTTTCCCGGATCGCGCGGCTACAACCCGCCGCGTGACACTGCCACCGTCGAGCGCTTCGAATTCCTGAAAGGCCCGGCTTCGGCCGTCTATGGCAGCAGCGAGCCGGGTGGCACCATCAACATCGTCACGAAAAAGCCGGAGTTCACGCGTCGCAACACGGCCGACTTCAGTATCGGCACCCAAGGCCTGCGCCGCAGCACGCTGGACAGCACCGGCGCGCTGAGCCGGAACGTGGCCTATCGGCTGAATCTGGCGGTGGAAGAAGGCGACAGCCGCAGCGACCTGTTGAGCAACAGGCGCACCCTGGTGGCGCCGGCACTGACCTGGGTGATCGACGACAAGACGCTCCTCAACTACGAGTCCGAATTCCTGCGTTCGAAAACGCCGCTGGACCGCGGGCTGATCAACGTTCGCGGCGTGCTCGGGACCCTGCCGCGCGATCGGGTGCTCAATGAACCCGGCGACGGCAACATGACGCTCACCAGCAATACGCATCAACTCACGCTTGAACGCGAACTGTCGCAAAACTGGCGTGCCCGCATAGGCGCCAGCTACAAGGAAAGTACTTTCTCCGGCAACTACACCGAAGCGACTTCCCTGGCCGGCGACAACCGGACCCTCAACCGCCGCGCGACCTGGCGCCAGTTGCCGTCGCGTGATGCCTCTTTTCAGGCGGAACTGGAAGGAAAGTTCACGACCGGCCCTCTGGCCCACACGCTGCTGATCGGAATGGAAGCGTCCAGGCTCTGGATGAACACCGAAATCCTTCGCTCGGGAAATTATCCGATCGACATCTACCAACCTGTCTATGGCAGGCCCCAGCCGCCGATCACGTCGCCGACCTCCAGCTCGGACGAGCATCAGCGCGCGAATGCGGTTTTCCTGCAAGACCAGATCAGCCTTTCGCCGCAATGGAAGCTGCTGGTGGGTGCCCGCTACGACCAGTACAGGCAGCGCATCGAGGACCGCGTCGCAAACCGCAACAGCGCTCAGCAGCACGATGCCGTTTCGCCGCGCGCCGGCCTGACCTATCTGCCGAACGACTGGAGCTCGTGGTACGTCTCTGCCGGCAAGTCGTTTCGCGGCAACAGCGGTACCGACAAGAACGGCCGGGCGTTCGATCCGCAATATTCCACCGCGCTCGAGGCCGGCTTGAAGTTGCAGACGCGCGACCAGCGCCTGGGTGCCAACCTGGCGGTGTTTGACATCAAGAAGACGAACGTACTGACAGCAAGCGACACGCCCGGCTTCTCCGTCGCGGCCGGCGAAGTCAAGAGCAGCGGCTTCGAGGCGGACGTCTACGGGCAGATCGACAAGAACTGGAGAATGAGCGGAAATTTCGCCTATGTCGATGCCCGGGTCTCGAAGGACGCCACGCTTGCAGTCGGCACACGCATCGCGAACATCCCCAAGACGAGCGCCGGCCTGTTCGCCATCCGTGAAGATGCACTGGCCGACGGCAGCCGCTATGGGGTCGGTGCCGGCATCAACTACGTGGGCAATCGTTCAGGCAACAGCGCCGACACCTATGCCCTGCCGGCCTACACCACCGTCAAGCTGGTGAGCTTCTGGCAGATCAACAAGACCGCCCGCGTCTCGATCGACGTGCACAACCTCTTCAACAGGAATTTCTATACCGCCTCCTGGGGCAATCTGTATGTGATTCCAGGCGCGAAACGCAGCGTCGTGGCCAGCCTGAAGCTGGACCTCTGAAGGGTCGCGCGAGACCCCTGCTGATCGCTCGGCCTTGCTGGCAAGACTTGCTGCGCAGGGCCGTCGAGGGGGTGGGCAACTTGCCGAGGCGGTGGCGAGTACCTTGCCGGCGGGAAATGACCCCGCTGCGGCGCATTGGGTGGTAGGCCGTGATGGGCTTGAACCATCGACCAACGGATTATGAGTCCGCTGCTCTAACCAACTGAGCTAACGGCCCACTGGTCACGATTCTATTCGCCGCCGCGTCCTACTTGCGGTGGCTCAGCGCATTGCCGACCAGCCGCGACGTGATATCGACGATCTGGATCATGCGTTCGTAGGGCATGCGCGTCGGTCCGATCACGCCCAGCGTGCCCACGACCTGCCCATCGACCTCGTAGTTGGCACTGACGATGGAAAGCTCCTCGAACGGCACGACCTGGCTTTCGCCGCCGATGAAGATGCGCACGCCTTCGGCCTTGCTCGACACATCGAGCAGACGCATCAACTGGGCCTTCTGCTCGAAGAGCTCGAAGGCGCGGCGCAGTTGTCCCATATCGCTGGAGAAATCGCTCACCGACAGCAGGTTGCGCTCGCCGGAGATCACGACTTCGTCTTCCTGCGCCTCGGTCAGCACCTCGGAGCTGACCTGCACCGCAGCCTGCATCAGGGCGGCGATCTCGCCACGCAGCTTCTCGATTTCGGACTGAAGCCGATCGCGCACCTGCTCAATGGTCAGGCCCGCATAGTGGGCATTGATGTAGTTCGAGGCCTCGACCAGTTGCGACTGCGAATAGTCGGCCTCCGGGAAGATCACCCTGTTCTGCACGTCGCCATCGGGCGAGACGATGATGACCAGCAGCCGCCGCTCGGAGAGCCGCAGGAACTCGATCTGCTTGAACACCGAGGCGCGCCGCGGCGCCATCACCACGCCGACGAACTGCGACAGGTTCGACAGCAGGTTCGCCGCATTGGCGATCACCTTCTGCGGCTGGTCGGGCGCCAGGCTCGGCGTGCTCATCTGCTCGCGCTCGGCGGTCAGCATGGTGTCGACGAAGAGGCGGTAGCCGCGGTGCGTCGGAATGCGTCCGGCCGAGGTGTGCGGGCTGGCAATCAGCCCCAGCGCCTCGAGGTCGGACATGACGTTGCGGATGGTCGCGGGCGACAGGTCGAGCCCCGACGAACGCGAGAGCGTTCGCGAGCCGACGGGTTGCCCGTCGGCGATGTAGCGCTCAACGAGCGTCTTGAGCAGCAACTTGGCACGGTCGTCCAGCATTGCAAGATTTTAGTGTTGTAATTTGTGAGATATGACCTCTCGCTTTCGTCACGTCGCCCTGATCGGCAAATACCAGGCTTCCGGCGCCCGAGCGCAGGCGGATGCGCGCGACGGCGTCATGGAAGGCATCGGCACCTTCCTCGAATCGCAAGGCTGCACGGTGTTCGTCGAGCGCTCGACCTGCGAAGACGACGATGACGGCGCCCCCGCCCATCCGCGCTACGAAGCCTTGAGCGTCGAGGAAATCGGCCAGCGCTGCGACCTCGGCCTGGTGGTCGGCGGCGACGGCACCATGCTGGGCATCGGCCGGCAGCTTGCCAGCTACGGCATTCCGCTGATCGGCATCAACCGCGGCCGGCTCGGCTTCATCACCGACATTCCGCTCGACAACTACCAGGCCACGCTGATCCCGATGCTGGCCGGCGAGTACGAGGAAGACCACCGCAGCCTGATGCATGCGCAGGTCGTGCGCGACGGCGCCTCGGTGTTCGACGCGCTTGCGATGAACGACGTGGTCGTGAACCGCGGCGCCACTTCCGGCATGGTCGAGCTACGCGTCTCCGTCGGACGGCATTTCGTGGCCAACCAGCGCGCCGACGGCCTGATCATCGCCACGCCCACGGGCTCGACCGCCTATGCGCTGTCGGCCGGCGGGCCGCTGCTGCATCCGGCGGTGCCGGGCTGGGTGCTGGTGCCGATCGCACCCCACACCCTGTCGAACCGCCCCGTGCTGCTGCCCGACGCCGACGAGATCGTCATCGAGCTGGTGGGCGGGCGCGATGCCAGCGCCAATTTCGACATGCAGTCGCTGGCCTCGCTCGCGATCGGCGACCGCGTGGTGGTGCGCCGCTCCGACTTCCGGGTGCGCTTCCTGCACCCGCGCGGCTGGAGCTATTTCGACACGCTGCGCAAGAAACTTCATTGGAACGAAGGGGGCTCCTGAAATGGCGCTGCGACGCATCGCACTGCGCGACTTCGTGATCGTGCGATCACTCGAACTCGACCTGTCCGGCGGCTTCACGGTATTGACCGGTGAGACCGGCGCGGGCAAATCCATCCTGATCGACGCATTGCAGCTGGCGCTGGGCAACCGTGCCGACGCGGGCGCCGTGCGCGAAGGCGCCGAGCGGCTCGACGTGAGCGCCGAATTCGACGCCGACGCAACCCTGGACACGTGGCTCGACGAGGGCGGCTTCGAGCCCGGCGACGCGCTGCTGCTGCGCCGCACCGTCGACCTGCAGGGCCGCAGCCGCGGCTGGATCAACGGCAGCCCGGCCACGGCCACGCAGCTGCGCGAACTCGGCGACCGGCTGCTCGACATCCACGGCCAGCACGCCTGGCAGAGCCTGACGCGGCCCGAAGCCGTGCGCGGCCTGCTCGACGCCTACGCGGGCGTGCGCACCGACGCGCTCGACGCCGCATGGCAGGGCTGGCGGCAGGCTCTTTCGGCGCTCGAACATGCGCGCTCGGCGCAAGACTCGCTGCAGCGCGAACGCGAGCGGCTGCAGTGGCAGATCTCCGAAGTCGCCAAGCTCGCGCCGGGCGCCGACGAGTGGGAAGAGCTGTCGACCAACCACTCGCGCATCTCCAACGCGCAAGCGCTGATCGACGCAGCCCAGGGCGCCAGCCAGGCGCTGGAAGACGACGACAGCGGCGCCCTCTCCGCGCTCTCGCGGGCGGCCACGCTGCTGCAGAACTGCGAGCACATCGAGCCCGAGTTCCGCGCGCTGGGCGAGGTGCTCGCCTCCTGCGTGGCGCAGGCTTCCGACGCGGCCCACACGCTGCACGGCTACCTGCGCAACGCCGACACCGATCCACAAAGCCTGGCCGAGCTGGATGAACGCATGGGCCTGTGGATGTCGCTTGCACGCCGCTACAAGCGCACACCCGCCGAGCTGCCGGCGCTGCTGGCCGGCTGGCAGGCCGAACTGCAGGCGCTCGATGCGCAAAGCGATCTCGAAGGCCTGGAGCGTACCGAGCAAGGCGCGCAACAGGCCTACCTGAAAGAAGCCAAGGCGCTGAGCAAGGCCCGCAAGCAAGCCGCCCCGCGGCTCGCCCAGGCCGTCACCGACGCCATGCAGGGCCTCGGCATGCAGGGCGGACGCTTCGACGTCGAACTGCAACCGCTGGCACAACCAAGCCGCGCCGGCCTCGAAGACGCGGCCTTCCTCGTGGCCGGCCACACCGGCAGCACGCCGCGGGCCATCGGCAAGGTGGCCTCGGGCGGCGAACTGTCGCGCATTGCGCTGGCCATCGCCGTCACAACCAGCCAGCTCGGCGCCGCGCAGACGCTGATCTTCGACGAGGTCGATGCCGGCGTCGGCGGGGCCGTGGCCGAGACGGTCGGCCGGCTCATGAAACAGCTCGGCCGCGACCGCCAGGTGCTCGCCGTGACCCACCTGCCCCAGGTGGCCGCCTGCGCCGACCATCACCTCGTGGTGGCCAAGCGCCAGACGGCGGCGGCGGGCAAGGACGGCCCGCGCACCGAAAGCGGCGTGTCGCGCCTCGACGACGACAACCGCGCCAGGGAAATCGCCCGCATGCTGGGCGGCGAGAAGGTCTCGCAGACCTCGCTCGCGCATGCACGCGAGATGCTCGGCCACAAGACTCCGGCGATCGCGCCATGAGCCTCGACCTCGTGCTCATCACGGGCATGTCGGGCTCCGGCAAGTCGGTGGCCCTGCACGCGCTGGAAGACGCGGGCTACTACTGCGTCGACAACCTGCCGCCCGAGCTGCTGACCCCGTTCGTCGCGCTGCAGCACGAGCAGCAGGCCACGCGGGTGGCCATCGCGATGGACGTGCGCAGCGGCGTCTCGCTGCCGATCGTTCCGCATCAGCTCGACGCGCTGCAGCGCGACGGCGAGATCTCGCTGCGTTCGCTGTTCCTCGACGCAACCACCGACGCCCTGCTGCGCCGTTATTCGGAAACCCGTCGCCGTCACCCGCTCTCGCGCCAGGAAGGCCGCACCGACGTGCCCGAGCAGCATCGCGTGCTGATGCAGGCGATCGAGCTCGAACGCGAGCTGCTGGCCGACCTGCGCGACGGCGCCGACGTGATCGACACCAGCCTGATCCGGCCTGCGCAGCTGCAGAGCTACATCAAGTCGTTGATCTCCGCGCCGCAGAGCGCACTGACGCTGGTGTTCGAATCATTCGCCTTCAAGCGCGGCGTACCGCTCGACGCGGATTACGTGTTCGACGTGCGCATGCTGCCCAATCCGCACTACGTGCCCGCGCTGCGCCCGCTCACAGGCCGCGACGAGCCGGTGATCGAATGGCTGCGCGAGCACGACGACGTGGCGCGCATGTACGACGACATCGAGCAGTTCCTCGCGCACTGGCTCGACGCGCTGGCGCGCGACCATCGCAGCTACGTGACGGTGGCCATCGGCTGCACGGGTGGGCAGCATCGTTCGGTGTTCTTGGTCGAGCAGCTGGCGCGCTCGTTCGGTGCGCGCTGGGGTGCGCTCAAGCGGCACCGCGAGCTCGACGCGATCTGACTGTCTAAGCCTCGCTGCTCTCGAGCAGCTTGCGCATCGGCGCCGGCAGGCCCAGCCGGCCCCACTCGTCCGCATCGACCCAGCGCGCGCCATCGCCTTGCGGCTGGCCACCCTGGAGCTGCAGGGGATGCAGGTGAAGGTCCTTGTGGGTCAGCACATGCACGAAGGCCGGCAGGTCCTGCACGCCGCGCTGCGCGGTCGTCGGCAGCACGGCCAGGAGGTCTTCGCGGCTGTCGAACACGGGCAGGCAATAAAGCCCCGCCCAGATGCCTTTCGACGGCCGCTTCTCCAGCCATACGCGGCCTCGCGCATCGCGCGCCAGCAGCACCCAGAGCGACTGGGCGCTGCGCTTGAGCTTGCGCGTCTTGACGGGATAGCGCTCCGGTGCGCCTTCCCGCAGGGCCGCGCAGGTCTTGTTGACCGGGCAGATCATGCAGCTCGGCTTGCGCGGCAGGCAGACCGTGGCGCCCAGGTCCATCACGCCCTGGGTGTAGTGCGCGATGGCTTCTTTCTGGTCGGCCGGAGGAAGCAATTGCGTCGCGAGGTCCCACAGCGCACGCTCCTGCGCCGCCGAAGACATGTCGCCCGCGAAGCCGAGCACGCGCGTCAGCACGCGCTTGACGTTGCCGTCGAGGATCGCCACGCGCTCGCCGAAGCAGAACGCCGCAATGGCCGCGGAGGTCGAGCGGCCGATGCCGGGCAAGGTGACCAGCTCGGCGGCGGTGCGCGGAAACTCGCCGCCGAAGCGCGCGACGACATCCTGCGCACAGCGATGCATGTTGCGCGCCCGGCTGTAGTAGCCGAGCCCGCTCCAGAGCCCGAACACCTCGTCCTCGGTGCCGGCGGCCAGCGCCTTCACGTCGGGAAAGCGATCGAGAAAGCGCGCGAAGTAGCCGAGCACCGTCGACACCTGCGTCTGCTGGAGCATCACCTCCGACAGCCAGACGCGGTACGGGTCGCGGGTGTTCTGCCACGGCAGCTGGCTGCGCCCGTGGCTGCGCTGCCAGCTCACGATCTGCGAGGCGAAATCGAGGGGCAATGGCGGGGTCGCAGCCGCCGTGGAGACGGAAACTTCAGGCCGCACGCAGCTCGCCGACAGTGGCCGCGGCCTGCGGCCTTCCGTGCTGCGCGATCATCGATGTGAACTCGCGCAGCTGCACATGAAGCTCGGTGAGGTTGCTCTCTTGAGAGGCAAGCTCGACCAGCCGCTCGTCGAGGTTGCCCGCCGCGCTCTGGATGCGCTCGATCGCCTCGATGCGCTTGCTGAAATTGCGGCGGCGCTCCTTGAGCTGCGCATCGATCTGCGCGCTCGCACCCTTGCTCCAGCGCTCGACCTCGGTCATGGCCGCCTCGTTGACGAGCCGCAGCCGGCTGGCCAGCGCGCGCACCAGCTTGTCGCAGAAGTCGGCCTGCGCGAGCTTCAGCAGGTTGCCCACGCCCAGGTAGTGGATGTGGCTGCGCTCGATCTGGCCCAGCTCCTGTTCGAAGCCCGTGAGATCGGGCTCGGCCGGCGCCTGCAGGGTGAAGCCCTGCTCGGCATTGAGCTGGCGGAAGGTGGCGTGCAGCATCGACTGGATCTCCGCCGTGGTCGCCTGCACTTCGCGCAGGTTGTTGCGCAGCGCGTCGAAAGTCTCGGCATACACCTTGCGGACGCTGAACTTGACACCGGGGCGCTTGAGCGCGGCCGACAGCCGAACCATGTCGGCCTTCAGCGCAGTGCGGCCGAGCACGGCATACACCTCGCGCAGCAGCTTGCCCTGCACCGATCGCAGCGCCAGGATGCGCGTGTTGCTGCCTTCGAACTCGGTGTGCTCCTGGTCGATGCGCGCGCGCATGTGGCGGATCACCGAGACGTTCTTGCCGCGCAGCCCCTGCAATTCGAGCGCCTGCTCGGACAGGTCGCGCTGGCGCACCTTCAGGATGCGCTCGGCCTCGGCGCGCAGCGCGGTCATGCCCGCGTCGACCGCCAGCCGCAGCATGGTTTCGCGCTTGCCGAGCACGCCTTCGGCCAGCAGGGATTCGAGCGCCGGCAGGCGGCTGGCCTCCAGCAGCTGGCCGTCGTGCTGGATCTTGGCCTGCAGGCCCTTCTGCGCGGACACCGGCAGCACCTGCGCCAGCGGCACTTCGAGCAGTCGGGCCGCGCCTTCGCGCTGGCGCTCGATCTGCTGCTCGATGTGCGCGGGCTGGCTCAGCGTGTCCCACATCGTGTCGATCTTGTTGAGCACCACGAAGCGCGTGTCGTTGCCTTCGTCCTCGGTGATCAGGTGCTCGCGCCAGATCGAAAGATCGGAGCGCGTCACGCCGGTTTCAGCACCCAGGATGAAGACCACCGCATGGGCCTGCGGAATCAGGCTCACCGTGAGTTCGGGTTCGGCGCCGATCGCATTCAGGCCCGGGGTGTCGAGAATCACCAGCCCCTGCTCCAGCAGCGGATGCGGCATGTTCAGCACAGCGTGGCGCCAGCGCGGGATCTCGACGCGGCCCTGCGCGTCCTGCGCGGGGTTGTCGTCGGGGGTGTCGTCGTCCCAGAAACCCAGCGTGCGCGCTTCGTCCTTGGTGACCCAGCGCACCTCGGCCACCTTGCTCATGGCCTGCGCCAGCTGCTCGGCGTCGCCGACGTCGATGGAGATCTCGGTCCACCGCGTGGGTTTCTCGCGCCAGTGAGCCAACGAATGCGGCTCCAGGCGGGTTTCGATGGGCAGCAAGCGCAGCTTGGGCGCAAGCGCGGCGTCGTAGCCCAGCTCGGTCGGGCACATCGTGGTGCGGCCCGCGCTGGCCGGCATGATGCGCCGCCCGTAACCGGCGAAGAAGATGGCGTTGATCAGCTCCGACTTGCCGCGCGAAAACTCGGCGACGAAGGCGACCATGACCTTGCTGGTGCGGATCTGCGTCTCGAGGCCGCGCAGGCGCTCCGCCACCGCCTGGTCGAGCAGCTCGTTCTCGGTCAGCCAGCGGGACAGCCACTGCAGCCGGTGGGCGAAATTGCTTCGCCACGCACCGTGCTGATCGAGTTGTTGGTTGAAGGAGCGGCTCAAGGGAAATATGTAAGAAACAACTTACAAATATAGCATCGGGAGGTGGCAACAACCGTTTCTAGATTGTTTCTCTCGTCGGATTGTGACGCTTACTTCTGGCACTTGGGGCAGTAATAGGTGGAGCGCTGTCCCTGACGCAGCAGGCGGATCGGCGTTGCGCAAACCCGACAGGGTTCGCCCGCACGGCCATAGACGGTCGCTTCGAGCTGGAAATAGCCATTCTGGCCGTCCACATTGGAGAAATCGCGCAGCGTGCTGCCGCCCTTCTCCACCGCCCGGGCCAGGATCTCGCGCACCGCCGCATGGAGCCGGGCCGCCCGCGGGCGGCTGATGCGCGCGGCCGACAGCGTCGGCCGGATGCCCGCCTGGAACAGCGCCTCCGACGCGTAGATGTTGCCCACGCCCACCACGACGTCGCCCGCCAGCAGCACCTGCTTCACGGCGCTCCTGCGCTTCTTGAGGCCGGCATGGAAGGCATCGAGGTCGAAGGCGTCGCCCAGCGGCTCCATGCCCAGCCCGCCGAGCAGCTTGATGGCCCACGGGGCGGCCTCGTCGTCCACGTAGACCACCGCGCCGAAGCGGCGCGGATCGTTGAGCCGCAGCGTGCCCCGGTCGGTGACCAGGTCGAAATGGTCGTGCGGCCCGGGCGGCGGCAGCGCTGCGTCGAAACGCAGGCTGCCCGACATGCCGAGGTGCAGCAGCAGGATGCCGCGGTCGAGGTCGATCAGCAGGTATTTGCCGCGCCGCCGCACCTCGCGCACCTGCCGCCCGACCAGCGCCTCGGGCAACACCATCAGCGCCCAGCGCAGGGGCTTGCCGATGCGCACCGCGTCGATGCGCGCGCCCGCGATGCGGTCGGCAAAACCACGGCGGGTGACTTCGACTTCGGGTAGTTCAGGCATGGAAAGTAAATCTCCGGCAAACGCCAGCGGCAACGAGGCCCCACGGGGCACTCATTCGGGAGCCTCGATTATTATGGTCGGATGAATCTTTCGCCCCGCCGACACCGCCTTGCGGCGGCCGCGTCCCTCGCCTTGCTGGCCTGTGCGGTTCACGCACAATCCTCCGCCCCTGCAGCTCCCGGCAGCCCCGCGCTGACCATCGAACACTCGGCTCAGCCGAAGCCTGCAGTCAAGCCCAAGGGCACTGCAGCCAAGGCGGCCAGCGAACCCGTACCGCAGCCGTCTGCGCTGACGGCCGACCTGTTCTATGAAATCCTGATGGGCGAGATGAACGCCCGCTCCGGCGACCCCGGCTCCGGCTACGCGCTGGTGCTCGATGCCGCGCGACGGCTGCGCGACGGCAAGCTGTTCCAGCGTGCGGTCGAGATCGCCCTGCAATCGCGCTCCGGCGATGCGGCGCTCGCCGCGGCGCGGGCCTGGCAGGAAGCCCTGCCCACCTCGCGCGACGCACGCCGCATCGAGCTTCAGATCCTGATCGCGATGAACCGCATCGGCGAAACCGTCGAGCCGCTGCGCGCCGAAGTGGCTGCGACCTCGCAAGTCGAACGCCCGCTGCTCATGGCTGTGATCGCACGCAACTACGCGCGCGCCTCGGACAAGAAGCTGGCCGCCTCGGTGGTCGAGCAGGCCCTGGTCGACGAACTGAAGAGTCCGACCGGCGGCGGACTGGCCTGGGCTACCGTCGGCCGTCTGCGCCTCAATGCAGGCGATGCCTCCGGCGCCCTGGAGGCTGCGCGCAAGGGCCAGGAGATCGACCCTGCCTCAGATGCGCCCGCGGCGCTGGCGCTCGAGATGATCGACCCCGGCCAGCCGCTCGCCGAGCCGATCGTCACGCGCTACCTGAGCAGCAACCCGAAGGCCGCGCCCGACCTGCGCATTGCCTATGCGCGCGTGCTGGTCGAGAACCGGCGCTTCAACGACTCCGCCGCGCAGCTCCAGGTGCTGACCACGTCGCGACCGGAACTTGCAGAGCCATGGCTGCTGCTCGGCAGCCTCCAGATGCAGGCCAGGCAGGATGCCGCGGCCGAGACCTCGATCAAGCGCTTCATCGAACTGTCGGCCAACCGCGGCGGCAACAAGGACGCCGACGACGCTGCCGATCGCAAGCGCGGTGTGTCGCAGGCGTACTTTGCGCTGTCGCAACTGGCGGAGCGGCGCAAGGACTTCACGGCGGCCGAGCGCTGGCTCGCGCGCGTCGATGGGGCCGACGAGCTGGTGGCCGCGCAGACGCGCCGCGCGGCCCTGCTGGCCCGCCAGGGCAAGCTGCCCCAGGCGCGTGAAATGATCCGTAGCCTGCCCGAGCGCACGCCCGAGGACAAGAAGCAGAAATTCCTGGCCGAAGTGCAGCTGCTGCGCGACGCGAAGCAGTACCAGGCGGCCTACGACATGCTCGCCCAGGCCTCGGCGAAGTCGCCGGACGACGGCGACCTCGTCTATGACCAGGCCATGGTCGCCGAGAAGCTCAACCGCCTCGACGACATGGAGCGCCTGCTGCGCCGGCTCATCGAGCTCAAGCCCGAGAGCCAGAACGCATACAACGCGCTGGGCTACTCGTTCGCCGATCGCAAGATCCGGCTCGACGAGGCGCGCACGCTGATCCAGAAGGCGGTGCAACTGGCGCCCGAAGATCCGTTCATTGCCGACAGCCTGGGCTGGGTCGAGTTCCGGCTCGGCAACACGACCGAGGCGATCCGCATCCTCGAGGCGGCCTACAAGACGCGACCCGATCCCGAAATCGGTGCTCATTTCGGCGAAGTCCTGTGGAGCACCGGCCAGAAGGACCGCGCGGTCACGGTCTGGAAGGAAGCCCTGCTGAGCGATGCCGAGAACGAGACGCTGCAGGAAACGCTCAAGCGCCTGCGCGTGAAGCCGTAGATGATGCTCGCCCCCAGGCAGGTCGACGGTGGCCGGCGCGCCCTTCTGGCGATGGGTGGCGCGGCCCTGCTCGCGGTGGCGGGCTGCGCCCAGCTTTCGGGCGGCCCTTCAACCCGCACACCCTCGGACAGCTGGAGCGGCCGCATGTCGCTGCGCATCGACAGCGAGCCGGTGCAGACCTTCGCTGCGCTGTTCGAGCTGCGCGGCTCCGCCGAGACCGGCGACCTGACGCTCACGACGCCCATCGGCAGCACACTGGCGCAACTGCATTGGGCGCCGGGCGAGGCCCTGCTGAAAGACGGCAGCAAGACGCGGCGCTTCGACTCCGTCGATGCATTGATCGAGGCCGCCACCGGCGCCGCCATCCCGGTCGGCGCGCTTTTCGGCTGGCTCGCGGGCCGCAACGATCCCGTTCCCGGCTGGAAGCCCGATCTTGCGCAACTCGGCAATGGGCGGCTGCAGGCCGTGCGCGAATCGCCGAGTCCGAGGGCTGACCTGCGCATCGTGTTCGAGCGGTCATGAAGGCGATCCACGACCTTCCCGCGCCGGCCAAGCTCAACCTCTTCCTCCACATCACCGGCCAGCGCGACGACGGCTACCACCTGCTGCAATCGGTCTTCATGCTGATCGACTGGTGCGACACGCTCCACGTCGAGCTGCGGCGCGATGGCCAGCTGAGCCGCGAGGACCTGACGACCGAGTTGCCCGCCGACGACCTGGTCCTGCGCGCCGCCCGCGCGCTGCAAGCGTTCGCCGCGCCCGGCCAGGGCGCGCACATCGGCGTGGCCAAGCACGTGCCGGCGCAGGCCGGCATGGGCGGCGGATCTTCGGATGCTGCCACCTGCCTGCTCGCGCTGAACCGCCTGTGGGGGCTGAACCTGCCCCTGTCGCGGCTGGCCCGCATCGGCCTGAAGCTGGGCGCAGACGTGCCTTTCTTCCTTGGCGGGCACAACGCATGGGTCGAGGGCATCGGTGAGCAGATCCGACCGGTTACACTACCGTCGGCGCGTTTCGCGGTGGTCAAACCACCCGAGGGACTCGATACCCGATTAATTTTTTCGGCTTCCGATCTTCAACGCGCCACACCTGTTGCTATAATCTCGGGCTTTGCTGCAGATAGCGAATTGTCTGAAGCGACAAACCTGGAAAGCTCGGTTCTGAGCGCTTCGGTTTTCGACTTCGGCCACAACGACCTGCAGCCGGTTGCCCAGCGACTTTGCCCCGCCGTCACCGACGCCATCGAATGGCTCGGCGCCCAGGGGTTGAAGGCCCGGATGACCGGCTCCGGAAGTTCGGTGTTCGCGAAGATGCCGCAAGCGCCGCAGGAAGCGGAACTGCTCGAAGCCCCCGAAGGCTGGCAGGTTCGTCAATGCAGCAACCTGGAAGTTCATCCGCTGTGCGGGTGGGCAACCTGAAGATGATCGGACCGTTCATTCGGTTCGATGCGACATATATCGGTTGATGGTGAAAACCATCGACCCGTGTAGGGGAGTCGCCAAGCTGGTTAAGGCACTGGATTTTGATTCCAGCATGCAAAGGTTCGAATCCTTTCTCCCCTGCCAAATCTTCAACGACTGCGGCCCAACGGCCGCAGTCTTCTTTTGCAGCCCACCCGCTGCAATAATCGGCGGCTCACCGGCCGCCATGCATCACAAACCTTTTGGCGGCTTCCTAAGCCAATTCGCACTGCCGGGACGCGCTCATGCAGGCTAATCACCCTGATTTCATGGTTTTCACCGGCAACGCCAATCCGGGCCTTGCTGCAGAAATCGCGCACAACCTCGGCACCACGCTGGGCGCCGCACGCGTCGGTCGCTTCTCCGATGGAGAAGTCACTGTCGAGATCAACCAGAACGTCCGTGCACGCGACGTGTTCGTGGTGCAGTCGACCTGCGCTCCGACCAACGAAAACCTGATGGAACTGCTGATCATGGTCGACGCGCTCAAGCGCGCTTCGGCCGAACGCATCAGCGCCGTGATTCCCTACTTCGGCTATGCCCGCCAGGACCGCCGCCCGCGCTCGAGCCGCGTGCCGATCTCGGCCAAGGTGGTGGCCAACCTGCTGGAAACCGTCGGTGTCGAGCGCGTGCTCACGATGGACCTGCACGCCGACCAGATCCAGGGCTTCTTCGATATCCCGGTCGACAACATCTACGCCTCGCCCGTGCTGCTCGGCGACCTGCGCGCCAAGAACTACGAAGACCTGATCGTGGTCTCGCCCGACGTCGGCGGCGTGGTTCGCGCCCGTGCGCTGGCCAAGCAGCTGAACTGCGACCTCGCCATCATCGACAAGCGCCGCCCGAAGGCCAACGTCAGCGAAGTCATGAACGTGATCGGCGAGATCGACGGCCGCAACTGCGTGATCATGGACGACATGATCGACACGGCCGGCACGCTGGTCAAAGCCGCCGAAGTGCTGAAGGAGCGCGGCGCCAAGAGCGTCTATGCCTACTGCACGCACCCGATCTTCTCGGGCCCGGCCATCGAGCGCATCACGCAGGGCTCGGCCCTCGACGAAGTGGTCGTGACCAACACCATTCCCCTTTCCGACGCCGCCATGGCCTGCGGAAAGATCCGCCAGCTCTCCGTGGCACCGCTGATCGCCGAAACGATCCAGCGCATTGCCAAGGGCGAGTCGGTGATGAGTTTGTTCTCGGATCAGGACAACCTGTTCTGACCGGGGCATGAAGCGGGCCTCCTTTGCGGGAGGCCTTTTTGAACCGGAGTCGCACTGGTCGCGGTGGACTCTCACAGGAGCTAGTTATGAAATTCGTCGCTTTTGAGCGCGCAAAGCAGGGCACGGGTGCGAGCCGCCGTCTCCGCATCTCGGGCAAGACCCCCGGCATCGTCTACGGTGGCGACACCCAGCCGCAACTGATCGAGATCGATCACAACGCGCTGTGGCACGCCCTGAAGAAGGAAGCCTTCCATGCGAGCGTGCTCGAAATGGAAATCGGCGGCGCGGTCAGCAAGGTTCTGCTGCGTGACGTGCAATACCACCCGTTCCGCCAGCTGGTGCAACACATCGACTTCCAACGCGTCGATGCCAAGACCCGCATGACCATGAAGGTGCCGGTGCACTTCAAGGGCGAGGAAGAATCCGAAGCCGTCAAGATCGACCTGAACCTGGTCAACCATGTGACGACCGAACTCGAACTGAACTGCCTGCCGAGCGATCTGCCCGAGTTCATCGAAGTCGACCTGTCGGGCCTGAAGAAGAACGGCACGGTCACGCTGAAGGACATCAAGCTGCCCAAGGGCGTGAAGTGGGTCAGCCACGGCAAGGTCAACCCGGTGCTGGCTTCGGCCGTGTCGCCGGCTGCTGAAGAAGCCGATGTTCCCGCCGAAGGCGCAGTCGCTGCCGACGCAGCTGCCGCACCGGCAGGCAAGGGTGGCAAGGCCGCTCCCGCCGCCAAGACCCCGGCTGCCAAGACCGCCAAGAAGTAATCCACTTCTCGCGTTTGTCTTTGCGAAGGCCCGCTCCGTGCGGGCCTTTTGCTTTTGGCGAATCGGATAATCCACGACCATGATCAAGCTGTTTGTCGGCCTCGGAAACCCGGGCCCAGAGTACGAAGCCACGCGGCACAACGCCGGCTTCTGGTGGATCGACGCCGTCGCACGCGAATGGAAGCTCAACCTCGTGCCCGAGCGCAGCTACCACGGCTTTGCCGCGCGCGCCAACATCGGCGGCCAGAGCATCTGGCTGCTGGAGCCGCAGACCTTCATGAACCTGTCGGGCAAGTCGGTGGCCGCCCTCGCCCGTTTCTTCAAGATCGCGCCCGAGGAAATCCTCGTGGCGCACGATGAGCTCGACGTGGTGCCGGGCCAAGTCAAGCTCAAGTTCGGCGGCAGCCATGCCGGCCACAACGGACTGCGCGACATCCACGCGCAACTGGGCACCGGCGACTACTGGCGGCTGCGGCTGGGCATCGGACACCCTGGCGTGAAGTCGGAGGTCGTCAACTGGGTGCTCAAGAAGCCGCTCAAGGAACAACGTGAAGCGATAGAGGACGCCATCGTCCGCACCCTGCACGCGCTGCCCGCGCTGGTGGCAGGCGAGATGGAAAAGGCGACCCTGGTCATTCACACGAGCAAACCGCCCCGGCCCAAACCGCCGCGGCGGGAGCCCGGCGACGGAGGCACGCCTGCCGCCACCTAGCCGGCCATCGGAGTGCAGGAGGGAGAGAAATAAAAAATGAGCCAGCAGAAGAAAAGAAAGAGAACGACTGCCGGGAGTATCGGGATTGCTATATTTTCAATAGCAACATGCGCTTTCTCCATGAGCGCGTCCGCCCAAAACGCTGCAAAAACCTGGCGGTGCGGCAACACCTATTCCGACCAGCCTTGTGAAGGCGGCACCACGGTGAAGGTGAACGACCACCGAAGCGACCAGGACCGCCGGGCTGCCGACGCCGGCACGCGCAGCGCCCAGACCTACGCCGACCACCTGGAACGCACCCGGCTGTCCCAGGAAAAGGCGGCTAACGACCGCGATCAGCGCGCCGCGCGGGAAGCCAGAAGCGCCGCGCTGGCGGAAAGACGGCTTGCCCTGTCCGAGCAAAGGGAGAGGGATCGCGCACGCAAGGCAGCCAACGATCCGCGCAGGTCCAGCCTGAATTTCAGCGGCGGCCAGAGTTCAAGGGCGGCCGGCGACGCCTCGGAGCGCAAGAAAAAGAAACGGAAATCAGCCGCCTAAGCGCTGCTCGACACGGACGTCACCTTGATCGCCGTGAGACGCTCGTACTTCTGCATCAGCGTCTCGCGGCTTTCCACGTGCTCGGGATTCACGGGAATGCAGGCCACCGGGCAGATCTGCACGCACTGCGGCTCGTCGAAGTGGCCGACGCACTCGGTGCACTTGTGCGGGTCGATCTCGTAGAACTCCGCACCCATGTAGATCGCGTCGTTCGGGCACTCGGGCTCGCAGACATCGCAGTTGATGCATTCGTCGGTGATCATGAGGGCCATCCCCCGATTATCGCGGGGCCGGGCGGACAGGCTGCCGATGAATGACAAAGGCCACATCCGCGGCACACTTGTTGCACGAGTCAGTTATGCTGCGCCCCGCCCCATGAGTCTGTTTCTATTCAAGCGCCTCGCCACGCTGATCGGCACGCTGATCGGCGCCTCGGTCATCGTGTTCCTCGTGCTCGAGATCCTGCCCGGCAACGCCGCACAGATGCTCATGGGCCCCGATGCCTCGCCCGAAGCCGTCGCCGCCCTGGCCACCAAGCTCGGCCTCGACCAGCCCGCGTGGACGCGCTACTGGCACTGGATCGGCGGCCTGCTCACCGGCAACCTCGGCGACAGCTATGCCTACAGCTCGCCCGTGCTCGACCTGATCCTCGAACGCCTCGCGCTCACCGTGCCGCTGGCCATGATGGCGATGGCCCTGACCGTCGTGATCGCGCTGCTGGTGGGCGTGACAGCAGCCGCGCGCCACAACAAGCTCGGCGACGTCGGCCTGATGGGCATGGCGCAGATCGGCATCGCGATCCCGAACTTCTGGTTCGCGATTCTTTTGATCCTCGTGTTCTCGGTGCAGCTGCAGTGGTTCTCCGCTGGCGGCTTCGAGGGCTGGGGCGAAGGCATCTTCGCGGGCATCAAGTCGCTGCTGCTGCCTGCGCTGTCGCTGGCCGTGGTGCAGGCCGCGATCCTGGCGCGCATCACGCGTTCGGCGGTGCTGGAAGTGATGCGGGAAGACTTCGTGCGCACCGCGCGTGCCAAGGGTGTCTCGCAGCGCGCCGTGCTGTGGACCCACGTGCTGCGCAACGCGATGATCCCGGTCATCACGGTGATGGGCATGCAGTTCTCCGAGCTGCTGGCGGGCACCATCGTGGTGGAGAACGTGTTCTACCTGCCGGGCCTGGGCCGGCTGATCTTCCAGGCCATCAGCAACCGCGACCTGATCGTGGTGCGCAACTGCGTGATGCTGCTGGCGGCCATGGTGGTGATCGTGAACTTCGTGGTCGACGTGCTGTACGCNGCCATCAGCAACCGCGACCTGATCGTGGTGCGCAACTGCGTGATGCTGCTGGCGGCCATGGTGGTGATCGTGAACTTCGTGGTCGACGTGCTGTACGCCGTGATCGACCCGCGCATCAAGGCCAGCGACATATGAGTTCCGTCATCACCGCCCCGAGTGCTGCGGCGCTCAAGGTGCCGGGCTTCTGGCGCCGCGCATTGCACCACCGCAGCTTCGTGCTGGGCGGCGCGCTGACGCTGCTCCTGCTGCTCGCCGCCGCCATTTCGCTGATCTGGACACCGTGGTCGCCCTACGACATGGACATGGCCAACAAGCTGAAGCCGCCGACAGGCGCGCACTGGCTGGGCACCGACACCTACGGCCGCGACGTAGCCTCGCTGCTGCTGGTCGGCGCGCGCGCGTCGATCCTTGTCGGCGTAATCGCCGTGGGCATCGGCCTCGTGGTCGGCACGGCGCTGGGCCTGCTGGCCGCCGCCAGGCGCGGCTGGGTCGAGGAAGCCATCATGCGGCTCACCGACTTCTCGCTCGCCTTCCCCGCGATCCTCTCGGCCATCATGATGACGGCGGTGTTCGGCGCGGGCATCGTCAACGCGATCATCGCCATCGGCATCTACAACATCCCCACGTTTGCGCGCATCACGCGCGCCTCGGCCAACGCCATCTGGTCGCGCGAGTACGTGGCCGCCGCGCGGGCCTGCGGCAAGGGCAGTTTCGCGATCACGATGCAGCACGTGCTGCCGAACATCTCGGCCGTGCTGATCGTGCAGATCACGATCCGCTTCGCCATCGCGATCCTCGCCGAAGCCGCCCTGTCCTACCTGGGCCTGGGCACGCAGCCGCCGCAGCCTTCGTGGGGCCGCATGCTCAGCGAGGCGCAGACGATGATGTTCCAGTCGCCGTTGCTCGCGGTGTTCCCCGGCATGGCCATCGCACTTGCGGTGCTCGGCCTGAACCTGCTGGGCGACGGATTGCGCGACCTGCTCGATCCGCGCCTCGCACGCGCAAGATAAGAAGCGCCATGCCCTTGCTCGAAGTCGAAGACCTCCACATCGAACTGCAAACGCAGCGCGGCCCCGCCGAGGCCGTGCGCGGCATCGACTTCACGCTGGAGCGCGGCGAGACGCTGGGCATCGTCGGCGAATCGGGCTGCGGCAAGTCGATCACCGTGATGTCGCTGATGGGCTTGCTGCCCTCGACCGCGAAGGTCACGGGCAGCATCCGTTTCGACGGCACCGAACTCGTCGGCCGCGACGAAAGGGACATGTGCCGGATCCGCGGCAACCGCATCGGCATGATCTTCCAGGAGCCGATGACGGCGCTGAACCCGGTGCACACGATTGCGCGCCAGGTCGGCGAACCGCTGCGGCTGCATCGCGGACTCTCGCAAGCCGACGCGCGCAAGGAAGTGCTCGCGTTGCTCGACCGCGTGGGCATTCCCGACGCGGCCTCGCGCCTCGATGCGTACCCGCACCAGTTCTCCGGCGGCCAGCGCCAGCGCATCGGCATCGCGATGGCGCTCGCCTGTGGACCCGACCTGCTGATTGCCGACGAGCCCACCACTGCACTCGACGTCACCATCCAGAAGCAGATCCTCGAACTCATCCAGGGCCTCGTGGCCGAGCGCGGCATGG
Organism: Variovorax sp. Root434; assembly: GCF_001426595.1. Lineage (NCBI taxonomy): Bacteria > Pseudomonadati > Pseudomonadota > Betaproteobacteria > Burkholderiales > Comamonadaceae > Variovorax > Variovorax sp. Root434. Next base: position 71,291 of record NZ_LMEK01000022.1, read on the forward strand.
CGCTGATCCTGATCTCGCACGACCTCGGCGTGATCGCGCAGACGGTCTCGAAGATGCTCGTGATGTACGGTGGCAGCGTGGTCGAGAGCGGCCCGACCGAGGCCGTGTTCGCGCGCCGTGCGCATCCCTACACGCAAGGCCTGTTCGCCGCGCGGCCCGCCATCGGCGCGCCGCGTGGCCTGCGTCTGGCCACCATCAGGGGCAGCGTGCCCGAGCTGGTCGACCTGCCGCCGGGCTGTCCCTTCGCAGGCCGCTGCAGCTACACCATCGACGCCTGCAAGACCACGCGGCCGCCGGCCACGATGCTGCCGCCAGACCACGCGGTGCGCTGCATCCGGCTCGAAGAAATCGCCGCGCAAGGAGCCATCGCACCATGAGTGCGGCCACCGCTTCACCGCTGCTGCAGGTCACCGACCTCGTGCGCCACTACGCACTGCCGCGCGAAAAGCTCTTCGGCCCGCCGCCGACCGTGAAGGCGCTCAATGGCGTGAGCTTCGAGGTGCGCGCCGGCAAGAGCGTGGGCATCGTCGGCGAATCTGGCTCGGGCAAATCGACCATCGCGCGTCTCGTGATGGCGCTGGACACGCCGACTTCGGGCAGCGTGCGCCTCGAAGGCCGCGACCTGCATGCGCTGTCGAAGGCCGATCTGCGCACCGCGCGGCGCGATTTCCAGATGGTGTTCCAGGACCCCTACGGCTCGCTCGACCCGCGCCAGACCGTCGCGCGCATCGTCGCCGAGCCGCTCGAGGCGCTGGCCGAAACGAGCCGCGCCGTGCAGCGCGAGCGTGCCTCCGAGGCGCTCGCCGCAGTCGGACTGCGCACCACCGACATGGACAAGTACCCGCACGAGTTCTCGGGCGGCCAGCGCCAGCGCATTGCGATCGCGCGCGCACTGATCACGCGCCCCAAGCTCATCGTGGCCGACGAGCCCGTCAGCGCGCTCGACGTGTCCGTGCAGGCCCAGGTGCTCAACCTCATGCAGGACCTGCAGCAGCAGTTCGGCATCAGCTACCTGCTCATCAGCCACGACCTCGCGGTGGTCAACCACCTGTGCGACGAAGTGTGCGTGGTGTGGAAAGGCAAGATCGTCGAGCAGGGTCCGCCCGCCGAACTCTTCCACCACGCGCAGCACGAGTACACGCGCACGCTGCTCGACGCGGTGCCGCGCACGCCCGCGGGCGGCACGCTGCTGGCCGCCTGACATCGAAGCGTCGTCCGCCGCCTCTAGGATGAGTGGGTCATAAGCATCTGGTTGCGCAGACGCACCGGTCTCGCGGATGATGCCTGCCCCCTGTTCCGAGGACACCGCTTCATGCTCAAACGACGCACCCTGCTCGCCACCGGCGCCGCAGCCCTGGCCCCGCTCGCAGTGCCGATCGACGCCTTCGCGCAAAAGAAGAAGGACGCGCTGGTGCTCGGTCTCACGCTGGAGCCCACGGGGCTCGACCCCACGGCCAAGGCCGGCGCCGAGATCGCCGAGGTGGTGCTCTACACCGTCTTCGAAACGCTCACCAAGATCAATTCCGACGGCAGCGTCACCCCGCTGCTGGCCGAAAGCTGGGACATTTCGCCTGACTTGAAGACCTACACCTTCAAACTCAAGCGCGGCGTGAAGTTCCAGAACGGCGAGCCCTTCGACGCGCAGACCGTCAGGTTTTCGTTCGACCGCGCGGCCGCTGCCAACAGCACCAACAAGGACAAGCGCACCTTCGCCAACATCGCGACGCAGGTGGTCGACGAACACACCGTGGTGCTGATCACGAAGGAGATCGAGCCCGACCTGCTGTTCCTGCTCGGGCAGGCCTCCGCCATTCAAGTCGAACCGAAGACGGCCGAGACCAACGCCACCAAGCCCGTCGGCACCGGCCCCTACAGGCTCGACAGCTGGGCCAAGGGATCGGGCATCGTGCTCGCCAAGTGGGACAGCTGGCGCAATGCCGACACGGTGCAGATCCGCAAGGCCAGCTTCCGCTTCATCTCCGAGCCGGCCGCGCAGACCGCCGCGCTGCTCTCGGGCGACGTCGATCTGTTTCCGCACGCCTCGGTGTCCCGCAGCCTGCCGCAGTTCCAGAACGACAAGCGCTTCCAGGTGGTCTTCAACGCCTCGCGCGGAAAGACCATCCTCGCCATCAACAACAGGCGCAAGCCGCTGGACGACGTGCGCGTGCGCCGCGCCATCGCCGCGGCCATCGACCGCAAGGCCGTGATCGAGGCTGCAGCGGACGGCCGCGGCGTGGCCATCGGAAGCCACTACGTGCCGGGCGCGCCGGGCTATGTCGACACCACCGGCGTCAACCCCTACAACGTCGAACGCGCAAGGCAGCTGCTGGCCGAGGCCGGCGTGAAGACACCGCTCGAACTCGAGCTGGTGCTGCCGCCTCCACCCTATGCGCGCCAGGGCGGCGAGCTGATCGCCGCGCAGCTGGCCAAGGTGGGCATCGTCGCGAAGATCCAGAACGTCGAGTGGGTGCAATGGATCAGCGGCACCTACGGCAACAGGAACTACGACCTCTCGCTGATCCTGCACGTCGAGCCCTTCGACCTCGTGAACTACACCAAGCCCGAGTACTACTGGGGCTACCAGTCGGCGAAGTTCAACGAGATCTTCGACAAGGCGCGCAACGCGGCGCGCCCCGCCGACCGCCTGCGCTACCTCGGCGACGCGCAGCGGCTGCTGGCGGAAGACACGGCCAACGTCTTCCTGTACCAGCCGCAGTTCATCACCGTCGCCGCGCGCAACCTGCGCGGGCTTTGGAAAGACACGCCGATCTTCGTGAACGACATCGCGGCACTGTCCTGGGCTTGATCCGGACGGCCTTGCCTACGGGAACGTCCCGAGGAAAAACCGCCTCGCGGACCGAGCGGCGGCGCGCCCGCTGCGAGAGAATGACCGGCTGCGCACGTGGCATCTTTCGTGCTGCGTGTCGTGTCTTTCGCGGCGTCGCGCCTCCCTTCGGGGCATGGCACACGCCGGAGCAGTCGTCATTCGAACCTGGCTTGTCTATCCGGAGATCACACGTATGTTGAACCGCCGCACCCTTCTCACCACCGCTGGTGCCACCGTTGCGCTGGCCACCCCGCTCGCCGGCATGGCGCAGGGCCGGAAGGACGCCATCGTGATCGGCATGGCGCTCGAACCGCCGGGGCTCGATCCGACCACCGGCGCCGCCGCCGCCATCGCCGAGGTCGTGCACTACAACATCCTCGAGACGCTCACCAAGATCAACGCCGACGGCAGCGTCACGCCGCTGCTGGCCGAGAGCTGGGAAGTTTCGCCCGACCTGAAGACCTACACCTTCAAGCTGCGGCGTGGCGTGAAGTACCAGAACGGCGAGCCCTTCAACGCCGCCGCCGTCAAGTTTTCCTTCGATCGTGCGGGCGGCGAGAAGAGCACCAACAAGGACAAGCGCACCTTCGCCAACCTCGCGACGCAGGTGGTGGACGATTACACCGTCGTCGTCATCAACAAGGAGATCGACCCCGACCTGCCCTTCGTGCTGGGCCAGGCCACGGCCGTGATCGTCGAACCCAAGAGCGCCGAGACCAACGCCAGCAAACCGGTCGGCACCGGCCCCTACAAGCTCGACAACTGGGCCAAGGGCTCGTCGCTCACGCTCAGCAAGTGGGACGGCTTCCGCAGCCCCGCCACCGCGAAGATCAACAAGGTCACGTTCCGCTTCATCTCCGACACGGCCGCGCAGGCGGCCGCCATGCTGTCGGGCGACGTCGACGTGTTCGCACGCATCGGCACGCGCGTGGTGCCGCAGTTCAAGGCGAACCCGCAGTTCCAGGTGATCCTGGCGGGTTCGCGCGCCAAGACCATCCTGTCGATCAACAACAGGAAGAAGCCGCTCGACGACGTGCGCGTGCGCCGCGCCATCCTTGCGGCCATCGACCGCAAGGCCGTGATCGAGGGCGCGGCCGACGGCTTCGGCGTGCCCATCGGCAGCCACTACGTGCCGGGCGCGGCGGGCTATATCGACACCACGGGCATCAACCCCTTCGACATCGAGAAGGCCAAGAAGCTGCTGGCCGAGGCCGGCGTGAAGACGCCGCTCGAACTGACGATGACGCTGCCGCCGCCGCCCTATGCGCGCCAGGGCGGCGAGGTGATCGTGGCCCAGCTCGCCAAGATCGGCATCGTGGTGAAGATTCAGAACGTCGAATGGGCGCAATGGCTCAGCGGCACCTACGGCAACAAGGACTACGACCTGTCGATTATTTCGCACGTCGAGCCCTTCGACCTCGGCAACTACGCCAAGCCGGACTACTACTGGGGCTACCAGTCGAAGGCCTTCAACGCGCTGTTCGACAAGATCAAGTCCACCGGTAACACGGCCGAGCGCAACAAGCTGCTCGGCGACGCGCAGAAGATGCTGGCCACCGACGCGGCCAACGGCTTCCTGTACCAGCCGCAGTTCCCCACTGTCGCGAAGAAGAACGTCAAGGGCATCTGGAAAGAGAACCCGATCTTCGTGAACGACCTGTCGGCACTCTCGTGGGGCTGAGCGACCTGTCCGCGCAGGAGCTTGCCGCTGCCTACCGCAGCCGCGAACTCTCGCCGGTCGAGGTCACGCAAGCCGTGATCGCGCAGGTGGAACGCTGGGAGCCGCACCTGCAGGCCACCTGGCTGTTCCGCCCCGAGGCCGCGCTCGAACAGGCACGCGCGTCGGAAGCGCGCTGGCAGCGCGGCGATGCGCTCGGCCCGCTCGACGGCGTGCCCGCGACCATCAAGGAAAACATCGCCACGCGCGGCGACCCGATGCCTGCCGGCACCGCCGCGGTCGACCTGAAGCCCGCTGCGGCCGACGCGCCGCCAGCCGCGCGCCTCAAGGAAGCCGGTGCGGTGATCGTGAGCAAGACCACCATGCCGGACTACGGCATGCTGTCCTCGGGGCTGTCGAGCTTTCATACGCTGGCGCGCAACCCGTGGAACCTGCGCCTGACGCCGGGCGGCTCCAGCGCAGGAGCTGGCGCCGCGACGGCTGCCGGCTACGGCCCGCTGCACCTGGGCACCGACATCGGCGGGTCGCTGCGCCTGCCCGCGAGCTGGTGCGGCATCTTCACGCTGAAACCGAGCCTGGGGCGCATTCCGATCGACCCGCCCTACATGGGCCGCGCGGCAGGGCCGATGACCCGCACGGTGGGCGACGCCGCGCTGCTGATGCAGGCGCTGTCCCGGCCCGACGCGCGCGACAGCATGAGCCTGCCGCCGCAGGACATCGATTGGGCGAGCTTCGACGTGGCACCGGACCATCTGCGGGGCCTGCGTATCGGGCTGCTGCTCGACGCGGGCTGCGGACTGGCGGTCGAGCCCGAGATCCAGGCGGCGGTGGAAAACGCCGCGCGGCTGCTCGAGAAGGCCGGCGCGGTGATCGAGCCGATGCAGCCGTTCATGTCGCAGGCCATGCTCGACGGCATGGACCACTTCTGGCGCATGCGCTCGCTGGTGGACATGAAGGGCCTGCGCGCGGACCAGCGCGCGAAGGTGCTGCCGTACATCCGCGAATGGGCGGAGAGTGCGGCCGAGTTCAGCGGCGAGCACGTGTTCCGCGGCTTCAGCCAGTTCCACGCCACGCGCGTCGCCGCCGTGGCTGCATGCGCGCGCTTCGACTACGTGATTTCGCCCGTGTCGCCGAACATGCCTGCGGCAGCCGAGGCGCCCTCGCCCACCAACGACCCTCTGCGGCCGCTGGAGCACATCGGCTTCACCGTGCCGTTCAACATGTCGGAGCAACCGGCGGCTTCGGTGAACTGCGGTTACTCGGCGAGCGGGTTGCCGATCGGGCTGCAGATTGCGGGGCAGCGATTCGACGACCTCGGAGTGCTGCGCGTGTCGCGCGCCTTCGAGCAGATCCGCGAACCGCAGCGGCCCTGGCCGTTGCCGCCCGGCCGCTGACGGGAAGCGTCAGGTCGCCGCATACCGCCCCGGCTTGTGGTTGATCCAGAGAAAAAGCCCCATCACCACGGCCGCCAGCACCGACCACCCGACCCGCTGCGGCGGAATCACGAACAGGGCGAGCAGCACCACCGTGCAATCGATACCGATCTGCACCTTGCCCGCGGGCCAGCCGCGCTTTTCCTGCAGGTAGAGCGTGAGCACCGTCGCGCCGCCCAGGCTGGCGCGGTGGCGGGCGAGAAACAGGCAACCGGTGCCCAGCAGCAGGCCGCCGAGCACGGCCGCGAAGGCCGGGTGCAGGGAGTCGATGGACAGGTAGCGCGGCGCCAGGTCGGTCATCACCGAGAGCAATGCGATGGCCGAGAAGGTCTTGACCGTGAACGCCCGGCCCATGTGGCGCCAGGCGAACCAGTAGAACGGCAGGTTGACCAGGAAGAACAGCTTTCCGAAGCTCAGGCCGGTGGCGTAGTGCAGGAGAAACGCGACGCCGGCCGTGCCGCCTGTAAGCAGCCCCGCCTGGCCGAACAGCATCATCGCGATGGCGACGAACAGCGTGCCCGAGAAAATAGCCTGTGCGTCGTCGAAGCGGGTGTGGCGCAGCAGATTCGGCGCAGTTGTGGGAGGTGGCGCATCCATGACAGGGGCTGACGCAAATCCCGCGCCACCCCTGGAGAGATTCTTCACATCAGGTGGGTCGCCAGCATCTCCCTCGCCCGGGTCACGAACGCGGTTTCCCCTTTGCGCCCCGCCAGAAGCTGGAAAGCGACACGCGGCAGGGCCGGCAGGCCATGCGGTGCCGCCAGCCGCGTCACACCGTCGCTGATCGAGGACTCGTTGAGGCAGGCAACGCCCAGCCCCGCGGCCAGCGCGGATTGCAGGCCCGCGACACCCGACGCGACGTGCGCGAGCGCATAGGGCACGCGCCGGCGCCGCAGCAGCGCCACGGTGAACTGATGCAGCGAGCAGGTGTCCGGCAGGGCCAGCAGCCGCACCGGCTCCCCGCGCGCGAGCCGCATGCCCTCCGCGCCGAGCCACACCAGCGATTCGCGCCGCAGCACCGCGCCCCGGGCCTCCGGCGTGGAAGCCCCCGCGATGTTCATCGCAAGGCCCACGTCGAAATCGCCGTGCGCATAGGCTGCCCGCAGCGCATCGCTCTTCAGGATGCTGACGTGCAGCCGCACCTGCGGATAGCTCTCGCCGAGCCGCCCCAGCAGCCGCGTCAGGTCGCCGGGGCGGAAGTAGTCGGTGACCGCGAGGCGCAGCTCGCCCTGCAGCGTCTCGCCATGCAGGTCGCGAAATGCCTCGTCGCTCAACGCGAGGATGCGCCGCGCATAGCCCAGCAGCCGCACACCCGCCTCGGTGGGCGCAACGCCTGCCTTGCTGCGCGTGAGCAGCGACTGCCCTGCCCGCTCTTCCAGCTTGCGGATCTGCTCGCTCACCGACGACTGCGAGAGGAAGACGCGCGGCGCGGCCGCTGTAAGGCTGCCAGCGTCGACGACGGCGGCCAGCGTGCGCAGTTGCTCCAGGTCGAATCCCTGCATGGTCAATCCATCCGCTTATCCGATGGAACTCATCATATCTTCCCGCTTTTCCGATGACCAGAGGAATCCCACAATCACCCCATCGACAACCCATTCATCCAAGGAGTCCGCCATGCCCCACATCGTCGTCCACCTCTCCGGCCAACCCGACGCCGCCCTCACCCGCAAGACCGTCGACGCCGTCGCCGAACTCACCCAGAGCGTGCTCGGCAAGCAGCTGCCGGTGATCGCCATCACCGTGCAGTACATCGCCGCCGACGCATGGTTCATCGGCGGCCAGTCTCTGGCCTCGCAGGGAAAGTCAGCCTTCCATCTCGACATCAGCATCACCGACGAGACCAACACCAAGGCCGAGAAGGCGCGCTACCTGCGCGAGGTGCACGCGGCCATGGCGAAGATCCGGCCGGACCTGCACGAGGTGTCGTACATCCACGTGATCGACGCGCGCGGCGCAGCTTACGGCTACGGCGGCAAGACGCAGGAGTACCGGCACCAGCAGGCCGGTGTCTAGAGCCCGTCGTTGAAGCATCCCGGAGGGCATGGCACCATGCACCATGCCCTCCGGAACCCCCACGAACAACGCCCTGCACTTCGCCGACAGCCTCGGCAATGCTCTCACCCTCGACGAGGCCGCCAGCCTGCCGCTGGTCGACGATTTCGTCATGGGCTTCATCTCCAGCGAGGCACGCGCCGTCAACCTGCTCGCGGCAGCCGACACCGACGCGAGCCCCATCGTGCAGGCCTACTGCGCCACGCTGCACCTGTTCGCCGAATCGCGCGAGGCAGCTGCCAACGCGCGGCCGTTCCTTGCCAAGGCCCGCGTCAGCGCCAGGCACGCAACGCCGCGCGAGCAGCGCTACATCGCGGCCGTCGAGGCATGGGCCAAAGGCGACATCGCCCGCGCCATCGCGCTGCACGTCGAGCAGGCCCGCGAACATCCGCGCGACCTGGTGTCGGTCAAGCTCGGCCAGTACCACTGCTTCAACACCGGCGACTGCCCCGGCATGCTGAAGCTCGCGCTGGCGGTGCTGCCGCATGCAGCCGACGTGCCCTACGTACACGGCATGGCGGCCTTCGGCTACGAGCAGTGCCACCTGATGCGCGAGGCCGAGGCGAGCGCGCGCCGCGCCATCGCCATGTGCCGCAAGGAGCCGTGGGCGCACCACGCGCTGGCGCACGTGATGCTCACCGAAGGCCGGCTCGCCGAGGGGCTGGCGTTCATGCAGGGCGTGAGCGACACCTGGATCGGCCTCAACTCTTTCATGGTCACGCACAACTGGTGGCACGTGGCGCTGTTCCTCATCGACCTGGGCCGCGATGCCGATGCGCTCGCGGTGTACGACGAGCACGCCTGGGGCGTGGTCAAGGACTACTCGCAGGACCAGATCGGCGCCGTCTCGCTGCTCGCGCGGCTCGAGCTCGCGGGCATCGACGTGGGCAGGCGCTGGGACGACGTGGCCGGCTACCTGCTGCAGCGCCAGGCCGACCACGTGCTGCCCTTTCTCGATCTGCAGTACCTCTACGGTCTGGCGCGCGCCGGCCGACCCGAGGCCGAAGTCCTGCTGCGCAACATCGTGGCCTTCGCGCCGCATGCGCCGGCATCGACTCGAGCGGCATGGCAGCGCGTCTGCGTGCCGGCCGCGCACGGGCTGGTGGCGCACGCGCGCGGCGATCTCGCGGCGGCCATCGAAGGGCTGGGCACGGCCCTGCCGCGCATGATCGAGATCGGCGGCAGCCACGCGCAGCGCGATCTGTTCGAGCAGCTGTATCTCGACGCGCTGATGCGCAGCGGCACTGAGGCTTCGCTGTCCGCAGCCCAGGGCATCCTGCAGCAGCAGCTCAACGGCCAGCCCGAGTCGCTGCGCCTGCGCCGGCAGACGGCGGCGGTGTATGAGCGCCTAGGCCTCGGGCAGCTTATGACGCACGCCTGAGCGCTCCTGCGAGCACGGCCCGGCAGCCCATGCCTTCAGGTCATGGGGCACGGTGCAAAAGGAATTGGCGATGGCGTGGAGGCGGCTCCTAAACTGGCCGCTCCCTATCGACAAGAAGCCTTCAAGGCCTCATCAAGGTCCCAATGCCCATGCGCAAGTCTCTCGTCACGCTGGCCGTTCTCTCGGCCCTCGCCCCCTTCGCACCCACCCTGCACGCCGCCGACGAAACGCCCGTCGCGCTCGACCTGCTGCTGCGCGGCGGCACCGTCTACACGGGCGACTCCGACACGCCGGTGGTGGGCGACGTCGGCATCGCGGGCGACCGCATCGTGTTCGCGGGCAAGGCGGCGCCGGCGCAGTTCACCGCCAAGCGCGTCATCGACGCCACGGGCATGGTGGTGGCGCCGGGCTTCGTCGACGCCCACACGCACGCGGATGCCGACCTGCACTCGAACGACCCGAAGAAGCGCCTCAACATCCCGTTCATCACGCAGGGCGTGACCACCGCGGTGATCGGCAACGACGGCTTCGGCGGCTTCGACATCGCCGCGCAGACGCAGAAGCTGCGCGCCGCGCCGGTGGGCACCAACGTGGCCATGTACGTGGGCTTCGGCCCCGTGCGCATGAGCGAGCTGGGCGAGGCCAACCGCGCGCCCACCGCCGAACAGCTCGAAGCGATGAAGAAGCACGTGAGTCAGGGCATGTGCGAGGGCGCGCTGGGCCTTTCGACGGGGCTCTTCTACACGCCGCAGAACTTCTCGAAGACCGAGGAGGTCATCGAGCTCGCGAAGGTGGCGGCGCGGCACGGCGGCCTGTACGACAGCCACATCCGCGACGAGTCCATGTACAACATCGGCCTCAAGGGCTCCATCGACGAGGTGATCCGCATCGGCCACGAGGCGAAGCTGCCGGTGCACGTGGCGCACATCAAGGCGCTGGGCGTCGACGTGCAGGGCCAGAGCGGCGACATCATCAAACGCATCGAGAAGGAACGCGCGGGCGGGCTGGACATCACGGCTGACCACTATCCGTGGACTGCGTCGAGCACGCGCTTCTCGGCCGCGCTGCTGCCGCCCTGGGCCAACGAAGGCGGCCGCGCGGCAACGCTGCAGCGCTTCGACGACGCCTCTCAGCAGGAGCGGCTGCGCAAGGACATGCGCGAGAACCTGCGGCTGCGCGGCGGCCCCGAGACCATCCTGTTCTCGGCCGGCAGCACGAAGTACGTGGGCAAGACGCTGGCCGACGTGGCCAAGGCGTCGAACGCCGATCCGGTGGATGCCGCCATCGCGGTGCTGCGCGACGGCGACCTGATGATCGCCTCGTTCAACCAGAGCGACGACGACGTGCGCGCCTTCATGAAGCGGCCGTGGGTCATGACCTCGTCCGACTCGTCGCTCGGCCATCCGCGCGCCTACGGCACCTTCGCGCGCAAGTACGACCAGTACGTGGTGAAGGAGCACACGATCTCGCTGGCGCAGTTCATCCGCAGCAGCTCGTCGCTCACGGCCGACACGCTGGGGCTGAAGCAGCGCGGGCACCTGCGCCCGGGCTACTACGCGGACGTGGTGGTGTTCGACCCGGCGCGCTATGTGGCGAAGGCCACCTACACGCAGCCTACGCTGCTGTCGGAAGGCGTGAGCACGGTGCTGGTAAACGGCCAGCTCGCGGTCGACGGCGGCAAGCCCACGGGCGTTGGCGCTGGGCTGCCGTTGCTGCGCACGCCGAAGGCGGGCAGCTGCGGCTGAGGCCGCTTGCCCGGCCTCAGTCTTTCTTGTCTTTCAGGTGCCGCGTCTGGTCGTAGGTCGGCTGCGCCGGCAGGTCGGCCAGGTGCCGCGTGTCGGCCCATTCCACGATCTCGATCGCCTCGGGCTCGGCCGGATCGGCGATGCGGATGCGGTTGAAGCCCGCGTTGGGAATGTCGCTGCGGCGCGGCCCGCTCAGGCTCAGGCCCCTGGCGGTGCGCCACACCATGTCGAGCACGCCGCCATGCGTGACGACGATCAGGTGCTGTCCCCTGTGCGCGGCGGCGATGCCGCCCAGCGCCGCGATGATGCGCGTGTGGAATTCGCGCGCCGTCTCGCCCTCGGGCATGGCGTGGTCCTCGCGGAACTCCAGCCATTCTTCCCAGGCACGCGGATGCAGGCTCTGGATTTCGTCGGAGCGCATGCCTTCGACCACGCCGAAGAACTGCTCGCGCAGTCCCGCCGAAGTCACCACCGGCAGCGACAGCTGCGACGCGGCGGGCGCGGCCGTCTGCTGCGCGCGCATCAGGTCGCTGCTGATGATGTGCTGCACCGCGCTCTCGCCGGCCAGCCGCAGGCCGATGCGGCGCGCCTGTTCATGGCCAATGTCGTTGAGCGGGACATCCGCGTGCCCCTGGAAGCGCAGTTCGCGATTCCAGGCGGTTTCGCCATGGCGGATGAGGATCAGGTCGGTGGTGGTGTCGGGCTTGGGCGTTGGCATCGGCGTCCATTTTCCACCGCATTCGCGCAGAATCTCTCTCCATGCCCAATCTCATCCTGCTGCCCGGCCTCGCCTGCGACGAGCGCATCTGGGAGGCCCAGTTGTCCGCACTCCCCCCTGCCTTCGGCGCCCGCGTGAGCGATGCCCAGCGGCACCACGACACCATCGAGGGCATGGCCGCCGCCGTGCTGCGCGACAACGACGGCCCGCTGGTGCTGTGCGGCGCCTCGATGGGCGGCATGGTCGCCATGGAAGCTGCTCGCCAGGCGCCCGGACGCATCGCGGGGCTCGCGCTGCTCGGCACCAGCGCGCGGCCCGAGACGCCCGACATGTCCAGGCTGCGCGCGGGCGCCATCGAATACTTCGAGCGCGGCGAGGTGCGCGACGTGATCGAGCCGAACGTCTACTTCGCCTTCCACCCCGCGCAGGCGGCCGACCAGGTGCTGGTGCAGCGCTATCTCGACATCGTGCTCGGCGCGGGCGCGCAGCAGCTCATCAGCCAGAACCGCGCGGTGATGCGCCGGGCCGATGCGCGGCTGCATCTTGCATCTCTGCGCGTGCCGGTGCTGCTGGTGTGCGGCGACGACGACCGGCTCGCACCGCCCGAATGCACGCGCGAGATGGCGGCGCTGCTGCCGCAGGCACAAGTTGCGTGGGTGCCCGACTGCGGCCACATGCTGACGATGGAAAAGCCCGAGTTCGTCAACGCCGCGCTCAACGGCTGGTTGGCGAAGCATTTCCCGGGCACCTGAGCCGCCTCGGCGGTTCAGTGCAGCTGGCCGCCGGTTTCGGCGATGTCGCGCTTCACCGCGAGCGCGGTGCCCACGGCGACGCGCAGGGCCGCGATCATCGTTTCCAGCGACATGCTCGGCGCCCCCGGAAAGCGCGCCGCCTGCTCGGGCAGGTACGGAATGTGGATGAAGCCGCCTCGCAGCCCCGGCACCGGGTGCATTGCGATGCGGTGCATCAGGCCGTAGAAGATGTGGTTGCAGACGAAGGTGCCGGCGCTGTTCGACACCGAGGCCGGTACGCCGGCCGCGCGCAATTCGCGCACCATGGCCTTGATCGGCAGCGTCGAGAAGTACGCCGCAGGCCCCCCGGGCACCACGGGCATGTCGACGGGTTCGCGGCCCTTGTTGTCGGCCACGCGGGCATCGTCGACGTTGATGGCGACGCGCTCCGGCGTGACCTCCGCGCGCCCACCGGCCTGGCCGATGCACAGCACCAGCTGCGGCTGGAGCTCGTCCATCGCGCTGGCGAGTGCGTCGATGGCCTCGCCGAACACGCAGGGCATCTGGCGCGCATGCACCGTCGCGCGGCCGATCTTCCAGCCGTCGAGCGCGCGCACGGCTTCCCACGAGGGGTTGATGGCTTCCCGCTCGAACGGATCGAAACCGGTCAGCAGGACATCGACGGGCTTTGCCACGGCCTGATGCTCGCGTCCGCGGCCGTCAGGCCAGCGCCCGGACGGCGATGCCTTCCTGCTCCAGCCGTTCGCGGATGCGGCGCGCAAAGGCCAGCGCGTGCGCGCCGTCGCCATGCAGGCACACGGTTTGCGCATTGACGGGCACGACGCTGCCGTCGATGGCGGTCACCCGGCGGTCGCGCACCAGCGAGAGCGTCTGCGCGATCGACTGCTCCTCGCTTTCGATCAGCGCGCCGGGCTGGCTGCGCGGCACGAGGCTGCCGTCGGGCATGTAGCCGCGGTCGGCGAACACTTCTTCCACGGGCACGAGACCGGCGCGGCGGGCCGCGTCGATCATGTTGCTGCCCGCGAGGCCGAAGAACCTGAGGGATGGATCGAAGCGGCGCACGGCCTCGCACAGCGCCTCGGCGAGCTCGGGCTCCTTCACGGCCTGGTTGTAGAGCTGGCCGTGGGCCTTCACATGCGAGAGCCTGCCGCCCTCGGCCTTCACGATGGCCGCCAGCGCGCCCACCTGGTAGAGCACGTTGGCCACGATCTCGTCGGGTGGCAGGTGCATGGTGCTGCGGCCGAAGTTCTCGCGGTCGGGGAAGCTGGGATGCGCGCCGATGGCCACGCCGTTGCGCATCGCCCAGCGCACGCACTGCTGCATGGTCTTCGCGTCGCCCGCGTGCCAGCCGCAGGCGATGTTGGCGGAACTCACGAGCGCGAGCAGTGCTTCGTCGTTGCCTGCGCCTTCGCCGAGGTCGGCATTGAGGTCGATTTGCATGGTGGGCTTCCTCTTTTCGCGATTTCCCGCGAAGTCTATGTCGCGCTCGGCCAGCCTGCAGCGGCCAGCCCCTGTGCCACCTGCGACAGGTAGCGCTGCTGCGCGGCCCATGCAGCCAGCGCCTTCGGCTGGTCGACCTGCACGAGGCGCAGCTGGCCGTTGAGCGGCGCCTGCGCGAGCTTCCAGAGGTCGGCGCGGATGACCACGCCGATACGCGGATAGCCGCCCGTGGTCTGCGCGTCGCCCATCAGGATGATCGGCTGGCCCGAGGGCGGCACCTGGATCGTGCCGGGAATCACACCCGACGAGAGCATGTCGCCGCTGTGTTTGCGCTTGAGTTCGGCGCCTGCGAGCCGGCTGCCCATGCGGTTGCTCTGCAGCGTGATGCGCCAGCGCTCGCCCCACAGCAGCCCGCGCGCGGCCGACGTGAACAACTCGAACTCGGGGCCGGGCAGCACGCGCAGGACGATGGCGCCGTCGTCTTCGTCGGGGCCCCAGTCGGGACCGCGCAGGCCGAAGGCACGGCGTTCGCGCTGTGCAGCATCGAGAGAGGAGGCTCCCGTCGGGAGTCGGTCGCCCTTGCGCAGCGCGCGGCCTTCGAGGCCGCCGAAGCCGGCCTTGAGGTCGGTGCTGCGCGAGCCGAGGACCGGGGGCACATCGATGCCGCCCGCCACCGCGAGCCAGCTGCGCAGGCCGGCCTTCTTCACACCGGGCGCGTTGGCGCCGGCGAGCCTGAGCGTCTGGCCGGCCGCGACCGGCACGCTCCAGCAGGGCCACAGCGGCACGCCGTCGAGGCTGGCGCCGAAGCCGTCGCCGGTGAGGGCGATGCGCGTGGCGGCTTCGAACTGCAGCTCGCAGCCGCCCATCGTGAGTTCGAGGCCCGCCGCGCCGTCGGCATTGCCGACGAGCCGGTTGGCCAGCGTGAGCGACAGCATGTCGAGCGCGCCACCCGGGCAGATGCCGAGCTGACGATGGCCGTGCCGGCCCAGGTCCTGCACCGAGGCGAGCACGCCGGGCTTGCGTACGGCGATCATGCCTGCACGCTTTCTGCAACGAAGCGCACGCGGTCGCCGGGGCGCAGCAAGGTGGGCGGTGCAGCCGCCGGATCGAACAGCTCCAGCGGGGTGCGGCCGATCAGCTGCCAGCCGCCCGGCGACACCAGCGGATAGATGCCGGTCTGCTCACCGCCGATGCCGACCGAGCGCGCGGGCACGGCGGTGCGCGGCTCGGCCCGGCGCGGCGTGGCCAGTTCGGGCGGCAAGCCCCCCATGAAGGCAAAGCCCGGCAGGAAGCCCAGCAGGTAGACGACGTACTCGGCGCCGCTGTGCCGCCGCACCACCTCGGCCGGCGTGAGGCCGGTGTGAGCCGCGACGTCGGCAAGGTCCGGCCCGTGCTCGCCGCCGTAGGCCACCGGGATCTCGACCAGCCGGCCTTCAACGGCACCGCTCGGCAACCTGGGCCAGGCTTCGAGGACCTGCGAGGTGAGCGTGTCGAGATCGATCACCGTCGGGTCGAATGTGAGCGTGAGGTTGTTCATGCCCGGCAGCGTTTCGCCGACGCCCGGCCATTGCTGCGCCTGCCGGGCCAGCGCCCAGATGCGCTGCTGCTGCACCAGCGTGGCCGGCGCGGGCAGCTCGCACAGCAGCGCTGCATCGCCCAGCAGGTGCAGCCGGGGCACAGGGGTGCCGCTCATCGCGGCCTATTCACGGCCGAGGCTGCGGACCTTGGCCGCCAGTTGCTGCCCCACATTCGGAGAGACGAACTTGTGGACTTCACCGCCGAGCATGGCGATTTCGCGCACGAAGGTGCTGGAGATGAACTGGTACTTGTCGCTGGGCGTCAGGAACACGGTCTCGACGTCGGGCATCAGCGAGCGGTTCATGCCCGCGAGCTGGAACTCGTAGTCGAAGTCGGTCACGGCGCGCAGGCCGCGCACCATGGCCTTGCCGCCGCGCGCCACGACGAAGTCGCGCAGCAGGCCCGAGAAGCTCTCGACGGTGACCTGGTCGCTGTAGGGCTTCACGGCATCGCGGGCCATGTCCATGCGTTCGGAGAGCGTGAACAGCGCCTTCTTGTGGTGGCCCGCGGCGACGGCGACGATCACCTTGGAGAAGAGCTGGGTTGCGCGCCGCACCACGTCCTCGTGACCGAGGGTGATGGGGTCGAAAGTGCCGGGGTAAACCGCGATCACGTTGCTGGCCATGGTTGCTTCTTCCTCATGCTGCCGGTGCGGCTTGTTCGGCGGATTATGCAGTCCTATCCGCCGCGCGCTGCAGCAGATGGGCGTGAACGGCGCCGGCCTTGAGGTAACGAAAACCGACAAGGCCGAAGGCGGCAAGTTCTTCATCGCTCCAGCGACGCGGCGCTTCGAGGTACACCGAGCCGCCGGCACGCAGCGAACGCGCGGCGGCGCGCAGGGCCGGCTCGTAGAGCGCCGTGCTGTCGAACGGCGGATCGAGGAACACGGCATCGAGGCTGCCGGCCGCCACCCGTTCGAGCGCGGTCACCCCGTTGCCGCGCTCGATGCGCACGGCCTCGGCGGCCAGCTTGGTCTTCGTGGCCTGCAACTGGGCGGCCAGTGCGGCGTCCTGCTCGCACAGCAGCACGTTCGCGGCGCCGCGCGAGGCGGCCTCGAAACCGAGCGCGCCGGTGCCCGCGAAGGCGTCGACGCACTGCCAGCCGGGCAGTTCGCCGCCACCGGCGCCGGCCAGGCTTGCGAGCCAGTTGAACAGCGTTTCGCGCACGCGGTCGGGCGTGGGGCGCAAGCCGGGCTTGTCGGCCACGGCGAGGCGGGTGCGCTTCCATTCGCCGCCGATGATGCGCACTTCGCTGGGCCGCGACGGACGCTTGGGTGCAGCAGGTGCGGAAGGACGTTTGGCGGGGGCGGCTTTCTGGGGCATGCGGCGAGCTTAACGCCGCCGTCCGGGCATCTTCTCAGACTCCAGCCAGTGCGCGCCGCGCCAGCATGGCCGCCAGCACGAGCATGGTTCCGCCCACGAGTGCGTCGAGCATCCGCCAGGCGCGCGGGCGTGCGAACAGCGGCGCGAGCAGCCTTGCGCCGAAGCCCAGCGAGGTGAACCACAACGCGCTTGCCGTGGCCGCCCCCGCCACGAACCACAGCTTGAGCAGCCCCGCGTACTGCGCCCCCGCGCTGCCCACGAGCAGCACTGTGTCGAGATAGACATGCGGGTTCAGCAGCGTGAAGCCGGCCGCCTGCGCCACCACGGCCGCGCGCGACAGCGAAACGCCCCCCGCCGTGGCCTGCAGCGCGGCGGACCGGCGCGAACGCCAGAGCGCCTTCAATCCGTAGCCGCAAAGAAACGCCGCGCCGAGCCCCGCGAGCACCGTGGCCAGCATCGGCCGCCCTTGCAGCGCCTGCGCCATGCCGGCCACCCCCGCGCCGATCAGCACCGCGTCGCTGGCCGCGCAGAACAGCACCACCGCGCCCACGTGCTCGCGGCGCAAACCCTGGCGCAGCACATAGGCGTTCTGCGCGCCGATGGCGACGATGAGGACCAGGCTCATGAAGAGCCCGTTGACGAAGGCGGTGGTGGCGTGGACGGCTTGCATGCTTCGAGCTTGCCGCTGGACGCCAGTTAACTCAAACTAAATTTTCTAACGCCAATTCAGTTTCTCTTCATCACCATGCTCGACTACGCCGCCCTGAACGCCCTTGCCGCCGTCGTGCGCGAGGGCAGCTTCGAACGCGCCGCCCGCGCGCTGCACGTCACGCCCTCGGCGGTGTCGCAACGCATCAAGCAGCTGGAGGAACGCACCGGCGGTGCGCTGCTGGTGCGCGGCCAGCCCTGCGTCGCAACGCAGGCCGGGCTGCAACTGTGCCGGCATGTCGAGCGCGTGGGTATGCTGGAGCACGAGCTGCGCGATGCCCTGCCTGCCCTCGGCACGGCCGGCGACAAGGCGGGCGGCGAGCGCGTCACGGTGCGGGTGGCCGTCAACGCCGACAGCCTTGCGACCTGGTTCATGGCGGCTGCCGCGGCCTTCGCCGCGCAGGAGCCGGCCGCGCTGCTCGACCTCACGGTGGACGACCAGGACCACACGGCCGAACGGCTGCGCAGCGGCGCGGTGCTCGCGGCGGTCACCGCGCTGGCCCAGCCCGTGGCGGGCTGCAACAGCGAGGCGCTGGGCACGATGCACTACGTGGCGGCGGCCAGCCCCGCGTTCGTTCGCGAGCATTTCGCCAAGGGCGTGGGCGCCCGCACGCTGGCGAGCGCCCCGAGCCTGGTGTTCGACCGCAAGGACAGGCTGCAGGCACGCTGGGTGCGCCGCATCTGCCACCGCAACGTGGAGACGCCGCGCCACTGGATTCCCTCGCCCAATGCCTTCGTCGAGGCGGCGTGCGCGGGCATGGGCTGGGGCATGCATCCGGCCAGCATGGTGGCCGATGCCATTCGCGAAGGGAAACTGGTGGAGCTGGTGCCCGGCTCGACGCTGCCGGTGCCGCTCTACTGGCAGCAGGCGCGCGCAGCGCCGCGGCTGCTCGAAAGGCTGGGAGCGGCGGTGCGCGCAGCCGCCCGCCGTGGCCCGCACGCCCTGGCTTGACCGGCTACGGCTACGGCTACGGCTGCGCCTTGGCGGTCTTGGCGTCCTTGCCGCCCACCACCACCGTCACCATGCGCTCGGGCTGCAGCTTGCGCTGGAAGGCCGCCTTCACGTCGGCCGCCGTGACCGCGTTCATGCGCGCGGTCCAGGTGTCGAGATAGTCCAGCGGGAGGTCGTGCCAGGCGATGTTGGCAACGTTGCCGATGAGCTTGCGGTTGCTGTCCAGCAGCAGCGGAAAACCGCCGATCAGGTTGTCCTTCGCGGCCTTGAGCTCGCTGGCGGTCGGGCCCTCGGCCACGAACCTGGCGAGCACTTCGCGCGACACCTTCACCGCCTCTTCGGCCTGGTCGGGCCGGGTCTGGAAGCCGACGCGAAAGGCGCCCGCATCGAGCCCCGGCGCGAAGCCGCTGTAGATGCTGTAGGTCAGGCCGCGCTTCTCGCGCACCTCGTTCATCAGGCGCGAGACGAAACCGCCGCCACCGAGCACGTAGTTGCCGAGCGTGAGGGCGAAGTGGTCCGGGTCCTTGCGCGGATAGCCGGGCTGGCCGACGAAGACGTGGGCCTGGGCCGAGTCGAAGGGAATGCGCTCGTCCTTCGGCGCCGCCAGCGCGGCCACCGGCGCAATGGGCGGCAGCGGTGTGCAGGACTCCGACGCCGGGAGCCGCGACAGCAGCGTGGTCGCCAGCGTCTCGGCTTCGACGCGCGTGACGGCGCCCACGATGCTGAGCTTGGCGCGGCACGGCACGATGAGCTGCTGGTAACGCTGGCGCATGGCGGCGATGTCGATGCGCGCGAGCGTCTCTTCCGTCACTTCCTGGCCGTAGGGGTGCACGCCGTACACCGCGTGCGCAAAGGCGCGGCCCGCGATGGTCGCGGGCTTGGTGTTGGCTTCCTTGATGGCCGCGTTGATGCGTTCGCGTTCGCGCTGCCAAACGTCGTCCGGAAAGGCAGATTCGCCGATCTCGCGCGACGCCAGCGCGACCGCCTTGTTCAGCAGCGCGGGATCGGACAGCGTGCGCAGCGAGTAGCTGGTGCGGTCGGTGCCCGCGCTCACGTCGAAACTGGCGCCCAGATCGGCCCAGGCTTCGCCGAGGGCGTTCTGGTCGAGCGCCGGCTCGCCGCCCTTGCCGGCCTGCACGCCCTTCTCCACCATGGTCGCGGTGGCGCTGGCCAGGCCGGCCTGCGCCGCGGGGTCGCGGCGGCTGCCGGCGTCGAAGTCGACCTGCACGTCGACGATCGGCAGCGCGTTGGTCGACACGAGGTAGATCTTCGCGCCGTTGGCCAGCGTCCATTGCTGGATGGGCAGCGCGGCCTGCGCGCTGGTGATGCCCACGAGGGCCGCGCCTGCGAACAGGGCGCATTGCGCGATCTTCTTGAGAGTTTTCATGGAATCGGGACCTGTCTTTCAGCGCATTTCGCCTACGGGCGCCGCGAAGCCACGGCCACGCGGCTTGGCCTCGGGCGGCAGGGGGCGCAGCGTGGCGACCGTGAGCTGGTCGTCGCCGAAATACTTGGCGGCCACCGCCTGCACCTGGGCGGCCGTGACGGATTGCAGCCGGGCGACGATGCGCTCGCTGGCGTCGAGCGGCAGGCCCTGGATCCAGTTGCTGCCGAGTTCGCGCGCCTGGGCCATCACCGAGTCGCGCTTGTAGGTCTCGCTCGCCACCCACTGGGTCTTGACGCGGGCAAGCTCGGTTTCACCCACACCGTCCCTGGCGACGCGCGCGACCTGTGCGCGCAATGCGGCTTCGACCGCCTCGGCGCTTTTCCCGGCGGCCGGCACGCCGTCGAGCATGAAGAGCTGCGGGCCGCGGCCGATGAATCCCGAATAGGCACCCGCCGAATCGGCGACGCGGTCGGGGCCTTGCGTCAGCGCGCGGTCGAGCCGGGCGCCGGCGTAGCCGTCGAGCACGGCCGACAGCACCACCAGCGCCCAGGCGTCGCTGTTCGCGTCGTCGATGTTGGCGAGCTGCGGTATGCGGAAGGCCAGCGACACGTACGCCTGCTCGGCCGGCGCCTTCAATTCGACACGGCGGATGCCGCGCTGCGCCGGCTCGGTGCGCGGCTTGCGCACGGGCACGGCGCGCGAGGCGATGCGGCCGTAGTACTTCTCGGCCATGGCGCGCACCTGGGCCACGTCGACATCGCCGGCCACCACGAGCACGGCGTTGGCGGGCACGTACCAGCGCTTGAGGAAGGCGCGTGCGTCCTCGGGCGTCATGGCGTCGAGGTCGCTCATCCAGCCGACCACGGGGCGGTGGTAGGGCGAGGCGGTGAAGACGGCGGCGTTCTGCTGCTCGCCGAGCAGCGCGCGCGGCTGGTCTTCGGTGCGCAGGCGGCGCTCTTCCTTGACGACCTCGATCTCTCGCTTGAACTCGTCGTCGGGCCACTGGTTGTTGGCGAAGCGGTCCGATTCCAGCTTCATCACCTGCTCGAGGCTGCCGACCGGGATCTGCTGGTAGTAGCCGGTGTAGTCGCGGGTGGTGAAGGCGTTTTCCTGGCCACCGAGGGCCGCCACGCGGCGCGAGAACTCGCCGGGCTTGATGTCCTTGGTGCCCTTGAACATCATGTGTTCGAGCGCATGTGCCACGCCCGAGGTGCCGTCGACCTCGTCCATCGAGCCCACGCGGACCCAGACCATCTGCACCGCCGTGGGCGAGCGCCGGTCGGGCTGGACGATCAGTGTCATGCCGTTGGCAAGCGTGAATTGCTGGGGGCCGGGCGCCGCGGCTGCGGCGGCGGAAGTCGAATCGGTCTGGGCCTGCGCAGGCATGGCCCATGGCGCCAGAAGCGCCATCGCCAGCACCGCACCAGACGCAGCACGGCGTAGCGGGAGGTGTTTCATAGAATGGGTCGGATTGTAAAAAGCTCCCGATGTTCAGTTTCTTCAAGAAAAAACCGCCTGCCGAGACCCCCGATACGCCGGCGGCCAACCCGTCGGCCGCGCCGGAGCCCGCCCCGGCACGCTCCGTGTTCTCGCCTTCGAGCTGGTTCGGTTCGAAGCCGGCGGCTGAAGAAGCGCCTGCGCCCCCGCCTGCAACGCCACCCGTGCCGTCCCCGGTGCCTGCGCCCATTGCCGCACCGCCGGTCGTGGCGGCGCCCGTACCAGTCCCCGCGCCCGCGCCGACTCCTGCACCAGCACCAGCACCAGCACCAGCAATCGAAGCCGCCGTCGCCACCGAGCGCAAGGGCTGGTTCGACAAGCTCAAGACCGGCCTGCGCAAGACCGGCACCGGCATCCAGGCGGTGTTCGTCAATGCTCAGATCGACGACGCGCTGTACGAAGAGCTTGAGTCCGCCCTGCTGATGGCCGACACCGGCGTGAAGGCGACCGAGTACCTGCTCGACGACCTGCGCGGCCGCGTCAAGCGCCAGATGGCCACCGACGCGGCGCAGGTCAAGGTGCTGCTGGCCGAGGCCATCGCCGACCTGCTCCGTCCGCTCGAGAAACCACTGGTCATCGGCCGGTTCACGCCCACCGTCATCATGGTGGCCGGTGTCAACGGCGCGGGCAAGACCACCTCCATCGGCAAACTCACCAAGCACCTGGCCGACGAAGGCGCCTCGGTGCTGCTGGCCGCGGCCGACACGTTCAGGGCGGCGGCGCGCGAGCAGCTGCTGGTCTGGGCCGACCGCAACACGGTCGAGATCGTGAGCAACGAGGGCGGCGACCCGTCGGCCGTGAGCTTCGACGCTGTGAACGCCGGCAAGGCGCGCGGCAAGGACGTGGTGCTGGTCGACACGGCCGGCCGGCTGCCGACGCAGCTGCACCTGATGGACGAACTCAAGAAGATAAAGCGCGTCGTCACCAAGGCCGACGCCACGGCGCCGCACGAGGTGCTGCTGGTGATCGACGGCAACACCGGGCAGAACGCGCTCGCACAGGTCAAGGCCTTCAACGAGACGCTGGGCCTGACCGGCCTCGTCGTGACCAAGCTCGACGGCACCGCCAAGGGCGGTGTGCTGTGCGCCATTGCGCGCGAGAGGCCGATTCCGGTCTATTTCATCGGCGTGGGCGAGAAGCTCGAAGACCTCGAGACCTTCAACGCCCGCGAATTCGCGCAGGCGCTGCTCGGATAGAAAGGAAAAAGCGGCCCCTGCTTGCGCCGGGGCCGCTTTCGCTTTCTACTTTTTCTCTCCCTTGCTCCCTGACCGGCTGCTGGAGCTTCAGAGGCCGAACAGCGACACCGGCACGCACAGCGAGCCGGTTGCGCAATTGAGCGGCGTGAAATAGAGCGTCTTGATCGCGCCGCTGGGCAGCCCGATGCCGCCGACCAGCCCGCTGCCCTTGGCGCCTTCGGTGTTGGCCTGCTGGATGAAGGCCGTGCTGCCGGGTTGGGGTTCCAGCGTGTAGAAGCTGAAGGTGGCCGACTGGGACAAGTCCTTTGCGTAGATCACGCCGCCGCCATCGCCGAACAGGTACTCGGTGCGAGAGCGGAAGCCGCGCCCACCGCGCTCGTTGAGCTGGTCCAGGTAGGCGGTGTCGCTGCCGGCGATGTCGGCGATCTCGTAGGCATAGGTGGCGCCGGCGGCCGCATTCCTCTCGTAGATCGACACGACACTGGGATCGCCTACGAGGAACGCGGGCGCCACGTTGTAGAAGCCCTCCGCGCCCTGCCCGTTGGCCTGGGCCAGGAACCCCGCCTTGTTCGCCGACAGCGGCTCGATCCGGTAGCTGAAGACGCCCGGCGCGCCGTTGTTCTTCCGATAGATGTAGAACTGGTCGCCGTTGATGATGTACGCACCAACCCACTGAAAACCGCGCCCGCCGACCTCGTTGGCCTGGGCCAGGAAGGCGGCGTTGTTCGCTGTGATCGGATGCAGCTCGAAGCTGTAGGTGGTGTCGGCGTCGCGCACGTAGCCCTCGACCTGTTCGGCGGTGGTTGGGCTGGTCGTGAAGGCGAAGCCGCTCAGGAAGCGGAAACCGCGTGCGCCCTGCGCATTGAGGTTGGCGGCGAATGCCCCGCGGTCGCCTGCCAACGGCAGCGCCTCGTACATGAAGGTGCGCGTGGCCGGCACGGGAGCCGGCGCTGGCGGCGTTGGCGGCGCGGGTGGTGGTGGTGGTGGTGCCGGTGGCGCTGGCGGCGGCGGGGGTGGCGTGCCG
The DNA here is from genome assembly GCF_001426595.1 of Variovorax sp. Root434. Lineage (NCBI taxonomy): Bacteria > Pseudomonadati > Pseudomonadota > Betaproteobacteria > Burkholderiales > Comamonadaceae > Variovorax > Variovorax sp. Root434. The sequence goes on from NZ_LMEK01000022.1 coordinate 94,981, forward strand.
CCGTCACCGGGCAGCAGCGGGATTCCGCCGCCGCCTCCACCGCCTCCACCACCACCCCCACATGCGACCAGGGCAAGTGCGCCCGCCACTGCAAGCGCGACCGCCGCTCGTTTGAATTTCATTGAAGAACCTCCGCTGTCGATTGTTCGAATTGCACCGCTGCGGCCTGGATTGGCATGCCGCAAGGGGACTCCATCGAAGGTAGGGCGAGACGTTGACTCTCGCCAGTGCCGAAAGTCATTGCATTCGCGAGTCAGGTGCGCGAAGCGGCCTCAGTGCATGGCGATGGATTCAGGCGTCGGGGCGCCGCGCCTGCTTCGCCATGACGAGTTCCGCCATGGCCTGGAGCAGCGATGCTGCGACCACCGGCTTGAACAAGACCGGCACCTTCGATTCGCGCACGCGCTGCAGCCGATCGGGCGAGGTTTCTCCGGTGATCAGCAGCAGCGGCACTCCGGCGCTGCCGCCCTGCCCCTGGCTCAATCGCAGGCCCGCGTCGAGCCCATCGGCACCGTCGGCCAGTCGGTAGTCGCACAGCAGGAGATCGAAGGGACAGCCCGCGCCGATCGCCTGCTGCAGGGCGGCGGCAGCGCCAGCCTCGTCCGCCACGGCATGGGCGTCGATGGCATGGGAACGCAGCAGGCCGGTCATGGCTTCGCGGATTTCGAGTTCGTCGTCCAGCAGCAGCACGCGGCTGGGCAGGACCGGCGCGGGGCTGCTGCGCTTCTCGGTGGTCGCTCCGGCCATGGCGGCCGGTGCCTGCACCCCTGCCAGCGCGCGCTCCGCCGCACTCACGGCCGGCACCACCACGCGAAAGTGCGTGCCCCGCCCCAGCCGCGAACGCATCTGCACCGGATGCCGGAGCAGCAGCGACAGCCGCTGCACGATCGACAGCCCGATGCCGAGCCCCCGCGAGCGGTCGCGGCCCGGATTGTTGATCTGGTAGAACTCCTCGAAGATCCGGCCGGACTGCTCGGGCGCGATGCCGATGCCGCTGTCGCGCACCTCGATCCACACCGCGTCGCCGCGCTCGCGGGCCGTGACGGTCACGCCGCCCCGTGCGGTGTACTTGAGCGCGTTGTCCATCAGGTTCGACAGCATGCGGTGCAGCAGCTGCGGGTCGCTGTGCACCCACAGGCCGCTGGCGCGCACGCGCAGCTGCAGCTGCTTCTGTTCGGCCCGGGCCGCAAAGGTGTGATTGAGGGGCAGGAACAGCGCGTCGAGCTGCACCGGCTGCGGCACGGGCGTGATCACGCCGGCGTCGAGGCGCGAGACGTCGAGCATGGTGTCGAGCGAAGCACCCAGCGCGTTCACCGCGCGCATCAGGCGCTCGGCGTTGCGGCTTTCGGGGCGGCCGCGCAATTCGTTCTCGAGTGCGGCGCCGAACAGGGCGATGGCGTGCAGCGGCTGGCGCAGGTCATGGCTGGCGGCGCCGAGAAAGCGCGTTTTTTCTTCGCTCGCGCGCTCGGTCGCGGCGATCTGCTCGCCGAGCCGCGCGGCCAGCGCCTCGTTCTCGAAGCGCAGCATGAGCGATTCGGTCAGGAGCTTGTGCTGGCCGATGCCCGCGCGCAGCGTCAGCAGCAGGTAGGCCGCGCCGGCCGCAGCCAGAAAAAGATGCAGGCCGTCGCCCTGCCACGCCAGCGCCGTGAGCAGGCCCAGCGACATGGGCAGCGTGTAGCCGAACAGCGCGGCCTTCAGCGGCCACAGCGACTGTGCGGCGCGAGAGCAACTGCCCACGACGACGGCCATCAGCAGCGAGGTCATCGGCAGGTTGTCGTACGGAACGATGAGCCAGGGCACCACCGCCGTGATCATGCTGACGAGCGTGACCATGCGCGAAATCTTGCGCGCCCAGTACGCGCTTTCGCGCGCGGGGCGCGAGGGGTTCCATCGCGGCGTGAAGAAGACATAGACGTCGGCCATCAGCAGACCGGCCAGCCAGAACAGCAGGTTCGGGTTCTTCAGCTGCGAATAGATGATGGCGCCGAACACCACCACGAAGGCCATGTGGGTCAGCGTCGAAGTGCGGTAGGTGTCGTAGACCGAGGCGACGTGCTCGCGCAGCACGCGCTGGGCGAGCGCCTGATCGGCGGGCGGGTCGTTCGGCGCGACGGACTGCACGCTCAATGCAGGGTGCTGATCAACTGGGCGCGGGAACGCATGCCGAACAGCAGCAGGATGGTCGAGACATGGTTCTTCACCGTGCCCTCGCTCAGGTTTGCGAGCTGTGCGATTTCCTTGTTGGCCTTGCCTTCGAGCACCCATTGCAGCACCTGCATCTGCCGCGGCGTGAGCTCCCGCCAAGCGCTGGCGTGCGCGAATTCCGCATAACCGGCGAGCGATTTGGGCATTGCCGGGGGCGGCAGTTCCGCCGCGTCGGGCGAAGCTGGATCGAGCAGGCCACAGGCGCGGATGAAGCTCACCACTTCCTTCAGGTCGGCCGACTTCGGCAGGAAAGCGGCGGCGCCCAGCGCGAGCACGCCCTGCGCCAGCGTGCTGCTGCCGGTGCCGGAGAGCACCACGATGCGCGCGGCCGGAAAGCGCCGGCGGAACTCCGCCAGTCCGCTCAGGCCGTGCGTGTCGGGCAACGCCAGATCGAGCAGCACCAGGCCGATGGAGGCCTGGTGGGTTTCGTACAGCGCGATCGCATCGGCGGCGTTGGCAGCCTCGAAGACTTCGATGCTCGCGCCGGACGAGGCAGCCTGCGCCTGGACCAGCGCGCAGACGCCCAGACGCAGCAAGTCGTGGTCGTCCACGACAAGGATCGCCCCGGGTGCGCGGGTGGAGGCGCCAGCCTCCGCGGCCGGTGACAGAGATGCGGATGGAGAGTCGAAGGACGGCACGTGCCGATCTTAGCGACGGGGCCTTTTGGCGACAGTGCACAAAGTCACGGCGTGCGCAGCAGCCGTGGTTCTTGATGCTACATTTTTCATAGCAATTCCGTGGCAGGCGCGCTTGCCATCGGGCTTTGCCGTGGGCACCATCGAATATCTCGCCGCATCCCACGGCGCCCCGGAGACTCGCCATGACGCACACCGCCGCCGCCCCCCTTGGATCGAGCGACCGCAAAGTCGACCGGCTGCTCGCCCACTACGAGGAGAGCCACCGCAATCCGACCAACGAATTGATCCATTTCGTGGCCATCCCGGCCATCATGCTGAGCATCGTCGGCCTGCTGTTCGCGCTCCATCCCTGGGTGGCCTACGGTTTCGTGGCCGCCAGCCTCGTCTACTACGTCCTGCTGCGCTCGCCGGCCTTCCTGCTGGCCATGCTCGCCCTGACCGCGCTGGCCTTGGCGCTGGTGCATGCGATGGACGGACTTGTATTGCCGATTTCAGCCGCTATCTTTGTGGTGGCCTGGATCTTCCAGTTTGTGGGCCACAAGATCGAGGGCAAGAAGCCTTCGTTCTTCGAAGACCTCCAATATCTCTGGGTCGGACCGTTGTTCGTGCTGTCCAAGCTTTTCCTAAAGCTGGGAGTACGCTGGTAGCCCTGCTCTATCACGACGATAGAAATTCAAGGGAACCCTTGGTTTAGCACTCCCTCTAATCGAGTGCTAATATGGCCCACACAAAGGAGTTTCCCTGATGACAACGCTGTCTGGAGTCTCTGCCAACCAGCTGGCCGTCGCCAACCCATGGTCGATGGTTCCCCCGCTGGGCAACCTGGACGCCTACATTTCGGCTGCCAACCGCCTGCCGCTGCTCACGCTCGAAGAAGAGCAGGGCTTCGCACGCAAGCTGCGCGACCACAACGACCTCGAATCCGCCGGCGCGCTGGTGCTGTCGCACCTGCGCCTCGTGGTGTCCATTTCCCGCCAGTACCTGGGCTACGGGTTGCCGCACGGCGACCTGATCCAGGAAGGCAACGTCGGCCTCATGAAGGCCGTGAAGCGCTTCGACCCCGACCAGGGCGTGCGGCTCGTGAGCTACGCCATGCACTGGATCAAGGCCGAGATCCATGAGTACATCCTGAAGAACTGGCGCATGGTCAAGGTCGCGACGACCAAGGCCCAGCGCAAGCTGTTCTTCAACCTGCGCTCGATGAAGCAGGGCTTCAAGGCCGACTCGGCCGCGGCCGACAACGGCACGCACCGCGAGACGCTGAGCCCCGACGAGGTGTCGCAGATGGCGACCCGGCTGAACGTCAAGCCAGAGGAAGTGCTCGAGATGGAAACCCGCCTGTCGGGCGGCGACGTCATGCTCGATCCGGGCCCCACCGACGACGGCGATGAAGCCTTCGGCCCGATTGCCTACCTGGCCGACGCCACGCAGGAACCGACCGCACTGCTCGAATCGCAGCAGCGCGACCGCCTGTCGAGCGACGGCATCGCCACGGCGCTCGAAGCGCTGGACGACCGCAGCCGCCGCATCGTGGAAGAGCGCTGGCTCAAGGTCAACGACGACGGCTCGGGCGGCATGACGCTGCACGACCTGGCCGCGGTGTACGGCGTGAGCGCCGAGCGCATCCGCCAGATCGAAGTGGCGGCCATGAAGAAGATGAAGAAGGCGCTCGCGGACTACGCGTAAGCCTTGCCCCCTCCAGAAGAAAGCCCGGCATTCCCGGGCTTTCTTCATTTGGAGAGCGTTCGCAGCGCCCGCTTCGCGATGTAGCGGGTTTCGGCCGTGTCCGACTCCGCCACCCACCGCGCGCAGAGCTTGTCGACCCACTCGCCCTGGCTCTTGCTTGCGTCGTTGAGCCAGTTGGCGACCGAGTTCTGCACGTAGCGGCTGGAGTCGGCGCGCAGCGGCTCGATCAGCGGCAAAGCCCGCCACGGCTCGGTCTTGAGCGCATCGATCTGCGCGCACCACACGCCGCGCGGCCGCGTGAGTTCGCTCGCAAAGCGGCGGATGTTGGGGTCGGCATCGGAGACCCACGGCTGCAACAGCGCAAGCGCTTCGTCGAGCGACGCGATGACCTCTTCGCGCACCGCCATCCAGGCGATCTCGCGCACGCCGAAATGCGGATCGGCGGCGAAGCGGCGCACCGCCTCCAGCTGCGCCGCCAGCGGCAGGCCAGACAACGTGACCCATTGCGCGGCCCAGCAGCGGGCCACGTCGCTCGCGTGCGTGGCCAGCCGGTGCGCGACAGCGTCACGCTCGCCGTGCAGTGCCGCCATGTCGTAGAGCGCACGCGCGATGTGCCCGTGCCGCTGCATGGGCTTGAAAGCGCCCAGCATCGCGAGCGTGTCGACCAGCCGCTCGCCCTGCGCGTCGAGCCCGATGTGCCCCGCCACGCTGCGCGCCAGCCGGGGCAGCTCCAGCGCCATGAATTCGTTGAGGTTGACGGTTTCGAGCAGCCCGTCGTTGAGTGCGCTGAGCACCTCGGGCGGGATCAGCGCGATGCGGAAGGCGCCCTTGCGCCCTTTCAGGTGCTCGACCGAGTCCACGGCGGCCAACAAGCGGTCTTCCTCAGGAAGCCAGCAGCGTCTTCAGGTCCGACACCATCGACGGCACGCCCGCGCCATAGCGCGCATAGAGCCGCAGCCGGCCCTGCGTGTCGTAGACATAGCTGGCGGCCGAGTGGTCCATCGAATAGCTGGTGGGCGTCTTGCCGTCGACCTTCTTGTAGTAGACCTTGTAGTCCTTCGCGACAGCAGCCAGCTCGTCGGGCGTGGGGATCAGCGCGACGAAGCTCGGGTCGAACGCGCCCATGTAGGCCTTGAGCACCTCGGCCGTGTCGCGCGCCGGATCGACCGTGACGAACAGCACCTGCAGCCTGTCGCCGTCCTTGCCGAGCTGCTGCTTGACCTGCGCCATCTCGGTCATGGTGGTCGGGCAGACGTCGGGGCATTGCGCATAGCCGAAGAACAGCACGACCACCTTGCCCTTGAAGTCGGCCATGGTGCGGACCTTGCCGTCGGCGTCCTTCAGCGAGAAGTCCTTGGCGTAGTCCGCGCCGGTGATGTCGACGGCGTTGAAGTTCTGCTTGGTCTTGCCGCAGCCCGCGATGCCCAGGCCCAGGGCAGCGGCCACGCCCACCCAGCCGGCGCCCGTGGCCATCAGTCGAAGAGCGTTGCGCTTGTTCATGAAGACTTGGTCAGTGAAGGTAGTGATCGACGAGCAGCGCCAGGAACAGCACGCTCAGGTGGATCAGCGAGAAGCGGAAGGTCTTGCGCGCCAGCGTGTCGGAATAGTTGCGCCACAACGCGAACGCATAACCGGTAAAGCCGGCGCTCACCGCGACGGCCACCGCCAGGTAGAGCCAACCGCTCATGCCGTAGATGAAGGGCATCAGGCAGGCCGCGAACAGGATGAAGGTGTACAGCAGCACCTGCAGCCGCGTGAATTCGTTGCCATGCGTGACCGGCAGCATCGGCAGGCCGGCCTTGCGGTAGTCCTCGACGCGGTAGAGCGCCAGCGCCCAGAAGTGCGGCGGCGTCCACAGGAAGATGATGAGGAAAAGAATCCAGGCCCCGGGGTCGAGGGAGCCCGTCATCGCGGCCCAGCCCAGCACCGGCGGCATCGCGCCCGACGCGCCGCCGATCACGATGTTCTGCGGTGTCAGCGGCTTGAGGATCACGGTGTAGATCACCGCGTAGCCGACGAAGGTGGCGAAGGTGAGCCACATGGTGAGCGGATTGACCGTGAACCACAACAGCGCCGAACCCGCCGCGCACAGCAGCGCCGAGAAAACCAGCGCCTGCCTGTCGCTGAGTTCACCGCGCGCCGTGGGGCGCCATGCGGTGCGCTTCATCTTGGCGTCGATGCCCTTTTCGACGAGGCAATTGAACGCGGCAGCCGCGCCGGCCACCAGCCAGATGCCGATGCAGGCCAGCACCGCGCGCTGCACGTCGGCCCACGAAGGCAGACCGGGGACGGCCAGCACCATGCCGATCAGCGCGCAGAACACGATCAGCTGCACCACGCGCGGCTTGGTCAGCGCGTAGAACTGGCGCAGCACGTTCGCGGTGCTGGTTTGCTGAACGGGGATCGGGGTGCTCACGCGGGGGCCTTCCTCTGGCTATTGTTGTTGGCGGACGCATTGTCACCGGCACGCACGATCAGCGCCGCGGGATCGCGCCGGCTCTCGCACAGCGCCCAGGTGAGCACCACGGCGAGCGCAGCGGCGCCGCCAGTGTGCAGCACCGCCGCGGCCAGCGGCCAGCCCAGCAGCACGTTGCCAAGACCCGTGGCGAGCTGAAGCAGCGCCAGCCCCGCGAGCCAGCGCGCCTGCGGACGCAACGCCGCGATGCGGCGCAGGTGCCATGCGAGCACGCCGAGCGCGACGAACACCGCATAGGCCATCAGCCGGTGCGCGTAGTGGATGGCGGTGAGCGCGGAAAAATCGAGCGGCTGGCCCTCGCCGGTCACACCGAGGTGGCGCCAGATCTCGAAGCCCTGCGCGAAGTTCATGGCCGGCCACCAGCTGTCCTGGCAGATGGGGAACTGCGTGCAGGCCAGCACCGCATAGTTGGTGCTGACCCAGCCGCCGAGCGCGATCTGCAGCCCCAGCAGCACGGTGGTCGCAATGAGCCCGTTGCGCAGTGCGGGCGATACGGCGGTGGGCAGCCGCTGCGCAGCCGTCTGCCGGTAGTGCACGGCCTGGATGCAGAGCAGCGCCAGCAACACCACGGCACCGAGCAGATGCAGCGTGACGATGGCGGGGAAGAGCTTCCAGGTCACCGTGAGTGCACCGAAGGCGCCCTGCAGGCAGACCCAGACCAAGGTAAATGCCGGCCACCATGCGCTGAGCGTGGCGTGGTGCTCGCCGTCTTTCGACGGCGGCGGCGCGCGGCGCTGGCGGCGGCGCACGATCCAGGTGGCACCCGCGAGCGTGAGGATCAGCACGCCGACACCCGTCGCCAGATAGCGGTGGACCATCTCCACCCATGCCTTGCTGTGCGTGACGGGGCCGGTCGGCTGGGCGGCCTGCGCCATCGCGATTTCGTGGCGCGCGCCGGCCGGGCTGGCGTTGCCGTAGCAGCCGGGCCAATCGGGGCAGCCCAGGCCGGAGTCGGTGAGCCGCGTGAAGGCGCCGAACAGCGTGAGGTCGAAGGTGAGGAACAGCGTGAGCACGGTCAATGCATGCAGCCGCCGCGCCGGGCCCGCGCCCGCGTTGCGCCGCCAGACCCACACCAGCGGGCCGAGCGCGATCAGCACGCCCGCGGCCATGAGCCAGGCGATGGGCGTCAGATCGTAGAGCGAGGTGGTCGTGTCCATGGGCAAGTCGGAGGCGGTCAGCGGCCCGGTTCGTCCCACGACGCCGAGGCGCGCAGCAGGCGGTCGAGGTCGCGCTTGGCGCGGCTGGCACCGGCCGCATCCATGCGGGCGGGGAAACGCATCATCCAGTTGCCCATCGGATCGACCACGTAGAGGTGTTCGGCCAGCGAGTGGCCCGGCATGGGAGCAAGCCACTTGGCGAGCTGGTCGGCCGGCACGCGCAGCACCGTCGCGCCATGCAGGCCGTTGTTCAGGCGCTCGGGCACGGGTGCGGCGTCGCTCACGAGCCAGACACGGTCCATGCGGTCTTTCTCGCGGCCCAGGCTCTCGCGCAGCTGGCGCTGCAGGTAGAGCTGCTGCTCGCAGAGCGCATCGCAGGCTGCATCGGCCACGGCCACCAGCAGCCACTGGCCCTTGAGCGTGGCGATGTCCACCGGCGCACCGTTGCGGTCGGTGGCCGTCAGCTTCGGCAGCTCGCGCTGCGGGTTGACCAGTTCGCCGTAGACGCTGCGGCCTTCGGGCCGGATCACGTAGTAGGTGAAGTACGAGGCAATGACGGGCGCCGCGCACATCAGCATCACGGCGATCATCTTCCAGCGCCCCACGACCGTGCGCCGACCCTCCGCGCCGTCGAGCGCCTGGTTGGGCGACGGCATCGAATGCACCGTCAGGCCCAGCGGCTCGTCAGAAGCGGCCATCGCGCGCGCGGCGCCTCGAGCGGCGGAGGGGTGTGATGAATTGGAACCAGACATAGAGGATGACGACGAGGGCCGACAGGCCGAACCACTGGAATGCGTAACCGTAGTGCCTCTCCAGGCCCAGCGCCGGGGCCGGCCAGTCGCGCTGCAGGCCCTCGGAAGCCGGTCCGCTCTGCTGCAGCGATACGTCGGTGCGCAGCGGCAGCTTGGTTTCGGCGCGGAAGGCCTCCAGGTCGAGATTTTGCCGGATGGGCGAATACCCCTCGGCGGCCGATGCCGGAGCGGCCGGTGCGGAGGCCGCCGGGGCAGGCGCCGAAGCAGCCGCGGCCGGTGCGGATGCGGAGGTGCCCAATTCCAGCAGATGGCTCGGCGGCGGCTCGACCAGGCCCGTGACCTCGACGATGCCGGCCGGCGTCTCGACCGCGCCGAGCTGCGTGCGGTCGACGAAATTGCGCTGGATCCAGCCGCGCTGCACCATCACCGTCTGTTCAGTGCCTTCCAGGGCGAAGGGCGTCAGCACGTAGAAGCCTGGCGTGCCGTGCATCTGGCGGTTGTCGAGAAATACGGTCTGCGGCGTCAGCCACAGGCCGCGCAGGCGCACCGGGCGATGCATCGCGTCGGAGGGCTTCTCCATCGCCAGGAACTCGGCCTGGGTCAGCGCCGGCTTCAGCTTCTGGGCCTCGATGTCGGCCTGCAGCGCTTCTTTCTGCGCGGCGCGCGACAACTGCCAGCGGCCCAGCGAAACGGTGGCTGCCACCGTCAGCACGGCAGCGATGGTGATGAGCCAGAAACGGCCCGGCCGGCGCCGGTCTTCGGAATACAGGGGTTCAGGAGTCACTGGAGGGAACGGGGCGTGCGGCCGATAATGGGGGTCATGAAATATTTCGTCGCCCTGGTGTTCCTGGGCATCTTCGCGAGCCTCGCGTTTGCCCTGTTCTTCATGCTGAAGGACGGGCGCAACGGGCGCGCCAAGAGCGGCGGCATGGCGCGCGCGCTCACCGTTCGGATCGGCCTCTCGGTGTTTTTGTTCCTCTGCCTGCTGCTGGCCTGGAAACTCGGCTACATCCAGCCCACCGGGCTCCCAGTCGGCAAGTAGATGGTGCTCGTTCCACGAGAACCATGAAAAAGGCGCCTTGCGGCGCCTTTTTTCTGGAATGCCGGGACGAGGTTCTTCGCTCAAAGCCAATAGACCAGCATGTAGAGGCCGAGCCAGACCACGTCCACGAAGTGCCAGTACCAGGCCGCGCCCTCGAAGCCGAAGTGGCGCTCCGGCGTGAAGTGGCCCTTGCGCAGGCGCAGCGTGATGAACAGCAGCATCAGCATGCCGATGAACACGTGCAGGCCGTGGAAGCCGGTCAGCATAAAGAAGGTCGAACCGTAGGCGCCCGAACTGAGCTTGAGGTTCAGCTCGGTGTACAGGTGGTGGTACTCGTAGCCCTGCACGCTCAGGAAGGTCAGGCCGAGCAGCACGGTGAGCCACATGAAGCGGATCGTCTGTGCGCGGTGGCCGGCACGCAATGCGTGGTGGGCGATGGTGAGCGTCACGCCCGAACTCAGCAGCAACGCGGTGTTGATCGTCGGCAGCCAGAACGGGCCAACGGTCTGGAAGGGTTCGACGATGCCGGCCGGCGAGCCGGTGGCGCCGGCAGCGGCGCTGGGCCACACGGCCTTGAAGTCGGGCCAGAGGATCGCGTTGTCCAGGCCGCCGAGCGCCGGCAGCGCGTGGGTGCGGGCCCACCAAAGCGCCGTGAAGAACGCGCCGAAGAACATCACTTCCGAGAAGATGAACCAGCTCATGCTCCAGCGGAACGAGAGGTCGACCTTGTGGCCGTACTGGCCGCTTTCGCTTTCGCCGATGGCGGCGCGGAACCACACGAACAGCGTGCCGAGCCAGATCACCATGCCGGCCAGCAGGGACCATGCGCCCCACTCGTGGCCGTTGATCCATTGCGCGGCGCCCAGGATCACGAAGAACAGGCCAATCGCGGCCGAGACCGGATAGGCCGATGGTCCGGGCACGAAGTAGTAGGGCGTGGTGCCGTGGGTGGTTGAACTCATATCAGCTCCTGGCTTTCTTTCTTCTCTCGATTCAATGGATTCTGCTTGTCGCGGGTTTCACCGTCAGGCTGCTGCGACCACGTGGCGCACCAGCAGCACCAGCCCGACCACGAAGACGATCACGGCAACGAACGCCACCGCGATGATGTGCAACGGATTGAGCTTGCCCAGGTCTTCCTGGTAGGCGCTGTTCTTGCGAACACCGAAGAACGACCAGCCCACCGCCTTCACCGTGTCCCACAGCGAAGCCTTCGGCCGGTTCGACGAGGGATCGGTCACGAGCGCGGCTCATCGGAAGTCCTGGAAACGGCGGCCACCGGTGCCGCTGGCGTCTTGCCGCCCACCTCGAAGAAGGTGTACGACAGCGTGATGGTCTTCACGTCCTTGGAAATCTTGGGATCGATCACGAATGCGACCGGCCACTGCTTCTTCTCGCCCGGATCGAGCGTGTACTGGTTGAAGCAGAAGCACTCGAGCTTGTTGAAGTAGGGCGCAGCCTGCTGCGGCGCGTAGCTCGGGATGGCCTGTGCGGCCATGCGGCGGTTCTGCACGTTCTGGAACTCGTACATCACCGTGTTGAGCTGGCCGGGGTGCACCTGGATGGTCCGCTCCGCGGGCTTGAAGTCCCAGAGGCCGCCGCGCACGTTGGAGTCGAACTCGACCGTGATGGTGCGGGTCATGTCGACCTGCGTGTTGTCGGGCACGCGCACGTTCTTGCCGCCACTGGCGCCGCCCGGCACTTCGAGCTCGGAGAGCGCGAGGATGTTGATGCCGGTCATTTCGCAGATCGCGCGGTACATCGGCACCAGCGCATAGCCGAAGGCGAACATGCCGCAAGCCACGACGGCCAGCTTGCCGACCATGCGCACATTGGCGCGGCGAATGCGTGGGCCGAGGCTCATGGTGCGTGCTGCTCCCGTTCGGTTGGCGGTCAGCGGCCGCTGAAGAAGACCATGCGGACGATGAAGCCGATGAAGAAGATCACCGCGATGGAGGCCAGCGTGAGCCCCATGCGCCGGTTGTTCTTTCTTTGTTCAGGCGTCGTCATCGTCGTGCGGCCTGTCAGCCGATCACCTTGGTGGCGGTCGCGTCGAGCTTGGGCGGGGTCTCGAAGGTGTGGAACGGCGCCGGCGACGGCACTTCCCACTCGAGGCCTTCAGCGGCTTCCCACGGCTTCTGAACAGCCTTCTCGCCCTTGCCGCGCATGGTGGGCAGCACGACGAACAGGAAGAAGTACACCTGCGCGAAGCCGAAGAAGAAGGCACCGACCGACGCCACGGCGTTGAAGTCGGCGAACTGCATCGGGTAGTCGGCGTAGCGGCGCGGCATACCCGCCAGGCCCAGGAAGTGCATCGGGAAGAAGGTCACGTTGAACGAGATCAGCGACCACCAGAAGTGCACCTTGCCGCGCGTTTCGTTGTACATCACGCCGGTCCACTTGGGCACCCAGTAGTAGAAGCCCGAGAACATGGCGAACAGCGAGCCGGCCACCAGCACGTAGTGGAAGTGGGCCACCACGTAGTAGGTGTCCTGCAGCTGCGTGTCGATCGGTGCGACCGCGAGGATCAGGCCGGTGAAGCCGCCCATCGTGAACACGAAGATGAAGCCGACCGCGAACAGCATGGGCGTCTCGAAGGTCATCGAGCCCTGCCACATCGTCGCGATCCAGTTGAAGATCTTCACCGCCGTGGGCACCGCGATCAGCATGGTCGCGTACATGAAGAACAGCTGGCCGGTGAGCGGCATGCCGGTCGTGAACATGTGGTGCGCCCACACGATGAACGACAGGATGGCGATCGACGAGGTGGCGTACACCATCGAGGCGTAGCCGAACAGGCGCTTGCGGGCGAAGGCCGGCACCACCTGGCTGATGATGCCGAAAGCCGGCAAGATCATGATGTAGACCTCGGGGTGGCCGAAGAACCAGAAGATGTGCTGGTACATCACCGGGTCGCCGCCGCCGGCGGGATTGAAGAAGCTGGTGCCGAAGTGGCGGTCGGTCAGCGTCATCGTGATGGCGCCTGCGAGCACAGGCATCACGGCGATCAGCAGGTAGGCGGTGATGAGCCAGGTCCAGCAGAACATCGGCATCTTCATCAGCGTCATGCCGGGGGCGCGCATGTTGAGGATGGTCACGATGATGTTGATCGAACCCATGATCGACGAGGCGCCCATGATGTGCATCGCGAAGATGCCGGCGTCCATCGAGGGGCCCATCTGCAGCGTGAGCGGTGCGTAGAGCGTCCAGCCGGCAGCGGGTGCGCCGCCGGGCATGAAGAACGAACCGACAAGCATCAGCGCCGCGGGAATCAGCAGCCAGAAGCTGAAGTTGTTCATGCGCGCGAACGCCATGTCGGAGGCGCCCACCTGCAGCGGGATCATCCAGTTCGCGAAGCCCACGAAGGCCGGCATGATGGCGCCGAACACCATGATCAGGCCGTGCATGGTGGTGAACTGGTTGAAGAGTTCGGGGTTCACCAGCTGCAGGCCGGGCTGGAACAGCTCGGCGCGGATCAGCAACGCGAGCACGCCGCCCACCATCAGCATGGTGAAGCTGAACAGCAGGTAGAGCGTGCCGATGTCCTTGTGGTTGGTCGCGAAGACCCAGCGGCGCCAGCCGGTGGGCGCATGGTGGTCGTGATGCTCGTCGTGTGCGTGGTCGCCGTGGGCGGCGTGACCGTGGGGGTCGAGGACTGCACTCATTTCGTTGTTCCTTGCAATTTCTTCGTCGCGGGACGCTGTCGCATCACTTGCCGCGCAGGGCCAGCACTTCGGCCGGCTGCACCAGCTGGCCGGTCTTGTTCGACCAGCTGTTCTTGGTGTACGTGGCCACGGCCGCGAGGTCGGTATCGCTCAGCTGCTTCCAGGACGGCATCGCGCCGTTGTTCTGGCCGTTGAGCAGCACATGCAGTTGCACCGAGTGGTCGGCATCGAGCACCTTCGCGTCGCCGTCGAGCGCCTTGATCGGGCCCGCGCCCTTGCCGTTGGCCTGGTGGCAGGCGGCGCAGTTGGCGGCATAGACCTTCTCGCCACGAACGAGCATGTCGGGCAGGGTCCAGACCTTGGTCGGGTCGTCGAGCTTGGCGGCGGCTTCCTTGCGCTTGGCGGCCACCCAGGTCGTGTAGTCGGCCGACGAGACCACCTTCACGTGGATCGGCATGTAGGCGTGTTCCTTGCCGCACAGTTCCTGGCACTGGCCGTAGTAGTCGCCCACGGTCTCGGCACGGAACCAGGTGTCGCGCACGAAGCCGGGAATCGCGTCCTGCTTCAAGCCCAGCTGCGGCACGGCGAAGGCGTGGATCACGTCGTTCGCGGTGGTGATGATGCGGACCTTCTTGTTGACCGGCACCACCAGCGGGTTGTCGACCTTGAGCAGGTAGTCGTCGGGCACCGCGCCCTTGGCGCCGGCGTCGGACATGGCGCGCTGCGAACTGTCGAGCGTGGAGATGAAGGCCAGGCCCTCGCCTTCGCCGTTCAGGTAGTCGTAGCCCCACTTCCACTGATAGCCCGTGGTCTTGATCGTGAGGTCGGCGTTGGTGGTGTCCTTCTGGGCCACCAGCACCTTGGTGGCGGGCAGCGCCATCACGATCACGATGAGGAAGGGCACGATGGTCCAGATGACCTCGACCACCACCGATTCATGGAAGTTGGCGGCCTTGTGGCCGACCGACTTGCGGTGCTTCCAGATCGAATAGAACATGACCGCGAACACGGCGACGAAGATGACCGTGCAAAGAATCATCATGATCGTGTGGAGCAGATGCTGCTCCTGCGCGATCTTGGTCACACCGACCGGAAGATTCAACTGGCGAACCGAAGGGCCGCCGGGCAGATCGTTGACTGCGTGCGCCGCGCTGCTGAAAGCCGCGCCGGCCGCCAGCAACAGATTCGCCGGCCTGTACTTATTGCGCCAAATGCTCTTCATCGTGTTCACGTTTCTTCAATTTATCGACAACCCAACCGTGCAGCACTGCGCGAGCCCCCTCAGGCGCCGCGCAACGCCATGCGAATCTCGCGGGCCAAAGCCGCACGCAACTCCGGGCGTACATAGCGCCCCACCCTGACCGATCGACCCTGCCCCGAGACCTCGATCAGCGAGCGATCGCCGGTCTGCGGTTCGATCCGCACCTGGTGCGGAAGAAATTCCGTGCGTTCGTAGTGCCCGCCGTTTTCGAGCTCCACGACGAGCCGCCCCTCCTGCAGCGCGATCTTCTCGCCGTCGGTCGCATGCCGTGCATAGACCATGAACGCAAACCCGACAGCGGCCAGCTCGAGCCAGGCAAAAGGCAGAACCAGCGGCGCACCGTGCAGCCAGAACAGGGTGCCGGTGCCGAGCGATACCACGCACAGCGAGGCGTAGAGCCAGCCCAGCTGGCTCGGCGTCACCGAGCAGTTCCGCTTCAGGAACCAGTGGATGCTCTGGCCTGAAACGGTGGCAAATCGAAACACGGAATTCGACACGGGCGAGTTCAGCAAATCGGTGCGTCGATGGTCGCCCAACCCCTCGTACACCTTCGTACAAACAGGATCCGACACCCGTCGATCGCGGGACAATACCCGCGGGTTCCACGCAACGGCGGATTGTAGCGGGTAGATATCGGCGCCCGCGTTGCGTGGAGGACGCCTACGGGTCACTACTAACTAGGCAAAAAGGCCAGTATCAGGCACCCGGTCGGCCGCGCTGGAGCATCGAGCGCATCTCGCGCAGCGACACCGCGCTTTCGGCCGACAGCGACACGCGCGGCACCGGCTTGAACGCGTGTCCGTAGATGACCTCGAAGGTCAGCGCGATGCGCCCGCCGCCCTCTTCGGCCGGAGCGAGCTCGGGCAGCGCCTTCTTCAGCGACTGGTGCCAGGCCTTGCCGCGCAGCGCCGGGAAGCGCGCCGGGTGCAGGTTGCGGCCCAGCGTGCGCAGCTCGGCCAGCGCCGCCTCGGGCGTGGCCCAGGTCAGCACGATGCGCTCCATGTCCATCACCGGTTCGGCGAAGCCGGCGTGCACCAGCATGTCGCCCCAGTCGTGCATGTCGGTGAACTCGTGGCCCGCGGCCGGCCAGCCGAGCCGGGCATGCAGCGCACGCAACTCGCGCACGGTGTCGGGCCCGAGGCAGGAGAACATCAGGAAGCCGTCGGTTGCCACCAGCTTGTGCCAGTGCGCGATCAGCGCTTCCGGGTCGGCCGCCATGTGCAGCGACATGTTGGCCCAGAGCAGGTCGACGCCGTCTTCCGGCGGCGCGTCGAAGCGCGCCTTGCCGGCCTGCCAGCGGCGCGCGCTCCACCATGGGGCGGCCAGCGCCTGGCCGGTGGCGGCGGCCAGCGCGGGCTCCGGCTCGATCACGAAGGAAGCCGCGTCCTTGTAGCGGCGGGCGACGAGTTCATGCGCCTCGAGGCCGCTGCGCAGCGGTGCCCAATCGGCCCATGTGCGGGGCTGGGCCTTGATCCATTGCAGCCGGTCTTCCATCCGGCGGCCGATTTCCTCGTGCAGCCAGGGGGAGCCGTCGGCAGGCGCGAGTTGGCGCCAGCGGGCGGCCGCCGTGGCATCGATGGTCGGCGGTCGTCGTGAGGGGTCGGTGGCCATGGGGCCGTGAGTATATTGAGGCCATGTCCAGCCATCGGGCCTTGTGGCCTTTCATGCCCTTCGGGTCTTTCGCCTCGCTGCTCGCACGGCTGCCCAGCCAGTGCGCGGTCTGCCGCGCCTGGCCGTCGCGCCCGGTGTGCGATGCCTGCGTGGCCCGCTTCGCCCCGCCCACCGCGCGCTGCAGCAGTTGCGCCCTGCCCGTGCCCGAAGGCGTGAGCCGCTGCGGCGACTGCGTGAAGCACCCGCCGCCGCTGGACGCCTGCCTCGCGGCCTGCACCTACGCATGGCCGTGGCCGGACGCCATCACGGCATTCAAGTTCCAGGGCGAGGCCGGCTGGGCCGACCCGTTCGCCACGCTGCTGCGCAGCACGCCATGGGTGGAGCCGGCGCTGGAGGCTTGCGACAGCGTGCTGCCGATGCCGCTGGCGCCTGGTCGGTTGCGCGAACGCGGCTTCAATCAGGCGCACGAGTTGGCGCGGCGGCTGTCGCCTGCCAAGACCGACGCCACCCTGCTCCTGCGCACCCGCGAGACGCCCGCGCAGAGCGGCCTTTCGCGCGCCGACCGGCTGCACAACCTGCGCGGCGCCTTCGCCGTGGAGCCGCTGCGCGCCGAGAAGCTGCGCGGCCGGCGCCTCGTGCTGGTGGACGACGTGATGACCAGCGGCGCCTCGCTGTTCGCGGCCGCCGAAGTGCTGCGGCTGGCGGGCGCGGCCCATGTCACGGCCATCGTGCTGGCCCGGACCGATCCGCCGCGCTGAACCTCCGACGCGGCCCGCCGACAATCGGCGCATGTTCCATATCGTCCTGGTCCACCCCGAAATCCCGCCGAACACCGGCAACGTGATCCGGCTCGCCGCCAACACCGGCTGCACGCTGCACCTGGTCGAGCCACTCGGTTTTTCGATGGACGACCGCCTGCTGCGCCGCGCAGGGCTCGACTACCACGAGTACGCCGAAGTGAAGCGCCACGCCGACTGGCAAGCGCTGCTCGCCACGGAGCAACCGGCCGCCGACCGCATGTTCGCCCTCACCACGCGCGGCACGCGGGCCGTGCACGACGTGCGCTTCCAACCCGGCGACTGGCTGGTGTTCGGCTCGGAGACCAGCGGCCTGCCGCCGGCCGTGCGCGACGGCTTCGCCGAGCCGCAGCGCCTTCGCCTGCCGATGCGCGAGGGCCAGCGCAGCCTGAATCTCTCGAATGCGGTGGCCGTGACGGTGTTCGAGGCCTGGCGGCAGAACGGCTTCGGCTGAAACGAAAAAGCCCGGCGCCTCAGCGGTAGCGGCGCACCACCGACTCGGCCACGCAAGCCGGCTTGGCCGCGCCTTCGAGCTCGATGGTGACTTCCCAGGTCATCTGGAAGCCGTCATCGGCAATCGGCTCCGAGCTCAGCAGCTTCATGCGCGCCCGCAGCCGCTTGCCCACCGGCACCGGCGACATGAAGCGCACCCGGTTCATGCCGTAGTTCACGCCCATGCGCGACTCGACAACGTCGATCGCCGTCTCGAAGAAGCGCGGCAGCAGCGACAGCGTGAGGAAACCATGGGCGATCGGCCCGCCGAAGGGGCCGGCCTTGGCCCGCTCGACATCGATATGAATCCACTGGTGGTCGCCCGTCGCCTCGGCGAACTGGTTGACCTGCGCCTGCGTGATGGTGATCCAGTCGCTCACGGCGACCTCCTGGCCAACGCAGGCGGCGAGATCCTGAAGGGTCTGGAATGTCTTTTTGGTCATGCGGGCATTCTGGCGTGCGGGGTGTTCGCGCGGCTGTCGGGCTTGCGACAACCGGGCTCAGGGAAAACCGGGAGCCTCGATCAGGCGTCGAGCCATTCGCGGATCGGCTGCCACTGCTCCAGGTCGCGCTGCACGCGGCCGGGCGCGATGTCGAACAGCGTGAGTCCGCGCGCCGCGAGCTGCACGTAGTTCTGCGTGTCGCGCAGTTCGCCGATCACCGGCACGCCGAGCCCCGCGATGAACTCGTGGAGCCGGTCGGCCGCCAGTGTGCGGGCGTTCACGCGCATGCCGACGAGGCCGATCTTCGTCTTTTCGGCGCGGCGGCCTTCCAGCAGCCGGTCGAGGAAGTCGCGCGTCGCGTAGATGTCGAAGATGCTCGGCTGCAGTGGCACGATCACCCGGTCGGCCAGCGCCAGCACGTCCTTGAAGCGCCAGCCGTGCAGGCCGGCCGGCGTGTCGAGGACCGCGTGCGTGGTGCCGCGAGGCGGCCGCACCACCGTGCTGTCGCCGATGGCCTCCCAGGTGGCGATGGGCCGGGCCATCGGCGGACGCAGGCCCAGCCAGAGCCGCGAGGATTGCTGGCGATCCACGTCGCCCAGCATCACGGCATGGCCGTGGCTTGCGAAGTAGCCCGCGACGTTGGTCGCGATCGTCGACTTGCCTACGCCACCCTTGGGATTGGCGACCAGAACCACCGGCATAAAAGCTCTCCTCCGGAACAGGGACAGCGGGAATGGTAGTCGCCGGCGCCCTTTCGCCCGGCGAACCGGCCTTGACTGCGCTATGTTCGCGGCATGACGACAACAACATCCACGGGAAATTCCGGCGGCATCTACGTGCTCGCGGCCCACCCGCACTGGCGCGACTCGCGCATCAACCGCCGCATGCTCGCCGCCGCGCGCGCCGTGCCGGGCATCGACGTCAACGATCTCTACGGCAGCTACCCCGACTTCGCCATCGACGTCGAGGCCGAGCAGGCCCGGCTCGCCAAGGCCGACCTGGTGGTGCTGGTGCATCCGATCCAGTGGTACTCGATGCCCGCGCTGCAAAAACTCTGGGTCGACGACGTGCTCGGCTACGGCTGGGCCTACGGCCCCGGCGGCACGGCGCTGCAGGGCAAGGACCTCTGGCTGGTCGCCACCACCGGCAGCCCCGAAGCCGCGTACCACCCGCAGAACTACCACCGCTATTTCTTCGACGCCTTCCTGCCGCCCTACGAGCAGACCGCCGCGCTGTGCGGCATGCGCTTCCTGCCGCCGCTGGTCTTCTACGGCGCGCGCAGCGCCAGCGAGGCGGACGTGGCGTCGCACGTCGAAACTTTTGCCCAGCGCCTCGGCAGCTATCCCGACTGGCCGGAGATCGAGGAGATCGACGCCTGCGTGGCCTGCCCCGTGCCCGAAAGCGATCGGCCAGCCGACACCGACGACATCGGCCAGGTGGTCTCCAGCACCCTCCAGGCTGCCATGGCCCACGGCCTCGCGGCCACGGCCGCAGACAACAGCAAGGCGGCCTGAATGGAACACGCACCCGCCTGGTTGACCAACAGCCTGATCTACCTGGGCGCCGCCGTGCTGGTGGTGCCGCTGTCGAAGGCCCTGGGCCTCGGCTCGATCATCGGCTACCTCGTGGCCGGCATCGCCATCGGCCCTTGGGGATTGGGCCTCGTGTCCAGCGTCGAGGACGTGCTGCACTTCGCCGAGTTCGGCGTGGTGCTGATGCTGTTCCTCGTGGGCCTCGAACTCGAACCCAAGCGCCTGTGGAACCTGCGCCGTCCCATCTTCGGCTGGGGCGCCGCGCAGGTGCTGAGCTGCGCCGCCGTGCTGTTCGCCGCGGGCTGGGCCGTGGGCGCCGAATGGCGCGTGGCGCTGGTGGCCGCGCTGGGCCTCGCGCTGTCGTCCACCGCCATCGCGCTGCAGGTGTTCGGCGAGCGCAACCTGCTGAAGACGCCGAGCGGCCAGGCCGGCTTCTCGATCCTGCTGTTCCAGGACGTGGCCGCGATTCCGATCCTCGCGCTGCTGCCGCTGCTCGCGGGCGCCACCGCGGCCGAGCAGTCCATCACCGGCCTCGAACGCGCGCTGGAAGCCGCGAAGATCATCGGCGTGATCGGCGGCATCATTCTCGGCGGCCGGCTGCTGCTGCGTCCCATCCTGCGCTGGATCGCGCGCAGCGACACGCCCGAGATCTTCACCGCCGCCGCACTGCTGCTGGTGGTGGCCATCGCCGCGCTGATGCAGGCGGTCGGCCTGTCGATGGCGCTCGGCGCGTTCCTCGCCGGCGTGCTGCTCGCCGAGAGCGAATACCGGCGCGAGCTCGAAACCGACATCGAGCCCTTCAAGGGCCTGCTGCTGGGCCTGTTCTTCATCGCCGTGGGCATGTCGATCAACTTCGGCGTGCTGATCGCGAGCCCCTGGGTCATGGCGATGCTGGTGGTCGGTTTCATGGCCGTCAAGCTGGTTGTGATCTACGCGCTCGCCAAGGCCATGGGCATTGCCTACCAGGAGCGCCCGGTGTTCACGCTGCTGCTGGCGCAGGGCGGCGAGTTCGCGTTCGTGGTGTTCCAGGCCGCGGGGCCCGACGTGCTGCCGCCAGAGATCACCTCGCTGCTGATCGGCGCGGTCGCACTGTCGATGCTGCTGTCGCCGCTGCTGCTGGTGCTGCTCGACAAGTTCGTGCTGCCGCGCTACAGCCGCAACGGCGGCACCCAGCTGGAAGAGATTTCGGAGCAGCAGGACGCCAAGGTGCTGATCTGCGGCTTCGGCCGCTACGGCCAGATCGTCGGCCGCATGCTGATGTCGCAGGGCCTGCGCGTGACCGTGCTCGACCACGACGCCGACACCGTCGAAGGCCTGCGCCAGTTCGGCTTTCGCGTGTTCTACGGCGATGCCACGCGGCTCGACCTGCTGCGCACCGCGGGCGCCGGTTCGGCCAAGGCCATTGTGGTGGCGGTGGACGACATCGAGCAGTCGCTCGAAATCGTCGATCTGGTGCGGGAGAACTTTCCGCAGGCGCGCATCATCGCGCGGGCCCGCAACGTGACCCACCTGTTCCAGCTGCGCGACCGTGGCGTGACGGACGTGGAGCGCGAGGTGTTCGAGTCATCGCTGCGCAGCGCCCGCACCACGCTCGAGGCACTGGGCTGGCCGGCGCATGAGGCGCGCGAATCGGCCATGCGCTTTCGCCGCCGGAACATCAAGCTCAGCGATGAGATCTATCCGCACTACAAGGACCGCGCCAAGCTGATCGCTGCCAACAAGGCGGGCCGCCAGCAGTTCGAGGAACAGATGGCGCGCGAGCGCGAGGAGCGGCAGCGGCGCTCGGGGCGCGACTGGGAGCGGATCGACGAAGACGAGGCAACGAAGGAAGAGGCGGACGCGTAGCGCCCCTCCGCTCGCGCCTTCAGGGGGCCCGACATCACGTCGGGCTTGGAACGACACCTATCGATCTCTATCAGGGTTTTCCCTCAGCAAGCCTCGGCCCTTCGTTCAGTACACTGATTGTCATATTCAGTGTGCTGAATGCCATTTCGCACTCAAGAAAAGCTTCGTGCGACTGCGCTTGTATTTCCTTCAGGAGACAACAATGAAACACGCCTTGCGCCGTGACCTGGACGAAGGTCCCATGAGCAGATTCCAATGGAGCGCGATCGCCATCTGCGTCACGCTCATCATGCTCGACGGCTTCGACGTGCTGGTGATGGCATTCACCGCCGCCAGCGTCTCGGCCGAATGGAAGCTCAGCGGCGCCCAACTCGGCGTGCTGTTCAGTGCCGGGCTGTTTGGCATGGCCGCCGGTTCGCTGTTCCTCGCGCCCCTCGCCGACCGATTCGGGCGCCAGGCCATCATCCTCCTGTGCCTCGTCGTGATCGCGCTCGGCATGGGGCTTTCGGCACTGGCGCAAAGCAGCACCCAACTGGCGGCCCTGCGCGCACTCACGGGGCTGGGCATCGGCGGAATGCTGGCCAGCGTCGGCGTCATAACGGCCGAATTCGCCTCGAACAAGTGGCGCAGCACGGCTGTCGCGCTGCAGGCGACGGGCTATCCCATCGGCGCGACGATCGGTGGCAGCATCGCCGCGGTGCTGCTCGAGGCCTACGGGTGGCGCTCGGTCTTCGTCTTTGGCGGCCTCGCCACCGTCGCCATGATTCCGCTGGTGCTTTGGCGGCTGCCGGAATCCGTCGACTTCCTCACTTCGAGGCGCCCGGCTGGCGCGCTGCAAAAGCTCAACGCCCTGCTGCGAAAAATGCAGCGCACCGAACTGGCCGAACTCCCGCCGCTCCCGGCCGTTGGCGAACGCCCTTCCAACACGATTCCGGGCCTGTTCAACGGCGGACTGGCCCGCTCGACGCTGCTGCTCTGGGCCGCCTTCTTCCTGCTCATGTTCAGCTTCTACTTCGCGCTCAGCTGGACGCCGAAGCTGCTGGTTTCGGCTGGGCTCTCGGCCCGCCAGGGGATCACCGGCGGCGTGCTGCTGAACATCGGGGGCATCGTCGGCGGCAGCCTGTTCGGGCTGCTGGCCGCCCGGCTGAACCTCGGCCGGCTGACGGCTGCCAGCCTGACGATGACAGCCGTCGCCATGGCTGCCTTCGGCGCCTCTACCGGCCACCTCGGTGCGTCGTTCGCGATTGCCTTCCTGATCGGCGCATTCATCTTCGGCTCGATGGCCGGCCTGTATGCGTTCGCGCCGGTCATCTATCCGGCGGCGGTGCGCACGACCGGCATGGGGTGGGCCATCGGCATCGGCCGCATCGGTGCCATCCTCGCGCCGCTGATTGCCGGCATGCTGCTCGACGGCGGCTGGCAGGCACCGAAGCTGTACTACGCCTATGCGCTGCCGCTGGTCGCGGCGATGGCGGCAGTGCTGGCGCTGCGCCGAAGCGCCGCGCGGCAGCCCACAGGCGCCGTGATCAGTGCGCACTGAGCGGTTTCTTTTTCTTTCCCGGAAATCTCAAGGAGACACACATGTTCCCGAAAAATGCCTGGTACGTGGCCTGCACCGCCAACGAAATCGACGACAAGCCGCTGGGCCGGATGATCTGCGGCGAGAAGCTCGTGCTGTACCGTGCGGCCGAGGGCAAGGCTGCGGCGCTGGAGGATTTTTGCCCGCATCGGGGTGCGCCGCTCTCGCTCGGCTCGGTCGTCGAAGGCAAGCTCGTGTGCGGCTATCACGGCCTGGAGATGGGCTGCGACGGCAAGACGGTCGCCATGCCCGGCCAGCGCGTGCGTGGATTCCCCTCGATCCGGTCCTTCCCGGTGATCGAGCGCTATGGTTTTGTCTGGGTGTGGCCCGGCGAC
This sequence comes from Variovorax sp. Root434, assembly GCF_001426595.1. Classification (NCBI taxonomy): domain Bacteria; kingdom Pseudomonadati; phylum Pseudomonadota; class Betaproteobacteria; order Burkholderiales; family Comamonadaceae; genus Variovorax; species Variovorax sp. Root434. The sequence continues at coordinate 118,497 of NZ_LMEK01000022.1, forward strand.
CCGGCCCAGGCCGACCCGGCCAAGCTGCATCACCTCGAGTGGGCCGAAAGCCCGGATTGGGCCTACGGCGGCGGCCTCTTCCACATCCAGTGCGACTACCGGCTCATGATCGACAACCTGATGGACCTGACGCACGAGACCTACGTGCATGCGACCAGCATCGGCCAGAAGGAAATCGACGAGACGCCGACCAAGACCGTCACCGAAGGCAACACCGTCACCACCGCCCGCCACATGGAAAACATCATGGCGCCCCCTTTCTGGCGCATGGCGCTGCGCGGCAACCACCTGGCCGACGACGTACCGGTCGACCGCTGGCAAATCTGCCGCTTCACGCCGCCGAGTCACGTGCTGATCGAAGTCGGCGTCGCGCACGCCGGCAAGGGTGGCTATCACGCCGACCCGGCGCACAAGGTGTCGAGCATCGTGGTCGACTTCATCACGCCCGAAACGGAAACCTCGATCTGGTACTTCTGGGGCATGGCGCGCAATTTTCAGCCGCACGACAAGGCGCTCACCGCATCGATCCGCGAGGGTCAGGGCAAGATCTTCAGCGAAGACCTCGAGATGCTCGAGTCGCAGCAGCGCAACCTGCTCGCGCACCCGCAACGCCAGTTGCTCAAGCTCAACATCGATTCCGGCGGCGTGCAGTCGCGCCGTGTCATCGAACGCCTGATCGCACAGGAAGACGAAGCTTCCAGCAAGCAGGAAGCCGCAGCATGAACGCCTCCGAACTCAGCGTGCGCGTTGCACGCAAGCACGTCGAAGCGCTGGACATCTGCACATTCGAACTGGTGCGGGAAGATGGAGGCGCCCTGCCGGCGTTCTCGGCCGGTTCGCACATCGACGTGCACATGCCGAACGGTGTCACGCGCCAGTACTCGCTGTGCAATGACCCGAGCGAGAGCCATCGCTATCTGATCGGCGTGCTGCGCGACCCGAACTCCCGCGGTGGATCGCAAACGATGCACGACTTCGTCAAGGAGGGCGACGCGCTTCGCATCAGCGCACCGAAGAACCACTTCCCGCTGGCGCACGGCGCCGCGCACAGCGTGCTGATTGCCGGCGGCATCGGCGTGACGCCCATTCTGTGCATGGCAGAGCGACTGGCGGTCGCCAACGCGGCCTTTGAAATGCACTACTGCACGCGTTCGCAGGAACGCACTGCGTTTGTCGAGCGCATCGCGCAAGCGCCATTCGCTTCCCGGGTGCAATTTCACTTCGATGACGGGGATGAAACGCAGAAGTTGTCGCTTCCGGCCATTGTCCAGACTCCGAAGACGGGCGTTCATCTGTACGTGTGCGGGCCCAAGGGCTTCATGGACTGGGTGCTCGACGCTGCACGCGCCGCTGGCTGGCCCGTCGACCAGCTCCACTACGAATTCTTCTCGGCCGAGGTGGTCAAGTCGGACGCCGATGCAGCCTTCGAGGTCAAGCTCGCGAGTTCCGGCCGCATCGTTGCGGTGCCCAAGGACAAGACGGTGGTGCAGGCCCTTGCGGCGGCGGGTATCGAGGTGGCCACTTCGTGCGAGCAGGGCGTGTGCGGCACATGCCTCACGCGCGTGCTCGAAGGCGAGCCCGACCACAAGGACATGTATCTGACGCCCGAGGAACAGGCAGCCAACGATCAGTTCACGCCCTGCTGCTCGCGATCGCGTTCGCCGATCCTCGTGCTCGACCTGTAGGGCGCTTGAAGCGAGAGGGTCTCGGTAAGATCGCGGGCTTCTGCGCCGCCGAAGCCGATCTGTTTTCTCCATCATGTCCCTCAGCAAGTCCAATACCGCCGCGATCGACATCAACGACCAGCCGGGTCACCTCATCCGGCGCGCCCATCAGATCGCGGTGTCGGTATTCCACGAGACGCTGGGGCGCGACGTCACGCCGGTGCAATATGCCGCGATGCGCGTCTTGCAGGACAAGCCGGGCATCGACCAGATCACCCTGGCCCAGCAGGTGGCCCTCGATACCTCCAGCGCTGCCGACATCGCCGCGCGGCTGGAAACGAAGGGGTTGATCACCCGCAAGATGCTGGCGCGCGGACAGCGCGAGTTGCGCCTCACGGCCGCCGGCGAGGATTTGCTTGCAGAGATGGTGCCCGCGATGGCACAGATGCAAGACACCCTCCTGGGTTCGCTGAGCGAGAAGGAGCGCGCAGATTTCATGGCGTTGCTCAGGAAATTCGTCACCGTCAACAACGAGAAGAGCCGCGCGCCGATGCGCGCTTAATGCGGGCGACGGGTCCCCTCTTCGGGATGGCGGGGCTGTCCACGAGCGCCGTGGCGGCTTCGCAAGCCGACTGTTGTAATCGGACATGGAACACGGTGCGAACGCGTCGCCTCGGCACAATCACCCCATGCCCAGCGTCCAACCCATCAAGAAAAAGACAGCCCCCGCGGTCACAGCCACCCCGGCGCCCATGACCGGGTCCGTGGACACCGCCTTCCTTCGCACGCTGGTGGGTTACAACGCGCGCCGCGCCTCGCTGGCCGTGATCGAGGTGTTCATGGAGCGCATGGCGGTCTACGGCCTGAAGGTGGTGGATTTCTCGGTGCTGTCGCTGATGGCGCACAACCCCGGCATCACCTCGCGCCAGCTGTGCGCCACGCTCGATGTGCTGCCGCCCAACCTGGTGGGACTGATCGCCGCGCTGGAGCGGCGTGGGTTGATCGAACGCCGCCCGCACCCGAGTGACGGCCGCGCCCTGGGCCTGCACCTGACGCCGGCAGGGATGGATCTGACCGCGCAGGCAGAGCAGACCGCCGCCGACCTGGAGGTGGAAGCCACCGGGCGCCTGACGGCCGCCGAGCGCAAGACGCTGATCCGGCTGCTGCAGAAGGTGTATTCGCAGGAGATTTGAAGCTCCCCTGCGGCGCCGGCACGGCCGAGGACGACGCGGGCTGACGCGGGCTATTGGCGGTATTTCACTCGGCGCGCGACTTTTCGGCCATGGCCTGGGCCAGGCCACCCCACTGGGCGCGGAACAGCCCCGGGTCCATGGTCTTCACGTCGCGCATCAGGGGCCTGAACCCCATGTGCGCCAGCACGTCGCGCTCCAGGTCGATGCCCGGCGCGATCTCGATCAGTTCCAGCCCGTCGGTGGTCAGGTGGAACACCGCGCGTTCGGTGACGAACAGCACGTTCTGCTGGCGCCGCGCGGCATCCAGCCCGTTGAAGGTGATCTGCTCCACCTTCTCGATGAACTTGCGGGACTTGCCTTCCTTGACGATGGCGAGCTGGCCGTCGGCCACCTTCACCTGCAGGCCCCCGGCGGTGAAAGTGCCACAGAACACCAGCTTCTTCGTGGAGCGCGTGATGTTCACGAAGCCTCCGCAGCCCACGGGGCGGCCGTTGAACTTGCTCACGTTCACGTTGCCGTGGTTGTCGGCCTGCGCCAGGCCCAGGAAGCTCGCGTCCAGGCCGCCGCCGTCGTAGAAGTCGAACTGCAGCGACTGCTCGATGATGGCGTCGGCGTTGTAGGCGGTGCCGAAGTCTCCGAGCTGCGCCGGGATGCCGCCGGTGATGCCGCTTTCCACGCTCAGGATGAGCTGGTCGGACACACCTTCTTCCGCCGCCACCGAGGGCACGCCGGCCGGGATGCCGATGCCCAGGTTGGTGATGGCGCCGGGCGTGAGCTCCAGCGCGGTGCGGCGGGCGATGACCTTGCGCTCGTCCAGCTCCATGGGCGCGAGCGAATTGAGCGGCACGCGCACGTCGCCGCACAACGCGGGGCTGAACTGCGTGGTGATGGTCTGCATGTGGTTCTCGGGCTGGCCCACCACCACGTAGTCCACCGACACGCCGGGCACCTTCACCGACTTGGGGTGCAGGCTGCCGGCCTTGACGATGCGCTCCACCTGCGCAATGACGATGCCGCCGCTGGCCTTGGCCGCGTGGGCGATGCTGATCTGCTCCAGCAGCACGCCTTCCTTGTCGAGCGTGATGTTGCCGTTCTCGTCGGCCAGCGTGCCGCGGATGATGGCGACGTCGACCTTGGGCGAGGGGTAGAACAGCCATTCCTCGCCGTTGAACTCCACGAGCTTCACCAGGTCTTCGGTGGACTTGCTGTTGAGCTTGCCGCCTTCGATGCGCGGATCCACGAAGGTGCCCAGGCCCACCTTGGTCAGCAGTCCGGGGCTGCGGCTGGCGATGTGCCGTGTGAGGTGCGAGAGGCTGCCCTGCGGGAAGTTGTAGGCCTCCACCTCGCCGTCGAACACCATCTTCATCATCTCGGCGCCGGTCTGGCCGAAGTGGCCCGCCACGGTGCGCTTGATCATGCCGGGGTGGGCAAAGTGCACCATGCCCGCGTCCTTGCTGTTGCCGATGGCGCCGCAGGCCCAGGTGGTCACGTTGCGCGGGTGGCCCGTGTCGAGGAAGTTCTTTTCCACGCCCTTGAGCACTTCCTCGGGCAGGCTGGAGACGGCCAGGCCGCCCAGGAAGATGGTGGCGTCGTCGGGGATGAGGGCCCCGGCTTGGGCGGCGGTGATGATTTTCATGGTGTGTGTTCCGGGTGTCGGGTGTGCGGGTTCAGGCGTGTTCCGAGGCTCTCAGGCCTCGGGGTTTTCGATGAGCAGCGCCATGCCCTGCCCGCCGCCCACGCAGGCGCTGGAAATGCCGTAGCGCAGGCCGCGGCGGCGCAGCTCGCGCGCCAGCGTCACCGTGAGGCGCACGCCGGTGGCGGCCAGCGGGTGGCCCAGCGCGATGGCGCCGCCGTTCACGTTGAGCTTGTCGCGGTCGAGGCCCAGCTCGCGCTCCACTGCGATGGTCTGCGCGCCCTGGGCTTCGTTGATTTCGAACAGGCCGATGTCGTCCAGCGTGAGCCCGGTGCGCGCCAGCAGCGCGCGGATGGCAGGGGCCGGGCCGATGCCCATGTACTCGGGCGCCACGCCCACCGCCGCCGCACCGCGCAGGCGTGCCAGCGGCTTCAGGTCGCGCTGCTGCACATACGCATCGCTGGCCACCACCGCGCCCACGGCGCCATCGACCAGGGCCGAGCTGTTGCCGGCCGTCTGCACGCCACCGGGATACACGGTGCGCAGGCCCGCCAGGGCCTCGATGGGCGAGGGGCGCGGGTGGGTGTCGCGGTCGAGCTGCGCCACCTTGCGCGGCAGCGTGATGCCGCGCGTGGCATAGCCTTCGAGCGCGAATTTTTCGCTCGTCACCGGCACGATCTCGCCGGCCAGGAAGCCATCGGCCTGGGCCTTGAGCGCTCGCTCGAACGAGCGGGCGGCGTAGGCGTCCACGTCTTCGCGGGTGATGCCGTATTTCTTCGCCAGGTTCTCGGCGGTCTCGATCATCGTGACCGGGCCCGCGGTGTCGATCAGCGCTTCCATCAGGAAGTCCTTGAACTCCACCGGCGCGCCCAGCTTGAAGCCTGTGCGGTGCGTGTAGGCGGCAATCGGGTTGCGCGTCATGGACTCGGTGCCCACCACCAGCGCGACGTCGGCATAGCCCAGCGCGATCTGGTCGGCGGCCTGGCGCAACAGCTCGAAGCCCGTGCCGCAGATGCGCTGCACCAGGATGGCCGGCACGCTCTGCGGCACGCCCGCGTACAGGCCAATGTGCCGCGGCAGCACGAAGGCGTCGAAATCGGCCTGCGCCATCGATCCCGTGATGACCGAGTTCACGTCGGCGGCGGACACGCCGCTGCGCTCCAGAGCCGCACGGGCGACCTTGATGCCCATGTCGGTGGGCGACACATGGCCCAGGGGGCCGCAGTAATCGACCATCGGCGTGCGCACGCCGTCGATCAGCCAGGCGTTCAGGGGTGCGGAAAAGGAATGTTCAGTGGTCATGGATCAAGCTTTCTGGGTTCTGCTGTCGGTCACGCGCAGCACGGTGGCATAGCCGGTGTCGCCGGCGGCACAGCCGGTGAACAGGCCCACGCCGCCGCCGCGCAGCACCAGCTCTTCGATGAGTTCGATGATGGCGCGCATGCCCGTGGGCGCCTGCGGGTGGCCCCAGATGATGGAGCTGCCGTAGTTGTTCATGCGCTCCCACGCGAAGCCCGTGTCGCGCGCCAGGGCGATGTCGTTCACGGCGAACGGGTTGTGGGTCTTGATGGCGTCCACGTCCTTCATGGCGAGGCCCGCGTGCTTCAGGGCATTGAAGGTGGCGGGCACCGGCGCCATGGGCATGTAGCCCGCTTCCACGCGCGCCATGCCGAAGCCCAGGATCTCGATCTCGATGCCGGGATCGATGGACGCAGCGCGCGCACGGTCGCGCGTGGTGACGATGGCGCCCGCGTTGCCGTCGGCCGGATGGGTCTGCCCGCCGAAGGTCACGGTGCCGCCTTCCTTCACGGGCTTGAGCCTGGCCAGGCCTTCGGCCGTGGTCGGGAAGATGCCTTCGTCGGTGGCTAGCGTGCCGGTCTGCTTGCGGAATTTCGAGTCGCTCAGCGGCACATCGGCCATGTAGCGCTTCTGGAACGCGCGGTCATCGGCCAGTGCCTGCTGGTACTGGGTGTAGCGGTGCAGCTTCAGCGCGTGCTGCTCTTCGGTACTGATGCCATAGCGCGCGGCCACGTTCTCGCCTGTCTGCAGCATCGCGTTCTTGGCGTAGGGGTCGTGCGCCATGTTGTCGGGCACCCAGTGCTCGGTGATGCCGTAGCCGCCGGTACCGCTGGAATCGGGGTAGTACACGACCGGGCCGTTGGACTGCCGGTCGGCCATCACCAGCAGCGCGCTGCTGGCCGTGCCGCACGCCACTTCCTGCGCGGCCATCTGCAGTGCGCGCACGCTGGTGGCACAGGCCTGCTGCACGGTGGGGCCGGCCACGCGATCGATGCCCATGAGCCCCGTGACCCACGGCAGGCCATAGAAGCTGCCCTTCTGCGGATTGGTGATACCCAGGATGGCCAGGTCCACCGCCGCGAGGTCGTAGCCGCGCGCCGCCAGCGCCTGCTGGCCCACCTTGGCGGCCAGCGGCAGTGCATTGAGGTTGGCCAGCGAGCCCTGCCACTTGGCAAAGGGGGACGACCAATAGATACCGTAGGGGATGAAGGCGTTCACGGCGGGTTCCTTGTTCCTGAGGTCTGCATTTAGTTATTTATCATAACCATATGACCCGCTGGAAAAGCTAGGGAAAGCACCTAGAAAAGAGCCCGGCTTCGACCTTGTTTTAGTTATCTTCAATAACCATAATTCCGCCAACTCACCCACATCACCATGACCCAGTCCACCGACATCTCCCTGGAAATTCGCGGCGAACGCGAGGAAATCGCGGTCATCCGCCTGACCCGCCCCGCCAAGCGCAACGCCTTGAACGACGGCCTGATCCTCGCGCTGCGCGACTTGATGGAAAGCCTGCCCGCCACTGTGGCCGCGGCGGTGATCGACGGCCAGGGCGAGCACTTCTGCTCAGGACTGGACCTCAGCGAACTCAAGGAGCGCGATGCCGGCCAGGGCCTGCACCACTCGCGCATGTGGCATGCAGCGCTCGACCGCGTCCAGTTCGGCCCCGTGCCCGTAGTGGCCGCGCTGCACGGTGCCGTGGTGGGCGGGGGGCTGGAGCTGGCCAGCGCCTGCCACATCCGCGTGGCCGACGAATCCACCTTCTACGCGCTGCCCGAAGGCTCGCGCGGCATCTTCGTAGGCGGTGGCGGCGCGGTGCGCATCCCGCGCCTGATCGGCACGGCCCGCATGACCGACATGATGATGACCGGCCGCGTCTACAACGCGGTGGACGGCGAGAAGGTCGGCTTTGCGCAGTACCTCGTGCCCACCGGCACCGCGTTCGACAAGGCCTTCGAGCTGGCCCAGCGCATCGCCCAGAACGCCCCGCTGACCAACTACGCGCTGATGCACGCGCTGCCCCGCATTGCCGAGCAGCCGTCCGACCAGGGCCTGATGACCGAAGCCATGATGGCCGCCATCGCACAGAGCGCACCCGAGGCCAAGGCCCGCGTGCGCGCCTTCCTCGACGGCAAGGCGGCCAAGGTCAAGAAGGACTGATGCACATCGCGCGCACGGAAAGCCCCTGATGACTGCAAACCCCTCCACCCCCCGCTACCGCCCCCTGCGTTTCGGTGTCACCGAAGTGCGCACCCGCGCTGCGGACAACGGCGTGGTCTATGTCGAAGCCGCGCAGGCTCTGCAGCCGCACCCCGTGCGCCTCACCGACCGGCTGGCGCACTGGGCGCAGGTGGCGCCCGAGCGCACGTGGATGGCCCAGCGCGTGAAGAACGCCGATGGCAGCCTGGGCGAATGGCGCCACATCAGCTACGGCCAGGCGTGGGCTGCGGCCCGCAGCATTGCACAGGCGCTGCTGGGCATGAACCTGAGCGCCGAGCGGCCCGTGGCCATCCTGAGCGAGAACGACCTGGACCATGCGCTGCTGTCGCTGGGCTGCCTGGTGGCCGGCGTGCCGCAGTGCACGGTGTCCACCGCGTATTCCACGATCAGCCAGGACTACGACAAGCTGCGCCACGTGATGAACACGCTGACGCCGGGCCTGGTGTTCGCAAGCGACGCCAGGCGATTTGCCCGCGCCATCGACGCCACGGTGGCCGCCGATGTGCATGTGGTGCTGGGCAGCGGCAGCATCGAAGGGCGTCGCACCACGCCGTTCAGCGAGCTGCTGGCCACCCCCGCCACGCCCGCCGTGGATGCGGCGCACAACGCGATCACCGCGGACAGCGTGGCCAAGTTCATGTTCACCTCGGGCTCCACCAAGCTGCCCAAGGCCGTGATCGTCACGCATGGCATGTGGGCCGCCAACCTGCAGCAGATGAACCAGTCCATGCCCGTGCTGGCCGAGGAGCCGCTGGTGCTGGTGGACTGGCTGCCGTGGAACCACACGTTCGGCGGCAACCACAATTTCGGCATCGTCATCTACAACGGCGGCACGCTGTACCTGGACGAGGGCAAGCCCACGCCCACGGGCATGGCCGAGACCATCCGCAACCTGCGCGAGATCGCGCCCACGGTGTACTTCAACGTGCCCACGGGCTTCGAGGTGATCGCCCAGGCGATGAAGACCGACGACCAGCTGCGCAAGAACCTGCTCAGCCGCGTGAAGATGTTCTTCTTCGCCGCGGCCGCGTTGTCGCAGCCCATCTGGGACGCGCTGTTCGAAAGCGCCGAGCGCGAGGTGGGCGAGCGCATCGTCATGAACACCGGCCTGGGCATGACCGAAGGCACGCCGTTCTGCCTGGCCGTGAACAGCCCCTTCGTGCAGGCCGGCGACATCGGCGTGCCCACGCCGGGGCTGCAGCTCAAGCTGGTGCCCGTGGACGGAAAAATCGAGGTGCGCTACCGCGGCCCCAACATCACGCCCGGCTACTGGCGCAACCCCGAGGCCACGCGCGAGGCCTTCGACGAAGAGGGCTTCTACTGCTCGGGCGATGCGGTGAAGTGGATCGACGAGAACGACCTCAACAAGGGCCTGAAGTTCGACGGCCGCATTGCCGAGGACTTCAAGCTCAGCACCGGCACCTTCGTGAGCGTGGGCCCCATGCGCGCCAGGATCATCGCGGCCTGCGCGCCCTACGTGCAGGACGCCGTGCTCACCGGCATCAACCTCAAGGAAGTCGGTGCGCTGCTGCTGCCCACGGCCGCCTGCCGCGCCCTGAGCGGCCTGCCCGCCACCGCCGGCCTGCAGGAAGTTGTGCAGAGCGCGCCCGTGCAGCAGCATTTCCAGAAGGTACTGAACCAGCTTTCGGAGCAGGCCACCGGCAGCGCGACGCGCGTGGCACGGGCCCACCTGATGGCCGAGCCGCCATCGCTCGACAAGGGCGAGATCACCGACAAGGGCTCCATCAACCAGCGCGCCGTGCTCCTGCACCGCGCCGACCTGGTGAACGCGCTGCACGACGGCAGCCTGCCTTTCACCATCGTTCCCAAACACTGAATTTCACCGGAAGGAATCCACCATGCACATCCAAGGACAAGCTGCCATTGTGACCGGCGGCGCATCCGGCCTCGGCGAAGCCACCGCCCGCGAACTGGCGCGCCTGGGCGCGAAGGTGGCCGTGCTCGACCGCAATGCCGAACAGGCCGAGAAGATCGCCGCCGAGATCGGTGGCGTGGCCTGCGCCTGCGACATCACCGACGCCGCCAGCGTGACCGCCGCGCTGGACAAGGCCGCCGCCGCCCATGGCCCCGCGCGCATCCTCATGAACGTGGCCGGCATCGGCAGCGCCAAGCGCATCGTGCAGCGCGACGGCAGCGCCGCGCCGCTGGAAGACTTCACGCGCGTGGTCACCATCAACCTGATCGGCAGCTACAACGTGAGCCGCCTGTTCGCCGCCGCCTGCGCCAAGCTGCCCGCGCTGGACAACGGCGAACGCGGCGTGATGATGTTCACCGCCTCGGCCGCCGCGTTCGACGGACAAGTGGGCCAGCAGGCCTACAGCGCCTCCAAGGGCGGGCTCGTGGGCATGACGCTGCCCATGGCGCGCGACCTGGCCCAGCACGGCATTCGCGTGTGCACCGTCGCGCCCGGCCTGTTCGCCACGCCGCTCATGAAGGAGCTGCCCGAAGCCGTGCAGCAATCGCTGGCCGCGTCGATCCCGTTCCCGCCACGCCTCGGAAAGCCCTCGGAGTTTGCCGAGCTGGCCTGCCACATCGTCACCAACGGCCATCTCAACGGCGAAGTGATCCGCCTCGACGGTGCCCTGCGCATGGCGCCGCGCTGACTCTTCAAACCCGCTTCCATCCCGCTTCCTTCAGGAGACATCGATGACATTCAAGAAAAAGACCACCCTCGCCGCCGTGCTGGCGCTCATGGCCATGGGCATGGCCCATGCCGACATCACCATCGGTGTGGTGCAGCCCCTCACCGGCCCGGCCTCCGGCCTGGGCATTCCGGTGAAGAACGGCATCATGATCTGGCCCAAGACCATCGCGGGCGAGACGCTCAAGGTGGTGGTGCTCGACGACGCCACCGACCCGACCACCGGCGTGAAGGACGCGCAGCGCCTGGTGACGGAAGACAAGGCCGACGTGATCATCGGCTCCAGCGCCACGCCGGTCGCCATTCCGATGGCCGACGTGACCGCCGAAGCGGGCACGCCGCAAATCGCGACCTCGCCCGCCAGCCTGCCGCCGGGCAAGGACAAGTGGTTCTTCCGCATGCCGCAGTCGAACGACGTGATGGCCTATGCGGTGGTCGCGCACATGAAGAAGCAGAACGTGAAGACGGTCGGCTTCCTGGGCTACACCGACGCGTATGGCGAACTGTGGCTCAAGGCGCTGACCGCCGAGGCCGCCAAGAACGGCATCAAGATCGTCGCCACCGAGCGCTTCGCGCGCTCCGACACCAGCGTGACCGGCCAGGTGCTGAAGCTCACCTCGGCCAACCCCGACGCGATCCTGATCGTGGCCTCGGGCAGCGGCGCAGGCATGCCGCAGAAGGCGGTGATGGAGCGCGGCTACAAGGGCAAGGTCTACCAGACGCACGCTGCCGCCACGCAGGACCTGATGCGCACCGCCGGCAAGGACGCCGAAGGCACCTTCGTGGTGTCGGGCCCCGCCACCGTGGCCGAGCAGTTGCCCGACAGCCATCCGTCGAAGGCCGCCGCGGTGGCCTTCGTGCAGGGCTACGAGAAGGTCTACGGCCCCGGCTCGCGCAACCAGTTCGCCGGCCACTCGGCCGACGCGCTCACGGTGCTCGAAAAGGCCGTGCCGATTGCACTCAAGAAGGCCAAGCCCGGCACGCCGGAGTTCCGTGCCGCGCTGCGCGATGCGCTCGAAGGCATGGGCCGCACGGTGCTCGCGCACGGCGTACTCAACTGGACGGCGCAGGACCACTGGGGCTACACGACCGAGACCGGCGTGATGCTCAAGGTGGTGAACGGCGCGTTCAAGGTCGAGCAGTAAACCTTCTCTTCAATCGCAGCCTCACGCCATGGACTTATCAATCGCCAGCATCCTGACGCTGGACGGCCTCACCAATGGCGCGATCTATGCCCTGCTGGGCATGGGCATCGTGCTCGTCTTCACGGTGACCCGCGTCATCTTCATCCCGCAGGGCGAATTCGTGGCGTACGGCGCGCTGACGCTGGCGATCTTCCAGACCGGCAAGACGCCGGGCACGGTGTGGCTGCTGCTCATACTGGCCGGCGTTGCCGCGCTGATGGACCTGGTCACGACCTGGCGCCACAGCGGCAGCGCGGCGGGCGGGCTGAAGGCGGCAGCGCGCACCTTCGCCCTGCCGGCCATCATCTGCGCGGTGTCGGCGTGGGCCGGCCCGCGCAACCTGCCGATCGGCGTGCAGGCGCTGCTCACGGTGTTCATCGTCACGGCCTTCGGGCCGCTGGTGTACCGCGTGGCGTACCAGTCGCTGGCCGGTGCGAGCTCGCTGGTGCTGCTGATCGTCTCGGTCGGCGTGCACTTCGCGATGACGGGGCTGGGCCTGCTGTTCTTCGGTGCTGAAGGTTTTCGCAACCCGCCGTTCTGGGACGAGCGCATGGCGCTGGGCCCGCTCAACGTGAGCGGGCAGGCGCTGATCATCTTCGCCATGTCGGCCGCGCTGATCGTGCTGCTGTACCTGATGTTCGAGCGCAGCCTGTATGGCAAGGCGCTGCGGGCAACGGCCGTGAACCGGCTGGGTGCACGGCTCATGGGCATTTCCACCCAGGCAGCGGGGCAGCTCACTTTCGCGATGACGGCACTTATCGGTGCGCTCTCGGGCCTGCTGATCGGGCCGACCACGACCGTGTTCTACGACTCGGGATTTCTCATCGGCCTGAAAGGCTTCGTGGCTGCGGTGGTCGGCGGGCTTGCAAGCTACCCGGGTGCACTGCTCGGTGCGCTGGCAGTGGGCGTGATCGAGTCCTTCGGTTCTTTCTGGGCGAGCTCGTTCAAGGAAGTGATCGTGTTCACCATCATCCTGCCGGTGCTGCTGTGGCGTTCGCTCAAGAGTGGTCATTCGGACGAGGAGCACTGACATGGAAGCCCTGTTGAACCCCACCGCCCCCGCGCCGGACAAGAGCCTGCTGCGCACCTGGGGCCCGCTCGCACTCATCCTGGTGCTCGTCGCGCTGCCATTCCTGCCGCTGCCCGACTTCTGGATCATCCAGCTCAACTACATCGGCATCTACACGCTGCCCGTGCTCGGCCTCGTGCTGCTCACCGGCGTCGGCGGCCTCACCTCCTTCGGGCAGGCGGCCTTCGTGGGCATCGGCGCGTACACCACCGCCTACCTCACGGTGAACACCGGCCTGTCGCCGTGGGTCACGCTGTTCATCGGCCTGGCGCTCACCGGCCTCAGCGCCGCGTTCATCGGCGCAATCACGCTGCGCATGTCGGGCCACTACCTGCCGCTGGCGACCATCGCGTGGGCGCTGTCGCTGTACTACCTCATGGGCAACCTCGATGCGCTCGGCAAGTACGACGGCATCCTGGGTGTGAAGGGGCTGTCGCTTTTCGGTTTCGAGTTCGGCCAGCAGCGGCTGTTCTACGGCGTGGTCTGGGCTTTCGCGATCCTCGCTGCGTTCGCGGTGATCCGCCTGCTCGATTCGCGCAGCGGCCGCGCCATCCGTTCGCTGGCCGGCGGCTCGCAGATGGCCGAGGCCATGGGCGTGAACACGCTGCGCTTCAAGATCGGCATCTTCGTGCTGGCGGCCATGCTCGCATCGATCTCCGGCTGGCTGTTCGCGCACTTCCAGCGCACGGTGAACCCCTCGCCCTTCGGTCTGAAGATGGGCATCGAATACCTGTTCATGGCGGTGCTCGGCGGCGCGGTCCACGTGTGGGGTGCGATTGCAGGTGCCGGCGTGGTCAAGCTGCTCGAAGACCAATTGCAGGTGCTGCTGCCCAAGCTGATCGGCACGGCCGGCAGCTACGAGCTGATCGTGTTCGGCATCATGATCGTGCTGGTGCTCAAGTACCTGCCCAGCGGGCTGTGGGCCTTCGTCGACCGGCGCCTGCTGCGTCCGCGCCGCAGCGTCGACTGGCAGGACGCGAAGGACCTGCCCGCACGCACCAAGCCGGCTGCCGGCGAGGTGGTGCTCGATGTGCAGGCCATCCGCAAGACCTTCGGCGGGCTGGTGGCGGTGAACGACATCAGCTTCCAGACGCGCGCCGGCCAGATCGTCGGCCTCATCGGGCCGAACGGCGCGGGCAAGTCGACCACCTTCAACCTCGTGACCGGTGTGCTCGGCCTCTCGGGCGGCGCGGTGCGCTTCCGTGGCGAGGCCATCGGCGGGCTGGGTGCGCGGCAGATCGCGCAGCGCGGCGTATCGCGCACCTTCCAGCACGTGAAGATGGTGGCCGACATGACGGTGCTCGAGAACGTGGCGCTGGGCGCCCACCTGCGCGGCCACAAGGGCGCCGTCGCGGCCATGCTGCGCATCGACCGCACGGAAGAGCGCGCGCTGTTCCGCGAGGCCGAGCGCCAGCTGCAGCGCGTGGGCATGGGCGACTACCTGCACGAGATCGCGGGCAACCTCGCCATGGGCCAGCAGCGCCTGCTGGAGATTGCGCGCGCACTGTGCGCCGACCCGGCCCTGCTGCTGCTCGACGAGCCCGCGGCCGGCCTGCGCCACAAGGAAAAGGAAGCGCTGGGCAAGGTGCTGCGGCAGCTGCGCAGCGAAGGCATGAGCATCCTGCTGGTGGAGCACGACATGGGGCTGGTGATGGACATCTGCGATCACATCGTGGTGATGGAATTCGGCACGCACCTGATGGAGGGCACGCCTGCCGAGGTGCAGAACAGCGACAAGGTGCGCGCGGCTTACCTCGGAACGGAGCATTGAGATGACCACAACCCCCCTGCTCCACATCCGCGACCTGCACGCCGGCTACGGCCGTGCCGAAGTGCTGCACGGCATCGACCTGAAAGCCGGCCAGGGCAGCGTGGTCACCGTGATCGGCCCGAACGGTGCCGGCAAATCCACGCTGCTCAATGCGCTGATGGGCATGCTGCCTTCGAAGGGCAGCATCGAGTTCAAGGGCCAGCCCATCTCAACGATGACGCTCGAAGAGCGCGTGATGCTCGGCATCGCGCTCGTGCCCGAGAAGCGCGAGCTGTTCGGCACCATGCCGGTGGAAGACAACCTCGTGCTCGGCGGTTTTCGCCAGGTGCGGCTGCGCAACAGGCAGTGGCGCGACCGCATCGACGAGGTCTACACGCTGTTCCCGCGCCTGAAGGAGCGCCGCGTGCAACTGGCTGGCACGCTGTCGGGCGGCGAGCGGCAGATGCTCGCGGTGGGCCGCGCGCTGATGTCGCGCCCCACGCTGCTGATGCTCGACGAACCCAGCCTGGGCCTTGCGCCGCTGGTGGTGCAGGAGATCTTCCGCACGGTCGATGCGCTGCGCGCCACGGGCGTCACCATCCTGCTGGTCGAGCAGAACGCGCGCGCCGCCCTCGAAGTGGCCGACCACGGCTATGTGCTCGAGATGGGCAGCGTGAGCCTCGAAGGCGAAGCGAAGAAGCTGGCGGTCGATTCGCGCGTGATCGACACCTACCTGGGCGCGGCAAGAAAAGCCGCCTGAAGACAGCGCCGCGGCCTGCGCGGCAAGGAGGCAACATGAACCGACAGCGTCCCCTTCCCCTCGGCCTGTGCGCGACCGCGCTCGGCGTTGCCGCCTTGCTTGCGGCCTGCGCGGGGCGTCCACCCGCAGCAGCGCACGCACCGCTGGCCGCCGCGCGTCCCGGCACGCTGCAGGCCTGCACCAACCTCGCCGCGCGTGCTGCGCTGCCGGGCACGGTCTACACCTCGGCCACCGAAGTGCCTGCGGGCACCGTCACGATTGGCGGCGTAGCGATGAGCGCTCCCGCGCACTGCCTCGTGCAGGGTCGCATGAACGAACGCACGAGCCCGGTCGACAACCAGCGCTACGCCGTCGGCTTCGAAATGCGGCTGCCCGTGGCATGGAACGGCCGCTTCTTCTACCAGGCCAACGGCGGCCTCGACGGCGTGGTGGTTCCCGCACTCGGCGGCATCGGTGGTGGCGGCCCGCGCAGCAGCGCGCTGCAGATGGGCTTTGCCGTCATCAGTTCCGACGCCGGCCATGCGGGATCGATGGGCCCGCGCTTCGGGCTCGACCCGCAGGCACGGCTCGACTACGGCTACAACGCCGTCGCCCAGCTCACACCGATGGCGAAGAACCTGATCGCCAAGGCCTACGGCCGCGGCCCCGACCGCTCGTACTTCGGCGGCTGCTCCAACGGCGGCCGGCATGCGATGGTGGCCGTGGTGCGTTCGGCGCAGCAGTACGACGGCATCCTCGCAGGCGACCCTGGCTTCAACCTGCCGAAGGCGGCGGTGGCACAGCTCTACGGCGCGCAGCAATACGCGGCCGTGGCCAGCGCGAAGACGCCGGCCGGCCAGCCCGACCTGCAGAGCGCCTTCACCCCGGCCGAGATGAAGCTCGTGGCCGACAAGGTGCTGCAGCGCTGCGATGCACTCGATGGATTGGCGGACGGCATCGTGTCGAACGTACAAGCCTGCAAGACACGCTTCGACATCCAGGCGGATGTGCCCACCTGCGCCGCCGGCACGCGCGATGGCATGTGCCTGAGCGCGCCGCAGAAGAACGCACTCGCCAATGTGTTCGTCAAGGGTGCGCGCAACAGCGCAGGCCAGCCGCTCTACAGCAGCTTCCCGTTCGACGCGGGCGTGAGCGGCAGCAACTGGCGCGAGTGGAAGTTCGCGAGTCCGCCGACGCGCGACGCGGGAGCAGTGGGCTTCATCTTCACCACGCCGCCGCTGGCCGACCGGCCGCAGGGCCTGCCCTTCGCGCTGGGCTTTGACATGGACCGCGACGCACCGCGCATCGCGGCCACCGACGGTGTGTTCCGCGACTCGGCGCTCTCGTTCATGACGCCGCCGGACGCGGCCAACCTGGGCGCGCTGCGCGACAGGGGCGGCCGCATGATCGTCTACCACGGCACCAGCGACCCGGTGTTCTCGTCCGACGACACCGCCGCCTGGTACGAGCGCGTGCAGGCCGCGAACAGCGGCGATGCCTCTTCGTTCGCGCGCTACTTCCCGGTGCCCGGCATGAACCACTGCGCAGGCGGCCCCGCGACCGACCAGTTCGACATGCTGAGCGCGCTGGTCGATTGGGTCGAGCAGGGCAAGGCGCCCGCATCGGTCACGGCCGCCGCGCGCGGTGCGGGCACGCCGGTGCCCAACACCGAAGTGCCGGCCAACTGGTCGGCGCAGCGCACGCGGCCGCTGTGCCCCTACCCACAGGTCGCAACCTACACCGGCGGCGACACGGAGCGCGCGAGCAGCTTCGCCTGCAAGCCCCCTGCCCCTTAGATTTCCGCTCCCCGATGGACTATCAACCCCGCCCCGAAGACGTCCGTTTTCTGCTCAATGCCGTCCTCGACGCGCCCGCGCGCCTGGCCGCGCTCGCGCCCTTTGCAGAAGTCGACGAGGCGCTGCAGTCGCAGGTGCTCGAAGAAGCGGGCCGCTTCGTCGGCGAAGTGGTGGCGCCCATCAACCGTGGCGGCGACGAATTCGGATGCCGCTTCGCCGATGACGAAGTGACCTGCCCGCCCGGTTTTCGCGAGGCGTACCAGGCCTTCGTCGATGGCGGCTGGCCTGCGCTGTCGGCCGCGACGGAAGACGGCGGTCAGGGCCTGCCCGCGGTGCTCGAAGCCGTGCTCTACGAATGGCTGGCCGCCGCCAACCACGGCCTGACGATGGCGCCCGGCCTGTTGCACGGCGCGTATGCCTGCCTCAAGCACCATGGCAGCGACGAACTGAAGCAACGCTACCTGCAGAAGATCGCCACCGGCGAATGGCTCGCCACGATGTGCCTCACCGAGGCGCATGCAGGCAGCGACCTGGGCCAGGTGCGCACGCGCGCCGTGCCGCAGGCCGACGGCAGCCTGCGGGTGAACGGCGGCAAGATCTTCATCTCCGGCGGCGAGCACGACCTGACGCCGAACATCGTGCACCTCGTGCTGTGCCGCTTGCCCGATGCGCCTGCCGGCCCCAAGGGGCTGTCGCTGGTGCTCGTGCCCAAGCTGCTGCCCGACGGCTCACGCAATGCGGTGCACTGCGAGCGCATCGAGGAAAAGATGGGCCTGCACGGCAGCCCCACCTGCACGATGCGCTTCGACGATGCCGCCGGCTGGCTGGTCGGCGAGCCCGGTCGCGGTTTGGCCGCGATGTTCGTGATGATGAATTCCGCGCGCCTGCACGTGGCGCTGCAGGGCATCGGCCTGCTCGACGCCGCCTGGCAGAAGGCCGACGCCTACGCCGCCGAACGCCGCCAGATGCGTGCGCCCGGCCCCGTGCCCGCCAGCCGCGGCGGCGAGCCGGCCGACCTGATCGCCGAACACCCCGCGGTACGCCGCATCCTCGACACGCAGCGCGCCTGGATCGACGGCGCGCGCACCCTCGCCTATCGCAGCGCGCTGATGCTCGACGTGGCCACGCACGACGCCGATCCCAAGGCCCGCGAACAAGCGCAGCGCTGGTGCTCGCTCGTCACGCCGGTGCTCAAGGCCGCATGCACGCAGCAAGCCTTCCACGGCGCGAGCGAATGCCTGCAGGTGTTCGGCGGCCACGGCTACGTGCGCGAATGGGGCATCGAGCAGATCGTGCGCGACGCACGCGTAACCATGATCTACGAGGGCACCAACGAGATCCAGGCCATCGACCTGCTGGTGCGCAAGGTGCTGCCCGACGGCGGCGCCGCCATGTCGGCCGTGCTGCTCGAACTGCGCGACATGCTCGATGCCTCGCGCGAGGCCGATGCCGACGCGCAGCGCCGGCTGGCGCAGCTGCGCTACCTGGGCACCACGGTGGCGATTGCCGCGCAAGCCAACACCGTGCTGCCGTACGAAATCGCCGACGACTACTTGCGCGTGACGATGCTCGCAATGATGGCGTGGGCCTGGGCCCGCATCGAGGCCGTCGCCCCGCAAGACGCCGCACGGGCGCGCACAGCCGGCGCCTTCCGCCGCTGGGTGCTGCCCGAGTTCGAGATGCGGCTGGGCATCGTCAAGCGGGCCTGCGAGGCCGTGGCGCACACCCAAGCGGCGTAAACGCAAGGTGTCGCACGGTAGGCACCCCGTACGCGCGCAGGCGGTTACGCTCTAGTCCCATGGCTTCCTCCTCGAAATCCGTCTCCGCGAAAGGTGAGCAGGCCGCGGCGCCGCAGGGCAGGCCTGAGCGGCTCGATGCCCGCATGCTCGAAACGCTGGTCGGCTACAACGCACGCCGGGCGTGGCTGATCGTCAGCGCCTTCTTCGCGGAGCGCATGGCGCCCTACGGCCTCAAGCAGATCGATTTCTCGGTGCTCTCGCTGCTGGCGCACAACCCGGGCGCCACGTCGCGGCAGCTGTGCAACACGCTGGACATCCTGCCGCCGAATCTCGTGAGCCTGGTGGCCACGCTGGACAGCCGGGGCCTCATCGAACGCCGTCCCCACCCGCACGACGGCCGCGCCGTCGGCCTGCACCTCACGGCGGCCGGCGAAACGCTGATCCGCGAGGCCGAACAGACCGTGGTGCAACTGGAAGCCGACGCCAGCGCCAGGCTCACCTCCCGCGAGCGCGAGACGCTGATCAGGCTGCTGCAGAAGATCTATCTCTAGGCTTCAAGGGTCTCAGAGGCTTCAGAGACCTCGCCCGACCATATCGATCACTTGCTGTCCGAGCGCATGGGCCGCCTCGGCATCCATGCCGCGCAGCGGCCCGTCGATGATGAGCAGCGCCAGCCCGTGCACCGCGCTCCATGCGAGGTATTCGGCATTCGGGCGCCGCGCCGGGTCGAGCACGCCCGCGTCCGCCAACCGGTCGATGGCCTTGCCCAACAGCTGGAACGGGTCCAGCCCACTCGCGCCGGCTTTCCCGGCGCCGAGTTCGCCGCTGCCTTCATCGGAAAACACGAAGGCCGTGCGGAACAAGCCGGGCTCGGCCTGCGCGAAGCGCAGATAGGCCGTGCCGATGGCGCGCAGCTGTGCGCGCGCGAAATCGGCGGGAGGCTGGTCGCAAGGCAGCACTGCCAATTCTTTCTCCATCGCGATCGCAGCCGCGGCCAGGGCGGCCTCGCGCACCGCCAGCAAAAGCTCCTGCCGGCTGCCGAAGTGCCGGTACGCCGCGTTCGGCACGACCCCCACACGCCGCGTGGCTTCGCGCAGCACCACCGCACCCGGGCCGCCGTCGCGCGCCAGTTCGATACCTGCGTCGAGCAGCGCCCGCCGCAGGTCGCCGTGCCGGTAGGTGCTGCGGGCGGGAGGCAGGCTCTCGGGGACGTTGTTGAGCTTCATTTCATTTCCATGTGGACACTGTCCATTATCCCTGCTATTCTTTGTGGACGGTGTACACAAAGTAATCCGATTGTTTGCGGCCCATGACACCGGGGGCTTCCCGAATCACCTCTTCAGTTCAAAGGAACCGCCATGAAAGTCCAGTCTTACCTCTCCTTCGAAGGCCGCTGCGACGAAGCGCTCGGCTTCTACAAGAAGGCGCTCGGCGCCGAGGTCGTGCGGCTCATGCGCTACAGCGAAGCGCCTGCCGGAGCCCCTTCGGACAACGCGGACGCCAGCTGCGGCGGCGCGATGCCCGATGCCAGCAAGGTGATGCACGCGGTGTTCCGCATCGGCGACACCGAGCTGATGGCCTCGGACGGCCGCTGCTCCGGCCAGGCGAAGTTCGAGGGCATCATGCTCGCGCTCACCGCCAAGACCGACACCGAAGTCGTCAAGTGGTTCAACGCGCTGTCCGAGGGCGGGCAGGTCACGCAGCCGCTGATCCCGACCTTCTTCACCTCGAACTTCGGCATGCTGACCGACCGCTTCGGCGTCGGCTGGCTGCTGGTGGTCGAGCACGCGGGCTGAGCCACCGAAAAGTAATTCCCGAAAGGAAAAATCATGCCCCACATCCACGCCTACCTGACCTTCGACGGCAACGCAGCCGAGGCCATGCGCTTCTACGAGAAGACGCTGGGCGGAACCATGCAGATGATGATGACCGTCGGCGAAGCTCCCGACACCGAGCAGTTCCCGCCCGAGGCGAAGAAGCGCATCATGCATGCCTCGCTCGCCTACGGCGAAGGCATCCTGATGGCCTCCGACAGCATGCCCGGCCAGCCGTACGAAGGAATGAAGGGCTTCGGCGTCGCGCTGACCATCGAGACCGTGGCCGAGGCCCGCCGCGTCTTCGACGCCTTCGCCGAAGGCGGCCATGTCGGAATGCCCTTCGAGAAAACCTTCTGGGTCGAAGGCTTCGGCATGGTGACCGACCGCTTCGGCACTCCGTGGCTCATCAACGGCGGCAAGCCGCTGGTCTGAGCCGCCCCCAACGTTTCAAAGGAATTTCGCTTCCCATGACCAACCAACTCGACAGCCGCAAGCGCTGGCTCGCATTGATGGTGCTGTGCCTGGGCGTTCTGATGATCGTGCTCGACACCACCATCGTGAACGTGGCGCTGCCCTCGATCCGCACCGACCTCGGCTTCACCGAAACCTCGCTGGTCTGGGTGGTGAACGCCTACATGCTGACCTTCGGCGGTTTCCTGCTGCTGGGCGGCCGGCTCGGCGACCTGTACGGCCACCGCCGCGTGTTCCTCGCGGGCCTGGTGCTTTTCACGCTGGCCTCGCTGGCCTGCGGCATCTCGACCTCGCAGGGCCTGCTGGTGGCAGCGCGCGCGGTGCAGGGCCTGGGCGGTGCGGTGGTCTCGGCCGTGTCGCTCTCGCTGATCATGAATCTCTTCACCGAGCCGGCCGACCGCGCAAAGGCAATGGGCGTGTACGGCTTCGTCTGTGCGGGCGGCGGCAGCATCGGCGTGCTGCTGGGCGGCCTGCTCACGAGCACGCTGAGCTGGCACTGGATCTTCCTCGTCAACCTGCCGATCGGCGTGGCGGTGTATGCGCTGTGCGTGGCGCTGCTGCCGAGCGCACGCGGCCATGCGCACGGCGAGAAGCTCGACGTGGCCGGCGCCGTCACCGTCACGCTGTCGCTGATGCTCGCCGTGTACGGCGTGGTCAACGGCAATGAGGCCGGCTGGGGTTCCACGCAGACGCTCGGCCTGCTCGGCGCGGCCGTGGTGCTGCTGGCCATCTTCATCGCCATCGAAGCGCGCGTGCAGCATCCGCTGATGCCGCTGGGCCTGTTCAGGCTGCGCAGCGTGTCGGAGGCCAACGTGGTCGGCGTGCTGTGGGCCGCGGCCATGTTCGCGTGGTTCTTCATCTCGGCGCTCTACATGCAGCTGGTGCTGAACTACACGCCGATGCAGATCGGCTTGGCCTTCCTGCCGGCCAACGTGATCATGGCGGTGTTCTCGCTCGGCCTCTCCGCGAAGATCGTGATGCGCTTCGGCATTCGCAAGCCGCTGGCGGCCGGGCTCTGGCTCGCGGCCGTCGGGTTGGCGCTGTTCGCGCGTGCGCCGGTCAACGGCAGCTTCGTGGTCGACGTGCTGCCCGGCATGATGCTGCTGGGCCTCGGCGCGGGCATGGCCTTCAACCCGGTGCTGCTGGCGGCCATGAGCGAGGTGAGCCCGGCCGATTCGGGCCTGGCCTCGGGCGTGGTCAACACCTCGTTCATGATGGGCGGCGCGCTGGGCCTGGCCGTACTGGCCAGCGCCGCGGCCGCGCGCTCCGCATCGATGGAAGCCGCCGGTGCGCAGATGCCGCTGGCACTCACCGGGGGCTACAACCTTGCGTTTCTCGTCGGTGCCGTGTTCGCGGCGGCGTCGGGCTTGATCGGGGCTCTGCTGCTTCGCACCGCCATGCCGGGGCAGGCGCAGAACAACGAAGAAGCGGCACCCCGTGGCACGGCGGGCGGCACGGCGTCGTGAACATCCGCACGCCATGCCGCAACCGCCTGTTTTCTTTCTTCAACGCTTCCACTCTTTGTTCAGGAGAACACTCATGGCTCGTTATGTAGACGGCTTCATCGTCGCCGTTCCCACCACGAACGTAGAGGCCTACCGCAAGCTTGCGCGCAAGGCCGGCAAGGTCTGGATGGAATACGGCGCACTCGAATACGTGGAATGCATCGCCGACGACGTGAAGCCCGGCAAGCTGACCTCGTTTCCACAGAGCGTGAAGCAGAAGCCCGATGAGACGGTGGCCTTCTCGTGGATCACCTACAAATCGCGCAAGCACCGCGACACGGTGAACGCGAAGGTCATGGCCGACCCGCGCATCACGGCAATGGACCCGAAGACGATGCCCTTCGATGCGAAGCGGATGATCTTCGGCGGCTTCAAATCCATCGTCGAATTCTGAACCTGCCGGGTGGCTCAGGCAATGAATCCGTCGTAGACGAGCTTGAGCCCTGTCAGCAGCATCCCCAGGTACACGAAGCGATAGAACCACGTCGCATCGATGCGCCGCGCAATGCGGATGCCGACCCACACGCCCAAGGGAGCGATCGGCATCAGCACCAGCGACGTGGCCAGCGTGCGGAAGTCGAGCAGGCCGAGCCACGCATAGGGAATCCACTTGCTGAGATTCACCACGAAGAAGAAATAGGCCATGGTGGCCGTGAAGATCACCGGAGAGAGCCGCAGCGGGATGACGTAGGCGTTGATAGGCGGCCCGCCCGCATGCGCGATGAAGCTGGTGAAGCCCGACACCGTGGTCAGCACCGCGCCCATGCCGCGCGAAGGCAGCGGGTCGTCGGGCTTCGGCGGAAACAGCAGCCGCTGCGCCAGGAACAGCAGCGTGAACACGCCGACGATGCCCGCCACCGTGTGCGCCGGCAGCGCGCGAAACAACAGCGTGCCGATCACCGTGCCCAGCAGCCCGAACGGAATCAGGAACTTGAGCAGCGAACGGTCGAAGTCGCGCCTGAACGCGGCAATGCCCAGCACGTCCATCAGCAGCAACAGCGGCATCAGGATGGCCGCTGCCTGCGGCACCGTGACGGCCAGCGCCATCATCGGCACCGCGAGCGAGCCGAAACCCGCACCGAAGCCGCTCTTGCTGATGCCGAGCAGCAGCACGGCGGGAATGGCGACCGCGTAGAAATGCGGGTCGGTGATCAGGGGAAAGGCCATGGGAAGGGAAAGCGCAGAAAAAAGCCTGCCGGGTGGCAGGCTTCGCGAGCGTAGCAGGACGGGGCGCAGCCTGGTCAGGCGGCCTGTTTCAGCGGGTTGAGAACGAAGTCGAAATCGAGCCGCCAGCGGCCGTTGGCCTGCTTCGTCCATGGCGCCACCAGCGACTGGCGCACCGCGAACACCGCATCGGAGTCGAGCCATTCGTCGCCGTCGCGGAACACGTGGGTGATGAGCCGCTCGTAGCCCGGTGCCTCGATCTTGAAATGCAGGTGCGCGGGCCGCCACGGGTGGCGCCTGGTGGCGCGCAGCAGGTCGCCCACGGGGCCGTCGACCGGGATTGGATAGGCCACCGCCACCACGCTGCGGAAATGCAGCGAGCCATCGGGCCCGGTGCGCAGCGTGCCGCGGTTCTCGGCATGGTCGAGTCCGGGGTGCTGCACGTCGTAGTGGCCGCCCGCGTCGGCCTGCCACACGTCGACCACGGCGTCGGGCACCGGCTCGCCATCGAGCCCGCGCACCGTGGCGAACACGTCGCAAGGTTCGCCCTCGGCACCGTTGGCCACGTCGTCGCCGTGCTCGTACTCCGGCGCGCCTTCGAAGTAGAAGGGGCCGAACACGGTGGCCTCGGTGCAGCCCGCCGGCTTGTCGTTGTTCATCGCGATGGTGAGCATCGACAGGCCCAGCACATCCGACAACAGGATGAACTCCTGCCGCTTGTCGTCGCACTTCTGGCCAGTGGCGGTCAGGTACTGGATGCCCTGAAACCACTCTTCCTCGGTGAGCTTCACCTCGCGCGCGAAGGCGTGCAGGTGCTGCACCAGGCTGGTCATGATCTCTTGCAGGCGCGGGTCGGGCGTGTCGGCGAAGCGCGCGAGCACAGCTTGGGTGATGTTGTCCTGGTCGAGGTTGCGCATCGTGATGTCTCCATGGGGTCTGGTCGTCGGGTACGACGCACTGTAGGTCGCGCACCGCTGCCCTGAAAGCACCTGGGCGCAAATGATTTTTCCGGCCAGCGGAACGGTCGCGCCCGCCCTGCGCCAAAATCGCCCGGCCCGACCAAAGACAAGCCCCGGAAACAACGCCCCATGGACCGCTGGACCGAAATCGCCTTGCTCGTGCAGATCGCCGATGCCGGCAGCCTGAGCCGCGCGGCCGAGGCGCTGGGCCTGTCGAACGCTGCCGCGAGCCGCCACCTGGGCGCGCTCGAAGCCCGGCTCGGTGCGCGGCTGGTCGAGCGCAATACCCGCCGCCTGTACCTGACCGACACCGGCCGCGAGTTCTGCGCCCGCGCCCGGACCATCCTGGCCGACCTCTCGGATGCCGAATCGACGGTGAACGCCACCGCGCTCAACCCGACGGGCACGCTGCGCGTCACGGCCTCGCTCTCGTTCTCGGTTCACCACATCGCGCCGCTGCTGCGCGAGTACACCCAGCGCTACCCCGGCGTGAGGGTGCACGTGGAAGCCGCCAACCGCTACTTCGACCTGATCGACAACAACATCGACGTGGCGATCCGCACGCGCGAGTACGAGCCCGACTCCAACGTGACGATCCGCCGGCTCGGCGAGACGCGGCGCATCCTCGCAGCCTCGCCGCGCTACTTCGCGCAGCATGGCTTTCCGAAGACGCTGGACGAGCTGAAGCAGCACAAGCTGCTGATCTACACCCACGCCAACAACCCGAACGAGCTGCGCTTCAGCCGGGACGGGGAAACGCACACGGTGTCGGTCACGGGGCTGCTCGAATCGAATGACGGCCAGGTGCTGCGCGCCGCCGCGCTCGACGGCATGGGCATCCTCGTGCAGCCGACCTACATCGTGTACGAGGACATCGTGGCCGGCCGGCTGGTACCCACGCTGGAAGACTGGGACCTCCCGCACCTGACGATCAACCTCGCGTATCCCAGCCGCAAGCACCTGTCGGCGAAGGTGCGCAGCTTCATCGACTTCATGGCCGCGCATTTCGCAAAGATGGAGTACGAGCGGAAATGGACCGGGCACTTCGGCATGCGCTGACGGGCCTTTCTGCCAAAACATGTGCGTAAACGCACATCCGGGTTTTCGGCAGCTCCGCACACTGGAACCGCAACCGTCGCATTCCGCGGCGGCCTTCCATTTCCAAGGATCCGCCATGAACACCCAGGCCGCCAACACAGCGCGTGCGCCGATCGCGTCGCCGCTGTCCGCCCTCTCCCCCTCCACGCTGGACGATTCCGGCAAGCTGCTGATCCGCGTGACGGTCGGCTTCCTGGTGCTGCTGCATGGCATCTTCAAGCTGTCGGCCGGCGTGGGCTTCATCGGCGGCATGCTGGCCAAGGCCGGCCTGCCGGGCGGGCTG
This sequence comes from Variovorax sp. Root434, assembly GCF_001426595.1. NCBI lineage: Bacteria > Pseudomonadati > Pseudomonadota > Betaproteobacteria > Burkholderiales > Comamonadaceae > Variovorax > Variovorax sp. Root434. The sequence goes on from NZ_LMEK01000022.1 coordinate 144,742, forward strand.
GCCTACCTCGTGTACGTGGGCGAGATCGCCGCGCCGCTGCTGATGATTGCCGGCGTCTTCACCCGCGCGGCGGCCGCGGTGGTGGTCATCAACATGCTGGTGGCCTTCGGCCTCGTGCACATGGCCGACCTGTTCGCAATGACCAAGCAGGGCGGCTGGGCGCTGGAACTGCAGGGCCTGTACCTGTTCGGCGCGCTGACGGTGGTGCTGCTGGGCGCCGGCCGCTTCTCCGTCGGCGGACGCAACGGCCGCTGGAACTGAGCAAACCCGCGAATCATTCGTGGAATACCGCGGAACCGGCTTTGCCGGGCCGCCGGTATTGCCCCCGGAAGGGGGTTGGCGCAGCGACACGAAGTGCGCGAAGCCTGGGGGAGAGCACTAATCGCCCCTGACCTGGGAGACCATCGCCTCCAGGCGGGCCACGTCGGCCACCAGCAGCGCCTTGTCGTCCTTGCGCAGCACGCCGCTGCGCACCAGCACGTTGAGTTCGCGGGTCACCTGCTCGCGGTTGGTGCTGATCTGGCTGGCCAGCGCCGCGTGCTTGGGCGCCGGGTCGAGCCGGGCCTGGTTGCCCTCCACGCCGGCTGCGCGGGCCAAGCGCAGCAGTTCGGCATGCAGCCGGTTCTGCACGCCGAGGGTGCTCAGGTCGATGACGCGCTCCGACAGCTGGCGCACCAATGACGCCAGCCGCAGCATCACCCGCTCGGCCACCATCGGCTCGTCGCGCAGCAGGGCCATGAAGGCGGCGCGGTCGAGGCTGGCGACCACGCTGGGCTCCAGCGTGACCACGTCGGCGGAGCGCGGGCCGCCGTCGATGGCGGAGATGTCCCCGAAGTGCTCGCCGGCTTCGGAATCGCGGAAGGTGACCTGCCGGCCGTTGGCCGAATAGGTCGTCACCCGCACCCGGCCCGACACCAGCAGGAACACCTCGCCCTGCTGCTCGGCGCGCAGCAGCAAGGGCTTGCCGGCCTCCACGCTGTGCCACAGGCATTGCTGGGCCAGCAGGTCCAGGCGCCGGTCGGAAAGGCCTTCGAGCAGCGCGATCTGGCGCAGTGCAAGGCTGGAGCGGGGAGAGGAAGGTTCAGGTTTGGCCATGCCGGGGGTCGGTGGGGGCGCGCGCATTATGCTCGGGTGCCGCTTCGAACCCGTTCATGGACAGACGTTCCCCCCGCACCCCTTCGGGCCCCATTTTTCCGCTGAGACCGCCGACACGGCGCAATCTCCGCTGGGCGAGCGGGCTGGTGCTGATGGCCTACGTCACGGCGCACCTGCTGAATCATTCGCTGGGCATCTATTCCTTTGCCGCGGCCGAGACCGTGCTGCGCGGCGTGCAGAAGTTCTGGCACAGCCTGCCGGGCACGGTGCTGCTGTATGGGGCGGCCGCCGTGCACCTGGCGCTGGCCGTGGTCGCCCTGTGGGAGCGCCGCACGCTGCGCATGCCGCCGCTCGAAGGCCTGCGCGTGCTGCTCGGCTTCGCGCTACCGCTGCTGCTGGCCACGCACCTCACAGCCATGCGCGGCGCCTACCTGGCCTATGGCATCGAGGGCTCGTACGTGCGCGTGGTCTGGGGGTTGTGGGACTGGCAAGGCGCGGCCGCGCAGCTCGGCATGATGCTCGCGGCCTGGGCCCACGGCTGCCTGGGCCTGCACTTCGCACTGCGGGTGAAACCGGCCTGGCGGCGCTTCTCCCATCTGCTGTTGGCCATCGCGGTGGCGCTGCCGCTGACGGCGGCGATGGGCTTCGTGTCGATGGGGCGCGAGTTCCAGTGGACCGGTGTGCCGCCGGTCACGCTGCCGACGCCTGAGCAGGGCAAGGCGCTCAATGCGGCCGAAGGCGGCATCAAGTGGTTCTACGGGTTGGCGTTGGTCGCGCTGCTCGCGGCGCGCTGGGGGCGCAACGGCTTGGCGCGCTGGTCGCGACAGGCGTCCGTGGCGTTGCGCTATCCCGGTCGCACGGTGCAGGTGCCGCGCGGCTGGAGCGTGCTGGAGGCGAGCCGCTCGCACGGCATCGCGCACGTCTCGATCTGCGGCGGCCGGGCGCGCTGCTCGACCTGCCGCGTGCGCGTGGCCGGCCCGGCCGAGCACATCGGCGAGCCCGGCCGCGACGAGCAGCGCACGCTCGAACGCGTGCGCGCACCGGCCGACGTGCGCCTGGCCTGCCAGCTGCGCCCACGCGGCGACATCGAGGTCACACCGCTGTTCGCGCCGCTGCCCAACGAAGGCCGGCCCGCGCCGGTCGGCAGCTTCGGGCGCGAGCGCGACGTGGCGATCCTGTTCGTCGACCTGCGGCGCTGGTCGGGCCTGTCGGAGCGGCAGTGGCCCTTCGACCTGGCCTATGTGCTCGACCGCTACTTCGCCACCGTGGGCGCAGCCGTGCGCGAGAGCGGCGGCGTGCCGAACCAGTTCATCGGCGACAGCGTGATGGCGATCTTCGGGCTCGAGTGCGACCTTCCCACCGCCTGCAGGCAGGCGCTGCGCGCCACCGAGCTGATCGGCCAGCGCATGGACGCCTGGAGCGAAGGCTTCGAGGCGCAATTCGGCCAGCGGCTGGAGTTCGGCATGGGCCTGCATGCGGGGCGCGCCGCGGTAGGTGAAGTGGGCTACCTGGAGACCACGACCTTCACGGCCATCGGCGAAGTGGTCAACACCGCGAGCCGGCTGCAGGACCACTCGAAGACCGCGGCATCGCGCCTCGTCGTGTCGCTGTTCGCGGCCGAGCAGGCCGGCGTAGCGGATGCGATGGGCGCAGTCGAAACGCTCACCGTGCGCGGCCGCTCCGAACCGCTCGAAGTGCTCCGAGCACCTGCGTGATCGCCGAAAGCGGTGCGCAAACGCACAGCGCGAACCACGATGCGGTTTCACACTGCATCTCGTGGCAACGACGAATGTCCGCCGCCCACACAGACATCCAAAGGGACTCCCATGAACACCAAGCAACTCATCGCCGTTTCCGCCGCCGCTCTCGCCCTGCTGGGCGCTGCCGGCGCACATGCCGAAAGCTACGAAGGCGTGCAGGCCATCACCCCGTTCGCCAGCCGTGCCGACGTGAAGGCTGAAGCCATTGCCGCCGCGCGCGAGGGCAACCCGTACTCGGACAGCGCCGCCGAAGGCACCGTGGCCGTCAACTCCACGCTCGACCGCAGCGCCGTGCGCGACCAGGCCGTGGCCGCCGCACACAACCCGCTGCAAAGCCTGGACCGCCGCGCCTTCTACCGCGACGAAGTGCCCTCGGCCTACAAGAAGCCGACGGTGTCGTTCACGCGCCAGGCCGGCCTGTAAACAGCGGCGCGGCCCTGCTCCGCCGGTTCAGGGCCGCGCACCTTCCCAGGCGTCCTGCAGCAAGGCGCGGATCGCAGCGCGCTCCAGCGGGCGCGGATTGGGATACTGGTTCTTGAGCGCGTGCTCGCAGGCCAGGTCGAGGTCCGATTCCTTCATGCCGATGTCGCGCAGCGCGACCGGCGCGCCGTTGTCGCGCGCGAGGTCGTACATGGCCTGCGCGGCGCTGCTCCCCCCCAGTGCCTTCGCGATGCGCGCCATGGCCTGCGGCGCCGCCTCGGCGTTGTAGGCGAGTGCATGCGGCAGCACGATGGTGTGGGTCTCGGCGTGCGGCAGGTTGAAGCTGCCGCCCAGCGTGTGGCACAGCTTGTGGTGCAGCGCCATGCCGACGTTGCCGAGCACCGTGCCGCAGAGCCATGCGCCGTAGAGCGCATCGCTGCGCGCGCCCGGGTCGTACGGCGTGGCGCGGATGGCGGGCAATGCGCGGCCCAGTGCAGCAATGCCCTCCTGCGCCATCAGGTCCATGATCGGATTCGAATCGACCGCGTAGAGTCCTTCGGCCGCATGCGCGATGGCGTTGATGCCGCTGGTCACGCTGATGCCCACGGGCAGGCTCAGAGACAGCTCGGGGTCATAGATCACCGTGCGCGGCAGCACCCTGAAGTCCTTGCCCGTCTTCTTCATGCCGGCTTCCGTGATGCCGTAGATCGGCGTCATCTCGGAGCCCGCGTAGGTGGTCGGGATGGCGAGGATCGGCAGGCCCGAATCGAGCGCAATGGCCTTGCCCAGCCCGGTGGTCGAACCGCCGCCGATGGCCACCGCGCAATCCGCGCCCAGCCGGGCCGCCACCTCGCGCGCCTCGCGCGCGGTCTCGATGGGCACGTGCATCACGGCGCGGTCGAACACACCGGCCGCATGGCTGCCGAGCATGTCGGCCACGCGCTCGGCCTGCGGGCGCTGCTCGGGCGTGGACAGCACCAGCGCCCGGCGTGCACCGAGCGCATCGATCTCGCGCGCCAGGTGCTGCAGCGAACCGGCGCCGAACACCACGCGCTGCGGCACGCTGTTGTAGACGAACGAGGGGATGGTCATGGCTTTGCTGTCTCTCGAATGTTCAGGAGGCAACCGGTGCCGGCGGCCCATCGCGCGAGTATCCCGCTAGGCCGCTCCCCATTCAACAACAGGAGTGGAAAGGAGTTTTCCGCTTGCCCGAGCCAGCGGCGTTCCGGCGTTCTCTTCCTCAGGCCGGCGAGACCCGCACCGTGCAGACCTGGCGGCTCTCGACGATCGCGAAGCGCACTGGCAGAAAGCGCTCGATCACCGCGCAGTTGGTACGCGTGTGTTCCGTCACCTCGCTGCAGGTGAAGGCGCAGGCCTTCTTGCCCTGCCAGGCGGCGAGCGCCAGCAGCAGCGCCAGTTGATCCGCGAGATGCGGGCCGACCGCGGCCTCGCTCTTCTGGAATTCACGCAGCTCCTTCACCAGGCCATGCGCCACCTGCTCGGCGCTCAGCGACTTCTCGCCGAAGGCCGTGAACACCTCGGTGACGTGCTCGTACGCCAGCGTGGCCAGCAACGCGTTGCCGGGGCCTTCGTTCTGGCGCGCCGTGCCGAAACGCAGCTGCTCGCCGGACCAGCCCATCGCGCCGCCCAGCGTGTCGAGCTCGCGCGTCGGCACATGGCGCGGCAGCCCGGGCGCCAGGCATTCGGCATGGCTCGACCGATGTTCGCCGCGCGCCATCAGGTCGAAGGGCTGCAGCGCGCCGGCCGCTGGAACGATCGTCGCCTCGACCTCGCCACCACCGGCCGGATAGAAGCCGCAGCGGCGCAGCGTCAGCTGCAGATCGGCGCCCAGCCGGCGCACCAATGGCGCGAAGGCACGCTCCAGGAAATGGAACGGCGGCGCCATCGGGTTGTGCGTGCCACCGCTCAGGTGCACGCGGCTGGCCGCACCGGCAAGTAGCAGCGGCGGCAGCACGGTCTGCAGCACCAGCATGCAGCTGCCCGCGCTGGAGATCGAAAAGCGGTACTCGCCCGCGCGCACCGGGCCGGGCGCGAAGCGCAGCGACTGCGAGCCGAGCTCCGCGCCCTCCACCTTCGCGCCGCTGATTTCAGCGGCCGCGTTCACGCACGCGAGGTGCTGACGCATCAGGCCCGGCTTGGCGCGGCCGGCACGGATCTTCTCGATGGCCAGCGGCTGGCCCGTGGCCACCGACAGCGCGAGGCTGGTGCGCAGGATCTGGCCGCCGCCCTCGCCCTGCGAGCCGTCGAGTTCAACCATGCGCAGCCTCCTGTTCTTCTTTGTCGAAGCGCAGCACCGTCTCATGCAGGAACGCATCGAGGCCGGCCTCTTCGGCCTGCGGCAGCGGCGTCACCAGCTCGGCCGCGTTGGCCGCCAGCTCCGACTCGATGAACGCATGGATGCCGGGCCAGCGCGGGCTGGTCGCAGCTTCGCCGGCGCGCATCTTCACCTCGAGCAGCGCGTTGATCTCGTCGATCAGCGTGGCGTCGCGCGCCGCATCGAGTGTGCGCTGCGCCAGGTCGGCGAAGCGCATCGGCGGCACGCCGGGCTGCGAGCGGATCCAGCGCGCGGCCAGCAGCGGGCGCAGCACGTAGAGGTACTTCTTGTAGCGCACCTCGTCGGCCTGCAAATGCTCGCGGAAGTTCTTCTTCGCCATCGAGCTGTAGTGGTGCCAGCCGCGCGCGTTGGAGAACACCGCCTCCGACAGCGCGCGGAAACGCGGCATCGCCACCGCGTCGTCGCGGTAGACGATGGGCGAGCGCAGCCACTCGAGCAGCGTCGGGTTCGACTCGCGCATCAGGCCCAGCGCCTTGCGCAGGTCCCAGCCGTTGATGTCGAGGTCGCCGCTGATCGGCACCTCGATCACGTCGCGGCGCGGCTGCACCGTGAGGTACCACGGCAGCCGGTTGACGTAGATGAAGCGCACGTCGTAGTCGCTGTCGGGCGAGGCGAAGCCCCAGCCGCGGCTGCCGGATTCGCAGGCGAACAGCACGCTCACGTCGTTCTTCGCTTCGATGTCGCGCAGGGCGTCCATGATCTGCGCGCGCATGGCGGGCTCGATGGGGTGGGCGGAGCGCAGGAATTCTTCTTTGCTCATTTGTTTTTTTCTTTTCTTCTCTTCTTTGGTCAGGCCCGGGTGACGGCCACGTTGCCGGCACTGTCGAGTTCGTAAACGTCCAGGTCGTTGGCCAGGAACGCATGCCCGCGGTAATGCACCTGCGTCTCCGCCATCAGCGCCGCCATGCCCTCTTCGTTCTGGTGGCGTGCGCTGAAATGCGTGAGGACCAGGTTCGGCACCTCCACGGCTTGCGCGAACTCGGCCAGCATGCGCGCGGAACTGTGCATCGGTCCGGGGCCGACCTTGTCGAGCGCGTCCTGCGTGAAGGTGGCCTCGTGCACCAGCAGCTGCGCCCCCTGGCAGGCATCGCGCAGCAGCGCGGGCTCGGCGTTGTCGCCGCCCAGCACGGCGGCGGCCGTGTCGACCTGCGTTTCCGTGTAGTCGGCACTGCGCAGCACGTCGCCGTTGAAGGGCACGTCCTCGCCGGTCTGCAGCGCGCGCCATGCGGGGCCGGGCGGAAGGCCGACGGCCCGCAGCGCATCGGCCTTCAGCCGCACGCGCCGCGTCTCGACCTGCACGCGATAGGCGTGGCTAGGTACGCGATGCCGCAGCAGGTGACGCTCGATGCGCACGCCGGGTGTCTCGTACACCAGCGCCTGGTTCTCCAGATCGACGTGCTCCACCTCATAGGGCAGGTGCAGGTCGGTCAGTTGGCGCGTGGCTTCGAACCACTCCCACACCGGCAGCGGCGCGATCAGCTTCAACGGCTTCGTGCGCTTGTTCATGCCCGCGCTTGCGAGCAGGCCCGGCAGGCCGTAGCAGTGGTCGCCGTGCACGTGCGTGATGCAGACGGCCGCCAGGTCGTTCAGCGACAGCGGCGTTTGCAACACGCGATGCTGCGTGCCTTCGCCGCATTCGACCAGGAACCAGTCGGCGCCGAGCACCGTCTGCACCGCGAGGCCGGAGACGTTGCGGTGGCGCGTGGGGGTGCCGGAGGAGGTCCCCAGGAAAGTCAGTTTCATCATCATCTCAATCACTCCCTGCGCATCAATGCACTCTTCGCGGCGTCCGCGGCGACGCGCTCCCAACTGAAGTATCGGCGCCCGCCTTCCGAACGGGCCGCCATGAATGCGTTGAGCCTTTCGAGATTCTCCGCACCTCCCCAGCGGCCCATCGTCTGGATCGCCACGACGCGCAGGCTCCACCATTTGCTTTCAAGCGCGGCATCGACTTCGGCCACAGCTCGCGCATTCGGTTTCACCGCGCCCAACGCGCGAAGACGATCCGTCTGCTCGCGCAGGAGGTTTGCACCCGGTGCCGCATTCAACAGGCGCTCGCGTCGCGCGCGGCGGCATGCCAGGCATCGCACGGCGCGGCTGTCGATATGTCCGTGCACCACTTCGTACCACCACTTCTGCTGCTTCGCCGTCCACAGTTCTTCAGCCCCGCAATCGCGGCAGGTGAAGGGACGCGCAACATAGAAGTCCGGCAGCAATCCGTAAGTGTTGTTGTACTGCTGCAGGACGAGCCGATCCGCCGGCTCGCAGCCGATCGCAAATGCGAAGGCTGGCTGCGGCAGGCGGACATCCGGCAAGCGCAGACGTGCAGCCGACGCAGTAGCGCGCTCGAGGCGACGCGCCTTGATTTCGGCGCGGCGTTGCTTGTTGCTTTTCTTCATCTTTCAAACCTTCGCAATACGTACGGTGTTGCGAAAGCGGGCCGAACCCTTCCTCCTACAACACCGCACCCATGAGGCCGCGGATCGGCCTCGTTTTCACCCCTTCACGCATACGACCTGCTTGAGCGTGTAGACCACCTCCACCAGGTCCTTCTGCGCATCCATCACCGCGTCGATGTCCTTGTAGGCCATCGGGATCTCGTCGATCACGTCGGCATCCTTTCGGCATTCCACGCCTTCGGTCGCGGCGATCTGGTCGGCGATGGTGAAGAGCTTCTTCGCCTTGGTACGGCTCATCTTTCGACCGGCGCCGTGGCTGCAGCTCATGAAGCTCTCGGGGTTGCCCTTTCCGCGCACGATGAAGCTCTTGGCGCCCATGCTGCCGGGGATGATCCCCAGCTCGCCGGCTTTCGCGCTCACCGCGCCCTTGCGGGTCACGAGCACGTCTTCACCGAAGTGCGTCTCGCGGCTCACGTAGTTGTGGTGGCAGTTCACCGCTTCCACATGTGCCTCGAAAGGCTTGGTGATGACCTTGCGCACGGCCGCGACCACGCGCTGCATCATCACTTCGCGGTTCGCTCGCGCGAACTTCTGGGCCCAGCCCACCGCACGCACGTAGTCGCCGAAGTACTTGGCGCCTTCCTCGAAGTACGCCAGATCCTGATCGGGCAGGTTGCGCTGGTGCAGCTCGGCATCCTTCTTGGCAAGCTCGATGAAGTGCGTGCCGATGGCATTGCCCACGCCGCGCGAACCCGAATGCAGCATGAACCACACCGAACCCGCTTCATCGAGGCACACCTCGATGAAGTGGTTGCCCGTACCCAGCGTTCCCAGGTGCTTGTGGTTGTTGGTGTTCTTCAGGCGCGGATAGTCCTCGCAGATCGCGTCGAACTCGTCCACCAGCCCGGCCCAGGCCACGTCGGTTTCGTTGGGAGGCGTCTCCCACGAGCCCTTGTCCCGGCCCATGCGCTTGGGGTTCGAGCCGTGCGGCACGGCCTTCTCGATCGCGGAGCGCAGCGGTCCCAGGTTATCGGGCAGGTCGTTGGCGTGCAGCGTGGTCTTGCACGCCATCATTCCGCAACCGATGTCCACGCCCACCGCGGCCGGGATGACGGCCTTGAAGGTCGGGATCACCGAACCCACGGTCGCACCGATGCCGTAGTGCACGTCGGGCATGGCCGCGATGTGCTTGAACACGATGGGCAGGCGGGCCGAGTTCTCGAGCTGCTTCTGCGCTTCGGCTTCCACGGGCACGCCGCGGGTCCACATCTTCACGGGAACGCCATTCTCGACTTCGTGCAGGTTGTAGTTCTTTTCCATTTCCATCTCTCTTTCTCTCTCTCTGTACTTTCTCACCAATGGTGGACACGGCGGGATTCGAACCCGCATCAATACGGCGACCGTGGTGTTTCAATCCAGCGGCCCAGTCGACGATTGGAAACGCGCACCAGTGACAGACCCGTCATCGGAGCCAGCACCTGCATCCTCAACCTTGCTCGTCGACCGACTTTCCCGCCGCATCCGGTGCTACCCGGACTGCCGGCAATATCAACATTTTTGGCAGTGGCGCCCCCTTCTGTGCCTGCGTGCCCAAAAACCAAAAAAGAGGTGACCAGGAGCGGCGGGTTCTGAACTGAGCTATCTGCCGAAACAGACCGGGACTCGGACCCGGGACCTTCATGGCCAAGACCATGACGCTCTTACCTGTAAACCCACCTGCATTCACCTCGAAACAAAAAAGCAGCGACAAGAGTCGGCGAAACGTCGTGCTCTAACCACTGAGCTACGGTCTTTCGACCGGCGGGATTCGAACCCGCGACCACGAGATTAAGACTCTGTAGTTCCACCAGCATTCGCTGAAAAAAAACAGTGCGACAAGGATGACAAGACATAGGCCACGCCAGCACGCTGGCGCTGGGATTCGAACCCCGGCCGTGCCGGATGTAGTCCTGCTTGCATTCGCACTTCAACTTCGCGTCCCCGTCCGGCGACTAACGATCGATGTGAGGAGAACATGGTTGGATGTACTCACATCTGCATTCGCCGGACGACGACATCAATTCGATCGGCGGGGAGCGCCGCGAGCAAGACCCGCGACGCCCTCGCACTCTCAGACCGAGGTTTCCTCGATCACACCCACCCAATGGTCGGCGCCCAGGCCGCCCGCGGCATACACCGCCAGCAGCTTGAACACTTCGTCGCTGAAGCCACCGATGTTCAGCACATCGTCACGCTCCTGCGCCTGAGTGGTCGCATAAGGCTGGATGTCGATGCACACCATCCGCGCCTTCGGGTTGCGCTTCTTGAACGCTGCCCATTCCTGCATGGTTGCGGTACCGCGGCCACGTGCAGGGTCGGCCCACGACTCGTTGTCCGACACCAGCACCACCAGATCGGCATGCGCTTTCTCGCGGTTCAGCAACGCCAGCGGCGCGCTGCACGAGGTACCGCCGCCGCCCACCGCCGCCAGCTTGGCCGCGTTGGTCATCACCGAATCGCGAGGATTCAGTTGCAGCGAAACCACCTTCGTCTCGAAAGGCAGCACACGCGCATCCGCATTGCGGCGCAGCACAGCAGCAGCCACCAGCGCGGCCACGTCGATGCATCGCACCGTCGTGGTAGCCGAACCGCGGTGACCCGTCACCGGCGAGCTCATCGAGCCCGACACGTCCGGACACACCACCACGCGGCCCTCGAACTGCGGCACATTGGCCAGCGCGAGTTCCATCGCGTCTTGCAGCGCCTCCTTCACCACATGCGGCACATCGGCACCGGCGGCCTTCCAAGCGGCCATCAGCTGGTACGGCAGCACGCGAGCCTTTGCCACCGCCAGCGGATCGCGCAGCTTGGCGGCCACCGCTTCGGCGAGGCCGGGCAATGCGAACACGCCGTGACGAGCGAAGGTGTTCAGGTTCTGACGCACCATCTGCCACGAACCACGCTGCGCGATCTGCGCCCAGGCCTGCGTATTCAGTTCCAGCGCGGTCAGCATCTGGAAGGGCACGTCGGGCACATCCTGCGTACGATCGCGCTTGAAGCGTTCGAAGGCCTGCGTGACCGGAGGCAGCGCCTCCAATGCATACGGACGATCGATCAGCCATGCGAACCACGCGGCACGCCAGGCTTCGGCGGGCTTCGGGTGAACCATCTTCACCACGTCGGCCAGCGACGGCGTGTTGCCCACGGCAGCGTTCAGCAGGTGCGCTTCGGTCGCTTCGAGCAGCCATTGCTGCACCAGCTTCTTCGGACGCGTACCGAGCGACTTCCGGCCCACCGCGCCGGAACGCAGCATCTGCACGAAGTTGCGCAGCATCTTGCCGTTGTCGACCACGCGGCCAAACACCTTAGCCAGCAGCGATACATCGCGCACCGCCAGCGTGGCGGCCAGCAGTGCCGGCATGTCCTTCATGTGGCCTGCGCGGCGGGCGTACACGGCCGTCTTGGCCACGAACAGCGGATCGACTTCTCGGGCCAGGGCCAGCACGGCGTCGAGCTGATCCTGAGCCTGCGCGTAGAACGTGTTGTTCAGGCAACCGGTGGCCGCGAGCTGCGCCAGACGGTGCTTGGGCGACAGCGCATAGGCGGCGCCACCGGCTTCGTTGCGGACATCGGCAGCGGGTTGCAGGGCACCGCGCAGCGTCTGGAAGAGTTGAAGGTTGGCCATGTGACTTCTCCTTGTTCGGTTCTTTTGTTCGGTTGTCTTCTTGAGTTGTGATCCTTATTGCAACGGGTGTGCCAGCGCACTCGCCCTCGACGAATCAATCTTTCAAGCTGTTGATTTGATTGAAATTTTTCCACTTTCGAACATCCGAGCGTGGCAAACCGTCCTCTGGCTCACATTCATTTCTTATAATTTTGGATAGCTATTTATCCAATTAATGAAGAAACCCATCGTCGTCATCGGCTTCCTCGGCACCCAGCTCGACGCCGGCCAAGGCGCGGGCCGCTGGAACAAGTGGCGCCCCACGGTCTCGCTCGCACAGCACGAGGACATGGTCGTCGCGCGCATGGAGCTGCTCTACACACTGCGGCACAAGGCGCTGGCCGAGGTGGTGAAGGCCGACATCGCCACCGTGTCGCCCGAGACCACGGTCAATCTCGTGCCGATCGATCTCGAGGACCCGTGGGACTTCGGCGAGGTCTACACGCGCCTGTACGACTGGGCGCGCGGCTATCCCTTCGACACCGAGCGCGAGCAGTATTGGACGCACATCACCACCGGCACGCACGTCGCGCAGATCTGCATGTTCCTGCTGTCCGAATCGCGCGTGGTGCCCGGCGTGCTGGCGCAGACCTCGCCGCCGAAGAAGCAGCGCGAAGGCGAGGCCGGCAAGTGCACGCTGATCGACCTCGACCTCTCGCGCTACGACGCGATCGCGCGGCGCTTCGATGCGGAGCAGCGCGATGCGGTCGCGTTCCTGAAGAGCGGGATCGCCACGCGCAATGCGCGCTTCAATGCGCTGATCGACGAGATCGAGCGCGTGGCCGTGCGCTCGCGCGCGCCCATCCTGCTGGTCGGGCCCACCGGTGCGGGCAAGTCGTTCCTGGCGCGGCGCATGTTCGAGCTGAAGCAGGCGCGGCACCAGATGACGGGGCCGTTCGTCGAAGTGAACTGCGCGACGCTGCGCGGCGACGGCGCGGCCTCCACGCTGTTCGGTCACAAGAAGGGCTCATTCACCGGCGCCGCGGCCGACCGCGCGGGCCTGCTGCGCACCGCGCACCAGGGCGTCCTCTTCCTCGACGAGATCGGTGAGCTCGGGCCCGACGAGCAGGCAATGCTGCTGAAGGCGATCGAGGAGAAGCGCTTCTTCCCCGTGGGTGCCGACAAGGAAGTGGAAAGCGACTTCCAGCTGATCGCCGGCACCAACCGCGACCTGCGCAGCGACGTGGCCGAGGGGCGCTTCCGCGAAGACCTGTTCGCACGCATCAACCTCTGGACCTACGACCTGCCGGGCCTCGCGCAGCGACCCGAAGACATCGAGCCCAACGTCGACCACCTGCTGGCCATTCACGCGGCGGAGAACCATCGCGTGGTGCGCTTCAACGCCGAGGCGCGCGCGGCCTATCTGCGCTTTGCGCAGAGCGGCGAGGCGATCTGGAGCGGCAACTTCCGCGATCTCTCCGCGAGCGTGACGCGGCTGGCGACGCTCGCCGATGGCGGACGCATTCCGGTGGCGCTGGTCGAGGCGGAGATTGCCCGGCTGCGGTGGCTGTGGAAGCATGCCGGTGCCGCTGCACCTGCCGAGGGCAGCGGCGTCGACCTGGACGCCCTGCTCGGCGAGGAACGCAGCGCCGCGCTCGATCTGTTCGATCGGCTCCAGCTCGAGGCGGTGATGCGCGTATGCCGGCAGTCGCGCAGCCTGTCGGATGCGGGCCGCCAGCTGTTCCAGGCCTCACGCGCGCAGCGCAGCGTGGTGAACGACGCGGACAGGCTGCGCAAGTACCTCGCCAAGCATGGGCTCGAGTGGGGCCGGATCGCCGACGCCTGAGCTATCCTCCGCCGCGATGGCCATCTCTGCATTCGCCGTGAAAGTCCCCGCCGCCGAGCCTCTCGTCGAGGACTTGCGCCGCCGCTACGACGCGACCGCCGCACTGGGTGTGCCGGCGCACGTCACGGTGCTCGTTCCTTTCATGGACCCTGCGCTGATCACACCCGAAGTGCTGGAGCACGCGCGGCAGGCTCTGAATCGGACGCCTTCGTTTGCCTTCTCCCTGGGCAAGGTCGGGCGCTTTCCCGAAACCGCGTACCTCGCACCGGAGCCGGCTGCGCCCTTCATCGAAATGACACTGGCGCTCGCGGATGCATTTCCCGATTTCCCGCCGTATGGCGGCGAGCACGAAGGTGTCATTCCGCATCTGTCGGTGGCGCACGGCAACGCGCTCGATGCGGATGCGGCGGCTGCCGAATTGGAGGCACGCCTTCTCGCATCGGGCGCCGTGCATGCGAACTGCACCGAAGTCACGCTGATCGAAAACTCGTCGGGGCGCTGGCAGGACATGCACGTCTTCCGACTGCCCAAAGCACCGGTACCCATGCGCAACGTCCTCTTCATCTGTAGCCGCAACCAGTGGCGCAGCCCGACCGCAGAACGCATCTGGCGCAAGCACCCGCTGATCTCCGCGCGCTCCGCCGGCACCAGCCCGAATGCGCGGCATACAGTTTCCGTCGACGACATCGAATGGGCCGACGTCATCCTCGTGATGGAAGAAAAACACAAGTCGCGGCTGGTGGCCGAGTTCACGCGGATGCTCGAAGGCAAGCCGATCCACGTGCTCGACATTCCCGACGACTACAAGTACATGGACCCGGATCTGGTCGAGGAGCTCGAACGCTCGGTGGGGTCCATCCTTGAAATCGACTAGCACGCCATGTCAGAAATCTACATAAGCACGGACGTCGAATCCGACGGCCCCATTCCCGGGCCGAACTCGATGCTCAGCTTCGGCTCGGCCGCCTATACCGCCGACAAACAGCTCATCTCCACCTTCAGCGCGAACCTGCACACCCTGCCGGGCGCCGAGGCCGATCCGAAGACTGCCGCGTGGTGGAAGACCCAGCCCGAGGCCTGGGCTGCCTGCCGCATCGACCTGCAAGACCCGGCCCACGCCATGAAGAACTACGTGAGCTGGCTCAAGGGCCTGCCGGCGCGGCCGGTGTTCGTCGCCTACCCGGCGGGCTTCGACTTCCTGTTCGTCTACTGGTACCTGATGCGCTTCGCCGGCGAGAGCCCGTTCAGCCACTCGGCGCTCGACGTCAAGTCGTTCGCGATGGCGATGCTCGGGCTCGACTACCGCGAAAGCACCAAGCGCGCGATGCCGCGCCGCTGGTTCGACAAGCTGCCGCACACACACGTCGCGCTCGACGACGCCATCGAGCAGGGCGCCCTCTTCTGCAACATGCTTGCAGAAAATCGCGCGAACGCCTCGGGCAAACCGTCATGACGAACCACTCAGTCCGCCAATGGTGCAAGAGGCTGGCGCTGTGTGCGCTGCCGCTCATGCTGGCGGGCTGCGTCCAGTCGCTGTTCTATTACCCCGACAGCGTGCGCTACGAAACACCCGACGTGCTGGGCCTGCGCTACGAGAGCGTGCAGTTCGCCAGTGCCGACGGCACGCGCCTGAGCGGCTGGTTCCTGCCCGCGGAGAACCGCCAGAACCTGAAGGAAGCCAAGGGCACGGTGGTGCACTTCCATGGCAACGCGCAGAACATGAGCACACACTGGCGTTTCGTGGCCTGGCTGCCGAAGCAGGACTACAACGTGTTCGTATTCGACTACCGCGGCTACGGCCAGTCCGAAGGCAAGCCGGAGCCCAAGGGCGTGTTCGAGGACTCCCACGCCGCGCTGAACTATGTGCGCTCGCGCGGCGACCTCGACCCAGAGCGGCTGTTTCTCTTCGGGCAGAGCCTGGGCGGCACCAACGCGATCGCGGTGATGGGCTCGGGCAACAGGGCGGGCGTGAAAGCGGTGGCCGTCGAGTCGACCTTCTATTCCTATTCGTCGATTGCCAACGAAAAGCTCTGGGGCGCCGGCTTGCTCGTGAGCGACGAATACGCGGCATCGAAGTACGTGGCGGCGGTGTCGCCCGTTCCGCTGCTGCTGATCCACGGCACGGCCGACCAGGTGATTCCGCTCGCGCATTCGAAGCGCCTGCTGGCCGATGCGCGCGAGCCCCGTCGGCTGATCGAAGTGCCGGGCGCCAGCCACCTCGAACCGATGACGGCCCTGCGCTACGGCGCCGCCTACCGGAAGGCGCTGACCGCATTCTTCGAGGCCGCGCAACATCCGCTGCAGCAATGACAACCGCCATGAAGCACTTCGACGAAGCCGCCACCCGCGCACCCCTGGACTTCGAGCGGCTGGTGCCCGCGCTGCACGCGGCCTTCGTCGCCGGAGCGCAGGTGCCGCCGCGCCATGTGCACGGCATCGAGACCGCCTCGGGCGGCGGGAACAACGGCACGGTGCTCATCATGCCGGCGTGGAGCGATGCGGGCTTCCTGGGCATCAAGACCATCAACATCTTTCCGGGCAACAGCGCGCGCGGCCTGCCCGGGCTGCATGCGACCTATGTGCTGTACGACGCGCACACCGGCGTGCCGCTGGCGATGATGGACGGCAATGAGATCACCGCGCGCCGCACGGCGGCCGCCTCGGCGCTTGGCGCGTCGTTCCTGGCCCGCCGGGACGCGCGCCGGTTGCTGGTGTTGGGCACAGGCCGCATCGCGCGCATGCTTCCCGCCGCGCATGCCAGCGTGCGGCCCATCGATGAGCTGTGGGTGTGGAACCACCGGGCCGAAGGCGCCGAGACGCTGGCCGCGCAGTGGCGCGCCGAGGGCTGGAACGCGCAAGCCGCCACCGACCTGGAAGGGGCAGTGCGCCAGGCCGACATCGTGAGTTGCGCCACGCTGGCCACCGCGCCATTGGTGCGCGGCGAATGGCTGGCACCGGGCTCGCACCTGGACCTGATCGGCAGTTTCACGCCGGCCATGCGCGAGGCCGATGCGCAGTGCTTCGCGGGGGCCCGCACCTTTGTCGACACCGACGAGGCGCTGCAGAAATCCGGCGACCTGCTCGACGCGATCGCCGCCGGCACGCTGCGGGCGGAAGACGTCGGCGGCACCCTCGCCGCCCTTTGCCGCACAGAGCGCCCGGGCCGCTCCGGCGGCGAGGAACGCACCGTGTTCAAGGCCGTCGGAAGCGCGTTGGAAGACCTGGCCGCCGCCACCCTGGTGTGGCAATCGAGAGACATGGCCTAAGCCTTATGGCTTAGTCTTCGGCGAAAAAACCTCCGTCAGGGCGGATTTTTCCAACATCCAGATACGCCTTGTAGCCAATAGTAAATATTGTGCATTGGGGCTATCTTGCTCCTGAACTACCGACGGGGGCCCACATGCTCAGCACCCAACACAAAGCCAACATCCTCCGCAAGGCCGGCTACGCCGTGCCGGCCGAGCCGGGGAGTGCCGACTGCATCCACCAGACGGCCCAATGCTGGGAGAAGGCGATCGACACGCTCTACGTGTCGTACTCCGCCAGGCGCGCCGCCAAGAGCTTGCGGGACGCGGAGGAGGCGCGGATGCTGGCGCTTCTGCAGCGGCGCTCGGCCAAGGCCTGGGCCTGACGGCCCAGCCAGGCACCCGCTCAGCTTCAGGGCTTCTTCTGCTTTTCCGGCGCGTCGTTGCTGCCGCCGCGCGAGAGCTGACCCGCCTTCATCGCTTCGCGGTTCGCCGCGCGACGCTTGGCCGCCGCGGCGCGGCGCTCTTCCCTCGACATCTTCGGCGCGGTCGTCGGGCGGACCTCGCCTTCCTGCATCTGCGGTCCGCGTGCGGCAGCGGCGCCGTCCGCGCGGCGTTCCTTGCGGGCCTCGGCGCGTTCCGCCTTGGTGGTGGGCGCCGTGGGCCGCGCCTTGCCCTGCGCCGGGTCGACTTCGCCGGAAGACTGGGCGGACGCCACCTGCACGACCATCATCTGAGCCAGGGCCAGGCAAACCGGCACAAGCATATTTTTCATAGCGACGACCTTTCAACACCCGCGAAGGCGCGGGGCCGGGGCATTGTGGTCAGGGTCCGAGGCTGTGTCCACACCGGCAACCCGCATGCCGATGGAGCCTCGGCCCGCGCACTGGCGGTCGCTCAGGTAGGCGAGAACCAGCCTGACGAGTTCGGTCTTCATCGCGGGAGTCTCCAGGTCACCACGCCGTGCTGCTGCATGAACCGCCCCTTCGACCGCGGACGAGAGCATGCGGGCCGCGACCTCGGTATCGGCGCTTTCTCCCGGTCCCTGGCTTTCGGCGACAAGGGCCCGGTAGCGCCGCTGGTATTGCGCCTCGAACTCGGGGTAGCTCGAACGCGCGGCGAGCGGCACCTCGCCCATCAGCACGCGGTGCAGCGCCTGGTCGACCGAGTGGGCTGCGATGACGCCATCGACGAAGCGCTCCACCCGGCGCGGCAGCATGGCCACTGCATCGCCCTCTTGCTCGCCTTCATCGTCGGCGCCGGACAGCGCCACGAGCACTTCGTCGAGGTGGCGCTGCCGGATCGCCTCGGCGATGGCCAGCTTGTCCGGGAAGTACTGATAGAGCGAGCCGACGCTGACACCGGCCACCGCCGCGATCTCGTTGGTGGTGAACCGCGCCCATCCGCGGCCCGCCAGAACGCGAGTTGCGGCCTCGACGATCGCGTCCACCGTGACGCGCGAACGCTGCTGGCGCGGTGCTTTGCGCATGGTCCGGCGCTGCGGGGGAATGCGAGTACCCAAGTTCGAGGCTCCATTCAAGAATAGGACCGCACGCAACGCGTGCATTCAACCGTTCAAGGGGAGATTGTGATGAGTACGCAGACGCTTCTGGCTTCGCTGTTCCGGTACAAGGCCTGGGCCGACGAAGGGCTCCTGGCAGGTCTCGCAGGCCTGGCCGCGAAGGGCCCGGCCGACGAGTACCGCTGCGCGATGCGCGTGTTCAACCACGCCTGCATCGTCGACCGCATCTTCGTTGCGAATCTCCAGCGCAAGGCGCACGCATACACGGCGACAGGCTCGCGCGAGCCACCAGCCCTGGAAGCGCTGGCCGAATCGGTCAGGGAAACGGACCGCTGGTACGTCGACTACGTCGCGCGCCTGAGTCCAGAGGAGCTTGCGGAAAGCATCGAGTTCACGTTCACCGACGGCAGCCCGGGCCGCATGTCGCGCGAGGAGATGCTGGGCCACGTGGTGGCCCATGGCGGCTATCACCGGGGCGAGGTCGGCCAGATCATGACCCGGCTCACGGGATCGTCGCCGCCCGATACCTTCACCGGCTATCTGCACCAGGCCGAGCCCGCGCGCCGCGAGCGGAACGCGTAACGGCGCGGGATCGGGGCATTGCGTCCGCGGTGGGGTTGCCGGTCAGACGCGTTCGAGAATCACCGCAATGCCCTGCCCCACGCCGATGCACATCGTGCACAGCGCATAGCGGCCGCCGCCCTTGTGCAGCTGGTTGACTGCAGTGGTGGCCAGGCGCGCACCGCTGGCGCCCAGCGGATGGCCCAGCGCGATCGCGCCGCCGTTGATGTTGACGCGCGCGTCGTCGTCCTTCAGGCCCAGCAGGCGCAGCACGGCAAGGCCTTGTGCAGCAAAAGCTTCGTTGAGTTCGATGACGTCGATCTGGTCGATGGTGAGGCCGGTCAGCGCCAGCACTTTCTGCGTAGCGGGCGCGGGGCCGATGCCCATGACGCGCGGCGCAACGCCGGCGGTGGCCATGCCGACCACGCGGGCGCGCGGCGTGAGGCCGTGCCTGGCGGCGCTGGCTTCGTCGGCCAGCAGCAGCGCGCAGGCGCCGTCGTTCACGCCGCTGGCGTTGCCGGCGGTGACGGTGCCGTCGGGGCGCACCACGCCCTTGAGCTTGGCGAGCGATTCGAGGCTGGTCTCGCGCGGATGCTCGTCCTTGTTGACGATGATCGCGTCGCCCTTCTTCTGCGGCACGGTCACGGGCACGATCTCGGCGTCGAAGAAGCCGGACTTCTGCGAGGCCACGGCGCGCAGCTGCGAGTTCAGCGCCATCAGGTCCTGCGCCTCGCGCTCGATCTTGTAGTCGGTGGCCACGTTCTCGGCCGTCTCGGGCATCGAGTCGACACCGTACTGCGCCTTCATGAGCTTGTTGACGAAGCGCCAGCCGATGGTGGTGTCGTACACCGCGTTGTTGCGGCTGAAGGCGCTCTCGGCCTTGGGCATGACGAAGGGCGCGCGGCTCATGCTTTCCACGCCGCCGGCGATCATCAGGCCGGCTTCACCGGCGCGGATGGCGCGTGCCGCCGTGCCCACGGCATCGAGGCCCGAGCCGCACAGGCGGTTGATGGTGCCGCCGCCGATTTCGAGCGGCAGGCCCGCCAGCAGCGCCGACATGCGCGCGACGTTGCGGTTGTCTTCGCCGGCCTGGTTGGCGCAGCCGTAGAGCACGTCGCTCACGGCTTGCCAGTCGACGTTCTTGTTGCGTTCCATCAGCGCGCGCAGGGGCACGGCGCCGAGGTTGTCGGCACGCACGCTGCTGAGCGAGCCGCCGTAGCGGCCGAAGGGGGTGCGGACTGCGTCGCAGATGAAGGCTTGGTTGGTCATGGTCTGTCTCTTTTGGAAGGATGTTGATTCGGGTACCGGAAGTCCGCCTTACGCGGCGATCGGCAAGCCCACGAGCTTCTCGAGTTCCTCGCGGCTCAGGCCATCGACCAGGTCGACGAGCTTCAGGCCCTCGGGCGTGCATTCGAGCGTGGCCAGATCGGAGTACACGCGCTTGACGCAGCCGATGCCGGTCAGCGGATAGGTGCACTCCTTCACCAGCTTGCTCGCGCCCTGCTTCGTGAGCAGGTCCATCATGACCCAGGTCTGCTTGGCGCCGATGGCCAAGTCCATCGCGCCGCCCACCGCGGGAATGGCGTCTTTCTCGCCGGTGTGCCAGTTGGCGAGGTCGCCGGTGGCCGACACCTGGAAGGCGCCGAGCACGCAGATGTCGAGGTGGCCGCCGCGCATCATCGCGAAGCTGTCGGAGTGGTGGAAGAACGAGCCGCCCGGCAGCAGCGTGACGGGCTGCTTGCCGGCGTTGATGAGGTCGTAGTCTTCCTCGCCGGCCTCGGGCGCAGGGCCCATGCCGAGGATGCCGTTCTCGCTCTGCAGGATGACCTCGCGGCCCTGGGGCAGGTGATTGGCCACCAGCGTGGGCTGGCCGATGCCGAGGTTGACGACGGCGCCGTCGAAGATGTCTTGTGCCACTCGCGCTGCGAGCTGGTCCTTGGTGCGACGTGTGTAGCTCATGGTCATGCTGCCTTCTTGAAGCCGCCGGCCTGCGTGGCCACGCGTTCGATGCGCACCACCTGGTGCACGAAGATGCCCGGGGTCACGATGGTCTCCGGGTCGAGGGTGCCGAGTTCGGCGATGTCGTGCACGGTGGCGATGGTCTTCGTCGAGGCCATGGCCATCACCGGGCCGAAGTTGCGCGCGGCCTTGCGGTAGACCAGGTTGCCCCAGCGGTCGCCGCGCTCGGCCTTGATGAGCGCCACGTCGCCGTGGATGGGGTACTCGAGCACGTACTGCACGCCGTCGATCTCGCGGGTTTCGCGGTTGCCGGCCAGCTGCGTGCCGTAGCCGGTGGGGCAGAAAAAGGCACCAATGCCGGCGCCCGCGGCGCGGATGCGCTCGGCGAGGTTGCCCTGGGGCACGAGCTCGAGCTCGAGCTTGCCGCTGCGGTACAGGCCGTCGAACACCTGGCTGTCGGCCTGGCGCGGGAAGCTGCAGATGATCTTGCGCACGCGCCCGGCCTTGAGCAGCGCCGCGAGGCCGGTCTCGCCGTTGCCGGCGTTGTTGTTGACGACGGTGAGGTCCTTGGCGCCCTGTTCGACGAGGCCCTCGATGAGTTCGTTGGGAATGCCGGCGGTGCCGAAACCGCCGATGAGAACCGTGGCGCCGTCTTGGATGCCTGCCAGGGCATCGGCGACCGAGCGCGCGATCTTGTTGATCATGAAGCTTGTCTCCGGGAGTGAGGAAAGAAACCGAACCACCTGAACACGCCGATCGATTCTGCGAACCGCCGATTTGTTCGTCTAAAGAACATTTGTTCGTATAATGAATTCTAAAGAGGATCGACCACCATGGCAACCCACCCCGCACAAACCGACACACCCGCGCCCGGCGACAGCTACGTCCAGTCTTTTGCGCGGGGGCTGCAGGTGATCCGTTCATTCAGCGCGAAAGCGCCGCACCAGACGCTCAGCGAGGTGGCGGCCGGCAGCGGGCTCACGCGCGCGGGGGCGCGGCGCATCCTGCTCACGCTGCAGACGCTGGGCTACGTGGTGACGGACGGCAAGCTCTTCACACTCACGCCGCGCATCCTCGACCTCGGCTTCGCGTACCTGTCGTCGATGCCGATCTGGAACCGCGCCGAGCCGGTGATGGAGGCGCTGGTGCAGCAGGTGCAGGAGTCATGCTCGGCCGCCGTGCTCGATGCGACGGACATCGTCTACGTGCTGCGCGTGCCCACGCAGAAGATCATGCGCATCAGCCTGGGCGTGGGCTCGCGCCTGCCGGCCTACTGCACGTCGCTGGGCCGGCTGCTGCTGGCCGACCTGGAAGACGACGAGGTGCGCGCACGGCTCGAAGCCTCCGACATCCAGGCGCTGACCAAGCACACGGTGACCGACATCGACGTGCTCATGGCCAAGGTAGCGCAGGCGCGCAAACAGCAGTGGTGCCTGGTGAACCAGGAACTGGAAGAAGGCCTGATCTCGGTGGCCGCCCCCATCGTCGACCGGCACGGCCGCATGGTGGCCGCGCTCAACATCAGCGGGCAGGCGAACCGCACCAGCGCGAAGGTGATGCAGGAGACGATGCTGCCGGCCCTGGTCGATGCCGCGAAGAAAGTCTCGCAGCTTCTTTAGGCAACCGCACGCAGCCGTTGGCCCTTTCCAGGAACACCGCGGAAGCGGCTTCGCCGGGCCGCTGGTGTTGCCCCCGGTAGGGGGTGGGAGAAGCGACACGAAGTGCGCGAAGCCTGGGGCGAGCTCAGCCCTCCGAGTGAATGCCCTTCATGATGATCACGCCGCCCAGGCGCGTGGTGTCGGCGCGCATGCGCTTGGCCAGCGTGTCGGGCGAACCGGGCTGCGCCTGCCAGCCGGTCTTGAGCAGGGCCTGGCTCACATCGGGCGAGCTGATCACCTCGACCAGCGCCGCGTTGAGCTTGGTGACGGCCGCGGGCTTCATGCCCGCGGGCGCGGCCAGCGCGGTCCAGATCTCGAGGTCGGCGCCGCGCACGTCGGCGTCGCGGATGCTGGGCAGTTCGCCGGCCAGCGGACTGCGCTCGGGCGAGGTCACGCCGATGGCCTTCACCTTGCCCGACTTGATGTGCGGCAAGGCCAGGCCGGGCGGCAGCAGCGCCAGTTGGATCTCGTTGGCCAGCAGGCCCGCAATGACCTGCGGGTTGCCGGTGTAGGGCTTGTGCTGCGCCGTGATGGCGGCGCGGCTCTTCAGCAGCTCCATGCCCAGGTGGCCCACCGTGCCCACGCCCGGCGTGCCGTACCTGGCGCCGGTGCCGAGGTTGCGCACCCACAGCAGTTGTTCGGCCGCAGTCTTGCCCGAGGCACTGCCCGACACCACGAGCACCAGCGGTGCGGTGCCGATGAGGCCGATCGGCGCGAAGTCTTTCTCGGGGTCGAAAGGCAGCGACGGATTGAGCAGCTTCGCGATGGTGAGGTTGCCGTTGATCAGCGCGCCGACGGTGTGGTCATCGGTGGCCTTGGCCACCAGGTCGGCCACGGTGTTGCCGCTGGCGCCGGGCTTGTTCTCGACCACCACCGGCTGGCGCAGGATCTTCGACAGGGGTTCGGCGATGGCGCGGGCCGCGAGGTCGGGCGAGGCGCCGGCGGGAAAGCCCACGAGGATGTGCACGGGCTTGGTCGGCCAGGCGGCTTCGCCGGCGGGAGCGGTGCGTTGGGCCCACGAAGCTTTCGCGAAGAACGAGGCGGCAACGGCTGCCGCGCCGCCTTCGAGCAAGCGGCGTTTGGTGATTGTCAAGGTGACTCCAGAGAGAGTGAAAACCAGGAAATGCGGAACGCCGGCTGAACGCCAGCTGACCATCGCACTTACAACACGTTACATGAGCAAACTGTGTTGCGCAAGTCCCAACGGACACGACGCTGGGGTTTTCACATCGGATGGCGTCTATCGCGCGGGCTTGCCAGGCGCGTGCAGCAGCTTGCGCTGCGTGGGAAACAGCGACCAGCCCCAGCGCTGCTGCGCGTAGCCCCAGAGTCCCTGCTTGAAGAATAGGGTCACGAGAATGGCCATCAGGCCGAGTCCGAGCAGATACCACGTGCCGTAGTCGCTCAGGAACTTATTGAGCGCCCAGAAGATGAGCGCTCCCACCAGCGGCCCTTCGATGCGGCCGATGCCGCCGATCACCACCATGAAGATGGCGAAGGCAGTCCAGTTGACACTGAAGGCGGCATCGGGGCTGATGCGCAGGTTGCCCACGAAGTACAGCGCCCCCGCGAGGCCCGCGCCGAAGGCCGCGACCACGTACACCGCGAGCTTCATGCGCGCGACCGGAATGCCCTGCGACTCGGCCGCGACTTCGTTGTCGCGGATCGCCAGCAGCGCCAGCCCGCGCTTGCTGCGCAGGAACAGATACACCAGCGCGACCGCCGCAACCACGCAGGCCAGCGCCATCCAGTAGGTGGTGCTTTCGCGTGTCGCCTTGTCGATGCCGCGCAGCGCGGTGAGCGTGGTGCCCGAGCCGCCACCCACCGCCGACACGTTGGCGAAGCTCAACCGGAACACCTCCGCGATGACCCAGGTGCCGATGGCGAAGTAGCCGCCCGCAAGCCGGAACGCGACGAAGGACACGGGTATCGCCACAAGCCCCGCCGCCAGCGCCCCCAGCGGTATCGCCACGAAGGGATTGACGCCCGCGAAGTTGCCGAGCATCAGCATCACGTAGCCGCCGAAACCGAAGAAGGCCTGCTGCCCGATGCTCACCATGCCGCCGTAGCCCGCGAGCAGGTTCCACATCATCGCGAAGATGAAGTAGCAGGCGATCTCGACGAACTCGCGCATCCAGCTCGACTCGCCCCACCACGGTAGGCTGGCGGCGACGAGCACGAGGGCGATGCCGGTGAAGAGTGCGGCTCGGCTCGCGGCGGTGGCGCGCGCGACGGCAATGAGGGGTGGGGGCATGTTCGTCATCTGCTTCATCCACGTGTCTTGGGGAAAAGGCCTTGCGGCCGCAGCACCAGCACGATCAGGAACACGATGTGCCCGAACCAGATGCCCCAGCCCGGATCGAGCCGGAAGCCGATCTGCTGCGTGACGCCGAGGATCATCGCGCCCGCCAGCGTGCCCCAGAAGGAGCCCATACCGCCGATGATCACGGCCTCGAACGCGAAGAGCAGCAGCAGCGGACCGTCCGAAGGAGAAACCGTGGTGCGCATGCCCTGCAGCGCACCTGCGATGGCGATGAGCACGAAGGCAATCGCCGTTGCCAGCGCATAGACCTTCTTCGCATTGAGCCCCATGAGTTCCGCGATCTCGCGGTCGTCGGACACGGCGCGAAACGACCGACCCAGCGCCGTGCGCGCGAACAGCCACTGCAGCGCCCCCGTCGCACCGACCGCGATGGCCAGCACGATCAGCGGCAGCACGCCCAGCGACATTGCATCGCCCAACGCGATGCCCTGCGTATTGAGCCCACCGGTCTCTATGGCGCGCGGATCGGCCGAGAACAGTTCGAGCAACAGGTTCTGGATGACGATCGACAAACCGAAGGTGACGACCAGCGAAGGCAGCGGGTCCTTCCCCAGCGTGCCGTTGAGCACGTAGCGCTGCAGCGCGTAGCCGAAGCCGAAGGCCACCGGCAGCACCGCGAGTGCGACCAGCCACGGCGCCGCATCCCCCGTCAGCGACACGCCCGCGATGACCGCGAACGCGCCGAGGATGATGAAGTCGCCCTGCGCCGTGTTGGTGAGCCGCATCACGCCGAACATCAGCGACTGGCCCAGCGCGAACAGCGTGTAGAGGCCGCCGAGCAGCACGCCCTGAACGAGGGTCTCAAGCATGGGCAGCCTCCACGCCGAAGTAGGCCTGCGAGATCTGCTCGCGCGTCAGGTCGGCGGAGTTGCCTTCGAGCGACACGCGACCTTCCTGGAAGCAGTAGATGCGCCGCGAGACCTGCCGCGCCATGGTCACGTCCTGCTCGACGATCACGACGGTCATGCCTTCCGCGGTGATGGCTGGCATGGCCGCGTAGATCTCGCGGATGACGATGGGCGCGAGGCCGAGCGACAGCTCGTCGCACAGCAGCACCTCGGGGTTGCTCATGAGCGCGCGGCCGAGCGCGACCATCTGCTGCTGGCCACCCGACAGCGAGGTGCCCGGCTGGTGGCGCTTTTCGGCGAGGATGGGGAACAGGGCGTAGAGGCGCGGCAGGTTCCACGGCCCCTTGCGCGCGGCGGTAGCGCCCATGAGCAGGTTCTCCTCGACGCTGAGGCTCGGAAACAGCCTGCGGCCTTCGGGGACCATGGCAAGGCCGCGGCGCACGATGTCGCCGGGAGCAAGGCCGCCGATGGGCTCGCCCTTGAAGCGGATCGCCTCACCGGGCGCGCGCACAAGGCCCGTCAGGCTCTTGAGGAAGGTCGACTTGCCGGCGCCGTTGGCGCCGATGATGGCGACGAGCTCGCCCTGGGTCAG
Organism: Variovorax sp. Root434; assembly: GCF_001426595.1. Classification (NCBI taxonomy): domain Bacteria; kingdom Pseudomonadati; phylum Pseudomonadota; class Betaproteobacteria; order Burkholderiales; family Comamonadaceae; genus Variovorax; species Variovorax sp. Root434. The sequence goes on from NZ_LMEK01000022.1 coordinate 170,969, forward strand.
CGAGAAGTCGATGCCGAAGAGGGCCTGGGCGTCGCCGTAGAAGGCTTCCAGCGCGCGAGTGGTAAGCAGAGCGTTCATGGTCTTTGCTCCCTCCCCCTCTGGGGGAGGGTTGGGGTGGGGGCAAGCGGCGTTGGAGTGGTGGCGCCGTCGTGCCCCCATCCCAACCTTCCCCCAGAGGGGGAAGGAGCAATTCGAAGGCGCCGCGCGCTCATGCTTCCATCCCCATGTACACCCGCCGCACCTCCGGGTCGTTCATCACCGCTCGCGGCGCGCCCTCGGCCAGCTTCTGCCCGAAGTTGATGACGAACAGCCGGTCCGCCAGCGACAGCAGCGCATGCACCACATGCTCGATCCAGATCATCGTCACGCCGCGCGCCTTGATGCGCTGGAGCTCGCCGACCAGCACCGCGGCCTCGGGCTCCGTCAGCCCGCCCGCGATCTCGTCGAGCAGCAGCAACTGCGGCCGCGTGGCCAGCGCGCGCGCCAGTTCCAGCCGCTTGCGGTCGAGCAGCGTCAGCCCACCCGCCTGCTTGTTCGCATGCGCCATCAGGCCCGTCTGATCCAGCACCTCGTGTGCGGTGTGCCACGCTTCGCGCTCCGTCTGCTGCCCACCGAAGCAGGCGGCGGTCACCAGGTTCTCGAACACGCTCATGTTGCCGAAGGGCTGCGGCACCTGGTAGCTGCGGCCGATGCCCGCATGGCAGCGCTGGTGCGGCTTCAGCCGTGTCACGTCGCGACCCGCGTACTCCACGCGCCCCGCGTCGACACGTACGTCGCCCGAGATCAGATTGAACAGCGTGGTCTTGCCCGCGCCGTTGGGCCCGAGAATGCCCAGCGTCTCGCCCTCGGTTACCGACAGCGTGATGTCGTCGGTGACCTTGAGCGCGCCGTAGGACTTGCTCACGGCATGCAGTGCCAGCAGCGTCATTGCATTCGCTCTTCAGAGCAGCCGCAGCTTGCCGCCGGTGGGAATGTTCGTCGCCGCCTCGTTGTTCACGATGGTCAGCTCCACCTTGTACTTGCTGCCCTTGCCCCACTGGCCGAGCACCAGCGGCGTCTTGCTGACGTTCCTGAACGGCCCCTGCCCGCCCCACTTCACCGGACCGACCACCGAGTTGATCGACGTCGACGCAACCGCGTCGCGCACGTCGGCAGCCTTCAGCGACTTCGCCCGCCCGAGCGCATTCGCCGCCACCTCGAACAGCGCGTGCGCGAAGCCGATGGGCTGCGTCCACTGCTTCTTCGTGCCGGCCTCGTAGGCATCGGCCAGTGCCTTCGCGCTTTGCTGCGTGAGGCTCGACGTGAACGGATGCGACGGGCTCCACCACACCTCGGTCGAGAGGCCGTCACCCAGGTCGCCCAGCGCCTCGATCGCGCCTGGGAACAGCAGCGCCTTGCCCAGCGTTATGACCTTCGGCTTGAAGCCCTGTTGCCGCGCCTGCGTGAGGAAGGTCTTGGCGTCGGGCGGAATCACCACGCCGGTGACGATCTCGACACCCTCCTTCTTGAAGGCCGCGATCTGCGCGCTGAAGTCCTGCGTGCCGTTCTGGAAGCGGCCGGGGTCGGTGAGCGTGAAGCCCATCTGCGCGAGCGGCTTCGGAAAGCCCAGCTCCTTGTCGCCCCATGCGTTGCCGTCGCCGTCGTTCGGGAACAGGCCGCCGACTTTCTTGTTGGTGGCGAGTGTCTTCCAGCCGTTGGTGAAGTTGGCGATGACGTCCTCCAGCCCCCAGAACATGTGGTACGTCCAGTTGAAGCCTTTGGCCGGATCGCCCTTGCGGCCGAAGAACCACGGCTGCCACGGCACCACGCTGGAAATGCAGGGCACCTCGTTGAGCTCGCAGGCATCGCTCACCGGGTTGGCGGTTTCAGGCGTTCCGGCGGTGAGCACCAGCGCCACCTTGTCCTTCAGGATCAGGTCGTTCGCCACCTCGCCCGCGCGGTTGGGGTTCGACTGGCTGTCCTTCAGCACGATCTGCACCGCGTACTTCTTGCCGCCGACCGTGATGCCGTCCTTGAAGGCGGTCTTCATCTGGTCGATGACCCATTTGTCGGCCTCGCCGAAAGGCGCGAGCGGGCCGGTCTGCGGCGAGACGTAGCCGATCTTGAGCGTGTCGGCCGCGAACACCAACGGGCTTGCGCCCGAGGCGACCAGCGCGGCCGTGGCCTGCGTGAACTGTCTGCGATTGAATGCCATGGTTGTCTCCGTCTCTTGTGTTTGTGTTGCCGCAACGACCGGGTCAGCGCACGAAGTGCGGCGGTATCTGCGCGTCGACGTTCACCCACACGCTCTTGACCTGCGTGTATTCGCGCATCGCATCGAACCCCATCTCGCGGCCGTAGCCGCTCTGGCCTACGCCGCCGAAGGGCGAGCCGGGATTCACGCGCTTGTAGCTGTTGATCCAGACCATGCCGGCGTGCAGGTCGCGCGCCACCTTGTGGGCGCGCTGCAGGTTGTTGGTCCACAGGCCGCTGCCCAGGCCGTAGTCGGTGCCATTGGCGATCTGCATCGCCTCCTCGTCGTTCTTGAAGGTGAGCACAGTGACGAAGGGGCCGAAGACTTCTTCCTGCGCAACACGGTCCCTGTACGACTTCGCACGCATCACGGTCGGCTCGACATAGCAGCCCTTCGCGAGATCGCCGCCGGGCGATTTGCCGCCAGCGAGCAGTTCACCGCCCTCGCCTTGCGCCACATCGACATAGCTCAGCACGCGCTCGCGATGCTGTGCGCTGGTGAGCGGGCCCATCTCCGTCGCGTCGTCCAGCGGGTTGCCGAGGCGGATGGACCTGGCGAGCGGAATGAACTGCTCAAGGAAGGCATCGGCGATCTTCTCGTGCAGCATCAGCCGCGAGCCCGCGATGCAGGCCTGCCCCTGGTTGTGGAAGATGGCCCAGGCGCTGCCATTGACGGCGGCCTGAAGGTTCGCGTCCTCGAACACGATGTTGGGCCCCTTGCCGCCGAGTTCGAGCTGCACCTTCTTCAGGTTGCCCGCGCTGGCCTGCACGATGCGCCGGCCCGTGGCGGTGCTGCCGGTGAAAGCGATCTTCGCGATCTCCGGATGCTCGGCGATGTACTGGCCCGCCACGCTGCCCAGGCCCGGCAGCATGTTGACCACGCCGGGCGGCAGGCCCGCATCGGCCATCAGTTCGGCGATGCGCAGCGAACTTAGCGGCGTGATCTCCGCCGGCTTCATCACGATGCAGTTGCCGGCCGCGAGCGCGGGCGCCATCTTCCAGCTCGTGAACATCAGCGGGAAATTCCACGGCACCACCTGGCCGACGATGCCGACCGGCTCGCGCAGCGTGTAGTTGAGGAAGCCTTCTTCGACCGGAATGGTTTCGCCCTGGAACTTGTCGGCCATGCCGCCGAAGTAGCGAAAGCACGCGGCGGTGCGCGGCACGTCGAGCCGGCGCGAATCGCGGATTGGGTGGCCGGTGTCGAGCGATTCGAGGCGCGCGAGTTCCTCGCCGCTGGCCTCGATGAGGTCGGCGAGCTTCAGCAGGATGCGGCCGCGGTCTGCGGCGGCCATGCGGCTCCATTTGGGGAAGGCGCGCTTCGCAGCCGCAACCGCTTTGTCGACGTCGGCCTTGCCGGCGAGCGCGACGTTGGCGATGGGCGTGTTGTCGTGCGGGTTGAGCGTGGCGAGGGTCTCGCCGGACTCGGCGTCGACGAAGCGGCCGTCGATGAAGAGCTGGTGGCGGATGATGGAGGCAGGCATGGGTTTCCTCTCCCTCCCCCGCTGGGGGAGGGTTGGGGTGGGGGCTTCTTCGAAGAGGGCGCGGGCTCGGAGAGCCCCCACCCCTGCCCTCCCCCAGAGGGGGAGGGAGTAATGCATCAGAACTGCACCGGAATCTCGGGCGACTCGCCCTTCTGGATCTCGTACACCAGGCTCGGCGACCCGTTCTCCCACACCAGCAACATCGAGCGCTTCGGGCTGAAGCCTTGGTGCCGGCAGTACGCAGGCATGGCCGCCATATCGCCGGCCTTCATGATCACGCGGGCCATCGGCCTGCCGGTGTTCTTGTCGCCGCAGTCCCAGTGGATCTCGTCGGTCATCTGGAAGAACCACTCGACGCGGTCGTTGCCATGGATGATCGGCAGGATGTGCTCCTCCGTCGTCGGGCACATGTAGCTGTGCTTCACCACCGAGGTGAAGCTCGGGTTCCACGTGACCTGCGAACGGCTCAGGAAGCCGAAGAGATTGAAGGCATGCACCTCGTTCTCGAAACCGGGCTCGGGGTGCAGCTCGGGCTGGCCCTGCGGCACGTCGGCAAAGGCGCGGTTGACCGGTGCGCCGCGTTCGTCGCTGCGCAGGTCAAGGTCGCCCTTCAGGCCCACGCAGCGCTTGGCCAGTTCGCGCGCCCTCGTGATCTTGGCGGTGTTGTTGCCCTTCTTGCGGCCGTAGGGCGAGCCGGTTTCCTGCGGCGCTGCGAACGGGTCGAAAGCCTCGTTGGTCCAGTCGTCGAGCATGGCCTCGAAGGTGGCGCGGATCTGCGCCGTGGGGAAGTTCTCGAGCAGGTCGATGCCCGCGTCCTTCATGGTGCCGTTGAAGCTGCCGGCGTACAGGTCGACCGACTCGTAGTGGTTGACGGTGCCGAACACGTCGTCGAAGTTGACCCAGCCGTAGAAGAAGCCCCAGGCCACGTCGCGCATCAGCGCGCGCAGGTAGCTGCCGGCGTCCATGGTGTGGCTCATCGGGCGGCCGTCGCGGGTCTTCCAGCCGATGTGCACGAAGTATTCATCGCGGTGAAAGCTGAAGCTGCCGAGCGAAAAGCCCTTGTAGCCGAGTGTGGCGTCGGGCTGCGACGCGATCACCTTGGCGAGTTCTGCGGGTGCGTTCATGGTGTGGCTCCTGTTCAATGGGTTTGGCAGATGTCGGCCCACTTTTCCACGGAGAGATCGCCCTTGCAGCTCTGCAGCACGATCACGCCCGGCTCGCCGGCACTGCGGAACTGGTAGGCGGTGTTCTTCGGCAGCAGGCCCTGGTGGCCGCGCGAGAGCTTCATCCAGCCCATCTTCCTGCCCTGCGGTTCGCCCTCGACCAGCACGGCGCCGTTCTTGTCCTTGTCGGCCACCGTCTGCGCGGCGTCGAGCTGCACCAGGTGCACTTCGACATCGCCGTCCATCACCAGCGCGAACTCGTCGTGCGCGCAGGTGTACCAGGGCGAAGTGCCTTCGGCGCGCAGCGTCTCCAGCACGTAGATCTGGTTCTGGCCGAACACGACCTTCTCGTAAGGCTTGCTGATGCTCGCGATCTCGAAGCAGTTGGAAAACGCGTAGTGGCGCACGTCGTCGTCGATCGGTTCGACGTGGCCCTTCTCGAAGTGCTTGAGCGACCCGAAGCGGGTTTGGTAGGCGGTTGCGGTCATGGCGGGGTGTCTCCTGTGATGAGCGAACTCTAGGAGTCAACCGGCGCCGCCGGTAGGGATCAGTTTGGAAGAGGATTATTCGGCGCTTCCGAATAATCGCTGGGGTTTACCCCCGTTCGGGCACCAGCCAGACCTAACCGCTGGTCCGGCTGAACTCGATGAGTTCCGACGGGATGAGCCCGCGCTCGATCAGCGCCGCGTCCCATGGCGGCACGCGCGTGAAGCGGGTGGCGATGTGCTCGATGAACAGGCGCAGTTTCAGCGCATTGCGCGAGGTGCCCGCATACACCGCGCTGAGCGAAAAGGACGACAGCTGGTGCTCGGCCAGCACCACGCACAGCTCGCCGCGCGCAATGGCATCGCCCGCCACCAGCGTCGGCAGGCAGACGATGCCCGCATGCTCCAGTGCATATTCGCGCAGCAGATGCACGCTGTTGGTCAGCAGCGCGGCGTTCAGGTAGATGGTGGTCTGCTCGCCCTGGTGGTGAAAAGTCCAGCGGTCGCGCGTGGGGTAGCCCGAATACAGGCCCAGCTTGTGGCGATGCAGCTCGCGCGGCGTGGCGGGCATGCCGTGCGCCTCGAGGTACGCCGGTGTGGCGCAAAGCACCCGCCGCACCGGAAACAGCGGCCGCGACACCAGCTCCTGCGAAGCCGCGGGAAAAATCTGCAGCGCACAGTCGACGCCGGCTTTCACCGGGTCGGCCACCGCATCGCTCACGATCAGTTCGAGGTGGATGTCGGGATAGGTCGTCTGGAACTCGCGCAGCAGCGAGGCAAAACGGCCCAGCACCATGCCCGTCAGCGCATGCACGCGCAGCGTGCCCGAGGGCGTGCCGCGCGCTTCGCGCATCTGGTCGACGATGCTCTCGGCACGCACGACCAGCTCCGTGCAGTCGCGCAGAAAGGCCTGGCCCATGTCGCTGAGGCGCACCACGCGCGTGCTGCGGTGGAACAGCGGCGCGCCCAGGAACTCTTCCAGCTGCTTGACCCGCGTGGTGACGACCGAGTTGGCCACGCGCAGTTGCCGAGCGGCTTCCGCGAAGCTCTGGGTCTGCGCGACGCGAACGAAGGTTTCAATACTTTGGAGACGGTCCACGGCCGCACTGTACTGCGCGAGCCCCGTGTTGCGGCCAGGTCGAAAGACCGTCATCACTGTGTCCGAAGGTTAACCACCACTTACAATGCCTGCCGCATCTCCCACCCCCTACGAGGTCTTGTCCGCAATGCCCAAGAGCCCCCGGCCGCGCGCCCGTTTCAGCTTCTCTCCCGCCGTTCGCGCCCTGTTCCTGGCCGCGGCAACCTGCGGCGCCATGCTGCCGGCACTGGCCGCCATCGAGCACGAGGAAGTCGACAAGCTCATGCAGGCCGGCAAGCTCGACGAGGCCATGACAAAAGCCGACGCCTTCCTCAAGGACAAGCCGCGCGACCCGCAGATGCGCTTCCTCAAGGGCGTGATCCAGCTCGACACCGGCAAGCGCGCAGAAGCCATCGCCGCCTTCACGCAGCTCACGCAAGATGCGCCCGAACTGCCAGAGCCGTACAACAACCTCGCTGTGATCTACGCGAGCCAGAACCAGTTCGACAAGGCACGCGGCGCGCTCGAAAGCGCGATCCGCACCAACCCCAGCTACGCCACCGCCCAGGAAAACCTCGGCGACGTGTATGCACGGCTTGCGAGCCAGGCCTACAGCAAGGCCCTGCAGCTCGACCAGAACAACACCGCCGTGCAGCCCAAGCTGGCGGTGATCCGCACGCTCTTCACGCCGACGCCGGTGGGTGGCAAGCCGACGGCCGTGGTCGCTTCGGCGGCGCAGGCACCGGCACCCGTGGCCAAGGCGCCTGCTCCCGCGCCAGCCCCTGCCGCGCCGCCGCCGGCCAAGGTCGCGGCCGCCCCTGCACCGGTGGCCGCCGCGCCCAAGGCGCCCGAGGCAACGCCGGCGCCCGCACCGGCGCCTGCGGCCAGCACCGCGTCCAATGCCGAAGTCGAGTCGGCCGTGCGCGCCTGGGCGTCGGCCTGGGCCGGTCAGGACATGGAGCGCTACCTCGCGGCCTACGGCCCCGACTTCGCACCCGCAGGCGGCCAGAGCCGCAAGAGCTGGGAAGAAGACCGCCGCGCCCGCATCGTCGGCAAGACGAGCATCAGCGTGAACATCGAGAACCTCGCGATCAAGGTCGACGGACAGACCGCGACCGCCAAGTTCCGCCAGATCTATCGCGCGGACAACCTCAACGTCTCGAGCCGCAAGACGCTGGACATGCAGCGCTCCGGCAATCATTGGCACATTCGCAAGGAAAGCGTCGGCGGCTAGTGGCAGACATCGTCCGGCACGGCCGGCTTCAGAATCCCCCGTTCCGTCTGCGCAGCGGACAGCTGCTTGCAGCCCTAGTGACCGCTTCCGCGCTGATGCTTGCAGCGCCCGGTGCGGCACTGGCGTCGAACAACACCAAGATCGGTAGCAGCGCCAAGGCCAAGGCCGCAACGGGCGGCCGCACCACGACCGCCGGCCGGTCTTCCGCCAAGGCACAGCCCAAAAGCAGGAAGGGCGCGGTTGCAGCAGAGGCCCGAACAGCTGGCGCCACGGCAAGGCCCGCACGAAAGCCCGCCTCCAATGCGGCCCCTATCCAGGAAGCCGGCAACGCCGAGGCACGCCTGATCGCGGTCTACGAAATGTTCGGCCGCGGCCAGGCCCGACCCGCGCTGGCCAAGGCCCGCGACCTGGTGCGCGACTATCCGAACTTCCAGCTCGCGCAACTCGTCTACGGCGACCTGCTCGCGGCGCAGGTGCCCCCGTCGAACGCGCTGCCCGACACCGCCAGCATCGCGAAGATGCGCGGCAACCCGGCCATGGCCGAGCTGCACGAGGAATCGAAGCGCCGCCTGCAGGCCCTGCGTGAGCGGCCGCCGGCCAACACCGTGCCGTCACAGTTCCTGGCGCTCTCCACCCGCAGCCGCTATGCCATTGCCGTCGACGCCTCGCGCTCGCGGCTGTACCTGTTCGAGAACTCGGACAAGGGCTTGAAGCTCACCGCCGACTACTACATCTCGGTCGGCAAGTCGGGCACCGACAAGGCCACCGAAGGCGATGCGCGCACTCCGCTTGGCGTGTACTACATCACCAGCAGCCTCGACCCGAAGTCGCTGAAGGACTTCTACGGCGCGGGCGCCCTGCCCATCAATTACCCCAACCCATACGACCTGCGGCGCGGCAAGACCGGCGGCGGCATCTGGCTGCACGGCACCCCGCCCCAGCAGTTCGCCCGGGCGCCGCTGGCGAGCGACGGCTGCGTGGTCATGGCCAATCCCGACCTGAAGCAGCTTTTGCGGAAAGTGCAGATTGGCGCCACCCCGGTGGTGACCGCGCGCAGCCTGCAATGGATATCGCAGCCGCAGGCGGAAAAAGAGTCGCAATCGATTACCGGCGCAATCAATGGCTGGAAAGATGCGCGAGCCAATGGAAATGAAGCGCAATTGAAGAAATTCTATTTGCCCGATTTCCAGCGCAGCAGCAAGAAATCCACCGAAGGAATTTCAGCTGTCGACGAAGAAGTGAAATACGCGCAGGGCAAGCGCGTGCAGCTCAAGGACATGTCTTACCTCCACTGGCGGGACGGTGACGACACCATGATTGTTACCTTCGGCGAAGTGTTCGAAGGCGAAAAGAGTGGACGCTCACGGCGCCAGTACTGGTTACGCCAGGGTACCGACTGGAAGCTGTTTCACGAAGAAATCCTGGGCTGAGGCCCGGTCGAAGCCCTCCCGGCGGCGAGGCAACCTCGCAATCTCGTGACTTTTTGCTCACCAGATAGGCCTTTTTTCAATGTTACATCTGGCCCGTTGGGAACCCGCGCTACGTAACACGTAACGCGTTTGTTCCCGTAACGTTTCCTATTCGCGCGTTCCCGGCGACGTAACGACGCATCCCATCTTTATGGGAGGTGACATGTGTCGTACAGAGGGAAATATTCGTTTCCAAACTGTCAATCGGTTGAGCAGGCCGTTTCTGATTCCGGCCGGCAGGCGGCTGGCCGCCATCCTGCTTTATCTCTCTCGCTCAGTACTCATTAGACAAAAGTACTATCTACTTCCCTGTTGATACACAGAGTTACGCTGTATAACATTGACCTGCAAGTCTTTGTTAACACTCCTGGAAAGGGAAATCATGCTTGGATCTATTGCTCGTTTTTTGCGCGATGAAGAAGGTGCTACCGCAATTGAATATGGAATTATTGCGGGACTGATGGCAATCATCTTGATCGGAATCTTTTCCGAAACATCCGGCATCGGCAAGGCGCTGATCGATATGTTTTCGTACATCGGAGGCAAGCTTCCGACCAAGGATTGATTTGCGCGCGGATTCCGTCCTGTTGATCTGGTTGGCCTTGATTGCCGTCCATGACTTCCGCAGGCGCACTGTTCCCAACTGGCTCGTGTTGGCGGGCGCCGCGGCGGCGCTCGCACAACTCATCCTTGAGCATCAGCCCGTGGGCCTGGGCTGGACGGAAGCACTGCTTGGCTTCGCCGCCGGATTCGGCGCACTCCTGCTTTTCTATGCCACAGGCGTCATGGGAGCGGGCGACGTGAAGTTCGCTGGCGCTCTCGGTCTATGGGTTGGCCCCATGGCACTCCTTCCCATCTGGATCGGCGGCAGTCTGCTCGCCGCCCTCCACGGCATTCTTTGGCTGGCGCTGCTGCGCTGGCCCGTGCTTCCCCGGCTCGCGTTGATGCTTGCGCACCAACGCTCTGCTGCCGACGGCATGGCGCCGTCCGGACGCCGGCCTCGTGTTGTTCCCTATGCAGCCTATCTGGCGCTCGCCACCGCTGTATGGCTGATCTGGGGGCGACAGAGTTGATCGCACACATGGCGGCGAAGCCGCCAGTCGTCGATTTTCCGGTTGCGCACATTCCTTCTTCTAAATGCCGCCCATGATCCATCTCACCAAGATAGTCGCCGCCATCCTCGTGCTGCTTGCCATTGCGCTCGGCGGCTATGCATGGATGCTCAGCAGGCAGGCTCCCCCTGCAAAAGCAGCCACCGCTCCGGTAGCCGCGCCAGCAAAGGCGCCGGTGGTAATGATGTATGCGGTGGTGGTCGCATCGAAGCCCTTGCCGGCAGGACAAGCCATTTCCGCCGACGCGATTCGCGTCGAGCGCCTGCCCATCAACCCCGCGGGCGCGTTCCAGGAAACGACGGATGCCATCGGACGTGTGCCGGTGATGGACCTTGGCGAAGGCACTCCGCTGCTTCAAGGCCAGCTCGTTTCGGGACTCGCATTGCGCGTGGCGGAGGGCGAACGTGCGGTGGCGGTCAAGGCCGACGAGCTCATGGGCGTCGGAAACAAGGTCCAGCCAGGCGACTTCGTCGATGTCTTCGTGATGTTCAAGTCGGACAACAAGGACGTCGATCGGAGCCAGGCGCGGCTGCTGCTCGCACGCAAGCGCGTGCTGGCATTCGGCAGTGCCTCCGTCGACGGTTTGCCACCCAAGGGGGCGGACGGCAAGGCCGGAACGGCACAGCCGCAGGCGCAACGCACGGAAGCGGCGAGAACCGCTGTTCTGGCGGTCGCGGTCGACGAGATCAATCGCCTGACGGTGGGCGAATCCAGTGGGCGGCTGTTGCTGGCGCTGCGCAATCCGACCGACTCGGCCGAGCCCGATCCCAAGCTCTTCGCAGAACTTCCGACCGCATTGCAACCCGCGCCGGCCAAGCCCGGCGCGCCGCGTCGAGCCCCGCTCGAAGGGCTGGACAAGGCTCAAGCAGGCTTGACCGCGGTGGATTTCGTTTCTGGCGGCACGACCGACAACACCCGCCGCGCGAACGCAGTGGCACGCAATGCGCCGGCCGGAAACGCAATCTCCCGCAGCGGCCCACCGACCGCGCGGGGAGGCACCGAAGTTGAAGTGATCCGCGGCGAGCGAAGCGAAACCATGCGCTATTGATCGGCCAAAGCAATGACCGTCCAAGTTCAAGAAAGAAGACACATGCCGCATTCGCCCTGCCAGTTCACAAGGAATCGGCGGCCTCCATTTCGCCTTGCGCTCGTCGCGCTGTGCCTGGTCTCGTTCGGTATCGTGCCGCCCGCTTCGCAGGCAGCTGGCCCGGAGACAAAGACACCTCCCGCGCGGCAGCCCATTGCGCTCGTGATGCAGGCGGGAACCCAGCAGGAACTGCTGGTCGACAAGGGCATCGATCGCATGGCCATCGCCGACGAGGCGGTGGTGGGCGTCACGCTGACCCGCAAGGCCGCGGGATCGGCCGGCGCACGCCTCATCATGACGGGTAAGGCGGCAGGACGCACGACCTTGATGGTTTGGGAAAAGGGCAGCACAGCAGCCACCACGTATGCCGTGGAAGTCCGTCGCCGCGCGGCGGTGCTGACCGGCTCCACCGACAGTCTCCCCGCGCACCAGCAGGCCACGGACATCGCCCTTTCAAGCGCCGATGAGAAGACCGCGCTGCAGGACCGGTCGGTCGTGAACGTCCGCAGCCACACCGTCCAGGTCGAAGTCAAGGTCGTCGAGTTCAGCCGGAGCGTGTTGAAGGAAGCGGGATTCAACCTTTCCTCCTATGGTCCCAACAGCCATGGCTTCAGCTTCAGCAACACCACGCCGGGCGGCGTTCTGGCGGATGCGTTCAGTCTTGCCTTGGGCTTTGGCAATGCCAACAAGGGCCGCGGCATGAAGCTGACGCTGAACCTGCTCGAAGGCAACGGCCTCGCGCGAGTGCTTGCAGAGCCGACGCTGGTGGCCATGTCGGGCCAGAGCGCAAGCTTCCTTGCTGGTGGGGAGTTGCCGATTCCAGTACCGCAAAGCCTTGGGGCAACGACCATCGAGTACAAGCCTTTCGGCATCGGCCTGTCGGTGACTCCTACGGTCCTGTCGAACGACCGCATCGTCCTGAAGGTCGCTCCGGAGGCGAGCGACCTCGACTACACCAACGCCCTGAGCATCGACGGCGTCGCGGTTCCCGCGATCACGACGCGCCGCGCGGACACGACCGTCGAGCTCGGCGATGGCGAGAGCTTCGTCATCGGCGGTCTGGTGAGCCGCACCACGTCGTCCAACGTCGACAAGGTGCCGCTGCTCGGCGACATCCCCGTTCTCGGCTCCTTCTTCAGGCAGAACAAGTACCAGATGAGCGAGAAGGAGTTGGTGATCATGGTGACGCCGCGTCTGGTCAAGCCGATCGCACGCAACACCGATCTCGACCCGTTCCTGCCGGGCACCGCCGAACAACGCGACGGCGCGGTGTGGCGCTCGATCTTCCTGGGCGGCGCAGCCAACACCGCGCTTCCCGGCTTCTCGCGTTGAAGAAACACCAGCATGAACGCCAGAAATGCTGACCTCATGAACGCACCACGCGACAGCATTCCCGAAACAGGCGCGGAAACCTACCTGTTCGCATCGAGCAACGGCGGCCACATCACGTGGTTGACCGATGCGCTCGGGCGGGTGGGCTCCGTGGTCGTGCTTGCTCCGGACGCGAAGTCGATCGACGAGCGCATCGCCCTGCTCGGCCCGGCCGCGATATTCATCGACTTCTCATCCGACCAGGTGACCGGTGCGAGCCAGCTTCACCAGCGCCTGAGGAGGGACTGGCCCGCCTTGCCAGTGCTTGCCATGGGAACGTCCACGGAGCCCGCCGCGATGCTTGCGGCACTGCGCGCAGGTGTCGACGATTTCGTCGACGTCGCGGCGGCGCCGACCGAGGCAGTGACCACATTGAAAACACTGCTCGAGCGCCGCAGCAGCTTGCAAGGAGGCACCCGCGGCAGCACCCTCGCGCTGCTCGGCGCGCGTGCCGGGCTGGGAGTGACCACGCTTGCGACCAGCCTGGCCCTGATGCTGCACACCCAGTTGTCCAACGCGCCTGCAAGACCGCAATCGCGCGCAACGCGACACGGCGTGGCCTTGCTCGATCTCGGTCTTCCTGCGCGCGACGGCTTGCTTTACCTGGACACCCAGAGCGGCTTCAGCTTCGTCGACGGCGTGCGCAACCTGCGGCGCCTGGACCAGACGCTGCTGCACACGGCCCTTGCCCATCACACCAGCGGCGTCGCCGTGCTGCCGCTGCCCGCGAGCCTTTCGCAGGTGCGCGAAATCTCGCACGCCGATTCCGTCGCGCTGATCAAGCGACTCTCCGACTTCTTCGACTTCCAGATCGCAGACCTCGGCGGCTTTTCGACCGTCGACTTCATCGCTCAAACCCTGCGCGAAGCACAGCAGACCTGGGTCGTGTGCGACCAGAGCATCGGCGCCATCGTCTCCACTGCCAACCTGCTGAAGGAGCTCCGCGCGCGAGGCATCGAGACCGAGCATCTTTCCCTGGTCGTGAACAAGTTCGACAGTCATGTCGGCCTGTCGGCGAAGGACATTGCCGAACGTCTCGAATTGCCGCTTCTGCACGTGCTGCCTGCGCGCAGCGCTGCGCTGCTGGCCGCGGCAAGCCGCGGGGAAATGCTGGTACGCACTGCGCGCAGCGATCCCTACTCCCAAGCCGTCACGGGCCTCGCTCGAAGCCTTCATCAGCAGTACATGTCCGTGTCGGGCCAACCGCCGGCCAAAGATCAGCGCTGGGTTGCACTGATGTCGCAAATCACCGGGCTCTGGAAGAGTTCAAACGAAAGTTGAGCCAATGTCCACCGATATCGAATTTGCCGACGACGATCAGGCATTCATCAATTCGCAGCAGTTCCAGGACATCAAAAGCTGGACGCACGACCATCTGCTCAGCCGCATCGAGGAGCTCGGCGCGGAATTCGGCCGCTGGTCGCGCGCATCGATCCAGCAGTTCGTCGAACTGGAAGTCGACAGCTTCGTACGGTTGCGGCGGGTGCCGATCAACGACCGCGAGATGCAGCTCATCTCCGATGCGCTCACCAAGGAGCTGGCGGGATTCGGGCCGCTGGAAGACCTGCTCAACGATCCCGCGGTGGAAGACATCCTCATCAACGGGCACACGAACGTTTACGTATCGCGCAATGGCGTGCTCGAACGCGAGACGCTGCGCTTCGCCGACACCGAGCACGTGATGCGCATCGTGCGCCGCATCCTCGCCCCGCTGGGCCGCCGGCTCGACGAAGCCAACCCGATGGTCGACGCGCGGCTGCCCGACGGGGGACGCATCAACGTCATCATCGAACCCCTCGCCATCGACGGGCTTTCAGTATCGATCCGGAAATTCCGCAAGGAGCCGCTCACACCGGCAGACCTGGTCAAGCTCGGTACCTTCGACGCAGGCATGGCCCAGTTGCTCGAGATCGCCGTGCGCGCGCGCTGCAACATTCTTGTCAGCGGCGGCACGAGCTCCGGCAAGACCTCGCTGCTCAACGCCCTCGCGAGCTTCATTCCGCCCGCCGAACGGGTGATCACGATCGAAGACACCGCGGAACTCTCGCTCGGCCACACCCATGTGGTGCGCCTCGAAAGCCGCCCCGGCGGCTTCGACGGCACCGGCGTGGTTTCGATCCGCGACCTGCTGCGCAACAGCCTGCGCATGCGGCCGGATCGCATCATCGTCGGCGAAGTCCGGGGCGCCGAGGTGATCGAGATGCTGCAGGCGATGAACACCGGCCACGAAGGCTCGATGGGCACCATCCACGCCAGTTCCCCGCGCGAATGCCTCTACCGTCTCGAGATGCTCGCGGGCTTTGCGGGCTACCAGGGCAGCGAAGTGAGCTTGCGCCGCCAGATTGCCAACGCCATCGATTTCATCGTGCAGATCGGGCGCATGTCGGGCGGTCAGCGGCGCATCGTCTCGCTGAGCGAAATCACAGGCGTCAACGACAACGTCGTGGCGATGCAGGAGCTCTACCGCTACGACCCGATCGTGTCCTCCGACGGTGAAGAACGCGACCGGTGGATATCCCTCGGCATCGCGCCTCACTCGCCCAAGATCACCCGCTTCCGTCAGATGATGACGCGTGCGCAAGGGGATCGCCGTGGATGAGATCCTGCTGGGCATGGCGTGCCTTGCGCTGCTGCTCGCGGCGGCAGGCATCCTGCTTTGGCAATGGGCGCGCGGGCGCCAGGAGCGGCGAGCCGCCTATCGCCATCTGGCACAGCAACTCGAGGCCAAGGCCGTGGCTGTCGCCGTGGAAGCTTCGCTGTCGGCTTCGCCGCGCGCCTCGTTCATCGACACGCCTGGCAGCGGCATCGCGGCAGACCCGTGGATGAATGCCGGCGGCGAGCCGCCGCCGGTACCGACGAACAAGGCACGCCTGCAGGCGCTGTTGCCCTCCTGGCTGGAAGGCGCCGTTTCGATACAGGCAATTGCGCTGGGCGCGTTGGTGATCGTGGTCCTGAGCGCGGCGGCCGGCCTGTTCGCCGGCTGGATCAGCGCCACTGGGACCTTCGTCGTGCTGCTGGCCTTGTCGCTGTTCGGGCTGTGGCTGCGCCTTCAGAAGTTTCGCCGCCAACTGATCGGACAGCTTCCCGCATTCATCGATTCGATGGTGCGCCTCATTACCATCGGCAACTCCACGCAGGCCGCGTTTCAACTGGCGATTTCATCCACGCAGGCGCCGCTGCAAAACTATCTCGAGCGCGCGGCCAACCTGGTGCGCGCCGGTGTGGACCTCGACCGTGCGCTGCACCAGACGGCGGCCAGCGTGCGCGTCGAGGAGATGTATCTCCTGGCATCCATCCTCGGGCTGGGCGTGCGCTACGGCGGGCGCGCAGACCTGCTGCTGGAGCGCGTTGCGAACTTCATGCGCGACCGGGAGCAAGCCCAGCACGAACTCGTCGCAATGTCGGCCGAAACGCGGCTGTCGGCGTGGATCCTCGGTCTCCTTCCATTGGGCGTGGGCGGCTTCATCATCATTTCCAACCCGGGCTACTTCCTGCGGATGTGGCACGACTCCACTGGCCAGATGATGATCTTCGGCGCGGTGGGCCTGCAGCTGCTTGGCACCGTTTTACTCTATCGCCTGGCGAGGTTGACATGACGTTCACTCCCACGCAGCTCGCCGCATGGAGCCTCGCGCTGCTGGCGCTCGGTCTTTGCACCGCGGCGGCGGGCCTGCTGGTCAACGAGGGGCGGCGCGCCCGGCGCGGCAAGGCCATCGGCCGCGCACTCCATCGCGACGATGCGGTCGTCTCGCCGGTCGTCGATGGCCTGTCGGAAGTCGAGGCCGCAAGGCGCGCCGATGCCGACCTCCCGCTGCATTGGCTCAACACCCGGATCGGCAAGGCCCTGGTGGCCGACGAAGACCGGCGGTTGATCGACCAGTGCGGATTTTCCTCGGCGCGGGCGCAGCTCGTCTTTCTGGTCACACGGCTCGCGCTGGCCATTCTGTTGCCCACGCTGGCACTGCTGTTCTGGCCCGGAGCGATCTCGACGAGAAAGCTCACCATCATTGCGGCGTCGGCCATCGGCATCGGCTTCATGGTCCCGAAGTGGCTGCTCGGCCGGCTGGCCGCCAAACGGCGCGAACGCGTGGCGCATGAGCTGCCGCTCTTCATCGATCTCCTGCGGCTTCTTCAGGGTGTGGGATTGAGCCTCGACCAGAGCCTGCAGATCATGGCCAACGACTTCTCGCACGTCATGCCGGTACTGGGCTACGAGCTGAATCTCGCCAACAGCCAATACAGCCGCGGCCGCACACGCGAGCATTCGCTGGCACGCCTGGGCACATTGCATGCCAACGACAACCTCGCGGGCATGGTTTCCCTGCTCGTGCAGGTCGATCGCCACGGCGGCGCCGTCCAGGAACCCCTGCGCGTATTCAGCGACCGGTTGCGCGAACACCGCAAGTCGGAGATGAAAGCGCGCATCGGCAAGATCACCGTGAAGATGACCGGTGTGATGGTCAGCACGCTCCTGCCGGCGCTCGTGATCGTGACCGCCGGCCCAGGCTTCATCGCCATCATCCGTTCACTGGGAGCCATGTCCAAATGAACATCGCCTTGCATGACTCGAAGTGCGCCTGCGCGCTACTTGCGGCCCTGATGATGCTGGCCGGCTGCGGCGGGCCCAAGGGCCTGTATCCGGCTGCGGCCGATGCGCAACAGCGGATGGCCGCAGAGGCTGCCGCGACGCAAAAGAATGCGGCGAACATCGACACCGCCGCAACGTACATGAAACTCGTCGAGCAGATGCAGACGGACGGCCTGTGGTTCGCCTCGCTTGCACACATCGATGCACTCGAGCAGCGCTGGGGTGCTTCTCCTGATTCGAGCCGCATGCGCGCCGACGCGCTGCGCCAGACGGGCGAGACTGCAGGCAGCGAAGCAGCTTACAAGCGCCTGATCGGCACGCCGCTGGAGGGCGCCGGCTACCACGGCCTCGGACTGCTGGCGGGCGGGCGCGGCGACTATCCCGCAGCCGTTACGCTGCTGAAGGAAGCGCAACGCCGCAATCCGACCGATGCCGTGCTCCTGAGCGACCTGGGTTACGCCAACCTGCGCGCGGGGCTCGTCGCGCAGGCGCGCCTGCCATTGATGCAGGCACTGCAACTGCGCTCCGACAACCCCCAGGCACAAGCCAACCTTGCGCTGTACCTCGAAGTCACTCAGCAAAGAGCGCAAGCCGACGCGCTGATGGAAGCGCACCGCATGTCGCCCGCGACGCGCGAAGCGATTCGCGAGAGTGCACGGCAACTGGGCAGTGCGCCGCTCGCTGCCGTGCAGCCGCTCCCCCGGGCGGCGACCATGGGGACATCGATCTTCGACGACAGCACCACGCCGCTCAAGCTCAAGGCGGCGCGCTGGCCCGGCATGGGCGGCCAGCAGGCCAACGCAGGCGCAATGACTTCCCGCAGTTCGATCTCACGAGGCACAGAATGAAGAACCCTTTTTCCCGCCTGAGGGCCGCCGGGCCGATGATCGGCCTTTCTCTCTCCCTGGCCGCCGCCATCGCCTCTGCACAGAACGCGCCCGCACAAGACGGCACAGCCAAGGCCGCACCGCAGGAAGATGCCGAGTACGAGAAAGCACCGCCCCTGCAAGTTGGCGATGCCGCGACGAGCCTGCTCGCAAGGCAGCGAGACGGCAGCTTCGCATCGCCCACGGCGCGCCCCATTGCGGGTGATGTCGCGCGCCGAAGCTATGAGCGCTATCTGAAAAGTTTCGAATTCCCGATTCCCGAACGCCTGAACTCGACGGTCAAAACCGGCAGTAGCGCGGGCGGCGGCAAGTAGCCGCCGGGCTTCGCTTTTCGAACGACGACACACCATGAGGCTCTCGCGCTCCCGGACGAATCCGCGTACCCAACGTGGCGTCTATGCGCTCGAGTTCGCCATCGCGTTCCTGCTCTTCTTCACCCTGCTCTACGCCATCATCTGCTATGGCGTTCTCTTCGCCATCCGCTTCGGATTACAGAATGCCGCCGAGGACGGTGCACGGGCAGCGCTTCGGTATCCGGTCGGCACGACCACCAGAGCGGCCAAGGCGCACGACGTCGCGCGCGACCAGGCCAGCGGCCTGCTGCCTGTCGCGCCCACCGTGGATGCGAAGATCTGCCAGGTGGCCAGCAACGATTGCTCGGCTACCCGCGTGTGCAGCATCCTCTGGGAACAGCGGTGCCAGATCGTGGTCACGATCACCGCATCGGGCCTCAAGGACATGCTGCCGCCGCTGCCCGCTTTTGCCGTGCCCGACACCCTGGTTGCCAAGGCGAGCATGCTGCTCGACGGGAGAACACCATGACGAAGCGCATCGCAACGGCTGAACGGCTCCGGTCCGCTGCCGGCCACCGATGCCGCCAGCGTGGCATTGCAGCGATCGAGTTCGCGTTCGTCTTCACTTTTCTGTTCCTGGCCATCTACGGCATCGCTACGTTCGGGGCGGTCCTGTACGTCCAGCAGACCGTGTCGCGAGCCGCCGAAGACGGCGCACGCGCGCTATCGCAGCCTTCCATGATGGGTCTTTCAGATGACGCCCTGCGCAGGCAGAGGGTCCAGGACGCTATCCACGAATCCCTGGCGGGATCGCTGGTCGTGCCGGAAGCCAGCAGTGCAGACATGGCGAGCCGCCTAGGCTGGATCAAGAGCCACGTGAACGTGAATGTGGTGTGGACGGGTGCAGGCGGCTCCGCGCCTGCCACCGGAGCGGTCGTGACCGTGGCCTATCCCTACAGCGCCAACCGCCTGCTGCCTACGCTGCCTCTTCTGGACACCAGCCGCTGGATGCCGGACACGCTGACGGGCCGGACAACCGCCGTGCTTCCGTCGTGAAAGGCACACCATGAGACAAGCATCGAAATCATCTCGGCAACGGTATCGCGGATCGATCATGGTCAATACGGCCATCGCGATGAGCCTGATACTGATCGTTCTGATCGGTACGGAACTCGGCTACCTGTTCTTCATGAAGAGGGAGCTTCAAAAGACGGTCGACCTAGCCGCACTGGCAGGCGCCCAGGCACTCAAGCCGTCCGTATGCGGCGTTGCTCAGCAGGCTGCAAAGGACAACGCCGCAAAGAACTTTCCGGTCGGCATCGACCCGCTGACGGACGCCGAGGTGGTATGCGGCAACTGGGACCCGGTGTTTCGCGCCCCTCCGCTTTACTTCGGCGCGCCGAATGCCGGGGAAAAGTTGAATGCAGTGCGCGTTTCCATCACGCGGAGCCCTTCGATGCTGCCGCTCTCGTTCACCGGAAACGCCCAGCATTCGATCGTCGTTTCTGCCATCGCCTACCAGTCGATTCCGCAGGCGGTGCTCAGCATCCGGAGCACGCTGCTTTCCGTCAACTCGACCCAGTCCGCGCTGCTGGACACGGTCTTCGGAAAGCTCCTGGGCGGCAACGTGGCCCTCACGGCGGTCGGCTGGCAAGGTCTCGTGACCACGCAGATCAACCTGCTGTCATTCCTGGATGCCATCGCGCTTCAGGTCGGCCTGCAGGCCGGTCAGTACGAGCAGGTGCTCAACTCGAACGTTACCGCTGGAAAGATGCTGAAGGCGCTGGCCACGGTTCTCGAGAAAAACGGTGGGCTGACGGGGGTGGCGCTTAGCGGCTTCAACGACATGGCCGGGCTGACGACACAGGTTTCCAATGCCCAGCTCAGCGTTGCCGAGATTCTCGGGGTTGCCACGGGTACGCCCAGCAGCGCACTGGACCTCAATCTGCAGGCCTTCCAGCTGACGCAGGCCTTTGTTCAGTTGGCCAATAGCCAGAATGCAGTGTCCCTCAGCGCCCCGTCGAACCTGCTTGGCCTCGCCAACGTGGTCACCACCGTCAAAGTCATCGAACCGCCGCAAACCTCGGCCATCGGAAACCCCGAATTGGCCATGCTGGACCCCTTGGGGGAAAACGGCATTCGCGTTCGGACGGCACAGGTGCGTGCTTTGATATCGGTGGACTTCACGACCGCACTGAGCGGCGTTGCCAACCTGGCCAACGAGGTCTTCAAACTGACGCAGCCCGTGACCGATCTGCTCAACAGCCTTCTTCACCTGGATCTGATTGGCGCATTGAGCAACGTGCTGTGCATCGATTGTGAGAAAAAAATGACCGACCTTCGGCTGGTGTCATCGCCATTTCGCATCGACATCAACCTGGACGTGGCGGCCGGCAAGGCCCGCGTCGACAAGTACAGCTGTCCAGTGAACGGCAGCAAGACACTCTCCGTCATCGCCGACACCTCAGCCGCCACCCTGCGCGTGGGGAAGATCGGCAACAGCGCCGCAGATGCCGCAGCCCAAGCCTTCGCCAGCAAGGATCCGCCTAACGTGGAGCCCGTTCCCCTGGTTGATATCGGTTCGATGACAGTCAAGAGGACCTGCATCGCATTTATTTGCACCAACTACCAATGGAAAAAGGGGAACACCTGGGTCCCTGACAACCAGAAGAGTACAGCTGACCGCGAAGCCTTCGCGGGAGGCGGTATCGGCCTGATGACCAACACCCCTGTCCTCGGTTCGAACGACACGCTGGAATTCGCAGCGCCGGTGGATGCCAACCTGCCCGACATCTCCGCAACTCAGATACCCACACCTTACCAACCCGTCGTCGCCAGCAACCTCGTCGGAGGCCTGAGTCAGACCTTGGCGCAAATCGACATCCATATGTACAAGCCGTCGGTCGACAGCGCCTTAGGCGACCTCCTTGTGGGCGTGGGAAACACCATCGACGTGGCCGTCGGTTTGCTTCGGCAGGCGATCTCCGCGGTTCTCTCGCCTCTCATCGACCCCTTGGTGAACACCCTGCTCACTGCGCTCGGCATCGATCTCGCAAAGACCGAAGTTGGAGCACGGCTGTCGTGTCAGGGCGGCGCACAACTGGTTTATTGAATCGATTCTCATGAGTTCCCCCAACTTCGACGAACTCGACCTCTTTGTCTGGGAAGGCAAAGCCGACATCCTCGACCGCATCGCGCGGTGCATGGCGAGCTTCGACGTGGAGGTTGTCAGGGCCGACGGCATGCCGCCTCCGCCGCAGGACCGCGGCACGGCGCTGCGCCCGTCAGTGGCGATCATCAGCGTCACCGTCATCGACAGCGGCGGGCTGGCGCATGCGACCGAGCTGCTGCAGGGCATGCCGGTGATCTGGGTCGCCGCAGGTTCGCGCGAGCGCGATTCGCGCACCTATCCGCCCGAGTACCTGCACGTGCTGCCCTACGACTTCACCTGCGCCGAGCTGCGCACGATGGTCGCGAAGCTGGTGCGGCAGCTGCGCGCGCGCGAAGTGGCGCCGCAGGCGCCCGACGTGCTGGTTGCGCACTCGGAGGCGATGAAGGCGCTGCTGGCCGAGGTGGGCGCCTTTGCCGACTGCAACCACAGCGTGCTGGTGCGCGGCGAAACGGGCGTGGGCAAGGAGCGCATCGCGCAGCAGCTGCACCTCGGGCACCAGCACTACAGCAAGGGCGCGTTCGTGGCGGTGAACTGCGGCGCGATTCCCGACGGGCTTTTCGAGTCGCTGTTCTTCGGCCACACCAAGGGCTCGTTCACGGGCGCGGTGCACGCGCACCGCGGCTACTTCGAGCAGGCCACGGGCGGCACGCTGTTTCTCGACGAGATCGGCGATCTGCCGCGCTACCAGCAGGTGAAGCTGCTGCGCGTGCTGGAAGACAGCGCGGTCACGCGACTCGGCGCGACGGCGCCGGTGCGGGTCGACTTCCGACTGGTGGCGGCGACCAACCGCAACCTGCGCGAGATGGTGGCGAGCGGCGAGTTTCGCGCCGACCTGTTCTACCGGCTCGCGGTGATCGAGCTGCACGTGCCCAGCCTCGAGGAGCGCGGCGAGGTCGACAAGATCGCGATCTTCAAGGCGCTGCTGGGCAACGTGCTCGGCGACGAGCTCGAAACGCTCGGCGAAACGCCGCACTGGCTCAGCGATGCGGTGGCCGAGACCTACTTTCCAGGCAACGTGCGGCAGCTGCGCAACCTTGCGGAGCGCGTGGGCGTGATCGCGCGGCAACTGCACGGCTGGGACCAGAACCTGATCCAGCGCGCGATTGCGCTCACGCGCGGCACGCCGGCACCGGCGACTCCGAGCGAGCGCAACGGCATGGGCAACGGCAACGGCTCGCTCGATGGGAGCGGCGACCGCAAGGGCTGGAACAGCAGCGAGCGCAACCGCATCATCGCGGCGCTGGAGATCAACGACTGGAAGCGCCAGGACACCGCGCAGCACCTGGGCATCAGCCGCAAGGTGCTGTGGGAGAAGATGCGCAAGTACCAGATTCTCGACGGCGAGCCAGGCATCCCAGAGGACGCCTGATCTCTCAGCGCGTAGACAGGCGCGAGGCCTTGCGCAGCGGCGGGTTCGCTCCTGCCGCGCCCACGGTGCGTTCGGCAACGGGCTCGCTCGCACACGCCGTATTGCTCGAGATGCACAGCGCACCCAGCAGGCCGTCTTCCGTCAGCACCTGCCGCCTCGGCGCGCCGAAGAGGCGGTCGATCCAGCCGTTGGGGCCGGCCGGGTCGATGCGCAGTTCGCCGGTGGTACGTGCCAGGCGCAGCTCGGAGATGCGCAGGTCGAACACGCCGTCGATGTAGTCGAACAGCAGGGTGTAGTAGTCGAGCTGGGCGTCGAGCACCTTGGGCAGGGTCTCGCGGCCGAACTCCATGAGGCGGCGGCGGCCGCGGAAGGCCTGGCCTGCCGTGCTCACGGCTTCCATCAGCTGGCGCTCGCGCTCGCGGCCCGACACGGTGCGCGCCCACGATGCCGATGTGAGCTCGAACAGGTTGAGCTTCACGCTTTCGAGCTTGGCTTCCTGGTTGGCGACTTCGGCCAGCGCCGACTTCAGGCGCAGCTGCCGATCGAAGCCGTTGCCGAAGTTCCAGTTGAGTTCGAAGGCGGCGCGCGTCGGGTCTTGGGGCGACACGCCGCGCGGGTCCTTGCTCTTCACGAGCACGGCGTCGAGCGAGGGGTAGAGGCTCGCGTCCTGCTGGTCGGCCAGCGCCTTGGCGCGGTCGATGCGGCCCTGCGCCTCGGCGATCTCGGTGCTGCGCGACTCGGCGCGGCGCAGCGCCTCTTCCTGCGAGGAGATGCGCCACTGCGCCGGCGCCGCAAGCACGGGCAGCGACTCGGCATTGGGCGAGAACTTGAAGTAGTTGCGGAACTTGGCAAGGGCCTCGTCGCGCTGCGCCTCGAAGTCGGACTCGCGTGCAGCCACCAGCGCGCGCCGCGAGGCCGCCATGTTGAGGTCGTTGTCGCCGCTCACGCCCAATGCCACGCGGCGCGCTTCGGCCTTGGAGATTTCGGCCACCACCTCGGTGGCCTTGTGCGCGATCTGCTTCTTCAGGTCGAAGCGCTGCACCTGCAGGTAGGCGGTGAGCGCATCCAGCACCACCTTCTGCGAGGTGGTGACGACGGCCTCGTCGTCCGCCTGGTTGGCCGCTTCGGCGGCGCGCTGCGCCGCGCTCATGGCGCCGCCGTCGAGAAGGCTCACGCGCGCCTCGGCGGTGAGCACGGTGTAGCTCTGCGTCTTGGCGTTGGCCGCGCCGCTGTTGTAGTTGCCGGACGAGGTGCCGAACTTGAAGCGCGGGTAGCGCGCCTGCTTGGCCGCGTCCACGCCGTAGCTGCTGGTGTTGGCCGCGGCCTGCGCGGTCTGCACCTCGGGGTAGTCCTGCGACAGCGCGATCAGGGCCTGCTTCACCTGCTGGGTGTAGCTCGCGGCGCCGAGCGAGGGCGGGGACAGCCGGCGCGCGAGCATCAGCCTGGCACCCGCCTCCTGCTGCTCCTGCGCGAAGGCGACGGGCGGCAGGACGAAACTCGCGCACAGCGCTGCACAGACAACGCCGGCGCCCGTGCGGCGTCGGTCGGCCGGTTGGCGGTACTTCATGGTTCGCGGAAGGCTTCGCGCCGCAGCTTGAGCACAGGTCGCAGGATGTACCAGATGAACGGATCGGTGCCCACACGCAAGTCCACTTCGGACTCCATGCCGGACGTGATGCGGTTCTCGTCGCGGCCCACATGGGACTGCGACATGCTGATGAGCAGCCGGTAGTACGGCGCGCCGTTGGCGATGGCGGGGTCGCGGTCGGCGTCGGCCGCCACCAGCTTGACCTTGCCGTCGACGGCACCGTAGCGCAGGTAGTCGTAGGCGGTGATCTTCACGCGCGCCGGCTGGCCCACTTCGATGAAGCCGCGGTCGTTGGGGTTGAGCCGCGCCTCGACCATGATCTCGTCCTCGTCGGGCACCACCTCGAGGATGGATTCGCCGGGTTTCACGACCCAGCCCGGGCTGGAGTTGCGCAGGCCCTTGACGATACCGTCCGACGGCGCCTTCACCACGGTGCGCGAGCGCTGGGTGCGCGCGCGCGCCAGGTCTTCGCTCAGGCTCGCGAACTGTCGCTCCACCGTGGCCAGTTCGTCCGACGCGCGCCGGCGAAAGCGCCCTTCGGCCTCGGCCATCTTGGCCTGCGCCTCGGTGATGGACGCGTTGGCGGAGATCACGCCCTGGCGCGCCACGGCAAGTTCGCTGCGCACGCCTTCGGCCTGCCGGCGCTTCTCCAGCACTTCGACCTGGCCGACCAGCTTCTCGCTGAACAGCTGCTCGGAAATTTCAAGCTCCTTCTGCATCAGCGCCAGCCGGTCGCTCAGGCCCTTGACCTTGGCCTGCTGCTCCAGCTGCTTGCTGCGCGCCTGCTCCAGGCCCGACACGGCGCCGGCCATGACGCCGCGCTGTTCGAGCGCGCGCGCCTGGTAGGCGCCGGTCTCGCCTTCGAACACGCTTTCGTCGATGTCGGCAGCGAAGGATTCACGCTTGAGCGGCTGGCCGCGGCTCTCGGCCATGAGCCGCACGCGCGTGGCCTGCGTGGCCGCGTAGCGGGCCGAGAGCTCCTCGAAGTTGAGGCCGCTGCCGCCAAGATCGATCTCCACCAGCGACTGGCCCTGCTTGACCTTCTCGCCTTCCTTCACCAGCACGTTGCTGACAATGCCGCCTTCCAGATGCTGGATCGACTTGACGCGGTCCGAGGGGATCACGCGACCGGGTGCGACGACCACCGTTTCCATCGGAAAACCGAGGCCGACCAGCGCCAGCACGCCGATTGCGCCGCCGATGATCCATTGGCGCCGCCGCCCCTGCGGCGAGGCCTGGGCCGCGCGCCTGTCGTTCTCGTCCTGAAGAATCTGCGGCAAATCTGATTTCAAGTCGCCTCCCCGATCACTCGTCATTCGCTCTTCGTTCGTTCTTCGTCACGCCATCGAACGGGAGGCAGCGGCGCCCGCGCCGTCTTCCGCATCGCCCAGCGCCACCAGCGGCTTCTTCACGCCGAACAGCTTCGGCACCATCACTGCCGCCGCGCCCTGCTCCACGTTGCCCTGCCCCGTGACGTGATAGACCACGTTGGCGGCGGAGACGATGCGCAGCGAATGCGTGACCACCACCACGGTGCGCACCTTGGCCACCGCGAGCAGCGTGGCGAGCAGGTTGCGCTCGCTCTGAAAGTCAAGGTCGTTGCTGGGCTCGTCGAGCACCAGCACCGAAGGTTTGCGCAGGAAGCTCATGGCCAGCGCGAGCTTGCGCCGCTCGCCCACCGACACGCCGGTGCCGCCTTCGCCGATCATGGTGCGGTAGCCGTCCGGCAGTCGCGAGATGAAGTCGTGCGCGCCCGAGAGCTTGCAGGCCGCGACGATCTGCTCGTCGCTCTGGCCGGGCGCCGTGCGGCGCATCACGTCGATCAGCGAACCGCCGAACCAGTAGACCTCCTGCGAGAGGTAGCTGATCCAGCGCGACAGCTCTTCACGGCCGAACTGCGAGAGGTCGTACTCGCCGATGCTGACGATGCCGCGCGTGGGCGTGTACAGGCCCGACAGCAGCTTCACCATGGTCGACTTGCCCGCGCCGTTGCGCCCGACGATCACGTGCAGCCCGCCCGGGCCGATGTCGAGGTCGACGTTTTCCAGCACCGGCTGCTGCGCGGTGTCGGTGAAGCTGAAGCTCACGTCCTTCAGTGTGATGCGGCCGAGCGGCTGCGGCAGCGTCATGCCCGTGGGCGGTTTCTCGACCGGTTCGCACAGCACGCTCTCGAGCCGCTTGGCGGCTTCCTTGGCGGTGGCCAGCGAGCGCCAGTTCGACACCAGCCCGGCCACCGGCTGCAGCGCCTTGAGCGCCAGCATGTTCGAGGCGACGAGGCCGCCCACCGTCATCCACTGCTCCATCACCGAGACGGCGCCCACGGTCACCACGATGACCGAGAACACCGTGAGCAGCACGGTGGTGCCGTCGCGCGCGGTCTCGATCTGGCCGTTCTTGCTGAAGCTCTCGGTGAGCCAGGCGTTGTAGGTCTGGCGCCACATGTCGCTGATGGGGCCGTCGTTGGCCTGCGTCTTCAGCGTTTCGCGCGCATGGCAGATCTCGGCGGTCATGCGGTCGAGGCCGCGGCCGCGCTGCACTTCTTCCACGCGGCCGGCGCGGACCTCGTCGGCCCACCACCAGGCCAGGAACGACATGATGGCGAGAAACGCCGCCACCACGGGCAGCACCGGCAAAGCGACGATGCCGATCACGGCGAGCGCGAAGATCGCCATCGGCAGGTCGAAGATCGATTGCGCGAGGCCGCCGGTGACGGTGCCGCGCACCGAGCCCACGTCGCGAAAGTATTGCTGCCACACCGAGGCGGGACGTGCCTCGAGCGCACGCAGCGGCCGGGCCAGCATCGATTGCAGCAGGGCACCGGAAACGCCGTGGTCGATGATGGCGCCCGCGTTGCGCAGCAGGCGCGAACGGCGCGTGCGCAACCAGAACTCGATGCACAGGAAGAACAGGATGCCGCTCACCAGCGCAGCGAGCGTCGAGAAGCCGCTGCGCGACAGCACGCGGTCATACACCTGCAGCAGGAAGATGGAGGGCAGCAGCCCGAACAGGCTGATCGGCAGCGAACGCCATGCCGCGCTCTTCACGAGCGGGTAGGCCGCGCGGAACGCGGCGTTCAGCGCCCCGGCATAAGGACTGGCACCCGGCTCGTCCGGCGTTTCGGCAACCAGCTGGCTGGGCAAGAGGAACTTGATCATGGGGAAAAAGCCGATCCGTCGTGCAATGACGCCTGAGCCATTATCAACTGTTACCTCACTGTTACAAGGCAAAAATTCACGCTCCGGCCAGCACCAGTGCGATGTTGGCGCACAGCAGCATGCAGAGCACCCAGGCGCACAGCAGCTGCGCCCAGCCCAGCCACCAGCGGCGCATCGGCCGCCGCCGATGCGGCGCCTCATGGTCGAAGGGCGATTGCGGAAGTACATCCCATCTCGTGCTCATGGCAGTGCTTTCAAAACCCGGGCCAACCGGGACAGGCCTACGCCTGCGGAACTCTTCGCCAGCACCCAGTCGCCGGGCTGCAGCAGCCCGCCGAGCGCGGTCGACAGGTCGGACACATCGACGAACCAGTGCGAGCGAACCTTTGTACGAATGCGCGCGTGCAGTGCCCGCATCAGCGGGCCGCACAGCAGCACGCGGTCGGGCTGCGAGGCCAGCAGCTCGGCCTCGAGGTCGAGATGGTGGCGTTGCGCGGCGGGGCCGAGCTCCTGCATGTCGCCGAGGATCGCCACGCGCCGCGCCGGCTCGCAGGGGGCCTGCGACAGCATCTCGAGCGCCGCGCGCATCGAGCTCGGGTTGGCGTCGTAGGTTTCGTCGATGAGCTTGAAGCTGCCGCCGCCGATGTGAATGGTGTGCAGCGCACCGCGGCCGCCCGGCGGCTCGAAGTGCGCAAAGGGCTCGACCGCGGCGGCCAGCGGCAAGCGCATGGCCTGCAGGGCCGCGAGCGCGGCGATGGCGCTCGCGCCCATGTGGCGCCCCGGTGCATTGAGCCGCAGCTGAAAGGGCTCGCCCGCCACCAGCGCCTGCACCTCGCCATGGTCGAAGGCAAGCAGGCGCACGTCGGCGTCCTTGTGCTCGCCGCAGGTGACGATCTGCAGCTGCCGCGCCGTTGCCGCTTCGGCGAAGGTCGCGAACTCGGGCATGTCGCGGTTGAGCACCACGCTGCCGCCCGGCGCCATGGCCTGCAGGATCCGGCTGTCGAGCCGCGCGGCGGCTTCGGTCGGGCCGCGGTGCTTCAGCGACGCGGCCGAGAGCCCCGTCACCACCAGCAGCGAAGGCCGCACCAGCTGCGCCGAGGCCGGCATGTGCGAGGTGCCCATCTCCAGCACCCAGTAGGCGGCGTGCCGTGGCATGCAGGTCATGTTCCAGGCGATGCCCGATGGCAGGCTGACGTTGCCTTCGGGCTGGCCGACCTCGCCCCACACGGTGAGCGCGCCGGCCAGCATGGCGGCCACGGTGCCGCTGGCGACGCCGTTCGCCGCGCCGCTGCCGAGCACGCCGCACACGCGGCCGGTGAACTCGGCGCGCGCATGGTCGCCCAGCTCCAGCACGGCCTGCAGCACGTTCGGCACCTTGAGCACGGGCACGCGCTTGTCGAGGTGCGGCTTGGGGTCGGTGCACAGCACGGCGGCGGCCGGCTGCAGCACGCCCTTGAGCGTGACGGCGGCCAGCGGCGTCTTCGACGGCCGCGCCTGGTGGTCGAACACCACGCGGCCCTTGCGCATGAACGAGCGCTGCGCCACGCCGGTGGCGCGCCAGCCGTCCTCGGGCTTGACGACCCATTCGCCGCCGGTGACGTGCGCCATCTCGCTCGCGGTCCAGGCGGCGCTGTCGTCGCGCACGCCGCCCACGCCGGCACTCCCGCCGCCGCCCGTACCGGGCAAGGTGCGCCGCTCCACCAGGTAGCGGTGGTAGGCGGCGAAGCCCGACAGGTAATGCTCCACGTCGTCGATGCGCACGCGAAACGAGTGATGGCGGATGAAGAACGAGCCGACGATGCTCGACGGCCGGCGAAAGTACATCGCCATCTCGGGCCAGAAGAAGCCGTTGAGCAGGTAGTGCGCGCGGTAGTCGAGCGCGCGATAGAACTTCTCGGTGTCGAGCTCGTCGAGCAGGTGCCGCATCGCGGGCATGCCTTCGAGCCGCTGGAGCATCTGCTGCGCGGCCAGCATGAGTTCGAGCAGCGTCGGGAAGGTGGTCTTCCGGTCGAGCACGAAGTCGAGATACCCCGCCACGTTCTGCAGGCCGAAGCGGAAGTACTTCTCCTGCGGGCTCCAGTGCGTGAGTTCGTGGACGCAGCGGCTGAGCCAGTGGTCGTGCACCTGCCAATGCTGGCTGGCAATGAAATGATCGAAGGCCTTCTCGACCGCGGCCAGCCATTGCGGCTCGCGTGTGAGGCCGTACAGGCGCATGAGGCCGTAGGCCGCCTCGCCGTCGTAGCAGACGATGCGCGAGGCCTGCTTGAGCGTGAGGTCGGCCGCATGCAGCACGTGGTTGAAGCGGCCCGTGGCCGCGTCTTGCAGCGACACGATGCCGAGCGCGAGCTTTTCCAGCAGCGGCAGCCAGTGGCGCGTGTCCATCAGCTCGCAATACTTCACCAGCGCGAGCACGCAGGCCGCGTTGCCGCCGAGCCTGATCTCGCCGCCGGTGTCGACCAGGAACGCCACCGCGCGCCCATCCGCCAGCGTGTAGTCGCGGATCAGCGAGGCCGTGAGATGGTCGAGCGAGCGGTCGATGGCCGCGCGCAGCGTTTCGTCGCGCGTGAGCTCCCACGCCTCGAGCATGGCGTGAAGCGCGCTCGCGTGGCGCGCCGCGTCGTAGGTCGGGATGCGGCGATCGAAGCACGGGAAATAGCCGTACACGAAGAGGCCGTCGCTCTGCACCTGGCGCGCGAGATACGAAGAGCCGCTGCGCACGAGGTCGAGCACCGACTGGGGGTTCAGCGCCGGCAGCTGCCGGCGGCCCGCATCGAGCCCCGTACCCACGAGCTTGTGCACCATGCCGTCGGGCTGGCAGAACACGCCCACCGTCGCCAGCAGGTAGACCGGCTGCTCCGGGGGCATGCTGTCCAGCGGCGGCGAGCACTGGAAGCGCTCCTGGCCGTAGACCTCGAAGTTGCGCGGGTTCACCACCGAATGCGCAATGGTCGAGTCGCCGCACAGCATGGCGTTGGCGTTGAGCTCCTGCTCGGTGAAGGCAAGCGCGAAGTCCTGGTCGAAGGCCAGGCCGAGGCGGAAGTAGTTGCGCTTGACGGCGGTGAGCTGCGTCTTGAACTGCACCCACTCCATCGGGCTCGCGCCCTCGACCCAGTCGATGCGCAGCCACGGCGACACGACGCCGCGCTCGCGCACCCAGCGCTCGACGCGCCCGGCGCCTTCGCGCCAGGCGGTTTCGAATTCGGTGGCCCGCGCGTGCACGACGTGTGCGCGCTGCGCGCCATCGCTCACGGAGAAGAACAGCGTGAACGCCGGATAGGGGGCCGGCAGCGCCGCGCACAGCGAAGCCAGGCGTTCGTGGCAGGCGTGGAGCTGGTCTGTGAAGGACATCATTCGGCCCCGATCCAATGCGGGAGACCGGCCGCGCCCGTCATCTGCTCTCGCTTCGATGACGTGTGCGCAGACCGGGAACTGCCGTCGAAGTCATCGCGGTGATCCGGCTTCAGCGGTAGCTGAATTCGGCTCGGCGATTGAGCTGATAGCCCTCCTCGGTGGTTTCGGTGGACGCGGGTTTTTCCACACCCCAGCTGATGGCCTCGATGCGCTCGGCGGGCACGCCCAGTTGCGTGAGCGCGCGCTGCACGGAGTCGGCGCGGCGCTGTCCGAGCGCCAGGTTGTATTCGCGCCCGCCGCGCTGGTCGGTGTGGCCTTCGATCACGATCCGGCTCGCCGGCCGGTTGCGCATGAAGCCCGCGTGCGCCTCGACGACGTTGCGGTCGCCGGGCCGGATGTTGTACCTGTCGAAGTCGAAATAGACGATCTTCGCCACGCCGGCCGGTCCGTTCTGCACCGGCGGCGGAGGGGGCGGCTCCACCTTCGCCACCGGGGCGGCCGCGCCCTTGTTCGAGTAGTAGTAGGTCGCGTCGTCGCGGCCCGTCTTCGGGGCCGCGCAGCCCACGAGGACTGCGCCGAGGGCGACGATGGTCAGTGTCTGGAAATTCTTCTTCATATCGATCCTTTCGGGGGACAGGCCGGTGGCGGCCTGTCCCTGGTGCTGCGCTCCCCCACTGCTCCTTCTGCGTTCTTGTTGCCGTTCAGCCCAGCAGGCCGTGCAGCACGTTCGTCACGGGCGACAGGGCGGTGCCGGTCGGGCTGTGATCGACCAGGCTGGTGATCGGGGTCACGACGTCGGTCACCAGCGGAGTGACCGCATGCGTGACGCTGCCCACCAGGTCGCCGGCCGGAGAAGCGGCGCCCGAACCGGCCAGGATGTCGGTCACCGGGGCGAGCAGGTCGGAGACCGCGCTCGTCGGGTTCGATGCCACCGGAGCAGCATCGGTCACGCCGCTCACCACGCTGGTGACGGGCTCCAGGATGTTTGCCACCGGGCTGCTGCCACCCGACAAGCCGCCGAGCAGGCTGCCCACCAGGCCGTCCTGGCCCAGGAGGCTGCCGACGAGGCCGTCGTTGCCGACCACACCGTCGAGCAGGCCGCCCGTGCCGCCACCGGTCGCGCCGCCGAGGACGCCGCCCAGAAGACCGTCGCTGCCGAGCACGCCGTCAAGCAGGCCGCCCGTGCCGCCATCGGTCACGCCGCCGAGGACGCCGCCCAGAAGGCCGTCGCTTCCGAGCACGCCATCGAGCAGGCCGCCGGTGCCGCCATCGGTCACGCCGCCGAGGACGCCGCCCAGAAGGCCATCGCTGCCGAGCACGCCGTCGAGCAGGCCRCCGGTGCCGCCATCGGTCACGCCGCCGAGAACGCCGCCCAGAAGGCCGTCGCTGCCGAGCACGCCGTCGAGCAGGCCGCCGGTGCCGCCATCGGTCACGCCGCCGAGGACGCCACCCRGAAGACCGTCGCTGCCGAGCACGCCATCGAGCAGGCCGCCGGTGCCGCCATCGGTCACGCCGCCGAGGACACCACCGAGAAGGCCGTCGCTGCCGAGCACGCCGTCGAGCAGGCCGCCGGTGCCGCCATCGGTCACGCCGAGCAGGCCATCGCCGGACACGAGGTGGGCCACGCCGTCGGTCAGGTAGTCGACCTGCGCCGTGACACCGTTCAGCAGCGCTGTCGTCGTGCCCTCACCGAGCAGTTGATCGGTCAGCGGGCTCAGCAGACCACCAGCGCTGGCCGCCACTTCGCCCACGACGCCATCGACCGGGTCGAGCACGTTGGGGTTGTTCTCGGAGAAGCTGCTGCCGAGCACCGGAGCCAGCAGGCCGCCGGCGGTGTTGGTCAGACCGTCCGCGAGGCCGACCACCGATCCGAGCGTGTTCCCGAGACCAAGCTCGCCCACCAGGCCGGTGTTCAGGCCATCGGCCAGGTTGCCGGCCATGCCGTCGGCCGGGTCGAACAGGCCAGCGCCCGTGCCCGGGGTGCCGCCGTTGCCGAGCACACCGCCGAGCAGACCACCTTCGCCGCCGAGAACGCCACCCAACGGGCCTTCTTCGCCGAGCACGCCGCCCAATACGCCGTTTTCCCCGAGCAAGCTGCCGAGCACGCCGGTGGTACCGAGCAGGCCGCCCGCGAGGCCGTCTTCGCCCAGCACGTCGGAGAGCGTGCCGTTCGTGCCGAGCAGCGAGCCGACGGCGCCGTCCGGACCCAGCAAACCACCCAGGGGCGTGCCTTCGCCGAGCAGGCTTCCGACCACGCCATCCCCACCCAGAACGCCGCCGAGCAGGCCACCGGAAAGACCGTCGTTGCCGAGCACGCCACCCAGGGGTCCGCCGTCGCCGACCACTCCGCCAAGCAGGCCGTCGAGGGCGCTGCCCTGGCCGATCAGGTCGCCGACGAGGCTGCCTTCACCGAGCAGGCCTCCAACCAGGCCATCGTCTGCCAGCAGGTTGCCGACCAACCCGTTGTTGCCGAGCAGGCCGTCGATCGTGTTGCCGACCACACCGCCGTCAGCCAGCAGGCTGTCGAGACCCAGGTTGGAGGTCAGGCCACCGAGCGGGCCTTCATTGGAAAGGAGGTTGTTCAGGCCGTCGGTCAGGTAGTCCACCTGGCCGTTCAGGTGATGGAGCAGCGCATCGGTCACGCCCTCGCCGAGCAGGGTGTCCACGACGGGACTCAGGCTGTTGCCGAGCGGGTCGGTGATGTTGCCGACGACCTCGTCGACCGGGTCCAGCGCGTTGGGATCGTTGCGGGTGAACTCGGAGCCGAGCAGCGGTGCCAGCACGCTATCGACCACGTCGGTCGTGCCGTCGACCAACGGGGCCACGGGAGCAAGCGCGCCGCCCAGGCCAGCGGTGCCGTCGACCGCGCCGACCGCGCCATCGACGAGGCCGTCGCCCGGATCGAGCAGGTGATCGCCGTCTGCGTCTGCGTCTGCGTCTGCGTCTGCGTCAGCGTCAGCGTCAGCGTCAGCATCGGCATCGGCATCGGCATCGGCATCGGCATCAGCATCAGCATCAGCATCAGCGTCTGCGTCTGCGTCTGCGTCTGCGTCTGCGTCTGCGTCTGCGTCTGCGTCAGCATCGGCATCGGCATCGGCATCGGCATCGGCATCGGCATCAGCATCGGCATCGGCATCAGCGTCGGCATCTGCATCTGCATCTGCATCAGCGTCGGCATCACCGTCCGCATCCGCATCAGCGTCCGCATCGGCGTCTGCATCCGCATCGGAGTCGCCCACGCCCGAAAGGAGCAGCGGGACGGCGCTGTCGCTGCCGCCGCCACCGCCGCCGAGCGCGGCGCCGAGTGCGGCGGCGCCCAGGGCACCGAGGGCGAATTCACCCAGCCCGATGCCGCTGCCGGCAGCGAGCTTCTTGGTCACGGCCAGGGCAGCGGCATCCGCATCGCTGTCCGGCGGGGTCACTTGCAGGTCGCCCGAAGCGACATCCACATTCACTTGTTCGAGGCCGCCCGGCAGCTTGGTCGAGCCGATGGTGGCGTCGGTGCCGCCGGTGAACACGCCGGCCAGCGGGGCCTTGTTGGTCGCCGATCCGGGAAAGAGAACGTTGGCGTGGCCGTCCTGCGGAACGATCACGCGGTCGCCGGCCACCAGTGTCTGATTGCCATCGACCGGAATACGGACACCGTCGCGCATCACGGCGACACCCGGCGTGGCGTTCGATAATGTGCCGATGCTGGACGGGCCAGCTGCAGCGGGCGCCGCCGAACTCGCCATGGCAGGAGCGCCTAGCGGAGTAACGGTGGCCTGGGCAATGACCACGGGAGCAACGCCTGCGGCGGCAAGTCCTTCGGTCGAATTCGTCGATGCTTGTTGAGCGGTCATGGCAGCCTCTGTGACAAAAGATGCCTACTCAGGGGCAACTAGCGTGCCGCTTTTTGCGCGCCCCTTGCCAGACCGCCTCCAGGCGCTGCAACTTGTTGATTCGTATGGAAATTTTTCTTTTAACCGGCCTGCCAAGGGAGTTCGGAAACAGCCCGCAGGAAGGTCATTCAGCGATTCGTTACGTAACGACGTAACCCCCTGTACCCGGAACGTCCGACACATCCGAGGTCTTGCTCCGGGCTTGCGTACCGGCTCTTGCACGGGACCCCACTTCCTTCTTTTTTTCTTCCTCTTCTATAGATATGTTCAATCCCTCCCAGGAAGACGTGCGCCGCTTCTTCTGCGACGTGTACGCCAAGCACCGGCAGGGCTTGCCGATGGAAGCGCTCGAGACCATCGCCGCCGGCTGGATCGACGAGCATCCCGAGTACCACGAGGATCTCGCCGATGCCGACGCGGCGGTGGCACGGGTCTACGACGGATCGAACGGGCGCGAAAACCCGTTCCTTCATCTGTCGATGCATTTGTCGATCAGCGAGCAGTGCTCCATCGACCAGCCGCGCGGCATCCGCCAGGCCGTCGAGCTGCTGGCCGCGCGCCGCGGCTCGCTGCTGCATGCGCATCACGAGGCCATGGACTGCCTGGGCCAGATGATGTGGGAGAGCCAGCGGGCCGGCCGGCCGCCGGACGGCGAGGGCTACGTGGCCTGCGTGCAGCGGCGAGCGACAACAGACTAACCCCCAGGCTTCGCGCACTTCGTGTCGCTTCGCCAACCCCCTTGCAGGGGGCAACACCTGCGGCCCGGCAAAGCCGGTTCCGCGGTGTTCCACATGAAAGCCGACTACCCCCCGGGCTTTTGCCTCGCCCTTGCCGGAACGGCCCCCTGCTGCTTCGCGGCCTCGCGCAGCAGCGCGGCCATGGCGCCGCGCAGGGCCGAAGGCTCGGCATCGCTGCGCTGCAGCAGCCCGACCGGCTCCTCGGTGCCGGCGGTCTCGATGCGCAGCCGCACAAGGCGCCCGTCCGCCAGCTCGCCGCGCGCGGCGCCCAGCGGCGTGATCCACACCGCATCGGACACGGCCACCAGCGCGCGCGCCACCGCCACGTCGAGCGTCTGCAATGCATTGGACGGCAGCACGAGGCCGCGCGCCGACAGAAAGCTCTCGGTGTTGTGGCGCGGGATCGTGCCCTCGCCGTACACCACCAGCGGATAGGCCAGCACCGCCTGCACCGACACAGCCTTCGACGCGAGCGGATGGCCGGCGCGCACGGCAAACACCAGCGGCTCGGTGTGCAGCAACTCGAAGCTCAGGCCGCCCATCAGGCGCGGATCGCTCATGCGGCCGACCACGAGGTCGAGCTCGCCGGCGCGCAGTTCGTCGAGCAGCACGGCGTTGGCGGCGCTCTTCACTACGATCTGCACCGATGGCCGGCTGTCGCGCAGCCGCGCCAGCGCCACCGGCAGCAGGGCCGGGGCCACGCTCGGCAGCGCGCCGATGCGCAGCCGCTCGATGCGCCCGCCCGACGCCGGCGCCACCGCCTGCGCGCTGGCGTCGAGCGCCTCCAGCACGCGCAGGGCATGCGCCAGCAGTTGCTCGCCGGCCGCCGTGAGCCCCTGCACGCCGCGCCGGCCGGCCTTGCTGCGCTCGACCAGCCGCGTGCCGACGATCGCCTCCAGCTCGGACAGCGTCTTGGACACCGCCGGCTGGCTCAGCGCCAGCCGCTCGGCGGCGCGCGCGAGATGGCGCTCCTGCGCCACGGCCACGAGGCAGCGCAGGTGCCGCAGCTGCACGCTGCGCACGAAATCCTGTCGAAGATCGGCGGAGTCTTTCAATTCCTGCTGGTTATTGAGAACGGAGAATTCTTCAATTTACATCATCGGATGGCGCTTCTAAAGTGGCGGCTTCCCGATTCGTCCCACGACAGCAGGAGACAACGCACATGTCGACCAAGACCCAAGGGCCCCAGCCCACCCTCACCCCGCGCGACTGGGAAGCCCATCCCAGCTACGTCTACCCGGGCTACAAGTCCACCGCGAAGCGCGGCCCGCAGAAGCCGCTGATCCCGCTGAAGGCCTCGCTCGGCGAGCTGCAGCAGCCGGTGTACGGCCACGACAGCATCGGCGAGTTCGACCACGACCTCACGCGCAACGCGCGCCGCAACGGCGAGCCGCTGGGCGAACGCATGATCCTCACCGGCCAGGTGCTCGACGAGCGACGCCGCCCGGTGGCCAACACGCTGGTCGAACTCTGGCAGGCCAACGCCTCGGGCCGCTACGTGCACAAGGTCGACCAGCACGACGCGCCGCTGGACCCCAATTTCCTCGGTGCGGGCCGCTGCCTGACCGACAGCGAAGGCCGCTACCGCTTCCTCACCATCAAGCCCGGCGCCTATCCCTGGGGCAACCATCCGAACGCCTGGCGTCCGCAGCACATCCACCTGTCGCTGTTCGGCCAGAGCTTTGCGAGCCGCCTGGTCACGCAGATGTACTTCCCCGGCGACCCGCTGCTGCAGTACGACCCCATGGTCACCGGCACGCCCGAGCGCTACCGCAACCGCCTGATTGCCGACTTCAGCCTCGACATCACCGAAGAAGGCTACGCACTGGGCTACCAGTTCGACATCGTGCTGCGCGGCGCCGACGAGACGCCCTTCGAGAACCGCTGAGCCAGGAGACACACACCATGCTGATGACCGCACAGGAAGCCGACTACGGCCAGACCCCTTCGCAAACCGTGGGCCCCTACTTCGCCTACGGCCTCACCGCCACGCAGTACGGCTACGACTTCGACCAGCCCTTCGACGCCGTGCTGGCGCTCGACACCGCCGCCGGCCAGCGCATTCGTCTCGAAGGCCGCGTGATCGACGGCGACGGCAACCCGATCAACGATGCGCTGGTCGAGATCAGCCAGCCCGACGGCGAAGGCCGCTACCCGCAGACGCCTGAAGAAGCGCGCGCCATGGGCTTTCGCGCATTCGGCCGTGTCGGTACCGGCACCGCCGAGGGCAACCGCTTCGTGTTCCACACCGTGAAGCCCGGCGCGCAGGCGCCCGGCGAAGCACCGCACATCAACGTGATCGTGCTGATGCGCGGGCTGCTGCTGCATGCGTTCACGCGCGTGTACTTCAGCGACGAGGCCGATGCCAACGCGAAGGACGCGGTGCTGCAGAGCGTGCCGGCCGAACGCCGCCACACGCTGATCGCCGAGCGCGTGGAGCAAGGCGGCGCGGTGACGTACCGCTTCGACATCCGCATGCAGGGCACGGACGAGACGGCGTTCTTCGACGTCTGATCTCAGGGAAATCCCGGACACAAAAAAACCCGCTCGCAGCGGGTTTTTTTGTGTCCGGCTTCGAAGCGCTTATTCGGCGCCGTGGTGAATGCGCGACTCGGGCACCGTCTTCAGTTCGCCGGGCAGCGAGCTGATGTAGCTGGCCAGCGTCTTGAGTTCGGCGTTGGTGAACTTCTTGGGTTCGACCTGCTGGCCCATCACCGCGTTGGATCGGCCGAGGTGCGGGTTGTTCTTCACGCGGTAGGACTTGAGCGCGACGAACAGGTAGTCGGCATGCTGGCCGGCCAGCTTGGGCACGGTGCCGTCGTTCGGCGTGTTGAAGTTGGCGCCGTGGCACTTGGTGCAGTTGTTGTCCTTGTCGCGGGAGATCAGCGCCTGGATGTTCTCGGGCGTGGCCTTGGCGAGTGTGGCCGGCGGTGCATCGTCCTGCTTCACGCCGAGCTGGCTGTAGTAGGCGGCGACGTCGGCGATGTCCTGCTCGGTGAGCGTGTCGGCGATGGCGCGCATGGTGGGATGCTTGCGGTCGCCGCCCTTGTATGCGGTGAGCGCCGCCGTGATGTACGTGGCGCTCTGGCCGGCGATCATCGGCACCTTGTGGATCTCAGGGAAGCTGGCCTGGTAGCCGATGATGCCGTGGCAGCCCACGCACATCGCAACCTTCTTTGCGCCGTCCTGGGCCTTGCCAGTGACTTGCTGGGCCTGTGCCGAGAGCGTCACGCAAGCGACAGCAAGGGCAAACATCGTGGTCAACAACTTGTTCATTTTGCGCGCACAATCTCGTGGAGAGTACAGTTTTTCGAATCAACATTCGATTATATGCAGGGGTCCTCCGGAACCCTGTGCAGGCCAACCCTGAGGCTGCACAACGCGTGTCGAGTGTGTTCTTTTCTCCACCCCAGCCTCCGCCTCACTCATCTCACTCATGAAATTCCAGGGCTCAGACAACTACGTCGCCACGCAAGACCTGATGCTCGCGGTCAATGCGGCCATCACCCTGAAGCGTCCGCTGCTCGTCAAGGGCGAACCCGGCACCGGCAAGACCATGCTGGCCGAGGAAGTGGCCCAGTCGCTCGGCCTGCCGCTGCTGCAATGGCACATCAAGTCGACCACCAAGGCGCAGCAGGGCCTGTATGAATACGACGCCGTGAGCCGCCTGCGCGATTCGCAGCTCAAGGACCTCGACGGCGGCGAGCGCGTGAGCGACATCAACAACTACATCGTCAAGGGCGTGCTCTGGCAGGCCTTCACGGCCGACCAGCCGGTGGCGCTGCTGATCGACGAGATCGACAAGGCCGACATCGAATTCCCGAACGACCTGCTGCGCGAAATCGACCGCATGGAGTTCTACTGCTACGAAACGCGCGAACTCATCCGCGCCAAGCACCGGCCGGTGGTGTTCATCACCTCCAACAACGAGAAGGAACTGCCCGACGCCTTCCTGCGCCGCTGCTTCTTCCACTACATCAAGTTCCCCGATGCCGAGACGATGAAGCACATCGTCGCCGTGCACTTCCCCGGCCTCAAGCAGGAGCTGCTCACGTCCGCGATGAAGACCTTCTACGACGTGCGCAACCTGCCCGGCCTGAAGAAGAAGCCCTCGACCTCCGAGCTGCTCGACTGGCTCAAGCTGCTGGTGGCCGAAGACATTCCACTCGAGGCGCTGCAGAGCAAGGACGACAAGGTCGCCGTGCCGCCGCTGGTGGGCGCGCTGCTCAAGAACGAACAGGACGTGACCTTGTTCGAGAAGCTCGTGTTCATGCAGCGCAACAACAGATAACTGCACAGGCTTCGCCATGGCGTTCATCGAACCTGCCACGCTGAAGGCCCGCGGCATCGCGCTGGTGCCGTTGTCGCTGGCCCACGAAGAAGGCCTGCGCGCCGCAGCCGCGGACGGCGAGCTGTGGAAGCTGCGCGTCACCTCCGTGCCCGAGCCGCAGGACACGCGCGCCTACATCGAAACCGCGCTCAAGACCGCCGACCGCTTCGCCTTCGCCGTGACCGACGAGGCCACCGGCACCGTGCTCGGCAGCACCAGCTTTCACGACATCCTGCCGGGCGTGAAGCGCGTGGAGATCGGCTACACGTGGTACGCCGCGCGCTGCCAGCGCACGCACGTCAACACCACCTGCAAGCTGTTGATGCTCACGCATGCCTTCGATGCACTGGGCTGCAACACCGTGGGCTGGCGCACCGACAATTTCAACTTCGCATCGCAGCGCGCCATCGAGCGGCTCGGCGCGAAGAAGGACGGCGTGATCCGCGGCCACGCGATGCGCCGCGACGGCACCATCCGCGACACCGTCATGTACAGCCTGCGCGCGGGCGAATGGCCCGAGGTGAAGGCGCAGCTGCTGTACCTGCTCGACAAGCCACGCGGCTGACACACAAGGAGCGCCCCATGCTCATCGACTTCTTCTACACGCTGCGCTCGGCCAAGCTGCCGGTGTCGGTCAAGGAATACCTCACGCTGCTCGAAGCCCTGCAGGCCGACGTGGTGGGGCCCAACTCCGACGGCGCCTACGGCATCGACGACTTCTACTACCTCTCGCGCACCGCGCTCG
Organism: Variovorax sp. Root434; assembly: GCF_001426595.1. Taxonomy (NCBI): domain Bacteria; kingdom Pseudomonadati; phylum Pseudomonadota; class Betaproteobacteria; order Burkholderiales; family Comamonadaceae; genus Variovorax; species Variovorax sp. Root434. The sequence continues at coordinate 211,780 of NZ_LMEK01000022.1, forward strand.
TGAAGGACGAGAAGCACTACGACAAGTTCGACCGCGCCTTCGCCGCCTATTTCAAGGGCGTGGAGATGCTCACCGACTTCACCAAGGAAGTGCCGCTCGACTGGCTCAAGAAAACGCTGGAGCGCGAGTTCACCGCCGAGGAAAAAGCCAAGATCGAGAAGATGGGCTGGGACGAGCTCATGGAAACGCTCAAGAAGCGCTTCGAGGAGCAGAAGGAACGCCACGAGGGCGGCAGCAAGTGGATCGGCACCGGCGGCACCTCGCCCTTCGGCCACGGCGGCTACAACCCGCAGGGCATTCGCATCGGCGGCGCCGGCAAGAACAAGAGCGCCGTGAAGGTGTGGGACCAGCGCGCCTACAAGGACTACGACGACACGCAGGAACTCGGCACGCGCAACATCAAGGTCGCGCTGCGCCGGCTGCGCAAGTTCGCGCGCGAAGGCCACGACGAAGAGCTGGACCTCGACGACACCATCCACTCCACCGCCGCCAACGCCGGCTTCCTCGACATCAAGATGCGGCCCGAGCGCCACAACAACGTCAAGGTGCTGCTGCTCATGGACGTGGGCGGCACGATGGACGAGCACATCCAGCGCGTGGAAGAGCTGTTCTCGGCCGTGAAGACCGAGTTCAAGCACCTGGAGTTCTTCTACTTCCACAATTGCGTGTACGACTTCATGTGGAAGAACAACAAGCGCCGCTTCTCCGAGAAGTTCGCCACCTGGGACATCCTGCGCAAGTACAACAAAGACTACAAGCTCATCTTCGTCGGCGACGCGACCATGAGCCCCTACGAGATCCTGCAGCCCGGCGGCAGCGTCGAATACAACAACGAGGAGGCCGGCGCCGAGTGGATCCAGCGCCTCACGCACACGTTCCCGAAGTTCGCGTGGATCAACCCCGAGCCGCAGGGCGTGTGGCAGTACCGCCAGAGCATCGCGGTGATGCAGCAGCTGATGTCCAACCGCATGTACCCCCTGACCCTGCGCGGCCTTGAAGAGGCCATGCGCATGCTCTCGAAGTAGGACGAAACCGCCTGTGGTCGGGGCCTTCGGGAACCGGAAGAGCTTGCTGTCAGAATCCGCCCATGGTCAGGGTGGTTCCAGTTTCCTCGCCGGCGTGGTGGCCGGCTTTGCTTTTTTCCGGCGTCCTGCTTCTGCAAGGCTGCAGCCTGCTGCCGAAAAAGGAAAGCACTGAAAGCAAGCCTGCGGCCGGCCTCGTGCGCAGCGGCAGCGCCACTGCGCAAGACGACAAGGAAAAAGACGACAAGGCCAAGGCCGACAAGCGCGACGCCTTCACCGTCGATGTACGCGGCCCCGAGGCCGTGCGCGACTACCTCAGGCTCCACCTCGAAATCCAGCGCTACCGCGAGCTCGACGACCTCGGCGCGACCGAGATCTCGCGCCTGATGGTAGCCGCCGAGGCCAACGCCCGCGAACTGCTCGGCACCCTCGGCTACTTCACGCCCACGCTGACGCTCGAACTCAACGAGACGCCCGAGAGCACCAAGGCCCCGCGCGAGATCGTCATCACCGTGTCGCCGGGCGAACCCACCAAGGTGAGCAACGTGCAGATCAGCTACGGCGGCCCGATCGCCGACGACGCAGCCGCCGAGCCACAGCGCGATTCGATCCGCACCAACTGGAGCCTGCGCGCCGGCCAGCCCTTCACGCAGCAAGCCTGGGACAGCGCCAAGACCACCGCGCTGCGCAGCCTTACGGCCAACCGCTTTCCCACCGGCAGCATCGAGATCAGCCGTGCCGAAGTGGACGCCGACCGCAGCGAGGCCCGCCTGAGCGTCACCTACCAGTCGGGCCCGGCCTACAAGTTCGGCCCGCTGGTGCTGAACGGCATCCAGCGTTACGACCCCGACGGCGCGCGCCGCATCGCGCGCCTGCCCAGCGGCACCGACTACGACCAGCAGAAGCTGCTCGACGCCCAGCAGCGCCTGGCCAGCAGCGGCTACTACGACTCGGTGTTCCTCACGCTCGACACCGAGAGCGGCAATCCGCTGGCCGCGCCCGTCATCGCGCAGCTGCGCGAGGCGCCTCTGCAGAAAGTGGTGCTCGGCGTGGGCTTCACCACCGACAACGGCCCGCGCCTGTCGATCGACCACATCCACAACCAGATTCCGCTGCTGGGCTGGCGCGCCGTCTCGCGGCTGTCGGTGGACAACGACATCAAGTCGCTCGGCACCGAATGGAAGGCGATTCCCGACGACCGCGGCTGGCGCTGGTTCTCGGGCGCCGAACTGAAGAGCGAGCAATCGGGCAGCTACGTGGTCGACAGCGGACGCCTGCGCGGCGGGCGCAGCAAGTCGAGCGACCACATCGACCGCAGCTACTTCCTGCAATACGACTACGCACAGAACCGCGGCACCAACGCGCCGCCCTCGGCCTCGGCCGTGACGGCCAACTGGGGCTGGACCGGGCGCTACTTCGACGACAACGCAGCGCCCTCGCGCGGCTTCGGCCTCGCGCTCGAAGTGGCCGCGGGCTACACGCTCACCGGCCAGCAGATGCCCTTCACGCGCACCTACGCACGCTGGCTCGGCGTTCTGCCGCTGGGCTCGACCGAGGACAAGGAAACGCGCGCGCGCCGCAGCCGCCTGCAGCTGCGCGTGGAGGCCGGCGCCGTGTCGGCCAAGGACAGCGCGCAGATCCCCTCCACGCTGATGTTCCTGACCGGCGGCGACACCACCGTGCGCGGCTACAGCTACAAGCAGATCGGCACCGTGCGCGCCGACGGCACGATCGTGGCCGGCCGCTACCTCGGCGTGGCCAGCGTGGAGTGGCAGCGCCCCTTCGTCTACAACGACAAGCTCACCGAATGGGAGAGCGTGGTGTTCGTCGATGCCGGCGCCGTGGCCGACAAGCCCGGCGAGCTCAAGCCCAAGGTGGGCGTCGGCGTGGGTGCGCGCTGGCGCAGCCCGGTCGGGCCGGTGCAGGCCGACCTGGCCTACGGCGTGGACTCGAAGAAGTTCCGCCTGCACTTTCGCCTCGGCTTCACCTTCTGATGCTTCCGATGCAGACCGACACCGAACCTACGCCGACGCCCATGCCTCCTGCCGTGCGGCGCTCGCGCGCAGGGCGCGCCGCGCGTGCCCTGGCCTGGACCGTGGCCGGCCTGGTGATGATCGTGATGCTGCTTGCTGCCGGCGCCTGGTGGTACATCGGCTCCGACAAGTCGCTCGCCTTCGCGCTCGCGCAGGCCGCGCAGCGGCTGCCGGCCGGCCAGACCCTGGAGAGCCGCGACGTCACCGGCTCGCTGCGCACCGGAGGCCACATCGGATGGCTCAAGTACCAGAGCGAGAGCATCGCCGTCGAGGTGAACGACGCCACCATCGGCTGGACACTGGCCCCGCTGTTCCGGCGCAAGGTGCACCTCGGCGAGGTGCACGCAAAGCAGGTGCTGATCGAAAAGCGCGGCCCGCCGAGCGAGGAGCCCACCAAGCCGCTCGAGCAGCTCGTGCTGCCGGTCGAGGTCGAGCTGCCCTTTCGCATCGACGAAGTGCGCTGGGCCGGCCCACCCGTGCTGCGGGCGCTCAACCTGTCGGGCAGCTACAGCTACAACAAGGCCGCCGAGCACGCGCTGGAGATCAAGGGCGTTGACGTTGCCGACGGCCACTACAGCGCCCGCGTGAAACTGCAGGGCCCCGCGCCCATGGCCATCGACGCGGCGCTCGACGGCCGCGTGAAGGCGCCGCTGGCCGAAGGCCGCAATATCGACGTGCTGGCCACCGCCACGGTGAAAGGCACGCTCGCCGGCACGGCCGCGCGGCTGCAGGTGGCGGCCGAACTGAAGCCCGCCGAAGAGAACACCGATGCGCCGATGGAAGCCAAGCTGCAGGCACAGATCGCGCCCTGGCTCCCCCAGCCGGTGATCGACGCGAAGGCCGACCTGCACAACGTCGACGCATCGAGCCTGTGGCCCGGTGCGCCGAAGACGCGGCTCACCGGTATGGTCGAACTGCAGCCCGACGCCGACACCGGCCCCGCCGCGTGGAAGGCCTCGGCCGACATCCGCAACGCCGTGCCCGGCCCGTGGGACAAAGAGAAGCTGCCACTCGAACAGGTACAGGCCCGCGTGGGCTTCGACGGCACGAACTGGACCGTTCCCGAGGCCACCGTGCGCGCGGGCGGCGGCCGCATCGACGCGGCCGGCAAGTGGAGCCCCGCGCCCTCGCCCTGGCAGGCCCAGGCCACCGTGCGCGGCGTGCGGCCGGGCGCGCTGTACAGCGAACTCTCGGGTGCGCCCGTGAGCGGCACGCTCAAGGCCGAGCAGAAGGAAAGCACCATCACCTTCGACGCCGCCCTGCGCGCCGAAGGCGGCGCCGGCAGCAAGGCCCTGCCCGGCTTCGCGCTCGACCGCGCGCTGGCCCAGGGCCAGTGGAAAGACCAAGTGCTCGACCTGCGCACGCTGCGCATCGAGGCCCAGCGCGCCAGCGTCAACGGCCGCTTGCAGGTGCGCGTGGCCGAGCAGGCTGCGAGCGGCAAGCTGGCCCTCGCGCTGCCGGGCGGCGGCGCGCAGGTCGAAGGCCGCATCGCGCCCGATTCGGGCGGCGGCGAGATCAAGGCCGCCATCGACGACGCCGACGCCGTGCAGCGCTGGGTGCAGAGCCTGCCGGGGCTGTCCGGCGTGTTCGCGAACGCGGGCGCCAAGGGCTCCGCGAAGCTCGATGCGAGCTGGCAGGGCGGCTGGCGAACGTTCCAGCGCCGGCTGCAGAGCCCCAACGCGCCTGCGCCGCGCGGCAGCATCGAGCCCAGCATCAAGGCCGTGCTCGGCGTGCCGCGGCTCGACCTGAGCCTGCCCTCCGAGCAACCCGGCGCAGCCGCCACCGCCGTGCAGCTGCGCGACCTGCACGCCGACCTCGCCGGCAGCCTCGCGCAGGCCGCGCTCACGCTGAAGGGCGAAGCAGCCACCGGCACGCAGAAGTTCGCCATCGACACCCGCGCCAGCGGCGGCATCGCAGGCGCCGGCCAATGGCGCGCGGCGCTCGCCAGCCTGAAACTGCAGGCGCAGGACAGCGCCCGCCCCGGCAATCCGTGGCTACTGGAGCTGAGCCGCGAAGTGACCGCGACCATCCGCAGCAGCACCGGCAATGCATCACCCCGCCTCGACGTCGAAGCCTCCGCCGCCGCGGCCACGCTGCGCGGCCCCGTGCCCGGCACCGTGCGCATCGACTGGCAGCCGCTGCGCTTCAGCCAGAGCGGCGCCGCGCCCAACCGCGTGTTCCGCGTGCAGTCGAAGGGCCAGCTGCAGGGCCTGCCGATGGCCTGGGCCGGCGCGTTCGGTGCGAACGCCACGCTGGGCGAATACGGCATCAGCGGCGACCTGTTGTTCAACGGCGACTGGGATATCGACGCCGGCGACACGCTGCGTGCCAAGGCCCGCCTCGCGCGCCAGAGCGGCGACATCCGCGTGCAGGCCGGCGAGGCTGCGCTCGTCACGCGCATCACCAGCACCGGCACGGGCACCGCGAGCGAACGCACGATGAACGCAGCTTCCGCGAGCGGCGAAGCGCCCAGCACGCCGGCCGGCCTGCGCCAGGCCGAGCTGCGGCTCGATGCCGAAGGTGACGCCGTGCGCGCCATCCTCGCGTGGGACAGCGAACGCGCCGGCAAGATCGACGCCGCCATCGACACCCGCGTGCAGCAGCGCGCCGGTGGCTGGCAGTGGGCACCCGACGCACCGCTGGGCGGCACCATCAAGGCCGCGCTGCCCAACCTGGGCGTGTGGTCGATGCTCGCGCCGCCGGGCTGGCGCATTGCGGGCACGCTCGACGCCAGCGCCACGCTGTCGGGCAACCGCGCCGTGCCGCGCTGGAACGGCACGTTGGGCGCCGACAAGCTCGCACTGCGCGCGCCGGTCGAAGGGCTGGACCTGCACGATGGCCGCCTGCGCGCCACGCTCTCGGGCGAGCGCGTCGACATCACCGAATTCACGCTCAAGGGCGGCGCCGGCAGCTCCGTGCGCATCGGCGGCCAGAGCGGCAACCGCAGCACCGCCGCCAGCGAGGCCCGCACCGACGGCGGCACCCTCTCGGCCAGCGGCAACCTCGGCTGGGGCCCGGCGAGCGGCAGCGCCTCGGGCATTCGCATGGCCCTGCAGGGCCAGCTGCGGGCGCTGCGCGTGCTGGTGCGCACCGACCGGCAAGTCACGCTCTCGGGCGACCTGCAGGCGCAGCTCGACAACGGCCAGTTCAGGGTGCGCGGCAAGCTCAAGACCGACCGCGCCGTCATCATCCTGCCCGACGAGACCGCACCCAGCCTGGGCAGCGACGTCGTCGTGCGCTCCGCCGCCAAGGACCGCGAGGCCGCCGAGGCGGCGCAGCGCGAATCCGCCAGCGCCAACGCACAGGCTGCCAAGCCGCAGACCGCCAAGCCGCCGGACATCGCCGTCGACTTCGATCTGGGCAACGACTTCGCCGTGCAGGGCCGCGGCATCACCACGCGGCTCGAAGGCAACCTGGAGATCCGCAGCACCAGGCTCAATGCGCCGCCGCGCATCACGGGCGAGGTCAAGACGGTGAAGGGCCAGTACCGCGCCTACGGCCAGCAGCTCGACGTGGAGACCGGCCTCGCGCGCTTCAACGGACCTTTCGACAACCCGGCGCTGGACATCCTCGCGATCCGGCCGAACCTGTCGCAGCGCGCGGGCGTTCAGATCACCGGCACCGCGCAATCGCCGCGCGTGAAGCTCTACTCGGAGCCCGCGCTGTCCGACGCCGAGACGCTGTCGTGGGTGATCCTGGGCCGGGCCTCGGCCACCAGCGGCGGCGAGTCGGCACTGCTGCAGCAGGCCGCGCTCTCGCTCATCGGCAAGATCGGCAGCAGCAGCAGCGGCGGCAGCCTGGCCAGCCGCTTCGGGCTGGACGAGCTCGGCTTCAAGGGACCGGGCAGCGGCGGCGACCTGCGCGAGTCGGCCGTGACGCTGGGCAAGCGGCTGTCGAAGGATTTCTACCTCACCTACGAACGCAGCATCGGCGGGACCTTCGGCACGCTCTTCATCTTCTACGACCTGACGACCCGGCTCACGCTGCGGGGCCAGGCGGGGCAGACGAGCGGGCTGGACCTGATCTACACGGTGAAGTACGACTGACGACCGAGCCTGCCGCGAGCGGCCGGGCAAGGGACTTCGATCTTGACCCGGCCCCGGCCGCGATCAAGAATCGCCGACGCCTTCACCGAGGAGCGACGATGAACAACGATGGAGACAAGGGCGACCACAGCCCGGCAGCGGACCGTCAGACATCCAGCCCGCCAGCGTCGGCGCGGATCACGCTCGTGCGCAGCGCGCTGCATGCGGTGATCGCAGCCGTCGCCCTCGCGGCACTGGCCACGTCGATCCCTCATTGGGGCGGCAACGAGTTCCCCGTGATGAGCCTGGTGATCTACGTCGCGGGCATGGTGTTCGTCGCCATGCCGCTGTGCCTGTGCTATGAGGCGCTGCTCAAGTCGCAGGCAGAACGCATGGCCGGCCGAAGCTGGGGCGTCTAGGCCTCGCGCTCAACCCGCGTCGCCGCCGCCCTGCGGAAACTGCTCCTTCGCCTCGCCGGCCTCGCGCGCCCCGCCGGGCAGCAGATTCGCGCGGTGGCCGCGAACCGCGGATGCGACGATCGGCAGCAGTCCCGTTGCAGCGCCCGCTTCGAGCGCGCGGATCAGCTGCACGCGCATGCTCGGCGCCCAGAACGACTTCAGGTGCGCGGCGATCGCGTTCGTGGCCATGGTGGCGTCGCTCGGCGATTGCGCCTGGAAGAAGGTGCCGATCTGGTTGGCCATCTTGACCAGTTGCGCCGTCGGATCGTGATCGTGCATGCACTGCCTTTGGAATGATTGGATGACTGCTTCAGTGCGCGCCGTACCCGGCCGCCGCCAGGCGCCCGGGGTGGCTGTAGACCGCCAGGTCGTCCTTGCGCGCGAAACCGACCAGCGTGAGCCGCGCGCGCTCGGCCGTGGCCACCGCGAACGAAGTCGGCGCGGACACCGCGGCCAACAGCGGCACGCCCGCCATCGCCGTCTTCTGCACCATCTCGAAACTGGCGCGGCTGGTCACGGCGATGAAGCCGGCGGATGCGTCGACATCGTTGTTCGCGAGTGCGCCGATCAGCTTGTCGAGCGCGTTGTGGCGGCCCACGTCCTCGCGCAGCCACTGCACCTCGCCATCGGCCGAGCACCAGGCCGCGGCGTGCACCGCACCGGTGGCCTGCTGCAGCGTCTGCAACGACTGGACCTGCAGCATCGCGCGCGCGATGGCCTGCCGTTCGAGCGGCCCTGCCGGATCGGCGAGCACCGGCAGTTCGCGCGAGACGTGCGCCAGGCTCTCGGTGCCGCACAGCCCGCAGCCGGTGCGGCCCGCGATCGTGCGGCGCCTCTGCTTCAGGCGCGCGAAGGCGGCGCTCGACACCTGCAGGCGCACCGTGATGCCGAGCTCCGATTCGCCCGTCTCCACCGCATAGAGTTCGTGCGCGTGGTCGAGGATGCCCTCGCTGAGCGAGAAGCCGAGCGCGAAGTCTTCCAGGTCGAGCGGCGTCGCGAGCATCACCGCATGCGAGATGCCGTTGAACTCCAGCGCCACCGGCACTTCCTCGGCCACCCAGTCCTGCACCGCATAGGCCTCGCCGCCGCGCACGCCGTGCACGGGCAGCAGGCGCGCGCCCTCGCAGAAGGTGTCGGCGCCGTCCGCGGCCGGCAAGGTGGCGATGTCCATGGCCATTGCGCTACTTGGCGGGGATCGTCTCGTTGCGCGGAGCCTGCGCCGAGCCGGCCGTCGCAAGGTCCAGCTGGACCTTGTTGAAGCGGCTGTACTCCTGCTGCCAGGCGGAGGGCTGCATCACGGGCGCCACCTGCACGGCCGTCACCTTGTACTCGGGGCAGTTGGTGGCCCAGTCGGAGTTGTCGGTGGTGATCACGTTCGCGCCCGACTCGGGGAAGTGGAAGGTGGTATAGACCACGCCCGGCTGCATACGCTCGGACACCGTGGCGCGCAGCACCGTCTCGCCCGCGCGGCTCTGGATGCCGACCCAGTCGCCGTCCTTCACGCCGCGCTCCTCGGCATCGTGCGGATGGATCTCCAGTCGGTCCTCGCTGTGCCACTGGTTGTTCTCGGTGCGCCGGGTCTGCGCGCCCACGTTGTACTGCGAGAGGATGCGCCCCGTGGTCAGCAGCAGCGGGAACATGCGCGTGACCTTCTCGTCGGTCGCCACGTACTGCGTGACGATGAACTTGCCCTTGCCGCGCACGAAGCGGTCGATGTGCATGGTGGGCGTGCCCTCGGGCGCGGCGTCGTTGCAGGGCCACTGGATGCTGCCGAGCTCGTCGAGGCGCTGGTAGCTCACGCCGTGGAAGGTCGGCGTCAGCGCGGCGATCTCGTCCATGATCTCTTCGGGGCTGCTGTAGTCCATCGGATAGCCGAGGGCCTGCGCGAGCTTCACGGTCACTTCCCAGTCGGCATAGCCGGCCTTCGGCGGCATCACCTTGCGCACACGCGAGATGCGGCGCTCGGCGTTGGTGAAGGTACCGTCCTTTTCAAGGAACGAGGAACCCGGCAGGAACACGTGCGCGTACTTGGCGGTTTCGTTGAGGAAGATGTCCTGCACCACCACGCATTCCATGGCCATCATCGCGGCGGCCACGTGCTGGGTGTTGGGGTCGGACTGCACGATGTCCTCGCCCTCGCAGTACAGGCCCTTGAAGCTGCCGCCGATCGCGGCATCGAACATGTTGGGAATGCGCAGGCCCGGTTCGGGGTCGATCTGTATGCCCCATGCGGCTTCGAAGGCCGAACGCGTGGTGCTGTCCGACACGTGGCGGTAGCCCGGCAGTTCGTGCGGGAAGGAGCCCATGTCGCAGGAGCCTTGCACGTTGTTCTGGCCGCGCAGCGGGTTCACGCCCACGCCCTCGCGTCCGACGTTGCCGGTGGCCATCGCGAGGTTGGCGATGCCCATCACGGTGGTCGAGCCCTGGCTGTGCTCGGTCACGCCGAGGCCGTAGTAGATGGCGGCGTTGCCGCCGGTGGCGAACAGCCGCGCGGCCGCGCGCAGCTCGGCGGCCGGCACGCCGGTGGCGGCTTCGGTGGCTTCGGGCGACTGCTCGGGGCGCTCGACGTACGACTTCCATTCCTTGAACGAGGCCAGGTCGCAGCGCTCGGCCACGAAGTCGTCGGCCATCAGCCCTTCGGTAACGATGACGTGCGCCAGCGCCGTGACCACGGCCACGTTGGTGCCGGGCCGCAGCTGCAGGTGGTGCGCGGCCTTGATGTGCGGCGACCTCACGATGTCGATGCGGCGCGGATCGACCACGATCAGCTTCGCGCCCTGGCGCAGCCGCTTCTTCATGCGCGAGGCGAACACCGGGTGCCCGTCGGTCGGGTTGGCGCCGATCACCATGATGACGTCGGCCTTGTCGACCGAGGCGAAGGTCTGCGTGCCGGCCGATTCGCCCAGCGTCTGCTTCAGGCCATAGCCCGTGGGCGAATGGCACACGCGCGCGCAGGTGTCGACGTTGTTGTTGCCGAAGGCGGCGCGCACCAGCTTCTGCACGAGGTAGGTTTCCTCGTTGGTGCAGCGCGAGGAGGTGATGCCGCCGATCGAGTCCTTGCCGTACTTGGCCTGCAGGCGCTTGAACTCGCTCGCGGCGTAGTTCAGCGCGGTGTCCCAGCTCACTTCCTGCCATGGATCGCTGATGTTCTTGCGGATCATCGGCTTGAGCATGCGGTCCTGGTGCGTCGCGTAGCCCCAGGCGAAGCGGCCCTTGACGCAGGAGTGGCCTTCGTTGGCCTTGCCGTCCTTCCAGGGCACCATGCGCACGACCTCGTTGCCCTTCATCTCGGCCTTGAAGGCGCAGCCCACGCCGCAGTAGGCGCAGGTGGTGATGACGCTGTGCTCGGGCTGGCCGAGCCAGATCACCGACTTTTCCTGCAGCGTAGCGGTGGGGCAAGCTTCGACGCAGGCGCCGCAGCTCACGCATTCCGAATCCATGAAGGCTTCGTCCTGGCCCGGCGACACGCGCGACTCGAAGCCACGGCCGCTGATGGTGAGCGCGAAGGTGCCCTGCGTTTCCTCGCAGGCGCGCACGCAGCGGTTGCACACGATGCACTTGGAGGGGTCGTAGCTGAAGTACGGGTTGGACTCGTCCTTCTGGTCCTTCAGGTGGTTGGCGCCGTCAAAGCCGTAGCGCACGTTGCGCAGGCCGGTGACGCCCGCCATGTCCTGCAGTTCGCAGTTGCCGTTGGCCGAGCAGGTGAGGCAGTCGAGCGGATGGTCGGAGATGTAGAGCTCCATCACGCCCTTGCGCAGGTCCTGCAGCTTCGGTGTCTGGGTGCGCACCTTCATGCCGGCTTCGGCGGGCGTGGTGCACGAGGCCGGAAAGCCCTTGCGGCCCTCGATCTCGACGAGGCACAGGCGGCATGAGCCGAAGGGCTCCAGGCTGTCGGTGGCGCAGAGCTTGGGCACGTTGATGCCGGCATCCACCGCGGCGCGCATCAGTGAGGTGCCGGCGGGCACGGTGACTTCGGTACCGTCGATTTCCAGCGTGACCTCGCGCGTCGATTCGCGCTTCGGGGTGCCGTAGTCGGTTTCTTTCAGATGGTCCAACATGTCTTTTGCTTTCTCTCTGTGCCTCGGTGGGCTTTTATTCAGTGGGCTGACGTTCGGAGCATTTGCGTTCGGGGCGCGTGCACAGGCCACCGGGTACTCCCCTCCGCGAATGTCCCCCGCCTTCGGCTCCTCCTTTATTTCGCTGCGGGGAGCACCCGATGCCCTGTGCACAGTGAGCGCCGCTCTTGTGCTGGCCGTTCGGTCGCCGCGTCCATCGATCACGCCGATGGGGTGCCTTGCGCAGCGAAATAAAGGAGGAGGCCGCAGGCCGGGGGACATTCGCGGAGCAAGGCACCCCGTCGGCGTGATCGCGCCCCGAACAACCGCGAAGAATCAAAAAGCAAGGCGTCATCTCAAGCAGCCTTGCGATCGGGGACCACAAGACCGAAGTCCTGCGGAAAATGGTCGAGCGCGGAAAGCACCGGGAACGGCGTCATGCCGCCCATGGCGCACAGCGATCCGTGGACCATGGTGTCGCACAGGTCGCGCAGCAGGATGACCTGCTGTATGCGGTTCTGGTCCGCGCGGATCTTGTCGATCACCTCGACACCGCGCGTCGATCCGATGCGGCATGGCGTGCACTTGCCGCAGGATTCGAGCGCGCAGAACTCCATGGCATAACGCGCGAGCTTCGACAGGTCGGCCGTGTCGTCGTGCACCACGATGCCGCCATGGCCCACCGTGCCGCCGACGGCCGCATAGGCTTCATAGTCGAGCGGCAGATCCCATTGCGACTCGGGCAGGTAGGCGCCCAGCGGCCCGCCGACCTGCACCGCCTTGATCGGCCGACCCGAGGCCGAGCCGCCGCCGTAGTCGTACAGCAGCTCGCGCAGCGTGACGCCGAAGGCCTTCTCGACCAGGCCGCCGTACTTGATGTTGCCGGCCAGCTGCATCGGCAGCGTGCCGCGCGAACGGCCCACGCCGTAGTCGCGATAGAAAGCTGCGCCGCGCGCCAGGATCAGCGGCACGCTGGCCAGCGTGATGACGTTGTTGATCAGCGTGGGCTGGCCGAACAGGCCCTCGATGGCCGGCAGCGGCGGCTTGGCGCGCACGATGCCACGCTTGCCTTCGAGGCTTTCGAGCAGCGCCGTTTCTTCGCCGCACACGTACGAGCCAGCGCCCTTGCGCACCGCGAGCGAGAAGCGCTTGCCCGACCGCAGGATGTTGTCGCCGAGGAAGCCCGCCGCCTCGGCCACGCGGATGGCCTCGTTCAGCGTGGCGATCGCATGCGGGTACTCGGAGCGCACGTAGATGTAGCCCTGCGTCGCGCCCGTGGCGAGGCCCGCGATGGTCATGCCCTCGATCAGCATGAAGGGGTCGCCCTCCATCGTCATGCGGTCGGAGTACGTGCCCGAGTCGCCCTCGTCGGCGTTGCAGACGATGTACTTCTGCGCGGCGGCCGTGCCCAGCACCGTCTTCCACTTGATGCCGGCGGGAAAGGCCGCACCGCCGCGTCCGCGCAGGCCCGAATCGAGCACCTGCTGCACGATCTCCTCGGACGCGAGCGCCAGCGCGCGGCGCAGGCCGGCGAAGCCTTCGTAGGCCTGGTAGTCGGTCAGCGACACCGGGTCGGTGATGCCCATGCGCGCGAAGGTCAGGCGCTCCTGCTTCTTGAGGTAGGGAATGTCTTCGGTCGGACCGAGCGCGAGCGGATGCCTGCCGCCCGTGAGAAAGCCGGCGTCGAACAGGCCGGCCACGTCGTCGGGCGTCACCGGCCCGTAGGCGATGCGGCCGGTCGGGGTGTTCACCTCGACCAGCGGTTCGAGCCAGAACATGCCGCGCGAACCGTTGCGCACGAGCTCGAGCATGATGCCGCGCGCCGTGGCTTCCTTCGCGATGCGCTGGGCCACGCGGTCGGCGCCGGCTGCGAGCGCGGCCGAGTCGCGCGGGACATAGACGGTGATGGTGCTCATGGGTTGTTGTCCTGCGCGATCAGCGCGTCGAATGCCCTGGGTGTCATGCGTGCATGCGGCTGGTCGTCGAGCGTCATCGCGGGCGACGAGGCGCACAGGCCGAGGCAGAACGCGGGCTCCAGCGTGAAGGCGCCGTCCTTCGAGGTGCCGTGCGCGCTGCATCCGAGGCGCAGCTCCGCGTGGGCGAGCAGCGCATCGGCGCCCATCGACTGGCAGGCCTCGGCGCGGCAGATCTGGATCACGTGGCGGCCCGCGGGCTCGGCACGAAAGTGGTGGTAGTAGGTGACGACACCGTGCACCTCGGCGCGCGAGAGGTTCTGCGCCTCGGCGATCACCGGCACCGTGTGGGCGGGGATGTAGCCCAGCGCGTCCTGTACGTCGTGCAGGATCGGCAGCAGCGCGCCGGGTTCGTCCGCATGCTGCAGCAGGCTGCGCTGCACGGCGGCGAGTTCCTTGTCCTTGTCGATGGGAGCTGAGGCCGGATGCGGTACCTCGTGCCCCTGCTGCGCCTGTTGTAGTTTCATGGTCCCATCCGGTCTGGTCCGTTGCCGCCTGCGCCGCCGTTGTCTTGCTGCCGGCGGAGCCGTTTTCATCGTGGTTTCGTCACGGGCCGCCGTCATGAAATCCGACGTGAATCCCGCGCTCATCCGCTTGAGGATCAATGTCGATGAATCGAGCGATAGGGGCCTTGACGCAAGTCAATTTCCGCGGAAACAAGCGCGGTGCCAATGCGCACAAACCCTGCGGCCCCATCGGCAAAAAGCCCTGCCATCTTCATGGCAGGGCCGCGTGTATCGGAAGAGCCGACGGCTTACTCGATGGTGGTCGTGGCGCGGCTCGCCTCGATGTGCTTGCGACGCATCGGCCGCAACACGAACCACGCCATCAGCGCAGCAAGCGCATTGACCGCGCTGGCGGCGATGAAGACGGCCTGCCAGCTGCCGGTGGCGGCGGCGAGCACGCTCGACAGCGGAACCAGCAGCGAGGCCGTGCCCTTCGCGGTGTAGAGCATGCCGGCGTTCGATGCCGCATACCTCGAGCCGAAGGTATCGGCGCAGGTCGAGGGGAACAGGCTGTAGATCTCGCCCCAGGCGAAGAACACGATGCCGGTCAGGATCACGAAGAGGATCGGGTTCTGGCCGTAGTGGTAGAGCATCAGGATGCCGACCGACTCCATCGCGAAGGCGATGAACATCGTCTGCTCACGGCCGATCTTGTCGGACACCCAGCCGAAGAAGGGCCGCGTGAGGCCGTTGAGCACGCGATCGATGGCGAGCGCGAAGGTCAGCGCGGGCAGCACCAGGCCCATGATGTTGACCGGCACGTCCATGATCTTGAAGTCCTTCGCGATGGGAGCGAGCTGCGCCGTGGCCATCAGGCCGCCGGCCGCCACCATCACGAACATCGCGTACATGACCCAGAACACGGGCGAGCGCAGCACTTCCGAGGGCGCATAGTCGCGGCCCGCCTGCTGCACGTTGCGGCTATTCGATGCCTTGGCATGGTGGGGCGCACGGGTCAGCATCCATGCGAGCAGGAACACGATGAGTCCCTGCCCGATCCCAAAATACAAGAAGGCCGCTTCGTAGCCGCTCGACTTGATCATCGCGGAGATCGGGATGATCGTGAGCGCCGAGCCCGCGCCGAAGCCCGCGGCGGTCATGCCCGCAGCAAGCCCCCGGCGATCGGGGAACCACTTGAGCGCATTGCCCACGCAGGTGCCGTAGACCGCGCCCGCGCCGATACCGCCGACGGCCGCTGCGATGTAGAGCAACGTGAGCGAATCGGCCTCCGAGTTGAGCACCCAGCCGAGGCCGCACAGCAGGCCGCCCACCAGCACCACGGGACGCGGTCCGAAGCGGTCGACGAGGTAGCCTTCGATCGGCACCAGCCATGTCTCGGTGAGCACGAAGATGGTGAACGCCACCTGGATCGCGGCGCGGCTCCAGCCGTGCTTCTCGGCGATCGGATTGACGAAGAGCGTCCAGCCGTATTGCAGGTTGGCGATCATCGCCATGCAGACGATGCCGATCAGCAGCTGGCCCCATCGGTATGCCTCGGATCGGCTCGCGGTGGCGCCATGGGTTTCGGAGGGAGGAAACATCGCGGGGGTGGAACCTGCGATCGTGGAGGTGGGCCGATTCATGGTGTTGTCCTTGGTTTTTCGGTGAGGTCCGACAGACTTCGAATGCAGATAAATCAATCGAGCGATCGGTGCAAACAGCGGAAATAAAACGGGGTGCTGCGCCATGCGCCACACACGCCACGCGATCGGTACGCATCGACAGGCAACGAGGCTTCCTTGACATCGATACACCGCATGAAGATCACCTGGTTTTGCGCGTGAATGACTGTCGGTCGGAGCGACTCAAAAACTCTTGACCTCAGTCAAGTTCACACGAATCGCGGACTCGCAAGACCCCCGTGGTATCCCTAGCAGCAGGCCTCTTCGCACGCGCGCATTGCGCTGCATCCGACATGCATCTCGCGATGCCGCGGCATGGTGTGCATGGAAGAGAAATTGCCCAGCTGGATCGCAAAGGTCTTCGCGGAACTTCGACGGTTCGTGCGATGACTTTCGCGATGCGCGTTCTGCGCTGATGCAGGCCCGCTTGCGAAGCGCTCGTACGGCCACGCTGCGCGTTGTGCAAGAACCTGCCTGTCGTTGAAAAAATTGACCTAGGTCAAGAAACGCGAAAATGGCGTTTGCTCTCGTCTAGGGTAAACCCTAAAATTCAGGGTAATCCCTTCGGTCTTTCAGTTTCAATCCTTTGGAGCCCTCAATGAGCCACACCACCCTGAATTCCAGCGCCCTGCGCACTCCCGCCTCTTCGTCCACTGCCAACGATGCGCTGCGCGACCTCATCGCCGCAATGCCCATCGTGATCTTCTACAAGGCCGCGCGTGCCGCGCTGATGCAGCGTTCGCCGGCTGCACGGCGTTGAGCTTCCACACCGAACCGATCCTCCCCGAAGAGCGCGCGCGAGTTACTCGCCGCGCTCTTTGTCTTTGGGGCTTTCGAATGGAACGATCTGCGCGATCAGCGACGGTCCGTCGCTCAGCAGGAAGTCCTTGAAGGCCTGCGCCACCGGCGGCAGGCGCTTGCTGCGACGGTGCACCACGTACCAGTTGAGCATCAGCGGAAAGCCCTCGACATCGAGCACGCAGAGGCTGCCGGCGCGCAGTTCCTGGCTCACCGTGTGCGCCGACACGAAGCTCACGCCCATGCCTGCGATCACGGCCTGCTTGATGGTCTCGGTGCTGCGGATTTCCATCGCGATGTTGATGCCGCTGAGGTCGCCGCCGAAGCCGTCTTCCATCGAATGCCAGGTGTCGGAGGCTTTCTCGCGCACCACGAAGGGCTCGCGCATCAGCCGCTGGAGCGGGATCTTCTTCACGCCCACCAGCGGATGGCCCGGCGCCGCGACGATCACATAGGGGTGCGGAGCGAACGGCTGGTTGACGGTATCGAGATCGGTCGGCGGGCGCACCATGATCGCGAGGTCGGTGAGGTTCTCGGCGATGTGCGTCAGCAGCTGCGCGCGGTTGTGGACCGTGAAGTTCAGCGTCACGCCCTGGTGCCGGCTCGCGAACTCGACCAGCAGGCGCGGAAAGAAGTAATCGCCCGCGCTGATCACGCCCACGTTGAGCTTGCCGCCGGAGACGCCCTTGAACTGCATCATCGCGTTCTCGGCCGCCTCGAACTGCTGGATGATGGTGCGGCTGATCTGCAGCAGCTCGGTGCCAGCGGGCGTGAGGTAGATCTTCTTGCCGAACTGCTCGAACAGCACATTGCCGGCGTGTTCCTCGAGCTTGCGCACCTGCGTGGAGACGGCGGGCTGCGTGAGGTGGAGCTCCTCGGCCGCTCGCGAAAAACTCAGCAGCCGCGCCACGGCTTCGAAGACCTTCAACTGGCGCAGGGTCGCATGCTTCATCGGGGGAGAACAGGTGGCTGCAGTCGAGCGGCATCGTACAGCGCGCCTGCGCCGATGGCCTGCGCTCAGTCGGGTATCCGCGCGACGTGCAGCAGGTTCGTCGTGCCCGATTGACCGAAGGGCAGGCCCGCCGCCACCACCACGTCGTCGCCCGCCTTCGCAAAACCTTCGGCGCGGGCCGTGCGGCAGGCGCACTCGATCATCTCGGCCACGTCATGCACGTCGTCGACGAGCACCGCATGCACGCCCCAGACCATCGCCATGCGGCGTGCTGCGGCGGTGTCGGGCGTGAGGCTCAGGATGGGCACGGCCGGGCGCTCGCGCGCAGCGCGCAGGCTTGTGAAACCCGAAGAGGTATACGTCACGGTGGCGGCCGGCGCGAGCAGCGCGGCCACCTGGCGCAGCGAGGCGCAGACCGCGTCGGCCGTGGTCGACAGCGCCGCGTCGTGCGTGGCGTCGATGCCCGCGCGGTACGAGGGATCGGCTTCGACGCGCGCGATGATGCGGTCCATCATCGCGACCGCCTCGAGCGGGTACCTGCCCGAGGCCGATTCGGCCGAGAGCATCACCGCATCGACGCCGTCGTAGATGGCCGTTGCAACGTCGGACACCTCGGCGCGCGTGGGCACCGGCGATGCGATCATCGATTCGAGCATCTGCGTCGCCACCACCACCGGCTTGCCGCCCTTGCGGCAGGCGCGCACGATCAGGCGCTGCAGCTCGGGCACCTGCTCGGGCGGCAGCTCCACGCCGAGGTCGCCGCGCGCCACCATGATGCCGTCGCACAGCGCGACGATGGCGTCGAGATGCTCGATGGCCGCGGGCTTCTCGAGCTTGGCCATGATCCAGGCGCGCGTGCCGATGATGGCGCGCGCCTCCTCGATGTCCTCGGGCCGCTGCACGAACGACAGCGCAACCCAATCGACACCGATCGACAGGCCGAAAGCCAGGTCGTCGCGGTCCTTCGGCGTCAGTGGCGAGATCGGCAGCAGCACGCTGGGCACGTTGACGCCCTTGCGATCCGAGATCGGTCCGCCGACCAGCACCGTGGTCTCGGCGAAGTCGGCGCCGTGGCTGTCCACGCGCAGCCGCAGCTTGCCGTCGTCGAGCAACAGCTCGGTGCCTTCCTGCAGCGCGGCGAAGATTTCCGGATGCGGCAGCGGCGCGCGGCGTGCGCTGCCGCTGGTCTTGCTGTCCATGTCGAGCCGGAAGCGCGCGCCCGCATCGAGCTGCGCGCGGCCGCCTTCGAAAGCGCCCAGCCGCAGCTTCGGCCCCTGCAGGTCCAGCAGGATGCCGATGGGCCGGCCGAATTCCTTCTCGAGGCGGCGAATGGTTTCCAGCCGGCGCGCATGGTCGTGCTGCGTGCCGTGGCTGAAGTTGAGCCGGAACACGTCCACGCCACGCTCGAACAGCGCGCGGATGGCCGGCTCGTCGGTGGTGGCCGGGCCGAGCGTCGCGACGATCTTGGCGCTGCGTGTGCGTCTCATGCTGCGATTTCGTGGAGCCTGACGCGGCCGCGCTGGTCTTCCATCGTTCGCGCGAGCAGCTTGACCAGGCTGTAGACGGTGTCGATGTGCGGTGTCGAGGTCTCGGTCAGCCGGGCCAGTTCGACCACGGCGCCCACCAGCGCATCGATCTCCGGTGCGCGCCCGGCTTCCACGTCCTGCAGCATCGAAGTCTTGTGCTTGCCGACTTTCTCTGCGCCCGCGATGCGCTTTTCGAGCGTCACGCGGAACTCGATGCCGAGCTTGTGCGCGACGGCCTGGGCCTCGCGCATCATCGCGGCGGCGAGATCGCGCGAGGGCGGGTACTGGCAGATGTCGACCAGCGTCGAATGCGAGAGGCTGCTGATCGGGTTGAAGGTCAGGTTGCCCCAGAGCTTGAGCCAGATCTCCGCGCGGATGTTGTCGAGCACGGGCGCCTTGAAGCCGGCGCCGGTGAAGCAGGCGGCAACGCGGTTCACGCGCTCGCTGGCCGAGCCGTCGAGCTCGCCGACCGGGAAGCGCTCGCCTTCGATGTGCTTGACCACGCCGGGCGCGATCAGCTCCGAGGCCGGGTAGACCACGCAGCCGATCACGCGCTGCGCGGGGATCTTCGCGGCCACGAGCCCCGAGGGATCGACGCTGCGCACCGGCGTGCCTGCGAGAGCACCGCCGTGCTGGTGGAAGTACCAGTACGGAATGCCGTTCTGCATCGTCACGACAACGGTGTCGGGCCCGAACAGCTTGGGCACGTCGTTCGCCACCGCCTCGACCTGGTGGGCCTTCATGGCGAGCACGACGATGTCCTGCGGACCCGCCTCGTCGTAGCGGTCGGTGGCCTTGACGTTGCGCGCCACCTGTTCTTCGCCCTCGGCCGAGACCAGCTTGATGCCGTTCCTGCCGATGGCTTCGAGGTTGGCGCCGCGCACGATGAACGTCACGTCCTCGCCGGCCAGCGCGAGCTTCGCGCCGACCAGTCCGCCGATGGCGCCCGCGCCGATGATTGCAATCTTCATATCGATCCCCAAGAGTTGAATTTCTTGCGCGGCCGCTTCGGCATGCGCGTTGTCAGCCGAAGCGGTTGCTGAGTTTTCCGATGCCGCCGATCTCGATCTCGACGAGGCTGCCAGGCTTCATCGAGCCGACGCCGACCGAGGTGCCACAGAGGATCACGTCGCCGCGGTGCAGCGTCATGTCCTGCGAGATCAGGCTGACCAGCTGCTGCACCGAGAAGCGCATGTCGCTGATCGGATAGTTCTGGCGCATCTCGCCGTTGAGCAGCGTGGTCACGGTGAGCGTTGCGGCGTCGAGGCCGGTGGCCACCACCGGGCCCATCGGGCAGAAGGTGTCGAAGCCCTTGGCGCGCACCCACTGCGCGAACGAGGCGTCGCGGTTCAGGATGTCGGCCACGGTCACGTCGTTGGCGCAGGTGTAGCCGAACACATGGTCGAGCGCGTCGGCCTCGGAGACGGCTGTGGCGGTCTTGCCGATCACGATGCCGAGCTCGCCCTCGAACACCACCTTGCCGTCGCACAGCGGCTTGCGGATCGGCGCGCCGGGAGCGAGGTAGGAGTTGGGCGTCTTCAGCAGGTACAGCGGCTCCGCCGGCACCGGCAGGCCCAGCTTGGCGCCGAGCGCATGGAAGTTGTTCCACAGCGCGATCACCTTGGTCGGCTCGGTGGGCGTGAGCAGCTGGAGCCCCGCCAGCGCAAACACGCGGCCCGTGGGCTCGGAGCTGCCGAACATGTCGCCCCGACGCTCGTGCACCGCATCGCCTTCGAGCGTGCCGAAGCCGATGCCGCCGGCGTGTTCGAAGCGGACCCATTTCGTCTGTTCTTGCTGCATGTTGTTGTCTGCTTTCTGGATGGAGGATTCGAGCCGGCCGTCAGTCAGTCGAACGGCAGGTAGTCGGGGATCACGAGCGAGGCGAGCAGCTTTCCCATCTCCGCCGGATTGCGCGTGACGTGGATGCCGCATTCCTTCATGACCGCGAGCTTTTCCTGCGCGGTGCCGCGGCCGCCGGAAACGATGGCGCCCGCATGGCCCATGCGCCTGCCGGGCGGCGCGCTGGCGCCCGCGATGAAGCCGACGACGGGCTTGCGCATGTGGTCGCGGATCCAGTACGCGCATTGCTCCTCGGCATCGCCGCCGATTTCGCCGACCATGATCACGGCGTCGGTGCGCGGATCGTCGTTGAACATCCGCAGCACGTCGATGTGCCGCAGCCCGCCGACGGGGTCGCCGCCGATGCCGACCACGGTCGACTGCCCGATGCCGAAGCTCGCGAGCTGGCTTGCGGCCTCGTAGGTGAGCGTGCCCGAGCGCGAGACCACGCCGATGCGGCCGCGCTGGTGGATGTGGCCGGGCATGATGCCGATCTTGATTTCGCCTGGCGTGATGAGGCCGGGGCAGTTGGGTCCGAGCAGCAGCGTCTTGCGGCCCTGCATGCGGTGACGCGTGCGGATCATGTCGCGCACCGGAATGCCTTCGGTGATGCAGATGACGAGTTCGAGCTCGGCATCGACCGCTTCGTCGATGGCCGCAGCGGCGAAAGGTGGTGGCACGTAGATCACGGAGACGGTGGCGCCGGTGCGGGCCTTGGCCTCTTTCACGGTGCCGAAGATCGGAATGCCGGCCAGCGACTCGCCTGCCTTCAGCGGGTTCACGCCCGCGACGAAGCAGTGCCGGCCGTTGCCGTATTCGAGGCACTGGGCCGTGTGGAAGCTGCCGGTCTTGCCGGTGATGCCCTGCGTGATCACGCGGGTGTGCTTGTTGATCAGGATGGACATTTCAGTGGTTCCATCGCGCGTTGCTTGTGTGTGTCTTCGGGGTGCGTGCACAGGCCATCGGGTACTCCCCTCCGCGAATGTCCCCCGCCTTCGGCTCCTCCTTTATTTCGCTGCGGGGAGCACCCGATGCCCTGCGCACGAGGACACGCTGCCGGTGCTCGCCGATCAACCACCGCTGCGTCCAACGATCACGTCGATGGTGGGCTTCTTTTCGCGAAATAAAGGAGGAGGCCGAAGGCCGGGGGACATTCGAGAAAAGAAGCACGCCGTCGGCGGGATCGCGCCCTGAAGAACAACGCACACCGCATCGAACAGAAGAAGGGAGGTTCATTGCTAGCGCTCCCAGTTCCGAGCAGCCCCAATGGCCCGCTGCGCAGCCTCGGCCATGTCGTCGGTGTTGATGATCGACAGGCCCGACTGCGCGAGGATGGTCCGGCCCAGGTCCTCGTTGGTGCCCTTCATGCGCACGATCAGCGGCACGGTGAGCCCGGTTTCTCGCGCTGCAGCAACCACGCCGTGCGCAATGACATCGCATTTCATGATGCCGCCGAAGATGTTGACCAGCACGGCCTTGAGCTTCGGGTTGCGCAGCATCAGCTTGAAGGCTTCGGTCACCTTTTCGGCTGTCGCACCACCGCCCACGTCGAGAAAATTGGCGGGCGTTCCGCCGTAGAGCTTGATCGCGTCCATCGTCGCCATCGCGAGGCCGGCGCCGTTGACGAGGCAACCGATGTCGCCGTCGAGCGCGATGTACGAGAGGTCGAACTTCGAGGCTTCGACCTCCACCGGGTCTTCCTCGTCGAAGTCGCGCATCGCGGCGATCCCGGGCTGGCGGTACAGGGCGTTGGCGTCGAAGTCGAACTTCGCGTCGAGCGCCATCACGCGGCCGTCGCGGGTCAGCACCAGCGGATTGATCTCGGCCAGCGACGCGTCGCTGGCATCGAAGGCCTGGTAGAGGTTCTGCATGAACACGCGCGCCTGCACCACCGAACGCTCGTCGATGCCGATGCGGCGCGCGATGCCGTCGGCCTCGGCAATGCGCAGGCCGGCGTCCGGATCGATGAAGAGCTTGTGGATCTTCTCGGGCGTGCGCGCAGCCACCGCCTCGATGTCCGTGCCGCCTTCGCTCGAAGCCATCAACGCCACGCGCTGCGAGTTGCGATCGACCACGAAGCCGAGGTACAGCTCCTTGTCGATCTCGACGCTCTCCTCGACCAGCAGCTGCTTCACCACGCGACCCTCGGGGCCGGTCTGGTGGGTCTTCAGCGTCATGCCGAGCATCTGGTCCGCGTGCCGCCGCACTTCGGCGACGGACCATGCGGGCTTCACGCCGCCGCCCTTGCCCCGGCCGCCCGCATGAATCTGCGCCTTGACCACCCAGGCCCGGCCACCGAGCCGGGTAGCCGCATCCGCCGCCTCGTCGGGCGAGCGGCAGACGAATCCGCGGGGCGTTGCCACGCCGTATTGGCGCAGGACGTCTTTACCCTGGTATTCGTGGATGTTCATGGCCGGGCTCGACTGCTGGATTGAATGTATTTATTTCAGGCACCGAGCTCGACGCCGTGGCTTTCAGCCCAATTGAAATAGCTCGACG
Source organism: Variovorax sp. Root434 (assembly GCF_001426595.1). Taxonomy (NCBI): domain Bacteria; kingdom Pseudomonadati; phylum Pseudomonadota; class Betaproteobacteria; order Burkholderiales; family Comamonadaceae; genus Variovorax; species Variovorax sp. Root434. Next base: position 235,088 of record NZ_LMEK01000022.1, read on the forward strand.
AAGCCATTTCCCGCTTTCTGTGGATTTCCTTCTTCTGCTCGATCACCACCGCCAGGAATTCGGCGTCGTATGCCCTCAGGAGGTGCGGCTGATGGGTCTTCAGGTAATGGCCGATCCGCTCGTTGGCGTTCTGGCTCAGGTCCATCAGGCGGTCGTAGGTTTCGCCGTCCCAATGCCAGCGCAGCCCCAATTCGAAAAATGCTGCGTTATAGGCATTGCGCTCGATTTCGTCGCGCCAGTATTGAACGGGCGAATGGTTTTCCATGACCTTCTCCTTGAATTGATGCCGGGCTCGGCAGATTCAAATGTAGGACCGGTGATGAATAAATAAAAATTAAACTAATTTATATAAATCATTCATCAAGAGTTATAGATGGAGGCCAGGAATGCCCGCGCCCAAGGGCCTACCGCGCCACCCGCAGGCGGCGCTCTCGCAACTCAAGTTGGCGGGCCTGTGCCGCGCCTCAGATCACGCGTTCGGCCCGCAAGGTCGCCAGGTCGTCCGCGCCGTAGCCGAGCTGCCGCAGCACTTCCTCGGTGTGTTCGCCGAGCAGCGGCGAGCGCGTCACCACCGTCGGGCTGTCGGACATCTTGATGGGATTGCCCACCGTCAGGTACTTGCCGCGCACCGGGTGGTCGACCTCGACGATGGTGCCGGTTTCGCGCAGCGACTCGTCCTCGGCGATCTCCTTCATCGAGAGGATCGGCCCGCAGGGAATGTCGTACTCGTTGAGGATCTCCATGGCCTCGAACTTGTCCTTGGTCATGGTCCACTGCTCGATGCGCGCGAAGATCGGCTTCAGGTGCAGCAGGCGCGCGGCTGGCGTGGCGTAGGCCTCGTCGGTGATCCAGCCCTCCTCGCCGATCACCTTGCACACCGCAGGCCACACGGCCGCCTGCGTGATGAAGTAGATGTATGCGTTGGGGTCGGTCTCCCAGCCCTTGCACTTGAGGATCGAGCCCGGCTGGCCGCCGCCCGAGGCATTGCCCGCGCGCGGCACGGCGTCGCCGAACTTGCCGTCGGGGTACTGCGGGTATTCGTGCATGGTGCCGGTGCGCTCCAGCCGCTGCTGGTCGCGCATCTTCACGCGGCAGAGGTTGAGCACGGCGTCCTGCATCGGCGCGAGCACCTGCTGGCCGCGGCCGGAAGAGTTGCGCTGGAACAGCGCGGCAAGAATGCCGAGCGCGAGGTGCAGGCCGGTGCCGCTGTCGCCGATCTGCGCGCCGGTCACCAGCGGCGGGCCGTCTTCGAAGCCGGTGGTCGAGGCCGCGCCGCCGGCGCACTGGGCCACGTTCTCATAGACCTTGCAGTGCTCGTACTTGCCGGGCCCGAAGCCCTTGACCGAAGCCACGATCATGCGCGGGTTGAGCTTCTGGATGTGGGCCCAGGTGATGCCCATGCGGTCGAGCGCGCCGGGCGCGAAGTTCTCGACCAGCACGTCGCAGGTCTTGATCAGGCTGTCGAGAACCTCCTTGCCTTTGGGGTTCTTGGTGTCCAGCGTGATCGAGCGCTTGTTGTGGTTCAGCATCGTGAAGTACAAGCTGTCCGCGCCGGGAATGTCGCGCAGCTGGCCGCGCGTGGCATCGCCTTCGCCTGCGCGCTCGACCTTGATCACGTCGGCGCCGAACCACGCCAGCAGCTGGGTGCAGGTGGGGCCCGACTGCACGTGGGTGAAGTCGAGGATCCGAACGCCTTCGAGTGCCTTGCTCATTGCCTGTCTCCTTCTTTAACCATCGCGGCTTCGACTTCTACCAGACGGGCGCGCAATTTGCGCTCCTCGGCAAAGCGCACGGATTCATCCCGCACGATGGCGACGATGCCCGTGACCTCGTGATCGGCGGAGAACAGCATCGACACCGTGAAGGCGATCGACAGCGTGTGCCCGTCCTTGTGCAGCGCGGGAACGCGCAGCAGGTCGGCGCCGTACTTGGTGATGCCGGTGTCCATCGTCTTGTGATAGCCGTCCCAGTGCCGCTGGCGCTGCCGCTGGGGAATGATCAGGTCGAGCGACTGGCCGAGCGCCTCGGCCTCGGTGAAACCGAAGATGCGCTCGGCGGCCCGGTTCCACAGCGTGATAGCACCCTGCGCATCGCACACCATGATGGCATCGCCGGCGCCTTCGACGAGCTGCTTGAAATCGACGTTCGCTTGCATGTTTACCTCTGGCGCTTCATTTCAATCCAGAACCCCGCAGTGCCACTGCCCTTCCAGAGACACCGCGGAACCGGCTCCGCCGGGCCGCAGGTGTCGCCCCCTCGAAGGGGGTAGGCGCTGCCACACGAAGTGGGCAAGCCTGGGGGTGAGCCAACTACACGGCTTTTGATTCCTTCAGGTTGTCGATCTGCTGCTGGGTGTAGCCCAGTTCGGCCAGCACCTGGTCGGTGTGCTCGCCCAGCAGGGGCGAGGCGGTGACTTCGGGCTTGAGGTCCGAGAACTTGATCGGGCTGCCGATGGTCCAGTAGCTGCCGCGCTCCTTGTGCGGCACTTCGACGATCGAGCCGCTCTTGCGCAGCGACTCGTCGTGCAGCAGTTCCTTCATCGACAGCACCGGGGCGCAAGGAATGTCGTACTTGCGGAAGATGTCCACCGCCTCGAACTTGGTCTTGTCCTTGATGAAGTCCTCGATGGTGGCGAAGATCTGCTCGATGTGCGGCTGGCGGGCCTTGGCCGTCATGTAGTCGGGGTCGGTCTTCCACTCGGGCTTGCCCAGCGCCTCGCAGATCGGTTCCCAGGCATGGCCCTGCACCGTGAAGTAGATGTACGCGTTGGGGTCGGTCTGCCAGCCCTTGCACTTCAGGATCCAGCCGGGCTGACCGCCGCCGCCGGCGTTGCCCCCGCGCGGCACGACCTTGTCGGCGAAGGCCCCCATTTCATGCGGGTACTGTGGGTACTCCTCGAGGTAGCCCACGCTGTCCAGGCGCTGCTGGTCGCGCATCTTCACGCGGCACAGGTTGAGCACGGCGTCCTGCATCGAGCAGGCCACCTTCTGGCCCTTGCCCGTCTGCTGGCGGCCGATGATGGCGGTCAGGATGCCGATGGCCAGGTGCATGCCGGTGTTGGAGTCGCCCAGCGCGGCAGCGGAGATCGTCGGGGCGGAGTTCTCGCCCTTCCACCAGCCGGTGGTGGAGGCGGAGCCGCCGGCGCACTGCGCCACGTTCTCGTACACCTTCAGGTCCTCGTAGTGGTGGCCTTCGCTGAAGCCCTTGACCGATGCGACGATCATCTTCGGGTTCAGCTCCTGGAGGCGTTCCCAGGTGAAGCCCATGCGGTCCAGCGCCCCGGGGCCGAAGTTTTCCACCAGCACGTCGGATTCGCGGATCAGCTTTTCCAGCACGATCTTGCCCTCGGGCTTCTTCGTGTCCAGCGTGATCGAGCGCTTGTTGCTGTTGAGCATGGTGAAGTACAGCGCGTCGACGTTCGGAATGTCGCGCAGCTGGCTGCGGGTGACGTCGCCGGCGCCCGGGCGTTCGACCTTGATCACGTCGGCGCCGAACCAGGCCAGCATCTGCGTGCAGGCAGGACCGGCCTGCACGTGCGTGAAGTCGATGATCTTGATGCCGTTGAGGGGTTTGATGCTGCTCATTTGGGGTATCTCCTTGGATGGAATTGAGTTACTTCTTCTTCGCCGTGCTGGGGTTCAGGCTCGTGATGCGTCCGCTTTCCGTGCCCGCGGTTTCGTCGATGACGGCGTTGATCAGAGTCGGCCGGCCCGAGGCGACGGCCTCGGCCAGGGCCTTCTGCAGTTCGTCGGCGGTGGTGGCGTGCACGCCCACGCCGCCGAAGGCCTCCATCAGCTTGTCGTAGCGCGCGTTCTTGACGAACACGGTGGGCGCCACGTCGGCGGTGCCGCTCGGGTTCACGTCGGTGCCGCGGTAGACGCCGTTGTTGTTGAAGACGACGACGCAGACCGGCAGGTTGTAGCGGCAGATGGTCTCCACCTCCATGCCGCTGAAGCCGAAGGCGCTGTCGCCCTCGATGGCGATCACCGGCTTGCCGGTGACCACGGCCGCGGCCACGGAGAAGCCCATGCCGATGCCCATGATTCCCCAGGTGCCCACGTCGAGGCGCTTGCGCGGCTCGTACATGTCGACGATGCTGCGCGCGAAGTCCAGCGTGTTGGCGCCCTCGTTGACGACGATGGCGTCGGGCCGCGCCTTCACCTGGTCGCGGATCACGCTGAGCGCGCTCTGGAAGTTCATCGGCGAGGGCCGCGCGGCCAGCGTCGCGGCCATCTTCGAGAGGTTCTTGTCCTTACGCTCGGCGATGGCGCCGGTCCACTCGACCGGGGGCTTGGCCCACTTGGCATCGATGCCGGCCAGCAGCGCCGCCACGCAGGAGCCGATGTCGCCGATCACCGGCGCCTCGATGGCCACGTTGCTGTCGATCTCGGTCGGCGCAATGTCGATCTGGATGAACTGCTTGGCGCCCTTGTCCTGCGCCCAGGTCTTGCCCTTGCCATGCGAAAGCAGCCAGTTGAGGCGCGCACCGACCAGCAGCACCACATCGGCCTCCTGCAGCACGTAGGAGCGCGCGGCTGCGGCCGACTGCACGTGGGTGTCGGGCAGCAGGCCCTTGGCCATCGACATCGGCAGATAGGGAATACCCGTCTTCTCGACCAGCGCACGGATGTCGGCGTCGGCCTGCGCGTAGGCGGCGCCCTTGCCGAGCAGGATCAGCGGCCGCTTGGCGCCCTTGAGCAGGTCGAGCGCGCGCTTCACGGCATCGGGCGCGGGGATCTGGCGCGGTGCGGGGTCGACGACCTTGATGAGCGACTTCTTGCCGGCCACGGCATCCATCGTCTGCGCGAACAGCTTGGCCGGCAGGTCGAGGTACACGCCGCCAGGGCGGCCCGACAGCGCCGCGCGGATGGCGCGCGCAATGCCCACGCCGATGTCCTCGGCATGCAGCACGCGAAAGGCCGCCTTGCACAGCGGCTTGGCGATGGCGAGCTGGTCCATCTCTTCGTAGTCGCCCTGCTGCAAGTCGACGATCTCGCGCTCGCTGGAGCCGCTGATGAGGATCATCGGGAAGCAGTTGGTGGTGGCGTTGGCCAGCGCGGTCAGGCCGTTGAGGAAGCCTGGGGCCGACACGGTCAGGCAGATGCCGGGCTTCTGCGTGAGGAAGCCGGCGGCGGCTGCCGCGTTGCCGGCGTGCTGCTCATGGCGGAAGGAGATGACGCGCAGGCCTTCGGCCTGTGCCATGCGCGTGAGGTCGGTGATCGGGATGCCGGGCAGGCCGAAGATGGTGTCGATGTCGTTGAGCTTGAGCGCGTCGATGACCAGGTGGAAGCCGTCGATGGTCTCGGCCGCCGGCGCGCTGTCTTCGGTCGCGCCGCCCTTGAAGGCGCGGACCACCGCTTCGCCGTCGGCATCGCGGGTATTCGTGGGCTTGAGGGCATCTTCCAGCGTGGTGGCTGCCTCTTTCTCTGTTCTGACTGAAGACATGTCTCTCCTTCTGCATGGGTGAATGGCCAAGGCCCGAGCCGCGACTATGATTCGGGCCCAAGCTTTCGGCCGTTGACCTCGGTCAACTTTCCCGAAAACGGCGCCGACCCCGATGAACGGCGGCGGCAGCGAAATCGAGCAAGACGGTGACCATGACGTTGTTGGAAAACCATCCGGAGAAAAACATCATTCGTGCCCAGCTCCGGCAGAACGTCCTGCTCAAGGACCTGAGCGAAGCCGACCGCGCCGAACTGGAAGCCCATCTCGTCATCGTGGACGGCAACAAGGGCGAGTTCCTGCTGCACCAGGGGGTGCGCGAGATGGAGCAGTACTTCATCCTCGACGGCATCCTCAAGCGGGTGGTGAGCAACCCGGAGGGCAAGGAAATGATCCTGCGCTTTGCCGACGAGAACGACATGGAGACGAGCTACGCCGCGCTGCGGCTGGGCACGCCGACGCCCTACGGCATCGTCTGCGTGACGAAGGCGCGGGTCGCGAGCCTGCCGCTGAAGGAATGGATCGCCTTCCTGAACAAGCATCCTGAAACCAAGGAGCTGTTCGAGTTCCTGGTGATGCGCGGCATGAGCGAGATCATGGCTCACACGATCACGCTGCACCTGCTCGATGCCGCGGGGCGGGTGCACCGGTTCATGAGAAAGCACCCTGAGCTGGAGGACCGGATTCCGAGCAAGGAGCTGGCTTCTTATCTGAATCTCTCGGCGGAAACCCTTAGTCGGCTTCGCAAGCGCGGGAAGATTTAGCTCTCTCGGTTGTCCGGGGGGTGTGCGAATGACACCGGGTACTCCCCTCCGCGAATGTCCCCCGGCCTGCGGCCTCCTCCTTTATTTCGCTGCGGGGAGCACCCGGTGCCATTCGCACATGGGCGCTCTGCTCGTGCCGGCGGTTCGACCGCTGCGCCCATCGGCGTGATCGCGCCCCGAACAACCCGGGTCAGCGCGATCACAGACAAGTTGCTGGTCAGTCCACCGGCCGCTCGACCGCAAACTCGTCGGGCTTCTTCGACTTCCTGATCACGGCCAGCGCCTTCGAGATCAGCGGCCAGAACAGCAGCACCAGCGCCAGCGTCGTGATGCCGCCGACCAGCGGGTTCGAGAACATCACCATCACGTCGCCCTGCGAGACCAGCATGGCCTGGCGGAACGAGTCTTCGGCCTTGTCGCCGAGCACCAGTGCAAGCACCAGCGGCGCCAGCGGAAAGTCGAGCTTCTTGAAGAGGTAGCCCATCACGCCGAAGCCGAGCATGAACCAGATGTCGAGCATCGCGTTGTGCACGGTGTAGGCGCCGATGGCGCAGATCACGATGATCACCGGCGCGATGATCGAGAACGGAATGCGCAGGATCGACGCGAACAGCGGCACCGTGCTGAGCACCACGATCAGCCCGACGATGTTGCCGAGGTACATGCTGGCGATCAGGCCCCAGACGAAGTCCTTCTGCTCGACGAACAGCAGCGGCCCCGGCTGCAGCCCCCAGATCAGCAGGCCGCCCAGCAGCACTGCGGCGGTCGGTGAACCGGGAATGCCGAGTGCCAGCATCGGCAGCAGCGCGCTCGTGCCGGCCGCGTGTGCGGCGGTCTCGGGCGCGACCACGCCTTCCATCTCGCCGGTGCCGAACCTGGCGCCTTTCTTCGACATCTTCTTCGCGAGCCCGTAGCTCATGAACGAGGCCGGCGTCGCGCCGCCGGGCGTAATGCCCATCCAGATGCCGATCAGCGAGCTGCGGATCGAGGTCAGCCAGTACCTGGGCAACTGTTTCCAGGTCTGCCACACGACCTTGGGATCGATCTTCGCGCTCTTGCCCGAGAACTTCAGGCCCTCTTCCATCGACAGCAGGATCTCACCGATGCCGAACAGGCCGATCACCGCGATCAAGAAGTCGAAGCCGCGCATCAGCTCAGGCTGGCCGAAGGTCAGGCGCAACTGGCCGGTGACGGTGTCCATGCCCACGCTCGCGAGCGCGAAGCCCAGCGCCATCGACGCCAGGATCTTGAAAGGCGAGCCCTTGCCCATGCCGACGAAGCTGCAGAAGGTCAGCAGGTACACGGCGAAGAACTCGGGCGAGCCGAACTTGAGAGCGAACTTCGCGACCAGCGGCGCAAGGAAGGTGATCATCACCACCGCAAGAAAGGCGCCCACGAACGACGAGGTGAAGGCCGTCGTCAGCGCGGCGCCGGCCTGCCCGTTCTGCGCCATCGGATAGCCGTCGAAGGTGGTGGCCACCGACCACGGCTCGCCCGGTATGTTGAACAGGATCGAGGTGATGGCACCGCCGAACAGCGCACCCCAGTAGATGCACGACAGCATGATGATCGCCGAGGTCGGCGACATCGTGAAGGTGAGCGGCAGCAGGATCGCCACGCCGTTGGCGCCGCCGAGCCCCGGTAGCACGCCGATCAACACGCCGAGGATGATGCCGACGAACATCAGTCCGATGTTCATCGGCGTGAGGATCACCGAGAAGCCCTGCATGAGGGCGCCGATTTCTTCCATTTCGCTTGTGCTCCTTGAACGCGTTCAGTAGCCGAGGAACCGAAGCGGATCGAGTGCGCCCTTGAACAGCGGCACCTTGAACCAGACTTCGAACATGAAGAAGAACAGCGTGTTGACGGCGAGCGCGGCAAGCACGCTCTTGGTCCACGCGTACTTGCCGAGCACCACCATGAACAGCGCGATGTAGACCGCCGACGCCACGTAGATGCCGAGAACGGAGATCGCCAGCACGTAGACCGTGGCCGGCACCAGCACCGACAGCACGCGCTTGAGCTGCACCGAGTCGACGAAGACCGCGGTGTTGCGGTTCTTGCCGAGCAGCGACTGGTAGAGGATGCCGGCACCGGAGATCGTGATGATCACGCCGATGAAGAACGGAAAGTAGCCCGCGCCGGGACCGTCGCTGGTCCAGCCCGCGCCGAGCTTGCGCGCCTCGAAGACCACCACCAGGCCGACAGCCAGCAGCAGCAATGCCACCGCCGCTTCGACCAGGTGCGTGGAGATGCCCGGACGCGCCGCGCCCTCGGATGTTTCGTCGTGCTCCATGGAGCCCCCATCGTGGTTGTGTGAGAGAAGGAAGGGACAGATGCGGCACGCCCGCGGTCCGTCGGGCCGCCGGCATCCGGCGGCAGCGTGCGCTGCCGGTGCGGCCTACTTGGCGCTCGCGAGGAAGCCCGCCTCGGACATCAGCGTGCGGTGCGTGGCCTCGGCCTCGGTGAGCCACTTCGCGAAGGCGTCGCCGGTCATGAAGGTCGGGTTGAAGGCGCCCTTCTCCATGTACTCCTTCCACTCCGGCGTGGCGGCCACCTTGGTCAGCAGGTCCTTGTAGAACGCGAGCTGGTCGGGCGTGACGCCGGGCGGCATGAAGATGCCGCGCAGCATCGTGTATCGGGTCGGCACGCCCGCCTCCTTGCAGGTGGGGATGTCGTTCCACGACTGCGTGTCGGTGACCTTGGCCTTGAACGGCATGCGCTCGTCGTCGAACACGCACAGCGCGCGCAGCTTGCCCGCGCGCCACTGCGCCACCGCCTCGATCGGGTTGTTCACCGTCGACTGCACATGCCCGCCCACCAGCTGCACCGCCACCTCGCCGCCGCCCTTGAACGGCACGTAGATGAACTTGGTGCCGGTGGCCTTCTCGAGCGCCACCGTGATGATCTGGTCTTCCTGCTTCGAGCCGGTACCGGCCATCTTGAACTTGCTCGGCCCCGCGGCCTTCACCGCCGTGACGTACTCGCCGGCGCTCTTGTAGGGCTCGGACGCGTTGGTCCAGAGCACGAACTGGTCGAGCGCCAGCATCGCAACCGGTGTCATGTCCTTCCAGTTGAAGGGCACGCCGGTGGCCATCGGCGTGGTGAACAGGTTCGACAGCGAGATGACGATCTTGTGCGGATCGCCCTTGGCCTCCTTCACCGCCAGGAATCCCTCGGCGCCCGCGCCACCCGACTTGTTGACGACGATCAGCGGCTCCTTCATCAGCTTGTACTTGATGACGATGCCCTGCAGCAGCCGCCCCATCTGGTCAGCGCCGCCGCCGGTGCCGGCGGGAATCACGAACTCCACCGGCTTGGTGGGTTCCCATGCGAGGGCAGGCGCGGCGGTTGCCAGCGCCAGGACCGCCGCGGCAGCGGCTGTCGCGCGACCCAGAACGTGCGAAGCGAACTTCTTCATCAGGTTGTCTCCTGTGTAGTGTTTCGCTCTTTTTTGTTCTTGGATCTGAGCAGAGATGCAACGGGCACGATGGTGCGCGCCACCGATTCACGCCGGCTTGATCGCGGTCAACTTTTCGAAGATTTCGTATCGGGGTAAGCCCGCGCTGGCGGGGCGGCGCATCCTGTCATCGGGAACCCTATAAAATCGCGGCGCGCAGCGGGCTTCCAGCTTCCTGCGCTTCCATCCGTCTTCGTAGTTCAATGGATAGAACGGGGTCCTCCTAAGACTCAGATACAGGTTCGATTCCTGTCGAAGGCACCAAAGACCCGCATCACGGCGTCTCACCCCTTTCTCTCTCTCCCTCCTGCGCTGTGCGCGTCATCGAGTCGCCAGCGCGTGTTGTCAGTGGTCGCGGGTTCAACGTCTCGATTTCCGCTGGATGCCGGCCCGCGCACACGCCACCTCAGGTCCTACATCCGGGCTCGCTTTGGCAGGGCAGAACTTTGGTGCTCGGCGCTGACTCGCGCATCGCGACAGTCAAGCCCGGCAAGGAGAATCGAAAATGAACCACACAAGACGCCTTCTCACCACCGGTCTCGCCCTTTCCGGCGTATTCGGCTTTATCAATGCGAGCTTCGCCAAGGGAAAGCATCACCATCACAATGGCGCGAAGCTGGTGGGCGACAAGCTCAAGAGCGACGGCCAGCACGTCATCGACAAGAGCGGGCCGCACACGGTCTCCGTGGACATCAAAGACGCAAAGATCGCCGCGTTCCACGTCAAGCATGCAAACAAGGGCGACCTGCCGGTCAAGAAATACAAGACGAACAAGAAGATGGCCCGGGCGGACGGAATGCAATACGCCAGCTTCATCCAGGTTCAAGACACGTACCTGGGAATGACATACATCGGGTACAGCTATGTCGACGAGTACGGCGACGAGCAGATCTACTGGTATCCCTATGACATGATCCTGGACGGGGACACCGGCGCGGTCGAGTACGTTGCTGTCTGAACCTGATTTCCTTCTGGCGGATTCCTTTTCCTCGCCAACGCTGTTCCGCAGTTCCGCAAAGAGCATTCTTGAGAGGCGGCGTTACTCCACGCGCAACGTGCGGCGCGGCCGCCGCGCAGGCTTGTCCTGGCGGGCCCACTCGGCCTGTTCGATCAGGCGGCCCAGCTCGACCACGGCCGCACTGCGCTCCTGCGCGTCGCCTTCGCCGTAGGCCAGCGTGAAGTCCAGCATCGGCAGCGCGGGCAGGCCGTCGCGCTCGTCCAGCACCACCATGCCCGGACGCAGGTTGTCGCGGGTGAACGTAGCCACCGCGAGCCCGCTCAGCGCGACCGTGCGCAGGTCCTGCAGACTGTGCGAGCTGAAGGCGCCGTGCCAGGGGATGCCGGCCTTGTTCAGCGCATCGATGCTGACTTGCCGGCACACGCAGGGCGCTGGCGAATAGGCCAGCGGCAGCGAGGCGCCGTCGGGGCGCTCGAAGCCTTCGGCAGCGGCCCACACCATCGGCAGACGCCGCAGCAACGTGCCCTCGACCGCGCCCGAGACCGACACCACCACCGCCAGGTCGAGTTCGCGCTCGCGCACCATCGTGGCCAGGTCGAGCGTCAGACCCACGCTCACCTCCAGCCGGACGTTGGGGCAACTGCGCGAGAACTGGCGCAGGAGCAGCGGCAGGCCCTCGCTCATGAAGCTCTCGGGCACGCCGAAGCGCACCGTGCCTTCAATGGGCGAGCAGCGGAAGTGCCGCGTCAGCGCGTCCTGCGCCTGCAGGATGCGCTCGGCATGGTGCAGGAAGTCCTCACCGTCGGCGGTCAGGCTCAGGCGTCGCGTGGTGCGGTGGAACAGCGGGCGCCCGACCAGCTCTTCCAGCCGGCGGATCTGGTGGCTGACGGCCGATTGCGTCAGGTGCAGCTGCTCGGCGGCGCGGGTGAAGCCGTTGGCCTGGTGGACGGCGATGAATGCCTGCAGCAGGCCGGTGTCGAAGCTCATGGCGCCAGATTAATGAACTCGCTTCTTTAATGGAAGGAAATTTAATCATTTGCGTAATGAAAAGGGGGTCTTGAGAATGACTGGAACCTCCTGTTTCCACTGTCGACCTTCTTTCTTTTCACGACGCGCCGATGTCTTCTTCCACTCCTCGCCATCCCACCCTTGCGCTTGCCGCCATTTGCCTGGCGGCGCTGTTGTTCGGCCTGGAGATCTCCAGCGTGCCGATCATCCTGCCGGTGCTGGAAGCGCGGCTGCACGCCGACTTCCAGGACCTGCAATGGATCATGAACGCCTACACCATCGCCTGCACCACGGTGCTGATGGCCACCGGCACGCTGGCCGACCGCTACGGGCGGCGTCGCGTGTTCGCGCTCACCGTACTGGCCTTCGGCATCGCATCGCTGCTGTGCGGCCTGGCGCCCAGCACGGCGGTGCTGATCGCCGGCCGCTTCTTGCAGGGCATGGCCGGCGGCGCGATGTTCATCTGCTCCATTGCGATCCTGTCGCACCAGTTCCCCGACGGCAAGGCACGCGGCCGCGCCTTCGCGATCTGGGGCGTGGTGGCCGGCATCGGTCTGGGCTTCGGTCCGGTGATCGGCGGCGTCATCGTCGCGCTGGCCAGCTGGCACTGGGTCTTCCTGGTGCACGCGCCGCTGGCGTTGCTGGGCCTGGCGCTGATCATGGCCGGCGTGGCGGAGTCCAGCGACCCGTTGGCCCGACAGCAGAAGCTGGACCTCGCCGGCATCGTCACGCTGACCGTCGCGGTGCTCGGGCTGACCTCCTTCATCACGCAGGGAGAGGGCCTGGGCTGGACCAGCACGGCCGCGCTGGGCCTGGCAGCGGCAACGGTGTTCAGCCTGATCGCGTTCGTCGCGGTCGAGCGATTGCATCCACATCCGATGTTCGACTTCTCGGTGTTCAAGATCCGCGATTTCTCCGGCGCCATCCTCGGCTGCATCGGCATGAACTGCAGCTACTGGCCGTTCATGATCTACCTGCCGCTGTACTTCTCCGCCGGTCTGGGCTACGACACCACCACCGCCGGGCTGGCTCTCCTGTTCTACACGGTGCCTTTCCTGGTGATGCCGCCGATCGCGCAATGGCTGCTGCTGCGCTACCAGGCGCGTTTCGTGATTCCTGCCGGCCTGTTCCTGATCGGCTTGGGCTTCGTGCTGATGAAGCTGGGCAGCGGCCTCACGCACCTGGGCGGCTGGACGGTGTTGCCCGGCGCGCTGATCGCCGGCATCGGTCTGGGCCTGACCACCACGCCCGCGACCAACATGACCACCGCCTCGGTGCCCGCCAACCGCGCCGGCATGGCCTCGGGCATGGACGTCAGCGCACGCCTCATCACCCTGGCCATCAACATCGCCGCGATGGGGCTGGTGCTCGTGGCGGGCATCCTGGCTGCGCTGCGCACGGCGCTGGGGCCGGCGCTCGATGCAGCCCGGCTGCGTGCGTTGGCCGAACGGCTCGCGGGCGGGGACGTGGCGGGCGCGCAGCAAATGTTGGCGACGCTGGCCGCACCGGATGCGGCCGGCGCAATCCTCCAGGCCGCCGTGACCCATGGCTTCGGGTGGGTCATGCTGTACGGCGGACTCGGGGCTTGGCTGACCGCAGGGCTGAGCCTTGCGGTGCTGAGTCGTCGGCGCGCCTCGCCCGCGCAGGACGTGTTGCCCGGTGTGGCTGGCGGGCACTGAGGGTCCATCGATCCTGGGGTCTGTCGAGGGACGAAATACAAGAACTCGGGCGAGCATTTCGTCACCGCTCGCAGGCATCGGCAGAGCTGCCGCGTCGCGTAACACCATGCTATGGCGATCTTGCATTCCACTCCTCTATGAAGCGAGAGGCACGCGACTTCATGCATTCGAGTGCGGCTTCACGTGTCGGCTGCTGGGTAACCAACAGCACGCAGCATCGCGTGATTTCGTGCCGGAGTTCGGCCCGTGCGGTGTAGGCGCCATCAAGAGAACTCTCGAGCTCTACCGAGCAGCTCCAGCCTTCGGGCAAATCGGAATCCATCAAGACAGCGGGCATGGTCTCTAGATCGAAGCCTTGCAATCCGTGGGCGCAAGCAAGACGGCTTTACGCCCAGCTGCTGAGCCGCACAACCAATAGCAGGAGCAAACAGATAAACACCACGAGCGCGCCGGCGATGGCGAACTCCGTGGACGACATGCCTGCGGCTTCACGCAGCAGGTTCATGAAGAAAGTTCCTGGTGGCAGACTGTGCGATTCCATGCGCTTCTCCAATGTGTCGACGAACCGGCACCGCTTTCAACCGTTTGGGCACAGAGCGTTTCGCCGTCAAGTCACTGTAGAAGCTGCCCCACATGCGCACATGAGCGATTCGCCCCTTCTCCACGGAGACAAACGTCCCGCCGCTCCTGCTACCGCTCATGACAAAGCGCCTGCCGCCGGGCATCGTAGGAAAGTCCCTCTCAGCCGGAATCGCTTTTTGAGGATACCGGGCGCCTCCCCGAATGCCATGTTGGGCGCAGTCGGCACCGTGCCGGTCCTCAGGAAATGTCATGGCCCTCTACCTTGCTTGGCGCATCTGGGAAAAGGCGCGGCGGCGCTTCCGTCGCAGGCCCCTTGTATGAGTTCCAAGTCGAAGCGCTCGAACGCTTCTGCGTTGCTGGCAGGCACGCTCGTCACCCGGCACATGACCTGCGTGGGCCACATTTCTGCTGCAATCGAGACATGAACAATGACCTCCCAACAGGCGCCGTGGCACTCGTGGCGAAGCCGTTGAATGCCCAAGCCTTCGCGCCGTATGGCATCGTGATCGAGGCGCCCGCCGTCGAAGGCCGACCCATCAACGGCAGCAATGCGCGGCGCTTCGACCTGCTCGACGACCTGCGGCTCGACGCCGAAGGCGGCCGGCCGATGCTGGCGCTGTTCCGCGCGCAGGCGCGGCGCTTTCCGCACGAGGTATCGGAGATGGAGCGCCACGCGCTCGGCAGCCAGACCTTCGTGCCGCTGGGCGACAGGCGCTTCGTGATCGTGGTCGCCCGCGCGGGCGAGGCGCCCACGTCAGCGGAGCAACTCGCGGCCTTCGTCACCGACGGGTGCCAGGGCGTGGTGCTTGCGCCCGGCACCTGGCATCACGCGCTGCTGGCGGTGGATGCGGGCGACTTCGTGGTGATCGAACGCGCGGGGGTCGGCATCGATTGCGACATCTGCCTTCTTCGGCAGAGCGGCAGCGTGCGGCTCTGAAGCCCCGGCTTCAGCCCACGATGCGCTGTGCCAGCGCAACCAGCGACCGGTCCGACCCGGCCGGCCCGAGCAGCGAAATGCCCAGCGGCGCACCCTCGCGCGTGGCCAGCGGAATCGACAGCTGCGGAAAACCCGCCAGGCCCGCAATGCACAGCATGCGGATCGCGCGGTTGCGGTAGTCCTCCAACGAAGCCTCGCTGTCGCTGCGTAGCGGCGCGATGTCGGGCATGGTCGGCAGGAGCAGCACGCCGTCGGTGCCGAGCAGGTGGGTCAGGTGCGCGCGAAAGGCCGTGCGGAAAATGCGCGCGGTCGTCACCTGCGCGTCGGTCACTTCGCGCGACCACGCAAAGCGCTCGGCCACGCCCGGGCCGAGCGGCGGCGCGTAGCGCTCGATCATGGGTCCGTCGGTGAGCCAGGCCTCGCGCGACTGCAGGTAGCGAAAGTGCCAGTACATCGCGTCGAAGGATTCCAGCGCCACCGTCGTGCCCTGCGCGGGGCCGAGCAGGTCCTGCACACGGCCGGCCGCGCCCTGGAGCGCATCGGCCGCGGCGGGCACGGCCAGCGCCCACACGTCATCGGGCCGCAGCAGCCGCACGCGCTCGGACAAGGCGGCCGCATCGGCACCCAGCAGCACATCGGCCACGCGCGCGAATGTGCCGACGTCGCGCGCAAACCAGCCACAGGTGTCGAAGCTCGGCGCCAGGTCGAGCGCGCCTTCGAGGCTCACGCGGCCGTGCGTCGGACGCAGGCCGTACAAGCCGCAGTGGTTGGCCGGCGCACGCACCGAGCCGCCGGTGTCGGTGCCGAGCGCGAAGTCGCACAGATTCGACGACACCGCCGAGGCCGAGCCCGACGACGAGCCGCCCGTGATGCGCAGCGGCGCGCCGCCATTGACCGGTGCGCCGAAGTGCGCGTTGTTGCCGTTCATCGAGAACGCGAGTTCGTCGGTCACGGTCTTGCCGGCGAAGCGCGCACCGGCATCGAGCAGTTTCTGCACCGTGGGCGCGGTGCGGGTCTTGATGCCCGACATCGCCAGCACGATGGGGTTGCCGCCGCCCGTGGGGTAGCCGGCCACATCGAACAGGTCTTTTGCTGCAAAGCTCAGGTCGACGAGCGGACCGGTCGCAGCGCGCGGCACTGGCGCATCGGGGTACGGAACGAAGGCGTGGGCGGGGTCGTGCAGGGGCATGGCGATGGATGGGGCGTTTGGAGGTTGTCAGTCAGGCGACGAGCACCGGCGCGATGGCCGCCGCCGCATCGGTATGAATGCAGCGCACGCGATGACTGAGTGCAAGCTCGAGCACCGGCGGCTGCGCCGCGCGGCAGGCATCGCTCGCGAGCGCGCAGCGTTCGGCAAAGGCACAGCCGGGCGGCAACGCGGACAGGTCGGGCGGCGCGCCGCCGATGGTTTCCAGCCGCGTGCCGCGTGCCAGCGCACCATGCGCGCGGCTCTTGAGCAGTGCAATCGTGTACGGATGGCGCGGCGAGCGGATCAGCTCGCGCGCGGTGCCTTCCTCGACAATGCGGCCCGCATACATCACGGCGATGCGGTCGGCCACCTCGACGGCAGCGCCGATGTCGTGCGTGACGAAGATCACCGACAGCCCCAGGTCGCGCTGCAGCTCGCGCAGCAGCAGCAGGATCTGGATCTGCACGGTGGCGTCGAGCGCGGTGGTGGGCTCGTCGGCCAGCAGCAGCTGGGGCTTGCAGGCGAGTGCCAGCGCGATCATGGCGCGCTGGCGCATGCCGCCCGACATCTCGTGCGGATAGGCCTGCAGGCGCCGTTCGGGGCTCGGAATGCGCACACGCTCGAACAGCGCCAGCGCGCGCTGTTGCGCCTCGGCCTGCGTGACCGATTCGTGCCGGCGGATCGACTCGACGATCTGCGCGCCCACCGAATACACCGGGTCGAGCGCCAGCAGCGGCTCCTGGAAAATCATCGATGCGACCTTGCCGCGGAAGTCGGCCAGCTCGCGCTGCGACATCGCGAGCACGTCGCGCCCGGCCACCTGCACCGTGCCGCCCATGCGGGTGCGGCGCTCGGGGTGCAGGCGCAGCAGCGTGCGCATGGTCACGCTCTTGCCTGAGCCCGATTCACCGATCAGCGCGACGACCTCGCCGCGCTGCACTTCGAGGCTCACTCCGCTGACGGCGTGCACCGGCTTGCGGCCGCCGCTGAAGGTGACGCTGAGGTCGCGCAGGCGGACCATCGGTTCGTTGTTGTCGCTCAAGCTGCTTCCCTCCGGGCTTCAGTGGCCATCGGATGCCCGCTGCCCGCTTCGTGGATCAGGCAGCTCACCGCGTGCCGCGAGCTGGTGACGATGCGCTCGGGAACGACCTTGCCGCACACCGGTGCGGCCAGCGCACAGCGCGGATGAAAACGGCAGCCCGAGGGCGGGTTGATGGGGTTCGGCGGATCGCCCGCGAGGGCGGCTTCTTCGGTGCGGTGGTCCGGGTCCATCGACGGCATGGACGAAAGCAGCGCACGCGTGTAGGGGTGAGCGGGTGCGTCGTACAGCGCATCGGCCGGGCCGATCTCGGCCACCTGGCCGAGGTACATCACCATGACGCGGTCGCTCACGTAGCGCACCACGTTGAGGTCGTGGCTGATGAACACGTAGGTCAGCCCGAACTCGGCCTTCAGGTCGAGCAGCAGGTTGATGACTTGCGCCTCCACCGATTTGTCGAGCGCGGAGACGGCCTCGTCGAGAATCACCATGCGCGGCTGCAATGCGAGGGCCCGCGCGATATTCACGCGCTGCCGCTGGCCACCCGAGAGTTCATGCGGGTAGCGCTCGGCAAAGCGTTGCGGCGACAGGCCCACGCGAGCGAGCAGGTCGCGCGCACGTTCCACCGATTCGCGCCGCGACACTCCGTGCACCTGCGGCCCGAAGGCGATCGAATCTTCGATGGTGAGGCGCGGGTTGAGCGAGGCGTAGCTGTCCTGAAACACCATCTGCACCTGGCGGCGGAATTCTTTCAGCGGCAGGTCCCGGCTGCCGACTTCGCGGCCGTCGAACACGACTTCGCCGCGCGTCGGCTCGATCAGCTGCATCAGCAGGCGGGCGGTGGTCGACTTGCCGCAGCCCGACTCGCCGACCACGCCGAGCGTTTCGCCCTTGAGCACCTCGAAGTCCACGCCGTCGACCGCGCGCACGACGCCACCGCCGCGGCCGAGCGGGTCTTTCTTGAGCGGGAAGTGCTTGACCAGGCCCTTGATGGTGAGAAGCGGTTGGGCGGGACCGCCGATATCCTTCAGTGCATCCATGGCTTCACCCCTTGTTGTCCATCGCCGAGCGAAGTCCGTCGGACAGGAGGTTGAAAGAGATCGAAGTGATGAAGATCATCGCGCCCGGCAACGCAGCGACCCATGGCTGCACGTAGATCGCCGTGCGCAGCGTGTTGAGCATCAGGCCCCATTCGGGTTCCGGCGGCTTCACGCCCAGGCCCAGGAACGACAGGCCCGAGGCCAGGATCATCGACACCGCGATCAGGCTGGTGGCGTAGACGAAGATCGGCCCGAGCACATTGCCCAGCACATGCACCCGCACGATGGTGAAGGGGCTGGCGCCCGAAGCGCGCGCCGCTTCCACGTAGTCGCGAGTGCGCACCTGCGTGGTGACGCTCTCGGCCACGCGCGCGATCTGCGGAATGAACACGATGGTCAGCGAGATCAACGAATTGACCACCCCCGCACCCAGCGTGCCCGACAGAGCGATGGCCAGCAGCACCGAGGGAAAGGCGTAGAACACGTCGATGGTGCGCATGATCAGCGTGTTGGTCAGCCCGCCCGCATATCCGGCGACGATGCCGATGACCGTGCCCAGCACGAAGGCGCACAGCACCGGCGTGATGCCGATGAACAGCGACAGCCGCGCGCCGACGATGAGGCGCGAGAGCATGTCGCGGCCCAGCTCGTCGCTGCCCAGCGGAAGGCCCTCGGTGCCTATGGGCTTGAGGCGCTTGAGCATCGACGACTGGTACGGGTCGGACGGCGCAAGCCATGGGCCGAAGACGGCGAGCGCGATCAGCAGCAACACGACGATGGCCGCGCCGACGGCGACCGGGTCGCGCCGCAGACGCAGCCACACCGAGACCCAGTAGCCGCGAGAGCGCTGGGCCGGCAAGGGTTCGACGGCAACGGCGGAAGAGATGGGAAGCACGGTGGACATTGCTTGGCGGCTTTCTTCTTCAGGCACGCGCGATGCGTGGATCGAGCAAGGTTTGCAGCACGTCGACCATCAGGTTCAGCAGCACGAAGAACAGTGCCAGCACAAGGATCGTTCCCTGCAGCAGCGGCAGGTCGCGCTGGAAGATGGCGGAGTTGAGCAGGAAGCCGGTGCCCGGCCACGAGAACACGGTCTCTATGAGGATCGAGCCGCCGAGCAGATAGCCCAGCTGCAGGCCCATCACCGCCAGCGCCGTGGGCGCCGCGTTCTTCACCATGTGGCGGAACACGCCGAGCTGCGTGAGCCCCTTGGCGCGCAGGCCCACGATGAACTCCTGGTCGAGGATGTCGGCCACCAGCGCGCGCACCGTGCGCGCGATGATGCCCATGGGAATCACCGACATCGTGAGCGCCGGCAGCAGCAGGAACTGCAGGTGCGCCCAGTCCCAAGCCCAGTCGTCCGAGCCGCTGGGTCCCGCGCCGGTGGCCGGCAGCCACATGAGCTGCGACGAGAACACGATCACCATCACCATGCCCAGCCAGTAGTGCGGCACGCTCACGCCCAGCACCGAGAACATCGAGGCCAGCCGGTCGACCCACGAGCCGCGGAAGTAGCCCGCCACGAAGCCGAAAAGGCAGCCCAGCACGAAGCCGATGAAGGTGGCCACCACCGCCAGCCGCAGCGTGTTTCCCACGGCGGTGAACACCTCGCCGGCCACCGCGCGATTGCTCGCGATGGACACGCCCAGGTCGCCGTGCACCGCGCGCCAGACCCACATGGCGAACTGCTCGGGCAGCGAGCGGTTGAAGCCGTAGAGCTCGCGCAGCTGCGCCTGCAGGTCCGCCGAGGCGTCGGGCGGCAGGATCGACACCAGCGGATCGCCGGGCGCGATGTGCACGAGCAGGAAGCACACGAGGGCCACGCCGATGATGATCGGCACGGCGTAGATCACGCGGCGCAGGAGGTAGGCGAACATGGGTGGCTGGCTGCGGGAGAGGGTCAGTCCATCGTCATGGTGGCGATGTCGATGAACCAGCTTTTCGGCTGCACCACGTTCTTGATCCTGGACGAGAGTGCGCGCGGCCCCACGTCGTGCGCGATCCACACGAACGGTGCGTCGTCCACGATGTGCGTGTGCAGCTTTGCGAGCGCGGCGTCGCGCACCTTGTCGTCGAAGCTGGTGCGCGCATCGGCCACCAGCTTGTCGACCTCGGGGCTGCCGTAGTAGCCCCAGTTGTTCGACACCGGTGGGAAGGCCTTGGTGCTCACGAAGCGCACCATCGCGAAGAACGGGTCCATCGCTGCGAAGCTGATGTTGACCGCATTGGCGCCATTGGCCGAGGGGTCCTTCGCGCCCTTGCGCCAGTTGGTGAAGAGCGTGTTCCATTCGATCACGTCGAACTGCACGTCGAAGTAGCACTGCTTGAGCGACTGCTGCGCGAACTCGTTCATCGGCAGCGGCTGCATCTGGCCCGAGCCCGAGGCCGATATCTGCACCTTCACCTTGATCGGTTTGGCCGCGGAGTAGCCGGCCTGCGTCATGAGGGCCTGCGCGGCCTTCACGTCGTAGCGGATGTCGAAGCTCGGCTTGCCGAACCACGGGTGGCCCGGCGGCACCGTGCCTTTGGGCTCGGCCATCATGCCGCCCAGCAGCTGCTTCATGCCGCCGCGGTCGATGCACAGGTTGGCGGCCTGGCGTACGCGCTTGTCGAGCCAGGGCGAGCCTTCGGCGAACGAAAGTTGCCATGGCCACACGTGCGGCTGCGCGTTCGAATAGATCTTGAAGCCGCGCTGCGTGATCTGCGCCATGGCGTCGGGCGCGGGCGCCTCGATCCAGTCGACCTGGCCGCCCAGCAGCGCAGCGGTGCGCGCATTGGCTTCGGGCATCGGCAGCATCACGACCTTGTCGATCTTCGGCAGGCGCTTGGCGTCCCAGTAGGTCTTGTTGGCGGCCAGCTCCAGCCGCTCGCGCGCCACGAAGCGCGTGACCTTGAACGGACCCGAGCCGGCGGGGTCGGCGGCGAAGGCGGTCCAGGCGGCCTTGGCCTTGTCTGCGGGCGTGGCGCCTGCGGCGGCATCGAACTTCTTCTGCCATTGCGCGGGCGAAGCCATGAACAGGTTCGTGAGGTTGATCGGCAGGAAGGCGTCGGGCTCGCTGGTGGTGAGCTCGACCGTCGTGTCGTCGATCTTGCGCGCCGACTTGAGCGTGGGCATGCGCGAAGCCGTCACGCCGACCTGGCTGGGGTCGAACTGCGGGGCGTCCTTGTCGAGCACCTTCTGCACGTTCCACACCACGGCGTCGGCGGTGAAGGTCGAACCGTCGTGGAACTTGACGCCGGGGCGCAGCTTGAAGACCCACTTGGTCTTGTCCTTGGCGTCTACCGCCCACGAGATGGCGAGGCCGGGAGTCAGCACGCTCGGTGCGTCGGCCTTCGACAGATCCCATTGCGTGAGCGAGTCGTAGATCGGAATGCCGGTGAAGCGGTTGCCCTCGAAGCCCTGGTCGGGCTGGCCCAGCGTGCGCGGAATGTCGGCTGCCGTCATGGCGATGCGCAGCGTCTTTTCCTGGGCCATCGCATGGGGGGCGGCCAGGGCCAGGGTCGCGATTGCCGCGCAGGCGGCCAGGGGCTTCAGGAACAGGGCAGGGGCAGCACGCTTCACATGGAACTCCGTTGGGTGGAATGGCGAAAGGACGAAAGAAACGCCCAAGCACGACATGTGCCAACAGGCGATCAGTCCCTGGATCCATGTCCACGACCGACGGGCGCGCGAGGTGCCGGGTCAGGCGGGTGGTGAGTGCGTGGCCGTGCGCCTACGCGCGGGCACACGTTGGTTCGCACTGGGCGGCGGTGGTATCGCGTCAAAGATTGCCGCAATCCACACGCTCGGCTCCCTCCCCCTCAAGCCATGACCCACACCTTGCGCACCGTTTCGATGGTGCGCCAGGTGCCGACGTAGCCGGGCTTCATGATGAAGCAGTCGCCGGCTCCATAAGTCACCGGGCTCTGGCCTTCCTCGGTAATCTCGACCAGGCCGGACAGGATCAGGCAGAACTCCCAGGTCTCACCCTTGATGGAGTGGTTCACACCGGGTGTCGACTCCCACACGCCAGCGCGCACCTTGCCGTCCTTGGCGCTGTCGACGTCCCAGTTGCGGCACACGATGTCGCCTTCGATGACGCGTTCGGCCGGCGGCCGGTATTCGCGCGGTTCACCGAGTTGGTCGAGGTTGAAGTTGACGAGCAGATTGTTTGACATGAAAGATCTGGTGAAGTTGAACACGGGATCCTTCATGCTAGGGTCGTGCGCTTCCGCGTGGGTGCCGAAGTCGGTACCGGATTCGGTGGCAAATGCGCGATCGGCGGCCCGCTGCAGCGCGATCTGCCTGCACGCAGCGGCTACGGACTGACGACCGCTGCATCGATCGCGACCAGGCTCGTCACATCTGGGAACGTTCTTCACAGCAGCGACGTGCGCGGTAGCGGGGGGCGGCGCGTTGGACACCCATGAGGGCTTATTTTTCCCGCCCTCCAGGAGTCCCCAATGACTTTTCGCAGAACTGTTCTCAAGCTGGCCGCTGCCGGCGTCGTCGCCGCAGGTACCTTGGGCATGGCCGCATCAGCCAATGCAGAAACAAGCTGGTCCATCGGCATCGGCGTGCCGGGCGCAGTCGTCAGCGAGCCGCCGCCGGTCTACTACGAGCCGGCGCCCGTCTATACGCCGCCGCCCACCTACTACCAAGCCCCGCCGCCGGTGCGCTACCAGCAGCCCGCGTACTCGGTTCCGCCTCCGGTCTACTACGAGCCCGACTCGCGCTGGGAAGAACGCCGCGCCGAGCGCCGTGAATGGCGTCGCCGGCAATGGGAGCGCGAACAGCGCCGCCGCTATTACGAAGAACGCTAACTGATCCGACCGGGGTGTTCGTCGTGTAGGCACCCGCCCACGCGCATGGTTTGCTTTCTCCCGCACCGGTGAGGCTGCGCCGCGGCCAATCTGCAGGCCTGCTTGTTTCAAGGAGACCTGATCATGAAAAGCATCATCCTCTGGCTGTGCGGCGTGCCCCTGATCGTGATCATTGGCCTGAAGATCTTCGGGATTCTTTGACGAAACAAGAAGAAAAGCGAAGCCGAAGAAGAAACGGATCGGTTCCTCCTCACGGCGCATCCGTGCGCCGTTAAGCGCCTCCCTCGCGGGGCGCTTTTTTTGTCTCTCTCGTCAGTGCGTCTCGCGGCGCAGCTGCTGCACGTCTTCATGCAGCGACTGAGCCCAGGCGCGGCGCTCGCGGCCGTGCGGATGCTGCGGTTCGCCGAAGCGCACGATGGCCAGCAGCGGCGGCGCGCGCAGCGTGTTCCACAGCGACGCGGCGAGGCTGTCGTCGTCGATGTAGCGCGGGGCCTGGCTGGTTTCGCCGGTGGCCGCATCGGCAAAACGCAGCGCGGCGGGCAGCACGGGTGCGCCCGACGAAATGGCCGCCTGCAGCAGGTTGGCATGGAACGGCAGCAGCCCGCGGCCGTCGCTGGTCGTGCCTTCTGGGAACACGCCGATCAGGTCGCCGTTGCACAGCGCCTCGGTCATGTGGTGCACCACGCGCAGCGCATCGCGGCGGCGTTCGCGCTCGATGTAAAGCGTGCCGGAACCGTTCGACAGCGTGCCGATCAGCGGCCAGTTCTTGACGTCCGACTTCGACACGAAGCGCACGTGGCGCGCCGCATGGATGCAGGTGATGTCGAGCCAGGAGAGGTGGTTGCAGATCAGCAGCACCGGCCCTTCGGGCGGCGGCGTGCCCTGCACCTTGAGCGTGATGCCCATGATCTCGAGCATGCGCTTGGACCAGGCCTGCACGCGTGCATTGCGCTCGGGCTGCGAGAGGCCGGGGAAGGTGAAGCGGATCGTCCACCAGCCGGCCAGCGCATGCGCAATCGCATGCAGGAGGCGCCAGCAGGCTTTCAGCGAATGAAACATCAGACGTGCGCCCTCTCAGCTACTTGCTTCAGTGTCGACGCATGGTCGCGGAACACCGCGGAACCGGCTCTGCCGGGCCGCTGGTGTTGCCCCTTGCAAGGGGGTTGGCGTAGCGACACGAAGTGCGCGAAGACTGGGGGTGAGCTTCATTTTTAGCCGTGGACGACGCGGCCTGCCACCAGCGTGTGGCGCGCGCGGCCCTGCATGGGGTAGCTGGCGAACGGCGTGTGCTTGCCCTGGCTCTTGAGCGCATCGGGCTGCACCTGCCATTCGAGCGCCGGGTCGAACACGCACAGGTCGGCCACGCCGCCTTCGACGAGGCGGCCGATGCCGGTGCCCGCGTCGGCGGCGGCCAGCAGGCGCGCCGGCGCCGAGGTGATGACCTCGATGGCGCGTGCCGTGCCCGCGCCGCTGCGCTCGCCCCACTGCAGCGCGAGCGGCAGCAACAGTTCGAGGCCCGTCGCGCCCGGTTCGCTCTCGGCGAAGGGCAGCGTCTTGGCGTCGGCCTCGACTGGCGTGTGGTCGGACACCAGCGCGTCGATGGTGCCGTCGGCCAGCGCAGCAGAGAGCGCATCGCGGTCACCCTGCTGGCGCAGCGGCGGGTTCAGGCGCGCGCGGCTGTCGAAGTAACCGATGTCGGTGTCGGCCAGGTGCAGCGAGTTGATGCTGACGTCGCAGGTGAGCGGCAGGCCCTGTGCCTTGGCTTCGCGCACCAGCGCCACGCCGCGCGCACTGGAGATGCGGCACAGGTGCACGCGCGCGCCGGTGGCCTTCATGAGCTCGACGATGGTGAAGATGGCGATGGTCTCGGCCGACACGGGCACGCCCGCGAGGCCCAGGCGCGTGGCCAACGGGCCGCTGGCCGCGACACCCTTGCCGAGATCGCGGTCCTGCGGGCGCAGCCACACGGTGTAGCCGAAGGTGCTGGCGTACGACAGCGCGCGCTGCAGCACCTGCGTGTCGGCCAGCGGCACGTCGGCCTGGCTGAAGCCGATGCAGCCGGCTTCGGTGAGTTCGGCCATCTCGGTCAGCACGCCACCGGCCAGGCCGCGCGTGAGCGCACCGAGCGGGAACAGGCGCGCGCGCTGCAGCTTCTCGGCGCGGAACTTGAGCATCTCGACCAGGCCGGGCTCGTCGAGCACCGGGTCGGTGTCGGGCGGGCACACGAGGCTGGTGACGCCGCCGGCGATGGCCGCGGCCATTTCGCTTTCGAGCATGCCCTCGTGTTCGTAGCCGGGCTCGCGCAGTCGCGCGGCAAGGTCGACGAGGCCGGGCGCGACGATGCAGCCCGTGGCGTCGATGGTGCGCTCGGCCTTGAAGCCGGCCGGAATGCTGCTGCCGATGCCGGCGATCTTGCCGTCGGCGATGGCGATGTCGGCCTTCTTGTCGGTGCCCGATGCGGGATCGATGACGCGGCCGTTGGTGATGTGGATGTTCATGCGTCTGTACTTCCGGTGACAGTCATGGCCTTTTCGGGAAACACCGTGGAACCGGCTTCGCCGGGCCACCGGTGTTGCCCCCGGTAGGGGGTTGGCGAAGCGACACGAAGTGCGCGAAGACTGGGGGCGAGCAACATGTCTATGCTTCGTTACCTGCGACGATGCTCATTACCGCCATACGAACGGCGATGCCGAAGGTGACCTGCGGCAGGATCACGCTCTGCTTGCCGTCGACCACGGCGGAGTCGATCTCCACGCCGCGGTTGATCGGGCCCGGGTGCATCACGATGGCGTCGGGCTTGGCCAGCTGCAGCTTTTCCTGCGTGAGGCCGAAGGTCTTGAAGAACTCCTGCGACGAGGGCAGCAGCGCGCCGCTCATGCGCTCGTTCTGCAGGCGCAACATGATGACGACGTCGCAGTCCTTGATGCCTTCCTCGAGCGTGTGGCACACGCGCACGCCCATGCCGGCCATGTCGCCGGGCACCAGCGTTTTGGGGCCGACCACGCGCACTTCGGCGCAGCCGAGCGTGGTGAGCGCATGGATGTCGGAGCGCGCCACGCGCGAGTGCAGCACGTCGCCGACGATCGCGACCGTGAGGTTCGCAAAGTCCTTCTTGTAGTGGCGGATCGTGTACATGTCGAGCAGCCCCTGCGTCGGGTGCGCATGGCGGCCGTCGCCGGCATTCACCACGTGCACATGCGGCGCGACGTGCTGCGCGATCAGGTACGGCGCGCCCGACTCGCTGTGGCGCACCACGAACAGGTCGGCGGCCATGGCGCTCAGGTTGGCGATGGTGTCGAGCAGCGACTCGCCCTTGGTGGCCGAGGAGCGCGCGATGTCGAGGTTGATGACGTCGGCCGACAGGCGCTTGGCTGCGATCTCGAAGGTGGTGCGGGTGCGCGTGCTGTTCTCGAAGAAGAGGTTGAACACGCTCTTGCCGCGCAGCAGCGGCACCTTCTTCACCTCGCGGTCGCTCACGCTCGTGAAGTTGGCGGCCGTGTCGAGGATGTGCGTGACGATGTCCTTGGGCAGGCCCTCGATCGACAGCAGGTGGATCAGCTCACCGTTCTTGTTGAGCTGCGGGTTTCGCTTGTAGAGCATCAGCGGTTTTCCTCCACCTTGAGGCTGAAGGCGCCATCTTCGGCGCGTGCAAGGGCGAGCAGTTGCGTGTTGGGCAGCGTGAGCGTCGTCGCGGCGAAGTCGGCCGCCACCGGCAGCTCGCGCCCGCCGCGGTCGACCAGCACCGCGAGCCGCACGCTGGCCGGGCGACCGAAGTCGAACAGCTCGTTGAGCACCGCGCGGATGGTGCGGCCGGTGTAGAGCACGTCGTCGAGCAGCAGCACGTCGGCGCCGTTCACGTCGAAGGGCAGCGCGGTCTGCGCACTGGCCGAGAGCCCGCGGCGCGCGAAGTCGTCGCGGTGCATGGCCGACGAGATGATGCCGGGCGCGCCGGACAGGCCCAGGTCCTTCTGCAGCCGCTCGACCAGCCAGGCGCCGCCGGAAGTGACGCCCACCAGCTTCGTTTCGGGGCGCATCAGCGGCTTCACGCCGGCCAGCAGATCGAGATACAACGCCTCGGCGTCAGGAACGACAGGACTCACGATGATTGCTCCACGGCAAGGCAAGGGGAACGGAAAGTTCGGGGAACACCGTGGAACCGGCTTTGCCGGGCCACCGGTGTTGCCCCCGGCGAGGGGGTTGGCGAAGCGACACGAAGTGCGCGAAGCCTGGGGGAGAGCTTCATTCCGGGAGACTCCTCAAGAATTGCTCCAGGATGATGCAGGCGGAGGCGGCATCGGCATCGCGCGCACCGGAGGCCAGCGCCTCGGTGGTGCTGTAGCGCTCGTCGACCTCGAACACCTGCAGATTGAAACGCCCGCGCAGCTGGCGTGCGAACTTCTGCGCGCGGCGGGTGTTCTCGTGCGGGGCGCCGTCGGGGTGGTACGGCACGCCGACCACCAGCGCGTCGGGCTGCCATTCCTTGATGCGCGCCTCGACCTGCGCGAAGCGCGCGTCGGCGCCCTCGGCCTTGATGGTGGCCTGCGGGCTGGCGGTGCGCAGCAGCCGGTTGCCGCTGGCCACGCCGGTGCGCTTGGCGCCGAAGTCGAAGCCCAGGAAGCTCTGGAAATTGGCGGGGACAACGGCAGGTGCTGGGGGCCGAGCGCTGTCAGACATCGCCGGTCCGCTCACAGGGGGCCGCCGCGCACGGCCGCCCGAAGCGGCCGGCCCGCCCCCGGTAGGGGGTTGGCGAAGCGACACGAAGTGCGCGCAGCCTGGGGGCGAGCCAGGTTCATCATGCGTGACCCGCGTCCGGGGAAAGCTTCCAGGCCTCCAGACCGAGCAGCAGCAAGGCCTTGTCGTAGCGCTGCTCCACGGGCGTGTCGAAGATCACGGCCGGGTCGGCACCCACGGTGAGCCAGCTGTTTTCGGCCAGTTCCGACTCAAGCTGGCCCTCGCCCCAGGCCGAATAGCCCAGCGAGACCAGCACCTTGCGCGGACCGGCGCCGGTGGCCAGGGCCTCCAGCACGTCCTTGGAGGTGGTCATCTCGAGCCCGCCGGGAATGGTCATGGTCGAGGCGTAGACCGATTCCTCGGGCTTCTCGGCCTGCGTGAAGACCGGCTCGTGCAGCACGAAGCCGCGTTCGGTCTGCACCGGGCCGCCCTGGAAGACGGGGGCCTCGCCCAGTTCGGGGCGGGCCAGGTGGAGCTCGATTTTCTCGAACAGCACCTTGAGGTTGATGTCGCTGGGTTTGTTGATCACAAGGCCGAGCGCTCCGCGCTCGCTGTGTTCGCAGAGGTACACGACGCTGCGGTTGAAAGTTTTGTCTTCCATCCCGGGCATCGCTATCAGAAAGTGATGCGTGAGGTTCATCGGGGCAGAATCGGCGGCCATATGCCCCCGATTTTACTGGCCGTCGACAAGACCTATCCCAAAGGGCTCATGTGGTTCCGCCGCGACCTCCGGGTGGACGACAACGCGGCCCTGTATCGGGCGCTGCGGGCCTGCCGCCAGGTGGTCTGCGCCTTCGTGTTCGACAAGGCCATTCTCGACGCGCTGCCCTCGGTCGACCGCCGGGTGGAATTCATCCGGGAATCGCTGGTGGAGCTCGAAGCCGAGCTGCGCGCACTGGGCGGCGGGCTGGTCGTGCGGCATGCCGCGGCGGTGCAGGAGATTCCGGCGCTGGCCCGCGAGCTCGGCGTGCAGGCGGTGTTCGCCAACCGCGACGACGAGCCCGACGCGCTGGAGCGCGACGCCAGGGTATTCGGGGCGCTGGCCAACGCGGGCGTGGCCTTCCACACCTACAAGGACTCGACCGTCTTCGACCGCGACGAGGTCCTGACCCAGACCGGCCAGCCCTACACGGTGTTCACGCCCTACAAGCGGGCCTGGCTGGCGAAGGTCGATTCGTTCTTCCTGAAGCCGTACCCGGCGCGCAGCCACGCCGACGCGCTGGCGCCCTCGCCTCAGGCCTACGGAGAGCCAGTGCCCGCGCTGCGGGAGATTGGCTTCAAGAAAAGCAACCTCTCGGCGCTGGAGATTCCCACCGGCACGCGCGGCGCGGGCCTGCTGTTCGAGGACTTCTTCGAGCGTATCGACCGCTACGCCGAGGCGCGCAACTTCCCGGCGGTGCGCGGGCCCAGCTACATGGGCGTGCACCTGCGCTTCGGCACGGTGTCGATCCGGCAGCTGGCGAGCCTGGCGCACCAGCTCTCGCTGCAGGGCAATGCCGGGGCGGCGGTCTGGCTGAGCGAGCTGATCTGGCGCGAGTTCTACTTCCAGGTCCTGGCGCACTTTCCGCACGTGCACACGGGCGGCGAGTCGAAGAGCTTCCGGCCCGAGTACGACCGGATCCAGTGGCACCACGGCAAGCACGCCGACCAGCTGTTCGACGCCTGGTGCGAGGGCCGCACCGGCTATCCGCTGGTGGACGCCGCCATGTTGCAAATCAACCAGAGCGGTTACATGCACAACCGCCTGCGCATGGTGGTGGCCAGCTTCCTGTGCAAGGACCTGGGGCTGGACTGGCGGCGCGGCGAGGCCTACTTCGCGCTGCACCTGAACGACTTCGAGCTGGCCTCGAACAACGGCGGCTGGCAGTGGGCCAGCTCCAGCGGCTGCGATGCGCAACCCTACTTTCGCATCTTCAACCCGGTGACGCAGAGCGAGCGCTTCGACCCCGAAGGCAAGTTCATCCGGCGCTACCTGCCGCAGCTCGCGGGGCTGTCGAATGCGGCGATCCATGCGCCGTGGCTGGCATCGCCGGTGGAGCTGGAGGCGGCGGGCATCGCGCTCGGCGAAACCTACCCCAAGCCGGTGGTGGATCACGCCGAGGCGCGCGAGAAGACGCTGCAGCGCTACGCGGCGGCGCGCGGCACGGACCAGCCGCCGCTCAGCGGCGCGTCAGCACGATCTCCACGCCGGCGTCGGAACGGCCCTTGAGCGTGGTCGCATCGATGCGCTGGAAGGTGATGACGTTGTCGCGGCACCCGGTGAGCGCCTTGCTGCCCTGGAAGTGCAGCTCGTAGTCGCCGCTGTCCAGGCGCCGCCACTGCATCGGCGTCGGGATGCCGATGCAAGCGTCACCAGTGCTCTGCAGGATGGTCCGCCAGGTTCCGCCCGTGGCCTGCAGCTGCAGGTCCGCATCGAACTGGCGGCCGCTCTTGATCGTGAGGCGCGCCTTCCAATCGCCCTCCAGGCCTTCGCCCGCCTGCGCGGCGGCAGGTCCGGTGGCCATTGCGGTCGCCAGCGCGCCGGCGCAGGCTGCGGCACGCCACAAGCTGCGCGTCATGCGGCGCTCCCGATGCCCAGCTGGGGCTTCATCGCCTCCCACGCCACGCCATTGAGGCGGCGGGCGGTGTTGACGTTGTATCGGGCGTCGGACTTGGTTCCGCGCACCACGTAGACCGCGCCGTCGTACTCGCCGAAGGTGCGCAGCGACCCCACGGCGGTCGGCGGATGGCCGCCGTTGAAGACCAGCACGCGCACACCGCCCTCGGTGCGGACCTCCACCGTGCCGGTCTCGGTGGCCGCGCAGGTGTCGTAGGTGCTGGTGGCCGGATGGAAGTTGCAGGCGTAGTACTGCACCGTGCCGGCACCGGTGAACGCCACGCGCAGGATGCGCGTCTGCTGTTCGTCCAGCACCCCCATGCTGGTGGTGCCCGTGCCGGCGGGCAGGCTGACGCCGCCGGCCGGGAAGGCCGCCATCAACGCCTCCAGCGAGGTGAAGCCGGTCTTCTCGTTGGGGTTGGCGAGATTGATCGAAAGGGGTTGCGTCAGGTCCACCCCGCGGCGGTGGCGCAACTGCGATCCAGCCGGGAAGGTGGCGTCAGGGTTGGCGAAAGCCACCGACGGAACGACGCCGAAGATGCTGTTGCCGTCGGCCGCCTGCATCTCGGCCACCACCTCTGCCATCTTGCGGCCGGAGATGTCGGTGACTGCGGTGTGGCCGAAGGTGCGCGTGGTGCCCGCGCAATAGTCGCTGCGGCTCGGCGTGCCGAGGGTGGTGGTGAAGGCTACGTTCTCGTCGCAGCGCACCCAGCCGTTGGCGCCCAGCTGCAGGGAGCCGTAGAGCGTGTCGTGGGTGGTCGGCGCGCCGTTGGTCAAACCTGCGCGCCGGTCGGTGAGCTTCACTTTGCCGGTGGCCGGATCGGGCACCCCGTCGGTCGGATAGGTCCGCGCGATGTAGTGGTCGGCGCGCGCGAAATCCAGCCGCGCCAGTTGGTCCGAGGCCACCGGCGTGACGGTGGCCGGATCGACCACGCGCAACGCAACGCCGCTGTGCAGCGCATCGGCCGTAACCAGCGCGGCGGTGAAGGCGTTGTCTTCGAAGCGGGCCGAGTCGGTCACGGTCACGCCCCGGTAGTCGTAAAGCTGGGCGGCTTCCGGCAGCCCCAGCTGCTGCAGCACCAGCGCCTCGGCCCGCTCGAGCGGCAGGCCCGCCGCCACACCGGCCTGCAGCAGCGAAGTCAGCGGATTGACCTGCGCGCGGTGTCCGGCAGGCGCGCTCATGGTGAAGGCCTTGGAGAAAGCCGGCAGCGAGGGATTGCTGCCGTCCACCTGCGCCAGCAGCGGCGCGGCGGCGAGCTCGGCCGCCTCGGCTTCGTCGGCCGGCGTGTAGCCGATGCCGTAGGCACCATCGTCGCCGGTCTTGGCCGCCGCAGGCTCGCCGTCGTCGCAGGTTCCGTTGCGGTTGCGATCCACGCAGACCAGCGCCCCGCTGACCGGGCCTTGCACCATCACCTTGCCGGACATGGCGACCGGCGATGGCGACGATGGCGGGTTGGCGCCGCCGGGGCCGAACGGCGGCAAGCCCCCGCCGCCGCCGCCGCCTCCGCCGCCGCAGGCGGACAACGCCAGCAGAAGGCCTGCGCAGGCCGAAGGAACGGCCGCTCTGGTGAATCGAATGGACATGGTCTTTTTCCTCCAGGTTGTGTCGAGTGCCAAGGTCCGACCGAAAAGCGAACCTTTGTTCTCTGCAGTGTGGGAGGACGTTCTGCACGGCGCATCGTGCAAATGCACGATGCACGGCGACCTGCAAAGCCGTAGTAGGTAACCCTCGCGTTGACACCCGGCTGAGGGGGCGCGCATCATGCAAACAAAAGATAACTAAAAGATCACGCTCGTTTCCGCCAGGGGGAATCGCATGAATCGGAATCTCGCGCTGCAGCGCACGCTCGATGCGATCGCGCATCTGAGTGACCGGGAGCCACCGTGGACCGCTCTGTTGCAGGGCATGCAGCAGCTGATCGGCGGTGACAGCGCCACGCTGATCCTGTTCGATGGCGGCGGTGAGCTGCTGGATTTCCAGCAGCACGACGTCTCCCCGGCCACCGAACGCGCGTACACCGAGCACTACTTCGCCTACGACATCGCGGCATCGCTGACTGCTGGCGCAGCGCCGGGAACCTGGTTCGACACGCAGGAGCTGTTCTCCCCCTCCCTGCTGTCGAAGGAAGCCTTCTACGTCGACTTCATGTCCCAGCACCGGATGCGGCAGCTGCTGACCTTCATCATCGAAGACAACTCCCAGCGGCGCTGCGGCTTGACTGTCCAGCGCAACATGCCGGCCGGCCACGCGCGGCGGGCGCTGGAAAGCACCACCGTGCGTCGGGCCACCAGTGCGCTGCGGCAGGGGATCGCACAACGCGATGCGATGTCGCGCCAGTGGTTCGACACCGCCGAGTCGGCATTCGATGGTTTCAGCGAAGCCATCTGCCTGGCCACATCGCTGGGCACGGTGCTGCGCGCCTCGGGCCGAGCCCTGGAGCTCTTTGGCCGGGGGCACTCGCTGCGCCTGCGCGGTGGCAGGCTCTGGCATCCGCGCGCCGAGGTACAGCGCGCCTTGCGCTCGGCGCTCGCGCAAGCGCCACAGGCCCGTCAGCCGGTCCGCCTTTCCATCCCCGACGACAAGGGCCGCCTTTGCCGCCTGGAACTCGTGCCCGCCGTGCCCCAGCTCAGCCTGGGCAAGGAGTCGCTGGTCTTCATCCGCATGCACCACGACGGCATGCACTTGCTGCCAGCCGTCGACAGCCTCTGCAGCGCCTTCGGCATCACCCCCGCCGAGGCACGCGTGCTGAAGGCGCTCATGGCGGGCCAGTCGCCCAAGCAGCATGCCGGCTCGCAAGGCGTTTCGGTACACACGGTGCGCAGCCAGGTCACTTCGCTGATGGCCAAGATGGAGTGCACACGGCAGGTCGACCTCGTGCGCAAGGGCCTGTTCGCACCATCGCCGCTGCTGGATACCGGGAGGACCGAGTGAGCCGGGACGTCGCGCTGCGCCGCGCGCTCAATGCGATCGCGCACCTGGACGATCCTCATCCGCCATGGACCGATCTGCTGCAAGGCGTGCAGCAGGTGGTAGGCGGCGACAGCGCCACCTTCATCCTGCTGGAGAACGGCAACGAACTGCTGAGCTTTCAGCAGGTCAACGTCTCGGCCGCCGCCCAGCGCGAATATGCGCAGCATTTCTGCGCACACGACATCCTGATTCCTCCGACCCTCGGCGCACCGCCGGGAAGCTGGTTCGACACGCACGAGCTGTTCTCGTCGACTTTTCTCTCGCGCAATGCCTACTACGCCGACTTCATGTGCCGCCACGACGCGCGCCAGATGCTGGCCTGCATCGTCGACCAGGGTCCCCAGCGCCGCGGCGGCCTGACGGTGCAACGCAACACGGCCGCCTCCGCGCGCCAACTGCTGGACAGCACGCGGATCCGACGCGTCACCCACGCGCTGTGGCAAGGATTGGTGCGGCGCGACGTGCGGGCCCGGCAGTGGCTCGGCGACGCCGAATCTGCATTCGCTGCCTTCGGCGAAGCGATCTTTCTTGCGACACCCATGGGCACGGTGCTGCGCGCTTCGGCCGGCGCGCAGGAGTTCTTCGGCACAAACCGCTCGCTGCGTCTGCGCGGCCAACGGCTTTGGCATCCGTCGGCGCAGGCACAGCAGGCGTTGGCAGCCGGCCTTGCACAGGCCGCGCAATCGCCTCAGTTGATCTGCCTCTCCATTCCCGGTGGACCGGCTGGCCGGGAACACCTGGAGTTGGCACGCGCCGCGCCGCAGCTGAGCCTGGGCGAAGAGGTACTGGTGCTGGCACGCATCCGCTTCGGCCGTTCGCAGGAAGCACCCTCGATGAACAGCCTCTGCAGCACCTTTGGCATCACGCCCGCCGAGGCACGCGTGCTGGCCGCACTCGTGGCAGGCCAGTCACCCAAGCAGCATGCCAGCGCACAGGGCGTGTCGGTGCACACGGTGCGCAGCCAGGTCACTTCGCTGATGGCGAAGATGGACTGCACGCGGCAGGTCGACCTGGTGCGCAGGGCGCTGCTCGCGCCCTAGGCTTCGGAAGACCGGCCGATGCCGGACTCAGGCCGCCGCCAATGCGGCGGGCTCGCTCGTGTACGCACGCACCAGGCGCAGCAGTTCCTCTTCCGAGTACGGCTTGCCGAGGTAGTGGTTCACGCCCAGCGTGCGCGCGTACTCGCGGTGCTTTTCGGCGATGCGCGAGGTGATCATGATGATCGGCAGGCCGGTCATCGAATCGTCGGCGCGGATGTTGCGGGCCAGGTCGAAGCCGTCCATGCGCGGCATCTCGATGTCCGACAGCACCACCGCCGGGCGCTCCTGCTGCAGCCGTTCGAGCGCCTGCAGGCCGTCGGCCGCGAGCGACACGCGATAGCCTTCGCGCTGCAGCAGGCGCTGCGTGACGCGGCGCACGGTGATGGAGTCGTCCACCACCAGCACCAGCGGGACCTGCGGCGCCACCGGGGCCAGCGTCGGCAGCGGCTGCTGCGGCGCGCCGTGTTCGGCCGCGGCACCGTGCGCCGGCGCTGCCAGCGCGGCGGCCTGGCGCTCGCGCGCCTGTTCGCCATGCACCGAGGCCAGCGCCACCGGGTTGTAGATCAGCGCCACCGCACCCGACGCCAGCACCGAGATGCCGGCCAGGCCAGGCAGCCGCGCGAGCTGCGGGCCGAGGTTCTTGACCACGACTTCCTGGTTGCCCAGCACTTCGTCCACGTGCAGGGCCACGCGCTGCGCCGCGCTTCGCACGACCACGATCGTGTTGTTCCTGGCCGCCGCGTGTTCGCTGCGGGTCGAGGCCTGCAGCAGCGCGCCGGCCCAGTAGAACGGCACCTGCTCGCTGCCGAACGGATGGCTGTTGTGCAGGTAGGCCGCCTCGAGGTCGGTGCCGCCCACGCGCTGCACCAGTTCCACCAGGTTCGACGGCACGCCGATCGACACTTCGCCCGCGCGCAGCATCACCACGTGCGTCACGGCGGTGGTCAACGGCAGCACCAGCTTGAAGGTGGTGCCCTGGCCGGGGTTGCTGTGCGTTTCGATGCGGCCGCCGAGCGCCGCGATCTGCGCGCGCACCACGTCCATGCCGATGCCGCGGCCGGCCAGTTCGGAGACCTGCCCTGCCGTCGAGAAGCCGGGCTTGAAGATCAGCTCGGTGGCTTCCTCGGCCGACAGTTCCTTGTCGTGTTCGAGCAGGCCGAGGACGCGGGCGCGCTCTGCGATGCGCTTGTTGTCGAGGCCGGCGCCGTCGTCGCGGAAGCTCACCGAGACGTCGTTGCCTTCGTGGTGCAGGTCGATGACGATCAGGCCGCTGGCGTCCTTGCCGGCCTTCTCCCGCACCGCCGCACTCTCGATGCCGTGCGCCACGCAGTTGCGCAGCAGGTGCTCGAAGGCGGGCGTCATGCGGTCCAGCACGCCGCGGTCCATTTCGATGGAGCCGCCGACGATGTCCAGGCGCACCTGCTTGCCGGTGTCCTTAGAGGCCTGGCGCACCACGCGGTAGAGGCGGTCGGAGATGCCCTCGAACTCCACCATGCGCGTGCGCAGCAGGCCGCGCTGCAGTTCGCGCGTCTGGCGCGCCTGCACGCTGAGATCGTCTTCCGTGGCCTGCACCGTCTTCTGCAGCGTGCGCTGCACGGTGGCCACGTCGTTCACCGACTCGGCCATCATGCGCGTGAGTTCCTGCACGCGGGTAAAGCGGTCGAACTCCAGCGGGTCGAAGCTCTGCTGCGAGTCCTTGGCCTGCGCCAGGCGAGACTGCATCTGGCTTTCGGCCTGCACTTCGATGTCGCGCAACTGCTGTCGCAGGCGGTCCAGGTTGCCCGTGAGGTCGGACAGCGAGCCGCGCAGCTGGCCCAGCTCGGCCTCCAGGCGCGAACGCGTGATGATGACCTCGCCGGTCTGCGCGACCAGGCGGTCGAGCAGTTGGGTGCGGATGCGCACGGCCTGACCCGTTGCGGCGCGCAGCGGCGTGAGCAGCGCGGGCGCGGGGCGCGGCTGCAGCGTCGCGGGGACGCCAGGCTGGTCTTCCAGGCTCGCCACGGGAGCGGCGATTTCGTCGTTCGCGGGCACACCGGCTTCGGCCGCAACCTGCAGCGGCTGGGCGGCAGGCGCGGTGGCGGTGGCCGCGGCCACGATCTGGGCCAGCTCGACCTGCGTGGCGTCGTCGGCCGCGCGCAATGCGTCGAAGGTGGCCTGCAGGGTGTCGAGGCGCGCCAGCAGTTTTTCGATGTCGGCGCGTACCGCTCCCTGAGAGCCCAGGATTTCGATCTCGGACTCCATGCGGTGCGCGCGCTCGCCCAGGCGCATGGCGCCGGCAAGCCGTGCGCTGCCCTTGAGCGTGTGCAGCGTGCGCAGCACCGAGGCGCGCGGGGCAGCGTCGTCGGGGTGGTGCGCCCATTGGCGCAGCGCCTCGCCGAGCTGCGGCAGCAGTTCGGCCGCCTCTTCCTCGAAGATCGGGAACAGGTCGACGTCGACCGCGTCGGCCAAGTCGATGGCGTCTTCGGAATCGTCCAGCGCCACGTCGGCGACGGATTCGGCAACCACCACCTGATGCAGCGGCCGGGCCTCGGCGCGCATGGCGAGTTCGGTCGGCATCGGCGAATTGGCGATGTCGCGCAGCGCCTGCAGCGTGCCTTCGGCCGGGTCGCGCAGGAAGCCGACGGCGAACTGATGCAGCAGGCGGCGCAGCTCATCGGCCGCGGCCACCAGCACCATGCCCTGCTCCCGCGTGCCGCTGCCCAGCATCTGCAGGTGCTGCAGCGCGGCTTCGAGCAGACGGGCCATGCCCGACAGGCTGTGGAAGCCGACCGTGGCCGAGCTGCCGGCCAGCGAGTGGGCCAGCGCGACGGTCGAGTCAGGCAGGCGTTCGTGAGATTCGAGCGCCCATTCGCCAACGTCGGTGGCGAGCTGGCGCGACCATTCGTCGGCCTCGTTGAGGTAGACGTTGTAGAGCTGGATGCCGATGCGCAGCGGGCCGATGACCTTGACTTGGTCTTCGGCGCTCGCAGCCGCGGCTGCGATGTCTTCCGCGGCATCTTCCTGCGGCTCGGCGGACACGACAGGCGTGGCCGCTGCAGCGACGGGCTCGGGCGCTTCGTCGGCGACCAGGATCTGGGCTTCGGCAGGCGCCACCGGCGCTTCGAAGATGGGCGCGATCACCTCGGCAACCGCCGGGGTGGGCAGTTCGGGTTCGGGTTCCGGTTCGGCGACCGATTGCAGCTCGGGCTCGACGACCGGTTCTTCCTCGAGCGACGGCAGCGCCGCGGCTTCGATGACTTCCGGCTCGGCGGCAGCCTGCACGGGCTCCCAGTCGAGGTCGGGCAAACCGGCGGTGGTCGGCACGGTGGCTTCGACCGCTTCGACGACTTCGATCACGGGCTCGGCTTCCGCCAGCTTCGGCTCGGCGGCCTGGGGCGTTTTCGCGGGCGAAAGGAAATCGAAATCCTCGCCGCTCGGCAGGGCTGTCAGCGCCGCGGGCTCGGTGGTCTGCTTCGACTCGAAGTCGATGAAATCGGTCGACGCGAAATCGTCGTCGGTCTCGGGTGCGGCGGGCGCAGCGGGCTCCTGCCACGCCACGGTTTCGAGCGGCGCTTCGGGCGCCGCAGCGGGTGCGGGCGCAGGTACTTCCGGGGCCAGCGACAGATCGGGCAGATCCGGCAGCCGCAGCGGCGGCAGCTCCGCCGCCACCGGCGCAGGAACCTCGAGAAGGGGTGCGGGCGCGGCCACAGGCTCTTCGGCTGCGATGTGGCGCGCGGCGACCGCCAGGGCCTCGGCGTCGGCCATGCGCACCGGCGGGGGCACGGGCTCGCCAGCCAGCAGCGCGTTGGCCACGCGGCTGAACTGCGTGGACTGCCAGCCGTGCGCGGAACCCGAAGCGATGGCTTCGACCCATTGGCCGAATTCCTTCAGCGTGCGCTCGGTGCCCGACAGCAGTTCCGGCGTGGCGGGGCGCTGGTCGGCCAGCCAGGTGTTGAGCACCTGTTCGAGCGACCAGGCGGCATCGCCGAAGTCGGTGAGACCGACCATGCGCGAGCTGCCCTTGAGCGTGTGGAAGGCGCGCCGCAGGATCGTGAGTTCTTCGGTGTCGTCCGGGTAGCTGGCGAGTTCGGCGATGGCGGCCAGGCCGTTCTCCACCACTTCGCGGGCTTCGTCGAGGAAGATGTTCTGCAGGTCGTCTTCTTCGAGCTCGGTGACTTCGGTGTCGGGCAGCGCGCTCGGGCCGGTGATCTTGTTCGTCCAGCTGTCGGCCTTGTTGCTGAATTCCTCGATCGGCGAGACCTTGGCCTTGCGGTTGGGCGTGGCCAGTGCGGCGAGCTTCGAGGCGATCTGGGCGTCCACTTCCTCGATGCTGAGCACGGCTACGGCAGCCGGAGCCTGGCTCGGGGCGGCGGCGTCGGCCGTGCTGTCGGTGGCCTGGCGGCCCATCAGCGGCTTGAGTTCGCCGGCATCGGCGTCGAACACGAACAGGCGCTTGGCCAGCGCGGGCTGGTAGCCCAGCATGTCGATCAGGAAGCCGAGCGCGCCAAGGTTGTTGCCCAGCGCGTCGAAGCCGGCCATTTCCTCGGCCGGCGAGGTGCTGACGAGCATCGCCTCGACGTCGTCGCGCATGCGCTGCACGGTGAGCGCGGCCTGGTCGAGGCCGAGCACGGAGAACACGCCGCGCATCTGCAGGAGCTGCGTCGGCACGGTGCGCAGCAGGCCTTTTTCGGCCGGGCGGCGGAAATACTGGTCGAGCGATTTCTCGAGCTCGCTCAGGTGGCTGCGCAGCTCGTCGACCACGGTGCCCATGGTCTGGCGGTCGCTCACGCGGCGGTAGAGGTCTTCCATCCACGGCTCGAGCGGCTCGGAATGGCCGCCCGCGCGCACGCGTTCGATGCGCCCCGCCAGCTGCAGCGTGCGGGCCGTGAGCTGCGGATCGCTCGGGTCGAGGTCTTCGAGCGCGGCTTCCAGGTACAGCACCGAGGTGGCGACTTCCATCGCGAGTTCGGTACCGGGCGCCTGGCCGGTGCGCACGGAGGCTTCGACCGCGTGGGTCAGGGCCAGCACCATCGGCAGGCTCGGCGGATGCAGCTTCTGCAGCGATTCGCCGAGCTGCGCGAAGGTGTCGGCCACCTGGCGCGTGCGGGTGATGTCGCCGCCCGAGAGCGCCGACCACATTTCCTTGGCGGTCTCGATGCGCTTGCGGGCTTGTTGCAGTACCAGCGGATCGAAGCGGCCGAACTGCTCGACGGTGTAGTCGACGCGCGGCTCGCTGGCGATGCCCCAGGCATTGCGCACGGTGCGCAGCGTGGCGGCGTCGTCGCTGCCGGTGGGCACGGCCTGGGCGCAGAAGAACAGCAGGTCCTGGCCGAGGCGGTCGGACACCAGGCTGTCGCCGCGCGCGAGCGTGGCGTATTGCAGCAGTACACGCGAGGCGGCGCGCTTGACGTAGGCGTCGGGCGCGATCAGGCCGGTGGCCAGGGCTTCGAAGAAGCCGGCGGCCAGGGTCCAGAAGCTGGCGACGCGGGGCAGCAGCGCGCCACGTCCGAGCCCCAGGCACAGCGCATGCAGCCGGCGCGCGGCGTGCACGTCGCCGGTCTTGACCAGCTGCAGCACTTCGCGGTCGAGCCGCGAACGCACGGCCGGGTCGTAGGCCACGGCGGCCTGCGTGAGGGCGGGCTTGATCTCGACCCAGCGCCACGCGGTGCTCCACAGGTCGGCGGGGTGCACGCGCTCGTTGCCGACCAGTTCCAGCACGTCGCGGTACTGGGGAAACAGCGCCACCGACGACACGGGCTTGCCAGCCAGCAAGGCGTTCAGGAAGTCGACGACGGCGAAGCCGGCACGCTCGATCTTGAGCACTGCGGCATCGGTGCAGCGCTGCGGTTCGGCAATGAAGCCCTGCACCGCGAACTCGATGGCGCCAAGCACCAGAGCGGGCGAGGGATGTCCCACCATCTGGAGGGCGCCAACGGCCTGGTGCAGTTGCTGGCGGGCCATCTGCAGCGGGCCGCTCTCGGGCTCGGCCGCAGCAGCGTCCACGTCGCGCACGATGCGCCGCAGCGACTTGCCTACACCGTCAAGGGATTTCTGGATTTCTCCCAGCACCCAGGCCAGCGGCCCGAGGTCTTCGGTGGCCGGCATGTTGCCGGCGGGGGGGGCCGTGGCAGGGGTTTGAATCGACACGTTGGGTGCTCGCCGTTCTTATCTATCGGGGTCAGGCAATCTTGAAACGGGCCACCGAACGGCGCAGTTCTTCGGCCATCTGCGACAGCTCGCGCACCTGCTGAGCGGTGGTGCGCGTGCCTTCGCCGGTCTGTTCCGTCACGGCAAAAATGTGCTGGATGTTCGCGGCCACCACGTTGGCCGAATCGGCTTCGCGGGAGGCAGATTGCGAAATCTGCTCAATGAGGTCGGCAAGACGGCGCGACACGCGGTCGATCTCGGACAGCGCGGTACCCGCGTTGTCGGACAGCTTGGCCCCTTCGACCACACCCTGCGTGGAACGCTCCATGGCGCCCACCGCATCCTGCGTGTCGGTCTGAATCGCCTTCACCAGCGCCGAGATCTGGCGCGTGGCGTCTGCGGAGCGTTCGGCCAGTCGCTGAACTTCTTCCGCCACCACCGAGAAGCCTCGACCGGCTTCACCGGCCGATGCGGCCTGGATGGCTGCGTTCAGCGCCAGCACGTTCGTCTGTTCGGTAATGTCCGAGATCAGCTCGGTGATTTCGCCAATCTCCTGCGACGACTCGCCCAGGCGCTTGATCCGCTTGGAGGTTTCTTGGATCTGGTCGCGGATGGAGTTCATACCGCCGATGGCGTTCTGCACGGCCTGCAGGCCCGAGGACGCGGCTTGCAGCGACTGGCGCGCCACCGTGGCGGACTCTTGCGCCTGCGTGGACACGCCGTTGATTCGCTCGGCCATGGTCAGCACCGACTGGCCGGTTTCGCGAATTTCGCGCAGCTGTTCGGTGGAGGCGGCCAGCAGTTCGGTCGAGGTGCTTTCCACCTGCGACGTCGTCTGCGCCACGCGGGTCGCCGTGTTCTGCACGTTGCCCACCAGCAGGCGCAGTTCTTCCACCGTGTAGTTCACCGAGTCGGCGATGGCGCCGGTGATGTCCTCGGTCACGGTGGCTTCCTGCGTCAGGTCGCCTTCGGCCACTGTCTGCAGTTCGTTCATCAGGCGAAGAATGGCGGCTTGGTTGGCGTTGTTGATGCGGCCCACCTCTTCGGAGGACTGCTCGGCAGCCAGACGTTCGCGCTCGGCGTTGGCGGCACGTTCGCGGCCTTCGCGCACCTGCACGAAACCGATGGCACCGGCGAGGGCCAGGGCGGCCAGCGACAGCACGAACAGCAGCACGATCGTCCCGGCGCCGAGGCCGGTGCGTGCGGAGAGCTTGTCCTGCAGGTCGCCGAGCGACTTACGCAGCGGCTCGCTGTCGGTCAGGATCGAAGCCTGCGCTTCGCGTGCCGCCACCAGGCCCTGCAGGTTGCCCAGAATGGCGGAAGCCTGCGTGCGCATCTGCTCGTAGGTCTTCAGGATGGCTTCGAGCTGCTGGCGCGTCTGCGGGTCTTTCGAGCCGGGGAAGCGCTGCTGTGCATTGCCGTCGAGCAGGCCGCGGGTGGTTTCCTGGAAGGTGTTCAGGTCCTTGCCGAGCAGGAACACGGCGTCGGGGTTCACACCCTCGACCGTGAAGAACTCGTTGGTCGACTTGCCGATGCGCTGCGTCAGCATCACGAGCTGGCCGGCGGCCGAGATCTCGGGCAGCGTGGCGTTCTGCTGCATCTTCAGCGACGCGACGGTTTCCGTCATTTCGAGCAGCGTGGACGACTGCTGGTTGATGTCGCGCAAGGCGGCACCCACCTGCGTCAGGATCTGGCGCTGGGCCAGCACGGCCTTGGCGCTGGCATCCGCACGGGTGACGAGGGGATTGATCTTGTTCATCTCCTCGTCGTACTGGTTGCCCACTCGCTCCAGGTGCAACGAGTCGTCGCCGTTGGTCAGACCCGCGACGCGGCGCGAGAGGTCGTCGGCGCTGTCCTTCACTTCGACGAACGCCGAGGCGCTGCCGACGAGGGCCTGCGAGATCGACTTGGCAAGACGCTGCGACTGCATCAGCGACTGGCCGGTGGCAGCCACCTGCTGCGCCAGGCGGTCCGCGCGAAGAATGGCGGAGCCGGCCACCAGCAACAGCAACAGCACCGCGACCGCCAGCATGATGGCCAGGATACGCTGCTGCCGCGCCGGGTTGGAGCCCGCGCGGCCGCCGGTGGTGTCGAGCGCCGCTTCGGCAACCGCAGCGGCCGGCTCGTTGGCGGCGTCGCCGCCGCCGCCCGGCAGGTCGAGGTCGCTGAAGCCGGTGTCCGCTGGCGCGGCCCCCTTCTTGGCGAGGCGCACGGTTTTCTCGTCCGGGACCTGGACGGTGTCTACGTCGTCGATAGACAACGTGGAACCGGAGCCATCGACGCGGGCATTGTCGTTCCCGTTGGTCACGGGCAGTAATTTCTTGAACTTGTCGGCGATCGAGCTCACGGTCGGTCCTTCAGATAGTTTCCGGTACGGCGTGCGGGGGCACTACGCACCAATGCTCAAAAACTGGGGTTGCTGGGAAAGCGCCTGCAGGTTGACTTCCTGCCAGCGCTCTCCCGCCGCGTCGGTAAACAGATGCCCATGCCAGGCAGGTGCTTCTGCGCCAGGAGGCTCGGAGGCCGTGAAGGCCTCCGCACCCCGCAACCCCGCCAGTCGATCGACCAGCAAAGCGCAGTTGACTTCGAGCAGCTCGTTGAAAGCAACGAGCCGCGACTGGATGCGGGCCGCCTCGGTGGCGGCCAGCGCGCCCGGAACGCCGGTGGCGAATGCCGACAGCTGCACGACGCCATAGAGGCCGCCGCGCAGGTTGGCAACGCCGAGGAACCATGGCTCCGTGTAGGGCACGGGCTGTGGCGGCGTCCAGGGAAAGATTTCGCCGGCGTGTCCCAGCGGGAAGAGGTATTTGCCCTCGCCCGCCTCGACCGCCAGCCACGTGGCGGCCACGCCCGTCGTGCGAGCCGCCTGCAGGCGGCTCGCCAGCCGGGACTGGAAGGCTCTCAGAGCGTCGCGATTCGCCATGGGTTCAGCAGACTTCCGCTCAGGCCAGCGCGCTGATCTTGGACATCAGGTCGGTCGCGTTGACCGGCTTCACGATGTAGTCGCGTGCGCCCTGCCGCATGCCCCAGACGCGGTCGGTTTCCTGGTTCTTGCTGGTGCACAGGATGATCGGGATGGCTGCGTACTTCGGGTCGCGGGCGATGGCGCGCGTGAGCTGGAAGCCGTTCTGGCCGGGCATCACGACGTCCATGAGGATCAGGTCGGGCTGCTCTTCCTCCAGGCGGCGCATGGCGTCGTCGGCGTTTTCGGCCGTCTTGACGGCAAAGCCGTTCTTCTGGAGGAGGTCGGTCAGGAACATCAGTTCCGTCTTGGAGTCGTCGACGACGAGGATTTTTCGAATGGGCATTACTGCGCTTCCTGTTGAACGATGCCAAACTGCTGCACGGCCTGCAGCAGCTGGTCTTTGGTGAAAGGCTTGGTCAGGTAGTCTTGCGAACCGACCATGCGGCCGCGTGCCTTGTCGAAGACACCGTCTTTCGAAGACAGCATGACGACCGGAACGTTGGAAAAATTGGCGTTGCGCTTGATGATGGCGCAGGTCTGGTAACCGTCGAGCCGCGGC
This sequence comes from Variovorax sp. Root434, assembly GCF_001426595.1. Classification (NCBI taxonomy): domain Bacteria; kingdom Pseudomonadati; phylum Pseudomonadota; class Betaproteobacteria; order Burkholderiales; family Comamonadaceae; genus Variovorax; species Variovorax sp. Root434. Next base: position 278,977 of record NZ_LMEK01000022.1, read on the forward strand.
ATCAGGATGTCGCAGAAAATCAGATGCGGCTTGTGGTCATTGACCTTGGAGAGCGCGTCGAAGCCGTCCTCCGCGAGAAGAACCTCATGCCCACCCTGCTTCAAAAAAATCTCGGCACTGCGCCGGATGGTGTTGCTGTCGTCGATGACAAGCACCTTGTAACCTGATCCATTCGGGCCCATTGCAAACGCTCCTGCTCATGAGACTTGGAAGCCCGCCGCGCCGAACACCGACGCAGACCGCGTAGCTCTATCTATGCCATGCTTTCAGATTTCAACCATTTCGAAGTCTTCCTTGCGCGCACCGCACTCAGGACAGGTCCAGTTCATCGGCACATCGGCCCAGGCCGTGCCTGCCGCGATGCCGTCTTCCGGTACACCAACTGCTTCGTCATAGATCCACCCACAAATCAGGCACATCCAAGTTTTCGTATTCATCGGAGCTTAAAGTCCTTGTTCATTAAATGCAACGAGTGTATCTATGCGTATCTCACTGACGGACGGTAAACGTCGCGCCTATGCCACCATCCAGGGGATTCCGCCCGGCTTATGACCATCTACTTACATTCCGCAGACAACACCCGCAAACCGGGCGATCTTAACGACCCCTCGCAGGACGACGAATCGATCGCCGAACGCGACCTGAATCCCCCCTGCGTGCTGGTGTTCAATGCCAGCGATCCCAGCGGGGCGGGCGGACTGGGCGCCGACGCCCTCGCCATGGCGTCGGTGGGCGCACACATCCTGCCCGTTGTCACAGGGGCCTACGCCAGGGACACGGCCGAGATTTTCGACCACTTTCCCTTCGATGAAGAGGCCATCGCCGAGCAGGCGCGCGCCATCCTGGAGGACGTGGAAGTCCAGCTGATCAAGGTGGGCTTTGCCGGCACCACCGAGGCCCTGAGCACCATCGCCGAGACCGCCGCCGACTATCCAGAGGTGCCCGTGGTGGCCTACATGCCCAACCTTTCGTGGTGGGACGAGAACCTGATCGAGCCCTATCTGGACGCTTTTCGGGAACTTGTTTTGCCGCAAACCACGGTGTTGGTAGGAAACCACAGTACGCTGTGGCGCTGGCTGCTTCCAGACTGGAACGGGGAGCGGCCACCCACTGCGCGCGACATTGCCAAGGCCGCCGGCGAGTTCGGCGTGCCCTATACGCTCGTGACCGGCCTGATGCTGCCCGAGCAGTTCATCGACAACGTGCTGGCCTCCCCGCAGTCAGTGCTCGCCAGCGAAAAATACGAGCGGCTCGAGGCCGTCTTCGCCGGCGCCGGCGACACCCTGTCGGCCGCGCTGGCCGCCCTGCTGGCCAGCGGCACCGACCTCGTGGCCGCGACCAGCGAAGCGCTGGCCTACATGGACCGATGCCTCGACGCGGGCTTCCGCCCCGGCATGGGCCATGTGCTGCCCGACCGCCTGTTCTGGGCCGAGCCCGAGGACGACGATGACGATGAAGACCCGGGCGCCGAACCGGACTTCGCCCTCCCACCCCACGACACCCGACACTGACATGTTGCTCGCCCCCAGGCTGCCCGCACTTCGTGTCGGTTCGCCTACCCCCTGCCGGGGGCGGGCCGGCCGCTTCGGGCGGCCGTGCGCGGCGGCCCTCCACTGAATAACCACCCATTTGCCTCCGATGCCCAACACTGACCGCAACGACACCCTCTTCGAGCGCGCCCGCGCCGTGATCCCCGGAGGCGTGAACTCGCCCGTGCGCGCCTTCAAGGCCGTGGGCGGCACGCCCCGCTTCATCCAGCGCGCGCAGGGCGCCTATTTCTGGGACGCCAACGACAAGCGCTACATCGACTACATCGGGTCCTGGGGTCCGATGATCCTGGGCCACGGCCACCCCGCCGTGGTCGAGGCCGTGCAGAAGGCCGTGCTCGAAGGCTTCTCGTACGGCGCGCCGACCGAGCGCGAGATCGAGCTGGCCGAAGCCATCCTCGCGCTGGTGCCGTCGATGGAAATGGTGCGGCTCGTGAGCTCGGGCACCGAGGCCGCCATGAGCGCGCTGCGCCTCGCGCGTGGCGCCACCGGCCGCAAAAGCATCGTCAAGTTCGAAGGCTGCTACCACGGCCATGCCGATGCGCTGCTGGTGAAGGCCGGCTCCGGCCTCGCCACCTTCGGCAACCCGACCTCGGCCGGCGTGCCGCCCGAGGTGGTGCAGCACACCATCGTGCTCGAGTACAACAACCTGCAGCAGCTCGAAGAAGCCTTCTCGCTGCACGGCAACGACATCGCCTGCCTGATGATCGAGGCCATCGCAGGCAACATGAACTTCGTGCGCGCGACACCTGAATTCGCCAAGCGCTGCCGCGAGCTGTGCACCCAGCACGGCGCGCTGCTGATATTCGATGAAGTGATGACCGGCTTTCGCGTGGGCCTGCACGGCGCACAGGGCGTGCTCGGCATCAAGCCTGACCTCACGGTGCTCGGCAAGGTCATCGGCGGCGGCATGCCGCTCGCGGCCTTCGGCGGTCCGCGCGCAATCATGGAGCAGCTCGCGCCGCTGGGCCCGGTCTACCAGGCAGGCACGCTGTCGGGCAATCCGGTGGCCACGGCCTGCGGCCTCGCCACGCTGAAGGAGATCGCCAAGCCCGGCTTCTATGAAGCGCTCGGCAAGAAGACACGCTCGCTGGTCGACGGCCTGAAGGCCGCAGCCGCGACCGAAGGCCAGCCCTTCAATGCCGACAGCGAAGGCGGCATGTTCGGCTTCTTCCTCATGAAGGACCTGCCGCAGAACTATGCCACCGTGATGACCACCGACAACGCGCAATTCAATGCACTGTTCCATGGCCTGCTCGACCGCGGCGTGTACATCGCGCCGGCGCTCTACGAAGCGGGCTTCGTGAGTGCGGCCCACACCGACGACGACATCGCCGCCACCGTCGAGGCCGCGCGGGACATCTTCAGGAAGCGTTGAGGCCGCGCGCATCCCGGCGCGGTGTCACGAATTTCGTGATTGCGCCGGGTATATTGCGCCGGCACTCGGTGAAGCCGGCTTCGCGGGTTGCGGCACCAGGGGCCGCCGAACCTCGCCTTCCGTCGCTCAGTGGCGGAAGTGCCGTACGCCCGACAGCACCATCACGACACCGCGTTCGTCGGCGGCATCGATCACTTCCTGGTCGCGCATCGAGCCGCCCGGCTGGATGACGCAGCTCGCGCCCGCATCGACCACCACGTCGAGGCCGTCGCGGAACGGGAAGAAGGCGTCGCTCGCCACGGCCGTGTCCTTCAGCGACAGGCCGGCGTGCTCGGCCTTGATGCTGGCGATGCGCGCCGAATCGAGGCGGCTCATCTGCCCCGCGCCCACGCCCATGGTCATGCCATTGGCGCAGAACACGATCGCGTTGCTCTTGACGTACTTCGCGACCTTCCAGGCGAACAGCAGGTCTTGCAGCTGCTGCGGTGTGGGCTGCTTCTTGCTGACTACCTTCAGGTCGCTGGCTGCCAGTTCGTGGTTGTCGGCAGTCTGGATCAGCAGGCCCGAACCGACGCGCTTCACGTCCATGGCGTTGCGGCCGTTGTCCCAGTCGGTGGCGCCGCCCTTGGGCAGCGCGATTTCGAGCACGCGCACGTTGAGCTTGGCCTTGGTGGCCTGGAACACTTCGAGCGCCTCGGGCGTGTAGCCGGGCGCCATCAGCACTTCGACGAACTGCTTGGCGATTTCCTGCGCGGTCGCGCCGTCCACCGGGCGGTTGAAGGCGATGATGCCGCCGAAGGCCGAGGTCGGGTCGGTCTTGAAGGCCTTCGAGTAAGCCTCAGCCGCGTCCTTGCCGATGGCCACGCCGCACGGGTTGGCGTGCTTCACGATCACGCAGGCGGGCACGTCGAAGCTCTTCACGCATTCCCATGCGGCATCGGCGTCGGCGATGTTGTTGTAGCTGAGCTCCTTGCCCTGCAGCTGCTTGGCCGAAACGAGCGAACCGGGTGCCGGGTACAGGTCACGGTAGAACGCAGCCTGCTGGTGCGGGTTCTCGCCGTAGCGCAGGTCCTGCACCTTCACGAAGCGGCCGTTGCTTTGCGCCGGGAACAACGAGCGCTTGGGCGCTGGCTGGCCGATGCTGGCGTCGAAGTCGATGGCCGAGAGGTAGTCGCTGATGGCGCCGTCGTAATCGGCGATGCGGTTGAACGCGGCCACCGAGAACGCGAACTTGGTCTTGTCGCTGAGCTTGCCGCCGGCCTTCAGCTCGGCCAGCGCCACGGGGTATTGCGAGGCGTCGGTCAGCACGCCCACGTCCTTCCAGTTCTTGGCCGCGCTGCGCACCATGGCCGGGCCGCCGATGTCGATGTTCTCGATCGCGTCTTCCAGCGTGCAACCGGGCTTGGCCACGGTGGCTTCGAACGGGTACAGGTTGACCACCAGCAGGTCGATGGTGTCGATGCCGTGTTCCTTGATCGCCGCCACGTGCGCGGGCAGGTCGCGGCGCGCGAGCAGGCCGCCGTGGATCTTCGGGTGCAGCGTCTTCACGCGGCCGTCGAGCATCTCGGGAAAGCCGGTGTGGTCGGCGACTTCGGTGACGGGCAGGCCGGCATCGGCCAGCAGCTTGGCGGTGCCGCCGGTGGACAGCAGCTTGATGCCCAGCGCATGCAGCGCCTGGGCGAATTCGAGGATGCCGGTTTTGTCGGAAACGGAGATGAGTGCGGTCTGGGCCATGGGATATGCCGTGGAGTTATTTCAAAAGTTTGTGTTCGACCAGCTTCTTGCGAAGCGTGTTGCGATTCAGGCCCAGCCATTGCGCGGCTTTGGATTGGTTGCCTTCCGCGCGCGTCATGACGACGTCGAGCAGGGGTTTCTCGACCACGCGCACGAGCATTTCGTACATGCCGTCGGGTTCGGTGCCGCGCAGGTCGCGAAAGTAGCTGTCCAGACTGGTGCGTACGCAGTCCTCGATATGTTTCTTGCTCATTGCTTCTTCTCTTTTTCTCAATCGACGGCGCAAGCCGCCTCCTCTTCACCCGACGACGCCTCTTCGTCCGCCAGGTGCTGCACGGGCATGCGGTCCATGCGGTCCGCCAGCCCGTCGAAATAGCCGCCGACCGCGCGCAGCTGCTCGGCACAGTCCTCGATGGTGTTCATGCGTGCGCGGAACGCTTCGCCGTCGGGCAGCGTGCGCACGTACCAGCCGATGTGCTTGCGCGCCGTGCGCACACCGCTGTAGTCGCCGTACAGCGCATAGTGCTCCACCAGGTGGTCGAGCAGCAAGCGGCGCACTTCGGCCACCAGCGGCGGCGCGCGGTGCGTACCGGTCTCCAGGAAATGCGCGATCTCGCGGAAGATCCACGGCCGGCCCTGCGCGGCGCGGCCGATCATCACCGCGTCGGCGCCAGTGGCCGCAAGCACGTCGCGTGCCTTCTCGGGCGATCGGATGTCGCCGTTGGCCACCACCGGCACGCGCACCGCGGCCTTCACGGCGGCGATGGTGTCGTACTCGGCGAAGCCCTTGTAGCCCTGCTCGCGTGTGCGGCCGTGCACCGTGAGCATCTGCACGCCGGCCGATTCGAAATCGCGCGCGAGCTTCACCGCGTTGCGGTGCTCTTCGCTCCAGCCGGTACGCATCTTGAGCGTGACCGGCACGTTGAAAGGCTGCGCGGCATCGACCACGGCCTGCACGATTTCAAGCGCCAGCGGCTCGTCGCGCATCAGCGCCGAACCGGCCCACTTGTTGCAGACCTTCTTGGCCGGGCAGCCCATGTTGATGTCGATGATCTGTGCGCCGCGCTCGATGTTGTAGACCGTGGCCTCGGCCATCATGGCCGCGTCGGTGCCGGCGATCTGCACCGCGATGGGGCCGGGTTCGCCGTCGTGGTTCGCACGGCGCGATGTCTTGAGCGTGCCCCAGAGTTCCTTGCGCGACGTGACCATCTCGCTGACCGCGTAGCCGGCGCCGAGTTGGCGGCACAGCATGCGGAAGGGCCGGTCCGTCACGCCGGCCATGGGCGCGACGAACAGGCGGTTTTCCAGCGTGTGGGTGCCGATCTGCAGGGTCATTTGGAAGGGGAGCGGTGCGAGTTCGGCTGCTGAAAAATGAGGCACGATTGTAGCCACGCCGCATTTCAGCGACTGAAACGATTTGCGGCCTGGGTACCCGTGTAAACACCGGTGCGATCCGGGGCTTTCTCCCACGGAATTGCGAGGTGAGCACTGCCTATACTTCGCCCACCTTATGCAAGCGTGGCTCGACTCCCTCATGGCGCTGCTGGCGCTGCCGCAGTACGGTCTGTCGACCCTCTTCGTCGCGGCCTTCGTCTCGGCCACGCTGCTGCCGGTGGGCTCCGAGCCCTTTCTCTTCGGGCTGCTCAAGCTCAACCCCGACATGTTCTGGCCAGCCATCGCTGTGGCCACCATCGGCAACACGCTGGGGGGCGCGGTCGACTGGTGGATGGGCTACGGCGCGCACAAGGTGGCCGACAAATATTCGCACTCGAAACACCATGTGCGAGTTCTGGGCTGGCTGGAGCGGCTCGGCCCGAAGGCCTGCCTGCTCAGCTGGCTGCCGCTGGTGGGAGATCCGCTGTGCGCGGTGGCGGGCTGGCTCAAACTGCCGTTCTGGCCTTGCGTGGCCTACATGGCGATCGGAAAATTCCTGCGCTACATCACCATGACGGTGGCGCTGCTGCAGGTCTTCTGATCAGTTCAACAATGCGTAGGGCCCGCCGCGCTCGAGCGCGCGCTTGTACGCGGGACGTGCATGGATGCGCTCCAGGTACGACATCAGCTTCGGCCGCTTCGCATCGAGCCCGCCGCGCGCCTGCGAGGCTTCGACCACGAAGCTCATCTGGATGTCGGCGCCTGTGAAGGCATCGCCCGCGAACCACTCGCTCTTGCCGAGCTCGGCCTCCATGTAGTTCAGGTGGTTCGCGATGTTCGGGTTGATGAACGCCGACTTCGCCTTTGCCGCGATGGCCTTGGCGATGGGCTTCGCGAAGAAGGGCATCTTGCTCGTCTCGATGCGGTCGAACACCAGCTTCAGCAGCAGCGGCGACATCGCCGTGCCTTCGGCGAAATGCAGCCAGTAGCGATAGCGCATCGCCTCGGGCGAACCCGCCGCGGGCGCGAGGCGGCCATTGCCATGGCGCTCGATGAGCGTCTCGATGATCGCGCCCGACTCCGCGAGCGTGAGCCCGTCCTGCGTCGTGACGACCGGGGACTTGCCCAGCGGATGGATGGCCCGCAGCGAAGCAGGCGCCAGACTGGTCTGCGGATCGCGCTGGTAGTGGACGATCTCGTAGGGCAGCTCTAGCTCTTCGAGCAGCCAGAGCACGCGCTGCGAGCGGGAGTTGTTGAGGTGGTGGACGGTGAACATGGGGGCGGGCCTTGTGGAGGAAAGAGAGGGCGCGCGGAGTCTATCCAACAACATCCTCGAAAGCCCACGGAGCCCTTTCGCGAGACACCGAGGAACCGGCTCCGCCGGGCCTCAGGTGTCGCCCCCGGCAGGGGGAAGGCGAAGCGACACGAAGTGCGCGCAGCCTGGGGGCGAGCCCTATTACGAGCTGAACAGGAAGTTCATCACGTCGCCATCCTTGACAACGTATTCCTTGCCTTCCGAACGCATCTTCCCCGCGTCCTTCGCACCCTGCTCGCCCTTGAAGGCGATGTAGTCCTCGAACGCGATGGTCTGGGCGCGGATGTAGCCCTTCTCGAAGTCGCCGTGGATCACGCCGGCCGCCTGCGGGCCGGTGTCGCCGATGTGGATGGTCCAGGCGCGCACTTCCTTCACGCCGGCGGTGAAATACGTCTGCAGGCCCAGCAGCTTGAAGGCGGCGCGGATCAGGCGGTTCAGGCCGGGCTCTTCCTGGCCGATCTCGGCGAGGAACATCTTCTTGTCTTCATCGTCCATCTCGGCCAGGTCGGCTTCGATCTTGGCGCAGATGGCGACCACGGGCGCGCCCTGCTTGGCGGCGTACTCGCGCAGGCGATCGAGGTAGGGGTTGTTCTCGAAGCCGTCTTCCGCCACGTTGCCCACGAACATCGCGGGCTTGGCGGTGATCAGCGTGAAGCTCTTGACCAGCGGCTGCTCTTCCTTGGTGAACTCCAGCGCGCGCACCGGCGTGTTCTCGTTCAGCGCGGCCTGGCAGCGTTCGAGCAGGCCCACCAGCTTCTGCGCGTCCTTGTCGCCGGAACGGGCCACCTTGGTGTGGCGGTGCAGCGCCTTCTCGACCGTGGCGAGGTCGGCCAGGCAGAGTTCGGTCTGGATCACTTCGATGTCGGAGATCGGGTCGACCTTGCCGGCCACGTGGATCACGTTCTCGTCGTCGAAGCAGCGCACCACGTTGACGGTGGCGTCGGTCTCGCGGATGTGCGCCAGGAACTTGTTGCCCAGGCCTTCGCCCGTGCTGGCACCGGCCACCAGGCCAGCGATGTCGACGAACTCGACGATGGCGGGCACGATGCGTTCGGGCTTGACGATCTCGCTCAGTTGCGCGAGCCGCGGATCGGGCACTTCCACCACGCCCACGTTGGGCTCGATGGTGCAGAACGGATAGTTCTCGGCCGCGATGCCGGCCTTGGTCAGCGCATTGAAAAGGGTGGATTTACCGACGTTGGGCAGGCCGACGATGCCGCATTGCAAACTCATGGGGGGTCCTCTTGGGTAACCGCCAATTTTAGGCGAGCGGGATTGCAGGCCGGTCCGGCAGGGCTTCGAGCCCTCGTTCCCTACCCCAAAACATCAGGGTTAGCCCCGATTAGCAAACGTTTGCGCAAACGTTTCCCTCGGCTAACATCGGAGCCCCCGGCAAAGACCGGCGTACCGCTCTGATCAACCATCCCAGGAGACATTCACCATGAAGTTCACCCGCCGTACCCTGCAAAGCGCTGCCGCCCTCACGCTGCTGGGCGCCATTGCCGGAACCCCCGCCTTCGCGCAGGACAAGCCCAAGGTCGCGCTGGTCATGAAGTCGCTGGCCAACGAGTTCTTCCGCACCATGGAAGACGGCGCCAAGGCGCACCAGAAGGCCCATGCCTCCGAATACACGCTGGTGGCCAACGGCATCAAGGACGAGACCGACACCGCCGCCCAGATCAAGATGGTCGAGCAGATGGTGGCGCAGAAGATCAATGCACTGGTCATCGCACCGGCCGATTCGAAGGCGCTGGTGCCGGTGATCAAGGCCGCCATCGACAAGGGCATCCTGGTGGTCAACATCGACAACCAGCTCGACGCGGCCGCGCTCAAGGAAAAGGGCATCCAGGTGCCGTTCGTCGGCCCCGACAACCGCGCCGGCGCCAAGCTGGTGGGCGACGCGCTCGCCAAGGAGCTGAAGGCCGGCGACAAGGTCGGCATCATCGAAGGCGTGTCGACCACCTTCAATGCACAGCAGCGCACGCTGGGCTATCAAGATGCCATGAAGGCCGCCGGCGCAACGGTGGTGGGCGTGCAGTCGGGCCAGTGGGAAATCGACAAGGGCAACACGGTGGCCGCCGGCATGATGCGCGAGCACCCCGACCTGAAGGCGCTTCTCGCGGGCAACGACAGCATGGCGCTCGGCGCCGTGGCCGCGGTCAAGGCCGCGGGCAAGACCGGCAAGGTGCTGGTGGTGGGCTACGACAACATCGGTGCCATCAAGCCGATGCTCAAGGACGGCCGCGTGCTCGCCACCGCCGACCAGTTCGCCGCCAAGCAGGCCGTGTTCGGCATCGAGACCGCGCTGAAGGCCATCGCCGACAAGAAGAAGCAGTCGGAGATGCCCGCCGAAGTGAAGACCGACGTGGTGCTGGTCACGAAATAATGCTCGCCCCCAGGCTTCGCGCACTTCGTGTCGCGCGCGCCTTCCCCCTACCGGGGGCAACACCAACGGCCCGGCGAAGCCGGTTCGGTGGTGTTTCTGGAATGAATGAATGAGGTTGCCCATCGATGGCTGACAACGATCGCAGTACGCCGGTGCTCTCGCTGAGCGCGCTCGGCAAGGACTATGCGGCGCCGGTGCTGGACGACGTCTCGCTCGTGCTCAACGCCGGCGAAGTGCTGGCCCTCACGGGCGAGAACGGCGCCGGCAAGAGCACGCTGTCGAAGATCGTCTGCGGCCTGGTGCAGCCCACGCGCGGCCAGATGCTGCTCGACGGCCAGCCTTTTGCGCCCGGCTCGCGCCGCGATGCCGAGCGGCTGGGCGTGCGCATGGTCATGCAGGAACTCGGCCTCGTCACCACGCTGTCGGTGGCCGAGAACCTGCTGCTCGACCGGCTGCCCAACAAGACCGGCTGGATCCGCCGCAGCAAGCTGCACGAGCTGGCCGCGCAGCAGCTGGCCAAGATCGGCATGCAGAACATCGACCCGGCCACGCCCGTGGCGCGGCTGGGCATCGGCCAGCAGCAGATGGTCGAGATCGCGCGCAACCTGCAGGACGACACGCGCGTGCTGGTGCTCGACGAGCCCACCGCCATGCTCACGCCACGCGAAACCGCGCACCTGTTCGAGCAGATCGACCTGCTGAAGGCGCGCGGCGTGGCCATCGTCTACGTGTCGCACCGTCTTGAAGAATTGCAGCGCATCGCCGACCGCGTGGCGGTGCTGCGCGACGGCCGGCTGGTCGACGTGCGCGCAATGGCCGGCGTGCGCGAATCCGAGCTGGTGCAGCGCATGGTGGGCCGCGCGGTGCACGAGCATGAAGGCCGCGACCGCCGCGTGGCCGGTCCGGTGCTGCTGAGCGCGCGCAGCATCGGCCGGGCGCAGGCCGTGCGCGACGTCGACATCGACCTGCGCGCGGGCGAAGTCATGGGCCTGGCCGGCCTGGTCGGCTCGGGCCGGACCGAACTGGTGCGCCTGCTGTTCGGCGCCGACCGCGCGGACCGCGGCGAGATCTCCCTTTATGAAAACGGCCAGCCCACGCAGCACGCGCGCAAGGGCTGGCGCTCGCCGATGCAGGCCATCCGCGCCGGCATCGGGCTGGTCACCGAAGACCGCAAGTCGCAGGGACTGCTGCTGCCGCAGTCGATCCGCGTCAATGCCACGCTGAGCGACCTCGGCGCCATCTCCCATGCCGGCTGGCTGCAGCGCGCCAAGGAGCGCAGCATTGCGCAGAAGCTGGTGGAGCTGCTGCGCGTCCGCTCGCGCAGCATCGAACAACCGGTTGCCACGCTGAGCGGCGGCAACCAGCAGAAGGTGGTGTTCGCGCGCTGGCTGCACCGCGAATGCAAGGTGCTGCTGCTGGACGAACCCACGCGCGGCGTGGACGTGGGCGCGCGCGCCGACCTGTACGCCGAACTCGACCGCATGACCGACGCCGGCAAGGCACTGCTGATGGTGTCGAGCGACCTGCGCGAACTGATGGCCATGTGCGACCGCATCGGCGTGATGAGCGCGGGCCGGCTGGTCGCGGTGTTCGAGCGCGGCGCGTGGAGCGAGCAATCGCTGCTGGCCGCCGCATTCAGCGACGCGACAGGACGCGCCGCCAACCCGCCGACGGTATCCGCCGTTTCCGATCCGACCCCGGCCACCGCCGACACACCATGAACGCTGCCGCCACCCCGACCTCCTCCGCTTCGCCGTCCGCGCTCAAGGGCCAGCTCGGCACCTACCTGGGCCTGACGGTCGTGCTCGTGGGCATGATCGCGCTGTTCGGAACGCTCAGCGAATACTTCCTGACGCGCGAGACCTTCGTCTCCATCGCGAATGAAATCCCCGCCCTGGCCGTGATGGCCGTCGGCATGACCTTCGTGCTTATCATCGCGGGCATCGACCTGTCCGTCGGCTCCGTGCTGGCGCTCAGCGCGGCTGTCACCGCGGCCGCCATCCTCGAATGGAAGCTCTCGGTGCCGCTGGCCGCCGTGCTCGGCCTCGCCACCGGGCTCGTCTGCGGCACGGTCACCGGCGCGGTGTCGGTCGCCTGGCGGCTGCCGAGCTTCATCGTCTCGCTGGGCATGCTCGAAGCGGTGCGCGGCGGCGCCTACCTCGTGACCGATTCGCGCACGCAGTACGTGGGCGACGCCATCTCGGGCCTGGCCGCGCCGTGGATCGGCGGCATTTCGGCCGCCTTCGTGCTCGCGGTGGTGCTGGTGGTCATCGCGCAGATGGTGCTCACGCGCACGGTGTTCGGCCGCCACGTGGTGGGCATCGGCACCAACGAGGAAGCGATGCGCCTGGCGGGCGTGGACCCGCGCCCCATCCGCATCGTCGTGTTCGCCGCCACCGGCCTGCTGGCCGGGCTCGCGGGCCTGATGCAGTCGGCCCGGCTCGAAGCGGCCGACCCCAACGCCGGCGTCGGCATCGAGCTGCAGGTGATCGCGGCCGTGGTCATCGGCGGCACCAGCCTCATGGGCGGGCGCGGCTCGGTGATCAACACCTTCTTCGGCGTGCTGATCATCGCGGTGCTCGAAGCCGGCTTGGCGCAGGTGGGCGCCAGCGAGCCGAGCAAACGCATCATCACCGGCGCCGTGATCGTGGTGGCCGTGATCATCGACACGCTGCGCCAGCGCCGCGCGGATCGCCGCCTGGCCTGACAGCATCCCGCCTCACGAGGAACACAAAAGCCATGGCCACCATCAAGGACGTCGCACTGAAGGCGGACGTTTCCGTCACCACCGTGTCGCACGTGGTCAACGACACGCGCCACGTGAGCGCCAAGGTGCGCGAGCGCGTGGAGCTCGCCATCCGCGAGCTGGGCTACGTGCCCAACGCGATGGCGCGCAGCCTGAAGAGCAACACCACCTCGACGCTGGGCATGCTGATTCCCAACAGCTCGAACCCCTACTTCGCCGAGATCGTGCGCATCGTGGAAGACCGCTGCTTCGGCGCCGGCTACACGCTGGTGCTGTGCAACACCGACGACGAACCGCACCGCCAGAGCGTCTACCTCAAGGTGCTGGCCGAGCGCCGCATCGACGGGCTGATCGTGGTGTCGACCGGCGCGGGCACCGCCGACGACGATTCACTCGCGAAGCAGCTGCACGGCCTGCGCGTGCCGACCGTGCTGGTCGACCGCGAGATCGACGACCCGGCCTGCGACCTGGTGGAAACCGCCCACATGCAGGGCGGCCTGCTCGCGGTGCGGCACCTGCTGTCGTTGGGCCACAAGCGCATCGCCTGCATCGGCGGGCCCGCGGGCGTGATGCCGAGCGAGCAGCGCATCGAAGGATGGCGCATGGCGCTGGCCGAGACCGGCGCGACGCCCGACATCGCGAACGCCAACGCGCTGCTGTGGCGCGGCGGCTTCACCAGCCAGGGCGGCTACGAGGCCATGCACGCCATCCTGCGCACCGAGCAGAAGCCCTCGGCCGTGTTCGTCTGCAACGACCTGATGGCGATCGGCGCGCTGCGCGCGGCGCATGAAAGCGGCGTGCGCGTGCCCGACGAACTCTCGATCGTCGGCTTCGACGACATCGAACTCTCCGCCTACACGAGCCCCCCGCTCACCACCGTGGCGCAGCCCAAGGAGCGCATCGGCGCGCTGGCGGTCGACATGCTGCTCGAACGCGTCGGCGGCAAGCGGCGCGACGCGCGCAAGGTGGTGCTGCAGCCCGAGCTGCGCGTGCGCGCCTCGACAGCGCGGCATGCGAGCTTCCGCGAGCCCGCCGCGCCCCTTGCGACCGAAACGCCTGCAACGCAAACCCGAAAGTCCCGCACCCCGTGAGCCCGAAGCCTTCTTCCAGCAGCCCCTCCCGGGCGCCGCGCATCGTGGTGCTCGGCAGCCTCAACATGGACCTGGTGCTGCGCGTACCGCATGCGCCAGCCGCGGGCGAAACCCTGCTCGGCCATTCGATCACCACCATTCCCGGCGGCAAGGGTGCCAACCAGGCGGTGAGCTGCGCGCGTGAAGGCGGACAAGTGCAGATGATCGGCTGCGTCGGCGACGACGCGCACGGCACGGCGCTGCGCAACGCGCTGCAGAACGACGGCATCGACACCGCCGCGCTGCGCACCGTGGCCGGCGAGCCCACCGGCACGGCGCTGATCCTTGTGGAGGACGGCGGGCAGAACCGCATCGTGATGATTCCCGGCGCCAACGCCCGGGTCGAGGTGGACGAAGCCGCGCTGAAGCGGCAGGTGCAGGGCGCCGCCTTCCTCGTCACGCAATTCGAGACCCCAATGGAACAGGTCGCAGGCGCCATCGCGGTGGCGCACGGCGCGGGCTGCAAGGTGCTGCTCAACCCCTCGCCGGTGCAGGCGATCGCCGAGCCGCTGTGGCCGCTGATTGACACGCTGGTGGTCAACGAGATCGAGGCGCAGACGCTGTGCGGCCAGTCCGCCGACAGCCCGCAGGAGGCCGCGCAGGCCGGCCAGGCGCTGCGCGCCAAGGGCATCGCGCGCGTGGTGGTCACGCTGGGTTCGCGCGGCGCGGTGGCCGTCGATGCCGACGGCGCGCGCCATCATCCCGCGCCGAAGGTGCAGGCGGTCGACACCACGGCCGCCGGCGACACCTTCCTGGGTGCGCTCGCGGTCGCACTGGGCGAAGGCCAGTCCTTCGACGAGGCCGTGCGCCTGGGCATCCGCGCCGCGGCGCTGTGCATCCAGCAGCCCGGCGCCCAGCCTTCCATCCCGCAGCGCGACGCCGTGCTGCGCAGTCCCTTGCCTCCCGACTGGATCACGCTGTGAAACGCACCGCCCTGCTGCACGCCGAACTCTCCCATGTGATCGCCTCGCTGGGCCACGGCGACATGCTGGTGCTCGGCGACGCCGGCCTGCCGATTCCCGACGGCCCGCGCCGTATCGACCTTGCCGTGGCGCGCGGAGTGCCGCTGCTCACCGACGTGCTGCAGGCCGTGCTGTCGGAGATGCAGGTAGAGAGCATCGTGGTAGCCGACGAGGCGCTGGGCGATGCGAAGAAGCTGCCGCCCTGGTATCCGCAGTCGCTGGGCATCGCGCCGCAAACCGTGTCGCACGAGGAATTCAAGCGCCGCAGCGCCAAGGCCCGCGCCATCGTGCGCACGGGCGAATGCACGCCCTACGCGAACATCATCCTGATCGCCGGAGTGAAGTTCTGAGGCGCCGCTCGAGCGCCTTCGCTCATTCGAACTTGTAGTTCGCGCCCACCGGCTGCCCGACCTTGAGCATGTGCTCCACACCCTGGATCACGATGCAGTTCATGCCGAAGGTGATGCCGCCATCCACGCGCGCGTCGGCGCGGTAGGTGCGCAGCGTGTCGCCGACCTCGGGGCTGCTGAGGGCGGTGGCCGGGTCGATGTCCGGGATCGGGCAGCGCGTGCAGGGCTTGACGGGGCGCAGTTCGGCCTCGCCTTCGCCGGTCGTGATGTGCAGCGCGTCGATGCGGTCCTCGTCGTGCGACTCGATGCCGCCCAGCACGATGTTGGGACGGAAGCGCTCGATGCCCACCGCGCCGTGGCCCTGCGCCGCGAGGCGTTCGTTGAGCTCGGCCAGCGAGCCCTCGCTGGCCACCAGCAGCGCGTAGCCGTCGGCGAACTGGGTCTGCGCCTCGACGCCGCCGGTCCACTTCATGCTCGACAGGCGCTTGTGCTCGGGATCGAAGCGCACGAGGCGCAGGGTCTGCGGCCTGCCGGGCTCCGAGAGGAAATCGCTGAACCACTGGGCGGCGATGTCGCCCATGTCGTAGGCGGCCACCTCGTCTTTCCACACGCGCACCCGCACCGGCTTCTCGACCCGGTCGAAGGCCAGGTGCAGCGCCAGCATGCCGGGGGCGCGCAGCACCACTTCCATCTGCTTCATCTGTGGCTTGATCAGCGCCATGCGCGGCAGCTGCCGCTGGGTGACGAATTCGCCCTGCGCGTCGACCACCATCCAGGCCCGGTCGAACTCCAGCCCGGTCTCGGTCAGCAGCATTTCGGGAAGCTCGACCCCGGCGCAGGACTTGACCGGGTAGATGAACAGGCGCGCGATGGTGGCTTCGAGGTCGAAAGACTGGGACACGGTGGGGGTTCCTTGGAATTCGGCGGCAATTGTCCGGCATCGAGGCGCCCCGAAAACTCCCCGCCGCAGGAAAAGGCCCACGCCCCGCCCTGGACGGGCAACTCCTACAATCGTTCGATGGCCCTCCCTCCTGAAGTTTGCATTCGCGGCGCCGGCATCGTCGGCCGCACGCTGGCCCTGCTGCTCGCGCGCGAACGCGTGCGCGTCGCGCTGGTGGTGCCGCCGGCCACGCAGGGCAAGGAAGACATCCGTGCGTATGCGCTCAACACCGCCTCGCGCGCGCTGCTCGAATCGCTGCGCGCCTGGCCCGACGCCGCCCACGCCACCGCTGTGCGCGAAATGCTGGTGCACGGCGACGAAGGCGGACGGGTGCAGTTCAGCGCCGCACGCCAGAAGGTCGATGCGCTGGCCTGGATCCTCGACGTGCCCGCGCTCGAGCAGCAACTGGCCGACGCGGTGCGCTTCCAGCCCCAGATCGAGGTCGTGGCCGAGCCCGTCGCCGCCCCGCTCACCGTGGTGTGCGAAGGCAAGGCCAGCACCACGCGCGAGGCGCTTGGCGTGAGCTACGAGGTCACGCGCTATCCGCAGCACGCGATCGCGGCGCGCATGGAGGCCGAGCAGTCGCACGACGGCATCGCGCGCCAATGGTTCAACGACAGGGGCGAAGTGCTCGCGCTGCTGCCGCTCGGCGGCACGCACGGCAAGGCGGTCGCGCTGGTGTGGTCGATCGACCAGCTGCGCGCGCCCGACCTGCTCGCGCAGGGCAACGACGAATTCAACGCCGCCGTCACCGAAGCCAGCCACAACGCGCTCGGCGCGCTCAAGCTGACGAGCGAGCGCGGCGCGTGGCCGCTGGCGCGCGCCATCGCCGACCGCTGGACCGGCGCCATGCCCGACCAGCCGACCCGCTCCTGGGCCCTGGCGGGCGACGCCGCCCACACGGTGCACCCGCTGGCCGGCCAGGGCCTGAACCTGGGCCTGGCCGACGCGGCCGAACTGGCCGAGGTGATCAGGAACCGCGACTACTGGCGCAGCGTGGGCGATGCCCGCCTGCTGCGCCGCTACGAGCGCGCCCGCCGTGCCGACGTGCTGCAGATGAGCCTTGCGACCGACGGACTGCAGCAGCTTTTCTCGCACAACCTCGGCCCGCTTCCTGCATTGCGCAACTGGGGCATGCGCGGTTTCGACCGCACGCGCCTCGTCAAGCACTGGATCACGGCGCAAGCCATGGGCCTGAAGGCCTGACGCGCCCCCTTATTCTCGAATCGAACCAACGGATCTCCCGATGACACTCGTACGCAACCTCCTACTCGCCGCCTGCACGCTGGGCGCGGTCGTGGCCGCCACCGCCGGCGAAGCCGAGATCCGCAAGAACCTGCCGGCGCGCATTCCGCAGTTCCCGGCGATCGACGAAGTCTCGAAGTCGCCGATCCCGGGCGTCTACGAAGTGCGCGTGAACGGCGCGCAGATCTTCTACACCGACGAGCAGGGCAACTACCTGATCCAGGGCAACCTGATCGACGTGAAATCGCGCAAGAACCTGACCGAAGAGCGCGTCGAGAAGCTCAGCGCCGTCGCCTTCGACCAGCTGCCGCTGAAGGACTCGATCAAGATCGTGCGCGGCAACGGCAAGCGCAAGCTCGCGGTGTTCGAAGACCCGAACTGCGGCTACTGCAAGCGCTTCGAGAAGGACATGAAGACGGTCGACAACGTCACCGTGTACCTGTTCCTGTACCCCGTGCTGGGCCCCGACTCGAACGTCAAGTCGCGCGACATCTGGTGCAGCAAGGACAAGGGCAAGGCCTGGGGCGACTGGATGGAAGCCAGCACCAAACCCACCACCGCGGCCAGCAGCTGCGACGTGACCGCGCTGCAGCGCAACGTCGAGTTCGGCCGCAAGTACAACATCACCGGCACGCCCACGCTGATCTTCAGCGACGGCACCCGCACGCCCGGCGCCATTCCCGCAGAGCAGGTCGAGAAACAGCTCGCCGCTTCGTCCAGCTGATGGCGGCGAAGGCTCCCGCGCAGCGCGCCGCAGGCGTGCGCTATCGCGTCGAATGTGCGGATCTTCACGCACACCTCTTCGACATCACGCTCACCATCGATGCGCCCGCGGCACAGCAGCGCGTGTCGCTGCCGGTGTGGATTCCGGGCAGCTACCTGGTGCGCGAGTTCGCCAAGAACCTGCAGGGCCTGCGCGCCACGCAGGGCCGACGCAAGCCGGCACTCACGCAGCTCGACAAATGCAGCTGGCTCGTCGAGTGCACGCCCGGGCAGCCGCTGGTGCTGCACTACCGGGTCTGCGCCTACGACAACTCGGTGCGTACCGCCTGGCTCGATGCCGAGCGCGGCTTCTTCAACGGCACCAGCGTGTGCCTGCGTGTCGAAGGCCAGACCGAGGCGCCGCATGCGCTGGAGATCGTCGCACCCGTGTTGGCCGATGACGCCGCACGCTGGTCGTGCGCCACGGCCCTGGTGCCGCTGAAGGCCGACAAGCAAGGCTTCGGCAGCTACCAGGCCTCGGGCTACGACGAACTGGCCGACAGCCCCGTCGAGCTGGGCGCCTTCTGGAGCGCCGAGTTCGAAGCCTGCGGCGTGCCGCACCGCTTCGTGATCGCGGGTGCCGCGGCCTCGTTCGATGGCGACAAGCTGATCGCCGACACCAAGGCCATCTGCGAAGCCGAGATGCGCTTCTGGCACGGCGACAAGGTCGGCAAGCGCGGCGGGCCGAAGCCGCCGATCGACCGCTACGTGTTCATGCTCAATGCGGTCGACGACGGCTACGGCGGGCTCGAACACCGCCATTCGACCGCGCTGATCTGCAACCGCCGCGACCTGCCGCAGCGCGGCGAGAAGAAGAAGCAGCCCGATGGCTACACCACGCTGATGGGGCTCATCAGCCACGAGTACTTCCACACCTGGAACGTCAAGCGCATGCGGCCGGCCGAGTTCGTGCGCTACGACTACAGCCAGGAAAACTACACGCAGCTGCTGTGGTTCTTCGAGGGCTTCACCAGCTACTACGACGACCTGCTGCTGCGCCGCGCCGGGCGCATCGACGATGCGGCCTACCTGCGCCTGCTCAACAAGACCATCAACCAGGTCATGCAGACGCCGGGCCGGCTGGTGCAGCCGGTGGCCGACGCGAGCTTCGACGCCTGGGTCAAGTACTACCGACAGGACGAGCAGACGCCCAACAGCACGGTGAGCTACTACACGAAGGGCGCGCTGGTGGCGCTGTGCTTCGACCTCACCTTGCGCCATGAAGGCAAGGGCACGCTCGACGACGTGATGCGCCACCTGTGGACCCACAGCGGCGGCGGCCCGATCAGCGAGGCCGACATTGCCGCCGCGCTCGAGGCTGTGAGCGGCCGCTCGTATGCGGCGGAACTCGCGCGCTGGGTGCATTCGACCGAGGATCTCCCGCTCGCGCAGCTGCTGCGCGCGCACGGCGTGGCCACGCTCGAAGACCCCTCGCAGCAGGCGCAGGCGCTGGGCCTGCGCGTGGCCGAGGCCAATGGCAGCGTGCAGGTGAAGGTGGTGCTGCGCGGTGGCGCGGCCGAGAAGGCCGGTTTTTCCGCGAACGACGAGTGGATCGGCATCGAGCTGCCCGCCGTCGGCAGGAAGGGCCAGCAGCGGCCGGCGCAGGCCTGGCGCATCGCGAAGCTCGACGACCTCGCGCTGTACCTGGGCGATGCGACGAAGTGCACGGCCATCGTGGCGCGCGACCGCAAGCTGATCAGGCTGCCGCTGGTGCTGCCCGTCGGTGCGACTACCTGGCGCCTGTTCTCGCACGACGCCGCCAAGGTGGCGAACTGGCTGGGCAGTTAACTCGCCTCTTTGTCCCTCCCCCCGCGCTGGGTCGGCGTTCCCGCATCGGGAACTCCGGGCCATGCTGGGTATAGTGAAACGCGTTTTTTCCCTTCCCCCGGAGACACCATGAGCTACGAAAACATCGAAGTGCGGACCGAAGCTGGCAAGGTCGGCATCATCACCCTCAACCGCCCGAAGGCCCTGAATGCGCTGAACGACGCGCTCATGACCGAGCTGGGCCAGGCGCTCAAGGCCTTCGATGCCGACGATGCCATCGGCTGCATCATCCTCACGGGCAGCGAGCGCGCCTTCGCGGCCGGCGCCGACATCGCGGCGATGGCCAAGTACAGCTTCATCGACACGTACAAAGGCGACTACATCACGCGCAACTGGGAAACCATCCGCTCGATCCGCAAGCCGGTGATCGGCGCGGTGGCCGGCTTTGCGCTGGGCGGTGGCTGCGAGCTGGCGATGATGTGCGACTTCATCATCGCGGCCGACAACGCCAAGTTCGGCCAGCCCGAGATCAAGATCGGCGTGATCCCCGGCGCCGGCGGCACGCAGCGCCTGCCGCGCGCGGTGGGCAAGAGCAAGGCCATGGACATGGTGCTCACTGCCCGCATGATGGACGCCGCGGAAGCCGAGCGCGCGGGCCTCGTGAGCCGCGTGGTCCCTTTCGAGAAGCTCGCCGACGAAGCACTGGGCGCGGCGCTGATCATCTGCGGCTTCTCGCAGGTCTCGGTGATGGCGGCCAAGGAATCGGTCAACCGCGCCTTCGAGAGCGGGCTGAGCGACGGCGTGATGTTCGAGCGCCGTCTGTTCCACGCGCTGTTCGCCACGGCCGACCAGAAGGAAGGCATGGACGCCTTCCTGAACAAGCGCGCACCGGACTTCAAGAACGCCTGATCGCCCGGTCGGGCCTCCGGTTCAGCGCGCCAGCAGCGCGCGCAGCGCATCGAGCGCTTGAGCCGGCGGCGTGCCGACCAGCGCGGTGCCGCCGGGGTGCGGCGTCCAGCGCACCTGGTCGCCCGCAATTTCGAGCACGGCGATGAGCGTGTCGCCGCGATAGAGCGACAGTCGCGCCTCCACCGGGGCACCGAGCGGTGCATCGGGTGTGGTGGCCGAGCGCGCCACCGTGCCCACCAGGGCAGGCAAGCCTTCGACGTCGCCCCGCGCACGCCGCGCGCCGGCGTCCGAACTGAACGATGTCCAGCGCTCCAGCGCGGAGAAGGACGGCGGCCCGTCGACCCGAGACGCCGCTGCCTTCGCCGCGCGCGGCGAAGCGTCCTGCAACGCGCCGGAGGCTTGCCCGCTGGCACCGCTCTGGCTGGCAAGCGCCGAGGCGTCCTGCGACTGGCGGGAGAGCGGGGCGGCGGCCGGCGGCGATGCAACGGATGGAGCGGGCGCGGCCGGTGTTGGGGCGTAGGCGCGCCGGCGTTCGCTTTCCATGCGCTCTTCGCGACGCTCGTCCTGCGCGGGGGCTTGTACGGCCTGCTCGGCGACGATGGCGGGAGGCGCCGGCGCCACGAGCGTGGGCGCGGGCACCGCCTCCCTGCGCGATGGCTGGGCGCGTGTCGCTTCCTTGGCAGGCGCCGCGTCGCGCGGCACCTTGGCACGCTGTTCGGCGGCAGGCGCGGCCGGTGCCGGCGGGGCTTGCTTCGCCGCGGCCGGCGGCGCCGCCGCGGGTTCAGGTGCGGCAGCCGTTGCGGGTGCAGGCGCTGCAGGAGCGGCAGGTGCTTCGGCCGCGGGCGCGGCGGCCCCGCCGACACGCGCCTCCCCGTCGAGCCGCGCATCGGGCACTGGTTCGCTGCGCCACAGCACAGTGATGAATGCGGCCACCAGCACCGTCGCGAAGGCCGCGTTCCACGGCATGCGCGGATGCGGCTCTGCGCCACTGCCGAACAGCCGGCGCCACCACGGCCGAGCGCTCGCGGCGTTGGCGGCCGTGCCCGCAGTCGACACCGGCGCCGCAGCCAGGTTGTGCGCCATCTTCAGGATCGCGTCGCGCGTGCGCGGATCGGGCGTGGCCTCGCCGTCGGGCGCGTGGTCCAGCGCACGGCGCAGCGCCGGGTCGCGCAGGTCGTCGTCGCGGCCATCGTGGATTTCAGTGTGGTTGCCGCTCATGCCCGTTGCTCCAGCACCGACAGGTAGCGCTCCATGCAGGCGCGCAGCTTCTGCAGGCCGTAGCGCAGCCGGCTGCGCACGGTCTCGAATCCGATCTCCAGGCTCGCGGCCAGCGCCTCGACGGTCAGGCCGTCTTCATGGTGCAGCAGGAACGCGGCGCGCTGCTCGGGCGGCAGTTCGTCGAGGCAGGCCAGCAGGCGGCGGCCCGCGGCGCGCCAGAACGCGAGCTCTTCGGCCGACGGATGCGCGGCCGCATCGACAGCGCCGCGCACGCCGCGGTCGAGCGTGGGGACGGGATCGCTGTCGTCGTCAGGATGCGCATCGAGCGGCACTTCGCGCCCGCTCACGCGCAGCCGGTCCATCGCGAGGTTGTGCGCGATGGTGAAGGCCCAGGTGCGCCAGGTCGCGCCCTGCGGCGAGAAGCTCTCGCGCGCCGAGATGATCCGCACCCAGGTGTCCTGGAACACCTCGTCGGCCTGCGCCGCCAGCCGCGCGCCCAGCAGCCGCTTGACGAAGCGGAACAGCCCGCCTTCGTGGCGCGCATAGAGCACGTCGAACGCGGCGGCATCGCCTTGCGCATAGGCCAGCATCAACTGGTCGTCGGGCATGGCCTGACGCTCGGGGGCGTTCTTGGCGGAAGGGGCGCGAGGAAGCGCGGACATCGGCGGATTTTCACCCGAGCTTGTACGGGCGGCGGAAGGCATCGGGGTTCAGGGCGGCAAAAAAAAACGGCGAGGCTCAACCCCGTTGGCGGCGGCCCGCCGTATCAGCCTGCACCCAACCACCCGGAGTCCTTCCATGATCCACGCCTTCGCTCCCCGCTTCCGCCGGCCGCTCGCCGTGCTGCTGTGCGCCCAACTGCTCCTGACGGCCTGCGGCGCCACCGAGCCCCCGGCCGTGGCCGACGGCCCTGTCAGATGGCCAACGCCCGCGCCCGACAGCCGCACGCAGGCAACGCTTGCCGTGCCGAATTTCGAGGCGCCATCGGCCACCGGTTGCGCCCGGCCGATCCAGACGCACGAGACGCCGGGCCTGCAGCGCAACGCCCAGTTCGAAGGGCACGCCCTGCGGGAAAGACACGCGCTCGCCGACACGGCCACGCCGCCGGATGCCCTGCGCAAGCCGTCGCGCGCAGAAGCCGCGGGCGCATTGGCCGCCTCGCCCGCGCCGATCGCCGAGGCCCCGCCCGCAGCTTCGGTCATGCCCTCGCCTGCCGCACCTGCCTCTCCGCGCATCGCCATCCAGCCGCCTGCGCAGGCACCGCGCCCCGCCAGCGAGCCCGTCACCGCCGGCATGGTCGACGACAACGCCGACTTCGGCGAATACCTGGCCTTCCGCGGCCGCACCCAGGTCGTCCACCGCGAGCGCGACATCAGCGCGCGCTACCTGCTCCAGGTGCGCGATGCGCGCGGCGCCGTCGTGCCCGATGCCGAAGTGGCCGTGCAGGCCGCGAACGGCGCCGCCATGTGGGCGCGCACCGACGCGGGCGGGCGCGTTTGGCTGCATCCGAACGCCTTCGACAAGGCCCGAAGCGAGGTGTACGAAGTGACCGTGCGCAAGAACGGCCGCCAGAGCACCGCCTTCTTGCAGCGCGGCCAGAAGAATGCCGTCGACGTCGTGCTCCCTGGCAAGCCGGGCGCCGCACCCGCGCGAGCCCGGCTCGACCTGGTCTTCCTGATCGACGCCACCGGCTCGATGGACGACGAGATCGCCAAGCTGAAGACCACCCTGCGCACCATCGCCGACCAGGTGGCCAGGCTGCCGAGCCGCCCCGACACCTGCTTCGGCCTGGTGGCGTACCGCGACCGCACCGACGACTTCCTGGTGCGCCGCCATGACTTCACCAATGACCTGAACGCCTTCCAGGGCGTGCTCGACGCCCTGCGCGCCGCGGGCGGCGGCGACTACCCCGAGGCGATGAACGAAGCCCTGAACGAAACGGTTCACAAGCTGAGCTGGCGCGGCAGCGGCACCACCCGCCTCGTGGTGCTGCTGGCCGATGCGCCGCCGCACCTCGACTACGGCGGCCCGCAATACGACGACGACATGGTCGCCGCGCTGGGCAAGGGCATCAAGGTGTTCAGCGTGGGCGCCTCGGGGCTCGACCAGCAGGGGGAATACATCCAGCGCCAGATCGCGCAGTACACCGGCGGGCGCTTCGTGTTCCTCACCTACAAGGAGGCGGCGAACCCGGCCAGCGGCCCCGGAACGCAGACCGTGCACGACGTCGGCAACTATTCGGTGCAGACGCTGGACAAGCTGATCGTGAGGCTCGTTTCCGAAGAATTGGGCAAGTTGCCCGCGGATGGTTGAACTGGGCCCTCAGCCTGGGCTATAATTTTGGGCTCGGTGCAAAACTGCACTGACGGCTCTTTAGCTCAGTCGGTTAGAGCGATGGAATCATAATCCACAGGTCCGCGGTTCGAGTCCGTGAAGAGCCACCAACAAGACGGAAAAGCCTTGCAAGTCAACGACTTGCAAGGCTTTTTTCCTTGTGGGGCGCGCCTGATTCTCAGCCGGGCAGCGCCGGCTGCGGACGCCCCCAGATGCCCGCCATCTGGCCAATGGGCATACCCAGTTTCGGTGATGGCGCCCGCCCGGGTAGTCCACAAGAATCGCCGGAAAGAATAAATATTCACAATCAAACCCTTCTCGGCCACCACCGTCCCGGAGGGGTGGTTTGTTCGGGGGCGCTTGAGTTGTCCAGGAATCAGGGGAAGTTCTTGCAGTCCCTGTTCGGCTGGGCGGCATGACGCGGCATCGATAGCGGAGGGAATCGTAGACAGGGGATCTTCGGTGCCACTCAGTTACCTTCTCCAGTTGGAGCATGCTCGCCTGCCGATGCATGTGACCGACGCGCAGGACGTGCGACGCGTTTCCGTCCTGAAAGCGACCGGCCTCATCGAGGCCTCCATCGACCCGGCTTGCGACACCGGGGGCAGCTACAGGCTGGCGCAGGCGGCGCTGGTGGTCTGCATCACCGAAGAGGGGCATGCCGAGATCGGCAACCTGCGCAGCCGCGGCAAGGCCGGGGCCGCACCGAAGATCGCAAGGACCGGCCCCGAGCCCCTGGACTACCTGCGCATGATCGAACGCTCGACATTCCCGCTTCGCGTGCAGGACCCGCGGGAGATCGATTGCATCGAAGCGCTGAAGCAGGCCGGGTTCGTCGATGCGGCGATCAGCCCCGCGCTGGCGTGGAAGAGCGGCAGCGAGCCGCAGGAGCTGGCGGTGATCCGGCGCATCACGCCGTTCGGGCGGGCGCAGCTTGCGCGGGGCACCAAGTAGTTTCGCGGTATCGGGAATACGCAGGGTGAGTGGCATCCGCCGTCAATCGAAGGCGGCGGCGCGAGCCCTCCTCGTCAAATCAGTACGAAATGCCTAACGCCGCGCGCATCGCCCCTCGCATGCCCGTCTCTCTTTGCATGCATCCGCGCCCTTTTCCTTTCCCCGCCAGTGCGATGCCTATTCAACAGGCAACGTGATGGGAACCCACGCCAGCTCTCGCTTCGCCTCATCACCTCCACCCACAACTCACAGAGTTGTCCACAGAAAACCCGAACAAGTCATCGAACTGTCAAAGAGATGTCGTCGCGACGTAACCCTTGAACTGTTCGCGCAGCCTCGTCTTCAGCAGCTTGCCGGTGGCTGTATGCGGCAGGCTGTCGACGAAAGCCACGTCATCCGGTAGCCACCACTTCACGACGCGCTCCGCGAGGAAAGTAAGCAGTTCCTCGCGAGTGACTTCGACACCCGCGCGCCTGACCACGATGAGCAGCGGTCGCTCCTGCCACTTCGGGTGCGCGATGCCGATCACGGCCGCCTCGGCCACGGCCGGGTGTGTGCTCGCGGCGTTCTCGAGCTCGATGGAAGAAATCCATTCGCCGCCCGACTTGATGACGTCCTTCGCGCGATCGACCAGTTGCACATAGCCGTCCTCGTCGATGTTGGCGACGTCGCCGGTCGGGAAGAAGCCTTCGGCATCGAGCACCGGGCCGCCCTCGTCCTTGAAGTAACCGCTCGCGATCCACGGGCCGCGCACGTGCAGGTGGCCGAAGGCCTTGCCGTCGTGCGGCAGGCGCTGGCCGTCCTCGCCGACGATCTTCAGTTCCACGCCCCACACGCCTCGGCCCTGGCGCATCTTCACGCGCGTCTGCTCATCCTTCGGCATCGACAGGTGCTTGGGCAGCAGGTTGCCGATCACGCCGATAGGGCTGGTCTCGGTCATGCCCCAGCCCTGCACGAAGTCGGCGCCGAAGTCGCGCTCGAAGCGCTCGATCATGCTGCGTGGCGTGGCCGCGCCGCCCACGCCGATGCGCTTCAGGCCGATGGCGCGGGTGTCGATTTCAGGATGGGCGTCGAAGTACTGGAACAGCATCAGCCAGATGGTGGGCACGGCCTGCGAGAAGCCGACCTTCTCGTCGCGCATCAGCTCGTACAGGCTCTGGCCGTCCATGTGCGGGCCGGGCATCACGAGCTTCATGCCGGTCATGGCTGCCGCATAGGGCATGCCCCATGCGTTGGCATGGAACATGGGCACCGCGAGCAGCAGCGTCATCTGCGAGTTGACGCCGAAGGTGTCCGGCGCGCATTCCATCAGCGAGTGCAGCACGGTCGAGCGGTGCGAATACAGCACGCCCTTCGGGTTGCCGGTGGTGCCCGAGGTGTAGCAGAGCGACGAGGCGGTGCGCTCGTCGAATTCGGGCCATGCGCAGGTCTCGCTCTGCGCGCCGACGAGCTCGTCGTAGCACAGCAGGTTGGGCACGTCGATAGCGGGCATGTGCGCGCGATCGGTCATCGCGATGAAGGCGCGCACCGACTAGAGTTGTGGCGCCAGCTTCTCGACCAGCGGCGCGAAGGTGGTGTCGAAGAACAGCACCTTGTCTTCGGCGTGGTTGACGATGTAGTCGATCTGCTCCGGAAAGAGCCGCGGGTTCACCGTGTGCAGCACCGCGCCCGTGCCCGACACGCCGAAGTACAGCGCGAGGTGCCGCCAGGTGTTCCACGCGAGCGTGCCGACGCGGTCGCCCGGTTCGATGCCCAGCACCTCCATCGCATTGGCCACCTGCTTGGCGCGGCGCTGTATCTCCGCATAGTTGGTGCGGTGCACCGGCCCCTCCACGGTGCGGCCGACGACTTCGGCTTTCGGATGAAAGGTGGCTGCGTAGTCGATGAGCGACGAGATCAGCAGCGGGCGGTCTTGCATCAATCCGAACATGGGTCTTGTCTCCTGTACGCTGGGGCGATGCTAGGCAGGCGCCATGCCGCGACGCATCGTCGAAACGGACGATTGAGGACCCGCGAAGGTTGCCCCTAGCATCCCCCTCAAGAGGACCTTTGCATGAACGTTCAAGACGCCATCGCCACCCGCCGCTCGGTGCGCGATTTTCTCGACACGCCGGTGCCCGGCGACGTCATCCGACGCGTGATCGAACAGGCGCTGCGCGCGCCCTCGGGCGGCAACCTGCAGCCTTGGCACCTGCACGTGGTGGGCGGCGAAAGGCTTGCCGAACTCAAGGCGATCATGCGCACGCGCGTGCAGGAGGCACCTGCCGGCGAAGGCAGCGAGTACGACATCTACCCGCGCGAGCTTGTCGCGCCCTACCGCGACCGCCGCTTCGCCGTCGGCGAGGCGATGTATGCGCGCCTGGGCATTCCGCGCGAGGACAAGGCCGCGCGCCGCGAATGGTTTGCGCGCAACTACCAGTTCTTCGGCGCGCCGCTCGCGCTGTTCTGCAGCGTCGACCGCCGCATGGGCCCGCCGCAGTGGTCGGACCTGGGAATGATGCTGCAGAACGTGATGCTGCTGCTGCGCGGCGAAGGGCTCGACAGCTGCCCGCAGGAATGCTGGGCGATCTACCCGCAGACCGTCGGCCGCTTCATCGCGCTGCCGCCCGAACGCATGCTGTTCACGGGCATGGCCATCGGCTACGCGAACCGCAGCCGGCCGCTCGATGCGCTGGTGACCGAACGCGCGCCGCTGGCCGACGTGGCGGAGTTCGTCGGCATCTGATACGGCCCCCGCGGCCAGAATGGAGCCCGCACAAGGAGAAGCGATGCAGAAGCAGTCCTACTGGTTTCCCGCCAAACGCTACGGATGGGGTTGGGGCCTGCCCATCCGCTGGCAAGGCTGGGTGGTGATGGCCGCATATGCGGTGCTGGTTGTGACAGCGGTGCTGTCCATTCGCCCCGGGCGGCACCCCCTGCTGTTCTTCGCGGCTCTGGTGGGCCTGACCATCGCGCTCACCTTGGTCTGCTGGATCAAGGGTGAGCCCCCGCGCTGGCGCTGGGGCGGGAAGTAGTCGAGCGCCAACCGACGAACGCATGATGGCTCGCCAGACATGCGCATGCACAGAATACCGCCATGCCCCAGGAACGCACCCTCCTCTACACCGGACACGAATTCACGGTCGAGCACGTGCGTTCCCATTCGCAGCAGGGGCCCGACTGGAGCGCGCCCTACACCCTCGAATCGCGACGCATCATTTTCCCGACAGGCCGCACCGTGCTCGACGTACGCTCAGGAGATGGCACATGGCTGGTCGACGGACTCACCGCCATGCACTTCGGCGACGCGATGGTCTATCAGCTGCGGCTCGCGGCACGCGCGGCCAGGCACAGCATGGTGGTCAGCCGGCACCGCTTGCCTCGCGCGGATGCAGCGCCGGTGTTCTGCCTTCTGTCGCCTCGATCGCTGTACCGCGTTCATGCGGCGCAGCGGCAGCTTCGCGCGGGCGATGCGGGTGCAGATGCCATCGCTTCGCTGGTCGATGAACTCAGCGCGTCGCGCCGGCAGGCGCCGTTGACGGGTGCGGTCGCACGCGTCAAGCGGCTGCTCGCGGAAACCGCCGACTGCGAGGCGAAGCTTTCGATGCGCGATGTGGCCGATGCGGTCTCGCGCTCGCCGTTTCACCTGGCGCGCAGCTTTCGGCAGCAGACTGGCTTGAGCCTTCATCAGTACCGGCAGCATCTGCGGCTCGCAGCCGCCATGGAGCGGCTGGCCGATGGCGACCGCGACCTCGCGGGCATCGCGCACGACCTCGGCTATTGCAGCCAGAGCCACCTGGGCGCCGTGTTCCGGCGCGATGTGGGCGTCACGATGGGAGAAGCCCGCCGCATGTTGGCCAGCGCACGAATTTGATAGCCACCGCGCGGCGCGGTCGCGAGACTCGCCGCGATGGATCGCAATCTTTTCGCCGGCCTGCTCGCCGCGCTGGCCGCAGCCGTCATCGGCAGCGCCTGGCAACTCGTCTCGCGCCACGGCGTGACCACCACGCTCGGGCCAATGGAGCTGGCGCTGATGCGCTATGGCATTCCTGCCCTGTTGCTGGCGCCGCTGTGGTTCGGCAAGAAGAGGCGCATCGCACCTAAGGCCTCACGCGTTGCGCTCATGCTGCTCGTCGCCGGTGGCGGCCTGCCCTTCGGGCTGCTGGTGCTGGCCGGTGCGCAATGGGCGCCCGCGAGCCACATGGGCATCTTCATGGCGGGCAGCCTGCCGCTCTTCACCGCCATCGGCGCGTGGCTGCACAAGGGGCAGAAGGTCGAAGGCATCAGGCTTGCCGGGCTGGTGTGCATTGCCATCGGCATGGCGCTGTTTGCCGCGGGGAGTTTTCGCGGCGGCTCGCTCGACTGGCGCGGTGACCTGCTCTTTCTGACCGCGGCCATGCTGTGGGCGGTGCACTCGCTCGCGTTCGCGCACTGCGGGCTCACGCCGTGGCAGGGCGCGGCGTTCGTGAACGGATGGTCGGCGCTGCTGCTGTTGCCTGTGCTGTCGACCGTCGGCGCGCCGCGGCTGCTCAGTGCGCCATGGCCCGATGTCGCGCTGCAAGCCGCGACGCAAGGCGTGGTCGCGGGACTGCTCGGGCTGGTTGTTTACATGATGGCCGTCGTGCGGCTGGGTGCACCGCGCGCCTCGTTATCGGCGGCGCTGGTGCCGGTGCTGACCACGCTGGGCGCGGCGGCCTGCATGAACGAGCCGGTCACCGGTGCGGTGCTGCTGGCTTTGGCGTTGGTGGTGCCGGGGATCGTGCTGGCGAGTGGTGCGGTTCGATGGCGCGCGAAGGAGGCGGCGCGGCCGTCGGCATAGAGGCTTCAGGCGGCACGGGCAGAATGCGGCGAAACACCAGGGACGTGCACGCCAATGAAAAAGCTCATTCTCCTTGCCGCCTCGCTCGCCTTCGCCGCGGCATCCTGCTGGGCACAGGAGCGCAGCACGGTTCGCGTGCTCACGCCCTTCATTGAAGCCGGTGCGCCCGTCACGCTGGAGATGGTGATCTACAAGCCCGAAGGCGCGGGGCCCTTTCCCACGGTGGTGTTCAACCACGGCTCCACCGGCATGGGCAACAAGCCGGCGCTGTTCAAGGACACCTGGGCGCCCGAGCGCCTCGCCAGGTGGTTCACGCAGCGAGGCTGGCTTGTGGCTTTTCCCCAGCGGCGCGGACGTGGCCAGTCGGACGGGCTGTATGACGAAGGCTTCACCCCCAAGCGCGAGCACTACAGTTGCGACCCGGCCCTGTCGCTGGCCGGCTCCGACCACGCGCTTGCCGATGTCGACGCCGCCGTCGCATCGCTGCAGAAGAACCCCGACGTGGACACAAAGCGCATGGAGATCGCCGGCCACTCGCGCGGCGGCATCCTCGCGATCGCCTATGCCGGCACCCGACCCGGCGTGTTCCAGGGCGCAATCAATTTCGTCGGCGGCTGGATGAGCGACCAGTGCCCCAATGACACCGCGGATGCGATCAACCCCGTGAGCTTCATGCATGGCGCTGCCTTTCCCCGTCCCACGCTCTGGCTGTATGGCGAGAAAGACAGCTTCTATGCGATGGCGCACAGCCGGAAGAATTTCGAAGCCTTCACGGCAGCTGGCGGCAAGGGCACCTTCGAGACCTATGCGCTGGAGCCCGGCACGAACGGGCACATGCTGATCGTGCAGCAAGGGCTGTGGGGTCCGGCGGTCGAGGCGTATCTTGCGAAGTGATCGCAGCACCCGGATCACCGCGGAACCCGATCATGACGATTGGGTGCTGATCAAAGCTGTCAATGCCATCTAATCAGAGCCGCATGCGACATGCGAGCGGAACCGCGAATGAATTCCATCACTTTGACAACACTCGAAGACCGGCTGCGGCCCCTGATGGAAGCCGCAGGCATCCCGGGTGTGTCGATGGCCGTGCTGCGCCACGGAAAAGTAGACGCGCTGGCCGCCCTCGGGGTCAGGAACACGCTCGACAACGCACCCGTCAACACGCAGACCGTATTCCAGGCCGCGTCGCTCACCAAGCCGATCGTGGCCTACGCCGCACTGCAGCTGGTGGACGCCGGCGAACTGACGCTAGACGAATCGCTGGCGCACTTCGTTCCGACGGTGCTGCCGGGCGATGCTGCCTTCGCGGCCATTACCGCGCGTCATCTGCTTACGCACACCTGCGGCCTGCCCAACCTGAGAGCGAAGAACCAGCCACTGCAAGTCCACTTCCAGCCCGGCGAGTGGTTCAGCTATTCCAGCGTCGGCTTCAACCATCTTCAATCTGTCATGACGGCGATCACCGGCGAGCCGCTCGAGGCAACGATGCGGCAACTGGTGTTCGATCCGCTGGGCATGCGGTCGTCGAGCCTCGAACAGCCGGCCAGCCTCCAGGACAACCTCGCTGCCCCGCACGAAGGCGAAGCATCCGTGGACGTGCCGCGCTACCCAGCCAGCGCCTCTTTTTCGCTGCACACGACGGCAGCCGACTACGGCGCCTTTCTCGGCGCAGTGCTGCGCGGCGAGCGGCTGAAGGAAGCCACCCACCGCGCATGGCTGACCTGCCATGCGCATGTACCCAAGGAGAGCGCGGAGCGCCTGCGCGGCGCGCCCACGGAAACCGAACTGGATCCCGAGGTAGGTTGGGGTCTCGGCTGGGGGCTGGAGCCGAACCACGGCACCTTCTTCCAATGGGGGAAGATGGATGGCACCCGTGCGTTCGCCATGGGCAGCGTGGCAGAACAGTCGGCCGTCGTGCTGTTCGCCAACAGCAACAAGGGGCTACGGTTGATGCGCGAGGCCGCAGCGTGCGCCCTGCCCGGCGTGCATCCCGCCATTCGATGGCTCGACGCATGCGTGTCCGAATGAATCGCTGACGGGCGACGCGCTCGCACCAAGCTCACAACCGCTCGACAATGGTCACATTGGCCATCCCGCCGCCTTCGCACATCGTCTGCAGGCCGTAGCGCTTGCCGCGCTGGCCCAGCGCGTGAACCAGCGTGGTCATCAGCTTGGTGCCCGACGCGCCGAGCGGATGGCCCAGCGCGATCGCGCCGCCGTTCACGTTCAGCCGGGCCGGGTCGGCGTCCAGCACCTGCAGCCAGGCCAGCGGCACCGGCGCGAAGGCCTCGTTGACTTCGTACAGGTCGATGTCGTCGATCTTCATGCCCGCCTTCTTCAGCGCGCGCTGCGTGGCGGGTAGCGGCGCCTCCAGCATGATGACCGGGTCGTGGCCCATCACGCTCATGTGATGGATGCGCGCCAGCGGCTCCACGCCCAGCGTCTTCAGGCCGTTCTCGTTCACGACCATCAGGCCGCTCGCGCTGTCGCAGATCTGGCTGGCGGTGGCCGCCGTGCAGCGCCCGCCTTCGGCGATGAGCTTGACGGCCGCGATGCTCTCCAGCGTGGCGTCGTAGCGGATGCCTTCGTCGGTGGCGTGCTGCTCGCCGGTCTCGGAACCGTCGGCCAGTCGCACCGCCACGGGCACGATCTCCCGCTCGAAGTGGCCGGCCCGGGTGGCCGCGATGGCGCGCCGGTGGCTTTCGAGCCCATAGCGGTCGAGCTCGTCTTTCTCGATGCCGTAGTTCCTGGCGATCATCTCGGCGCCGGTGAACTGGCTGAACTGGACGTCGGGGTAGCGCTTCTGCATCGAAGGGCTCACGTAGAAGCCCAGGCCGTTCTTCAGCGGCAGCGTGGTGGGCAGGCCCATCGGCACGCGCGTCATGCTTTCCACGCCGGCGGCGATGACGATGTCCATGCTGCCCGACATCACGGCCTGCGCCGCGAAATGCAGCGCCTGCTGCGACGAGCCGCACTGCCGGTCGACCGAGGTGGCCGGCACCGACTCCGGCAAGCGCGAGGCCAGCACCGCGTTGCGCGCGATGTTCGATGCCTGCTCGCCGGCCTGGCCGACGCACCCCATGATGACGTCCTCGACCAGCGCGGGGTCGGCACCGGTGCGCGCCACCAGCGCATCGAGCACCTGAGCGGCGAGGTCGGCCGGGTGCCAGCCGGCAAGGCGGCCGTTGCGGCGGCCTCCGGCGGTGCGGGCGGCGGCGACGATGAATGCTTCGGGCATGGGGTTCTCCTGTGTTCGCAAGATGGTTCGGGTCAGCGCGGCGCCATGCGAATGGCCCCATCGAGCCGCACGCTCTCGCCGTTGAAATAGCCGTTGGTGATCA
Source organism: Variovorax sp. Root434 (assembly GCF_001426595.1). Classification (NCBI taxonomy): domain Bacteria; kingdom Pseudomonadati; phylum Pseudomonadota; class Betaproteobacteria; order Burkholderiales; family Comamonadaceae; genus Variovorax; species Variovorax sp. Root434. The sequence goes on from NZ_LMEK01000022.1 coordinate 312,167, forward strand.
TCAGCTCCGCCAGCGTCGCGTACTCCGCCGGCTTGCCCAGCCGCTTGGGAAACGGCACCGACGCCGCCAGCGCGGCCTTCACGTTGTCGGGTGCGCCCTGCAGCAGCGGCGTGTCGAAAATGCCCGGCAGGATGGTGTTCACGCGGATGCCCTCGCCCATGAGGTCGCGCGCGATGGGCAGCGTCATGCCGACGATGCCGGCCTTCGATGCGGTGTAGGCGGCCTGTCCCATCTGCCCGTCCTGCGCGGCCACCGAGGCGGTGTTGACGATGGCACCGCGCTCGCCGTCTTCCAGCATGTCGAGCGTGAGCATGCCGGCCGCCGACTTGGCGATGCAGCGGAAGGTGCCAACGAGGTTGATCTGGATGATGCGGTCGAAGTTCGCGAGCGGAAAGTGCTTGATCTCGCCCGTCGTCTTGTCGCGGCTCGCGGTCTTCACCGCATTGCCGGTGCCGGCGCAGTTGACGAGCAAGCGCTCCTGGCCGTGTGCCGCGCGCGCCTTGGCGAACGCCGCGTCGATTTGCTCTTCGGAGGTGACGTCGACCTTGCAGAACACGCCGCCCAGTTCCTTCGCCAGGGCCTCGCCCTGTTCGGCGTTGAGGTCGAACAGCGCGACCTTCACGCCATGGCCGGCAAGGCGGCGCGCGGTGGCGGCGCCGAGGCCCGAGGCACCGCCGGTGACGACGGCGGCAATGCTGGAATCGAGTTGCATCTCTGGGTGTCCTTGAGGTGTCTTTTCGGGTTTGTCCCCCGCCAGTTTAGGAAGCAGAATCGACCGCACACATCGTCGGAAACGACGGGATTTCGCCTCCGCATGCAGTCCCCCACACCCCGGATTCTCGAAACCAAGCTCAACCCGCCGGCCTTCGTCGCCACGCAGGTGCAGCGCACAGCCATCGGCGAGGAGATCGCTGCGGCGGCCGTGAAGCTGGTGCTCGTGCGGGCGCCGGCCGGCTTCGGCAAAACGACGGCCATGGCGCAGATCCGTGAGCGCAGGGAGGCGCAGGGCGTGGCCACGGCATGGCTCACGCTGGACCGCGCCGACAACGACGTCTCGCGCTTTCTCCACTGCCTGGCCGAAGCCGTACAGCGCATGGGCGTGGAAGAGCCGCGCGCCAACGCGCCCTTCGATGCGGTGGCCGCACTGGCCGCGCACGACTCGCCTTTCACGCTGTTCCTCGACGACTTCGAAAGGGTGCAGGAGCCGGCGGTGCTGGGCGTGGTGCGCGAGATGGTCGAGCACCTGCCGCGCGGCGGGCAGATCGTGATCGGCTCGCGCAGCCTGCCCGACCTGGGCCTGGGGCGGCTGCGCGCGCGCGGCCAGCTGATGGAGATCGACACCGACCGCCTGCGCTTCAGCCTCGAGGAGACCAGCGCCTTCTTCGGCCTGCGCCGGCCCCGTGCGGCCCAGGCGCTGCCGGCCGAGACGCTGTCGCAGCTGCACCGCAAGACCGAAGGCTGGGTGGCCGCGATCTGGCTCGCGTCGATGGCGTTGGAGCGGCATGGCACCGGCGCCGGTTTTGTCGAACGCTTCTCGGGCTCGGACCGCGCCGTTGCCGACTACCTGGCCGAAGACGTGCTCGCGAACCAGCCGCAGGACATCCGCGACTTCTTGCTGCGCACCAGCATCCTGCGGCAACTCGATGCATCGGTGTGCCAGACGCTGTGCCCGCGCGTGGACTGCGCAGCCATCCTCGAACGGCTGGCCGCGTCGAACCTGTTCCTCACGCCCGTGAGCGGCGACGGCGGTGCATGGCGCTATCACAGCCTGTTTGCCGACTTCCTGCGCGCGCAGCTGGCGCGCGAACTGCCTGGCGAGCTGGAGCGCCTGCACCTCGCGGCCTCGGGCTGGTACGAGTCGCACGACCGCCCTGTGCCCGCCATCGATCACGCGATCGAAGGCGGCGACCATCCGTATGCGCTGACCCTGCTCGACAGCTACGCGACGCAATTCCTGGAGCAGGGCCGCATGCGCATGCTGGCACGCTGGTTCTCTGCCATTCCCGAACACCAGCTGCGCGAGCATCCGTTCCTGCAGCCCATCTCGCTGTGGGCCACCTGCTTCACGCACGGCCCGTGGGACGCGATGCGGCAGCTCGAAAAGTCGGGCTGCCTCGACAGCCCCATTGCCGAGGTACGTGCAAGCGCCCACACGCTGGTGCCCCTGCTGCTGGCGATGCAGGACCGCCACGACGAAGCCTATGAAGCGGGCCGCCAGAGCCTGGCGCGCCTGCCCACCGGCCTGGCCTTCGCCGACAGCGTGCTGCTCAACGCCATGGCTCACATCCTGGCCGTGCGCGGCGACCCGCACGAGGCACGGCGCCTGCTCGACGCCGCGCGGCGCGAGCAGGGCAACAGCACCTTCAACCGCATGTACACCGAGTCGCTGGCCGGCCTGTTCGACCTGCAGGAAGGCCGCTTGCGGCAGGCCACCGCGCGGCTGCGCATGGCGGTCGATTCCACGCATGCGGTGTCGTACAACCACAGCCATGGCAATGCATGGGCGGGCGTGCTGTACGCGGGCGCCGTGTACGAGACCAACCAGCTGGTGCAGGCCGAGCATCTGTTGAACGTGTACCTGCCGCTGGCGCGCGACGTGGGCCTGCCTGACCACATGATCCTGAGCCACGTGATGCGCTCGCGGCTCGCGTTCCATGCGGGCGACATCGACACCGCGTTCCAGGCGCTGACCGAGCTCGAATACCTGGGCCACCACCGCCAGCTGCCGCGCGTGGTGGCGGGCGCGAAGCTGGAGCGCTCGCGCATGCTGCTTCTGCAGGGCAACGGTCCCGCATCGCGCGACGAACTGCTGCGCGCCGACGACCCCGCGCTGTGGGACAGCGAGCGGCGGCAGCGCCTGCCTGCGCACGACCTCGACTACCTCGCGCTGGCAAAGGCCCGCTGGGAAATCGCCTTCGGCGATGCGCGCGCGGCACTGGGCGCGCTCGACGCGGAACTGCATGCGGCGCTGGCCTCGGCCCGCAACCGGCGCGCGCTCAAGCTCAGGGTGCTGCGCGCGCTGGCGCTGCAACGCATCGGCGATGCGGCCGCCGCGATCGAGCAGATCGGCGAGGTGCTGCAGGCGGCGAGCCAGGAAGGATTCATGCGGCTGATCCTCGACGAAGGCCCGGTGGTGGGCACGCTGTTGCACCGGTATGCGGCGGCCATGCAGGAGAGCACGCGCGGCAGCAGCGATCCGATACTCGCCGATCACCTGCAACGGCTGCTGCAGGCGGCCGGGCCGGCCGGCAGTGGCGAGGTGGAAGCACCCGCGGCCGATGCGATGAAGGAGCCGCTGACCCGCAAGGAGATCCGCGTGCTGCAGCTGCTGGCCGAAGGGTACTCGAACAACGCGATGGCGGAAAAGCTGTTCGTGTCGGACAGCACGGTGCGCACGCACCTGCGCAACATCAACATGAAGCTCGATGCGAAGAGCCGGACGCAGGCGGTGGCGATTGCGCGCAAGCTCGGGGTGATCCGCTAGGCGGACACTGCCCGTCCGTCGCCGCCGTTTTGCAGGGCCGGCAACCTTGTCCAGCATGACTCACGCCGGCGCCCCCGATTACTACCGATTCCGGTGATTCCCCGGCCATTGGCCAATCCCTAGGATTCCTCCAGAGGTCAGAGTCTTCCAACTGCCGCGACGGCAGGCAACAGATAGCGAGTAAGGGAGCGGCGAAAGCCGGAGCCACCATGCCCAAAGGAACCCCGAATCCTGCCGCCATGTACGGCATCTATCGCCGTGCCTGGGGCTTCGAGGTGTCGATCGTGCGCAACGGCACGCGCTACTACAAGCAGTTCGGCCGCGCCAGCTACGGCAGCGAGGAGCAGGCGCTGCTGCAGGCGCAGGACTGGCGCGACGGCATCGTGCGCAGCGTGCCGCCGGTGCCGCGGCGCACCCGGGCCGAGAAGCTGCGGATCAACAACACCACCGGCGTGTCCGGCGTCTTCCGCCAGGTCGCCTCGGACGGCAGGGTGCGGGCCTGGGTCGCCAAGACCTACATCGGGCACGACGAGATCCTGCGCACCGACTTTCCGGTGAACGCGGTGGGTGAGGCCGCGCAGGAGTTGGCCGTCGAGGAGCGGACACGGCAGCTGGAGCGCATGGCCGGGCTGGCCAGGCTGCATCCGGCCGAGGAAACGATCCGCAAGAGCCCGCCGGCCTTTCCCGCCGGGCTGCTGTCGCCCAAGCGCTCGAAGTCCGAGATCAAGCGCAGCACCAATTCCAGCGGCGTGAGTGGCGTGCATTTCAAGGTGCCCAACCCCGGCCATCCGGGTTACTGGCTCGCCATCACCTACACCACGGGCAAGGGCAGCGTGAGCAAGGCTTTCTCCATCAAGGAGCACGGCCCCGAGAAGGCCAAGCTGCTGGCCATCGAGGAGCGCGAGCGCCAGCTCGAGCAGAAGCTGATGCCTGATACCGGCACGCTCGCCCCTTCCCGCCGGCGGGAGGCCAGCCGGCACGGCCAGGCGGCCGTCGAGACGAGGCCGCAGCAGTGATGAGGCCCTTTTACTGCATTGTCCCGTGCATGACTGCCTCCGCGGAGTTGTCATTGCGCTTCGGCCAAAATAGCTGCGAAATGCGTGCGCCAAGGAGCGGCAGGCAACTCGGGGAGTCCATCGGAATCAGCACCGCTGAGAGCAGCAGCATCACGTCGAGAATGCCCAAAGGAATCCCCAATCCGGCAGCCATGTACGGCATTTACTCCAGGCCCTGGGGTTTCGAAGTTTCCATCGTACGCAACGGTGTTCGCCACCACAGGCTGTTCGGCAAGGCCAGCTATGGCGGCGCGGAGCAGGCGTTGCTCCATGCGCAGGACTGGCGCGACTTCATCGTGCGCAACGTGCCGCCACAGGCGCGCCGCGTGCGGGCCGAGAAGCGCCGCGCCAACAACAGCACCGGCGTGCCGGGCGTGTTCCACCACCTGGCACCGGGCGGCCGCGTGCGGGCGTGGATGGCCAAGACCTACATCGCGCCGGACGAAATCCTTCGCACCGACTTCCCCGTCGCGGAGCTGGGCGACGCCGCGCAGGCGCTGGCCGTCCAGGAGCGCGCGCAGCAGCTCAAGCGCATGACGGGGCTGGCGCGCATACACCCGGCCGAGGAGGCGATCCGCATGGGGCTGTCGGCCCATGCGCCCGGGCCGCGCACGGCCAAGCGCTCGAAGTCGGAGATCACCCGGCGCAACAACACCAGCGGCGTGAGTGGTGTCCACTTCAAGGCGCCCAAGCCGAGCCATCCCGGCTACTGGCTGGCCATCACCTACACAACGGGCAAGGGCAGCGTGAGCAAGGCGTTCTCGGTGAAGGTGCACGGCACCGACGTGGCCAAGAGCCTGGCCATCGCCGAGCGGGAGCGCCAGCTCGCCGACAAGCAGCGCACCGAGGAAGCCGCAGCGAGTGCGGCCTCGCAGCGCACGGCCTCCGGCGCGAAACGGGCCGGCGGATGAGAGTCCTGCAAGAAAACGTCTTCGCGGAAGCGGCGAAGACCGGTAGCAGCCGCATGCACGGAGCGGCCCGCCCATGAAATACAAGCAGCTTCACCGCTTGCTGCGCGTGGCCTCGCACCTGCTGGACCAGGCCGCGGCGGATGTGCGGACGACCGATCTCGGTCCCGTGGACGAGAACATCCAGCGCATCGGCCGCGCACTGATCGAGGTGATCGAGGTGCAGCGAAAGATCTACACCGCGCAGCCCGAGCTGCAGCCCGGGTCGCTGGCCGCTTCGCCGCGCGAGAACGATGCCAACCGGCTCTTCACCCAGTTCACGCTGGAAGCGCTGGAGCTGGAAGACGCGGGCCATCCCGATGCGGCGCGCGAGAAGTACACGCAGTTCATCGGCCTCTCGCCGTCGTACCACCACCGCGAAATTGCGCGGGCGGAGATCCGGCGGCTGTCCTGAACGCGCTGGTCACAGCGCCCTCGAAATCACCTCCTTCATGATCTCGTTGGTGCCGCCGTAGATGCGCTGCACCCGCGCGTCGGCGTACATGCGCGCCACCATATATTCGTTCATGAAGCCGTAGCCGCCGAACAGCTGCAGGCACTCGTCGATCACGCGGCCCTGCGCCTCCGAGCCCCAGAGCTTGGCCATCGAGGCGGTGGCGGTGTCGAGCCTGCCGGCCACGAGGTCTTCCACGCAGCGGTCGATGAAGGCGCGGCCCACCTTGATCTGCGTGGCGATCTCGGCCAGCTTGAACCGGGTGTTCTGGAACTCGGCAATCGGCTTGCCGAAGGCCTTGCGGTCGCGCACGTAGTCCAGCGTGGCCTGGTAGGCGCCTTCCATGGTGGCCAACGCGCTCAGGCCGATGATGGTGCGCTCGTACGGCAGGTCGCCCATGAGCTGGAAGAAGCCCTGCCCTTCCACGCCGCCCAGCAGGGCGTCGGCACCCACGCGCACGTCGTCGAAGAAGAGCTCCGAGGTGTCCTGCGCCTTCATGCCGATCTTGTCGAGCACGCGGCCCACGCGAAAGCCCTGGCAGCCCTCGGTCTCGACGATGAGGATCGACGTGCCCTTGGCGCCCTGCGACGGATCGGTCTTGCACACCACCAGCACCACGCCGGCAAGGAAGCCGTTGGTGATGAAGGTCTTGGAGCCGTTGATGAGGTAGCCGCCGTCCGTCTTCCCGGCGCGGGTGCGCACGCCCTGCAGGTCGGAGCCTGCGCCGGGGTCGGTCATGGCGATGGCGCCGACCAGCTCGCCGCGCGCCATGCGCGGCAGGTAGCTGCGCTTCTGCGCCTCGGTGCCGTGGTTGAGGAAGTAGTGCGCCACGATGCTGTGCACCGAGGTCGCCATGCCGGTGAGCGCGCGGCGCGACATCTCCTCGTAGAACACGGCTTCATGGCGAAAGTCGCCGCCGGCGCCGCCGTATTGCTCGGGAATGTCCGCGCACAGCAAGCCGAGCGCGCCGGCCTTGCGCCAGACCTCGTGGCCCACGTGGCCGCGCCTGCGGGCTTCCTCGTCGTGCGGGAGCACTTCGGTTTCGATGAAGCGCACCACGTTGTCGCGGTACAGCTCCAGGTCTTCATCGCTCCAGGAGCGGCGGAAATCGATGGCCATGTCGCCTTTCTTCGTTGTCGTCGGCTTGCTTCGTCAGGAAGCGCACAGCGGTGCGATGGCGTGGGCCGCCACGCCCCAGCGGCGCAGCACGGTCTCGCCGTCGTCGCGCGCGGCGGCCGGCGGCACGACCGGCGCGGTGCGGCTGAAGCGCGGCGCGGGCGCGGGCTGCATCACGCCGCCCACGTTGGCGAAGGTGCCGCGCGCCACGTTGTGCGGATGCTCGGGGGCCTCGTCCCAGTCGAGCACGGGCGCGAAGCAGGCATCGCTGCCTTCGAGCAGCACGCACCATTCGTCGCGCGTGCGGGTGCGGAACAGGTCGGCCATGCGCAGCTTGAGCAGCGGCCAGCGGTCGGCGTCCATCTGCGCGTCGAAGGCGGGGTCGTCGCCGATGCCGCAGCGCTCGCGCAGGAGCGCGTAGAACTGCGGCTCGATGGCGCCCACGGCCACGTACCTGCCGTCGGCGCAGGCGTAGGTGTCGTAGAAATGCGCGCCGCCGTCGAGCATGTTCTCGCCGCGCTGGTTGCTCCAGCGGCCGGCCGACTTGAGGCCGTACATCATGGCCGACAGCAGCGCCGCGCCATCGGTCATGGCGGCATCGACCACCTGCCCTTGCCCCGACTGCTTCGCCTCGTGCAGCGCGGCGAGGATGCCGAAGGCCAGCAGCATCGCGCCGCCGCCGAAGTCGCCCACGTAGTTGAGCGGCGGCACGGGCGGCTCGCCCGCGCGGCCGATGGCATGCAGTGCGCCGCTGATGGCGATGTAGTTGATGTCGTGCCCCGCGGCATGCGCCAGCGGGCCGTGCTGGCCCCAGCCGGTCATGCGGCCGTAGACCAGGCGCGGGTTGCGCGCGTGGCACGGCGCGGGGCCGAGGCCCAGCCGCTCCATGACGCCGGGGCGGAAACCTTCGATGAGCACGTCGGCCTTCTCGACGGCATCGAGCACGGATTGCGCCGCGCCTTCCGCGCGCAGGTCGGCCTGCAGCGTGCTGCGGCCGCGCGCGAGGATGTCGTGCGCATCGGGCTGCGTGCCCGGACGCGCGATGCGGATCACCTCCGCGCCCATGTCGGCAAACAGCATCGCGCAGAACGGCCCGGGGCCGATGCCCGCCATCTCGATGACCCGCAACCCCTGCAGTGGACCCGCCATGCCTCGTCTCCTTCGGCTCCGCGCGGAACGAACGCCTGCCGTGTAGCGCCATCTTGGCGCGCAGGCGCCCTGCAGGCATCGTCGGAAGCGACGAATGCGCACGCGACGAGCCGCGCTTCGTGTCAATCCTTAGCGAAGACTTTTGTTTTCATTTATTCGGGATAGTCCGATGGTCCGGCGCGCAGGCCGATGTTTCAATTCGTACGGGAGTCGTTCCGGGCGTCACAGAAAGTGCGCCCCCTTCGAAGGAAGCAACCTTGAGCTCTGTCATTCCCGGCTTCTCGCACGCCAGCGTCGAACGGCTGTGCGACTACGAACTGCCCGAACCGCCGGCCCCTGCGCTGCGGGAAGCGGCGGAGCCCCCTGGGCCCGAGAACCTCGCCCTGGCCTGGTGGCTGTGGATGGACGAACTGGGCAAGAGCATGTTCAGGCACTACGACGCCTGGCGCGACCAGCTCGGTCACACGGCGAACGGCCCGGCGCGCAAAGGCTGAGCGCGTCGTTCAGGCCGCGACGGCTTCGCGCTGCGGCACGGCCTTCGCCGGCACGGGCATGTGCTTCGCCCAGTCGATGATTTCCAGCGTTCCGTCGGCATGCTCGGCCAGCGCCGTCAGGCTCTCGACCCAGTCGCCGTCGTTGCAGTAGAGGATGCCGTCGATGTCGCGCATCTCGGCGTGGTGGATGTGGCCGCAGACCACGCCCTGCGCGCCGCGCTTGCGGGCTTCGCGGGCCACGGCGTTCTCGAAGTCGCCCACGTAGCTCACCGCGCGCTTGACCTTGCCCTTGAGGTACTTCGAGAGCGACCAGTACGGCAGCCCCATGCGCGCGCGCAGCGAGTTGAGGTGGCGGTTGAGCTTGAGCGTGAACTCGTAGAGCGAATCGCCCACGTAGGCAAGCCACTTGGCGCACTGGATCACGCCGTCGAACAGGTCGCCGTGGATGATCCACAGCTTTCGGCCGTCGGCGGTTTCATGAATCCATTCCTCGGCCACGTCGATGCCGCCGAAGTTGTGGTGCAGGTACTTGCGCGCGAATTCGTCGTGGTTGCCCGGGATGAAGATCACGCGCGTGCCCTTGCGCGCCTTGCGCAGCAGCTTCTGGATCACGTCGTTGTGCGCCTGCGGCCAGTACCAGTGCCGCTTGAGTTGCCAGCCGTCGATGATGTCGCCGACCAGGAACAGGGTCTCGCACTCGGTGTGCTTCAGGAAGTCGAGCAGCGCACGCGCCTGGCAGCCGGGCGTGCCCAGGTGCAGGTCGGAGATCCACAGGGTGCGGAATTGCAGGGGTGGACGAGCGCGATCGTCGTCCTCCGGGTCGAGGGCCCGGGTCGCGGTGTCGCGCCATGCGCGGAGGAAAGCGTCGTCGCGTTGCATGGACGGGTAGGCTCCCACCGCGGCGTGACCGCATGATGGCGCTGCCGTGACATTCCGGTGACGCGTGGCCGGACGTTGACTTCGCATTTCTCCCCTCCCCCGCTGGGGGAGGGCCGGGGTGGGGGCAAGCGGCGCCACCACCGGGCACGCTCTGCCTGCCCCCATCCCAACCTTCCCCCGAAAGGGGAAGGAGTAAGACCTGCTCAATCCACGCAGCGCTGGATTTCGACCGTCGAGTGGCGGATTTCCTCGTGCATCGAGAAGCAGGCGCGCACCTCGTCGGCCGTCAGCGTCATCGAATGCGTCACCACCGTCAGCGCGCAGGCATACGCGTCGCGCCCCACGCGCCACACATGCAGATCGGCCACGCGCGTCTCCGAATCGGCCAGCATCGTCTCGACGCCTTCGCGGATTTCTTCGGTGACGGGGTGGTCCATCTCGCGGTCGAGCAGCACCTTGCCGGTTTGCTTCAGCAGCCCCTTGGCCCAGACCGCCACCAGCACCGCGCCGACGATGCCCATCGCCGGGTCGAGCCAGGCCCAGCCGTAGAACCAGCCGCCGAGCAGCGCCGCGATGGCCAGCACCGAAGTGGCGGCATCGGCCACGACGTGGATGTAGGCGGAGCGCAGGTTCAGGTCGTGGCCGTGATCGCCGTGTGCATGGTCGTGGTCGTGGTCATGCCCATGTCCGTGGTCGTGCCCGTGATGATGGTGGTGATGCGCCCCGCCCAGCAGCCGCGCGCAGACCAGGTTGACCACCAGCCCCAGCACCGCCACCGAAATGGCTTCGGGGTAGTGGATCGCCGAAGGCGACCACAGCCGCTCCAGCGAGCCCACCACCATCAGCGCCGCGATGCCCAGCAGCACCAGCGCACTCGCGAAGCCGCCGAGCACCTCGATCTTCCAGGTGCCGAAGGCAAAGCGCGGGTCACGCGCATAACGCCGAGCGGCTGCATACGCAAACGCGCTCAGCCCGATGGCCAGCGCATGCGAGCTCATGTGCCAGCCATCGGCCAGCAGCGCCATCGAGTTGAACCACCAGCCGGCACCGATCTCGACCACCATCATCACGGCGGTGATCCACATCACGAGGCGCGTGCTGCGCTCGGCCGAAGCGGTGTCGGCGCCGAAATGATGGTCGTGCTGCCAGGCACTCAGGTCATGGGTGTGCATATGTCTTCAGACTCCAAACAGGTCTTGTCCGTCAGAACGGCCCGAAGGCGGCGCCACGCCCAGGTGCCGGTACGCGGCCAGCGTGGCGATGCGCCCGCGCGGCGTGCGCTGCAGGTAGCCCTGCTGGATGAGGTAGGGCTCGATCACGTCCTCGATGGTGTCGCGCTCCTCGCCGATGCTGGCCGCGACGTTGTCGAGCCCCACCGGGCCGCCATCGAAACGATGGATCACGGCTTCGAGCAGCTTGCGGTCCATCAGGTCGAAGCCCTGCGGGTCGACGTCGAGCATGGCGAGCGCCCTGTGCGCGATGTCTTCGGTGATGCGGCCATTGCCCTTCACATCCGCGTAGTCGCGCACGCGGCGCAGCAGCCGGTTGGCGATGCGGGGTGTGCCGCGCGAGCGGCGCGCGATCTCGAAGCCGCCGGCCGCGTCGGTCTCGACCTTGAGCAGGCCGGCGCTGCGATGCACGATGAGCGCCAGCTCTTCGGGCGTGTAGAACTCCAGCCGCGCGACGATGCCGAAGCGGTCGCGCAGCGGGTTGGTCAGCATGCCGGCGCGCGTGGTGGCGCCCACCAGCGTGAAGGGCTGCAGGTCGAGCTTGATGCTGCGCGCCGCGGGGCCCTCGCCGATCATGATGTCGATCTGGTAGTCCTCCAGCGCGGGGTACAGGATTTCCTCGACGACCGGGCTCAGCCGGTGGATCTCGTCGATGAAGAGCACGTCGTTCGGCTCGAGGTTGGTCAGCAGGGCCGCCAGGTCCTTGGGCTTCTCGAGCACCGGGCCCGAGGTCTGGCGCAGGTTCACGCCGAGCTCCGCCGCGATGATGTGCGACAGCGTGGTCTTGCCCAGGCCGGGCGGGCCGAACAGCAGCACGTGGTCGAGCGCCTCCTGGCGTTTGCGCGCAGCGCCGATGAAGATCTCGAGCTGCTCGCGCACCTTGGCCTGGCCGACGTACTCGTCGAGCAGCTTCGGGCGCAGGGCCCGTTCGATCGCCTCTTCGTTGGGCGAAGCGGGGGCAGCGGACACCACGCGTTGGGGGGCGGGCGCGAAGTCGTCGGTCTGGATGGTCATTGCGAGGGGGTTCTTCGAAGGCGAGTTTAGTGCCTGCCACACTGGCAGAATGCTCCGGCCGTGTATCCGGCCATATAACAAGCGAGGGGAAGCCAGCACGTGTCGATCTACGAACTGAAGCCGCGTTTCCAGGCCCTGCTGCGGCCGCTGGTGGTCCGCCTGCATGCGATGGGCGTCACCGCCAACCAGGTCACGCTGGCGGCATGCGTGGTGTCGGTCGCGCTCGGGCTCTGGCTGTTCTTCGCGGCGCCTTCTCTGCGCGCCTTCGCGCTCATTCCGCTGTGGATGTTCCTGCGCATGGCCTTCAACGCCATCGACGGCATGCTGGCGCGCGAGCACAACCAGCAGAGCAGGCTGGGCGCCTTTCTCAATGAACTGACCGACGTGGTCTCCGACGCCGCGCTCTACCTGCCCTTTGCGCTGGTGGCGCCGTTCAGCCCGTTCTGGGTCGGCGCGGTGATCGTGCTGGCCGGGCTGAGCGAATTCGCCGGCGCGCTGGGCCCCACGGTGGGCGCCTCGCGCCGCTACGACGGCCCGCTGGGCAAGAGCGACCGGGCCTTCGTGTTCGGCGCGCTCGGCCTCTACGTGGCGCTGGGCTGGCCGCTGCCTGGCTGGACGGCCTGGCTGATGCCGCTGCTGGCCGCGCTGGTGGCCTGGACCACCGTCAACCGCATCCGCCGCGCGCTGGCCGAGGCCGACGCGGCCGACCGCCACTGAACAAGACAAGAACCAAGGATCACAGGGATTCAATGAACGACACCACTCCACGCATTGCCGCCGAGCATCACTTCCAGACGCACGACGGCGAATCGCTCTTCTACCGCCACTGGCCGGCCACCGGCGCCACGCGGCGCGGCGCCATCGTGCTGTTTCACCGCGGCCATGAGCACGGTGCGCGCATGGCGCACCTGGTCGACGAGCTCAACCTGCCCGACTTCGACTTCTTCGCCTGGGACGCGCGTGGCCACGGCCGCTCGCCCGGGCAGCGCGGCTACAGCCCCAGCTTCGGCACCTCGGTGCGCGATGTGCAGACCTTCGTGCAGCACATCGGCAGCGCGCACGGCGTGCCTGAGCAGGACATCCACGTCGTCGCGCAGAGCGTGGGCGCGGTGCTGATCGCCACCTGGGCGCACGACTACGCACCCAAGGTGCGCGGCCTCACGCTCGCCTCGCCGGCCTTCAAGGTGAAGCTGTATGTGCCGTTCGCGCGCGCCGGGCTCGGGCTGATGCACAAGCTGCGCGGCCTGTTCTTCGTCAACAGCTACGTGAAGGCGAAGTTCCTCACGCATGACCCGGAACGCATCGCGAGCTACGAGAGCGATCCGCTGATTTCCCGCCCCATCGCGGTCAACATCCTGTTGGGCCTGTACGAGGCGGCCGACCGCGTGGTGGCCGACGCCAACGCGATCACGCTGCCGGTGCAGCTGCTGATCTCGGGCGCCGACTGGGTGGTGCACCACAAGCCGCAGCACCAGTTCTTCGAGCGCCTGGGCAGCGCGGTCAAAACCAAGACCGAGCTGCCGGGCTTCTTCCACGACACGCTGGGCGAGAAAGACCGGGCGCCGGCGGTGGCGTCGATCCGCGAATTCATCCTGCAGCGCTTCGATGAGCTGGCCGTGCCGGTCGACCGCCGCGAGGCGCACCTGAGCGGCGACACGGCCGACGAGTCGCGCGCGCTGGCCGAGCCGCTGTCGCCCCTGTCGCCCCGCGGCGCCTACTGGGCCATGACCCGCGCCGGGCTGAAGCTGGGCGGCACGATGTCCGAAGGCATCAAGCTCGGCCACGCCACCGGCTTCGACTCGGGCAGCACGCTCGACTACGTGTACCGCAACCACCCGCAGGGCAGCTCGGCCATCGGCCGCTCCATCGACAACACCTACCTGAACTCCATCGGCTGGCGCGGCATCCGCCAGCGCAAGATCCACGTCGAGGAGCTGATCCGCATCGCCATGGAGCGCCTGGCCGAAATGCACCGCGAAGTGCGCGTGATGGACATCGCCGCGGGCCATGGCCGCTACGTGCTCGATGCGGTGCTCGCAAGCCCCGTGAAGGCCAGCTCGATCCTGCTGCGCGACTACAGCGACATCAACGTGCGCGACGGCCGCGCACTCATCGCCGAGAAGGGCCTGGAAGACGTCGCGCAGTTCGTGCAGGCCGACGCCTTCGACCGCATGAGCCTCGCCACCGTGGCGCCGCGCCCCACGCTGGCCGTGGTGTCGGGCCTGTACGAGCTGTTCCCCGACAACGAGATGGTGCGTCGCTCGCTCGCGGGCGTGGGCGATGCGGTGGAAGACCGCGGCTACCTCGTCTACACCGGGCAACCCTGGCACCCGCAGCTCGAGATGATCGCGCGCGCCCTCACCAGCCACCGCCAGGGCGAAGCCTGGGTGATGCGCCGCCGCACGCAGCACGAGATGGACCAGCTGGTGGAGGAAGCGGGCTTCCGCAAGATCGACCAGCGGGTCGACGAGTGGGGCATCTTCACGGTGTCGCTGGCGGTGCGCGTCGCGCAATGACCGCCCCTGCGGCACGACGGCCCTGGAAGCGCGCGGCCGCATGGCTGGTGTTCTTGGGGCCGCTGTTCTATGCGACCTATGGCCTCGCCAACTGGTGGGCGACCACGCGGGCGAACGTGCCGTCGATGGCTTTCGAGTGGGAGCGGCAGGTGCCGTTCTGGCCGTGGACGATCTTTCCGTACTGGACGATCAACGTGTTCTACGCGCTGTCGCTGTTCCTCGCGCACAGCCGGCACACGCTGGACCGGCATGCGCTGCGGCTGGTGACTGCCACGCTCATCGCCTGCAGTTGCTTCATCGTCTGGCCGCTGCACTTCAGCTTCGGGCAGCCGCCGGTCGAGGGGGCACCGGCCTTCCTGTTCAATGCGCTGCGCGGCTTCGACCAGCCGTTCAACCAGGCGCCCTCGCTGCACATCGCGCTGGCGGTGATCCTGTGGGACTGGTACCGCCAGTTCATTCGGCCCCTGTGGGCGCGGCTGGTGCTGCACCTGTGGGCCTTCGCCATCTGCGCCTCGGTGCTCACGACGTGGCAGCACCACTTCATCGACATTCCGACCGGCGCACTGCTTGGGTTGTTCTGCGTGTGGCTGTGGCCGCTGGAGCGCGTGGTGTCGATGCCACGCGCATGGCGCTGCACGCGGGACGCCCAGCGCTGGAAGCTGGCGGGGTTCTATGCGGCCGGCGCGGCGCTGTTCCTGGCTGCCGCGCTGCGTGGCGGCGGCGTCGCGCTGTGGCTCGCATGGCCGGCCGCATCGCTCGCGCTGGTGGCACTGAACTACGCCGGCTTCGGCGCACGCGGCTTTCAAATGAACGGCCATGGCCGCATGGGCTGGGCAGCGCGCTGGATGCTGGCGCCCTACCGGCTCGGCGCCGCCGTCAACGCCTGGCTCTGGACGCGCAGGCTGCCGGCCTCGGTCGAGGTGGTGCCCGGCCTGCGGCTCGGCCGCCGCCCGACGCACGCCGAATGGCTGGCCGCCGGGCAGCCCCGGCTGGTGAGCCTGTGCGCCGAGCTGCAGATGCCGGCCGGCGTGCCGCATGCGCGCTGCGTGCCGTTGCTCGACCTGACGGTGCCGCCCACCGTGCGCCTGCAGCGCGCGGCGGCCGTCATCGAAGGCCAGCGGCGCAGTGCGGATGGTGCGACAGTGTGGGTCTGCTGCGCGCTCGGCTTCTCGCGCAGCGCGGCCGCGGCGATCGCCTGGCTGGGCCGCTACGGCGCGGCCGGCGGTGTCGCCCAGGCCGAAGACGCGGTGCGCCGCGCACGGCCGCAGATCGTGCTGCGAGGTGCGTGGCGCCTGTCGCTGGAGCCCTTCAAGCCTTTGCCGGAGGTGCCGCCCCATGACCGATGACAACGAACGAACCACCTGCGCCGCGCTGGCGGGCCTGCTGCGCGCCATCGCGCTGCTGGCCCTCTGGGGCTTCGCGCTCACCTGCATCTCTGCGCTGGTGCTCGCGCTGACGCTGCGCTCGCTCTCGACCACTGCCACCATGGGCTTCGGCGCGGTCGTGATCCTCGGCGCGCTGGAGCGCTACTTCGCGTTCCGGCTGCGCTTCGACGAGGCACTGTTCGACGGCCTCGCGCGCGGCAGCGTCGCCTCGCTCGATGCGCTCGACCGCGCGCTCTCGGCCCTCGGGCTGCGCGAGCCGCCGCCGTCGCAGCACGCCCCCCGCCCGCTCGACGACCGCGTGCAGGGCACCCGCCAGCTCATGCAGCGCCACGCCATCGTGGTGGCCTGCCAGAGCGCCCTGTTCCTACTTGCCTTGATGACACAGGACTTGTCTTGACCACAGAAGAAAACAAGAACAACGACAACACTCCCGACAGCACCGTGCTGCGGCGCGGCCTCGCCGTCGTGGCCGGCAAGCTCATCATCGGCGCGGCCGGGCTGCTGACGGGGGTGCGCGCCATCTGGTCGGGCACCACGCCGAAGGCCGAGCAGACGCTGTACTTCGCCAACCACACGAGCCACGGCGACTTCGTGCTGCTGTGGGCCACGCTGCCGCCCGACCTGCGCGGACTCACGCGGCCGGTGGCGGGGCAGGATTATTGGGAAGCCTCGAAGCTGCGCAATTTCATCGGCAAGGACGTGTTCAACGCGCTGATGATCCGGCGCGACGGCTCGGGCCAGGGTGGCAACCCGGTCGACCAGATGAAGGAGGCGCTGGAGGGCGGCGACTCGCTCATCATGTTCCCCGAGGGCACGCGCAACACGGGCGAAGACATCCTGCTGCCGCTGAAAAGCGGGCTGTTCCACCTGGCGCGCGCCTGTCCCCACGTGCGGCTGGTGCCGGTGTGGATCGAGAACCTGAAGCGCGTGCTGCCCAAGGGCGTGCTGGTGCCGATTCCGCTGGCCTGCACGGTGCGCTTCGGCACGCCGATCACGCTGGCGGAAGATGAAGACAAGGTGTCGTTCCTGGCCCGCGCGCGCGCGGCAATGCTCGACCTGCGACCAGAATACGATCGCGTCGAACTCAACGGCCGGCAAGACGGAGGGACGGCCGCATGATCGAGCTCTCTCCTTTCGCGTGGACCACGCTCAGGCTCTTCGGTGGCGTCTTCGGCGTGCTGGTGCTGGCCTCGTCCATCGGCGCGCTTCTCAAGTGGCGGGTGGCGAGCGGCCAGCCGCATTCGGTGATCGACAACCTCAACTCGCGCGTCAATGCGTGGTGGGTGATGGTGGCGGTGATCGGCATTGCCTTCGCCTTCGGCAAGGGCGGCGTGATCGTGCTGTTCTACCTGATCTCGTTCTATGCGCTGCGCGAGTTCATCAGCCTGGCCTACACGCGGCGCGGCGACCACGCGGCGATCGCGCTGGCTTTCTTCGTCGCGCTGCCGGGGCAGTACTTCCTGATCTGGATCGACTGGTACGGGCTGTATTCGATCTACATCCCGGTCTATGCCTTCCTGCTGCTGCCCATCCTGGCGGCGATGGGTGGCGACACGCAGCGCTTCCTGGAGCGCACCTCGAAGATCCAGTGGGGGCTGATGGTGTGCGTGTTCTGCATCAGCCACGTGCCCGCGCTGCTCACGTTGCAGATTCCGGGCTTCGAGGGCCGCAACCTGCTGCTGATCGCCTTCCTCGTGATCGTGGTGCAGGGCAGCGACGTGCTGCAGTACGTGTGGGGCAAGCTGTTCGGCAGGCGCAAGGTGGCGCCCGAGCTGTCGCCCTCCAAGACCTGGGAAGGCCTGGTCGGCGGCGTGGCGAGCGCCACCGCGCTGGGTGCGGCGCTCTACTGGGCCACGCCGTTCAACCCGTGGCAGGCGGCGCTGATGGCGCTCACCATCTGTTTGATGGGCTTCTTCGGCGGCCTCGTGATGTCGGCCATCAAGCGCGACCGCGGCGTGAAGGACTGGGGTTCGATGATCGAGGGCCACGGCGGCATGCTCGACCGGCTCGACTCGGTGATCTTCGCGGCACCGATCTACTTTCACGCGTTGCGCTACTGGTGGGTGCCGTGAGCAAGGCGGAAGAGCGTGTTGCGCACGACACGCCCGTGGAGTGCACCAATGCCGCCTCGTGGGCGCGCTGGCTCAAGCGCCACCATGCCACCGCCGCCGGCGTGTGGCTGCGCATCGCGAAGAAAGACAGCGGCCTCGCCTCCATCGACCACCCCACCGCACTGGAAGAAGCGCTGTGCTGGGGCTGGATCGACGGCCAGCGCAAGAGCGAGGACGCGCAGTACTTCCTGCAGCGCTTCACGCCTCGCACCAAGCGCAGCATCTGGTCGCAGATCAACCGCGCCAAGGTGCTGAAGCTCATCGAGGAAGGCCGCATGCAGCCGGCCGGCCATGCCGAGATCGAACGCGCGAAGGCCGACGGCCGCTGGGACGCGGCCTATGAGGGCGTCAGCGCGGCGACGGTGCCGCCCGACCTGCAGGCCGCGCTCGATACGAACAAGAAGGCCGCGAAGTTCTTCGCCACGCTCGATTCGCGCAACCGCTTCGCAGTGCTGTTCCGTACGCAGGGCGCGAAGAAGCCCGAGACGCGGGCGCGGCGCATTGCGCAGTTCGTGGAGATGCTGGCCAAGGGCGAGAAGATCCATCCCTGAGTGTTTTGGCGTGTGCTTGATTCAGGGGGCGTGCGAATGGCACCGGGTACTCCCCTCCGCGAATGTCCCCCGGCCTGCGGCCTCCTCCTTTATTTCGCTGCGGGGAGCACCCGGTGCCATTCGCACACGGACGCTCTGCTTATGCCGGCGGTTCGACCGCTGCGTCCATCGCACGCCGATGGGGTGCCTTGCGCAGCGAAATAAAGGAGGAGGCCGCAGGCCGGGGGACATTCGCGGAGCAAGGTACCCCGTCGGCGTGAGCGCGCCCTGAATCACGCTCACTTCGCCAGCGACTTCAACGCCAGCTTGATCCCTTCGCTCACGGTCGCATCCTTGGGCAGCGCCTTGAGCGCGAGCGCAGCTTCCTTGTCGCTGTAGCCGAGCGCAACCAGCGCCTGGAGGATGTCGGCCTGCGCGTCCGACGCCGCGTGCGCCGGCAGGCCGATGTCGGCGCCGAGCTTGCCCTTGAGTTCCAGCAGCAGCCGCTCGGCGGTCTTCTTGCCGATGCCCGGGATCTTCACGAGCCGGCCCAGTTCCTGCGTCGTGATCGCCTGCGACAGTTCGCCCACGCTCATGCCCGAAAGCAGGCCCAGGGCCGTGCGCGGCCCCACGCCGGTGATCTTGATGAGCTGGCGAAAAGCCGCCCGCTCCTCGGCCGTGCCGAAGCCATAGAGAATCTGCGCGTCCTCGCGCACGACGAAGTGCGTGAGCAGCGACACGCGCTCGCCGGTGCCGGGGAGGTTGTAGAACGTGCTCATCGGCACATCGACCTCGTAGCCGACGCCGTTGCAGTCCACCACCACCTGCGGCGGATTGCGCTCAGCGAGCGTGCCGGTCAGTTTGCCTATCATGGGTGCCCTTTTTCCTTGAAATGTCCGGCGTGATTCTGCGACACACCTTTACCCCACTGAACAATTCGCGCCTCGGCCACCTGTGCGGACCTCTGGACGCGCACCTGCGCCGCATCGAGGAAGCGCTGGGCGTGAAGATCGCGCACCGCCACGAACAGTTCAAGGTCGACGGCCCCAAGGCCTCCGCCCAGCGCGCAATGGACGTGCTGCAGGCGCTGTACGAAATCGCCCAGCGCGTCATAGATCCGGCCGTGGTGCAACTCACGCTGGCCGGCGACGGCTCGATGCTCGACGGGGACGACGACCTCGCGATGCTCGTCACCCGCCGCACCGACCTGCGCGCGCGCACCCCCACGCAGGCGATCTACCTCGACAACATCGCCAAGCACGACATCACCTTCGGCATCGGCCCTGCGGGCACGGGCAAGACGTATCTCGCTGTGGCCTGCGCGGTCGATGCGCTCGAGCGCGCTACCGTGCAGCGCATCGTGCTGACGCGGCCCGCGGTGGAAGCGGGCGAGCGGCTCGGTTTCCTGCCGGGCGACCTGACGCAGAAGGTCGACCCCTACCTGCGCCCGCTGTACGACGCGCTCTACGACCTGATGGGCTACGAGAAGGTGCAGAAGGCCTTCGAGCGCAACGCGCTCGAAATCGCGCCGCTGGCCTTCATGCGCGGACGCACGCTGAACAACGCCTTCGTCATCCTCGACGAGGCGCAGAACACCACGGTCGAGCAGATGAAGATGTTCCTCACGCGCATCGGCTTCGGTGCCAAGGCGGTGGTGACGGGCGACGTGAGCCAGATCGATCTGCCCAAGCAGCAGCTGAGCGGCCTGATCGATGCGGAGCGCGTGCTCAAGCGGGTGAACGGCATCGCGATCACGCACTTCACGAGTGCGGACGTGGTGCGGCATCCGCTGGTGGCGAAGATCGTCGATGCCTACGACGGCCAGCGCAAGCGCGCGGGAGGCCACTGAGATGGCTGCCTCCAGGCTCCCCGCACTTTCGCTCTCGCTGCAGTTCGGGCGCTTCAAGGGCGTAGAGCGCCACCGCGCCGCGCTGCCGCGTCACAGCGTGACGCGATGGATCCGCCACGCGCTCGACATCGACGGCGAGATCACCGTGCGCATCGTCGATGCCGACGAAGGCCAGCGCCTGAACCGCGAGTTCCGCGGCAAGGACTACGCGACCAACGTGCTGACCTTCGACTACGCGCAAAGCCCGCTGGTGATGGCCGACCTCGTGCTGTGCGCGCCGGTGGTGGCGCGCGAGGCGAAGGAAAACCGCAAGACGCTCGCCGACCACTACGCGCACCTGCTGGTGCACGGCACGCTGCATGCGCAGGGCTGGGACCACGAGACCAGCGAGGCCGACGCCGACGAGATGGAAGCCTACGAGATCGAGATCCTCGCGGGGCTGGGCATCCGCAGTCCCTACGGCAAGTAGACGGCGTCCGCTACGCCGCCATCTGCAGCGGGATGGTGACGGGCCCGTCGTTCAGCAGGTGCACCTGCATGTCGGCGCCGAACTCGCCGGTGGCTACCACCGGGTGCGCGGCGCGTGCCTGCGCCACGAAATACTCGTAGAGCCGGCGCCCCTCATCGGGCGGCGCGGCCTGGGTGAAGCTGGGGCGGTTGCCGGCGCTCGCATCGGCCGCCAGCGTGAACTGGCTCACCACCAGCAGGCCGCCGCCGATGTCCTGCACGCTGAGGTTCATCTTGCCGGCCTCGTCCGAAAAGATGCGCAGCTTGAGTATCTTGGCGAGCATGCGGTCGGCCAGCGCATCGGTGTCGCCGCGCTCGGCGCACAGCAGCACGAGCAGGCCCGAATCGATGGCGCCGACGGTGCGGCCGGCAATGTCGACGCGCGCATTCGCCACGCGTTGAAGAACAGCTTTCATAGAGGGTGATGTTCGCCGGCCTGGGTGGCGCGGGCTTCCATGGTCAGGGGCAGGAGCTGGATCGTGACGCGCAGGCCGGGCACCGCGTCCATCAGGGCCTGCTCCAGTTCGTCGCGCATGCTGGCGGCGTGCTGCAGGGTCCAGTGGCCGGGCACGTGCATGTGCAGGTCGGCGAAGCGACGCTGGCCGGCGCTGCGCGTCACCATGTCGTCGAAGCGTAGCCGCGTGCCTTCGGGCATGCGGGCAGCAAAGGCGTCGAGCGTGGCGCGCACGGTGGCGAGGGTCTCGGGGTCGAGCGCTTCGTCCATCAGCCCCTGCGACGAGCGCCACACCAGCTTGACGCCCTCGCGCACGATGTTGAGCGCCACGCCGATGGCCAGCACCGGATCGAGCCAGAGCCAGCCGCTGAACTGCACGCAGACAATGCCGACGACCACCGCGGCGGAAGTCCACACGTCGGTCATCAGGTGGCGGCCGTCGGCCTCCAGCGCGATCGAGCGATGCGTGCGGGCCGCGCGGAACAGCAGGAAGGCCAGGCCGGCGTTGAAGCCCGAACTGACCACCGACAGCGCCAGGCCCCAGCCCAGTTGCTCGAGCGGTTGCGGCGTCAGCAGCCGTTGCACCGAGACCCAGAGGATCGCGATGGCCGCGCCGACGATCAGGATCCCCTCGAAGCCCGAAGAGAAGTATTCGGCCTTGTGATGGCCGTAGGGATGGTCGTCGTCGGCCGGCCGCTCGGCGATGGTCACCATGGCGAGCGCGAACATGGCGCTCGCCAGGTTCACGAAGGATTCCATCGCGTCGGAGATCAGGCCCATCGAGTTCGTCATGTAGCCTGCCAGGCCCTTGAGCACGATGGTGATCAAGGCCACGGCGACGGAAACGCGCAGCAGCGTCTTAGGGGTAAACGTCATGTAAAAACCATCGAGAATTGGGCAATAGGCCACACGAAAAGCGGTAAAAGGCCGCAAGAACTGCCTGAATTATCGGCCTCGTGTCCTCATGTAACGCCTTCGCATTAGTATTCGCGACCATTGCGGAACACCGTTTCGCAGAGAGCCCCTGATGATGAAAAAACTCGTGACCGCCTTGAGCGGCCTGGCCATTGTGGGCTCGGCCGCTCTGGCACAAGCCCAGACTCCCGCTGCCTCGCCCGCGGTTGCGCCGGCGGCCCCGGCCAAGGCCGATCCCCAGGCGGGCTTCGTGAAATCCGTGCGCGGCAACGTGCAACTGCTCAGTGGCACCGGCGCCACGCGCCCCGCCAGCCCGGGCGATGCGCTGGGCACCGTGGACCGCATCGTGACCGGCCCCGATTCGTCGGCCTCCGTGGTGCTGCGCGACGACACGACGCTGGTGGTCGGTCCCTCGTCGCGCCTCGACCTGAAGGAATTCCACTTCGACGGCACGACATACGAAGGCGGCATGCTGGTCTCGCTGCTGCGCGGCTCCATGCGCATGATCACGGGCCTGATCGGCAAGACCAACCCCGACGCGGTCCGGGTCGAAACGCAGACGGCCACCATCGGCATCCGCGGCACCGACTTCATCGTGCAAGCCGACGGCAAGCCATGAGCATCGCCTCCAAGTCCCGCCCCGCATCCCTCTTCATCGCCACGTTGGCAGCCGCGCTTCTTGCCGCCTGCTCGACGCCGGGCACGCGGGTGGTGCTGCTGCCGCAGGCCGACGGCAAGCCATCGGCGGTGGTGGTGCGCGCCAAGGATGGCGAGGAAGTGCTCTCCAAGCCCTACCAGCGCGCCACGGCCGCAGTGGGCGCGAGCGGCGCCCCGACGGTCGACCAGGTCGATCCGGCCAAGGTACAGGCCGAAAACAAGCCGCTGTTCGACATGCGCCCGCCCCCGCCGCAGCGCTACACGGTGTATTTCGATATCGGTGGCACCACGCTGACCCCGGCATCGCAGCAGATCATGACCGAGGCATTGGCAGCTGCCCTGGCGCGCAGCGGCGGCGACATCGTGGTGACGGGCCATACCGACACCAAGGGCAGCGGCGAGCAGAACGACCAGTTGTCGCGCCGCCGGGCGCAGGAAGTGGTCCAGCTCTTTGTGGAGCGCCAGTTCCCGGCCAACCGCATCGAGGCCGTGGGCCGAGGCGAGCGCGACCTGGCCATTCCCACCGCCGACGAAGTGGACGAGCCGCGCAACCGGCGCGTCACCATCGAGGTGCGCTGAGCGGCGCTCAGCTCAAGGTGACGCGGGCGAACTTGCGCTTGCCGACCTGAACCACGTAGCTGCCTGCAGGCAGCTTCAGGGCCTTGTCGCTGACCACGGAGGAATCGATCCGCACGCCGCCGCCGTCGATCAGGCGGTTGCCTTCCGACGCCGAAGAAGCGAGGTTTGCCTGCTTGAGCAGCTGGGCAATGCCCAGTGGAGCGCCCGACAGCGCCACCTCGGGAATCTCGTCCGGCACGCCGCCCTTGCTGCGGTTGATGAAATCCTGCTCGGCCGTATCGGCCGCCGCCGCGCTATGGAAGCGCGCGGTGATTTCCTTGGCCAGCGCGACCTTGGCGTCTTTCGGGTTGCGGCCGCCCTCGATCTCGGCCTTCAGCGCCGCGATCTGCTCCAGCGACTGGAAGCTCAGCAGCGTGTACCAGCGCCACATCAGGTCGTCGGAGATCGACAGCACCTTGGCGAACATGGTGTTGGCGTCCTCGCTGATGCCGATGTAGTTGTTCTTGCTCTTGGACATCTTTTCGACGCCATCAAGCCCTTCCAGCAGCGGCATAGTGAGTATGCACTGCGGTTCTTGCCCGTATTCCTGCTGGAGATGCCGGCCGACGAGCAGATTGAACTTCTGGTCGGTGCCGCCCAGCTCGAGGTCGCTCTTGAGCGCGACCGAGTCGTAGCCCTGCATCAGCGGGTAGAGGAATTCGTGCACCGAGATCGACTGGCCGGTCTTGAAGCGCTTGCTGAAGTCGTCGCGCTCCATCATCCGGGCCACCGTGTACTTGGCGGCGAGCTGGATCATGCCGCGGGCGCCCAGGGGGTCGCTCCATTCGGAGTTGTAGCGGATCTCGGTCTTCTCGGGGTCCAGCACCAGGCTGGCCTGCCTGTAGTAAGTCTGGGCGTTGGCCTCGATCTGCTCGCGGGTGAGCGGCGGACGGGTGCTGTTGCGGCCGGAGGGGTCACCGATGGTGGTGGTGAAGTCGCCTATCAGGAAGATCACCCGGTGGCCCAGGTCCTGCAGCTGGCGCATCTTGTTGAGCACCACGGTGTGGCCGATATGAATGTCCGGAGCGGTCGGATCCAGCCCCAGCTTGATCCGCAGCGGCGTCCCGGTGGCCTCCGAACGCTGCAGCTTGCGCACCCACTCGTCCTGCGGCAGCAGCTCGTCGGCGCCCCGGAGGGATATTTCGAGCGCGCGTCCTACACTATTTGAGAGGGTGGTGGATGTAACAGATTCGGCGTTCATGGGCTTTTTTAGCTGACTTTGGGGGTGCCGAAGCTATACTCAGCCCGACTTGTCAAGCGCCGAATTCTAAGCGGCGCTTTTTTCCGCACCGTCTGCTGCCGCCCTGAACGTACTGGGCCTTGCAGGGCGGATTTGCAGAACCTGAGCTGGAATTCAAAGTTTGATCAACGGCATCCTTGCCGCCGAGGAGCTTCTCGCTTCTCGCGTGGCCTATACATTCCGGACGTATCCCAAGCAGATCACCGCGCTCATCGCGGCGGCGCTGCTGAGCGCCGGCACCCTCGCGGTGGCATCGCTGGGCCCTGACGCCTCCGACCTCCCGGTCCACCAGATCCTCGAAGCGACGGCGCCGGTGTCGTTCGCCGACCAGGGCGAATCGCTCGAAAACTTCAGCTTCACCCTGTTCCGCACCGACGTTACCCGTTCGAGCGACACGGCCGAAGCCCTGATGAAGCGCCTCGGCATCTCCGACCCGGCCGCCACCGCCTTCGTGCGCGGCAGCGTCGAAGCCCGCAACGCGCTGTTCTCGCGCGCCGGTCGCACCGTGACGGCCGAGGCGACGCAGGAAAACCAGCTCAAGAAGCTCAGCGCCCGCTGGATTCCCGACGGCGACGGCGGCTTCAAGCGCTTCGTCATCGAGCGCACGCCCACCGGCTTCGCCGGCGTGACCGAGCGCGACACGCTCACGCCGGGTACGCGCCTGGCGAGCGGCACCATCCGCACCTCGCTGTTCGCCGCCACCGACGATTCGCGCATTCCCGATGCGGTGGCGAGCCAGCTGGCCGACATCTTCGCGGGCGACGTCGACGTGCGCGCGCTGCGCAAGGGCGACCGCTTCGCCGTGGTGTACGAGACCTTCGAGGCCGACGGACAGGCGCTGCGCAGCGGCCGTGTGCTGTCGGCCGAGTTCGAGAACAACGGCAAGATCCACCAGGCCGTCTGGTTCCAGCCCCCGGGCGCGGGCCAGAAGGGCAGCTACTACCGCCCGAACGGCGACAGCCTGCGCAAGGCCTACCTGGCGACGCCGGTCGAGTTTTCGCGCGTGTCCAGCGGCTTCGCGATGCGCATGCACCCGATCCTGAACAGCTGGCGCCAGCACAACGGCGTCGACTACGCGGCGCCCACGGGCACCTCGGTGCGCTCGGTCGGCGACGGCACGGTCGATTTCGCCGGCACGCAGAACGGCTACGGCAACATCGTCATCATCAATCACCGCAACAACCAGCAGACGGCCTACGCGCACCTGAGCCGCATCGACGTCAAGGCCGGTCAGGAGGTGAGCCAGGGCCAGACAGTGGGCGCGGTGGGTTCCACCGGCTGGGCCACCGGCCCGCACCTGCACTTCGAATTCCGCGTGGGCGGCGTCTATCAAGACCCGGCATCCATCGCCCAGGAAGGCGGCGCACCGATCACCGCGGCGCTGCGTCCGGCCTTCGAACGCATCGCCGTGGGCGCGCGCACCGAGCTGGCAGCCGCCTTCTCGGTCATCCAGGCCAGCGCCGACTGATTCCGCCGCGCGGCAGGCAGCCTCTCTCGACCTGATCCAGGGATGGCCGCCAAACTCTTCATCGGCCTGATGTCGGGCACCTCGCTCGACGGCGTCGACGGTGTGCTGGCCGACTTTTCCGGCGGCCGCATCGCGGTGCGGGCCTACGCCACGGCGCAATTTCCCGTGGCCCTGCGCGCCGAACTGCTCGCGCTGAACACGCCCGGCGACAACGAACTGCACCGTGCGGCACTGGCGGGCAACGGGCTGGCCCGGGCGTACGCCGGCGTCGTCGCCCAGTTGCTGGCGGACAGCGGCACCGACGCCAGCGCCGTCGCCGCCATCGGCGCGCACGGCCAGACGGTGCGCCACCAGCCGCTCGAGTTCGACGAGGTCGGCTACACCCTCCAGGTCAACAACCCCTCGCTGCTGGCCGAACTGGCCGGCATCGACGTGGTCGGCGATTTCCGCAGCCGCGACCTCGCGGCCGGCGGCCAGGGCGCGCCGCTGGTGCCGGCCTTCCACCATGCGCTGTTCGCACGGGCCGACGAGACGGTCGCGGTGCTGAACATCGGCGGCATTTCCAACCTGAGCCTGCTGCCGGCCACCAATGCGGCCAGCGGCATCAGCGTGCTCGGCTTCGACTGTGGTCCGGGCAATGCGCTGATGGACCACTGGTGCCAGACCCACCAGGGCCAGCCCTTCGACCGTGGCGGCCAATGGGCTGCCAGCGGACAGGTGCTGCCCGACCTGTTGGCGCAGATGCTGGCGGACCCGTACTTCGCCAAGGCACCCCCGAAAAGCACCGGGCGCGACCTGTTCAATCCGACCTGGCTGGCCGCGCAGGTGGGCACGAGGGCGATGGCGCCTGCAGATGTGCAGGCGACATTGGCCGAACTGACCGCTCGCGCCTGCGCAGCAGATGTAAGCGGCTATGGAAAAGATAGCGAGCTGCTGATCGTCTGCGGAGGCGGCGCCCTCAACGACCACCTGCTGGACCGCCTGCGCGCGCTGCTGCCCGGCGTCGACGTGGCGGCCTCGACCGAGCACGGCCTGCCGCCCCAGCAGGTCGAGGCGGCGGCATTTGCATGGCTGGCCCGCGCCACCATCCGGCGCGAGGCGGGCAACCTGGCCAGCGTCACCGGCGCCCGCGGGCCGCGGGTACTCGGCGCGATCTACCCGGCCTGAAACGGATCAGCCCTGGCCGGAAACCTCCGGCTGCGCAGGGCGTGTGGCGCGCACTTCCGAGGGCAGATGCCAGAAGATCAGTGCAGAAGCCACCGTGATCAGCCCCATGCTTGCGAAAGTAGCCTGAAAAGCATCCAGCGTGTGCGCCGGCGTCTCGGTGCCGAAGATGCCGTTGTAGCCCGTCAGCACGGCACCCGCGGCGGCAACGCCCAGGCTCATCGCAAGCATCTGCACCATCGACAGCAGGCTGTTGCCGCTGCTGGCCATGCTGCCATCCAGGTCCTTCAGCGTGATCGTGTTCATCGCGGTGAACTGCAGCGAATTGACCGCGCCGAAAGCCAGCAGCTGCAGCACATGCAGCGCCATCGGCTGGTCTGGCGCCGTCAGGCCAAAACTGGCCATCGTGCAGCCCACGAGGATGGTGTTGGCCACCAGCACCTTGCGGTAGCCGTGGCGCGTGATCAGCGGCGTGGCGAAGCGCTTCATGGCCATGCCCGCCAGGGCGATTGGCAGCATCATCAGACCGGCGCGCACCGGCGAATAGCCCATCGACACTTGCAGCAGCAGCGGCACCAGGAAGGGCATGCAACTGCTGCCCAGCCGCGAGAACAGGTTGCCGATCAGGCCGATGCTGAGCGTCGGCACATGGAAAAGCGAGGGCGCGAACAGCGGCTCGGGCGTGCGCGCGGCGCGCAGCCAATAGGCGACGATGCTGGCAAAACCGAAGATCAGCACGACCAGCACGCCGCCCTGGTGCAGGCCCGCGCCGTCGAGCGAGAGCGAAATCGCCACCATGCCGAAGGCCAGCATCGCATAGCCAACACTGTCGAAGCGCTTCTGCACAGCACCGCGTAGGTCAGGCATGTACTTGAGCGTGGCAATGCAGCCCAGCAGCCCCACGGGCACGTTGATCAGGAAGATCCAGTGCCACGAGGCATACTGCACCAGCCATCCGCCCAGCGTGGGGCCCAGCAGGGGCCCTATGAGCCCCGGGATGGCGACAAAGCTCATCGCCTGCAGGAACCCTCCGCGCGGCACGGTGCGCAGCAGCGCCAGGCGCCCCACGGGCAGCAGCAGCGCGCCACCCAGGCCCTGCACCACCCGCGCAGCCACCAACTGGCCCAGCCCGTGCGAGAGCGCGCACAGCACCGATCCAGCGGCGAACAGCACGATCGCCGAGAAAAAGACACGCCGGGTGCCGAAGCGGTCGGCGATCCAGCCCGAGGCGGGAATCAACATCGCCATGGTGAGCGCATAGGCCACCACCACCGACTGCATGCGCAGCGGGCTTTCGCCGAGGCTCGCGGCCATCGACGGCAGCGCCGTGTTGATGATGGTGGCGTCCAGCGTCTGCATGAAGAAGCCGACGGCGACGAGCCACAGCAGGCTCTTTTGAACGGGATCGGCGATGGCGGCTTCGGCCTCGGAGGTCATGGGGGACAGGGCAAGGAAACGGACGGGAACGAAAAAGCCGCCCGGAGGCGGCTTTTCAGGGGTGCTGGGTCAGCAGCATTCGGCGAGCATCAGGCCGAGAAGCTCGATCCGCAGCCGCAGGTGCTGGTGGCGTTCGGGTTCTTGATCACGAACTGGGCGCCCTGCAGGTCTTCCTTGTAGTCGATCTCGGCGCCGACCAGGTACTGGTAGCTCATGGCGTCGATCAGCAGCGAGACGCCGTTCTTGGTCATGGTGGTGTCGTCTTCGTTGGTGATTTCATCGAAGGTGAAACCGTACTGGAAACCGGAGCAGCCGCCGCCCTGCACGAACACGCGCAGCTTCAGGTCGGGATTGCCTTCCTCGGCGATCAGGTCGGCGACCTTGGCGGCCGCGCTGTCGGTGAAGACGATCGGCTCGGGCATCTGGGTCTGGATGTTTTCGGCAACGGCGCTCATGGGGTGATAACTCCTAGGGGGCCGGACATGCGGCCAATGAAACGAATGCTACTGCAATGCCGCATTCCCGGCAGGCCGGGTGTGGCGTGCACCCCAATGCAAGTGGGGTCGGACGCCCCCTGCACCAAGAGGCAGCTCCAGCGAAAAGGCACCCGAAGGCGGCCCCGGTAACGAAAAAGCCGCCCGAAGGCGGCTTTGTGTTCGCAGTGAACAGATCAGCGCTTGCTGAACTGCTTGCGGCGACGGGCGGAGTGCAGACCGACCTTCTTACGCTCGACTTCACGCGCATCGCGCGTCACGAAGCCGGCTTGGCTCAGCACGGGCTTGAGCGTCGCGTCGTAATCGATCAGCGCACGAGTGATGCCGTGGCGCGTGGCGCCGGCTTGACCCGATTCGCCGCCGCCGTTCACGTTGACCATCACGTCGAAAGCTTCGAGGTTGTTGGTCAGCGCCAGGGGCTGCTTGGCGATCATGATCGAGGTTTCGCGGCCGAAGAACTCTTGGATGTCCTTGCCGTTGACCGTGATCTTGCCGGTGCCTTTTTTCAGAAACACGCGGGCGACGCTGGATTTGCGACGGCCGGTGCCATTGTTCCATTCACCAATCATTCTCAAGGCTCCTTACAGTTCCAGCACTTTGGGCTGTTGGGCGGTATGCGGGTGCTCAGCGCCACCGTACACCTTGAGTTTCTTGATCATCGCGTAACCGAGCGGGCCCTTGGGCAGCATGCCCTTGACAGCCTTTTCCAGGGCGCGGCCCGGGTGCTTGTTCTGCATGTCGCGGAAGTTCGTCGCCGTGATACCGCCCGGGTAGCCCGAGTGACGGTAGTACACCTTGTCGATCGACTTGGCGCCGGTGACGCGCAGTTGCGCGGCGTTGATGATGACGATGAAGTCACCGGTATCGACGTGAGGCGTGTAAATGGCCTTGTGTTTGCCGCGCAAACGGAGAGCAACTTCGCTGGCTACTCGTCCGAGGACCTTGTCGGTCGCGTCAATCACAAACCACTCGTGCGTCACGTCAGCGGGCTTGGCGCTGAACGTTTTGGTCATGAGTTTTTCTCTTGAAAAGAGGGTTTGGCGGGCCCTTTTCCACGGTCGGCGTTCCTCTGACGGGAATCTCTTAGGTGGGTTTAAAGTCCTCGCCGCGGGGCCACAAAAACGCTGCGAAGCCTGCGATTATATAAAGAATGGCCCTGTGCTGGCAAATTCGCATATGCGGGGCCCAACACCGTTACCATCCTCCCCCTATGTTCAGTTACCGCCACGCCTTCCATGCCGGCAACCACGCCGACGTGCTCAAGCACACGGTGCTGATTGCCACGCTCGACCATCTGCTTGAAAAAGAGGCAGCCCTGACGGTCGTCGACACCCACGCCGGCGCCGGCCTGTACCGGCTCGACGGCGACTACGCAGGCACCAGCGGCGAAGCGGCCGACGGCATCCTGCGGCTTCTTTCGGGCAAGAAAACGCCCGATGCGCCAGTCTCCGCTGCGAAGTCCGCTACCAAAAAGGTAGTGCCTGAAGCCGAAATTCCAGTCGCCGACGCCATTGCGCGCTACCTGGAAGTGATTCACGACTTCAACCCCAACGGCGGCGCCCGCGTCTATCCCGGCTCGCCATTCATCGTGCAGCACCTGCTGCGCGACCACGACAAGCTCAAGCTGTTCGAGCTGCACCCGACCGACGGCCGCGCGCTGAGCGCCAACATCGCCCAGCTCGAGGCCGGCCGCCAGATCGCCGTGTTGAACGAAGACGGCTTCGGCAGCGCCACCAAGTTCCTGCCGCCGCCGTCGCGCCGCGCGCTGGTACTGATGGACCCGAGCTACGAGATGAAGACCGACTACGGCCGCGTGCTCGACTTCGCGGCCGAGGCGCTCAAGCGTTTCGCCACCGGCACCTACGCGGTCTGGTATCCGATCATTCCGCGCCCCGAGGCGCACGACCTGCCGCGCCGGCTCAAGACCATGGCGACGAAAGCCGGCAAGTCGTGGCTGCACGCCACGCTGACGGTCAAGTCCAGCAAGATCACGACGGACGCATCGGGCGAGACGCATCGGCCGGGGCTGCCGGCCAGCGGCATGTTCCTGATCAATCCGCCGTACACGCTGAAGCCGCTGCTGGCGGCCGCGCTGCCGCAGTTGGCGGAGCGCCTGGCGCAAGACCGGCACGCCGCCTTCTCGCTCGATTCGGGCGGCTGAGCCTTCCCGCCCCTATCTCTGGCGGCGGGGCGGCACGACCGCCTTGCGGCGTGCGGGCGCCGGAGCCCTCGCCCGTTGCGGCGCAGCCGGTACTGTTGCGGACGCCAGCACGTCGCCCGCCTCCACCGGCAATCCGCCGCAACGCATCCCCTCGCGATCGACGACCGTCAACGCCACCTGCTTGATGCCCATGCTCGTCAGGCCGATGCGGTCGGCCGCCGCGCGGCTCAGGTCGATCACGCGACCCGCCGCGTACGGTCCGCGGTCGTTGATGCGCACCAGCACCTCGCTGCCGTTGACGAGGCTGCGCACGCACACGCGCGTGTTGAAGGGCAGGGTCTTGTGGGCCGCCGTCATGGCCGCCATGTCGAAGCGCTCGCCGTTGGCGGTCTTGCGCTGATGGAATTGAATGCCGTACCAGGAGGCACCGCCGCGCTCGAAGATTTCCCGCGTGCCCTCATCGCCGGGCACGCCGTCGTCCGGCGGCAGTTCGCCCGTGCCGGACACCGCAAGGTCATAGCGCACCGACGGCACGCTCGAACGCGCCGCCGCGCCCGGCGGTACCGCGATGGCGCGACGCAAGGGCGTCAGCTTCGCCGTCGCCCCGCCTTCGGCGTCGGTCGCCGGTGGCATGGCGCAACCCGCGAGAACGCAGGTCGCAGCGACGAGGACGGCACGAAGTCCCGCGCCCCCACTCAATCGAGGCGCTCCAGCACAGCCAGCGTGGCCGCCGACTGGTTCATCGTGTAGAAGTGCAGCGCCGGCGCGCCGCCTTCCTGCAGACGCGCGCACAGGTCGGTGACCACGTCGAGGCCGAAGGCCTTGATCGACGCCGTGTCGTCGCCGAAGCCCTGCAGCCGCAAACGGACCCAGCGCGGAATCTCGGCGCCGCAGGCGTCGGAAAAACGCATGAGCTGCGTCGAGCTCGTGATCGGCATGATGCCCGGCACGATCGGCGTGTCGAGCCCCAGCTTGCGCACGTCGTCGACGAAGCGGAAGTAGGCCTCGGGGCTGAAGAAATACTGCGTGATCGCAGAGTCGGCGCCCGCCTTCACCTTCGTCGCAAAGGCCTGCAGGTCGGCTTCGGGCGAGCGTGCCTGCGGATGGACCTCGGGGTAGCAGGCCACCTCGATGTGGAAGTCGCGGCCGGTCTCTTCGCGGATGAAGGCAACGAGGTCGCTCGCGTACAGGAACTCGCCGCCCATGCCATAGCCGCTCGGCAGGTCGCCGCGCAGGGCCACGAGGCGCTTGACGCCCATGGCCTTGAGTTCGGCGAGCTGCTCGCGCACCGTGGCGCGCGTGGCGCCGATGCACGAGAAGTGGCTCGCAGCGTCCACGCCTTCGGACAGGATCTCCTGCACCGCACCGAAAGTGCCCTGGTGCGTGGAACCGCCCGCGCCGTACGTGACCGAGCAGAACTGCGGCTTGCGCACATACAGCTGCTGCCGCGCAGCGCGCAGCTTGACTGCGCCCTCGGGCGTCTTGGTCGGGAAGAATTCGAAACTCAACGGAAGGCGCACCTGCGTCTCCTTAGGAACCGTCGTTCGCGTCGTGAACAGCGCGAACGGCGTGAATGAAAAACTCGCGGTTGCCGTCGCCCCCGGCGATCGGGCTGTCGAACCATTGCAGCACCCGCAGACCCAGCGCCTCGCAGGCATCGTGCAGGCGCTTCTCGACCACCGCGTACATCGACTCGTCGCGCACGATGCCGCCCTTGCCGACCTGGCCGGGCTGCAGCTCGAACTGCGGCTTCACCAACATCAGCAGGTGGCCGTCGTCGGCCAGGAACTCGACGACCGCCGGCAGCACCAGCGTGAGCGAGATGAACGACAGGTCGCCGACGATCAGGTCGAAGCGCAGATCGAATGGTTCCCCGCCCTCCTCCTGCAAGTCGTCGGCCGAGAGCGCGCGTGCATTGACGCCTTCGATGGGGACCACGCGTTCGTCCTCGCGCAGCTTCGCATGCAGCTGCCCGTGGCCGACATCCACGCCGACCACTTTGGCGGCACCGCGCTGCAGCAGGCAGTCGGTGAAACCGCCGGTCGACTGGCCCACGTCGAGGCACAGCTTGCCGGAGGGATCGACACCGCTCACGGCGAGCGCACCTTCGAGCTTGAGCCCGCCGCGCGACACGTACCGGGCCTCGGCCGCATCGACCAGTTCGAGCTCGGCCGATTCGGGCACGTCGTCCTTGTTCTTGGCGACCGAGCGCCACGCGTCGCTGGTGCCCGCGTCGCGCCAGCGCAAGCCGCCGGCAATCAGCCGCACAGCCTGCGAACGCGACGCGGCCAGGCCGCGCTCTACCAACAGTTGATCGGCGCGCATGCGCTGTCGATCAGTAGCGGTACGTGTCCGGCTTGTACGGACCGTTCTTGCTCACGCCGATGTAGGCGGCCTGTGCGTCCGTCAGCTCGGTGAGCATGGCGCCGACCTTCTTCAGGTGCAGGCGCGCGACCTTCTCGTCGAGGTGCTTGGGCAGCACGTAGACCTTGCCGGCCTGGTAGGCATCGGGCTTGGTGAACAGCTCGATCTGGGCGATGGTCTGGTTGGCGAACGACGACGACATCACGAAGCTCGGATGGCCCGTGCCGCAGCCCAGGTTCACGAGGCGGCCCTTGGCCAGCAGGATGATCTTCTTGCCGTCCGGGAAGGTGATGTGGTCGACCTGCGGCTTGATCTCTTCCCACTCGTACTTCTCGATCGACGCGACGTCGATCTCGTTGTCGAAGTGGCCGATGTTGCAGACGATGGCCTGGTCCTTCATCTTGACCATCGTGTCGTGCGTGATGACGTCCTTGTTGCCGGTGGTGGTCACGAAGATGTCAGCCTTGTCGGCAGCGTATTCCATCGTCACGACCTTGTAGCCTTCCATCGCGGCCTGCAGCGCGTTGATCGGGTCGATCTCGGTCACCCACACCTGCGCGCTCAATGCACGCAGTGCCTGGGCGGAGCCCTTGCCCACGTCGCCGTAGCCGGCCACGCAGGCCACCTTGCCGGCGATCATCACGTCGGTCGCGCGCTTGATGCCGTCCACCAGCGACTCGCGGCAGCCGTACAGGTTGTCGAACTTGCTCTTGGTGACCGAGTCGTTCACGTTGATGGCGCGGAACAGCAGCGTGCCCTTGGCGCTCATCTCGTTCAGGCGGTGCACGCCGGTGGTCGTCTCTTCGGTCACGCCGATGATCTCGGCCGACTTGCGGGTGTACCAGGTGTCGTCCACGGCCAGCTTGGCCTTGATGGCGGCGAACAGGATGCGCTCTTCCTCGCTGGTCGGGTTGGCGAGCACACCCAGGTCCTTCTCGGCGCGCTGGCCCAGGTGCATGAGCAGCGAGGCGTCGCCGCCGTCGTCCAGGATCATGTTCGGGCCTTCGCCCTTCGAGCCCTTGGGGCCGAAGTCGAAGATGGCGTGCGTGTAGTCCCAGTAGTCCTTCAGCGACTCGCCCTTGATGGCGAACACCGGCGTGCCTGCGGCGGCGATGGCCGCGGCGGCGTGGTCCTGCGTCGAGAAGATGTTGCACGAGGCCCAGCGCACGGTGGCGCCCAGGGCTTGCAGGGTCTCGATCAGCACGGCCGTCTGGATGGTCATGTGCAGCGAGCCCGTGATGCGCGCGCCCTTGAGCGGCTGCGCCTTCGAGAACTCCTCGCGGATGGCCATCAGGCCGGGCATCTCGGTTTCCGCGATCTTGATTTCCTTGCGGCCCCAGGCAGCGAGGGACAGGTCAGCAATCGCCTGGTCGGCGGTCGAAACGGGGGTGGGCTTGAGAACAGCGCTCATGGGAACTCCAACAAAGCTGGTTTGAAAGATGCCACTGCCTACGGGGAAAGACTCACCGCGAGAACAGCGGGTGAGCGTGGTTGCGATGTGGTCCGAGCCTCACGCCTGATGGCGCTGCAACGCTCCTCGGAACGGCGGATTGTAGACGGGGCAACAGGGCCAGCCAACCGCTCGGGTATCCCACATCAGGTAAAGCACGTTCGCCACGACCAAGGGAAATCCCGCAGGCAAATATTCCTGACTGGCACCCCCCGCGATGCCTGCCCGGCGTATCGTGGCACCGGTTCTTGTCACCCTTCCCCGTTCACACGACACCAGGAGATAGCGCCCATGGCCACTGCCAAGAAAGCCGCCGCGAAGAAGACCACTGCCAGCAGCAGCAACACCAAGGAGGCTCCCAATGCCGCCGAGATGCTCAACCCGCTGAAGAACCTCAAGGCCATGACCGACCGCCTGCAAGAACTCAATCTGACCGGTGGCGCGAGCAAACTGCTCGAAAGCGGACAAAAGGACCTTCAGGCGCTGATGCAGGCGAATGAGAAGTCCTACCAGGGACTGCAGACCGTGGTGCAGCGACAGACGGAAATGATCAAGAGCGCCATTGCCGAGTGGCAGACGGCCGCCAAGGAAATGCCCGGCAAGGATGCCAAGGCCAACCTCGCCAAGCTCGACGAACTCGGCCGCCAATCGTTCCAGCGCGCGATCGACGACATCAAGGAACTGGCCAATCTCGCCGCCAAGTCGCAGGCCGATGCCTTCGACCTGGTGCGCCAGCGCATACAGGCCAATGTGGACGAAGTAACCAAGATGCTTCAGCGCAAATAGAAC
The DNA here is from genome assembly GCF_001426595.1 of Variovorax sp. Root434. Lineage (NCBI taxonomy): Bacteria > Pseudomonadati > Pseudomonadota > Betaproteobacteria > Burkholderiales > Comamonadaceae > Variovorax > Variovorax sp. Root434. The sequence goes on from NZ_LMEK01000022.1 coordinate 348,097, forward strand.
CTTGATGTAGTAATTATTTAGTTTTGGTTCTTTTTAGACAGCGCCACCTGATCGGGCGATCCAAGCACGGATTTGTGGCGAAATTTCGCATTTCCGTGCCATTTGCACAGCAGACACACAGCGAATTTTAAAGAAAGGCCTTGCCTTACCGGACAATTGCGTGTCAATACGTAACGTCCAGGGAGGCAAGGTATGCGCGCAAGCGTCGGAATAAGTTTGAGCACGGTCATGCTGTCAGTTCTGCTGACCGCATGTGGAGGATCAAGCAGCGGCGGTGGATCTGTCCCATCCGCCGCGGTGTCGGGCTCCGACACGGCAGTCAAGACTGCGGAGCCGAGCCCTCCCGCCAGCGCTGCCCCCGCACTGATCGAGTCGAGGGTGCAGTCGCCGGAACTCGCGGCAACCGACGTCAGCCCCTTCAAGGACCGTCCCGTGGGACGCGCCCCGACGCCACGGCATGTGGTTCTGCCAGCACTTCCGCCAGAGAGCGCCGTTCCCCTGAAGTCGGCCCCCGCGATCTTCGGCACTCCCACCAAGATCGGTGTTGCACGCCGGATCGCTGAAACTGCGAACGTCCAGGCGGTGTCCAGCATGATGAGTTGGACGCCTTCGGAACGGGGAGGCAAAGTGGCCGCTTTGCGATTCGCATCACCGAATGCAAGAGGTGTTCGCATCGGCCTGCGTGTCGAGAGCCTTCCCCCGGGCACCATGGTGCGCTTCTACGGCGACGCGAGTCCAAAGATCTACGAGGTGTCCGCGCAGGAAATCCTCACGGCCATTCAGCGCAATCTCGACGCAGGCGATTCGAGCGACAACGCGCGCACCTATTGGTCGCCCAACATGGGCGGTGAAGCTCTCACCGTCGAGATCGAGGTCCCACCCAACGCCGTGCTCGAAGCGGTCAAGGTGGCGGTGCCCATGCTGTCGCATGTGTCCATCGACATCACCAAGCAGGACTCGCTGGAAAAAGTGGGTGAAGCCGGCTCATGCAATCAGGACGTTACCTGCGCCTCCCAATACAACACCCTCAGCAAGTCCGTGGCGTTGATGGACTTCATCGACAACGGGAGCAACTATGTATGCACCGGCACCTTGCTCAACGACCGCATGTCGACCGGCACGCCATATTTCCTGAGCGCAAACCATTGCATTTCCAACCAGACGGTCGCATCGACTCTCTACACCTACTGGTCCTACAAGTCCGCCAGCTGCAACAGCACGCAGGTCAGTCCTGCGCTGACCGCCATGACCTCCGGCGCCACGCTGCTCTATGCGGAGTCGACGACCGACACGTCCTTCATGCGGCTGAATTCGCAACCGCCGGCCGGTGCGCTGTTTGCCGGTTCAAGCCCGTTCGACCCCAGTTCATTCGACGGCATTCAGGGCGTCTATGGCGTGCATCACCCTAAAGGTGATTTGCAGAAGTACAGTGAAGGCGACTATCTCGGAACCGCGGCTTGTGCAAATTCGAGTTGCTCTTCTTCAACAGGAAGCAACGGCAAGTTTCTGGCAGTGAGATGGAATCGGGGCGTGACCGAGGGCGGCAGTAGTGGGTCGGGGCTGTTCCGGAGACTCAATGGCAAAGACTATCTCGTCGGGCAATTGTGGGGCGGAGCGTCTTCGTGCAGCCAGCCCGGCGGGTATGACTTCTACGGGCGCTTCGATCTCCCCTTCAACGCCGCGCTGCAGCCGTGGCTCAACGCACCTTCCACGACGGTGCGTACGACCATCTACCGCTTCTACAACACCAGAACAGGCGCGCACTTCTACACCTCCAACGTGCCGGAGCGCGACCTCGTCATCACAAAGCTGCCTGAGTACAACTACGAAGGTCCTGCCTTCTTCGCGTTTGCTGCCGCAGCATCAGGCACCAGCCCGGTTTATAGGTTCTACAACACGCGCACCGGCGCGCACTTCTACACGATCAGCGAGCAGGAGCGCGCTAATGTGCAGGCGACCTTGCCCTGGTATTCGTACGAGGGCGTGGCCTGGTACGCCAACACCTCGCAGGCCGGCGGTGCCACCCCGATGTTCCGGTTCTACCAAACGAAGGTCCAAACTCACTTCTACACAATCAACGCAAGCGAGCGGGACAGCGTCCAACAGAATCTTCCGATGTACACCTACGAAGGGATTGCGTATTTCGGTTGGACGAACCTTTGATCCACGCAGCGCCGCGGCTACGCGGCGCCACCGGATCGGGTGTTCGATCATGAAATTCACTGCCACGGCAGGCCTTGAGCGGGGAATTCAGCACGGGCTCGCCGCTGGCAGATGCACATCTGCGAAAATCGCGGGTTCCCTGGAGTTCCCGTGTCATCCCCCTTCCTTGCCGAAACCCGCCGCCGCCGCACCTTCGCGATCATTTCCCATCCTGACGCCGGCAAGACCACGCTGACTGAAAAGCTGCTGCTGTTCTCCGGCGCGATCCAGATCGCCGGCTCGGTCAAGGCGCGCAAGGCCTCGCGCCACGCCACCTCCGACTGGATGGAAATCGAAAAGCAGCGCGGCATCTCGGTGGCCTCGTCGGTCATGCAGATGCTGTATCGCGACCACGTGATCAACCTGCTCGACACGCCCGGCCACAAGGACTTCTCCGAAGACACCTACCGCGTGCTGACGGCCGTCGACTCGGCGCTGATGGTGATCGATGCCGCCAACGGCGTGGAAGCGCAGACGCGCCGGCTGATCGAGGTCTGCCGCCAGCGCGACACGCCCATCATCACCTTCGTCAACAAGATGGACCGCGAAGTGCGCGAGCCGCTGGACATCCTCGACGAAGTGGAGCGCGAGCTCGGCATGCCCTGCGTGCCGATGACCTGGCCGGTCGGCCAGGGCAAGAGCTTCCGCGGGATCATGAACCTGCGCACGCAGGCGATGACGGTGTTCGAGTCGGGCAGCGAGCGGCTGCCGCACGACTTCGAGACCATTCCGCTGAGCGAGCGCGACACGCTGGTCAAGCGCTTCGGCGCCGACTTCGAGCACGCCATGGAAAGCATGGAGCTGGCCACCGGCGCCTCCCCCACCTGGGACCGCGAAGCCTTCCTGGCCGGCAAGCAGACGCCTGTGTTCTTCGGCTCCGGCGTGAACAACTTCGGCGTGATGGAAGTGCTCGACGCGCTGGTCGACCTCGCGCCCTCGCCGCAATCACGCACCAGCACCACGATGGTCAACCGCCAGCCGGTGGTGAAGGAGATCCAGCCCGAGGACAAGGATTTCGCGGGCGTGGTCTTCAAGGTGCAGGCCAACATGGACGCCAACCACCGCGACCGCATCGCCTTCGTGCGCATGGCCTCGGGCAAGTACACGCCGGGCATGAAGCTCAAGGTGCAGCGCACCTCGAAGGAGCTGCGCCCGACCAGTGTGGTGACCTTCATGAGCCAGCGCCGCGAGGCGGTCGAAGAGGCCTACGCGGGCGACATCGTGGGCTTCACCACGCACGGCGGCGTGCAGCTGGGCGACACCATCACCGACGGCGCGAGCCTGCAGTTCACCGGGCTGCCCTTCTTCGCGCCCGAGCTGTTCATGACCGTGATCCTCAAGAACCCGCTGCGCACCAAGCAGCTCCAGCAGGGCTTGGCCCAGCTCGGCGAGGAAGGTGCGATCCAGGTGTTCCGTCCCGAGGTCGGCGGGCCGATGCTGCTGGGTGCCGTGGGGCAGCTGCAGTTCGAAGTGGTGCAGCACCGGCTGAAGGCCGAGTACGACGCCGACGTGCGGCTCGAAGGCTGCCAGTACACGGGCGCGCGCTGGATCACGGCCGACACGCCGGCCGAGCTGCGCGAGTTCGTCAACGCCTATCCGGTGCGCATGGCCAAGGATGCGGCGGACACGCTGGCCTTTTTGTGCACCTCACCTTACGACGTGCGGCTGGCGCAGGAGCGCTTTCCGAAGATCCACTTCCATCCGCTGCGCGAGCACGCGGGGCTGGCGCTGCAGAGCGCGGGGTAGAAGGCGAGAGCGGACTTCGGACGCAGAGGGGACGCGAAGGTCCGGCGAAGTACGCAAAGATCCACTCAGCTGCCAGTAGACGCATAGCGGCGCAACCCGAAGCGCCACACCCCGAATGCTGCCGCGAGAAACACGAACCCCGCGAGCGGCGACACCCAGCCCACCCACACCGGCGCGCCCAGCGGATCGGGCTTGCCCAGGATCGACAGCGCCGGGTAATAGGCCACGCAGGCCAGCGGCACGATGAAGGTCAGCACGCGGCGGAACCACTGCGCATAGAGCGCCAGCGGGTACTGCGCCGCCTGCACGCCGCCGTAAGTCAGCACGTTGGCGATCTCCAGGCTCTCCACGGTCCAGAACGACAGCGTGCCCTGCAGCACCAGGATGCCGAGGAACAGCGCAACGCCACCGGCCATGGCGAACAGTGCGATCACTACGGCGCCCGGCGTCCACGCGATGCCGGCCTGGTGCGTGGCGAACGCGACCACCGCCAGGCCCTGCAGCAAGCGGCCGATGCGGCTCAAGCGGAAGTCGTTGCCCATCAGCTGCAGCGCGAGCGGACGCGGACGCAGAAGCAGGCGATCGAAGGCCCCGGTGCGCAGGAACTCGGTGCCGAGCACGTCGAAGCCGCGGCCCAGAGCATCGGCCAGTGCGAACATGCAGTTCACCAGGCCGTAGAACAGCGCCACCTCGCCGATGCGCCAGCCCTGCACGTCGCCGAAGCGGTGGAACAGCGCCCACACGGCGATCACCTCGATGCCGGTGCCGAGGAACTGGCCAACGGTCAACATCAGCGCCGAGGCCGGGTAGCGCGCCTGTCCACCGATGGACGCACCCACCAGCCGGAAGAAGAGCGGAAGCGATCCCATCGCGCTCACCCGCCCTGTACCTGGAGGCCGCGCATCGTGCGTCCCATCGCGAAATGGCCGAAGGACACGAGTAACGCGATCCAGAAAGCCTGCAACCCCAGCCCGCCGACGGCCTGCCAGCCCTGCAGCTGCCCGAAGTACAAGCGCGCCGGAATGTCCATCAGCCCGGCCAGCGGCTGCATCAGCAGCGCGGTCTGCCAGCCATCGGGCAGCATCGCGAGCGGCAGCAGGTTGCCCGAGAGCACGATGACCACCGGCGTGGCCACCGCGCTGATGCCTCGTTCGTTGAGCGCGGCGGTGGCCGCCACGTTCAGCAGCATCACCATCGACGTCGAGAGCAGCAGCGCGAGGACGGCCGACAGCGCGAAGGCGAGCCCCGCTGCCACACCCGCCGGCAGCTGCCATGCCCATTCGCCCAGGCCGGCCAGCGGCAGCGCGACCATCGCGAAGACCGCCATCAGCGCAATACGCGGCAGCACGCGCGCCGCAATCCACCCGGCGCTGCGCGCGAACCACAGCGCATAGGCATCGACGGGCCGAAGCCGGTCGTAGGCGACGGCGCCGGTGCGCACCGCCTGCCCCACTTCCGGGTCGCCCAGCCAGGGCAGCAGCACGAGCAATCCCTGCGCGAGCCACGTATAGGTGATGGCCTGCGCGAGCGACATCGAACTGCTCGCGCCCGTGGTGGCCGCGTGGCCGTAGAAGGCCGCGAACACCATCACCTTGATGCCGCCCCACCAGCACTGCGTGGCGAAACCGGCGAGCGCGGCGGTGCGGTACTGCAGCATCTGCAGGAAGCGCGACGCGAAGGCCGCGAGGTAGGGCCGCGCAAGATCGCGCGGGCTGGTCGCCGTCATGCCTCGGCCGCTCCGTGCATGGCATAGAAGCGCGCGATGACGGCTTCGATCGCCAGGCCTTCCAGGCGAATGTCTTCCACCGCGTGCGCGGCCGCGATGCGCGCGATCAAGGCTGGCGCGGCGGTCTGCGCCGGATCGAAGTCGAGCACCAGCGTCTGCCCGTCGCGCGAATGCACCCTCGCGCCGGCCACCTGTTCCGGCAGCTCGGCATCCTGCGCGAAATCGACCACCAGCCGCCGCTCCGCCATCACCTGCGCGCGCAGCGCCTCGACCGGGCTGTCGGCCAGCACGCGGCCGTGGCCGATGATGATCACGCGCCGGGCCAGCGCCTCGATGTCGTGCATGTCGTGCGTGGTCAGCAGCACGGTGGTACCGCGCTCGCGATTGGCGCGGCGCACGAAGTCGCGCACCGCCAGCTTCGACGGTGCATCGAGCCCGATGGTCGGCTCGTCGAGGAACAGGATGTCGGGCTCGTGCAGCAGCGCCGCAGCGATCTCCGCGCGCATGCGCTGGCCCAGCGAGAGCTGGCGCACCGGCTGCGCGAGCACGCGCTCCAGGTTCAGCAGCGCCACCAGCTCGTCGCGCATGCGGCGGTAGCGCGCGGGGTCCACGCGGTAGATGTCGCGCAGCAGGTCGAAGCCGTCGCCCACGGGCAGGTCCCACCACAGCTGCGTGCGCTGGCCGAAGACCACGCCGATGCGCGCCACGTGGCGCTCGCGGTCGGCGAAGGGATCGCGGCCGTCGATCTCCACGCGTCCGCCGTCTGGCCGCAGGATGCCCGAGAGGATCTTGATGGTGGTCGACTTGCCCGCGCCGTTCGGCCCGATGAAGCCCAGCAGCTCGCCGCGCTCCAGCGAGAACGACACGCCCGACAGCGCCTCCACCGTGCGATGGCGGCGCCGCACGAGGCCGCGCAGCGCGCCCATCACGCCTGGGTCGCGCTCGGAGATGCGGTAGGACTTGCGGAGGTCGTCGACGAGGATGTGGGGCATGGAGGGCGCCGCGCCGGCCTCGAAGGCACAGCGGGGGCGGGATGCTACACGAAAGCCCCGGTACGATCGCCGCTCTCCCAGCATTCCCCGCTCCATGCCTTCCCTGCCCTCCTCGCCGCACCATCTTCTTCCGCTGACCCGATGGCCCGAGGCCGCGCGCGGCGCGCTCGTCGGCGTCTTCACCGACATCGACGACACGCTGACGCACGAGGGCGCCATCACGCCCGATGCGTTGCGCGCGCTGGGCGATCTCAAGGCGGCGGGGCTTTCGGTGGTGGCGATCACGGGCCGGCCGGTGGGCTGGAGCCTGCCCTTCGTCAACGCCTGGCCCGTCGATGCCATCGTGGCGGAGAACGGCGCGGTGGCGCTGCTGCCCTCGGCCGACGGCCGCGTCGAGAAGCGCTACCAGCAGGACGAGCCCACGCGCGTCGCCAACTTCGCGCGCATTCAGGCGGTGCTGGAACGCATCGAGCGCGAGCTGCCGGGCGTGGGCCGCGCCACCGACTCGCCGGGGCGCGAGACCGACATCGCCATCGACCACAGCGAATTCGTGCAGCTGAGCGACGCCACGATCGCGCAGGTGGTGGCGCTGATGCGCGGCGAGGGCATGCACGCCACCGTCAGCAGCATCCACGTCAACGGCTGGTACGGCGACAACGACAAGCTGGAAGGCGCGCGCTGGATCGTGCGCGAACTGTGGGGCCGCGCGCTCGACGGCGAGATGGACCGCTGGGCCTACGTGGGCGACTCCACCAACGACCAGCTGATGTTCCGCAGCTTCGCGCACAGCATTGGCGTGGCGAACGTCGCGCGCTTCGTGCCGCAGCTGGAACACCTGCCGCGCTATGTGACGCAGGGCGAGCGCGGTGCGGGGTTTGCCGAGGCAGCGCGCGCGATCATCCTGGCGCGCCCGCGCCTCGACACTGCTGGCTGACCCGGCTGACGGGCGATCCGGACTAAAGCCGCAGGCTTACTTCTCCTTCGCCAAGCCCAGCTTCTCGATCACCACCTTCTCCCGCACCACCGTGTCCTGCGCAAACTTGGTGTACTGCGCCGAGCTCATGTAGTTAGGCAGCATGTCGTAGCGCCCCAGCGCCGCCACGTAGCTCGGCTCTTCCATCGCCTGCTTGAACGCGTCGTGCAGCTTCTTCACCACCTCGGGCGGCGTGCCCTTGGGGGCGCCGATGCCGAAGGGCGAGTTCTGCACCACGTCGTAGCCAAGCTCCTTGAGCGTGGGCGCATCGGGGAACTTGGCCAGGCGCTTCTCGCCCCAGGTGTTCAGCACGCGCAGCTTGCCGGCCTCGACCTGCGGCGCAAAGCCGGTGCTGTCGGCGGCAGCCATGAGCTGGCCGCTGACCACCGCGAGCATCAGGTCGGCACTGCCCTTGTAGGGCACGTGCTGCAGCTCGATGCCGGCCTTCTGCGCGACGATCTCCGTCGTCAGGTGCGGGCTGGTGAGGTTGCCGGTGGAGCCGTACGTCAGCTTGCCGGGGTTGGCCTTGGCGTAGGCGACGAAGTCGGCCCAGGTCTTGAAGGGGCTGTTGGCGGGCACCACGATGCCGAAGGCATAGCCCGTGACGTTGATGACGTACGTGATGTCCTTGAGCGGGTCCCAGTTGATCTTGGTGGTGTAGCCCATGCGGAACACGCCCAGCGGGATCTGCGCGACGGTGTAGCCGTCGGGCTGCGAGGTCTGCAGCGCCTGCGCGGGCAGCGTGCCGGCGGCGCCGGGCTTGTTGTCGACGATGACCGGCTGGCCGAGGATCTTGCTCGCGTTGTCGGCGAGCTGGCGCATGGTGATGTCGGTCGGGCCGCCGGCCGGAAACGCGACGATCAGCTTGATGGGCTTGGTGGGAAAACCCTGCGCGAAGGCCGCCATCGGAAAGGCGAGGCCGCAGGCGGTGAGCGTGGCGGCGGTACGGAGAAAGGTGGAGCGGCGGAGCATGGCTGACGGGGGTCCTGACTTTGAAACCGCCAATTGGGCCTCGCCCCGTTGGCGAAGGCAATCGGGGCTCCCCTGATTTCCCCGGGGAAACCCGGGCCATCGTCACACCGGAGTCGCCTGCGCGTCAGCTACGCCTGTTCGAAGCCTTCGAGCACGTTGACCGCGTTGATGCCCACCTCGGCCACCGCATAGCCGCCCTCGAAGACGAACACCGTGGGCAGGCCCGCGCGCGCGAGGTCTTCGCCCATGCGCAGATAGTCGTCACTCCCGAGCCTGAAGCCCGCGACCGGGTCGCCCTCGAAGGTGTCGACGCCGAGCGAGACCACGAGCGCGCCGGCCTTCACCGCCGCGATGCGGTCGAGCGCGGTCTTCAGCGCCGCGCGCCACGCTGTGAAGTCCGTGCCGCGCGGCAGCGGCAGGTTGTGGTTGAAGCCCTTGCCCTGCCCCGCGCCGCGCTCGTCGGCATGGCCCAGGTAGTACGGATAGTCGGTCAGCGGATCTCCGTGCAGGCTGGCGAAATGCACGTCGCTGCGCTCGTAGAAGATGGCCTGGGTGCCGTTGCCGTGGTGGTAGTCCACGTCGAGCACGGCCACGCGCTCGACGCCCGCATCGCGCAGCGCCTGCGCCGCGACCGCGGCATTGTTGAGAAAGCAGTAGCCACCGAAGAAATCGGCGCCCGCATGGTGGCCCGGTGGCCGCGTGAGCGCGAAGGCGGCGCGCTCGCCGCCAACGACGCGCTGCGCCGCGGTCCACGCGCAGGCCGCACCGTGTCGCGCCGCGGCCCAGCTGCCCGCCATCAGCGGCGTGCCGGCATCGAACGAGAACAGCCCCATGCGCGCCGGAAAGCTCTTGGGCAGCACATCGGTGCGCATGCCGCGCGTGGGCCAGTACGAAGGCAGCGCATCGCGCGACACGTTGGACGGGTCGAGCGCCACCCACTCATCCCACGCATGCGCAATGAAGTCCAGGTAGCGCGGCGCATGCACCTTCGCCAGCAGCGCCTCGTCGAAGGCATCGGGCGCCTGCAGCGCGCCGAGGCGGCGGCGCTCCAGCTCGTGTTTCACATGGTCGACGCGGGCCGGAACCTCGAAGCACGGCACGAGTTCGCCGCGGAACATTTCGACTTTGCCATGGTGAAGAACGTGCTGGTCGTTGTAGATCGTGAGCATGCCGCCATCATGCCGCACGCCGCAGCACTGTACGGCGCCGACCCGAGGCCGTGAGGCCGAACAGGTCCTTCGGGTCGTCGAGCTCGGGCACCAGCGCGATCTGCTGGCCGACGCCGCGTTCGGTCGCAATGCGCTGTATGTAGCGCAGCGCCGTGTAGTCTTCCAGCGCGAAGCCGACCGAGTCGAACAGCGTGACCTGCTCGGGAGTTTCGCGGCCGGGCACTTCGCCGAGCAGCACGCGCCACAGCTCGTGCACCGGAAAGTCGGCCCCCACCTGCTGGATCTCGCCCTCCACGCGGGTCTGCGGCTCGTACTCGACGAACACGCGCGCCTTGTGCAGCACGTCGGGGTGCAGCTCGGTCTTGCCGGGCGAATCGCCGCCCACCGCATTGATGTGCATGCCCGGCTCGATCATCTCGGGCGTGAGCACGGTCGCGCGCCCCTGGCAGGCGGTGACGGTGGTGACGATGTCGGCGCCGCGCACGGCATCCGCCACGCAGCGGGCGCGCACGATGTCCAGCGGCGTGCACACCGACAGGTGGCGCACCAGCTTGTCGGTGGCGTGCGGGTCGGTGTCGTACACGCGCACTTGCTCGATGCCCAGCAGCGCATGGAAGGCCAGCGCCTGGAACTCGCTCTGCGAGCCGTTGCCGATCAGCGCGAGGCTGCGCGAACCGGGTCGCGCCAGTGCCATGGCCGCCATCGCCGAAGTTGCGGCCGTGCGCAATGCGGTGGTGAGCGTGAGTTCCGAAAGCAGCACCGGGTAGCCCGTATCGACTTCCGCCAGCACACCGAAAGCCATGACGGTCGGCAGCCCGAGCTGGGTGTTGTTCGGATGCCCGTTGACGTACTTGAAGGCATAGGCGCCGTCGTCGGCCACCGGCATGAGTTCGATCACGCCGAGGTGCGAATGGCTGGCCACGCGCGCCTTCTTGTCGAACTCGCGCCACCGCAGGAAGTCGTCGCGCAGCGCGTCGGCCAGGGCCGTGAGGAACTGCGGAACGCCGGTCTCGTCCACCAGGCGGACCAGGCTGTGAACATCGATGAAGCGGGTCATGACATGGCTCCTTGCGTAGCCCTGCCGCGGCGCTTCATCCCCTCACATGTTTACTCCACCATGGCTGGTTCAGGATGCGCCTGCGCCAAGGGTTGAAGCCATTGTGCGCCTGCTTGCGCGGCATTGCGAGCAACGTCAGTCGTACCTGCGCTGTTCTTCGATGCTGCGCTCCAGGAAGCGCCAGAGACGCTCGTCCTCGCTGAAGGCCACGTTGAAGCGCAGCCAGCCGGTGGGATGCGGGTTGACCAGGAACAGCTGGCCCGGGCCGAGCATGATTCCCTCGGCCGCGGCGCGCCGCGAGAGCTCGGAGCTGTCGGCAATGTCGGGGTGCCGGGCCCACAGGTACATGCCGGCCGCAGGCTCATGGAACAGCTCGAAGCCCAGTCCGCTCAGCCGCCGCGCGACACTGCCATGCGCCTGCGCGAGGCGCTCGCGCAGCGCCTTGAGATGCTTGCGCCAGCGGCCGTCGGTCACGGTGCCGAAGGCCAGGCGCTCGGTGATGTCGGACGACGTGAGGCCCGAGACCATCTTGAGCTGCGCCAGCTCGTCGAGCAGCTCCGGCTGCGCGACCACGTAGCCGACACGGATGTTCGGCGAGATGGTCTTCGAATAGCTGCCCACGTAGACCACGCGGCGCAGCTGCCCCAGGCTGGCGAGCGAGGGGCGCATCGACGCGTCCATCTCGGCGTAGATGTCGTTCTCGACCAGCGTGAAGTCGTGCGCCTGGGCCAGCTGCAGCAGTTGCACCAGCTGCGGCAGCGAGGCCATCGAGCAGGTCGGGCTCTGCAGCCGAGGCTGGGTGAAGAAGGCCTTGGGCCGGTGCTGCGCGAGCAGCGCCTCGAGCGCGGGCATGTCGTAGCCCGAAGGGATGCGCGGCACGCCGATGATCTCCACGCCCAGGAAGCGCAGCATGAACATCAGGTTCGGATAGCCCGGGTCGTCCACCAGCACCGCATCGCCCGGCTTGAGCAGCCGGCGCGCGACCAGGTCCAGCGCCTGACTGGAACCCTGGGTCAGCAGGACCTGGGCGGCATCGACCACGATCTGCTGCTCCGACAGCGCCTCGGCCGTCGCCATGCGCAGCGCCATGTGGCCGAAGGGCAGGCCGTAGCCGCCGATGTCGGTGCCTTCGGAGGCGAGGTGGCGCAGGCTGCGGCGCATGCCGTCCTCGAACAGCCAGTCGTGCGGCAGCCAGCCGCAGCCGGGCTTGAGCGGCAGGTTGCGGTTCTCGAAGATCTGCTGCAGATACCAGCGGGCGTCGAAGCGCGGGTCCGGGCGGGGCGTGCTGGCCGCACCGGCGGCGCTCTCGTCGCTGCGCCGCTTGACGAAGAAACCGGCGTTGGCGCGCGAGACCAGCAGGCCCTGCGCCACCAGCCGGTCGTAGGCCTCGACCACCGTGAAAACACTGACGCCGTGCGCCGCGGCAAAGGCGCGGATCGACGGCAGCTTGCTGTCGGCCTTGAGCTTCTGGGAGCCGATCAGTCCGCGCAGCCCTTCCACGATCTGGCTTACCAGCGGCGTCGGCTGTTCGGGACGAAGAATGAGCATCGGGGGGCGTCTCCGGCAGTCCGGGCTGCACCATATTGAGGAAAGTATGTACAGGATACAAGACCAGTACAGTCTTCCGGGCGATCACTTCCGGTGTACATGGCTGGATCGATTCGCGCGACCTAGAGTGCCGGCATTCCTCCTTCAAAGCACAGGTCGTACCATGCAACGCGAACCCCATCTCAGCAATGCCGCCCTCATGGCCCGCCGCAGCGCGGCCGTCGCCCGCGGTGTGGGCCAGGCCCATGAAATCTTCGTCAGCCGCGCCGCCAACGCTGAACTGTGGGACGTCGAGGGCCGCCGCTACATCGACTTCGCCGGCGGCATCGCGGTGCTCAATACCGGCCACTGCCACCCGGAGATCAGTGCCGCCGTGAAGGCGCAGGTCGATCTCTATTCGCACACCTGCTTCCAGGTGGTGGCCTACGAGCCCTATGTGGAGCTGGCCGAGCGCCTGAACGCGCTGGCGCCGGGCGCATTCGCGAAGAAATCGATCTTCCTGAGCACGGGTGCCGAGGCGGTGGAGAACGCGGTCAAGATCGCCCGCGCCCACACGCGGCGCCCCGGCGTCATCGCCTTCACCGGCGGCTACCACGGCCGCACGATGATGACGCTCGGCCTGACCGGCAAGGTGGCTCCCTACAAGATCGGCTTCGGCCCCTTCCCGGGCGAGGTGTTCCATGCGCTGTACCCGAACGCGCTGCACGGCGTGAGCGTGGACGATGCCCTGCACTCGGTCGAGCTGCTGTTCAAGAACGATATCGAGCCCGAACGCGTGGCGGCCTTCATCCTGGAGCCGGTGCAGGGCGAGGGCGGTTTCTACGTGGCGCCCAACGACTTCATCGAAGGCCTGCGCGCGCTGGCGGACCGCCACGGCATCCTGATCATTGCCGACGAGGTGCAGACCGGCGCCGGCCGCACCGGCACCTGGTTCGCCAGCGAGCAGTGGCCCGTCGCGCCCGACCTGATCACCACCGCCAAGTCGATGGCGGGCGGCTTCCCGATCTCCGGCGTGGTGGGCCGCGCCGAGGTGATGGACGCTCCCGCGCCCGGCGGCCTGGGCGGCACCTATGCCGGCAGCCCCATCGGCTGCGCCGCAGCGCTCGCGGTGCTGAAAGTGTTCGACGACGAGCAGCTGCTCGCGCGCAGCCGGGCGCTGGGCGAACGGCTCACGGCCGGCCTGCGCCGCATCGCGGCCGGCGAGCCGGCCATCGGCGACGTGCGCGGGCTCGGCGCCATGGTGGCCATCGAGCTGTTCGAAGAGGGCGACACCGCGCGGCCCGACGCGGCACTGACCCGCCAGGTGGTCGCGGAGGCGGCGCGGCGCGGGTTAATCCTGCTGTCATGCGGCACCTACGGCAATGTAATTCGTGTACTGGTGCCGCTCACGGCATCCGACTTGCTTGTGGACGAAGGCCTGGCGCTTCTCGCGGACAGCTTCGCCGCGCTGCGCTGATCGACCGATCCTTTCCCGGAATCCTCCATGACAGCAGAACCCTTGGTGCGCTTCCAGCGCGTCCAGAAGACCTACGACGGCGAACACCTGGTGGTGCGACAGCTCGACCTGGACATCCACCGCGGCGAGTTCCTGAGCCTGCTCGGGCCTTCGGGGTCGGGCAAGACCACCACGCTGATGATGCTGGCGGGCTTCGAGTCGCCGACCTCGGGCGAGATCCTGCTCGACGGCAAGCCGATCACCCGCACGCCGCCGCACAAGCGCAACTTCGGCATGGTCTTCCAGAACTACGCGCTGTTTCCTCACCTGAGCGTGGGCCAGAACGTGGCCTATCCGCTCACCGTGCGCAAGGTTTCGAAAGACGAGCAGCAGCGCCGCGTGCAGCGCGCGCTCGACATGGTGCAGCTGCGCGGCATGACCGACCGCCTGCCCGGCCAGCTCTCGGGCGGCCAGCAGCAGCGTGTGGCGCTGGCGCGCGCGCTGGTGTTCGAGCCGCAGCTGGTGCTGATGGACGAGCCGCTCGGCGCGCTCGACAAGCAGTTGCGCGAGCACATGCAGCTCGAGCTCAAGGACCTGCACCGCCAGCTCGGCGTGACCTTCGTCTACGTGACGCACGACCAGGGCGAGGCGCTCACCATGAGCGACCGCGTGGCGGTGTTCAACGAAGGCGTGATCCAGCAGCTGGATACGGTCGACAAGCTCTACGAGACGCCGTCCAACCGCTTCGTGGCCGGCTTCGTCGGCGACAGCACCGTGCTCAAGGGCCAGCTGGACCGCGGCGGCGAGCACGCCGAGATGAAGCTGCCCGACGGCCGCGTGCTGCGCGGGCTCAACGTCGGCGGCGCGGCCGCGGGTGCGGCCGTGGAGGCCTGCATCCGCCCCGAGCGCGTGGTGCTGCACCGCCGGCCGGAGACGCAGGGCACCAACATGCTCGCCGCCGAGGTGGCGCGCGTCATCTACTACGGCGACCACCTGCGGCTCTTGTGCAGCGTCGGCGGCGGCCAGACCGAAGCCACCGTGAAGCTGCCGCTGGACGGCCTCGACGGCGCTGCTGCGCCGCGGGCCGGCGAAGCGGTGGTGCTCGAATTCCCCACCGCGCATGCGCGCATCTACGCCCCCTGATCCCGGTCCGTTGTTGTTCCCTCGTTTCCTTTCATCACCCAGGAAGATTTCCATCATGAAAAAGACATTCCTCGCCTGCATCGTCGCCGCCAGCTTCGCGCTGCCGGCCCTCGCCCAGCAGCAGCTCACCGTGGTCAACTTCGGCGGCGCCAACGCCAATGCCCAGAAGAAGGCCTACTACGAGCCCTACGAGAAGACCGGCACCAAGATCATCCCGGTCGAATACAACGGCGAACAGGCCAAGATCAAGGCCATGGTCGAGACGAAGAAGGTCACCTGGGACGTGGTCGAGGTCGAATCGCCCGACGCGGTGCGCGGCTGCGACGAGGGCCTGTTCGAGAAGCTCGACTATTCGAAGATTGGCAACAAGGCCGACTTCCTGCCGGCCGCCGTCACCGACTGCGGCGTGGGCCTGTTCGTGTGGTCGACCGTGATGGCCTACAACGGCGAGAAGCTCAAGACCGCGCCCACCAGCTGGGCCGACTTCTGGGACGTGAAGAAGATCCCCGGCAAGCGCGGCATGCGCAAGGGTGCGCGCTACAACCTCGAGTTCGCGCTCATGGCCGACGGCGTGAAGCCGGCCGACGTGTACAAGGTGCTCGGCACCAAGGAAGGCGCCGACCGCGCGTTCAAGAAGCTCACCGAACTCAAGCCCAACATCCAGTGGTGGGAAGCCGGTGCGCAGCCGCCGCAGTTCCTGGTGGCCGGCGACGTGGTGCTGACCACGGTGTACAACGGCCGCATCGACGCGGCCAACCGCGAAGGCCGCGACCTCAAGATCTACTGGCCGGGCGGCATCTACGACCTCGACTACCTGGTGATCCCGAAGGGCGCGCCGAACAAGGAAGCCTCGCTGAAGTACATCCAGTTCACGATGCAGCCGGCCAACCAGGCGGTCTATGCCCAGAGCATCGCCTACGGCCCCACCAACACCAAGGCGCTGGCCTCGCTCAGCCCCAAGGTGCTGGCCGACCTGCCGACCTCGGCGGCCAACGCCAAGGATGCGCTGCAGTTCAGCGTCAGCTTCTGGGCCGACCAGGGCGAGGCGCTCGAGAAGCGCTTCGCGTCCTGGGCCACGCAGTAAACGAGCGGCGCGAAAAAGGCCATGCACGCGGCAACGTCTGTCCCCCAGGTTTCGATGCAGGCTCCGCCCGGCGAGCTTCGGCGTGCGCTGGCGCGCGCCGAGGCCCGCCGCAAATGGCGCGCCTTTGCGCTCACGGTGCCGCTGCTGGTGTTTCTGCTGCTGACCTTGCTGGTGCCCATCGTGGCGCTGCTGCAGCGCGCGGTCGAGAACCCCGAGGTGGCCAATGCGCTGCCGCGCACCGTGCGTGCGCTCGACGGCTGGAACCGCAAGGAGGCGCCCGCGCCGGCGGCCTATGCCGCCATCGCGGCCGACCTCGGCCAACTGCCCGACAGCTCCGACGCCGGCGCCCTGGCGCGCCGCCTCAACACCGAGATCGCAGGCGCCCGCTCGCTGGTGATGGGCACCTTCCGGGCGCTGCCGATCACCGGCACGCCGGAAGAAGTCAAGGCGCGCATGCTGGAGCTCGACCCGCGCTGGGGCGAGGCGCCGTACTGGCAGGCGATCGCCAAGAACGGCTCGCGCTGGACGCCCGACTACCTGCTCGCCTCGGTTGATCTGCGGCGCGACGTGGCCGGCGACGTGGAGCGTATGCCCGCCGACCAGCGCGCCTTTGCGGGCATCCTGCTGCGCACCTTCCAGATCAGTGCCGTGGTCACCTTCTTCTGCCTGCTGCTGGCCTATCCGCTGGCCTGGTGGCTGTCGACGCTGCCGGCGCGCAAGGCCAACGTGCTGATGATCCTGGTGCTGGTGCCGTTCTGGACTTCCATCCTGGTGCGCGTGGCGGCCTGGATCGTGCTGCTGCAGTCCGAGGGGCTGGTCAACCGCGGCCTCATGGGCATCGGCCTGACCGACCATCCGCTGGCGCTGCTGTTCAACCGCACCGGCGTGGTCATCGCGATGGTGCACATCCTGCTGCCCTTCATGATCCTGCCGCTCTACAGCGTGATGAAGAGCGTGCCGCCCACCTACCTGCGCGCGGCCGTCTCGCTGGGCAGCTCGCCGCTGGCGGCCTTCTTCCGCGTGTACGTGCCGCAGACCTATCCGGGCATCGGCGCCGGCGCGCTGCTGGTCTTCATCCTGGCGATCGGCTACTACGTGACGCCTGCGCTGCTCGGCGGCGCGGACGACCAGATGCTGAGCTACTACATCGCGCGCTACACCAACGTGGAAATCAACTGGGGCATGGCCTGCGCGCTGGGCGCCGTGCTGCTGGTCGCCACGCTGCTGCTGTACGCCGTCTACCGCCGCATCGGCAAGGCCGAGCTGAGCCTCGGCTGAGCGGCACGAAAGACAGACAAGCATGTTCAAGCTTCCCCAATTCCCGGCCTATGCCACCTTCGCCGACAAGCTCGGCTGGTGGCTGGTGCGCGCCGGCTGCGTCGCGGTGCTGGCCTTCCTGCTGGCACCGATCCTGGTGGTGATTCCGCTGTCGTTCTCCGACAGCTCGTTTCTGGCCTACCCGATCCCGGGCTGGTCGCTGCGGTGGTATCGCAACCTCTTCGAGTCGCCCGAGTGGGCGCGCGCTGCGCGCAACAGCTTCATCGTCGCACCGGCCGCCACGGTGCTGGCCACCGTGCTGGGCACGCTGGCGGCGGTGGGCCTGTCGCGCACGAGCTTCGCCTTCAAGGGCCTGCTCATGAGCGTGCTGATCTCGCCGATGGTGGTGCCGATCGTGGTGGTGGGCGTCGCCACGTACCTCTACTTCGCGCCCATCGGGTTGGCCGACACCTACTTCGGGCTGATCGTGGTGCATGCGGCGCTGGGCGCGCCTTTCGTGCTGACCACGGTGCTCGCCACGCTGGCCGGCTTCAACCAGAACCTGGTGCGCGCATCGCTGAGCCTGGGCGAGACGCCGTTGCGGACCTTCATGCGCGTCACGCTGCCGGTGATTGCGCCGGGCGTGATCTCGGGCGCGCTGTTCGCCTTCGC
Source organism: Variovorax sp. Root434 (assembly GCF_001426595.1). NCBI lineage: Bacteria > Pseudomonadati > Pseudomonadota > Betaproteobacteria > Burkholderiales > Comamonadaceae > Variovorax > Variovorax sp. Root434. The sequence continues at coordinate 366,073 of NZ_LMEK01000022.1, forward strand.
CACCTCGTTCGACGAAGTGGTGGTCACGCTGTTCCTCGCGGGGCCCGACCAGGTCACGCTGCCGCGCCAGATGTTCACGGGCATCCGCGAAAACATCTCGCCCACCATCGCCGCCGTGGCGACGCTGCTGATCATCTTCACCACCACGCTGCTGCTCGCGCTCGAATGGCTGCGCGGACGGCGGCGCTGAACCCATACGCCATGCCGATCACCACCACACCGAACCAGCCGCTCGGCGGCAACACGATGCCGCGCTTCGCCGGCCCCGGCACGATGATGCGGCTGCCGGCCGCAACCTCGCCGGAGGGGCTGGACGCGGCGTTCATCGGCGTGCCGCTGGACATCGGCACTTCCAACCGCCCGGGCGCGCGCTTCGGGCCGCGCCAGATCCGCGCCGAATCGGCGCTGCTGCGGCCCTACAACATGGCCACCGGCGCGGCGCCCTTCGACAAGCTGAACGTGGCCGACCTGGGCGACGTGCCGATCAACACCTATTCGCTCGACAAGTCGATCGACATCATTTCGACCTTCTACGACTCGGTGCTGGCCGCCGGCTGCGCGCCGCTGACGCTGGGCGGCGACCACACCATCGCGCTGCCGATCCTGCGCGCGGTGGCGCGCAAGCACGGCCCGGTCGCGCTGGTGCACGTGGATGCGCATGCGGACGTGAACGACGACATGTTCGGCGAGCGCATTGCGCACGGCACACCGTTCCGCCGCGCCGTCGAGGAGGGCCTGCTGGCCTGCGACAAGGTCTGGCAGATCGGCCTGCGTGGCACCGGCTATGCGGCGGACGATTTCGACTGGCCACGCGAGCAGGGCTTCACGGTGGTGCAGGCGCACGAGGTCTGGTACCAGTCGCTCGCGCCGCTGATGGCGCAGGTGCGCGAGCGCATCGGGCCTACGCTGCCGGTCTACATCAGTTTCGACATCGACGGCATCGATCCTTCGTTCGCCGGCGGCACCGGTACGCCCGAGATCGGTGGACTCACCGTGCCGCAGGCATTGGAGATCGTGCGCGGCTGCCGTGGCCTGAACGTGGTGGGCGCCGATCTGGTGGAGGTCAGTCCGCCCTATGACGTCAGTGGGAACACTGCGCTGCTCGGGGCCAATCTTCTCTACGAAATGCTGTGCGTGCTTCCTGGGGTGCCGTTTCGGTGAGGGGCTGTTCGGGGGCGTGCACAGGCCACCGGGTACTCCCCTCCGCGAATGTCCCCCGGCCTTCGGCCTCCTCCTTTATTTCGCTGCGGGGAGCACCCGGTGCCCTGTGCACTGGACGCGCTGCTGGTGTACGGCCGATCAACGACCGCTCTGAACACGATCACGCCGATGGGGTGCCTTGCGCAGCGAAATAAAGGAGGAGGCCGAAGGCCGGGGGACATTCGCGGAGCAAGGCACCCCGTCGGCGTGATCGCGCCCCAACCCTCACCTCAACCCAAATAGAACGCAGACAACCATGAACATGAAAACCTCCCCTCTCGCACTGCTGAACGACCCGACCCTGCTCAAGACCGACGCCCTGATCGCGGGCGAGTGGGCAAAGGGCGCGGCCCGCTTCGACGTGAACGACCCCGCCACCGGACTGAAGCTGGTCGACGTGGCCAACCTCACGCGCGCGGACGCAGAGCTCGCCATTGCCGCTGCCGACAAGGCGCTCGCCGCCTGGCGCGGCAAGACCGGCAAGGAGCGCAGCATCGTGCTGCGCAAGTGGTTCGACCTGCTGACCGCCAACACCGAAGACCTCGGCCGCCTCATGACCGCCGAGCAGGGCAAGCCCTTCGCCGAGGCCAAGGGCGAGGTCGCCTACGGCGCGAGCTTCGTCGAGTGGTTCGCCGAAGAGGCCAAGCGCGTGAACGGCGAGGTGCTGCCGCAGTTCGACAACAACCGCCGCCTGCTGGTGATGAAGCAGGCCATCGGCGTGTGCGCGGCCATCACGCCGTGGAATTTTCCGCTCGCGATGATCACCCGCAAGGTGGCACCGGCGCTGGCCGCAGGCTGCACGGTGGTCATCAAGCCGGCCGAACTCACGCCGCTCACCGCACTGGCTGCGGCCGAACTGGCTATGCGCGCGGGCATTCCGCCGGGCGTGCTCAACGTGCTCACAGCCGACAGCCAGAACAGCATCGCGATCGGCAAGGCACTGTGCGAGAGCGACGTCGTGCGCCACCTGAGCTTCACCGGCTCCACCGAGGTGGGCCGCATCCTGATGAGCCAGTGCGCGCCGACGGTCAAGAAGCTGTCGCTCGAACTGGGCGGCAACGCGCCCTTCCTGGTGTTCGACGATGCGGACGTGGACTCTGCGGTCGAGGGCGCCATGGCCAGCAAGTACCGCAATGCCGGCCAGACCTGCGTGTGCGCGAACCGGCTGTATGTGCAGGACGGCATCTACGACGACTTCGTCGAGAAATTCGCGGCCAAGGTCAAGGCGCTCAAGGTCGGCAACGGCTTCGAGGACGGCGTGGTGCAGGGTCCGCTGATCGAGGATGCGGCCCTCGACAAGGTGCAGCGCCACGTCGACGATGCCGTCGCCAAGGGCGGCAAGGTGCTCGCGGGCGGCCACCGGATGCAGGGCCAGTTCTTCGAGCCGACCGTCGTTGCCGAAGCCACTTCCGACATGCTGTGCGCGCGCGAAGAAACCTTCGGCCCCTTCGCGCCCGTGTTCCGCTTCAAGACCGAGCAGGACGGCATCGACGCGGCGAACAACACCGAGTTCGGCCTCGCGAGCTACTTCTACACCCGCGACGTGGGCCGGATCTTCCGCGTGGCGGAAGCGCTGGAATACGGCATGGTCGGCATCAACGCCGGCGTGATCGCCACCGAGCATGTGCCGTTCGGCGGCGTGAAGCAGTCGGGCCTGGGCCGCGAGGGCTCGCACCACGGCATGGACGACTACGTGGAGATCAAGTACCTCTGCCTGGGCGACATCCAGAAGTAGGAAGAGAGGAGGGCGGGGCAGGCCCCGCCCTGCCCTATCGCGCCAGCACCGGCGCCAGGGCCACCCCGGTGTGCGTGCCCAGCCGCACCACCTCTTCGGGCGGCGCCGCCGCGACGATGCGCCCGCCCGCGTTGCCGCCTTCGGGCCCGAGGTCGAGGATCCAGTCGGCCTCGGCGATCAGGTCGAGGTCGTGCTCGATAACCACCACGCTGTGGCCGCCGTTCACCAGCCGGTGCAGCACGTGGATCAGCTTCTCGACGTCGGCCATGTGCAGGCCCACGGTCGGCTCGTCGAGCACGTACAGCGTGTGCGGCGCCTTCTGGCCGCGGCGCGTGATGTCGTCGCGCACCTTGCTGAGCTCGGTCACCAGCTTGATGCGCTGCGCCTCGCCGCCCGACAGCGTGGGCGAGGGCTGGCCCAGCGTGAGGTAGCCGAGCCCCACGTCCTTCAGCAGCTGCAGCGGATGCGCGATGTTGGGCATGCTCGCGAAGAACTCGACGGCCTCGTCGACTTCCATCTTCAGCACGTCGCCGATGCTCTTGCCGCGCCAGCTCACGGCCAGCGTCTCGGGGTTGAAGCGCGCGCCGTGGCACACCTCGCAGGGCACCTTCACGTCGGGCAGGAAGCTCATCTCGATGGTACGCACGCCCGCGCCCTCGCAGCCGGGGCAGCGCCCTTCGCCGGTGTTGAAGCTGAAGCGCGCCGGGCCATAGCCGCGCGCCTTCGCTTCGAGCGTGTCGGCGAAGAGCTTGCGGATGGTGTCCCAGAAGCCGATGTAGGTGGCCGGGCAGCTGCGCGGCGTCTTGCCGATGGGCGTCTGGTCGACCTCGAGCACGCGGTCGATGGTCTCGTAACCCTCGACGCTGTTGCAGCCGGCCCAGGCCGGGCGCTTGCCCGCCGCGTCGGCGTCGCGGCCCGCCTTGGTCATGCGCTGCACCACGATGCCCTGCACGTTGGCAAGCAGCACGTCGCGCGCCAGCGTGGACTTGCCCGAGCCGCTGACGCCGGTGACCACCACGAGGCGGTGCAGCGGCAGCGTGGCCGTCACGTCCTGCAGGTTGTGCAGGTCGGCGCCATGCACGGTGAGCCATGCATTGGCTCCCTCCCCCGCTGGGGGAGGGTTGGGGTGGGGGCTGGCGGCGCTTGCATGTGCTGTGGCCTTGTTCGAGGCCGTCGTGCCCCCTCCCCTGCCCTCCCCCGGAAGGGGAGGGAGAGGGACAAGGCGCCGCTCGTGCAGCGGATGCCTGATCGCATCGCGCAGGTAGCGGCCAGTCTGCGAATCGCCCGCGGCCTGAATGTCGGCCACCGTCCCCTCGGCCACCAGCCGCCCGCCGCGCTTGCCCGCGCTCGGGCCGATGTCGATGATGTGGTCGGCGCGGCGGATGGTGTCCTCGTCGTGCTCCACCACCACCAGCGTGTTGCCCTTGTCGCCGAGCTTGTGCAGCGCGTCGAGCAGGATCTGGTTGTCGCGCGCGTGCAGGCCGATGGTCGGCTCGTCGAGCACGTAGCACACGCCCTGCAGGTTGCTGCCCAACTGCGCCGCCAGGCGGATGCGCTGCGCTTCGCCGCCGGAGAGCGTGGGCGCGCCGCGGTCGAGCGTGAGATAGCCCAGGCCCACCTCTTCCAGAAACTCCAGACGGCTCCTGATCTCGGGCACGAGGTCGCGCGCGATCTCGGCTTCACGGCCTGCGAGTGCCAGCCCTTCGAACCACTGCCGCACCTCGGTCACGCTCATGCGCGCGAGCTCGGTGATGCCGATGCCGCTCAGGCCATCGGCCGGCGATGCGCCGAAGCTCACGGCGCGCGCCGTGGCGTTCAGGCGCGTGCCTTCGCAAGTCGGGCAGGCGGTGTCGGCCAGGTCTTCCACCTCGGGCTCGGCGAAGGTCTGTTCGCGGCCCTTGTTGTCGTCGTCGCGGATGGAATCGTCGAAGACCTTGCGCTGGTCCTTGCTGAGCTTGACGCCCGTGCCCACGCAATCGGGGCACCAGCCGTGCTTGCTGTTGTAGCTGAACAGGCGCGGGTCGAGCTCGGCGTAGCTGGTACTGCACACGGGGCAGGCGCGCAGCGTGGAGAACACGTTCACGCGGCCGATGCCCGAGGCCGACACGCCGGCCATCATCGCCGCCTTGAGCCCGTCGAGTTCGCTCAGCACATGCACCACGCCCTTGCCGTGTTCGAGCGCCTTGGCAAGCGCCTCGCGCAGTTCGGTTTCCTTCGCGGGCAGCACGTCGAGGCTGGCCACCGGCAGCTCGATGCTGTGCTCCTTGAAGCGGTCGATGCGCGGGAATCCTGTCGTCGGCAGGAAGTCGCCGTCCACGCGCAGGTGCGTGAAGCCACGCGGCCGCGCCCAGTCGGCCAACTCGGTGTACACGCCCTTGCGATTGCTCACCAGCGGCGCCAACAGGCCGATGTGCTGGCCCTTGAAGTTGCGCATCAGCTGTGCGGCGATGCTGTCGGGCGTCTGCGGCTGCACCGCGGCGCCGTCGTGGATGCAGTGCTGGATGCCCAGCTTCACGTACAGCAGGCGCAGGAAGTGCCAGACCTCGGTGGTGGTGCCCACCGTGCTCTTGCGGCCGCCGCGCGACAGGCGCTGCTCGATGGCCACGGTCGGCGGGATACCGTACACCGCATCGACCTCGGGCCGGCCCGCGGGCTGCACGATGCTGCGCGCATAGGCGTTGAGCGATTCGAGATACCGACGCTGCCCTTCGTTGAACAGGATGTCGAAGGCGAGCGTCGACTTGCCCGAGCCGCTCACACCAGTCACCACGCTGAACTTGCCGCGCGGAATGTCGACGCTGAGGTTCTTCAGGTTGTGCTCGCGCGCGTTGACGATCTGCACCGCATCGGCGCCCGGCGCCTTCTTCGCGTTGGCGATGTAGCGGCGCGCTGCGCGCTCGGCCACCTTGTAGGCATCGGGGCCGATGGCGAGTTCGTAGTCCGCCAGCGCGGCGCCGGTGAACGAGGCGCGGTTCTCGCGCAACTGCTCGGGCGTGCCCTCGGCCACCACCATGCCGCCGCCCTCGCCGCCTTCGGGGCCGAGGTCGATGCACCAGTCGCTGGCGCGGATCACGTCGAGGTTGTGCTCGATCACGATCAGCGAATGGCCGGCGTCGAGCAGCTTGCGCAGCGCGCGCATCAGCCGCGCGATGTCGTCGAAGTGCAGGCCGGTGGTCGGCTCGTCGAACAGGAACAGCGTGCCCCGGCGCGCCACCGACTGCTTGCTTGCGGTCGCGCTCTTCGCCGCTTCGGCGAGGAAGCCTGCGAGCTTCAGGCGCTGCGCCTCGCCGCCGGAGAGGGTCGGCACGGGCTGGCCGAGCTTGACGTAGTCGAGGCCCACGTCGGAGATCGGCTGCAGCACGCGCAGCACGTCGCGGTCGGCCTCGAACACTGCCGCCGCTTCGGCCACGGTGAGGTCGAGCACGTCGGCCACGTTGTAGCTCCTGCCCTTGCGCTCCACGCGCACTTCGAGGATCTCGGGGCGGTAGCGCTTGCCGTCGCAGTCGGGGCAGCGCAGGTAGACGTCGGACAGGAACTGCATCTCGACGTGCTCGAAGCCCGAACCGCCGCAGGTCGGGCAGCGCCCGTCGCCCGAGTTGAAGCTGAACTTGCTCGCGGTGTAGCCGCGCTGGCGCGACAGCGTGGCCGTCGCGAAGATCTCGCGGATCGCGTCCCAGGCACCCACGTAGCTCGCGGGGTTGGAACGCGCGGTCTTGCCGATCGGCGACTGGTCGACGAACACCACGTCGCCCAGGTGATCGGCGCCGAGCATGCGGTCGTGCACGCCGGGCGTTTCCGTGGCCTTGCCGAAGTGGCGCATCAGTGCAGGCGCCAGCACGTCCTGGATCAGCGTCGACTTGCCCGAGCCGCTGACACCGGTGACGCACACCAATCGCGCGAGCGGGAACTCGACCGTGACGTTCTTCAGGTTGTGCTCGCGCACACCTTCGAGGATGAGGCGGTGCGTGTTCTCGCTCACGAGCCGCTTGAACCCCATGCCGATCTTCTTGCGCCCGCCCAGGTACTGGCCGGTGAGCGTGTCGGCGTCGCGCAACTGGTCGGTGGTGCCGTCGAACACGATCTGCCCGCCGCGTGCGCCGGGGCCGGGACCCATGTCGATCACGCGGTCGGCCGCGAGCATCACGGCCGGGTCGTGCTCGACCACGACCAGCGTGTTGCCCGCATCGCGCAGGCGCAGCATGGCCTCGGTGATGCGGTTCATGTCGCGCGGGTGAAGGCCGATGCTGGGCTCGTCGAGCACGAACAGCGTGTTGACCAGCGAGGTGCCGAGCGCGGTCGTGAGGTTGATGCGCTGCACCTCGCCGCCGCTCAGCGTGCGGCTCTGGCGGTCGAGCGTGAGGTAGCCGATGCCGACGTCGTGCAGGTAGCGCAGGCGGGTGGTGATTTCTTCGAAGAGGAGTTTGAGGGCCTGCGCTTCCCCGGTCTTGGCTCCTTCCCCCGCTGGGGGAAGGCTGGGATGGGGGCTCGCGGCCTCATTCGAGGCAGCAGGGCTTGCAGGCGCCGCCGGCCCCCACCCCTGCCCTCCCCCAGCGGGGGAGAGAGAAACACCCATGCGGTCGAAGAATTTACGCAGCCGCTCGATCGGCAACAGCATCAGGTCATGCAGACACAACCCCGGCAGTGCCTCCAGCTGAGCCCGCGTCCACTTCGCCCCCGTCGGCATGAATCGCTTCTCGGGCGGCAACACCGCATCCGCATCTTCCTTGCTGCCGATACGCCAGATCAGGCTGTCGAGCTTCAGGCGCGCGCCGCTGCAGGTCGGGCATTGCGTGTAGCTGCGGTACTTCGACAAGAGCACGCGGATGTGCATCTTGTAGGCCTTGCTCTCCAGATAGCCGAAGAAGCGCCGCACGCCGTACCACTGCTTGTTCCAGTTGCCTTCCTTGTAGTTGGGCGTGCCCTCGATCACCCAGTGCTTCTGCTCCTCGGTGAGCTTGTTCCACGGCGTGTCGCGCGGAATGCCGGCGGCCTCGGCGTGGCGCATGAGATCGTCCTGCGCTTCTTTCCACGCGGGCGTCTGGATGGTCTTGATCGCGCCGGCGCGCAGCGTGAGCTTGTCGTTCGGAATCACCAGCCCCAGGTCGACACCGATCACGCGGCCGAAACCGCGGCAGGTGTCGCAGGCGCCCACGGCCGAGTTGAACGAGAACATCGACGGGATCGGGTCGGCGTAGCGGATGTCGCTCTCGGGGCAATGCAGGCCGGTCGAGAACTTCCACACGTCGGTCGGTGCGTTCTCTTCGGCACCGGTCGCATGCACCGTGACGCGCCCGCTGCCGCGCTTGAGCGCCACCTCGATCGCCTCGACCACGCGCGCTCGCTCGGCGCCCGATGCACGGAAGCGGTCGGCCACCACGTCGAGCACCTTGCGCGGCCCGGTGGGCGTGGCCACCTCGCGCTCGGCCTGCACGCGCGTGAAGCCGCTGGCCGACAGCCACTGCGTCACTTCCTCGGCCGTGGTGCTCGCGGGCAGCTCGACCGGAAAGGTGACCACGAGGCGCGGATCGCCCGCTGCGGCCGCGCGCTCGACGATCTGCGCGTAGATGCTGTCGGGCGAATCGTGGCGCACCGGCAGCGCGGTCTCGCGGTCGAACAGGTCGGCTGCGCGCGCGAACAGCAGCTTCAGGTGGTCGTTCAGCTCGGTCATGGTGCCGACCGTGGAGCGCGAGGAGCGCACCGGGTTGGTCTGGTCGATGGCGATGGCGGGCGGCACGCCCTCCACCTTGTCGACGGCCGGCTTGTCCATGCGGTCCAGGAACTGGCGCGCGTAGGCGGAGAAGGTCTCCACGTAGCGCCGCTGGCCTTCGGCGTAGAGGGTGTCGAAAACGAGACTGGACTTGCCCGAGCCGCTGGGCCCGGTGACCACGGTCATCTCGCCTGTGCGGATGTCGAGGTCGAGGTTCTGGAGGTTGTGCTGGCGCGCGCCGCGAATCCGGATGGAGCCCTGTGTCATGAGTGCCTTGGGGGGTGGGGCAAACATTCTAGGGAGTGGCCCATGACGGGTTCGTGCACTACTTCACAAGGTCGGTGGCTTCGCAGGGGTTTGTCCGGATGGAGTTGAAGACACTTTTAGAAACAAATAGCACATTTGTTTTCGATTGCTTCCGAGCATGTCGAGAGGAGAAGTTTTCATGAAGAAGATGACGCGCACGCTGTGTGCCGCCGCGCTGCTGACACTGTCGGCGGCCGGCGCTCCGGCGCAGATCCTGATCGGCCAGACCGCCGGAATGACCGGCTCGGTGGCCGCCGGCGTGAACGAGACCATCGGCGGCGCCCAGCTGGTGATCGATGCGGCCAATGCCCAAGGTGGCATCCACGGCGAGAAGATCGAGATGATCCGCATGGACGACGCCTTCGACGTCAAGCGCGCCAGCGAGAACGCCCGCGTGCTGATCGAGGACAAGAAGGTGCTGGCGCTCTTCATGAGCCGCGGCACGCCGCACTCGCAGGCCATCATCCCGTGGCTCGACAAGTACGACGTGGCGCTCATCGGCCCCTCGACGGGCGCGATGGTGCTGCACAAGCCGCTGCAGAAGCATGTGTTCAACGTGCGCGCCACCTACCAGCGCGAGGCCGAGAAGGCGGTGCAGCACCTGCTGACCATCGGCCTCACGCGCATCGCGGTGGTGCATGTGACCGACTCGTTCGGCACCGACGCGCTCGAGGGCGCGATGACCGGCTTCACCAAGGGCAAGGCCAAGCCGGTCGTGACCATTCCGGCCGACCGCGAGAAGCCCGACTACAAGTCCATCGTGCCGGCCATCAAGGATGCCGATGCACAGGCCGTGGTGTGGATCGGCTCGGGCGTCGCCGTGGTGGACGGCATCAAGGCGCTGCGCGCCGCGGGCTCCGCGGCGCAGGTGGTCACGCTGTCGAACAACGCTTCGTCGGGCTTCATCAAGCAGCTGGGCGACGCGAGCCGCGGCGTGATCGTGACGCAGGTGTTCCCGAACGAGCGCTCGCTCGGCCAGCCGATGGTGAAGGAAGCCCTGGCCCTCGCGCAGGCCAAGGGCCAGGCCGAACTGTCGCCGGCCACGCTCGAAGGCTTCGCCTCGGCCAAGGTGCTGGTGGAGGCGCTGCGCCGCGCGGGGCCCAAGCCCACGCGCGCAAAGATCGTGGCGGCGCTCGACAGCCTGCGGGGCTACGACCTCGGCGGCGGGCTCGAGGTGAGCTACTCGCCGCAGGACCACAGCGGCATCGATTTCGCGGACCTGTCGATCATCAGCGACGGCAAGTTCAAGCGCTGACCGCTGCGCGGCGCCTTCCTACTTCGGTGCCGCGGCTGGCGCCGTTTCGTGCGCCGCGTCGCCGCCGTGCTTCTCGCCCGACATGTCGACCTTGTCGCCGGCCTTGGAAATCACGAACAGAGCGATGGCGGCAAAGACGATGAAGCCGACGACGAGTTTCCACATGGGTGTTGTCTCCTGACGAGGTTGATTCAAGGGGCTCAAGAAAAAGGCTTCATGCGGTTGGCATGAAGCCTTTTTGTTGAACGGAGGGCGGATGGCGCCCTCCTCTGCGCGAGCAGCGATCAGTCGTTGGCGTAGATGTCCACGTTCTTCGTTTCGCGGATGAAGAGCGTGCCCACCACCAGCGTGACGCCGGCGATGATGATCGGATACCAGAGGCCGTTGTACATGTTGCCGGTGGAGGCCACGATGGCGAAAGCGGTAGTCGGCAGCAGGCCGCCGAACCAGCCGTTGCCGATGTGGTACGGCAGGCTCATCGAGGTGTAGCGGATGCGCGTGGGGAACATCTCGACCAGCATCGCGGCGATCGGGCCGTAGACCATGGTCACCAGCAGCACCAGCCAGAACAGCAGCAGCACCGTCAGCACCTTGTTCATCTTCGCGGGGTCGGCCTTGGCCGGGTAGCCCGCGACCTTCAGGTCTTCGGCCACGCTCTTCTTGAAGGCGGCGATTTCCTTGGCGGAGCCCTCGTCGAACTTGGAGTTCACGACGTTGCCGACGGGCGCCTCGACCGACTTGTCGCCGATCTTCACGACGGCCTTCGAACCCGGCGCGCCGGCCACGTTCTCATAGCTCACCGAGTTCTGCACGAGGTAGCGCTTGGCGATGTCGCACGAGCTCCTGAAGTCGATCTCGCGGGCCACCGGGTTGCCCTGGAACGAGCAGGTCGCCGGGTCGGCCGTCACCGTGACACCGGCCGTGGCCTGCGCGCGGGCCAGGTCGGGGTTGGCGGCTTCGGTCAGCATCTTGAAGACCGGGAAGTAGGTGACCACGGCCAGCAGGCAGCCGGCCATGATGATCGGCTTGCGGCCGATCTTGTCGGACAGGGTGCCGAAGATCACGAAGAACGGCGTGCCGATCAGCAGCGCGGCGGCGATCATCAGGTTGGCCGTGGTCGCATCCACCTTGAGCTGTGCCGTCAGGAAGAACAGCGCATAGAACTGGCCCGAATACCAGACCACAGCCTGGCCCGCCGTGAGGCCGACCAGCGCCAGGATCACGATCTTGAGGTTCTTCCACTGGCCGAAGGATTCAGACAGCGGCGCCTTCGAGGTCTTGCCCTCGGCCTTCATCTTCTGGAAGGCCGGCGACTCGGACAGCGAGAGCCGAATCCACACCGACACGCCGAGCAGCAGGATCGACACCAGGAACGGAATGCGCCAGCCCCAGTCGTTGAACACCGCTTCGCCCATGCCTTCGCGAACGCCCAGGATCACCAGCAGGCTCAGGAACAGGCCGAGCGTGGCGGTGGTCTGGATCCACGAGGTGTAGGCGCCGCGCTTGCCGTGCGGCGAGTGCTCGGCCACGTAGGTGGCGGCACCGCCGTACTCGCCGCCGAGCGCGAGGCCCTGCAGCATGCGCAGCGCGATCAGGATCACCGGCGCAGCGACGCCGATGGTCGCGTAGCTGGGCAGCAGGCCGACGATGAAGGTCGACAGGCCCATGATCAGGATCGTCACCAGGAAGGTGTACTTGCGCCCGATCATGTCGCCCAGGCGGCCGAACACGATGGCGCCGAACGGACGCACCAGGAAGCCGGCCGCGAACGCCAGCAGCGCGAAGATGAAGGCGGCGCCCGCATCGAGGCCGCTGAAGAACTGCTTCGCGATGATCGCGGCGAGCGAACCGTAGAGATAGAAGTCGTACCACTCGAACACGGTGCCGAGCGAGGAGGCGAAGATGACCTTCTTCTCCTCCGAGGACATGGGCCGGGGGGCCGGATGCGGCACTCCCCGTGAATCTAGTGTGGCTGCCATTGCGTCGTCTCCTGTGTGTGTGCGTTCATGCGGCGCCCGACTGTTTCGGGACCGTGAGGCATTCTTGGAGGCGCGACTGACCCGAGCCTTGCGCGAAACTGAACCGGTGCTTACGGTTTAAGGTGAAACCCGCGGGGCGCGTTTCAGGTTGTAAGAAATCCGGGGGTCGCTCAGTTTTTGCTGCTGCGCAGCAGGGACGGGCGCTGGTCCGCCGACGTCCATTGCGGGCCGTCGAACCACGCATCGCCCGACAGGTAGGCGCGCAGCATCTGCAGGCCGTCGAAGCCCCAGAACAGGCGCCCGTCGACCACATAGGCGGGCGTGCCGAACACGCCGAGCTGCAGGGCCTCGTCGGTGTTGCGCTTGAGCAGGGCCTTGCTCTCGTCGCTGTTCGCGTCGCGCTTCGGCGCCAGTTGCGCAGTGAGCGCGGCGAGGCGCGCGGCGTCGCCCGCGTCTTCGCCGCCGCGCCACACGTGGCGGAAGATGGTCTCGGCCACGAGGCGGCTGATGCTGCCGTCGTCGCTCGTCGACACTGCCAGCCGCAGGTGAGGCAGCGGGTTGTAAGGATGCGAGGCGGGCATCTCGATCCGGATGCCGTTCGCGTGGCCCAGCCAGAGCACGTGGCGGTAGGTCCAGCTGCGCTTCGACGGGATCTCCGCCGGCCCGAGCTGGCCGTGCTGCTTGAGCAGCGCCCCTAGCAGCACGGGCTTGTAGGCCACGCTGCAGCTCAGGCCTTCGAGCGCCTCCGGCAGGTGCTCGAACGCGAGGTGCGCGTAGGGCGAGATGAAGTCGAGATAGAAGTCGATGTGCTTCATGCGGTGTTGTCTCCGGAAGCGCGCCAGATGCCGGCCCGCGCACGCAACTCTATCGCGCGCCACACGTGGCGCCGCGTTTCGTCTTCCATCCTGCTCCAGCCGGCGATCTCGGGGATGGTGCGCAAACACCCTTCGCAGAAGCCGCTGAGGCGGTCCATGCGGCACACGGAGGAGCACGGCGAGGGCACGTCTTCAGCCATGGCCTGCACGGCCACGGCGCGCTCGGCCAAGGTCTCGGCCTCGTCGAAGTTCACACCACGTCCGCCACCGGCGCGCCGGTGAGCTTCTCGAGATCGTGCGGGCGCAGCTGGAACACCGCATGCGGATGGCCCGCGGCCGCCCAGATCTCCTCGAAGCGGAACAGCTCGCGGTCGATCAGCACCACGGGCTTGGTCACGTGCCCGACCGGCGAGACGCCGCCGATGGTGAAGCCGGTGCGCGCCTTCACGAAGTCGGCGTCGGCGCGGCCGGTCTTGCCGACCAGCGCATCGACCTTCTTCTCGTCGACGCGCTTGTCGCCCGAGGTGATGACCAGCACCGCCGCCTCGTCGCTCTTGCGTCGGAAGATGATGCTCTTGGCGATCTGGCCGACCGAGATGCCGAGGGCGTCGGCCGCCTGCTGCGCGGTGCGGCAGGCGTCGTCGAGCATGCGCGGCGAATGGGGATGGCCGGCGTCCTGGAGTACGCGCGAGACGCGCTGGACACCGTCGGGAAGGGAATGGAGTTCGGAGCCGCACATGGCAGGTTCAGCAGGTTCAGGGTTCATCGAGGTCCCAGAGCATACGGAAAAGCCTGCGCCGCCGCCTGGGCGCACCAATGCGGAGAGCCTCGCGACGCCACGGCGCACGACGCCCGTGCGTCCGGCGCCGGGCCCGGGGCGGTTTCGGTGCGCAACCGGCCGGCCAGGGTGGCCGCGGCGCTTTTTTGATCCGGCATGGATATTGCTCATCCCCCGGTTCACAGTGCCTCCGCTAACGACGGCGGGGTTCAAGCGAGCTGGCGGCCGGCAAGCCGCGAGCTCGTCTGCTCCAACCCAATTTCGCATCCGTTCCGTCGCGGAGGCCCACTGCCGCTGTCTGCCCAGACAGTGACCGGCGGGCCGCAGCTTCCAGGGCCGGCTGCGTGCAGGACCCCCAATGAAGATCGCAGTCATCGGCCACGGCATGGTCGGCCACAAGTTCCTCGAGCAACTCCACGAGCTCGGCGTCGCGAACGCACAAGTCACCGTGCTTTGCGAGGAGCCCCGCCCGGCGTACGACCGGGTTCACCTGTCCGAGTTCTTCGCCGGCAAGACGGCGGAAGACCTGTCGCTCGTCGAGCCGGGCTTCTTCGAGCGCAGCGGCTTCACGCTGCGTCTGGCCGCGCGGGCGGTGGCCATCGAGCGGCGCAACAACACCGTCTCCACGGCCGACGGCGAAGTGGTGCACTACGACAAGCTGGTGCTTGCGACGGGCTCCTTCCCCTTCGTGCCCGCCGTGCCGGGCCGCGACCGCCCGAACTGCTTCGTCTACCGCACCATCGAGGACCTCGAGGCCATGAAGGCCTGCGGCGCCCGCTCGAAGAGCGGCGTGGTCGTCGGCGGCGGCCTGCTGGGCCTGGAATGCGCCAAGGCGCTGCGCGACATGGGCCTCGAAACCCACGTGGTGGAGTTCGCGCCGCGCCTGATGGCCGTGCAGGTCGACGAAGGCGGCGGCCGCGCCCTGCGCAACAGCATCGAGGCGATGGGCCTGCACGTGCACACCGGCCGCAACACGGTGGAGATCACCGACGGCGCGACCGCCCGCCACCGTATGGTGTTCGCCGACGGCACGCACCTGGAAACCGACATGATCGTGTTCTCCGCCGGCATCCGTCCGCGCGACGAGCTGGCGCGCCAGAGCGTGCTGGCCGTCGGCCCGCGCGGCGGCGTGGCGGTGGACAGCCACTGCCGCACCAGCGACCGCAGCATCTACGCGATCGGCGAATGCGCGTCGTGGAACGAGCAGACCTTCGGCCTCGTCGCGCCGGGCTACGACATGGCCCGCGTGGCCGCCAAACACATCGCCGGCCAGGACGACGCCGCCTTCACCGGCGCCGACATGAGCACCAAGCTCAAGCTGATGGGCGTGGACGTGGCGAGCATCGGTGACGCGCACGGCAAGACGCCGAAGTCGCGCGCCTACCAGTACGTCGACGAACGCAAGCAGATCTACAAGAAGATCGTCGTCAGCGAGGACGGCAAGCAGCTGCTGGGTGCGGTGCTGGTCGGCGACGCCGCCGAGTACGGCACGCTGCTGCAGATGGCGCTCAACGGCATCGCGCTGCCCGCCGACCCCGAGTTCCTGATCCTGCCGTCGAGCGACGGCAAGGCCAAGCCGGGCCTGGGCGTCGATGCGCTGCCCGACAGCGCGCAGATCTGCTCGTGCAACAGCGTCACCAAGGGCCGGATCTGCGAGGCCGTGGGCGAGGGCGCGTGCACTGTCGCCGAGCTGAAGGCCTGCACCAAGGCCGGCGCCACCTGCGGCGGCTGCGTGCCGCTGGTCACGCAGGTGATGAAGATGGAGATGTCCAAGCGCGGCATGGCGGTCAACAACCACCTGTGCGAGCACTTCCCCTACTCGCGCCAGGAGCTGTACCACCTGATCCGCGTGGGCGAGATCCGCAGCTTCGCCGACCTGCTGGCGAAGCACGGCAAGGGCCTGGGCTGCGATATCTGCAAGCCGACCGCCGCGAGCATCTTCGCGTCGTGCTGGAACGAGTTCGTGCTGAAGAAGGACCTGGCCAGCCTGCAGGACAGCAACGACTACTTCCTCGGCAACATCCAGAAGGACGGCACCTACTCGGTGGTGCCGCGCATGCCGGGCGGCGAGGTCACGCCCGACGGGCTGATCGCGGTGGGCCAGGTGGCGAAGAAATACGGCCTGTACACCAAGATCACCGGCGGTGCGCGCGTGGACATGTTCGGTGCGCGCGTCGAGCAGCTGCCCGCCATCTGGGAAGAACTGATCGCGGCCGGCTTCGAGTCGGGCCATGCCTACGGCAAGTCGCTGCGCACGGTGAAGAGCTGCGTCGGCTCCACCTGGTGCCGCTACGGCGTGGACGACAGCGTCGGCCTGGCCGTGGAACTGGAGAACCGCTACAAGGGCCTGCGCGCGCCGCACAAGATCAAGTTCGGCGTGTCGGGCTGTACCCGCGAATGCGCGGAAGCGCAAGGCAAGGACGTCGGCATCATCGCGACCGACAAGGGCTGGAACCTCTACGTGTGCGGCAATGGCGGCATGAAGCCGCGCCATGCCGAACTGCTCGCGAGCGACCTCACCAAGGCCGAGCTGATCCGGCTGATCGACCGCTTCCTGATGTTCTACGTGCGCACGGCCGACCGCCTGCAGCGCACCAGCACCTGGCGCGAGAACCTCGAGGGCGGCCTCGACTACCTCAAGGGCGTGCTGCTGCAGGACACGCTGGGCCTGGGCGACGAGCTGGAAACGCAGATGCAGCGCGTGGTCGACACCTACCAGTGCGAATGGAAGACCGCGGTGAACGACCCCGTCACGCGCCAGCGCTTCCGCTCCTTCGTCAACAGCGAGAAGCCGGACGAGCACATCGTGTTCGTGCAGGAGCGCGGCCAGATCCGCCCCGCCCGCGCGGAAGAGCGCGGCGAAGCCGCCTCCGACGTCTCGATGGCCTGAAGAACATCCAAGGAAATCCCATGACCCAAGACAACCTCCAGTGGACCCCGGTGTGCGCGGCCACCGACATCCTGCCCGACACCGGCGTGTGCGCTCTGGTCGACGGCGTGCATGTCGCGATCTTCAGCGTCGGCCATGAGCAGGCACTGTTCGCCATCGACAACATCGACCCGAAGGCGGGGGCCAGCGTGCTGTCGCGCGGGCTGGTCGGCAGCCTGGGCGAGCGCATCGTCGTGGCTTCGCCGCTCTACAAGAACCACTTCGACCTGCGCAGCGGCGAATGCCTGGAAGCGCCCGAGCACTCGGTGCGCGCGCATGCCGTGCGCGTGCAGGAAGGCCGCGTGCTCGTCGCGCTGGCTTGAGGCCCCGGTCTCCCTTTTCAGTTTCGTCTTTATCGCTTCCAAGGAACCAGAATGGCCTATCTAGCCCCCGCCGAGTTCGTCACCAAGATGGTGGACGCCGGTGAATCCAAGCTGCTGATGTCCACGCGCGACACGCTCATCCGCTCGTACATGGCGGGCGCGATCCTCGCGCTGGCGGCGGCCTTTGCCGTGAGCATCACCGTGAACACCGGCAATGCGCTCGTTGGCGCGATGCTGTTCCCGGTGGGCTTCATCATGCTGTACCTGCTGGGCTTCGACCTGCTGACCGGCGTGTTCACGCTGGCACCGCTGGCCGTGCTCGACAAGCGACCCGGCGCCACCTGGGGCGGCGTCATGCGCAACTGGGGACTGGTGTTCACCGGCAACTTCGCGGGTGCGCTGACGGTCGCGGTGTTCATGGCCGTCATCTTCACCTTCGGCTTCAGCGAGGCGCCCAACGCCATCGGCGAGAAGCTCGGCCACATCGGCGAAGGCCGCACCATCGGCTACTCCGCGCATGGCGCCGCCGGCATGCTCACGTTGTTCATCCGCGCCGTGATGTGCAACTGGATGGTGTCGACGGGCGTGGTGGCGGCCATGATGTCGACCACCGTGTCCGGCAAGGCGATCGGTATGTGGATGCCGGTCATGGTCTTCTTCTACATGGGCTTCGAACACTCGATCGTCAACATGTTCCTGTTCCCCACCGGCCTGATGCTGGGCGGCAAGTTCACGATCATGGACTACCTGATCTGGAACGAGCTGCCCACGGTGCTGGGCAACCTCGTCGGCGGCCTGACCTTCGTCGGGCTGACGCTCTACTCCACGCACTACAAGACGGCGCCCAAGCGCGCCGCCAGCTGAGCCGGCCTGGATGCCGCGCAAGGCATTGCGCGTGACGCTCGGCCAGCATTCGCTGGCAGGGCGCAAATCGCCGGTCAACCAGGACTTCCACGGCGCCATGCTGCCCGAGGGAGCGCTGCGCGCCTCCAAGGGCATCGCGGTGGCGCTCGCCGACGGCATCGGCTCCAGCCGCGTGAGCCAGGTGGCGAGCGCGGCGGCCGTGCGGGGTTTTCTCGACGATTACTACGCAACCTCCGACGCGTGGTCGGTGCGCCGCTCCGCGCAGCGGGTGCTGGACGCCACCAACTCGTGGCTGCACGCGCAGACGATGCGCAGCGACGCGCGCTTCGACAAGGACAGCGGCTACGTCTGCACCTTCAGCGCGCTGATCCTCAAGGGCCGCGACGCGCACCTGCTGCACGTCGGCGATGCGCGCATCTACCGGCTGCACGCCGGCGCACTGGAACAGCTCACCGAAGACCACCGCGTCAACGTGTCGTCGGCCGAGTCATACCTGGGCCGCGCGCTGGGCGCGGGCGCCCATGTGGAGATCGACTACCGCTGCTGGCAGGCGGAGGCGGGCGAGGTCTACCTGCTGGCCACCGATGGCGCGTACGCGCACCTCGACATCGGCACGGTGAACGACGTGCTCGGCCGCTGCGGGGACGATTTCGACGCGGCGGCCCGCCTGCTGGCGCAAGCCGCGCAGGCCAAGGGCAGCGACGACGACAGCACGGTCCAGCTGCTGCGCATCGACGAGCTTCCCGAAGCCGACGCGCCGCATGCGCAGCTGCAGCGCGAAGGCCTGGCGCTGCCGCCGGCCCTCGCGCCGAGGGACCGCTTCGAGGGCTTCACGCTCGTGCGCGAGATCCACATGAGCGCGCGCAGCCACGTGTACCTGGCCACCGACGAGGCCACCGGCCAGCCGGCGGTGCTGAAGCTCCCGTCAATCGACCTGCGCGGCGACCCCGACTACCTCGACCGCTTCGTGCTCGAGGAATGGGTGGCGCGGCGCATCGACAGCCCGCACGTGCTCAAGGCCAGCGCCGTCGAGCGCACGCGCGGCCACCTGTACGTGGCCATGGAGTACGTGGACGGCCAGACGCTGGCGCAGTGGATGGTCGACCACCCCCGGCCCGCGCTGGACAGCGTGCGCGGCATCGTCGAGCAGCTGGCGCGGGGCCTGCAGGCGCTGCACGGCAAGGAAATGCTGCACCAGGACATGCGCCCCGAGAACGTGATGATCGACCGCACGGGCACCGTGAAGATCATCGACCTCGCCGCCACCCACGTCGCAGGCCTGTCCGACGGCAGCGGCGAGCGCCGGGCGCTCGCCATCGAAGGCACGCTGCAATACACCGCGCCGGAATACTTCATCGGCCATGGCGGCACGGCCCGCTCCGACCTGTTCTCGCTGGCGGTGATCGCCTACCAGATGCTCGCCGGCCAGCTGCCTTACGGGCTGCAGGCGTCGCGCATCCGCTCACCCGCCGATGTCGGCCGGCTGCGCTATGTGCCGGTGCGGCATTTCCGTCCCGACCTGCCCGCGTGGGTCGATGCCGTGCTGCAGAAGGCACTGCACCCGCAGGCGGCGAAGCGGCAGGAGGCGGTGTCCGAATTCGCGCACGACCTCAGGGCGCCGGGGCCGGAGTTTCTTCGCGCGCGCTCACCCGCACTGATCGAGCGCCGGCCGGTGCTGTTCTGGCAATGCACGACGGTGCTGCTGGCCGCGGCGGTGATCGTACTGCTCGGGCTGCGCGCCTTCGGGCACTGAAGAAGACGAAACCGCTCAGTCGGCGCGCTTGGTGCGGATCGCCTTCGAAGCGCGCGAGTTCGGTTCGCGCCCCAGCGCCTCGCTGATGTAGACGCCCGCGTCGATCAGCTTGTCGAGGTCGATGCCGGTCTCGATGCCCATGCCGTGCAGCATGTAGACCACGTCCTCGGTCGCCACGTTGCCCGTTGCGCCCTTCGCGTAGGGGCAGCCGCCGAGGCCGGCCGAGGACGACTGGAAGTTCCACACGCCCAGCTCGAGCGCCGCCAGCGTGTTGACCAGCGCCTGCCCGTAGGTGTCGTGAAAGTGGCCGGAAATGGCGTCCACATCGAAGTGCGCCAGCGTGGCCTCCATCGCCCCTTGCACCTTGCGCGGCGTGCCCACGCCGATGGTGTCGGCCACGTCCACGCGCTGCACGCCAATGCCCTTCATCAGCTGCGCAAGGTAGCCGACCTTGGCCGGCGCGATCTCGCCTTCATACGGGCAGCCCACGGTGCACGACATGGCGCCGCGCACGTGGATGCCCTTCTCTAGCGCCGCTGCCACCACGGGTGCGAAGCGCTCGATGCTCTCGGCAATGGAGCAGTTGATGTTCTTCTGGCTGAAGGCCTCGCTCGCGGCTCCGAACACCACGATCTCGTCGGGCCATTCCTCGCGCGGCGCCGCGATGGCGGCCTCGAAGCCCTTCATGTTGGGCGTGAGCACCGAGTAGCGCACGCCGGGCTTGCGCTGGATGCCATGCATCACCTCGGCGTTGTCGGCCATCTGCGGCACCCACTTGGGCGAGACGAAGCTGGTGACCTCGATCTCCTTCAGGCCCGCGTCCTGCAGGCGGTGCACGAGGCCGATCTTGACTTCGGCCGAGACGGGCTGCTTTTCGTTCTGCAGGCCGTCGCGCGGGCCGACGTCGACGAGCTTGACGCGGGTGGGGAGTTTCATGGGATGTCTCTTGTGTCGCGGGAGGATGAAAGACCGTTGGCCATTGTCCGACACATAGAAATGCCCTGCCAGGCACACAGGCCGCGGAAGGTAGCAATGCGCGCCTGCGGGGTTGCAAATGGTGCCAACCGCACGGCGCCCGGGCTCGGGCTCGGAGGCAGACCGAAGCGGGCGCTAGACGGTTCCCCGCTGCTCGAAACCGCCGGGCATGCCGCCCGCTGCAACGGCGTCGAGGCGCTCGTCCACATCGACCGCATCCACGCGCGCGCCGTCCGGCCCCTGCTGCGCCCAACGGACCAGCGCCTCGACCGCGCCAGCCTCGCCGATCGCCAGCGCTTCCACGCTGCCGTCGCGGCGGTTGCGCACCCAGCCGTGCACGCCGAGCCGCTGCGCAGCCTGCACCATCGACCAGCGATAGCCCACGCCCTGCACGAGGCCGCGGATGACGAGGTGGCGGGTGACGATGGCGTCGTTGTTCATGGCATTGCGATCAGTACGACTTGGGCAGCCCCAGTGCCTTCTCCGCGATGAAGTTCAGGATCATCTGCGGGCTCACCGGTGCGATGCGCGGAATGTAGCTCTCGCGCAGCAGGCGCTCCACATGGTATTCCTTCGCATAGCCCATGCCGCCCAGCGTGAGGATCGCGTTCTGGCAGGCATCGTGCGCCGCCTCGGCCGCGAGGTACTTGGCGGCATTGGCCTCGATGCCGCAGGGCTCGCCCGCGTCGTACAGCGTGGCGGCCTTGAGCATCATCAGGTCGGCCGCCTCGAGGTTGGCCCAGGCCCGCGCCAGCGGATGCGCCACGCCCTGGTTCTGCCCAATGGGCCGGCCGAACACGATGCGCTCCTGCGCGTACTGCGAGGCGATGCGCAACGCCGCGCGGCCGATGCCGATGGCTTCCGCAGCGATCAATATGCGCTCGGGGTTGAGCCCGTGCAGGATGTACTCGAAGCCGCGCCCTTCCTCGCCGATGCGGTCTTCCTCCGGCACTTCGAGCCCGTCGATGAAGAGCATGTTCGAGTCCACTGCCGCGCGGCCGAGCTTGTGGATCTCGCGCACCTCGACCTTGCTGCGGTCCAGCGCCGTGTAGAACAGCGTGAGGCCTTGCGTGGGCTTTTTCACCTGGTCGATCGGCGTGGTGCGCGTGAGGATGAGCATGCGGTCGGCAACCTGCGCGGTCGAGATCCAGATCTTGCGGCCGTGCAGCAGGTAGCTGCCATTCGGCTGGCGTACCGCCTGCGTCTTGAGGCTGGTGGTGTCCAGCCCCGCGTCGGGCTCGGTCACGGCGAAGCAGGCTTTCTCGGTGCCCGCGATCAGCGGCGGCAGGAAGCGCTGGCGCTGCGCCTCGCTGCCGAACACCACCACCGGGTTGAGCCCGAAGATGTTCATGTGCACCGACGACGCACCCGACATGCCCGCACCCGACGCGCTGATGGCACGCATCATCAGCGCCGCCTCGGTGATGCCGAGCCCCGCGCCGCCCTGCGCCTCGGGCATCGCGATGCCGAGCCAGCCGCTCTCTGCAACGGCGCGGTGGAACTTGTGCGGGAACACGGCGCGATCGTCGTGGTCGCGCCAGTAGTCGGCGGGGAAGTCCTCGCAGAGGCGTTCGATGGCCGCGACCAGCGAGCGCTGGTCTTCGTTCAGGGAGAAGTTCATTCTTCGGTGTCCGTCGGTGGGTCGGGTTGCAGCGTGACGCCGCGTTCGAGCATGCGGGCAATGGCCTCGTCGCCATATCCCGCTTCGCGCAGCAGCTCCACGCTCTGCTCGCCGATGCGCGGCGCGGGCCGGCGGATGGCGGTGGGCGTGGCGCCGTATCGGCCGACCGGCGCGAGGGTGCGGATGCGGCCCTCGGTCGGGTGGTCGAGCTGGGGGTAGAAATCGACGGCGCGCAGGTGCGGGTCGTCGAGCAGGCTCTCGGTGCTGTGAAGGCGCGCGACGGGGATGTCGGCGGCATCGAGCGCTGCGAACCATTCGTCGCTGGTGCGCGTGGCCATCGCTTCGGCGACGAAGGCGTACACCGCGCCGATGTTCGCGGCGCGCGCGGTGTGCGTGCCGAACATCGGCGAGCTGCGCAGCTCGGGCCGGCCGATCAGGTCGAAGAAGGCCTGCCAGTGCTTGTCGTTGTAGATGAGCACGCTGAGGTAGCCGTCCGATGTTGCATAGGGCTTGCGATGCGGCGCGAGCAGGCGCGCGTAGCCAGTGGGGCCGAGCGGCGGCTCGAAGCTGCGGCCGCCGAGGTGGTCGCCCATGACGAACTGCGAAAGCGCCTCGAACATCGGCACCTCGACCGCCTGGCCCTTGCCCGTGCGTTGCGCGTGCAGCACGGCAGCGAGCAGCGCGATGGCGGCCTGCAGGCCGACGGCGCGATCGGCGAGCGTGACGGGTGCATAGCGCGGTTCGCCACCGCTTTGCTCCGCGAACAGCGAGGCCACGCCTGCCGCGCCCTGGATCAGGTCGTCGTAGGCGGGCCTGCCGGCGTAGGGCCCCTGCTCGCCATAGCCGAACGCGCCGAGGTAGACGATCTTCGGATTGGCCTCGGCCACGGCGTCATAGCCGAGCCCGAGCCTCGCCATCGCCTGCGGCCGCGTGTTGTAGATCAATGCATCGCAGCCGGCCGCGAGCTTCAGGCAGGCCTCGCGCCCTTCGGGCTGCTTGAGGTCGAGCACGATCGAACGCTTGTTGCGGTTCAGGTGCAGCGCCATCGCGCCCATGCCGGGGTGGCGCATCGGGCCGACAGCGCGCAGGTTGTCGCCGCCGGGCGGCTCGACCTTGATGACGTCGGCACCGAGGTCGCCGAGCGTCTGCGTGGCGTAGGGGCCCATCACCACGGCCGTGAGGTCGAGGATGCGGATGCCTTGGAGAGGTCCTGAGGTGTTCATGTCTTCGCTCCTTCCCCCGCTGGGGGAAGGCTGGGATGGGGGCAGGCAGAGCGCCCCATGGGTACGCCGCTTGCCCCCACCCCTGCCCTCCCCCGGGAGGGGAGGGAGAAATACAAACTCGAAAGCGGGTTCATTCGGGCTGAATCCCCGCAGCCTGGATCAGCTTCCTCCACTTCGCCAGCTCCGACACCGTGAACGCCCCCAGCTCCTCGGGCGTGCTGCCGAATGCATCGAAGCCCAGCTTGCTCACGCGCTCGCGGAAGGCCGCGCCGTTCGTCATCTCCGACAGCGCCTTGTTGAGCTTCAGCACGATGTCGCGCGGCGTGCCGGCCGGCGCGAACACGCCGTTCCACGAGGTGATGTCGAAGCCTTTCAGCTCGGGCGTGTCGGCCAGCGGCGGCAGCTCGGGGAAGAGCTTGGTGCGCTCCTGCGTAGTGACCGCAATCGCGCGCATCTTGCCGGCCTTCACCGTCGCAAGGCCCGCGGCGAGGTCGACCACCATCATCGACACCTGCCCGCCGATCAGGTCGGCAATGGCCGGCGGCGTGCTCTTGTAGGGCACGTGCAGCATCGGCACGCCGCTCATGCGCGACAGCGTGGCGCCGCTCACGATGCCCGTGCTGTTGCCGCTCGCATAGGTCAGCTTGCCGGGGTGCGCGCGTCCCCAGGCCAGCAACTCGGCCACGCTCTTCACGGGCAGGTCGTTGTTCACCACGAGCATGAACGGCAGGTTGCCCATGCGGCTCACGGGCGCGAAATCTTTCACCGGGTCGTAGGGCAGCGACTTCATCAGGCTCGGGTTGGCCGAGTGCGTGGTGTTGGTGGTCATGAAGAGCGTGTAGCCGTCGGGCGGCGCCTTGGCCACGGCCTCCGCGCCGATCACGCCGTTGGCGCCGGCCTTGTTGTCGACGATGACCGAGCCTTTCAGCGCGTCGCCCAGCATCTGCGCGGTGATGCGCGCCACGGCGTCGGTGCCGCTGCCCGCCGCGAAGGGCACGACGATGCGTATCGGCTGCTTCGGGTAGCCGTCTTGCGCGAAGGCCCAAGGCACGGCGCTGGCGAGCCCCGTGGCGGCACCGATGGAAATGAAACGGCGACGGCTCGCCACCACGACCGATGGCTCGGTCGCGTTCTTAGTTGTCTGCATTTGCTTATCTCCGGGTTGTTGTCGCTTCAGGGCCGGATCACGCGCTCCGGCAATTCCTCGTACGGCGGGCTGTAGATCACCAGCACGCGCACCGGCTCGCCGCTCACCACCGTGAAGGTGTGCATCGCGTCGGCCGGGAAAAAGCAGCTGTCGCCAGGGTGCAGTTCCTGCCGCTGGCCGCCCACCTCGGCAACTGCACGGCCTTCGAGCATGTAGCAGACCTGCTCGATGCCCGGGTGCGCGTGCGGCAGCGCGCCCTTGCCCTTCTGGATGTGGCCGACCAGCACTTCGAGCTGCTTCGCGCCCACGGTCTCGGGGCCGATCAGGCGCTTGTTGAGCGTGCCGGTGTGGTTGGCCGGGTGGTAGCCGGCGATCTCATCCTCGCGGATGAAGTAGCGGGGGGTGCTTGCGGTCATCGGTTGCTTTCGGTCTTGGGTTCGATGGCGAGGCAGGCCGAGCGCAGCATCGCCGCGATCTCCTCGATGCGCGCCTCCATGCGGTAGCGCGGACCGGCGACCGAGATGGCATAGGCCTCGCCGCCGATGCGCAGCGGCCACGCGAGGCCGATCAGGTCGGGAATACTTTCGCCGAGGTTGCCGTACCAGCCGCGCGCGGCTGAGCGCTGCAGTTCGGCTTCGATGGCATCGGCGGTGGTGAGCGTGGCGTCGGTCAGCGGCGCGAGCACCATGCCGTCGAGCAGCTTGCGGCGCGCTTCGGGCGCGAGCGTGGAGAGCAACGCACGGCCCAGCGAATTGGCGTATGCCGGGCGCGTCTCGCCCGACTCGGCCGTGTAGCGGATGCTTTGCGGCGCGCTCAGCACTTCCAGGTACACCACCAGGCCCGCATCGCGGAACTTGGCGAACACCACGGTTTCGCGCGCAGCATCGCGCAACTCCTCGAGCGTGGCCTTCACCCGGTCGAGCACCGGGTCGTGGGCGGCGATGACCTGCGCCATCGCGAGCAGCCGGCCCGTCGGGTAGTAGCCCTGGCGGCGGCCGGTCTCGTACATGTAGCCCTGCTCTTCGAGCGTGCGGATCAGGCCCAGGCAGCTCGACACCGGCATGTCGAGCAGGCGCGCCATCTCGGACAGCGCCAGCGGCTGCTTCTCGCGAGCGAAGAGCTCGACGATCTCGATCACGCGGAATGCAGTTTTCACAGTCATGAAAATATTTTCATGCTCATGAAAAATCGGCGCTTCGGGGTTTCCCCTGCCCGCCTTGCGCCACGGCGGGCTCGCAAAAGGTGACGCCGGCGTCAGTACCCGCGCGCCGGATCGACCACGCCGGCGATCGGCAAGCCCTGCTCCATCGCCCGGATCTTCCCGGCGATCTGCGCAATGGACTCCTCGCGCAGCGTGCGCGCCGAGCCGTGCGGCGTCACGGTGATCTTGGGATGCCGCCAGAAGGCGTGGTCGACCGGCAGCGGCTCGACCTGGAACACGTCGAGCGTCGCGCCCGCGAGCTGGCCGGCGTCGAGCATCGGGATCAGGTCGCCTTCCACGAGGTGCGCGCCGCGCGCGATGCTGATCAGGTAGCCCTCGGGCTTCAGCTTGCCCAGCGTGCTGCGGTTGAGGATGCCGCGCGTCGCCTCCGTCAGCGGCAGCAGGTTCACGAGCACGCGCGTGGACGACAGGAACTCGTCGAACTGCGCCTCGCCGCTGAACACGCGCACGCCGTCGATCTCCTTCGGCGAACGGCTCCAGCCCAGCACCGGAAACTCGAACTGCGCGACCGCCTTGGCCACGCGCTCGCCGAGCACGCCCAGACCCATGATCCCGACCGGGAAGTCGCGCCGCAGCTTCGGCTTGCGGTAGCTCCACTTGCCCTGCTTCGCATCGGCTTCGTAGGCGTCGAACTCGCGGAAGTGGCGAATGAGCGTGTGGCAGACGTACTCCGCCATCTGCACCGACATGCCCGCGTCGTCGAGCCGCACGATGCGCGTGTGCGCCGGCACCTTCAGCTTGAGCAGCGCATCGACGCCCGCGCCGATGTTGAAGATGCCGCGCAGCTTCGGCTGCTCGTCGAGAAACTCCTGCGGTGGCGCCCACACCACGGCATGGTCGGCCTGCGGTGCGCCGGGCTTCCAGGCCTCGATGACGGCATCGGGTAATTCGGCCTTGAGGCCCTCGATCCAGGGGTCGGGGCGGTTGTCGGTGAGGTAGACGGTGATTCGCATGGGGACGAATCTTAGTGAAGGCGCTGGCGCGGCGTTCGGGCCGCCCGCGAAGGAGATCAGGGACGACGTCAGCGACGTGGTGGTGGGCTGACCCCGGGTCAACCCGCCTTGATGCGGCGACGGCGCCACAGCACCCGCACCAGCCATCCCATCGGCAGCACCACCAGCACCAGCCAGGGCAACACCGCCGCGATGAAGGTGATCAGCGAGCCGACGCTCTCCGCCAGCACCGCGCCCGCGTTGCGCAGCGCCCTCCCCATCGGGCTGTAGCCGTCGCCGCCGCTCACCAGTGCGCGCCTGGGCGTGAACTGGATCTGGATGTGCTGCTTGCTGGTCTGCTGCGCCAGCACCTTGCGCTGCGTGGCAATGGCGTCGAGCTCGGCCTGCGTGTCCGACAGCGTGCGCTGGATCGCCAGCAGGTCGGCCATGGTGCGCTTGGTGACGGTGTCGCGCAGCATGACGCGCAGGCTGTCGCGGAACTCGGTACGGTTCCTGATGCGGGCTTCGACGTCGATCACCTCGGCGGTCTTGTCCTCGCTGGTAGTGGTGTGCGAGACCACGTTCGCCACGCCGGCCAAGCCACCGAGCAGCTTGTCGACGTCGGCGGGCTCCACGCGCATCTCGAGCATGGCGTTGCCGGGCTGCTGCGGCGTCTCGCGCAGCAGGGAGGACGACAGCAGCTCGCACTTCAGCGAGCCGCAGAGGTCGCGCACCTTGCCCCAGGCATCGGCCAGCTGCTCGGACGGCACCTCGACGTTCAGGTCTTGCCGCACGGCCAGGAAGCGCTGCAGCGGGGTGTCCTGCCCGCCCTGCGCCTGATCCGCGGAAGCCGTTTCGGCCGACCGCATGCGCTGCTCCTTCCTGGCCATGCCGCCGGCATGGCTGGCTGCGGCCTGCATCGGCGCGGGCGGCGGAGCCGGCTCGGCGAGCGTGGTGGCCTCGTCGTGGGTGCGGTTGCAGCCGGCGAGCGACAAGGCGGCCGCCAGGGCCAGCAGGACGATGCCCGAGCGGTGGCGGGCAAACAGGAAGCGAGGCGCGCCGGACAGCGTGCGATAGGTCATGGGATATCCCTTGAGTGATGACTACCGCAGCTGATACGGGCGGGCGCCCGAAAGGGGGTTAACTATTTTTCAGGCTGCGGCGGCACTCATTCGCAACAGTTCCTCGCCTTCGGCCACCTGCTCGCCTGGCGCGAACATCAGCTCGTCCACCGTGCCGTCGGCCGGTGCCGCAATGGTGTGCTCCATCTTCATGGCCTCCATCACGGCCAGCGGCTGGCCGCGGCTGACCTTGTCGCCGGCCTTGACGGCGAAGGACACGACCTTGCCTGGCATCGGTGCCGTGAGCCGGCCGCCCTCGGCATGGGTGTCGCCCGCGTGCGCGAGGCGGTCGATGGCGGTGATCTTCGTCGCGCCCTTCGAGGCGAAGACGTGGGCGGTGGCGCCATCGACGTGCACGTCGAGCGTCTGGCGCGTGCCGGCGAATTCGACTTCGAATTCACCGCTGGGGAACTGGCCGATGACCAGCGGGCCTTCGGCGCCGCCGGCTTCGAGCCACAGGCCGCCGTCGCGCTTGTAGGTCAGCAGCGCCGTCTGTTCGGCACCGCGGAACTCGAAGTCGAAGTGGCGCCGGTACTCGCCCAGCGAGCGCCAGCCGTCGCGCCGCGCAAAAGGATCGGGCATCTTCGCGGGCCACTCGGTGATCAGCGTGCGCGTGATCGCGGCGGCTGCGGCCAGCGGCAGGCCCAGCGGCTCGCGGTCGAACAGCACGGCGCGCTCGCGCTCGATCAGCGCGGTGTCGAGGTTCGCCTTCGAGAACGATTCGGTCGCCAGGATGCCGCGCAGGAATTGCACGTTGGTCGACACGCCCACGATCTGCACCTGCGCCAGCGCGGCGTCGAGCCGGGCCAGCGCTTCTTCGCGCGTGCTGCCGTGCACGATGAGCTTGGCAATCATCGAGTCGTAGAAGGGCGAGATCTCGCCACCCTCGCGCACGCCGTCGTCGATGCGCACGCGGCTGCGCTGGAAGGCGGTCGCCTGCGGCTTGCGGTACACGCGCAGCGTGCCGGTGGCGGGCAGGAAGTTGTTGTCGGGGTTCTCGGCGCAGATGCGCGCCTCGATGGCGTGGCCGTGGATCTGCAGCTCCGCCTGCTTCGCGGGCAGCGTCTCGCCCGAGGCCACGCGCAGCTGCCATTCGACGAGGTCCTGGCCGGTGATCGCTTCAGTGACGGGATGCTCGACCTGCAGCCGCGTGTTCATCTCCATGAAGAAGAAGTTCATCTCGCCGCCTTCGCGCTGCTCGACGATGAACTCGACCGTGCCGGCACCGACGTAGTTCACGGCGCGCGCCGCAGCTACGGCGGCCTCGCCCATCTGCTTGCGCATCGCCTCGGTCATTCCGGGCGCGGGCGCTTCTTCGAGCACCTTCTGGTGGCGGCGCTGCACCGAGCAGTCGCGCTCGAACAGGTAGACGTAGTTGCCGTGCGTGTCGCCGAAGACCTGGATCTCGATGTGGCGCGGGCGCTGCACGTACTTCTCGATCAGCACCGCGTCGTCGCCGAAGCTGTTGATGGCCTCGCGCTGGCACGAGGCGAGCGCGGCGGCGAAGTCTTCCGCCTTGTCGACCGCACGCATGCCCTTGCCGCCGCCGCCCGCGCTGGCCTTGATGAGCACCGGGTAGCCGATGCGGTCGGCCTCGCGCTGCAGCAGCTGCGGGTTCTGGTCGTGGCCGTGGTAGCCGGGCACCAGTGGCACACCGGCCTTTTCCATCAGCTGCTTCGACTCGGCCTTCAGCCCCATCGCCTTGATGGCCGAAGGCGGCGGGCCGATGAAGACCAGGCCGGCGTCGGCGCAGGCCTGCGCGAACTCTTCGTTCTCGCTCAGGAAGCCGTAGCCCGGATGCACGGCCTCGGCGCCCGTGGCCTTGGCCGCTTCGAGGATCTTTTCCCAGCGCAGGTAGCTGTCCTTCGGGGCACTGCCGCCGAGATGCACCGACTCGTCGCAGGCGCGCACGTGGTTGGCATGCGCGTCGGCATCGGAGTACACGGCGACCGTGCGAATGGCCATGCGGCGGGCCGTTGCAGCGACACGGCAGGCGATCTCGCCACGGTTGGCAATGAGGATCTTCTTAAACATTCGGAGTGTCTCCCGGAGGATTCTTTTTCAGTTGAAACGCGGGCACGACGCCCGGATCGGGTCGGCCGCTGAAGATGCGGGCCACGCGGGTGAACAGCGCCTTGAGGAAACGCCAGCTCTTGCGGATCAGCCACACGCTGAGCACCAGCACGAAGACGAACAGCACCAGAAAGACCAGCGGATGCGCCACCGCGAGCCACAGCCCCGCCGGCACCATCGTGTCTTCGACCAGCGAGGCACCCACGTTGGAGAACGGCTCGGGCGAGGTGTTGATGGCCGCGCGCGTCGTCGCCTTGGCCGCATGCGCGGTGGCCGCGAAGCTACCGCCCAGCAGCGCGGCGACGATGGCCATCACGCCATGGTCGGCGCCGAACACGCTGGCCGCGAGCGCCGCGCCGGCCGGAATGCGGATGGCGGTGTGCACCACGTCCCACAGCGAATCGAGGCCGGGGATCTTGTCGGCGAAGAATTCGACGAACACCATGAAGCCACTGGCCGCGATGACCACCGGGTGCGCCAGCAACTGCAGCCCGCTCGGCAATGGCACCCAGCCGAAGTAGCCGACAAGGCCGGTCAGCAGCACGACGAGGTAGAGCCGCACGCCGCTGGCCCAGCCGATGGCGGCGGCCAGTGCGAGCAGCTGGGGCATGTCGAGTGCGTTCATCGCGTGTGCTCAGCGTCCCAGCCAGGACGGCTTGCGCTTCTGCAGGAAGGCCTGCACGCCTTCACGGCCTTCCTCGCTCGCGCGGATGTCGGCAATGCCTTCGACGGTCTTCGCGATCAGCGCGTCATCGATCTCGCGGCCGGCCACGTCGGCGATCAGTTGCTTGCACGCGCGCACGGCGGCCGGACTTGCACCGGTCAGCGCCTTCACGAGTTCGTCGACCTTGGCATCGAGCGCATCGGCGGCAACCACTTCATGCACGAAACCGATGCGATGCGCCTCGGCCGCGGTGAAACGCTCGGCCGTGAGGAAGTAGCGCTGCGAGGCGCGCGTGCCCATGGCGCACAGCACGTACGGGCTGATGGTCGCGGGCACGAGGCCGATCTTCACTTCGCTCAGGCAGTACCAGGCCGTGTCCACACTCACCGCCATGTCGCAGGCCGCGACCAGCCCCATGCCGCCCGCGTACACGTCGCCCTGCACGCGCGCGATGGTGGGCTTGGGGCACTCGGCAATGGTGCGCAGCATGCCGGCCAGCTTGCCCGCGTCGGCGATGTTCTCGTCGCGCGTGTAGTCAGCCATGCGGCGCATCCAGTTGAGGTTGGCGCCCGCGCAGAAGGCCGGACCGTTCGCGCCGAGCACGATGGCCTTGACCTGCGGCGCGGCGCCGGCTTCGGTGAAGGCGCGCGTGAGTTCGGCGATGACGATGTCGTCGAAGGCGTTGCGGGCATCGGGCTGGTCGAGCCAGATGCGGGCGACCGCGCCTTCTATTTGAAGATCGAGTTTTTCGAAATCGCTCATGGAGTACGTGCGTCCTGTTGAATCCTGGAGAGTTGGTTGACGCGGCCGATACGCTGGCGCGGGTCGGACTTCCACACCACGCGATCGTCCACGGCATAGAGCCAGCAGGTCTTTCCTTCGCGTTCGCAGGTGTTCAGGACATCGGCCATCGCCGCGCCACCGGAAGCGAAGGCCGCGCTACCGTCGGCCGCGATTGCAAAGGCGCGCGGCATGGGCAAGGCAAGGAATCCAAGGTAGCGGTCCCTGCTCTGCTCACGCACGGGCACCACGGAGGGATCGTTGACGTCGGCAAAGTGGCTGTCGGTCGGCAACCTGTAGAGGTTGGCGACAGGACCCTCGGTTGCCACTTTGCGATCGGCGGCAGCAGGCTTGGGCTTCTGATAGACCACGGTGTAATCCACCGCGTAGACACTGCACTCGCCCTGGTGGCGATCTGTGCAATATTCCAGCGCCCGCTGCGTCGGATCCGACGGCCGGTTGATGTCGCGCGGCACCAGGCCATCGGCCCAGTGGACCCAGGAACTGTCGCCGGACCGCCGGATGACAAGAACCCGCGGCGGCTTGGCCTGCAGGAATTTCTGATACGCCGCACGACCTTCCGCGTTCAGCCCCGGAACGGCATCGACGTCGTCGACCCCGACACCTGCTGTCGCCACCGCACCGCCATCGCCCCCCGCCACTCCGCGCAGATGCACTTCAGCGCTTCCGGTGCCCGCATGGCATTCATAGGCACCGGGCGTCGACAGCAGGGCGCCTTCGTAAAAACTCTCGACCTGCGTCACCGTGTGCACGCCACGCGCCCGTGCCGCCTGGGCCAGCGCCACCAGCGTATTGCGCATGGCCTCGCGGCAGGTCTCTTCGTCGCCACGGATCACCGGCCGGCCGTCGCCGTAGCGCTGCGTGGTGGAGTACGGCCGGGCATAGCTTTCGGCCTTGAGCATCTGCGACTGCGATACCAGGGGCTGCGGCGTGGCGGCAAAGCGAAGCTGCACGTCGTTGCCTATCGCTTCGCGCGTGGCGGGCTGCTGCATCACCGGATAGATGGGCAACACCAGCCGCGTGTCGCGGGCAAGCGCGGGCATGGCCAATGTCGCCAGGCAAGCAGAAAGCACGAGAAAGCCGACTCCCAGCTGACTTGTACCAAGGGGTTTCGAGATCATGGGATCACTTCCTGTTCGAAGCCGGCGGAGGCCAACTTACATGCGGAAGATACCGAATTTCGGCTCTGGAACAGGTGCGTTGCGCGCGGCCGCGAGGCCCAGCGCCAGCACGCGCCGCGTATCCGCCGGATCGATGATCCCGTCGTCCCACAGCCGCGCGGTCGCGTAGTACGGATGGCCCTGGTCTTCGTACTGCTGGCGGATAGGCGCCTTGAAGGCTTCTTCTTCTTCCTTGCTCCAGCTGCCTCCCTTGAGCTCGATGCCGTCGCGCTTCACCGTGGCCAGCACGCTCGCGGCCTGTTCGCCGCCCATCACGCTGATGCGTGCGTTGGGCCACATCCAGAGGAAGCGCGGACTGTACGCGCGGCCGCACATGCCGTAGTTGCCGGCGCCGAAGCTGCCGCCGATGATGATGGTGAACTTGGGCACGTTGGCCGTGGCCACGGCCGTCACCATCTTGGCGCCGTGGCGCGCGATGCCTTCGTTCTCGTACTTGCGGCCCACCATGAAGCCGGTGATGTTCTGCAGGAACACCAGCGGGATCTTGCGCTGGCAGCACAGTTCGATGAAGTGCGCGCCCTTTTGCGCCGACTCGCTGAACAGGATGCCGTTGTTGGCGACGATGCCCACGGGCATGCCCTCGATCTCGGCGAAGCCGCAGACCAGCGTGGCGCCGAAGCGGGCCTTGAACTCGTGGAACTCGCTGACGTCGACGATGCGCGCAATGATCTCGCGCACGTCGAAGGGCTTGCGCGTGTCGGTGGGGATCACGCCGTAGAGTTCTTCGCGCGGGAATGCAGGTGCGCGCACCGGGGTGTTCGTGGGCGTTGCCGCCGCGGCCTTCGCATTGAGGTTGGCCACCGCCGAGCGCGCGAGCGCCAGCGCATGCAGGTCGTTCTGCGCGAGGTGGTCGACCACGCCAGACAGACGCGTGTGCACGTCACCACCGCCCAGGTCTTCGGCCGTCACGACCTCGCCGGTGGCAGCCTTCACGAGCGGCGGGCCGCCCAGGAAGATGGTGCCCTGGTTCTTCACGATGATCGATTCGTCGCTCATCGCCGGCACGTAGGCGCCACCCGCCGTGCACGAGCCCATGACCACCGCGATCTGCGGGATGCCCTGGGCGCTCATGTTGGCCTGGTTGAAGAAGATGCGGCCGAAGTGGTCGCGGTCGGGGAACACCTCGTCCTGGTTCGGCAGGTTGGCGCCGCCCGAGTCGACGAGGTAGATGCACGGCAGGCGGTTCTGCTCGGCGATCTCCTGTGCGCGCAGGTGCTTCTTGACGGTCATGGGGTAGTAGGTGCCGCCTTTCACCGTCGCGTCGTTGCACACGATCATGCAGTCGACCCCGTTCACGCGGCCGATGCCGGCGATGAGGCCGGCGCCCGGCGCCGATTCGACGCCCTTGGCGTCAAGGTACATCGCATGCGCGGCCAACGGCGCGATCTCGAGGAAGGGCGTGCCCGGGTCGAGCAGCTCTGCGACGCGGTCGCGCGGCAGCAGCTTGCCGCGCGACGTGTGCTTGGCGCGCGCGGCTTCGCCGCCGCCCTGCTCCACTTTGGCGAACTGCTGGCGCAGGTCGTCGACCAGCGCGCGCATGGCGGTGGCATTGGCCTGGAAGTCGGCCGAACGGGCATTCAGTTTGGTTTCGAGTTGGCTCATGCTGTCTTTTCTTGCTGAAGGCCGAGTTGCTCGGTCATGGCGTCGCGGATCTTGAATTTCTGGATCTTGCCGGTCACCGTCATCGGGAACTCGGTGACGAACTGGATGTACTTCGGCACCTTGTAGTGCGCGATCTGGCCCTTGCAGAAATCGCGGATCTCGGTGTCGGTCGCGGTCTGGCCGGGCTTGACGATGATCCAGGCGCAGAGTTCTTCGCCGTACTTTTTATCGGGCAGACCGACCACCTGCACGTCCTGCACCTTCGGGTGGCGATACAGGAATTCTTCGATCTCGCGCGGGTAGATGTTCTCGCCGCCGCGGATCACCAGGTCCTTGATGCGGCCGACGATGTTGACGTAGCCCTCGGCGTCCATGGTGGCGAGGTCGCCGGTATGCATCCAGTGCTCGGCGTCGATGGCTTCGCGCGTCTTCGGCTCGTCTTCCCAGTAGCCGTGCATCACCGAGTAGCCGCGCGTGCAGAGCTCGCCCGATTTGCCGACCGGCATGATCGCGCCGGTCTCGGCGTCGACGATCTTCACCTCGAGGTGCGGCTGCACGGTGCCCACGGTCGACACGCGGCGGTCCAGCGGCGTGTCGGTGCTGCTCTGGCAGCTCACGGGGCTGGTCTCGGTCATGCCGTAGGCGATGGTGATTTCGCTCAGGTGCATCTCGCTGACCACGCGCTTCATCACCTCGATGGGGCACGGCGAGCCGGCCATGATGCCGGTGCGCAGCGTGGACAGGTCGAACTCCTTGAAGCGCGGATGGTCGAGCTCGGCGATGAACATCGTGGGCACGCCGTGCAGGCCGGTGCACTTCTCGGCCTGCACCGTCTCGAGCACGGTGAGCGGGTCGAAGCCGTCGTTCGGGTACACGATGGCCGAGCCGTGCGTGAGGCAGGCGAGGTTGCCCAGCACCATGCCGAAGCAGTGATAGAGAGGCACCGGAATGCACAGCCGGTCGACGGGCGACAGCTTCATGCACTCGCCGATGAAGAAGCCGTTGTTCAGGATGTTGCGGTGCGTGAGCGTCGCGCCCTTGGGAAAGCCCGTGGTGCCGCTGGTGAACTGGATGTTGATGGGGTCGGCGGCCTTCAGCGTCTTCTGCGCCTGTGCCACGCGCGGGTCGGCGGCATCGCCGCTCGCGAGCAGCTGCGAGAAGCGCTGCATGCCGGGCTGCTCGTCGCCCTGGCCGGGCTTGTCGATCCAGAAGGTGTGCAGCAATTGCGGCAGGCGCTGGGGGCCGAGTTCGCGCAGCATGCCGAGGTAGTCGCTGGTCTTGAACTGCGCCATCGTCACCAGCGCCTTGCAGCCGACCTTGTTGAGCGCGTATTCGAGCTCGGAGGTCCGGTAGGCGGGGTTGATGTTGACGAGGATCAGGCCGACCTTGGCAGTGGCGATCTGCATCAGCACCCACGCGACGTTGTTGTGCGACCAGATGCCGACGCGGTCACCGGGGGCGAGGCCGAGGTTCAGCAAGGCGCTGGCGAGGCGGTTCGATTCGGTCTGCAGCTCGCGGTAGGTGAAGCGCTGGCCTTCATGGCGGCTGACGAGGGCTTCGCGCTCGGGCTGCTTCGCGACCATGTCGTCGAAGAAGTCGCCGATGGGTTGTTCGATGAGGGGGACGTCTGTGGCGCCCTTGCCGTAGCTCTCGGTCAGTGCGGCGGTCATGTGTTCATTTCCTTGTCTCCTTGTCTTGCTCCTTCCCCCTCTGGGGGAAGGTTGGGATGGGGGCTGGCGGCGCCTGTTCGGC
The DNA here is from genome assembly GCF_001426595.1 of Variovorax sp. Root434. NCBI lineage: Bacteria > Pseudomonadati > Pseudomonadota > Betaproteobacteria > Burkholderiales > Comamonadaceae > Variovorax > Variovorax sp. Root434. The sequence goes on from NZ_LMEK01000022.1 coordinate 402,031, forward strand.
GCAGTGCTTCATCGAACGCCGCTTGCCCCCACCCCTGCCCTCCCCCGGAAGGGGAGGGAGAAAAACAGCCTATGCAGTCTCCGCGAACAACTCGCGCCCGATCAGCATCCGCCGGATCTCACTCGTCCCCGCACCGATCTCATACAGCTTCGCATCGCGCCACAGCCGCTCCACCGGAAACTCCTTCGTGTACCCCACGCCGCCCAGCGCCTGGATCGCCTCGCCGGCCATCCACGTCGCCTTCTCGGCCGAGTACAGGATGGCGCCGGCCGCGTCTTTGCGGAAGGTGCGCGCATGGTCGTTGCGGTCGCAGGCCTTGCCCACGGCATACACGTAGGCCCGCGTGGCCTGCCAGGTCGAGTACATGTCGGCCAGCTTGCCCTGCATCAGCTGGAACTCGCCGATGCTCTGGCCGAACTGCTTGCGCTCGTGCACGAAGGGCAGCACCGCATCCATGCACGCGGCCATGATGCCGAGCGGGCCGCCCGAGAGCACGGCGCGCTCGTAGTCGAGGCCGCTCATCAGCACCTTCGCACCCATGCCTTCGCCGCCGAGCACGTTCTCTTCGGGCACTTCGCAGTTGTCGAAGAACAGCGGGAAGGTGTTGGAGCCACGCATGCCGAGCTTGTCGAGCTTGGTGCCGGCCGAAAAACCTTTGAAGTTCTTTTCGACGATGAAGGCCGTCATGCCGCGCGCGCCCATCTCGGGTTCGGTCTTGGCATAGATGACCAGCGTGTCGGCGTCGCCGCCGTTGGTGATCCACATCTTGCCGCCGTTGAGCACGTAATAGCCGTCCTTCTTCTCGGCCTTGAGCTTCATGCTCACCACGTCGGAGCCGGCATTGGGCTCGCTCATGGCCAGGGCGCCGACGTGCTCGCCGCTCACCAGCTTGGGCAGGTACTTCTTCTTCTGCGCGTCGCTGCCGTTGCGGTGGATCTGGTTCACGCACAGGTTGGAGTGCGCGCCGTACGACAGGCCCACCGAGGCCGAGGCGCGCGAGACTTCTTCCATCGCCACGATATGCGCCAGGTAGCCCAGCTCGGTGCCGCCGTATTCTTCCTTCACCGTCATGCCGTGCAGGCCGAGCTCGCCGAGCTTCTGCCAGAGGTCGTGCGGGAACAGGTTGTCGCGGTCGATGTCGGCGGCGCGCGGTGCGATCTCGCGGGCGGCGAAGTCCTGGATCGCGCTGCGCAGCGAGTCGATGTCCTCGCCCAGGTCGAAGTTCAGGCCGGGATCGTGCATGTGTCTTGTCTCCTCTGAAGGGTCTGCGCAGTGCCATCCGCGCTGGATGGCGCTTGCGAAAGATCGCAGCTTACGCCTCGCTGTTCCGCAATTGGCGCCACAATGGTTGCAAATTGCGCCACGCTTGATCCGCATAACCATGTCGTCCCCCTCCTTCCTGAGACCCGCCCGTGCCGTCACGCCGATGGCCTTCGTGCGAGCCATCGTGCAGGGCTACGAGCGCTACGGCAAGGACCCGGCCGAGGCCCTGAAAGCGGCACAGATCACGCCGCGCGATCTGGCCCGGCCGGGCGCGCGGGTGACGGCTGCGCAGTTCGAGGCGCTTTCGGAACACGCCATGCAGGAACTCGACGACGAGGCGCTGGGCTGGTTTTCGCGGCGCCTGCCCTGGGGCAGCTACGGCATGCTGTGCCGCGCTTCGCTGACCTCGCCCGACCTGGGCGTGGCCATCAAGCGCTGGTGCCGCCACCACCGGCTGCTGACCGAAGACATCGGCCTGGCGCTCGAAGTGGCCGGCGGCGTGGCCACCTTGCGCATCACCGAGAACCGCCCGCTCGACGATGCCTTCCGCGAGTTCTGCCTCGTGACCAGCCTGCGCTTCATGCACGGCTACATGTGCTGGGCCATCGACTCGCGCATCTCGCTGCGCAGCGCGACCTTTCCGTTCGCCGCGCCGCCGCACCGCGACGCCTACGCGCCGATGTTCACGCCCGAGGTTCGCTTCGACGCGCCCAAGGCTGGCATCAGCTTCGACGAACGCTACCTCGCCCTGCCGCTGCAGCGCGACGAACGCGCGCTGCGCACCATGCTCAAGCGGGCGCTGCCGCTGACCATCCTGCAGTACCGGCGCGACCGCTTGCTGGGCCAGCGCGTGCGCGAGCTGCTGCGTTCGCGTGCGAGCGAGGCCACCACGGCCGAGGCGCTGGCTGCGCTGCTCAACGTGTCGAGCCGCACGCTTCACCGGCAGCTGCACGAGGAAGGCACGTCGCTGCAGGTGCTCAAGAACGAGGTGCGCCACGAGGTCGCCGTCGAACAGTTGCGACGCACGACGCGCCCCATCAAGCAGGTGGCGCTGGCGGTGGGGTTTCGCAACGAGAAGAGTTTTTCGCGCGCATTCCTGCAATGGACAGGGCACGCGCCGCGCGACTTCCGGCAGCAGGGGCTCTAGGCAGCCCTGCCGTGCTCAGGTGGCCGGAGCGTCGATCAGCGCGAGCGCGTCGGCAATCGACTGGCTGTCTTCCGGGCGCACCAGCTTCGCGACTTCCTTGCCGTCGCGCATGAACACCAGCGTGGGCCACAGCCGCACGTTGAACGAGCGGCCCAGCGGGCGGCCGCTGCCGTCTTCCACCTTGATGCGGCGCACGTTCGGGTACTTGGCAAAGGCCTCGGCGATGTTCGGCTGCGCGGCCTTGCAGATGCCGCACCAGTTGGTGCCGAACTCGACCACGGCGGGGCCGGTGAGTGCATCGATTTCGCTGCGATCGGGCTGCTCGGTCTTGTATTCGGAATTCATGCCCTTCATTCCACCAGAAACTCAGGCCGCCTGCAGGCCATAGCCCGAAAGCAGCGCCGGCAGTTCGGCCATGTCGCTGAACACCTTGACCGCGCCCACGCTCAGCAACGGGCCGGGGCCGCTGTGGCCCGATTCGCCCGTGCTGTAGCCGAACACCGTGGCACCGGCGGCCACGCCCGCCATGGCACCGGTGACGGTGTCTTCGACGATGGCGCAGCGCCTCGGATCGACGCCGAGGGCTTCGGCGGCGGCAAGGTAGACATCGGGATGCGGCTTGGAGCGCGGCATCTCGTGGCCGCTGAAGATGCGGCCCTCGAAGCAGTCGAGCAGGCCGACCTTGGCCAGCTGCAGCTCGACCTTGTGGCGGTCGGCACCCGAGGCACAGGCAATGCGGCCCTTGAGCCTTGCATGGATGTCCCGGATGGCCGCAGGGGCGTTGGGTATCGCCGTGAGCGTGCGCTCGAGGGCTTCGTTGCGCCGCGCCCGGAACGTCTTCAGCCACTCGGCGGTGATGGCGAAGCCCGTCTTCGATTCGATAAGGGCGGCTTCGTCCTTCACGGCCTTGCCGGTGAAGGTGTTCATCGACTCTTCGGTGGTGATGTGCCAACCGAGCTCGCCGAGCATTTCGGCGAGCACGCGGTTGGTGATGGGTTCGGAATCGACGAGAACGCCGTCGCAGTCGAAGAGAACTGCGGAGAAGGGGAATGGGGTCATTGCGCTGCAGGGTTCGGGGGAGTTCCCATGGTAGCAACGACCCCGGGCGCGCTCAGGCCGCCGGCTTGATCGGGATGTAGATCTCGCCCCCGCCCGCCATGAATTCCCTGGACTTCTGCTCCATCCCGTCGGCCAGGGCCTCGGCCTCGGCCACGCCCTTCTTCGCGGCGTACTCGCGCACCTCCTGCGTGATCTTCATCGAGCAGAACTTCGGTCCGCACATCGAGCAGAAGTGAGCGACCTTGCTGGAGTCCTTCGGCAGCGTCTCGTCATGGAATTCGCGCGCCGTGTCCGGATCGAGGCCCAGGTTGAACTGGTCCTGCCAGCGGAACTCGAAGCGCGCCTTGCTCAGCGCGTCGTCGCGCGAGCGAGCGCCCGGGTGCCCCTTGGCCACGTCGGCTGCATGCGCGGCGATCTTGTAGGCAATGATCCCCTGCTTCACGTCGTCGCGGTCGGGCAGGCCCAGATGTTCCTTGGGCGTCACGTAGCAAAGCATCGCGGTGCCGGCCCAGCCGATCATCGCGGCGCCGATGGCGCTCGAGATGTGGTCGTAGCCCGGCGCGATGTCGATGGTCAGCGGGCCGAGCGTATAGAACGGCGCCTCGTGGCAGTGCTTGATCTGCTCGTCCATGTTGGCCTGGATCATGTGCATCGGCACGTGGCCCGGGCCTTCGATCATGGTCTGCACGTCGTGCTTCCACGCGACCTGCGTGAGCTCGCCCAGCGTGCGCAGCTCGGCGAACTGCGCTTCGTCGTTGGCATCGGCGCCCGAGCCCGGCCGCAGGCCGTCGCCCAGCGAGAAGCTCACGTCGTACGCCTTCATGATGTCGCAGATGTCCTCGAAGCGCTCGTAGAGAAAGCTCTCCTTGTGGTGCGCGATGCACCACTTGGCCATGATCGAGCCGCCGCGCGAGACGATGCCGGTCATGCGGTCGGCCGTCAGGTGAATGAACGGCAGGCGCACACCCGCGTGGATGGTGAAGTAGTCGATGCCCTGCTCCGCCTGCTCGATCAGCGTGTCGCGGAAGATCTCCCAGGTCAGGTCCTCGGCCACGCCGCCCACCTTCTCGAGCGCCTGGTAGATCGGCACGGTGCCGATGGGCACCGGCGAGTTGCGCACGATCCAGTCGCGCGTGGTGTGGATGTTCTTGCCGGTCGAAAGGTCCATCACGTTGTCGGCGCCCCAGCGGATCGCCCACACGAGCTTCTCGACCTCTTCCTCGATGCTCGACGTGACGGCCGAGTTGCCGATGTTGGCGTTGATCTTGACCTTGAAGTTGCGGCCGATGGCCATCGGCTCGACTTCGGGGTGGTTGATGTTGGCGGGAATGATGGCGCGGCCGCGCGCCACCTCGTCGCGCACGAACTCGGGCGTGATGATGCGCGGAATCTGCGCGCCCATCGGGTTGCCGGCCACGCGCTTCGCGCGCGCCTCGTTGGCAAGGTATTCGGCCATCCACTCGCGCTTGCCGTTCTCGCGCAGTGCCACGTATTCCATCTCGGGCGTGACGATGCCGCGGCGCGCGTAGTGCATCTGCGTGACATTGGCACCCGACCTGGCGCGGCGCGGCGTGCGCTGCAATGCGGAAGCTCCGGCGCGCAGTTCGGCCAGGCGCTGGGCGTCGTGGTCATGCGCGTGCTTCAGGCCTTCGTCGAGCGCCTGGTGCGAACGGCCTTCGTAGATCTCGGTGTCGTTGCGCTCGGCGATCCACGCATCGCGCACGCCAGGCAGGCCGCGGCGCACGTCGATCTCGACCTTGGCATCGGTGTACGGGCCAGAGGTGTCGTAGAGCGACACGGTCTCGCCGTTGGTCAGCAGCACGTCGCGCACGGGCACGTTCAGGTCGGGTCGGCTGCCCGGGATCAGGCACTTGTGCGACGCGGGAAAGGGCTCGCGCGTGAGCGAAAGCAGGGAGGTGAACTTGTCGGGGGCATTCATGGCGGGCACTCCTTGTTGAGGAAAGGGTGCTCCGCAATCGCTCGGTGGGCTTTGGAGGAACCCGTCACGGAAGGGGGAGTGACGGACCGAAGCCAGGGAGTGCAGCTCTTCTTACGCCGGTATGACCCGGATCAAGTTCGCGGGTCGGCTGCTTTGCCATCTCAGCACGCCACATGCGTACACCCCGGAGCGGGGCCGATTGTGCGGGCCTGCGCCCGTCGCGTCAACCCAGGGGCTGCTGCAGGTCGCCGTCCAGGTAGTACCAGCGCCCGTCCTCGCGCACGAAGCGGCTGCGCTCGTGCAGGCGCGTGGCGGCACCCGTGGCCGCGCTGCGCTGGCGCGCGACGAACTCGATCTCGGCGTGGTCCGCGTCGAGCACCGAGCGCGAGCGGATGTCCAGCCCCAGCCATTTGACGCCCGGCTCGAACTCGATCGAGGCTGGCCGCTTCGATGCATGCCAGGTGGCGAGCAGGTAGTCGCCGCGCTCCAGCACGAAGGCCGAATAGCGCGAGCGCATCAGCGATTCGGCGTCGGGCGCGGGCGTATTCTGGAAATCGTCGAGGTAGCGGCCGCAGCACAGGGCGTAGCCGATGGGCTTGTCGCGGCGGTCGGTGCGGCCGCAGGGGCAAGGTCCGGTGGTGGGATCGATGGCGCTCATGGAGACCGCTATTGGAACACCTCGCGGCCCGGGTGCCGACAGGGCAAGCCCCGAAACGGGCCGATCGGGCGCGTTTGCCCTGCCGCGCGGGGTTCCTGCGGGCATTCACCCTTGGCGCGGTGCTTGCTGGACGCTAGCGTTCAACGACCCCATCGAGAAAGCCGGCGATGTACCTCACAGGCACTGAACAGCACGCCCTGCGCGGCGTTTTCGCGCTGCTGGCGGAAGACGACCACGGCGAGCAGGAGATCCGCGAGCGCCTGGGCCGGGCCCTGCTCGACTTGCTGCACGCGGACCAGTTCGCCTCCTTCGTATGGGATGCCGGGAGCGGCAACTTCGACGCGCGCGTGGCGCTGCACATGGATCCTGCCAACCTCGACCGCTACGCGCAGTGGCATCAGCACCACGACCCGATCACCTTCGTGCTGCAGTCGCGCCGCCGCGCCACGCGCGTGACGGAGGTGATGCCGCAGCGCGAACTGATGCGCACCCCCTTCTTCAACGACTTTCTCGCGCGCGACGGGCTGCACTGGGGCATGAACCTGCACGCCTTCGAGGGCGGGCGCGCGCTGGGCGACCTGCGCATCTGGCGCCGCAAGTGCCGCGGCGATTTCGGCGACCACGAGAAGGCGCTGCTGGACCTGATCGAGCCGGCGTTCGCGGGCGCCCTCCAGCGGGCGCAGCGCGCGGCGGCTTCGGCCGCGGCAGTGCCCGCGCCCGCCGCATGGACTTTGCTCAGCGCGCGCGAGCAGGAGGTGGCCCGCTGCGTGCGCGAAGGGCTCACCGACAAGGAGATCGCGCGTCGCCTCGCAGTGGGCGTGCCCACCGTGCGGACCTACCTGCGGCGCATCTTCGACAAGCTGGGTATCGAGCGCCGCTCGGCGCTGGCAGGCTGGGCGGTGCCGCCCGCGCGCTGACGCGGCGCGCTTACTTCGGCGCCGGCAGGCGGCCCAGTACTTTTTCCACCGCGAGGCCCACGGCCAGCAGCCTGCGGTCGCTGCCGGCCGGCCCGTCCAGCTCCAGACCCACGGGCAGGCCGCTGGTGGCGCCAAGGCCGAAGGGCAGCTGCACGCCCGGAATGCCGGCGTTGCTGCCGGGGTCGGTGTTCCGGATCAGCGCGCCGAAGTTCTCGGGGCTGCTGGCTTCGGGCGCCGCGGCCAGCGCCACACTGGGCACCGTCGGGAACACCAGCGCATCGAGCCTGTGCTTCGCGAAGGTGTCGCGGTAGAGCTTGCGTAGCGCGGGCCGAGCGACGCGCATCGCGTGCTCGTAGGCCGGCCTGGCGTCGACCACGCCGTTGGCGGAGGGCAGCTTGCGCGGGACAACGAAGGCCTCGAAAGTGCCCTTGACGTCGGGGCTCGCAATGCCGGCTGTGAGCTGCGCAATGTCGATGCCCGTGCGGTACTTCGCGAGGTAGGCCGCCATGTCGTCGTACGCCTCGTAGAGCGCGAGCGGGAAGCCGACCGCGCCGTTGAGCTCCATCAGCCCCGGCATGTCCACGTCCACCAGCGTGGCGCCGGCCGCGCGCAGTTTCGCAAAAGCGGCGTCGGTCGCGGCGCGCGTGTCGGTGTCGAGGCCGGCCTGGAAGGCGGGCACCACGCCGAGCCGCACGCGCTTCAGATCGGCGGGCTTCAGCGGAGCGCCGCCGGCAATGATGCTGTCGAGCAGCGCCACGTCGGCCATCGACTGCGCCATCGGCCCCGCGGTGTCGCGTGTGTGCGAGATCGGCGCAATGCCCTGCTGCGGATAGCGCCCCACCGTGGGGCGCAGCGACGCGCAGCCGTTGAACGCGCACGGAATGCGCACCGACCCGCCCGTGTCGGTACCCAGCGCCGCCGGCGCCATGCGCGCGCCCAGCGCGGCGCCATTGCCCGACGACGAGCCGCCCGCGATGCGGCTCGGGTCGTAGGCATTGCGCACGCCCACCTCGGGGCCGGTCTGGAACGCGGGGTTGTAGCCAGTGACGCCGAAGGCCAGCTCGTGCATGTTCGTCTTGCCGAGCACGACGGCGCCGGCCGCGCGCAGCCTGGCGACCACCGGCGCGTCGGCGGTCGGCACGAAGCGCTTGAGCGCGGGCGTGCCGGCTGTCGCGGGCAGGCCCCGCACCTGGATGTTGTCCTTGATGGCCACCGGCAGCCCGGCCAGCGGCGTGCAGGCGCCGCCGCGCTTGCGCAGTGCATCGGCGGCGCGCGCGGCCGCCATGGCGCCGGCTTCGTCGAGCGTGACGAAGGCGTTGAGGTTCGCCTTGGCCTTGGCCTGAGTGAGGTAGGCCGACACCAATTGCTCGCTGGTGACGGTGCCGGCGCACAACTGCCGCACGGCTTCGGTCGCGGTCAGCGTGGCGATATCGGGGACGGCGGGCTGGGCATTGGCGCAGGGGCCGAGCGCAGCGGCGAGCGGCAATGCCGCGAGCCATGCGGCGCGGGAGACGGGGGTGGCAGTAGTCATGGCAAGGCACTCCGTGAAAGAGGCAGCCATGGTGCGCCGGCGCGCGGCGCCTGTCTGTCATCCAAACCGATGACAGACAGGCGGCGTCGCTCACGCGAGCGCGCGTTGGATCAACAGCTTCTGGATGTCCGACGTACCTTCGTAGATCTGGCACACGCGCACGTCGCGGTAGATGCGCTCGAGCGGGAAGTCGTTCACGTAGCCGTAGCCGCCCAGCGTCTGGATGGCGGCGCTGCACACGCGCTCGGCCATCTCGCTCGCGAACAGCTTGGCCATGGCCGCTTCCTTCAGGCAGGGCCGCCCCGCATCGCGCAGGCTCGCGGCATGCCAGATCAGCTGGCGCGCGGCTTCGAGCTGCGTTGCGCATTCGGCCAGGCGAAAGCCCACGGCCTGCTGGTCGAAGATCGAGCCGCCGAAGGCCTGGCGCTCCTTGGCATAGGCCAGCGCCACGTCGAAGGCGCTGCGTGCCATGCCCACGCTCTGCGCGGCGATGCCGATGCGCCCGCCCTCGAGCGCGCCGAGCGCGATCTTGTAGCCCTCGCCCTCGGCGCCGATCAGGTTCTCGCGCGGAATACGGCAGCCGTCGAAGTTGATCTGCGCGGTGTCGCTGCTGTGCTGGCCCAGCTTGTCTTCCAGCCGCGCGACGTTGTAGCCCGGTGCGTCGGTCGGCACGATAAAGGCGCTCATGCCGCGCTTGCCCGCGCCCTTGTCGGTCACCGCGATGACGATGGCGACCTGGCCGTTCTTGCCGCTGGTGATGAACTGCTTCACGCCGTCGATCACGTACGCATCGCCGTCCTTGCGCGCCGTGGTGCGCAGGCTCGATGCGTCGCTGCCGGCCTGCGGCTCGGTCAGGCAGAAGGCGCCGAGCATCTGGCCCTGCGCGAGCGGCTCGAGCCACTGCTTTTTCTGCTGCGCATTGCCATAGCGCATGAGGATCGCGTTGACCGGGCAGTTGGTCACGCTGATGGCGGTGCTGGTGCCGCCGTCGCCGGCCGCGATTTCTTCCAGCACCAGCGCGAGCGTGAGGTAGTCGAGGCCCGCGCCGCCATGGTCCTCGGGCACGCAGATACCGTAAGCACCCAGTGCCGCAAGGCCTTGGTGAGCCTCCTTGGGAAAGCTGTGCTCGCGGTCCCATTTCGGGGCGTTGGGCCAGAGTTCGGCTTGCGAGAAGTCGCGCACCGCGTCGCGGATGGCTTCCTGGTCTGCGCTGAGCAGCATGGCGTTGTCTCCTGTCTGTCTTTTTTCGAGTCGCGCTTACTTGCCGGCGCCCAGGTCCATGATCAGGCGCGCAGCCATGTACAGACGGCGCGGAATGGCGCTGATGTCCACGTACTCGGCCTTGTCGCTGTGGTAGCCGAAGCCCGGCAGGCCCAGGCTTTCGATCACCGGCTTGCCCGACAGCGCCGCATAGGCCGCGTCGGTGCCGCCACCGGTGCGCTCTTCCACGCCGAGGTTGCCGCCCGCTTCCTTGTAGAAGCCCACGGCCTTGTCGACCAGCTTCTTGCCGCCTTCGCCCGCGTTGAAGGCCGGACGGCCGCGCGTGACGATCACCTTGACGTCGGCCTCGGGCAGCTTCTTCTGCTGCGCGCGCTCTTCCAGCGTCTTCATGGCGGCGTCGAAGTCTTCGTTGCGCGCATAGCGCACGTCGGCGTTCAGCGTGGCGCTGGCCGGAATGATGTTCGATACGTTGCCGGCCTTGGCGATGGTCCAGTTGAAGCGCAGGTTCTTCGCCTTGTCGTCGATGTTCATCGTGCGCAGCACGAGGTCGGAGGCCTCGACCAGCGCGTTCACGCCCAGCTCGGGCGCGGCGCCGGCGTGCGAGGCCTTGCCGGCGATGTTGACCTGAACGTACGCGATGCCCGAGGTGCCGAGCGAGAGCTTCTCGTCGCCGGCGCTGGTGGGTTCGAAGGACAGCACGTAGTCGGCCAGCTTGGCTTCTTCCTGGATCAGGTCGCGCGAACCGAAGGAGCCCTTTTCCTCGTCGGTGTTGAACAGCACGGTGATGGTGCCGTAATCGCGCACGCCATAGTCCTTCAGCAGCCTGAGCGTGTGCAGGATGACGGCGTTGCCGCCCTTGTCGTCGGCGATGCCGGGGCCGTAGGCCTTGTCGCCTTCGATCTTGAACGGCGCCTTCGCGAGCGTGCCCTTCAGGTACACGGTGTCCATGTGCGACATCAGCAGCAGGTTCTTGCCGCCGCGGCCCTTGAGCTTGCCGACGATGTTGTCGCCCACCACGAGGCCGGCCGACTTGCTGCGCGTGACCGTGAAGCCCAGGTTCTTGAGTTCGCCCTCGAGGTAGTTGCCGGCGGCGGCGATGCCCTCTGCATCACCGGTGCCGGTCTCGATGTTGACGAGCTTCTCCAGCGTCTTGATCACCGCGGGCTGCTCGTCGGTGGCGGCCTGGAACAGCACGTTGTCGCGCTTCTGCGCCCAGGCGGCGCTCGCCACGAAAGCGGTGGCCAGCACAGCGGCAATGGCGGTACGGTGGATGGATGGGCGCATGAAATCTCCTGCTCTACGCATTGTTTGAAGTATCCGAACGAGAAAGCCGGCAAGCGCCCGTCCCCCGGGCGCTTGCCGGCCGTTGCCCTTATAGCAATTCGAGTGCCACGGCCGTGCCTTCGCCGCCGCCGATGCACAGCGTGGCCACGCCGCGCTTCTTGCCGCGCGCCTTCAGCGCATGGATCAGCGTGACCATGATGCGCGCGCCGCTGGCGCCGATCGGGTGGCCCAGCGCGCAGGCGCCGCCGTTCACGTTGACGATCTCGTGCGACACGTCCAGCTCGTGCATCAGCGCCATCGGCACCACGGCGAAGGCTTCGTTCACTTCCCAGAGGTCCACGTCCTTCACGGTCCAGCCGGTCTTCTTGAAGAGCTTGGCGACCGCGCCGACGGGTGCGGTGGAGAACCACTCGGGCTGCTGCGCGTGCGTGGCATGGCCGACGAGGCGGGCGATGGGCTTCGCGCCGATCTTCTTCGCATGCGACTCGGTCATCATCACCAGCGCGGCGGCGCCGTCGTTGATCGACGAGCTCGATGCGGCGGTGATGGTGCCGTTCTCCTTCTTGAACGCGGGCTTGAGCGTGGGGATCTTGTCGAGCTTGACCTTGCCCGGGCCTTCGTCGATGGAGATCACCGTGTCGCCGCCGCGGCCCTTGACCGTGACGGGCGCGATCTCGCCCTTGAAGAGGCCCGTGTCGGTCGCCTTCTTGGCGCGCTCGACGCTGGCGATGGCAAACGCGTCCTGCTGCTCGCGCGTGAACTTGTATTTGGCCGCGCAGTCTTCGCCGAAGGTGCCCATCGAGCGGCCCGGCTGGTAGGCGTCCTCGAGGCCGTCGAGCATCATGTGGTCGAAGATGCGGTCGTGGCCCATGCGGTAGCCGCCGCGGCCCTTGAGCATGAGGTAGGGCGCGTTGGTCATGCTTTCCATGCCGCCCGCGATCATCACGTCGTGCGTGCCAGCGAGCAGCAGGTCGTGCGCGAGCATCGCGGCCTTCATGGCCGAGCCGCACATCTTGCTGAGCGTGACGGCGCCCGCGCTGTCGGGCAGGCCGCCCTTGTAGGCTGCCTGACGCGCCGGCGCCTGGCCCTGGCCGGCCATCAGGCAGTTGCCGAACAGCACTTCGCCCACGCTGTCCGGGGCAATGCCGGCGCGCTCGACGGCCGCCTTGATGGCGGCGCCGCCGAGGTCGTGCGCGGCAAGGGAAGAGAAGTCGCCCTGGAAGCTGCCCATGGGGGTGCGGGCGGCGCCGACGATGACGATGGATTCGGACATGGAGTTCTCCTTCAGGTATGTGAAAGCGGAATCGAAAAACGATCGGTCAAAAATGCGTCGCGTGCCCCTCGTGCTGGAAGCGTTGCGACTCTTCGTACGGAAACACGTCGAGCATCTGCCCGGCCTGGATGCGTTCCTTGTGGTGCTGCCAGAAGGCGGCGTCGAGCAGGTCGGCGTGGTGCGCCATGAAGGCGGCGCGCACGTCGTCGTTGCCGAGCAGGAAGGGTTCGAAGGTTTCGGGGAACACGTCCTTCGGGCCCACCGAGTACCAGACCTCGCCGCTCATCTCGTCCTCTTCGTTGCGCGGTGTGGGCACCTTGCGGAACTTGCAGTCGGTGACGTATTCGATCTCGTCGTAGTCGTAGAACACGACCTTGCCGCCGCGCGTGACGCCGAAGTTCTTCCACAGCATGTCGCCCGGGAAGATGTTCGCGGCGACCATGTCCTTGATGGCGTTGCCGTACTCGATCACGGCGCGCTCGAGCTGGTCCTTCGCGCGCTTGGCGTGTGCCGGGCTTTCGGGGCTGGCCAGCGTGTCGAAGGCTTCCTGCAGGTAGATGTTCAGCGGGATCATGCGCCGCTCGATGTAGACGTGCTTGAGCACGACTTCCATTTCCCCGTTGCTGTCGCGGTCGCCGAGCTCGAGCTGGCTGGGCGCGAACTTCCTAATCTCCTCGATCAGCTCGGGCTCGAAGCGGTCGAGCGGAAAACCCACGTCGCTGTACTCCAGCGTGTCGGCCATGCGGCCCACGCGGTCGTGCTGCTTCACGAGCAGGTACTTGCCCTTGATCTGCTCGCGCGTGGTGTCCTTCTGCGGCGGATAGAAGTCCTTGATGACCTTGAACACGAACGGGAACGAGGGCAGGTCGAACACCAGCATGACCATGCCCTTGATGCCCGGCGCGATGCGGAAGCGGTCGCTCGAATAGTTCAGGTGCGAGAGGAAGTCGCGGTAGAACAGCGTCTTGCCCTGCTTGGCGAGGCCGAGCGCGTTGTATATCTCGGCGCGCGGCTTGCGTGGCATGAGCGAGCGCAGGAACTGCACCCAGGCCGAGGGCACTTCCATGTCGACCATGAAGTAGGCGCGTGCAAAGCTGAACAGCATCTGCATGTCGTCCTCGCCGAACAGCGCTGCGTCGATGTAGAACTTGCCGTGGCTGTCGTGCAGGATCGGCAGCGAGAACGCAATCTCGGTGAAGCCGTTCATGATCTTTCCGACCACGTACGCGCCCTTGTTGCGAAAGAACAGGCCCGACAGCACCTGCAGCTGGAAGTTGGCGCGCAGCTTGACCTGGTGGAAGCGGTTCAGGATGACGTGCGCCACGCGCTGCGCATCGCGCCGCTTGTTGGCATAGCTGCCGAGCAGCGCGAAGTCGTCGAGCATCTGCTCGATGGTGTCGGCCAGCGTGTCGGGCTTGGGGTAGTACGGGCGGTAGGTTGGCGCGCCGCGCGGCTCGATGTACTCGGTGCTGATGGCCGGGCGCACGAAGATGAAGTCGTTCTGGAAGTACGCGCGGTGCAGGATCTTCGTGGTCACCGAGTTGAAGAAGGTCTCGGCCAGCTCGGGCTGGTGGTGGTCCACCAGCAGGCCGATGTAGTGCAGCTTGACCTGGTGCCAAACGTCCATCGGCTGTTCGCCGGCCTTGAACTCCTTTTCGAGCCGGGCCACGGCTTCGCTCACGCGCAGGTCGTAGAACTCGATGCGCTCGCGCTGCGCGCGCTGCTGGCCGTGCCAGTCGGCGGTTTCGAAACGATGCTTGGCGCGCGCCGATTCGGCGCGGAACAACCGGTAGTGCCGGTTGAAGCCGTCCATCATCGCCTTCGCGATGTCATAGGCCAGCGGCGAATCGAGGCGCTGCGGAAACATGGCGACGCGAGCCGATGGAGGACGGCCGTTCAGGCCACGGCGGGGTCGGCCGTGCCGTCGGCCTCGGGCTGCGGCGTCATGGCCTGCGCCTCCTGCACTGCCTGGTTCACCTGAGTGCCTTGCAGCGTCAGCGACTGGATCACTTCGCCGGGCTTGCTCCACTTGTAGCGGATGCGCTGCACCGCGGCCTTGTAGACTGCATCGAGCGGCTTGGCGCCGTCGACGCTCAGGCCGAGGTCCTGCAGCAGGCCGTCGTGCACGCCGAAGGTCCAGCCGTGGATGCGGACCTTCTGGCCGCGCGCCCAGGCGTCGACCATGACGGTGCTGACGGCCACGTTGACCACCTGCTCGGCGACGTTGAGTTCGCACAGCGCGTCGACGCGTGCATCTTCGGGCAGGCTCTCGAGCATCACGGCGTGGCGGTCGCGCACGTCCTGGATGTGGCGGATCCAGTTGTCGGCCAGGCCGATGCGCGCGCCGCTGAGTGCGGCCTTCACGCCGGCGCAGCCGTAGTGGCCCACGACCATGATGTGCTCGACCTTCAGGTGCTCGACCGCGAACTGGATCGCCGAGAGCGCGTTGAGGTCGGAGTGCACCACGATGTTGGCCACGTTGCGGTGCACGAACACTTCGCCCGGCTCCAGGCCGGTGATCTGGTTGGCAGGCACGCGGCTGTCGGAACAGCCGATCCACATGTAGCGCGGCGTCTGCTGCTTGACCAGGCTGGTGAAGAAACCGGGCCGGTCGCGCTCCATCTGCGCGGACCAGGCACGGTTGTGGGCAAAGAGATCGTCGAGGTTATCGGTGTTGTCGGGCATAGTCGGCTATTGTCGATGAGTCGTGTTTCAGGCCTTGGCTTCCGCGGGCTTGACCGCCTTGTTCGCCTTTTGTGCCTTGGCCAGGGTGGCCCGTCCCTTTTTCTCGTGCTCTCGCACCTCTGCGAGGTTGGCCTGCAATTCGGTCAGCTGCGCTTCGAGCTGGGCCCGGTGGGTGCCCAGCACGCCGAGGAATCTTTCCAGCTGCGGCACGGTGTCGCGCGGGCTGTCGTACATGTCGAGGATTTCCTTCGCCTCCGTCAGGCTCAGCCCGAGGCGCTTGGCGCGCAGCGTGAGCGTGAGCCGCGCCCGGTCGCGCGCGCTGTACACGCGCTGCAGGCCGGCGCGCTCGGGCGTGAGCAGGCCCATGTCCTCGTAGAAGCGGATGGCCCGCGTCGTGAGATCGAACTCCTTCGCGAGCTGGCTGATGGTGAAGGTTTGCGCAGGCATGGCGGCGGTGGTGGCGAAAGGGCGTTACGGGGGCGACAGCAGGTTTGCGCGGCGATCCCTACAATGGTGCCACCAACCTATGACGTTTACGTAAACGTCAATCTTACATGAACCTCCTCGAACGCGAACTCCACTACCCCCTCGGCGACACGCTCCCTGAGCCCGGCGAAGCCCTGGAAGTGGCGCCCGGCGTGCGCTGGATCCGCATGCGGCTGCCCTTCGCGCTCGACCACATCAACCTCTGGCTGCTGCGCGACAGCCTCGACGGCGTCGAGGGCTGGACAGTGGTCGACTGCTGCATCGCGCACGACGAAGCGCGCGCGCAGTGGGAGCAGATTTTCGAGACGCAGCTGCAGGGCATGCCGATCCTGCGCGTCATCGTCACCCACATGCACCCCGACCACATCGGCCTGGCCGAGTGGCTCTGCTCGCGCTGGAACGCGCCTCTGTGGATCAGTTCCACCGACTACCACGTGGCCCGCGTGCTCAGCACCAATGGCGACACCCTGGCGGGCGGCGACGCGGCCGCGGCCTTCTTCGGCTCACACGGCCTGACCGACGCCGAGTCGCTCGCCAAGATCCGCGCACGCACCAACTACTACGCGAACATGGTGCCCTCGGTGCCCGACCGCTTCGTTCGCATGCTCGACGGCGACGACGTCGTGATCGGCGGCCACGCCTGGCGCTGCATCAGCGGCTACGGACATGCGCCCGAGCACATCGCGCTGTACTGCGACGAACTCAAGCTGCTGCTGGGCGGCGACATGATGCTGCCGCGCATTTCCACCAACGTGAGCGTGCACGCGGGCGAGCCCGAGGCGAACTCGCTGCGCCTGTTTCTCGACAGCATCGACAAGTTCAAGGCGCTGCCGGCCGACACGCTGGGCCTGCCCTCGCACGGCAAGCCGTTCCGCGGCATCCACCGCCGCGTCGACCAGCTGCAGGAGCACCACCGCGACCGGCTGGCCGAATTGCTCGAAGCCTGCACGGCGCGCGCCCTGACCGCTGCCGAAGGCCTGCCGATCCTGTTCAAGCGCGAACTCGACCTGCACCAGATGACCTTCGCCATGGGCGAAACGGTGGCCCACCTGCACCTGCTGTGGTTCGCTGGCCAGGTGAAGCGCGAACTCGGCAAAGACGGCATCTACCGCTTCGGACCCAAGGCCGCGACGGCTTAGACTCGCCGGATGGACACGCTGGCTCAGCTGCGCGCGGGCCGGCTGGCAGGCGCAAGAAGAATCGATCTCTCGAGCGGACTCACCGAGTTCCCGCGAGAGATCTTCGAACTCGCCGATTCGCTCGAGGTGCTGAACCTGTCGGGCAATGCACTCGACACGCTTCCCGACGACCTCCACCGGCTGCACAGGCTGCGCGTGCTGTTCTGCTCGGACAACCGGTTCACCACGCTGCCTGAAGCCATCGGCCAGTGCCATGGCCTCGACATCGTCGGCTTCAAGGCCAACCGGATCCGCACCGTGCCGTCGGCCTCGCTGCCGCCCTCGCTGCGCTGGCTGATCCTCACGGACAATCAAATCGATGAACTGCCCGATTCGCTCGGCAACTGCACGCGAATGCAGAAGCTGATGCTCGCGGGCAACCGCCTGCGCGCGCTGCCGCCCTCGATGGCCAGCCTCGGGCAGCTCGAACTGCTGCGCATCTCGGCCAACCGCTTCGAGACGCTGCCCGCATGGCTGCCTTCGCTGCCGCGCCTGTCGTGGCTCGCCTGCGCGGGCAACCCCTTCGACACGCAGGCCGAGGACGCAGCAATCACCGCGCAATCGGTGCCGCACGTCGACTGGCGTGAACTGGCGCTGGGCAAAAAGCTCGGCGAAGGCGCCTCGGGCGTGATCCATCAAGCCACGCTAGGCACATCGCAGCCGGCGGCGGTCAAGCTCTTCAAGGGCGCGGTCACCAGCGACGGCTGGCCGCACAGCGAGATGGCCGCCTGCATCGCCGCTGGCGTGCATCCCACGCTGATTGCCGCGCAGAGCCGCATTGACGGCCATCCCGAAGGCATCGAAGGCCTGGTGATGGCGCTGGTCGATCCATCGTTCGCCACGCTCGCCGGGCCGCCGAGCCTTGCGTCGTGTACGCGCGATGTCTATGCCGAAGAAGCGACGTGGACATCCGCCGTGGCGCTGCGCATCGCACGCGACATCGCGTCGGCCATGCAGCATCTGCATGCGCAAGGAATTCTTCACGGCGATCTCTATGCGCACAACATCCTCTGGCATCCGGAAGATGGCGGCCGGCTCGGCGACTTCGGCGCGGCGTGGATGACGGGCGCGCTCGATGCAGCGCAGGCGCGTGCGTTCCAAGGCCTGGAGATGCGCGCCTTCGGCTGCCTGCTGGAAGAGCTGCTCGAACGCTGCAACGACGCACCGCCGCAGGCCGTGTCGACGTTGAAAGACCGCTGCCTGCAGCCCGACGCGGCGTCGAGGCCTTCGTTCGCCGAAGCCCTGTCCGTGCTGCGGCGAGCACCGCCGCAATGACCCGGCGCCGACCGCCCCAATTGCCGCTGCCCACGCGCGACGGCGTCGGACCGAGCTGTGTGGGCCTGGTCCACGGCCACTGGCCGACCATTGCCGAATTCCTGATCGAGCGCTTTCCCGCGATCACGCGCGAAGCGTGGCTCGAACGCATCGAGGCGAACGACGTCATCGACGAGCACGGCGTGCCCGTGACGGTGGTGCGCCGTTATCAATCGCCGCTGCGCGTGTACTACTACCGCACGCTCGACAACGAAGCGCGCATCCCGTTCGAAGAGCAGGTCGTATTCCGGGACGACGAACTGCTGGTGGTCGACAAGCCCCCCTTCGTACCCGTCACGCCCACCGGCAAATACCTGCAGGAGAGCCTGCTGGTGCGGCTCAAGCGCAAGCTGGCGCTCGACGACCTCGTGCCGCTGCACCGCATCGACCGCAGCACCTCGGGGCTGGTGCTGTTCTCGGTGCGGCCCGCCACGCGCGGCGCCTACCAGCAGATGTTTCCGGAGCGCCGCATCGCCAAGCACTACGAAGCCGTGGTGCCGTGGCGCGAAGGCGTTTCGTCGGTGCCCGCCACTTACCGCAGCCGGCTGGTCGACGACGACCACTTCATGCGCGTGCGCGAAGAACCCGGCGAGCCCAACTCCGAAACCCGCATCGAGGTGCAAGAGGTGCGCGACGGCCGCGCGCTGCTGAAGCTCTCGCCCGTGACGGGCCGCAAGCACCAGTTGCGCGTGCACTGCATGGCGCTGGGCATGCCGATCGTGAACGATCCGATCTATCCCGTGCTGCTGCCCGAAGGCGCCGACGACTTCGGCAAGCCCTTGCAGCTGCTGGCGAGGTCGGTCGCGTTCCTCGACCCGGTGAGCGGCGACCTGCGCAGCTTCACGAGCCCCCGAAGCCTGACGCTGACACCGAGGTGACGCCCGCGCGGCGCGGCGCGCACTAAGCTCGTTTCCTGGACCCGATCGCTCATTCATTCAGGAGACACCCGCACCATGGACACCACCCAACTCTTCTCGCTGAAGGGCCGCACGGCGCTGATCACCGGCGGCTCGCGCGGCATCGGCCGCATGATCGCCGAGGGCTACCTGGCCCAGGGCGCGCGCGTGTACATCTCGGCGCGCAAGGCCGCGGCCTGCGACCAGACGGCGAAGGAGCTGTCGGCCTTCGGACATTGCGTGTCGCTGCCGGCGGACGTGTCGACGCTCGAGGGTGCGCAGGCGCTGGTCGATGCCTATGCGAAGCACGAAGGCTCGCTGGACATCCTGGTGAACAACGCCGGGGCCGCCTGGGGCGCGCCGTATGAAGAGTTTCCCGAGAGCGGCTGGGACAAGGTGGTGGACCTGAACCTGAAGACGCCGTTCTTCCTGACGAAGGCGTTGACGCCGATGTTGAAGAAGGCGGCCACGGATCGCCTGGCGAAGGTGATCAACATCGCATCGATCGACGGGATTTCCGTGAATCCGCAGGAGACGTACTCCTATGCGGCGAGCAAGGCGGGGCTGATCCAGCTGACGCGCCGCATGGCGTTGCGGCTGGCGCAGGACCGCATCGCGGTGAGTGCGATTGCACCCGGCGCATTCGCCTCCGACATGAACAAGGACGCTCGCGACCACGGGGACGAGGTCAAGGGCCGCATCCCCGCGGGGCGCATCGGCACGCCGGAAGACATGGCGGGCGCGGCCATCTACCTTGCCTCTCGGGCTGGGGACTATGTGATGGGGTCGACGCTGGTGGTGGACGGAGGCGTTACGCACGCGCGCTGAGCGCGCCCAAGAAATGCCTCAGGACCAGCGGGGAACCGCTTCGTCCTTGAGCTGCTGGCGCAGCAGGTCGTAGTCAGGCATCACGCTCCCGACCGTTTCCCAGAAGCGGTGCGAATGGTCCATCACGCGCAGGTGGGCCAGTTCGTGCGCGACCACGTAGTCGATCACGGGCATGCGGAAATGAATGAGCCGCCAGTTGAGCCGGATCGACCCGTCCGCGCTTGCGCTGCCCCAGCGCGTGGCCGCGTTCGACAGCGACAGCTTCTGCCAGCGCACGCCAAGCAGCGGCGCGAAATGATCGAGCCGCTCGATGAACAGGCGCCGCGCCTGCCGCATGAGCCAGGCCTGTGCCGCATCGCGGATCTGCGAAGGCGCAGCGTTCTGCGCCACCGCCAGCCGCAGGATGCGCGGCTCCGTGCCGTCACCGGCATCGAGCGTGCCGCCGACGCTGGCGAAGCCGTGCTTCGGGTCGAGCTGGATCACCACCGGCTCGCCGAGGAACGGAAACCCGGCCCCGTCCCTCCACTCGATGCGCGTGGCTTCGACCCGCGCATGACGCTGCTGCGTTTCAGCGAGCTTGCGCAGGATCCAGTCGGACTTCTCGCGGATGGCCACATCGACATCGCGCAGCGCCACCCAGCGCGGCGCGCGCACCGACAGGCCTTCGGCACCGACGAGAAAGCCGATGGTCTTGCGCTTGCCGCGCTTGAATTCATAGGCCACGCGCGCAGAGCCGAGCACCACCTCGCGGGTGGCTTGAGGGTGCGCGAAGTTCGCGAGCGCCAGCGTCTCGGCAAGCGGAACCGCCGGCGGCGCTGGCACGGCGTGCTCATCGTCCAGCGTCGAAGGCGCCATGGCAGGAGGAGCAAGAAGGGTCGCTGGCGGTACCGCAGGCTTCGGCTTCTTCGCCCTGCGCGGCCGCGCCGGGGCGGGTGCCGGCGACGCGAACTCGCTGCCCAGCCCCTCGAACAGGTCCATCGTGAACTGAAGCAGTCCTCCCATGCCGGGCTCTCTGTTCCTCAGCTCACCGCTTCTTGCGCAGACTGCGGGCTGTCGACATAAGCCTCAGGGTCGAGGCGGCGCATCTCGGCCTCGATCCAGGCCTCGACCTCGCGCATCAGCTCGTCGGGCTTGCGGCCCACGCTCGGAATGGCCGGGCCGATGGACACGTCGACCACGCCCGGGCGCTTGATGAAGGCCTTGCGCGGCCACACCTTGGCCGAAGTCACCGCAACGGGAATCACCGGTACGCCGGTCTCGCAGGCGAGCCGCGTGCCGCCACTCTTGTAGGTGCCCTTCTGCCCGCGCGGGATGCGCGTGCCCTCGGGAAACATGATGATCCAGATGCCCTGCGCAAGCAGCTTGCGGCCCTGGTTCACCACCTTGTTGAAGGCTTGCGCGCGCTGGCTGCGGTCGATGTGGATCATGTCCAGCCGCGCCATCGCCCAGCCGAAGAAGGGCACGTAGATCAGCTCCTTCTTGAACACGTAGGCCAGCGGGTGCGGCATCAGCGTGGGCATCAGGAAGGTCTCGAGCGTGGACTGGTGCTTCACCAGCAGCACCGCGCCCGCAAGCTTGTCAGTCGGCAGGTTTTCCATGCCGCTCACGCGGGTCTTGATGCCCAGCAGCACGCGCGCGCCGCCGATGGCCCAGCCGAGCCAGCGTTCCGCCATCCAGTAGAGCGGAATGCCGCGCTTCCACAGCGAGCTGACGCACATGATGATGCCCCACGGGATCACGGTGACGAGCATCCACAGCGCGTGGAGAACGGAACGAAAAAACGCCATCAGACAGTCACCTGCAGTACGGCCCGCGCTTCGCGCGCAAGCAAGAAATCGACAAAAGCGGCGAGATCGTCGTGGACCAACGTGTTCGCCGGATATTCGGCAGGCAGCGGATCGATGCCGCGGCAGGCCGCCCCCATGCCCGTGAGCAGCAGGTGCGGCTCGCAGCCGGCGGCCGCACCCGCCTGCAGGTCGCGCAGGCTGTCGCCGCAGGTCGGGATGCCCTTGAGGTCGATGCCGTAGCGGTCGCCGATCTGCAGGAACAGGCCAGGCTTGGGCTTGCGGCAGTCGCAGTCCTCGTCGGGGCTGTGCGGGCAATAGAACACCGCATCGACCTTGCCGCCCACCGCCGCGAGCATCTTGTGCATCTTGGCGTGCATGGCATTGAGCGAGGCCATGTCGAACAGGCCACGGCCCAGGCCCGACTGGTTGGAAGCCACCACCACGTGCCAGCCCGCATGATTGAGCCGCGCCACGGCCTCGAGCGCACCAGGCAGCGGCGTCCACTCGATGTCGCTCTTCACGAAGTCTTCGCGGTGCACGTTGATCGTGCCGTTGCGGTCGAGGATGACGAGTTTCATGGTGTCTTTCCCGCTTCGATGCGGCGCCGTTCGATCCAGTCGCCCAGATGTGCCACCGGGTACTTCGCTGCGTCCAGCAATGCGGCGCGCGCTTGCAAGGTGACCGGGGACACCAGGTCGAGCCGGAGCAGTTCACGAACGAAATCGGCGTCCTTGTCGCGGCCCGCCACGCATTTGGACAACGCCAGATCGTGCAGTTCAGGGCAGACCACCGTCAGGTCGCCGACATAGTGAAGGCTGGCGCGCTGCATCCAGTCGGCCGGCATCACCGCCGTTTCGGGGCCCACGCCGTCGGCGTGGTAACCGAAGGTGTCGTCGAAGCTCGACAGCGCACCGATGGCACCGTCGATCAGGTCGGACTTTTCGGGGTGCAGCGCGGGATAGAGATCGAGCTCGCGCGACACCAGCAGGCTGGCGGGCGCATCCTGCAGCAGGAACAGCAAGGCCTGGCTGCCGATCACGACAAACGACTGCTCCTGCGCAATGGCAGCCGCTGCGCGCAGCACATGCTCCGCTTCGCTACGCTGCATGTGCGCCTTGCCGCGCCGCACGCAGGAGTTCGCCGCGTTCGCGCTGCGTCATGAGGACGCCGACGGGAGACACATTGCGCAGCGCCGCGGCGTGATCATCGGTGCCGCAGGTGGCGGCTTCGATGGCATCGACACCAGCCGCCAACATGGCGCGCCACTCGTTCCAGTAGGCGTCGGAGTGCGTGGCGCCGGCTTGCGTCTGCCACCGCTCGAGCGTGGCCGAGACATCCGCAATTCGGCCGGGATCGGCACGCAGCCGCGACACCGCCAGGCGATGCGCCTGAAGCAGGAAATCGTCGATCTGTTGCTGCCGGTTCATGGCGTGAATTATCGAGCGCGGGAACTCAAACAGCCAGCCGCTCGAGCTGCGCCACGCGGTTCATTGCGGCGTGCAGCGACATCAGCAGCCCCAGCCGGTTGAGCCGCAGGTCGGCCTGCTCGGCGTTGACCATCACGCCGTCGAAGAAGGCGTCGACCGGCTCGCGCAGCGCGGCCAGCGTCTGCAGCGAGGCGGTGTAGTCGCCGGCCTCGAATTGCGCGTTGGCGGCGGGCACGACCTGCGCCATGGCCGCATGCAGCGCCTTCTCGGCCGGCTCGTGCAGCAGCAGTTCGCTGACATGCGCGTCGGCCTCGGGGGCCTTCTTGAGGATGTTGCCGATGCGCTTGTTCGCGGCGGCCAGCGCGGCGGCGGCGGGCAAGGCGGCAAAAGCGCGCACAGCGGCCAGCAGCTTGGGCACTTCGCCCAAGCGCTGCGGGCGCGGTGCCAGCACGGCATCGACTTCCTGCGCGCTGGCGCCCTGCTCGCGCAGGCTGCCGGCGAGGCGGTCGAGGATGAAGTCCTGCAGCTCGACCGTGGCCTTGCCGCCGTCGAAACCGTCGATGGCCTTGAACTGCGCGGCGGCGTCCTGCAGCAGGGCGTCGAGCCCCAGCGCAAGGTCTTTCTCGATCAGCATGCGCAGCACGCCCAGCGCATGGCGGCGCAGCGCGAACGGGTCGCGGTCGCCGGTGGGCAGGTTGCCGATGCCGAACATGCCGACCAGCGTCTCGAGCTTGTCGGCCAGCGCGACCACGAGGCCCACGCTGTTGCGCGGCAGCTCGTCGCCGGCGAAGCGCGGCTTGTAGTGGTCTTCGATGGCGTCGGCCACCGAGGCGTCCAGGCCGTCGTGCAGCGCGTAGTAGCGGCCCATGGTGCCCTGCAGCTCGGGGAACTCGCCGACCATGTCGGTCACGAGATCGGCCTTGGCGAGTTGAGCGGCCTGCGTGGCGTGCGCGGCCAGCGATACATCGCCGAGCTTCTCTGCGATGCCGCGCGCGATGTGCATCACGCGCTGCACGCGCTCGCCCTGCGTGCCGAGCTTGTTGTGATAAACCACCTTGCCCAACGACTCGACGCGCGAGGCCAACGACTTCTTGCGGTCCTGGTCGAAGAAGAACTTGGCGTCGGCCAAGCGCGGGCGCACGACGCGCTCGTTGCCTTCGACGACCGCGCTCGCATCGTCGGGGCTGATGTTGCTGACCACCAGGAACTTGTTGGTGAGCTTGCTCGACGCATCGAGCAGCGGAAAGTATTTCTGGTTGGCCTTCATCGTGAGGATCAGGCATTCCTGCGGCACTTCGAGGAACTCGCGCTCGAAGCTGCAGACCAGCACGTTGGGGCGCTCGACCAGCGCGGTCACTTCGTCGAGCAGCGCGTCGTCGTGGATCGGCACCGAGCCGCCGCCGACCTCCACTGCCGCAGCAGCCAGCTGGCGCGCGATTTCGGCGCGGCGCGCCTCGAAGCTCGCGATGACGGCGCCGTCTTCCTGCATCTGCAGCGCATAGCTGTTGGCATCGCGCAGCACGACCGGATCGACCGCCGCCTCGAAGCGATGGCCGTGCGTCTCGCGGCCGGCCTTCAGGCCCAGCGCCTCGATGGCCACCACGGTGTCGCCGTGCAGCGCGACGAGGCCGTGCGCCGGGCGCACGAAGCTCACGCTGGTCCAGCCGGGCAGCTCGCTGCCTTCTTCGAGCTGGTAGCTCATGACCTTGGGAATCGGCAACCTGGCAATGGCTTCGGCCAGCGCCTTCTGCAGGCCTTCGGCCAGCGTGGCGCCCTTGGCGGTGCTTTCGTAGAACAGGGCTTCGGCCTTGCCGTCCATGGCGCGCTTCAGGCCGGGCACGGCGGAAGCATCGGCGCCCAATGCGCCCAGGCGCTTGAGCAGCGCGGGCGTGGGCTGGCCCGAGGCATCGAGGCCCACGGCCACAGGCATGAGCTTTTGCGACACGGCCTTGTCGGCGGCGCGCTCGGCAACGTGCGTGAGGTGCGCAGCCAGGCGGCGCGGCGAGGCATAGGCGGTGAGCACGGCGCCGGATGCGGCGAGCCCTTGCGCCACGAGCTGGTCGCGCAGCACGCCGGCAAAGGCATCACCGAGCTTCTTCAGCGCCTTGGGCGGCAATTCCTCGACAAACAGTTCGACAAGAAGGCTGGCAGACGACATGGCTCAGAGCGTTGTTGGAAATGGGCCGCGAGCGGCACCGGTCACGGGCACGCAGCGAAGCGGCACCGTGGAGGGGAAAGAAGAAAAGACCGAATTCATGCGGCAACGGCGCCGTGGCGCCGCTCCACGGAACGACGCGCAACCAGCGCGAGCACCGCGGTCGCCAGCAGCGGCGCCCACACGGTGGCCATCTCGTTGAACAGCACCTGCGCGCCGCGCGGCGAGAAGAACTTCTTCAGGGCGATCGGCGACACCTCGATGGGCCGCCACGGGCTGAAATAGCGCACGTCGCTGAACGGCCAGAAGAAGGCGATGCCGATGCCGCCGTTGGTCAGCATGTCCAGCAGCGGATGCGACACGGTGCACAGCGCAATCCACGCCCAGCCCGCCGCCCGGCGCATGCCCCAGCGCGGCGCGAGCCACCAGCCCGCAAGGCCCAACAGCAGCGCGAACACCAGCGTGTGCGTGAAGCCGCGGTGGCCCGCCATGCCGCCGTAGGCGATGCCGAGCTTGAAGGCCAGGCCGTCGAAGTCGGGCACGATGGACGCGAGCATGCCCGCGAGCAGCGCCGACACCGGCACGCGCCGCGTGCCCAGCGCAATGGCTGCGCAGACGGGAACGGCGACGTGGGTGAAGACGGTGGGCATGGGAAAGGAGGTGCGCGAAGCTGCTTCAGGCAGCCTTCTTCGGAGGAATCTGCGCGACCCATTCGCGAGGCGCCATCGGGAAGCCCAGGCGCTCGCGGCTGTCGTAGTAGCTCTGCGCGACGGCGCGCGCGAGGTTGCGGATGCGGCCGATGTAGGCGGCGCGCTCGGTCACGCTGATGGCGCCGCGCGCGTCCAGCAGGTTGAAGCTGTGCGCAGCCTTGAGCACCTGCTCGTAGGCCGGCAGCGCGAGCTGCTCGGTCATGAGGTTCTTGGCCTGCTTCTCGTGCGCGGCGAAGGCAGTGAACAGGAACTCGGCGTCGCTGTGCTCGAAGTTGTAGGTCGACTGCTCGACCTCGTTCTGCTTGTAGACGTCGCCGTAGCTCAGGCCATCCGTCCACGTGAGGTTGTAGACGTTGTCCACGCCCTGCAGGTACATCGCCAGGCGCTCCAGGCCGTAGGTGATTTCGCCGGTGATGGGCTTGCAGTCGATGCCGCCGACCTGCTGGAAGTAGGTGAACTGCGTCACCTCCATGCCGTTGAGCCACACCTCCCAGCCCAGGCCCCAGGCGCCGAGCGTGGGGTTCTCCCAGTCGTCTTCCACGAAGCGGATGTCGTTCTTCTTCAGGTCGAAGCCCAGCGCTTCGAGGCTGCCGAGGTAGAGCTCGAGGATGTTGCTGGGTGCTGGCTTGAGCACCACCTGGTACTGATAGTAGTGCTGCAGGCGGTTGGGGTTCTCGCCGTAGCGGCCGTCCTTGGGGCGGCGGCTGGGCTGCACGTAGGCGGCCTTCCAGGGTTCGGGGCCGAGCGCGCGCAGGAAGGTGGCGGTGTGCGAGGTGCCCGCGCCCACTTCCATGTCGTACGGTTGCAGCAGCGCGCAGCCCTTGTCGGCCCAGTACGACTGCAGTTTGAGAATGATTTGTTGGAAGGTCAGCATGGCTCTGCGTGAAGGCGGCCGCCCGGCGGGAGAAGGACCCGCGGCGCAACGAACCGGCTATTTTACGAGGCAGTGGGCGGTCAGGAACGGCCCGCTATGCTCGACCTCCCCTTTGAAACCCCTGCCGACACGCCGTGATTCGCCTGCGCCTGCCGTTCGCCCGCCCCGCCCATGTCCGTTGAAGATGCCGCATTGATCGCCTTGGGAGAGCGCCTCGGCGCCCAGGCCTGGCCCGGATTCCTGGTTCTTCTGGCGGTGCTGACCGTGGCAGCAGGCCTCGCGGCGTGGGGCTTCGAGCACCTGCGGCGCCGGCATGCGGCACAGCCCGAACCGGGCACGGGCCTGCTGTTCGGCGGGCTGGCCATCGGCGCGGCGTCGGTGGTCGCTCTGGCCTGGATGTTCGCCGAAGTGGCGGAAGGCCTCGGCAATGGCCGGCCGATGGGCCTGCTCGATGAGACGATCAGCCGCGCCGTGGGCACGTACACACCGGCGGGCGTGCGGGAAATGTTCTCGTGGCTCACCCACGTGGGCGACCCGATCGTCGCGGTGCTGCTGTGCACCGTCGTGGCGGTGGCGCTGTGGCTACGCGAGCACCGCGGCTTCGCAGTCGGCTGGGTCGCGGCCGTCGTCGGCAACGCAGGGCTGAACCACACGCTCAAGCTCATCTTCGAGCGCACGCGGCCGGTGCACGACTTCGGCGTTGCGCAGGTGTCGGGCTATTCCTTTCCGAGCGGCCACAGCTCGGGCGCGATGGTGCTCTACGGCATGCTGGGCTACCTCGGGCTGCGCATGCTGTCGCCGCGCTGGCGGGTGCCGTCGGTGATGGCGGCGACGGCGGTGGTGATCACCGTGGCCTGCAGCCGAATCTTCGTGCGGGCGCACTTCCCGAGCGACGTGCTCGCAGGGCTGTGCTCGGGCGGCGCGTGGCTGGCAATCTGCATCGCGAGCATCGAGTACGCGCGGCACCATCGCGGCCCGCGCTGAGCGGACCCGCCAACGAAAAGGCCGCAGCGGCTTTCACCGCTGCGGCCCGATTCAGCCAAGGCACCGAACGCGCCCTGGGGAGAGATCAGTACTCCCAGAAGATGCGCTGCAGTTCCTTGGTGTTGCTGGTCTTGGTCAGCGCGACCATTGCCAGGATGCGGGCCTTCTGCGGACGCAGGTCGTGCGCCACCACCCAGTCGTACTTGTCGTCGGGCTGCTCGGCATTGCGGATCACGAAGCCGTCGGGCACACGGGCGCTGCGGATCACGATCACGCCGTCGGCGCGCGCCTTCTGCAGGTTCGGCACGATGCGGTCGGCCACCGAGCCATTGCCCGTACCGCCGTGGATCAGCGCCTTGGCGCCGCTCTTGGCGATCGCGTCGATGGCCACCGACGACACGCCTTCGTAGCCCATCGCGATCTCGACCGGCGGCAGCGCGTTGATGCTGTCGATGTCGAACTCCGAGTTCATGGTGTGGCGCTTGACCGGTGCGCGGAACCAGTAGTTCCTGCCCTCGACGATCATGCCCAGCGGACCCCACTGGCTGGAGAAGGCGTTGGTCTTGATGTTGACGTTCTTGCTCACGTCACGGCCGGTGTCGATGTTGTCGTTCATCGTCACCAGCACGCCCTTGCCCATCGCGTCCTTGCTGCCCGCCACGTTCACCGCGTTGTACAGGTTGAGCGCGCCGTCGGCCGACAGCGCCGTGCCCGGACGCATCGAGCCGACCACGATGATCGGCTTGCTGGTATGGACCGTCAGCGTCAGGAAGTAGGCGGTTTCTTCGAGCGTGTCGGTGCCGTGCGTGATGACGATGCCGTCCACGTCGGCTTGCTTCGACAGTGCCGACACGCGCTTGGCCAGCGTCAGCAGGTTGTCGTTGGTGAGGCTTTCCGATGCGACCTGGAACACCTGTTCGCCGCGCACGTTCGCCACCTTGGAGAGCTCCGGCAGGCCGGCGATCAGCTTCTCGACGCCGACCTTGGCGGCCGCGTACGTGGCGCTGTTGACGGCCGAGGCGCCGGCCCCGGCGATGGTGCCGCCGGTGGCGAGGATCACCACGTTGGGCAATGCCTGCTGCGCCTGCGCGAGCGCGCTGGCCGCCAGCATTGCGGCGCCGGCCGCGAAGGCACGGAAACGGGGGGAAAGGTACATGGAGAACTCCTGTGTTGAAGTGGAATCTTTCGAGGCGGCGAGGAAGATACATGAATCGTGCCCGCATGCCCTGCGCGTTCATGCCGGCATGGCATGTGGTCATGCGCGAGGGATTACCATCGGCCGCGCGCACCGCGCCTTCCCGCCACCATGACCGCCGATCCAGCCGCCCTCCCCGTTTCGACCGCCCAGGAAATGCCCGCCCCCGACGGCCCGCTGTCGCGCGCGCGGCCCGGGCGCGAACGCATCATGGCGGCGATCCGCGCCGCGGCGGTCACCGAGTTCAGCCTGCACGGGCTGAAAGGCACCTCGACCCAGGCCATCGCGGCGCGCGCCGGCCTCACCAAGCCCCAGCTTCACTACTACATCGCCGGCAAGGAAGAACTCTACGAAGAGCTGCTGATGCAGGTGCTGCATGCGTGGAAGGTGGTGTTCTCCTTCGAGGACGCGAGCGACCCGGCCACGGTGCTCGGGGGCTACATCCGCAAGAAGCTCGACCACGCCTTCGACAGCCCCGAGATGTCGCGCATCTTCACGCGCGAGATCCTCGATGGCGGCCGCAACCTGGACCGCTACTGGCCCAACGCACGGGCCTGGACGCAGAAGAAGATCGACGTGATCAACGGCTGGATTGCGCGCGGGCAGATGCGCCCGCTCGACGCGCGCATCCTGCTGATGCACATCTGGGCCATGACCCAGAGCTATGCCGACTACGCGATCCAGACGCGCGTGATGCTCGGCCTGCCGCCCGACGCGCCGATCGATCGCGAGCCGATCGCGCGGGAACTCGTGGCCTTCGTGTTGAACGGTTGCGGCATCGAGGGCTGAGCGGACCGCCCATTTCTACAGCCCGTGAACAATCCACGCGCCTGCCGCCGGGTTGTGCAGGCTCAGCGTGTTCTCACCGAGGTTGGAAAAACGGTACTCGCGCCCGCCGAGCATGATCGACTTCATGTTGGTCCAGACGCGGTATTGGTAGCCCTCGGCGGTCGGCGTGACCTGCAGTACGCGGAACACGGGCGGTACGGTCACGGTGATGCGCAACCGCGCAGTCGCGGCATTGCTCCCAGAGCCGTTGTCAGCCACGCACAGCATCGGCGCGAGCAGCAAAGCGGCCAGCGCGCCGCGCCCCGAGTGAAGCCAGCTTCCCGTCATAAGGCCCGATCCCTCCTAAGAACATGGGGGTCGGGCGCTGCATGGGCGCCCGATCTCCGGATATCGGCAGCAACGGGGAGAAATATAGGCCGGGAACGGCTTTTTTGCTTGGGTCTTTGCTAGCGGTCCTTCTGGATCGCAAAATCGGACACGGCGGTGCCGCGCAAGCGGATGTCGACGCGCTGCGTGGACGAACCCGCGCTGCTCCAGGGCAGGGGCAGGGTGTCCTGGACCAGTTCGACCTCGTGGCTGCCGCCGGCCACCGACGGGAAGCTGTAGAAGCCCTGCGCATCGGTCTGGGTCACGTAGCGGCGATCGATGCGCACGGTGACGCCGCCCACGCCGCCCTCGTTGGCTTCGCGCCGGCCGTTGTTGTTCTGGTCGAAGAACACGCGGCCTTCGAGCCGGCCGTCGCCGAGGCCTGGCGCGCCGCCGATGGGGGCGCTGGCCGAGCCGGCGCGGCCTTCATAGCGCAGCACCAGCATGAACGAGCGGGTGGAAGGCACGATCAGCGTCGGCTGCAGCGTGGCGGCCGTGAGAGCCGAGACCACCGCAGGGTCGAGCGCCTCCTGTCCGCGCGACGCGGTGGCCTGAGTGATGAACGACCAGCCGCGGCCCAACGGCCAAGCCAGCCGCGCGTTGGCGCTGAGAAAGCGCGTGCTGTTGCCGCCAAGACCGTTGCTGCCGCGCAGGCTCAGGTCGAGCCTCGCACCGGCCACCAGCGGAGTCGTGCCGAGCACGCCCCAGTACACGGTGCGCAGGCTTCCGCCCG
Source organism: Variovorax sp. Root434 (assembly GCF_001426595.1). Taxonomy (NCBI): domain Bacteria; kingdom Pseudomonadati; phylum Pseudomonadota; class Betaproteobacteria; order Burkholderiales; family Comamonadaceae; genus Variovorax; species Variovorax sp. Root434. Next base: position 432,730 of record NZ_LMEK01000022.1, read on the forward strand.
ATCGGTTCGATTGCTCGACGGCCAGCGAAGTCGAGAGCGTCTGCGCCTCCCCGACGCGCCAGGCGTGGTCGATGCCGGTGCGCAGCACGCGCAGGTCGACGCCGTGGGCCGCGTCAGTGCGCCATTGGGTATAGCCCCAGTCGGACTGGTGCTCCCACGTCACCTGCGCCGACTGCGCGGCGAAGGAGCCGCTGCGTGCGGCCACGTTGCCCGAGACCGCATCGCGCGAATCGAAGCGGTAGCGGCCGAACATGTTGGCGTAGAGCGAGCGGCGCTGAGTGCCGCTCACGCTGTCGCTCAACTCGACATTGCCGCCCAGTTGCCACTGGCGGGTGGAGATGTCGCCGCGCCATGAGGCGCCGCGCAGATTGTTGGGCAGCGTGTCCGAGCCCCAGCGCAGCGAAGGCTGGAAATAGAACACCGAGGCGCTCTGCTGCAGCCAGTCGGTGCGCCAGGCCGCGTCGAGCCAGCCGCCTGTGGCCGAGTCGAAGGGCGCTTGCGAAGACGCGTCCGACGGCCGCCCCGCGCTGTGGACGAGGTTGGCCTGCACGCGCATGCCGCCGATGCGGTCGCCGATACCACCGGTGCCGCTGCCGATCGTGTCTGCCCAGGGCGCGAGGCCCTGCCACGAGACTGCGCCCCACAGCGTGCGGGTGTCGCGCGCGTAACCGGTCACGCCGCTGGTGTTGACGTTGCGAGCCTCGACGAACTGCACCGCTGCGTCGGTGCGCCCCAGCGCCATGGGGCCGTCGCCCCCGGCGATCTGCGTCTGCGCGCCGACGCTGGCAGCCGTGCCGCGGCCGGCCGAGAAGCCTTCGAAGGCCAGTCCGTCGAAATAGCCGAGCCGCCCGGCCGAGGCATTGAACTGCGTGCGGCCCGGCTGCTCGATGCTCACGGACGCGCCCTCGATCGGCAGGCTCGGCAGGAACACGCGGCCGATGCCGCGCGCCAGCGGCGTGCTGCCCATGTTGATGTTGCCGACCGAACTGTTGCCGAACCAGCCGCCGTCGAAGGGCATCGCGCGCTGGTCGACGCGCCAGGTGCTGCCGTTGCGTGCGGTGAAGGGCACCACGCTGTATGGCGAGCCGCTGCTGCCGAACACGCCGTAGCCGTACACCGGCGCCGGGTTGCGGTTCAGGTTGAGGTTGGCGGAAAAGGCGCCGTAGTTGGGCGTGTCGAGAAAACCGGAAAAGGTCAGCGTCTGGCTCTGCGTCTTGACGGCGCTGTTGCTCTGCCGGTTCGATTGCAGCTCTGCGCTCCAGCCGCGCGGCCAGCCGGTGCTGGGCTCTTCGGCCTGCGGGGCCTCGGGCACGACGGGACCCTCTTCGAGCACGCGATCGACATACGCGGCGGCGACGGCCGGCGGCGGGTTGCCCGCCGCTGCCGGCACCTGGGCCCACGCACCCGCGCCGGCCAGGGCAGTGCCCGCGCCGCAGAGTCCTAGCGCGGTTCGCAGGGCCCGCTTCTTCATTGACTGAAGCGTTCGTTGACTTTGAATGAGCCGCTCTTGCCCCACTCGAGCGAACCGGTCACGGTGACCGGAAAGCGCACCGTGACGGCCGCATCCGTGTCTCCAGGCCGGGTCGCGGTGAGCGCAATCTCGCGCGTCTCGCCCGGCATGACCGGCGTGGTGGCGGGCTGGAATTCGAGCCGCGCGCCGCTGGCATCGGTGCCGTTGAGGAAGCCCGCGAGCCGGCCGTGCGCCGTGCCGGTGTTGCGGATGCGCAGCACCGGCAGGTCCTTGCCGTTCACGGCCTTCACGGCAGTGCCGGCGATGTCGAGCACGGGCTGGACGTCGCCGATCGCCACGTAGGCGATCACGCCGATGCGCGCGGCCATCGCCACCGGCGTGCCGGGCGCGTTGGTGTGTTCCTTGCCTTCGATCAGCACGGCGAAGCGGCACTCCACCGGCGGCGTACCGGGCGGCGGCGTGACCTCGAAACGGTAGCGATAGGGCTTGCCCGCGGCGATGCTGAGTTCGCGGCGCTCGATGGCCACCCAGGGCCGGCAGCTGCCCGGCGCCAATTCGTCGCTGAAGTCGACCGAGCCGTCGGGCTTGAGCGTCCAGTCGGCGGTCTTGAAGGTGTACTCGCCCTGTCGGGCGTCCGAATGGCTGAGCTCGATCACGTCGCGCACGCGCTCGCCGGGCTTGCCGCTCAGTTCGAAGCGGGGGGGCGAGACGGCCAGCGCGAACTGGGCCTGCGCGCCGGTGCCCACGAAGGCGGCCGATGCGGGGAATGCGACCAGCGCCAGTACGCGCAGGAGGCGGGAAGAAAAGCCGATCGCGCGCTTCATGGCGTCATCTCGATCTCGAAGTTGAATTGCAGCGACTGGGCGCGCTCGAGCGCGCGTCCGTCGGCCGTGAGATTCAGCAGGATGGTTTCCTGCAGGAAGGGTTCGCGCACCATGCCCTCGAAGACCAGCACGCGGTCGCCGCCGCGCATGGAGCCCGGCAGCAGCCGGCCCTGGGTGCGCCAGGTGGCGACCAGCCGTTCGTTCTCGGTGGGAGCCAGCAGCATGTAGATGCGGGCTTGGCGCATCACCCACTGCGACAGGTTCAGGCGCAGTGCGACGGAGACCTGTCCCTCGACGGTGTTGTCCGCAACGCGGCCGGGCACGGGCTGGCGCCAGCGCATCGGCGTGACCGGCTGGCCGACCACCGTGCCGGTGTCGTCGACGCGGTAGGTGGCAGCGCCGGCCTGTGCGGCGAGCAGCGCCAGCAGGGCGGCGGCGAGCGCGCGGCGTGCGTTCTTCATGGGGCCGTCAACGTGTAGGTTGCGGTGCCGGTGAAGGTGCCGGACGGCATCATGCCGGGATTGGTGTAAGTGAACAGCAGGCAGCTTTCCGACCAGGTGTTCTTGGCCACGGAGACCAGCGTGAGCAGGGTGCTGCTGAACGAACCGCTCGGAATCTCCGAGTCGTACTGGCCGCTGCCGGTGCCGGTCCACGAGATGGTGCTGAATGGAATGGTGGCGCTGCCGCTGGACAGGTTCGCCGGCGTGCTCACGGTCAGCGTCGCGCTGTTGTTGGAAGAACCGGTGGTGCGAAAAAAGCTGCCGACATAGACCTTGCCGGCCGGGGTGCAGTAGGCCGCGCCGTCGATCGGGCTGGTCATGACGGTGCTGTCGGTGTTCATCGTCTGCGCGGCGCCGCTGGTGAACAGTGCCGCCACAGGCACGGTCGCGGTCACGTTGTTCTGCGTCGAGTTGTTGCCGGCGGAGTTGGGGTTGCCCTGAGCCATGTTGCCCGCGCCGACTTGCAGGTACAGCGAGCGCGATGCGGAGGCAATGCCCACCGTGTAAGCGTGCGCAGGCATCAGCGCGCCGAAGGCGGCCACGAGGCATGCCGCGAGACGGAGCTGTTCGAAGGTGGGACGGCGCAATGTCAAGGGGTTCTCCCGAGGCTGGAAAAAAGGCGGCGCCAGGCCGCCTTCTTCCCTTGGCGACGGCGCAGGATCAGGGCGAGGTGAGCGTGTAGGTCACGACGCCGTTGTTGGCCACCGTGGCACCGTACGTACCGGGCGCGTAGACGCCGGTATTGTCGTACGCGAAGGTCCACTTGCTTTCCTGGCGCACCACCGTGTTCACCGAAGTGAAGGTCGTGGCGGTTGGACCCGCGCCCGAGGTCGTGCTGAAGGCCGGGTGGGTGATGGCTGCGTTGGTGAAGCCCGTGGTCATGCCGGCGGTGAGCGGCGCTGCCGTCACGGTGATGGCGCTCCAGGGGATGGTGCTGCTGCCGTTGCTCAACTGGCCGGTGACGCCGGATTTGAGCGACAGGTCGCCGGCGTTGCCAAGCACGCGAACCGTAACCGCGCCCGCGCCCAGATCACCGCCCGTGCCGGCGATGGTGCCGCCCGCGCCGACCGATGCGCCCGGCACCGTGAAGGCCAGGTTGTCGACCGTGCCCACGGTGCTGAAGTTGGTACCGGTACCGACCTGCAGATACATCACGCGCGGAATCGTCACCGTGAAGTTGAGACGCGCCGTGGCGGTCAGCGTGCCCGAGGCCGCGCTCACGAAATTGGACTCTGCTTGCGCAGCGAAAGGAAGGGCGCCTGCGATGGCTGCAACCAGGAGTAGTTTTTTCAAGATGAGCTCTCGGTGAATCGAATGGTTGATAAAGAAAACGAAACTGAGGTCCAAAGTTCACATTTTTGGAAATGTGGATTTTAGTTAACAATTTATAAAAAGAGTGCGCCGATGTTACGTAAAGAGTCGAGGCCGCCCGCCAATCCGTTGCGTTTTCGCCGATTTCTGTGACTTCTGTTACGAAACACAACTGAGGCGAACCCGGTTTTTGAGGCCATCGCGCAACTCGACCACCTGTAGAACCAAACCGGTGCGCCCGCACTGGCACGTCGCTTGCATTACCTGACCACTTGCTCTGATTAATCGGTCAAACACAACATGCACGTGCTCATCGCCTGCGGCCACCCGGTCGAAACCAGCTTCCATGCTGCGCTGCACCAAGAGGTGCTGAATCTGCGCGCCGCCGCGCACGAGGTGGCATGAACGCTCCCGCCCTACTCGACAACGTGCGCCTGCCGCGCTGGCTGCTGCCGGTGAACTGGCCACAAGGCGACGGTGTGCCCGTGCTGGCGCGCATCGCGATCGAGGCTGGGCGCGTGCAGTCGGTGCGCCCTGCGATGGGGATCGCCGCCCCGGCAACGGGCTGGGATCTCGCCGGCACGCTGGCGCTACCCGGCTTTGTCGACGCCCACACGCACCTCGACAAGGCCTTCACCCTGCCGCGCATGAAGCAGGTGCAGCCCGGCCTGCTCGGTGCCATCGACGCAATGCTGAGCGACCGTGTGCACTGGACGCCCGCCGATGTGCGCGAACGCGCCGCGCGCGGCCTGCAGTGGGCTTGGGAATGCGGCACCACACACCTGCGTACGCACGTCGACTGGTGGGAGCCCGATACCGTGCCGATGGCCTGGCCGGTGATGGCCGAGTTGGCGCAGGAATGGGCCGGCAAGCTGCGGCTAGAACAGGTGAGCCTCATCAAGCTGCCGCTGTTCGAAGACGCGGCGCAGGCAATGCGGCTCGCGAAGCAGGTCAAGGCCACCGGGCCGCATGCGCTGCTCGGCGGCTTCGTGCACTCCACCAACTGGAGCGAGAACGCGCTGCGCAACCTGCTGGTGTCGGCGCAGGCCTGCGAGCTCGACATCGACCTGCACGTGGACGAGGAACTCAACGCCTCGGCCGTGGGCCTGCAGACCACGGCCCGCATCCTGCGCGAGATCGGCTACGAAGGCCGCGTGGTCTGCGGCCACATCTGCGCGCTCGCGGCACAGCCCGAGGCGCAGGCCTTCACCACGCTCGATGCGGTGGCGCGCGCGCCGATCACGGTCGTCTCGCTGCCCGCGACCAACCTGCTGCTGCAGGACGCCGTTACCGGCCGCACGCCGCGCCAGCGCGGCATCACGCTGGTGAAGGAAGCGCGCGAGCGCGGCATTCCACTGCTGTTCGCCAGCGACAACGTGCAAGACCCCTTCTGCCGGCTCGGCAGCTTCGACCCCGTAGAGGCGCTGGGCACGGCCGCACTCGTGGCGCAGCTCGACGAGCCCTTCGACACCTGGTCGCAGGCGCTGTGCCGCAGCGACTGGCTGCAGCGCGCGCCCACACCAGCCACGCCCACGCTGGTCGGCTGCCCCGCCGACCTGGTGCTGTTCACGCAGGCCGACCGCCATGGATGGCCGTCGCGCACCGCCACCCGCGTGGTGCTGCGCGATGGCCGCGTGACGCGCGGCGACGCGACGCCCTTCCTTCCCCGGTAACGCACACAAGGACTCCCATGCTCCACGGATACATCCCGCCCCACCGCTTCCTGCCCTACCTGAGCTGGACCGAAATCGCCGCGCTGCCCGACCGCGAGAACACCGTCATCGTGCTGCCGTGCGGCGCCATCGAGCAGCACGGGCCGCACCTGCCCTGCTCGGTCGACAGCGTGATCTGCTCGGGCGTGATGGGCAAGGCGCTCGAAAAGCTCCCCGCCGAGGTGCGCGCCTTCGCGCTGCCGACCATCACCTACGGCAAGTCGGAGGAGCACCTGCACTTCCCCGGCACGATGACGCTGACCGGCACCACGCTGCTTTCGACCGTGATCGAGATCGGCGAGTCGGTCTACCGCTCGGGCTTTCGCAAGCTGTTGTTCGCCAACGGCCACGGCGGCCAGCCGCAGGTGCTGGAGATGGCGGCACGCGAGCTGCGTCTGCGCCATGGCGACTTCGTGGTGGTGCCGCACGGCGTGTCGCGCCTGCCGAGCGCGGCCAGCAAGCAGGTGAGCGAGCAGGAGAAGAAACTCGCGATGCACGCGGGCCATTCCGAGACCGCGCTGATGCTCGCGCTCGCGCCCGAGACGGTGCACATGGAGCACGCGGTTGCCAACTTTCCGCCGCCCTTCCCGATCAAGCTGCTGTCGGCCGACGGCCGCCCGGCCTGTGCGTGGACCTCGCGCGACTTCGGCCCGAGCGGCGTGATCGGCGACCCCACCACCGCCACGCGCGAACAGGGCGAAGAGATCCTCGACACGCTCTCCGACAGCTGGGCACAGGCGCTGACCGAACTGCATGCGCTGCGTTGGCTGGTGCGCGAAGAAGCCACCTGGGAGCGTGGGCACCAGCAGGGCTTCATCCAGCAGGGCTTCGAACCCGCCTGAGCCTGCTTCTTGCAACGGCCCCTTCGCTTTTCTCGCTTCTTCTTCAACTCCCCAGCCTTCGAGAGGTTCCCACCATGCGCTCCTTCGCACTGTCCCTGGCCGGCGCCGCCGCCATCGCCTTCCTCGCCGCCGCGCCCGCGCAGGCCGAGGACAAGTTCACCTACATGACCAACTGGTACGCGCAGGCCGAGCACGGCGGCTTCTACCAGGCGCAGGCGCTCGGCATCTACAAGAAGTACGGCCTCGACGTGACCATCAAGATGGGCGGCCCGCAGGTCAACATCACGCAGATGATGGCCGCCGGGCAGGCCGACTGCATCATGGGTTCGAGCGACATCCAGATGATGCAGGTGCGTGAAGGCGGCGTGCCGGTGGTCAACGTGGCGGCTTTCTTCCAGAAAGATCCGCAGGTGCTGATCGCGCACGACGACGTCAAGAAGTTCGAGGACCTGAAGGGCAAGACGCTGCTGATCGGCGCGCAGGCGCAGCGCGGCTACTGGCCGTGGCTGAAAGCGAAGTTCGGCTTCACCGATGAGCAGACGCGGCCCTACACCTTCAACATCCAGCCCTTCGTGGCCGACAAGAATTCGGCGCAGCAGGGCTACCTGACCTCCGAACCCTACGCCATCCAGAAGGCCGGCGTGAAGAGCACCGTGCTGATGTTCAGCGACCACGGCTTTCCTGCCTACGCGACCACCGTGTCGTGCATGGAGAAGACGGTGAAGGAACGCAGCAAGCAGGTCGCCGCCTTCGTGAAGGCCTCGGCCGAAGGCTGGAAGAGCTACCTGGCCGATCCGGCACCCGCCAACGCACTGATCAAGAAGGACAACCCCAACATGACCGACGACCAGCTGGCGTACAGCGTGGCCAAGCTCAAGGAGATGGGCATGGTCACCGGCGGGGATGCGGCCAAGCTGGGCATCGGCGTGATGACGGATGCGCGCTCCAAGGCGAGCTACGACTTCCTCGTGACGGCCAAGCTGCTCGACCCGGCCAAGGTGGAACTGGCGAAGACCTATACGACCGAATTCGTCAAGGACGCCAAGGTTCTGCCCTGAGTCTTCCGCTTCATGAATCGCATCGAACCCAACACCCTCGCGCCGCCGACGGAGCCTGCCGTGCCCGCGGTGGAAGTGCTCTCGGCTGAGAAGACCTACCCCAACGGCACGCAGGCGCTGCTGCCGGTGGACCTGTCCATCGCCGAAGGCGAATTCGTCACGCTGCTCGGTCCCTCGGGCTGCGGCAAGAGCACGCTGCTGAAGATGGTGGCAGGCATGCTCGAACCCAGCGACGGCCGGCTGCTGGTGTGGCGCAAGCCGGTGGCGCAGATCCACAGCTGCCCGCACAAGCTGTCGTTCGTGTTCCAGTCGCCCACGCTGATGCCGTGGGCGAGCGTGCAGACCAACGTGCGCCTGCCGCTGGACCTGGCCGGCGTGCCGCGCAAGGAAGCCGATGCGCGGGTGACGGAATCGCTCGCGCTGGTGGGGCTCGAAAAGTTTGCCGATGCGCTGCCACGCGCGCTCTCGGGCGGTATGCAGATGCGCGTGTCGATCGCGCGCGGCCTCGTCACGCAACCCGACCTGCTGCTGATGGACGAGCCCTTCGGCGCGCTCGACGAGATCACTCGCCACAAGCTCGATGCCGATCTGCTGGAGCTGTGGCGCAAGAAGAAGCTCACGGTGATCTTCGTGACGCACTCGATCCACGAGGCGGTGTTCCTGTCGAGCCGCGTGGTGATGATGGCCGCGCGGCCGGGCCGGGTGGTGGAAGAGTTCCGCATCGACGAGCCTTATCCGCGCAGCGCCGATTTCATGGTGACGCCCGAATTCGCGCGCCATGCGAAGCAGCTGCAGGACAGCCTGCTGCGCGCCAGCAGTGCCGACGAGGAGACCGCGCGATGAAGAAGAAAGCCCAACCTCTGCTGAGCCAGCCGCGCGTGCAGCGCGTTCTGTACCCGGTGCTGATCGGCGTGGTGCTGGTCGCGCTGTGGCAATGGATGGTGGTGGCGATGGAGCTGCCGCCCTACCTCGTGCCCTCGCCCTACCTGATGATGCAGACGCTGGTGACCGACTGGGCGCCGCTGGGCAATGCGCTGCTGGTCACACTGAAGATCACGGTGCTGTCGTTCCTGCTGGCCACGGTGGCGGGTGTGCTGATCTCGTTCCTGTTCGTGCAGAGCAAGCGCATCGAGACCGCGCTCTTTCCGTACGCGGTGCTGCTGCAGGTGACGCCCATCGTGGCGGTGGCGCCGCTGATCATCATCTGGGTGAAGAACCCGGTGGCTGCGATGACGGTGTGCGCGGCACTGGTGGCGCTGTTCCCGATCATCAGCAACACCACGCTCGGCCTGCGCAGCATCGACCCCGACCTGCAGAGCTACTTCAAACTCAACCGCGCGACGCGCTGGCAGCAGCTGGTGCGGCTGCGCATTCCGAGCGCGCTGCCGTACTTCTTCGGCGGACTGCGCATCTCCAGCGGCCTCGCGCTGATCGGCGCGGTGGTGGCGGAATTCGTCGCGGGCACGGGCGGCTCGGGCGCGGGGCTGGCCTACCAGATCCTGCAGGCGGGCTTCCAGCTGAACATCCCGCGCATGTTCGCCGCGCTGCTGCTCATTTCCCTCACCGGTGTCGCGCTCTTCGTGCTGATGGCCTGGCTCACCAAGGTGGCGCTGGGTTCGTGGCATGCGAGCGAACTTTCCCAGGATTGAACCTTGACCATGAATGCCCCTGCTTCCGCCATCGAGCAACTGCTGCTCGAACTGCCCCATCTCGACTGGATCACGGACGAGAGCCGCGTTACGCGGCTCTCGTCCGACTTCTCGTGGTTCAGCCCCGTCCTGGTGCGTCAGCTCAAGGACAAGCGCGCCGACGTGGTCGTGCGCCCGCGCACCGAAGAAGAGATCCGCGCGGTGGTCGGCGCCTGCGCGCGCCGCTGCGTGCCCATCACCATCCGTGGCAGCGGCACCGGCAACTACGGCCAGACCACGCCGCTGGCCGGCGGGGTGGTGCTCGACATGACGGGCTACAACACCTGCCTGTGGGTGCGCCCCGGCGTGGCGCGTGCGCAGGCCGGCATCCGCCTGGGCGAGCTGGAGAAGCAGACCAAAACCACGGGGCAGGAACTGCGCTGCGTGCCATCGACCTACCGCAGCGCCACGCTTGGCGGCCTCTTCGGCGGCGGCTTCGGCGGCGTGGGCTCCATCAACTATGGGCCGCTGGGCGCGCCGGGCAACGTGATCGGCATCCGCGCGATGACCATCGAGGCCGAGCCGCAGGTCGTGGAGCTGCGCGGCGCCGAGGCGATGCGCATGCACCACCTGTGGGGCACCAACGGCCTGGTGCTGGAGCTGGAGATCGCACTGGCACCGGCGCATCCATGGCTGGAAACGCTGGTGACCTTCGACGACTTCGAAAGCGCGCTGAACTTCGCCGACAAGCTGGCGCACGCGCCGGGCATCGTGAAGCGCGGCGTGACCTTCTTCGCGGCGCCCATCTCCGACCATCTCGCACAGCTGGCCGCGCATCTGCCCAAGGGCTGCCACACGGTGCTGTCGCTTGTGGCCGAATCGTGCGAGCCCGCGATGCTTCAGCTGGCGGAGGCGCACGGCGGCACGGTGAGCTACCGCAAGACGGCGGCCGAGGTGCAGAAGAGCAACCGCACGCTGATGGAATTCACCTGGAACCACACGACGCTGCATGCACTGAAGATCGACCCGAGCCTGACCTACCTGCAGAGCGGCTTCATCCCCGGCAGGCATGTCGAGCAGGTCATCGAGATGGAGAAGCTGCTGGGCGGTGAGCAGGGCGAGGTGATGATGCACGTCGAGTTCCTGCGCAACGTGGCCGGTCTCATGACCTGCAGCGGCCTGCAGCTGGTGCGCTTCAGCACCGAGGAGCGGCTGCAGGAGATCATGCGCATCCACCGCGAGCACAGCGTGCATATCAACAACCCGCACGTGAACATCGTGGAAGACGGCAAGGCCGGCGGGCCGCTGCCGCCGGAGGTCATCGAGGTGAAGAAGCGCTTCGACCCGCTGGGGCTGCTGAACCCGGGCAAGCTGCGCGACTGGCCTGTGAAGGCTGCGCCGGCCGCCTGACGAGCTTCAGCGCTGGCGGCGGCCTTGCACCCAGGCCACCGCCACGATGGCCATGGCCAGCAACCAGAGCGGCCAGAGGCCGAACGGTGCCACCCAGCGCGCATAGGGCGTGAGCCCGCGCCGGCCTTCGACGCTGGCTTCCAGCACGCCGCGCGTGAGGCGCGGCAGTTCGTGCGCCACGCGGCCTTCGGCGTCGATCACGACGGTGGCGCCCGTGTTGGTGGCGCGCACCATGGGCCGCGCGAATTCGAGCGCGCGCATGCGCGAGATCGACAGGTGCTCGTCGATGGCCACCGTGTCGCCGAACCACGCGATGTTGCTCACGTTGAGCAGGATGGTGGGGGCCGTGGCCTCGTCCGTGAAGTTCGCGCCGATCTCGTCGCCGAACAAGTCCTCGTAGCAGATGTTCGGCGCGATGCGCTGGCCCTGCCAGACGAACGGCGCCTGCGCGAGCCCGCCGCGTGCGAAGTCGCCGAGCGGGATGTTCATCATCTGGATGAACCAGCGGAAGCCCGGGGGAATGAACTCGCCGAAGGGCACCAGGTGGTGCTTGCTGTAGACGTAGGGCCGCGCGGCGCCGGACTGGAAGCCGAGCACTGCGTTGCTGTACGTGCCCTGCCCTCCCATCGGCAGGCCGACGATGGCGGCCTGCGTACCCTGGCTGTAGCGCGCCTCGATCGCTTCGAGGTAGCCGGCCGGCAGCTGCTGCGGCAGGAGCGGCAAGGCGGTCTCGGGCGTCACGACGAGCGATGCCTTGGCGTCGCGCAATTGCTCGCCGTACCAGCGCAGCGCGGTTTCGATGCCGCCGCCAGGAATGAATTTCTCGTCCTGCGGGATGTTGCCTTGCAGGAGTGCCAATTGAAGGTTGCCGGCCGAGCCCTTGGCGCCTTGTACGTCACTGCGCAGCGGCGCAACCAGTTGCGGCGCTGCGAACACGAGCGCGATCAGCACCAGGCCCTGCACGAGCTCGGCGGCGCGCGGCGGCCGGTGCAGCGCGACCAGCGCGACGACCAGCGCCGATGCGGCGCCGATGCCGTAGACGCCGACCCACGGCGCCAGCGCGGCCAGCGGACCTTCGACATGCGCGTAGCCGCCGGCGCCCCACGGGAAACCCGTGAACCAGCTGCCGCGCACGAGCTCGGCCAGCGTCCACAACGCCGCAAAGACGAGCGCGCCTGTCACCCGCCCCTGCGGTCCGCGAACCACGAACCACGCAGCCGCAACCGCGTAGTACAGCCCGAGCGCCGCGGCCAGTGCCAGCACGGCGATGGCCGCCAGCGGCGCCGGCAGCCCGCCGTAGGTATGCATCGAGATGAAGAGCCACCAGAAGCTGCCGGTGAGCCAGGCGGTCGAGAACAGCCAGCCATGCAGGCCCGCGCGACGCCAGCCCGCGCCCTGCGCGCGCAGGCCGTCGAGCAGCCACACGAACGCGCCGAGCGACAGCAGCTGCAGCCACCACAGCGGCTTGCCGCCCACGGGCGATGCCATCGAAAGCGCCTGCGCGAGCCCGGCGGCACCGAAGCCGAGCAGGCGGAACAGGTTGGCGGAAGGAGAAGCCGGCGCGCCGCGCATCAGTCGGCCGCGTCGCCGCCGCGGGCCGGGGACACCTTGAACCAGCGCACCGCGCCGCCCTTGGTGTGCAGCACCACGAAGTCGAAGCCGCCGATGGCGTGGTGCTCGCCGCGCTTGGGCACGTGGCCCATCTCGTGCGCGATCAGGCCGCCGATGGTGTCGAAGTCTTCGCTGAGCTGTTCTTCGTCGAACACGATGCCGAAGGCCTCGGCCACGCGCTCGATCGGCGTGTCGCCCGAGACGCGGTAGGTGTGGTCGGCCAGGCCGAAGATGTCGCCCTCGTCCTCGGCGATGTCGAACTCGTCCTCGATCTCACCGACGATCTGCTCGAGCACGTCCTCGATGGTGATGAGGCCGGCCACGCGGCCGAACTCGTCGATGACGATGGCCAGGTGGTTGCGGTTGCCGCGGAACTCGCGCAGCAGGTCGTTCAGGCCCTTGCTCTCGGGCACGAAGGTGGCCGGGCGCAGCAATGCGCGGATGTTCAGGCCCGGCGCGCGCTGCAGCTTGAGCAGATCCTTCGCGAGCAGGATGCCGATGATGTTTTCTTTTTCGCCCTCGTACACCGGGAAGCGCGAGTGCGCGGTGTCGATGATGAGGTGCAGCAGCGCGTCGAACGGCGCGTCGATGTTCACCAGGTCCATGCGCGGCGCGGCAACCATCACGTCGCCCGCGGTCATGTCGGCCATGCGCAGCACGCCTTCGAGCATCACGCGCGATTCGGCGCCGATCACCTCGTTGTCCTCGGCATCGGCCAGGGTTTCGATCAGCTCGTCGCGCGAGTCGGGACCGGGGTGGATGAATTCGGCGAGCTTCTGGAGAAAGCCGCGCTTGTCTTCCCGTTCGACGGGAGCGCGTTCAGGGTGAGGGTCGGCCACTGCGGGAGGGCTTAGTTGAGGAAGGGACAAGGATACCGGATTGCGTGTGACACGCTCTACCGCATGGCCCCCGCCGTCCGTTGGGGCCGCCGCCAAGCCTCAGAGGGCGGATTTCTTGCGGGCGTCGCGCATGCCGCTGCGCACTTCCTGCACGCTCGCCAGGAAGGCCCAGAACTGCTTGGCACGGCTCTTGAGCGCGAAGTCGACCGCGGCGTAGTGCTCCAGGGCGATCTCGCTCATGCGGCTGTCGAAGGTGGCACTCGGCAGTTCGAGGTGGGCCTCGGCTTCCGAGCCGCTGCGCACCACAGTCGCGCCGGCGTTGCGGGCGATCTTCAGCATGGCGGCGTTCTCGCTGAGCGCATGGATGAAGAGCATGCCGACGCCTTCATTGCGGGCCACGACCACGGCGCGCTCGAACAGGCGGGCGCCGTAGCCCCGGCCGCGGGCATGCGCCGACACCGACACGCCGAATTCGGCGCAGTCGCTGTGCTGGTCGCCGGGCGCGAAGGCCAGGTGCGCCATCGCGATCAGGTCGAGGCGGCGGTTGTAGATGCCGAAGAGTTCGTCGCGCTCGAAGTCGAGCCCATCGACGTAGCTCTGGACCTGCTCGTCGCCCGCTGCATAGCCGAAGCGCAAATAGCGGTCGTGCGGGGAGAGTTCGAGCAGGTGGCGGGCGATGCGCTCGCGTTCGCGCGGGCCGATCGAGCGGATCGGCACCATGACGGGCTGAGGCGCGCTGACTGCGCGTGGTTGCGCCTCAACCATCGGCGCCTTCAGGAAAGAGCCGAGGCCGAGAGACGCTTTGAGAAGGGTCTTGGCGGTAAGCATGGCTCGAATGTAAGGGTTTCCCCTTAAACAACAAGTCCACAGGGTCAATCACGGGACACATTTGTGTCCTAGTACCAAGCTGCGTGGCGCTGGCGCAACCGCAATGTGGCTAAACCGGCACAGCTGTTGTGGCCTTGACACGGTCGAGCACGAAGCTGGTCTTGCAGTCTTCCACGCTCGGATGCTTCAACAGGGTGTCCATGATGAAGCGGCTGTAGTGGGCCATGTCGGCCACGACCACCCGCAACAGGTAGTCCATGTCGCCGGTGAGGGCCGCGCATTCGACCACCTCGGGCCAGGTCTGCACGCTGGCGCGAAACAGGTCCATCGGGTTGCGCTTGTGGCTCTCGGTGTGCTTTTCGAGCCGCACATTGAGATAGGCGGTCAGCCCCAGGCCGATGGCTTCGGGCTGGACCAGCGCGACGTAGCGGTCGATCACCTTGTGCTCTTCGAGCCGCTTGACCCGCCGCAGCACGGCGCTGGGCGACAGGCTGACCTGCTCCGCGATCTGGTCGTAGGTGGCACGCCCATCTGCTTGCAGCGTGCGCAAAATTAGCCTATCGATCTTGTCCAGTGCTTCCATATCGCCATTCTTGCAGTTTTACTGCGCAATGGCCATTCCGAACGCCCGGAAACGCAGAAAACCTGAGAGGTATCCGCCCTACATTGCATGACCGGCCGATTTCGCGCCTTATTCATCCCGCCCCACCTACCGGAGACCGCACATGAGCCATGCCGACGCACCCGCCTTCACGCCCTGGGAGAACCCCATGGGCACCGACGGCTTCGAATTCATCGAGTACGCGGCACCCGATCCGGCCGCCATGGGCAAGGTGTTCGAGCGCATGGGCTTCAAGGCGGTGGCGAAGCATCGCCACAAGAACGTGCTGCTGTACCGCCAGGGCACCATCAACTTCATTCTGAACGCGGAGCCCGATTCCTTCGCGCAGAAGTTCGCGCGCGAACATGGCCCAAGCGTCTGCGCCATCGCCTTCCGCGTACAGGACGCCAAGCAAGCCTACGAACGCGCCACATCACTCGGCGCATGGGGCTTCGCCGACAAGGCCGGCCCCGGAGAACTGAACATCCCCGCCATCAAGGGCATCGGCGACAGCCTGATCTACCTGGTGGACCGCTGGCCCGGCAAGAATGGGGCGAAGCCCGGCGACATCGGCAACATCGGCTTCTACGACGTCGACTTCGAGGCGCTGCCGGGCGTGTCGTCGCAGGAAGCGCTGGCGCGCAAGGGCAACGGCCTGA
Source organism: Variovorax sp. Root434 (assembly GCF_001426595.1). Taxonomy (NCBI): domain Bacteria; kingdom Pseudomonadati; phylum Pseudomonadota; class Betaproteobacteria; order Burkholderiales; family Comamonadaceae; genus Variovorax; species Variovorax sp. Root434. The sequence goes on from NZ_LMEK01000022.1 coordinate 448,024, forward strand.
CCTACATCGACCACCTGACGCACAACGTGTACCGCGGCCGCATGGACGTGTGGGCCAACTTCTACGAAAAGCTCTTCAACTTCCGCGAGGTGAAGTACTTTGACATCGAAGGCCAGGTGACGGGCGTGAAGAGCAAGGCCATGACCAGCCCCTGCGGCAAGATCCGCATCCCGATCAACGAAGAAGGCAAGGAACAGGCCGGCCAGATCCAGGAGTACCTGGACATGTACAAGGGCGAGGGCATCCAGCACATCGCCATGGGCTCGGACAACCTGTACGAGAGCGTCGACGCGCTGCGCGCCAACGGCGTGACGCTGCTGGACACCATCGACACGTATTACGAGCTGATCGACAAGCGCATTCCCGGGCACGGCGAAAGCGTGGCCGAACTGAAGAAGCGCAAGATCCTGATCGATGGCAAGAAGGACGCGCTGCTGCTGCAGATCTTCAGCGAGAACCAGTTGGGCCCGATCTTCTTCGAGTTCATCCAGCGCAAGGGCGACGACGGTTTCGGCAACGGGAACTTCAAGGCGCTGTTCGAGAGCATCGAGCTCGACCAGATGCGCCGCGGCGTGCTGAGCGCCGCAAAATAAGGGCTCCTTTTTCTTATTGCCCAGGAGCCCCGCATGCGCAGCAGCACGTCTTCGATTGGTCTGACCTTCATTGCGGCGGCTGCCGCCGTTCTTTCGGGTTGCGCTATGCCACCGCCGGCCACTCCGGTGGCCGGCTCGCACCTCGATGCCGTGCAGAAGGCGGCGGTGCTGCGCATCTGCACGCCGGGCGACTACAAGCCCTTCAGCTTCCAGAAGGCTGACGGCGCCTTCGAGGGCATCGACGTCGACCTGATGACGGGCTTCAGCGCCAGCCTCGGCGCGAAACCCGAATGGGTCAAGACCACCTGGGCCAACCTGCTGCCCGACCTGAACGCCGGCAAGTGCGACATCGCCGTGGGCGGCGTGTCGGTCACCACCGACCGGCAGAAGCGGGCCTTCTTCAGCGCGCCCTACATGGTCAACGGCAAGACGCCCATCGCGCGTTGCGCCGACGTGGCCAAGTACCAGAGCGTGGCCGCCATCGACAAGCCGTCGGTGCGCGTCATCTTCAACCCGGGCGGCAGCAACGAGCGCTTCGCCCGGGCTAATTTCAAGCAGGCCAAGCTCACGCTGCACGGCGAGAACGTGACGATCTTCGACGAGATCCTCGCCAACCGCGCGGACGTGTTCGTGACCGAAGCGGCCGAGGCCATCACGCAGCAGAAGCTCAAGCCGGGCCTGTGCGCGGTCAATCCCGACAAACCGCTGCAGTACGGCGAAATGGCCTGGATGCTCCCGCGCGACGACGTTGCCTTCAAGTCGTACGTCGACCAGTGGCTGCATCTGCAGCAGGCCGGCGGCGACTTCCAGCGCACGATGGACCGCTGGCTCAAGTAACTCTCAAGAATCGTTTCTCATGGACACTCCTGCCGCCGCCGTTGCCACCCCCGCCGTCTACGGCGCTTCCGACCGCCCGCCCCGGGGCGACTACTCGCGCGGCGGCAAGGTGATGGCCGACTACACCTGCCCGCAGGACTGGGCCAGCTACACGCCGGCCGACCACGACACCTATCGCCGGCTCTACGAGCGCCAGGCCGCGCAGTTGCCGGGGCTGGCCTGCGATGCCTTCATCAAATCGCTGCCGTCGCTCGGCGTGAAGGACCGCATCCCGCGCTTCGAAGAGCTCAACGAGCGGCTGCATCGCGCGACCGGCTGGGAGATCGTCGCGGTGCCGGGGCTGATTCCGGAGCTGCCGTTCTTCACGCTGCTGGCGAACCGCAAGTTCCCGGTGACCGACTGGATCCGCAAGCCCGAGGAGTTCGACTACATCGTGGAACCCGACGTGTTCCACGATCTGTTCGGCCACGTGCCGATGCTGTTCGACCCGACCTTCGCCGACTACGTGCAGCGCTACGGCGCGGGTGGCATCAAGGCGCACGAACTGGGCGCCGGCGAGAAGCTCGCACGGCTTTATTGGTACACGGTGGAGTTCGGGCTGATCCGCCAGCCGGACGGCCTGCGCGCTTACGGCGCCGGCATTCTGAGCTCGGTGGGCGAACTGAAGCACGCGGTGCTCAGCGACGAGCCACACCGGCTGCCGCTGGACCTGCTGCGCACCATGCGCACGCGCTACAAGATCGACACCTACCAGGCCAACTACTTCGTGATCGACAGCTTTGCGCATCTGTTCGACCTTACGGCGCCCGACTTCACGGCGCTGTACGAATCGCTGGAGGTTGCGACCGACATCGAGGCCGGGGTGCTGCTGCCGGGCGAATCGGGCAAGGCCTGAATTTCTGAGGGCTGCGCCGCGCAGCTATCGCGCGCGCGACAGCACACGCCCGCTCCCTAGGACAAGCCCGCTGGCGGCGGAGGCGCACTGCCTCCCACAATCCGCGCCAAAGGAGCTTGCATGCAGACATCCGCGCGACAGAACTATCCGGCCGGCGTACCGCACGAGATTCATCCGGAGCAGTACCGTTCCCTGCCTCACATGTTCGACGAGGCCTTTGGCCGCTATGCCGACAGGCCGTTCTCGGTCTGCATGGAGCGCTGGATGTCCTATGGCGAACTCGACACGCTGTCGAAGGCGCTGGGCGCCTGGCTGCAATCGCTCGGGCTGGAGCCGGGTGCGCGCGTGGCCATCATGCTGCCCAATATTCCGCAGTTCGCGGTCACGATGTGCGGCGTGCTGCGCGCGGGCTATACGTGCGTCAACGTCAATCCGCTGTACACCGCGCGGGAGTTGGAACACCAGCTGAAGGACTCCGGCGCGACAGCGATCGTCATCCTCGAGAACTTCGCGGCAACGCTTGAAAAGGTGATCGAGCGCACGCCCGTGAAGCATGTGGTCGTGACGGCGATGGGCGATCTGCTGGGCGGGCTGTATGGCGCATGGATCACGATGGCTGTGCGTCATCTGGCGAAGATCGTGCCAGCGTACAAGCTGCCGCTGAGCGATGGACGCACGGTCACGCCGTTCGCTCAGGCGATCTCGGATGGCCGAGGCCGCACGCTCGGGCCCGACCGGAGCACGCTCGATTCGATCGCGTTCCTGCAGTACACGGGCGGGACGACCGGCCTGTCGAAGGGCGCGGTGCTGACCCATCGCAACATCGTTGCGGCCACCCTGCAAGCGGAGGCCTGGTTCACACCTGCGCTGTCGCGCGCGGGCGATCTGGCGAAGGTCAACAGCATCGCGGCGCTGCCGCTGTATCACATCTTTGCGCTGACGCTGTGCTTGCTGGTGATCCGCCAGGGTTCGCACATGACGCTGATCCCGAACCCGCGCGACTTCAACAAATTCATCGCTGTACTGAAGAAGCGGCCGTTCCACATGCTGCCGGCGGTGAACACGCTGTTCAATGCATTGCTGATGCACCCGGAGTTCAAGTCGATCGATTTCTCTACGCTGTTCGTGTCGCAGGCGGGAGGCATGGCGGCATCGGAAGGTACCGCGCGCAAGTGGTTGGAGGCCACGGGCTGCCCGATGATCGAAGGCTGGGGCATGAGTGAAACCTGCGCCATCGGCACCAACAACCCGGTGTCGAATACCGAGTTCACCGGGACGATCGGCTTGCCTTTGCCCAGCATAGAGATCGCGATCAAGGACGATGACGGCAATTCGCTGCCGGCAGGCCAACCGGGTGAGCTTTGCATCAAGGGACCGAACGTGATGGCTGGCTACTACAACCAGCCCGCTGAGACGGCGGCGGCCTTCACTGCCGACGGCTTCATGCGCACCGGCGATATTGCCGTGATGCAGGAAGACGGCTACAGCCGCATAGTCGACCGCAAGAAGGACATGATTCTGGTGAGCGGCTTCAACGTGTTCCCGAACGAACTCGAGAACGTGATTTCCCTTTGCCCAGGGGTCGTTGAATGCGCGGCGGTGGGCGTGCCGGACGAGAAGCAGGGCGAGGCCATCAAGGTTTTCGTCGTCCGCAGGGATCCGGCGCTGACCGAAGACGCAGTGCTGCAGTACTGCCACTCGCAGCTCACGGGCTACAAGCGGCCGAAGCACATCGAATTCAGGGAATCGCTGCCGAAGACCAATGTGGGAAAGATCTTGCGCCGCGAGCTGCGCACCAGCGCGGGCGCCTGAATGAGCCATTCGTCGGCGAGTGCCGGGCTGCCAGCGAATGTCGTGGTGTTCGAGCGGGGTTGGTTGTCTTCGAACAATGTCCTGTTCGTCGGCAGCGAAGAAACCGCCGTGGTCGACACGGGGTATGCAACGCATGCCGACCAGACGCTGGCGCTGGTCGAGTCGGTGCTGGGGGAGCGGCCGCTCGATCTCATCCTGAATACGCATCTCCACAGCGACCATTGCGGTGGGAATGCCGCACTGCAAGAACGCTATCCGTTGGCTCGTACGGAAATCCCGCCTGGCGAAGCTGGCTTGGTGGAACGCTGGGATCAGAGCGGCCTGAGTTTCCTGGCGACGGGGCAGACGTGCCGCAGGTTCCGCTTTACGGGGCTGCTGCGGCCCGGGACGGAATGCACGCTCGGTGATCGGCCATGGCAGGTGCATGCGGCACCGGGCCACGATCCCCACTCGATCATTCTGTTCGACGCCGAGTCGCGGACGCTGATTTCGGCCGATGCCCTGTGGGAGAACGGTTTTGGCATCGCTTTTCCCGAACTGGCCGGTGAGCCGTCGTTCGAAGATGTAGGCGCTACGCTGGATTTGATCGAAACGCTTGCTCCCCGGCAAGTGATCCCAGGGCATGGCGCTGTATTCGACGATGTGGGCAAAGCTCTGTCTGTAGCGCGTCGCCGGCTCGATGGTTTGCAACGCGACCCGGTGAAGCATGCACGTCATGCCATCAAGGTGCTGATGAAATTCAAGCTGCTGGAGGTGCAGTCGATCTCTTTTGCGGATTGGCATGCATGGCTGGGGGGCACCGCATACATCGACGTGATTCGATCACGCTTTTTCAACGCAATTGAGTTGGATCAATTGACGAAGAACATCTTGGCGGAACTGGTTGCGGCTGGCGCGGCAGAGACGAGTACATCTGGTGTCCGCAATATCTAGGACACTCTTTATTCGTCTTTCAGCCCGTAAAGCAAAAAACCCCAGTCATTGCTGACTGGGGTTTTCKGGGCTGTAAGAGCCTGACGATGACCTACTTTCACACGGGAACCCGCACTATCATCGGCGCTGAGTCGTTTCACTGTCCTGTTCGGGATGGGAAGGAGTGNGGGCTGTAAGAGCCTGACGATGACCTACTTTCACACGGGAACCCGCACTATCATCGGCGCTGAGTCGTTTCACTGTCCTGTTCGGGATGGGAAGGAGTGGGACCAACTCGCTATGGTCATCAGGCATAAAGGGTTGTTCTGTTGATCAGATGATCAAGAGAACGAATTCATAGAGTTTGGAATCAGCTTTTGGCGAATTATTTTGAATGCGTCAACTTGGCATAACACCTTGATCGGATCGATCAAAGTTATAGGGTCAAGCCGCACGAGCAATTAGTATCAGTTAGCTTAACGCATTACTGCGCTTCCACACCTGACCTATCAACGTCCTGGTCTTGAACGACTCTTCAGGGGGCTCAAGGCCCCGGCAGATCTCATCTTGAAACGAGTTTCCCGCTTAGATGCTTTCAGCGGTTATCTCTTCCACACTTAGCTACTCGGCAATGCCACTGGCGTGACAACCGATACACCAGAGGTGTGTCCACTCCGGTCCTCTCGTACTAGGAGCAGGCTTCCTCAAATCTGCAGCGCCCACGGAAGATAGGGACCAAACTGTCTCACGACGTTTTAAACCCAGCTCACGTACCTCTTTAAATGGCGAACAGCCATACCCTTGGGACCGGCTACAGCCCCAGGATGAGATGAGCCGACATCGAGGTGCCAAACACCGCCGTCGATATGAACTCTTGGGCGGTATCAGCCTGTTATCCCCAGAGTACCTTTTATCCGTTGAGCGATGGCCCTTCCATACAGAACCACCGGATCACTATGTCCTGCTTTCGCATCTGCTCGACTTGTCAGTCTCGCAGTTAAGCACGCTTATGCCATTGCACTATCGTCACGATGTCCGACCGTAACTAGCGTACCTTCGAACTCCTCCGTTACGCTTTGGGAGGAGACCGCCCCAGTCAAACTGCCTACCATGCACTGTCCCCGATCCAGATAATGGACCTAGGTTAGAACCTCAAACACACCAGGGTGGTATTTCAACGTTGGCTCCACAAGATCTAGCGACCCTGCTTCAAAGCCTCCCACCTATCCTACACAGATCTGTTCAAAGTCCAATACAAAGCTACAGTAAAGGTTCATGGGGTCTTTCCGTCTTTCCGCGGGGAGATTGCATCATCACAAACATTTCAACTTCGCTGAGTCTCAGGAGGAGACAGTGTGGCCATCGTTACGCCATTCGTGCAGGTCGGAACTTACCCGACAAGGAATTTCGCTACCTTAGGACCGTTATAGTTACGGCCGCCGTTTACTGGGACTTCAATCAAGAGCTTGCACCCCATCATTTAATCTTCCAGCACCGGGCAGGCGTCACACCCTATACGTCCACTTTCGTGTTTGCAGAGTGCTGTGTTTTTAATAAACAGTCGCAGCCACCGATTTTTTGCAACCCATTCATGCTTCGTTGTTCACTACACACTAATAGGGCACACCTTCTTCCGAAGTTACGGTGTCAATTTGCCGAGTTCCTTCTCCTGAGTTCTCTCAAGCGCCTTAGAATACTCATCTCGCGCACCAGTGTCGGTTTGCGGTACGGTCGTTGTTAGCTGAAGCTTAGTGGCTTTTCCTGGAACCTCGTTCAGTCACTTCACGGACAAGTCCGCTCGATCGTTGGCCTCGGTATATGTGCACCGGATTTGCCTAATGCACGCCTACATCCAACTAAACCAGAATAATCCAATAACTGGATGACCTATTAAGATCCGTCCCCACATCGCACTAACAATCGGTACAGGAATATTGACCTGTTTCCCATCAGCTACGCATCTCTGCCTCGCCTTAGGGGCCGACTCACTCTACGCCGATGAACGTTGCGTAGAAAACCTTGCGCTTACGGCGAGGGGGCTTTTCACCCCCTTTAACGCTACTCATGTCAGCATTCGCACTTCTGATACCTCCAGCACGCTTTACAACGCACCTTCACAGGCTTACAGAACGCTCTCCTACCACTTGCAATAAATTGCAAATCCGCAGCTTCGGTAACTGGCTTAGCCCCGTTACATCTTCCGCGCAGGACGACTCGATCAGTGAGCTATTACGCTTTCTTTAAATGATGGCTGCTTCTAAGCCAACATCCTGACTGTTTTAGCCTTCCCACTTCGTTTCCCACTTAGCCAATTTTAGGGACCTTAGCTGGCGGTCTGGGTTGTTTCCCTCTTGAGTCCGGACGTTAGCACCCGGTGCTCTGTCTCCCAAGCTGTACTCATCGGTATTCGGAGTTTGCCTTGGTTTGGTAAGTCGCCATGACCCCCTAGCCAAAACAGTGCTCTACCCCCGATGGTAATACTTGAGGCACTACCTAAATAGTTTTCGGAGAGAACCAGCTATTTCCAAGTTTGTTTAGCCTTTCACCCCTATCCACAGCTCATCCGCTAGTTTTGCAACACTAGTCGGTTCGGACCTCCAGTACCTGTTACGGCACCTTCATCCTGGCCATGGATAGATCACTTGGTTTCGGGTCTACACCCAGCGACTGATCGCCCTATTCGGACTCGATTTCTCTACGGCTTCCCTATTCGGTTAACCTTGCCACTGAATGTAAGTCGCTGACCCATTATACAAAAGGTACGCAGTCACCCCTTACGAGGCTCCTACTTTTTGTAAGCACGCGGTTTCAGGATCTATTTCACTCCCCTCCCGGGGTTCTTTTCGCCTTTCCCTCACGGTACTAGTTCACTATCGGTCAATGATGAGTATTTAGCCTTGGAGGATGGTCCCCCCATATTCAGACAGGATTTCTCGTGTCCCGCCCTACTTGTCGTTAGCTCAGTACCACACAGGTCATTTCACGTACGGGGCTATCACCCGCTATGGCCAGCCTTTCCAAGCTGTTCCGTTATGTCTTGTGCTATCACTAACAGGCTTCTCCGATTTCGCTCGCCACTACTTTCGGAATCTCGGTTGATGTCTTTTCCTCGAGCTACTGAGATGTTTCAGTTCACCCGGTTCGCCTCGCATGACTATGTATTCATCATGCGATACCTTTGCAGGTGGGTTTCCCCATTCGGAAATCTCCGGATCAAAGCTAATTTGCCAGCTCCCCGAAGCTTATCGCAGGCTATCACG
>NZ_LMEK01000023.1:0-1078 GCF_001426595.1 Variovorax sp. Root434
CCTTCGGTCACGATGAGGCGGCTCGACGCGGTGCAGCGCTGGCCGGTCGAGTAGAAGGCGCTCTGCACGCTGAGCTCCACGGCCTGCGCGAGGTCGGCGTCGTCCAGGATCACCTGCGGGTTCTTGCCGCCCATCTCGAGCTGCACCTTCTTGTGGTTCGTGACGCACTGCACGGCGATGTTGCGGCCCACGCCGACCGAGCCGGTGAAGCTGATGGCATGGATGCCGGGGTGGTTGACCAGCGCGTTGCCGATCACGCTGCCGCGGCCCATCACGAGGTTGAACACGCCGGCCGGGATGCYCGAGCGGCTGATGATTTCGGCCAGCGCCCAGGCGCAGCCAGGCACGAGGTCGGCAGGCTTCAGGACCACGCAGTTGCCGAAAGCGAGCGCGGGCGCGATCTTCCAGGCCGGGATGGCGATGGGGAAGTTCCACGGCGTGATGAGGCCGACCACRCCGACCGGCTCGCGCGTGATTTCCACGCCGATGTTGGGCCGCACCGAAGGCAGCACCTCGCCCGACAGGCGCAGGCATTCGCCGGCGAAGAACTTGAAGATCTGGCCGGCGCGCGTGGCTTCGCCGATGCCTTCGGCGCGGGTCTTGCCTTCTTCACGGGCCAGCAGCGTGCCGAGTTCTTCCTTGCGCGCGAGGATTTCGGTGCCNGGGCCGCACCGATGGCAGCACCTCGCCCGACAGGCGCAGGCATTCGCCGGCGAAGAACTTGAAGATCTGGCCGGCGCGCGTGGCTTCGCCGATGCCTTCGGCGCGGGTCTTGCCTTCTTCACGGGCCAGCAGCGTGCCGAGTTCTTCCTTGCGCGCGAGGATTTCGGCGCCGATCTTGTCGAGCGCGTCGGAGCGCGCCTGGATGCTGCCCGTGGCCCAGGCCGGGAAGGCGGCGGTGGCGGCAGCAACGGCAGCCTCGACGTGCGATGCGTCGCCCTGCGTGTACTGGCCGAGCACGTCGGACAGGTTGCTGGGGTTGAGGTTGGGGCTGTAGCTTGCGCCGGCACGCCATTCGCCGCCGATCAGGTTGTCGAAGTTTTGCATGAGGGGTTCCTTGCTGCTCGATGGAAAGAAA
>NZ_LMEK01000024.1:0-276160 GCF_001426595.1 Variovorax sp. Root434
CCGTGCTGTCGCTGGCCAAAAGGGTGAGCTCGATCTGGAGCACGTGCACCGGAGCTTCAGAGGACGAAGTCGAGGTTCTCGTCGCACTTTATCCCGCCAAATACGTCGTGCGTGGCGGTGAACGACTGCCCGAAGCCCCTCGCGTTTGAGGGTGGGGCAGCCTGCGCTGCATCCTGAACCTCGTACTAAAAAAAGGAGACAAGTCAATGAACCCAACCCGCCCCATAGATGTTCACAAGCTGGCTGACGAGGCCAAGTTCAACAGCTTTCACTGGCCCGTGCTGCTCTGGTGTTTCGTGGTCCTGGTGCTCGACGGCTACGACCTGGCGGTCGCTGGCATCGCGCTTCCGTCGATCATGAAGGCGATGAATATCGAAGCCGCGACCGCGGGGTTCATGGCCAGTTCGGCGCTATTCGGCATGATGTTCGGTGCGATCGTTCTCGGCGCGCTGGCCGACAGGATCGGCCGCCGCTGGGCGATCTCGATCTGCGTATTCATGTTCAGCGTCTTCACCGCGGCGGCCGGGTTCACCAACGATCCGATGACCTTCAGCGCGATGCGCTTTCTCGCCGGGCTCGGCATTGGCGGCGCGATCCCGACCGCGGCCGCACAGATGACCGAATACTCACCCAAAAAGGTGCGCAGCTTGATGGTCACGCTGATGTGCTGCGGCTACGCGGCCGGCAGTATCCTCGCCGCGCTGCTCGGCAAGCAGTTCATCGAGACCTACGGCTGGCAATCGGTGTTCATTGCCGCGGGCACCCCGGTGGTGCTAATCCCGTTCATCCTGAAGTACATGCCCGAGTCGCTGCCGTTCCTGGTCAAGCAGCACGACGACACGCGTCTGCGCGAAGTGATCCGGAAGATGCGACCCGACATGCGGCTCGAGCCGCACGAGGAGTTCCTCATTCCGGCTGAGGACAAGGCCGAAGGTCCGACCGTAGGCAGGCTGTTTCTTGACGGCCGCGGCTTCAGCTCGGTGATGTTCTGGGTCGCCTTCATGACCTGCCTGTTCATGCTCTATGCGCTCAGTTCGTGGCTGGTCAAGCTGATGGGCATGGCCGGATACAGCCTCGGTTCCGCGCTGAACTTCCTGCTCGCCTACAACGCCGGTGCAGTCGTGGGCGCCGTCGGTGGTGGATGGCTCGCCGACAAGCTCAACATCAAGTGGGTGACGAGCGGTTTTTTCGCGGTCGCCGCCATCTCGCTGACGCTGCTCGGCTACGGCACTCAGCCGCTGTTCCTGATCATTGCCATCGTCGGCGCGTCGACGCTGGGCACCCAGATCCTGCTGTACGCGTATGCCGGGCAGTTTTACCCGACGTCGATCCGCTCGACGGGACTCGGCTTTGCTTCGGGGGTCGGGCGCATCGGCGCAATCGCGGCGCCCATCATGATTGGACTGCTGGTCTCGATGAAGCTGCCGCTGGTGCAGAACTTCCTCGCCATTGCAATTGCCGCGGTCATCGGCGGTGTCGCGGTAGCTCTGATCAAGCAAAGGCCGTCGATCTCTTCACACAGCCACGACACGAGCGCCGTCGGCCAGCGGCCTTGATGCTCGACCTGTTGAGGGCGGGCAATCTGATGGGCGAACCCTACTCAATGGCCTCCCCTCTGAGAAGCAGCGCGGCGACGGACTGGCGCCGATGACTTACGTCCGCTGTCGCACTTCGGCAGCGACTACGAAATGGACAGTCACTCTGAGGCCGCCGCGTGCGCGCCAAGCCGGGCAAGTGCCGGCAGCCCGGCGCGTCGGTCCCGGCCGTGGCCATCACGCGTAGCCTCAACACCAACGTCGTGCGCAAGTGGCTCGCGGGTCGCGGCCTCAAGCGCATGGGCGATGCGGTGCATGCGACCAATGGCAACGCACCTGCCCAGCAGTTCGTCCCTGTCGGCGCTTGGAGCGGACATAGCGTGTCGTACTGCCGGGCCTTGATACGAGGCCAATGAGCCGCGGGAAATGGGGCTGCGCGGCCCAAAGCAGGCGCGACACACGCTGCGCTTGCTTCTAACTCCTGATATCTGGCGGATGTTGCTATCCCTTGCCATGCGACGACGGACTGCTGGCGCCCGCGAGCCGCGCGATCTGGAAAACACTCTCTGGCGAAACCTGAACATAGTCATTCAGCCCCCCGGAACGCATGATCGGATACGCCTCTGCCGTCTGATAAACGCCGTCTTTCAGAAGTGCCATGTCTATGTACACGCCCACCACTTCGCCCAGCACCAGCCAGCCACCTACCTTTTCGCCTGCGGTGTTTCGGAATTGCACGATATCGATCACCTTGCATTCCATGGCTGCGCGGCTTTCGCCCACCCGCGGGACGTTGACCATGCGGCCCGCCACCGCTGTGAGGCCGGCGAATGGGAATTCGTCCTCTCCACGCGGAAGCGGTGCCGAGGTCTGGTTCATCTGATCGCCGAGTTCCCGCGTGACCAGGTTCCAGGTGAACTCGCCCGTTTCCGATGCGTTCTGAACGCTGTCTTTCCAGGCGATCGAAGAAAATCCGATGATCGGTGGATCGTAGTTGAACGCGTTGAAGAAACTGTAGGGTGCGAGATTGACCCGCCCCTGGGCGTCGCGTGACGAGATCCAGCCGATGGGCCGCGGCGCCACCAGCGCATTGAGCGGGTTGTGGCTCAGCCCGTGACCCTTGGCGGGCTCGTAGTAGTGAAATTCTCGAACGGTCATCTAAGGTGCCTTTTCTGTGACGGCGTTATTGCGCCACCAGATGAAGAGTCTTGGCGATGTTGATGAACTTTTCGTTCTCTGCACGCAAGAAGGTCGCTGCCTGCAGGGGTGTCATTGAGTCCAGTTTGCGCAAACCCTGCGCGGTGGCGAGCGCCAGGAATTCCGGACTGTCATTCCATTCTCGAAAAGCCGTGCTCAGGCGTGCGGCGATGGAGTCGGGTGTGCGTGCGGGCGCGAACAGGCCGGTCCAGATGCCGAACTCGAAGTTCTTGAACCGAGCGTCCTCGCTCAGCGTCGCCAGGTTCGGCAGGAGCGGATGCCGCTTGGGGCTCGCGATGGCGATGGCCTTGATTCGCCCGGTCTGAATCATTCCCAGAATTGGCCCCGCGAGAGGGACAAAGGCAAGGTCCACCTCGCCGCCGCCGACGGCCGTGGCGATTGGAGCGATGCCTTTGTACGGCACCTCCAGCAACTTGGCGCCGACACGTCCCTGAAATTCAGCGGCCGCGAGATGAGCGAGCGTGCCTTGACCCCAATGCGCAACGGAAAGCTCCTTCGCGCCTGCCTTTTGCAACTGGTCGACGAGTGCGTTGAGGGTGTTGAAAGGTCGGTCGGGATGGCTGACGAGGACCATGTCCGCAATCCCGAACGAACCAATGAGCTTGAAGCTTTCGAACGTGTACTTGGCCGAAGCGACCGTGAGCGGCGCCACCACGAAGTCCGGACCGGCGGTTGCGAGCAAGGTGTATCCGTCGGGCGACGCGTTCAGCACATTCATCGCCGCGATGGAGCCGTTTGCGCCAGGCATGTTGTCAACCAGAAGAGGCTGTCCAAGGGCGCGCTGCAGCACGGGTACGGATGGCCGCACCGAGGCGTCAACGCCGAACCCGGCAGGATAGGCAACCTTGATCAGGATGGGCTTGTTCGGATAGGACTGCGCGTTGGCGGTGCCTGCGGCACCACAAAGCGCGACCGCAACAAAGGCGGTATCAAAGAGTCTGCGAATCAGTGTTTTCATGTTTGTCTCCGTGCGTCAGTCGAAAAGGCCGGCAAGTGTTGTGATCAGTCATGTCATGGATGCCGAAACATAACGATCGTTTACTGAACGAAGGCTATGTCATCACCCGGTTTGCGTCAACAAGGATTTCCTCCATGGGATCGATGGAGCGCTGGGCGCATGCGCGGGGTACTGCATCGGCCCGCACACCCGTGTCGGTCTGGAACCCGATTCGTGGCACTTCCAAGCAAGTGGTGGCGCCGCGCTGCAATCGGCAACGGCTTTGTTCCGAGAGACTGGGGGCCTCAATAGCCCACCTCCACGGAGACACGAAATGCCCGTCATTGTTTGCGANTGGCGCCGCGCTGCAATCGGCAACGGCTTTGTTCCGAGAGACTGGGGGCCTCAATAGCCCACCTCCACGGAGACACGAAATGCCCGTCATTGTTTGCGAATGCAAGGCCGGAATCACAGCTGGCGTCAAGGCCAAGATGGCCGCCGAGTTCACGAGCGCGATCAGGGAAATCATCCTCTCGCCGCTCGACCTGATCAGCGTCGTCTTCCATGAAGCCACTCCCGAGAACACCTACCGTTCGGGAGAGGCCACTTCCGAAACGCTGATCTTCTGCCACATACGYGATGGGCGCAGCGATGGCGCCGTGCTGTCGCTGGCCAAAAGGGTGAGCTCGATCTGGAGCACGTGCACCGGAGCTTCAGAGGACGAAGTCGAGGTTCTCGTCGCACTTTATCCCGCCAAATACGTCGTGCGTGGCGGTGAACGACTGCCCGAAGCCCCTCGCGTTTGAGGGTGGGGCAGCCTGCGCGCTCGACCTGATCAGCGTCGTCTTCCATGAAGCCACTCCCGAGAACACCTACCGTTCGGGAGAGGCCACTTCCGAAACGCTGATCTTCTGCCACATACGTGATGGGCGCAGCGATGGCGCCGTGCTGTCGCTGGCCAAAAGGGTGAGCTCGATCTGGAGCGCGTGCACCGGGGCTTCAGAGGGCGAAGTCGAGGTTCTCGTCGCACTTTATCCCGCCAAATACGTCGTGCGTGGCGGTGAACGACTGCCCGAAGCCCCTCGCGTTTGAGGGTGGGGCAGCCTGCGCGCTTCAGCACGCAGCCGATCTTCACAGCCTCCAGGCCAACTCCGACTCACAAGCAATCAAGGAAACTTTCATGTCACGCAAACTCGACGGCAAGATCGCAGTCGTTACCGGTGGATCTACGGGAATCGGGCTTGCCACCGCCAAGCGGTTCGCCAGCGAAGGAGCGCATGTCATCGTCACCGGCCGTCGGCAGGCCGAGCTCGACGCCGCGGCGTCCGAGATCGGTAACGCTACCGGCATCCGGATCGACTCATCGAACATGGCCGAGTTAGACGCGCTCTTTGATCGGGTGAAATCGGAAAAGGGCCGGATCGACGTATTGTTCGTCAACGCGGGCGGCGGCTCGCTGCTGCCGCTCGGGAATATCACCGAGGAACAGTATGACGACACCTTTGGCCGTAACGTCAAAGGCGTACTGTTTACTGTACAGAAGGCGCTGCCATTGCTGGCGGATGGCGCATCGGTCATCTTGACTGGCTCTACCGCTGCCAGCGGTGGCGCCAATGCATTCAGTGTCTATGCCGCCTCAAAGGCCGCCGTACGCTCATTCGCCCGCAATTGGATTCTGGATCTCAAGGGCCGCGGCATCCGGATCAACACGCTCAGCCCCGGCCCCACCAAGACGCCAGGCTTGTTTAATCTAGCCGGCCCCGATGCGGAACGGCAGCAAGGAGTACTGGACGCCCTCGCCTCGCGGATCCCAATGGGCCGCGTCGGCGATCCGGACGAAGTCGCCAAGGCGGCGGTCTTCCTTGCTTCCGATGATTCAAGCTTCGTCAACGGTATCGAACTGTTCGTCGACGGTGGCAAGGCCCAGATCTGAAGATGGCGACGGTAGGACGAACCCGGCCATCCAACGCGGGTTTCCCTTTCGCAATATGAGCAAAGTCATCATCACATGTGCTGTCACCGGCGCGATCCACACACCCTCAATGTCACGGTATCTACCGGTTACGCCGGAAGAGATCATCGAAGCCTCGGTCGACGCGGCCCAAGCTGGCGCCGCAATCATTCACCTGCATGCGCGTGATCCTGTCACGGGCAAGCCGGATCAAAGCCCCGATGCATTCGCCCAATTCTTGCCGCAGATCAAGGCACGCACCGATGCAGTGTTGAATGTCACCAGCGGTGGCTCGCCCTACATGACGATTGAGGAGCGCATCCAGCCGTCAATGCGCTTCGCGCCCGAGGTGGCTTCACTCAACATGGGTTCCATGAACTTCGCACTGTTCCCGATGCTGGGGCGTTTCAAGGAGTTCAAACATGCCTGGGAGCGCGAGGCGCTCGAGGCCAGTCGTGACCTGATCTTCCGCAACACCTTCAGGGATATCGAATACGCCCTGGCGCAATGTGCTTCCAACGACACGCGCTTCGAATTCGAGTGCTACGACGTGAGCCATCTTTACAACCTGGCGCACTTCGTCGAGCGCGGTCTGGTCAAGGCGCCATTCTTTGTTCAGACTGTATTCGGGATCTTGGGCGGTATCGGATCGCATCCTGAAGACGTGTTGCACATGAAGCGGACGGCCGATCGCCTGTTCGGCGATGACTATCGCTGGTCGGTGCTGGGGACAGGCAAGGATCAGCTTCGCCTTGCAGCAATGTCTGCCAGCATGGGCGGCAATGTGCGAGTCGGATTGGAAGACAGCCTATGGCTTGGACGCGGCTCGCTGGCCCAGAGCAATGCGGCGCAGGTGCTGCAAGCGCGCCAGATTATCGAAGGGCTTGGTCTCGAAATCGCCAGCCCAGACGAAGCTCGGGAAATCCTCCAGTTGAAGGGAATCGGGAAAGTCAAATTCTGAGAGGGAACAGGGCTGACGTGCTCGCCAAAGCAAACGGCGGGGCATTGCCCTCGGCTCATCGCATCGCCGTTGCTATAGAGCAGCACAAGGAGTCAAGGTGTAGGATAGAGACGCAAGCGATACGGTTGATCTGACGTCTGTCTATCTGTCGGCGGCTCTCCCTTCAAGGGGAACTCACCAGCAACTGATTCGCTTGCGAGGTCAAGGGAGAGGACGCGCCGCACAATGACGGACGCAAGGCCGAAGCGGAGGCAAGCAATGCATGGCCACCTAGACGCACAAACTGAATATCGCGAGGTTGGGGGCGAATTCGTATCTGGCACCATTGTTGATTCGCGCAGCACGCACCTTGAAGTCCTCGCGCGCCGAGCGACCGGCCCGATTTCCTGGCGCTTTCGCCAACCGCGGCTCGCGCTGTTCTGGTTTCGCAACGGCCTCAAAGAGTTGAATCTGGAGCTCGACGGCCGCCGCATCCACTCCGGAATAAAACAAGGAACAAGCCTTGCGCTGTTCCCGGCCTCGACTTCCGTCGAAGGCGAGTTCGACGTCGCCCCGCACTTCGACTACACGGTGGTCTTCCTCGACCCGACCGTTGCGTCCGGCGCCGGCTGCCACTTCGATAGACCGCTGATTGCCTTCGGCAACGAAGATCTGCAACGTGGCCTTTCGGTTCTATGCCGTGAGGCGCGCAATGCAGACAGCCTTTACGGGCTGTTCGCCGAGGGTTGGGCAATGCAGGCACTAGCCCTGCTCGGGCGCGTCAACGGCCGCCCGGCAGCCACCGTTCGCCCGTCCGGGGGCCTCGCACCAGGCAGTTTGCGGCGCGTCATCGACTACATCGAGGCCGACTTGTCGAGACCGTTCACGATCGATGGCCTGGCGGAGATCGCCGGCGTCAGTCCCCGGCATTTCATGCGGTCATTTCGGGAAAGTTCCGGGCAAACGCCATTGCGCTTTGTGTACGGCCTGCGTCTCCAGCGGGCCAAGGAATTCCTTTTGGATCCCCGCCGCACCGCAACTGAAGTCGCGCTGGAATGCGGCTTCAGCCATGCTCAGCACTTCAGCACTGCTTTCAAGAAGGCGACTGGCGTGACGCCGTCCGATTTCCGCAGGGCCGCAATCCGCTGATGCGTCGCACGGACCGACCCAGGGCCGTTTCGGGAAACCACGCCAGTTGGCCAGCTCGGGAGCCGGCGCGCCCGCGAACGATGCTTCGATTCTTGGCGGCGGAGGAGCGGTGAGCTCAGGCTCGAAATTCGCTGAGGTTGTCGGTCAACCACTCGGTCAACGAGCGAGGAGCCTTTCCGGTCAGCTCCTCGACGGTCGACGTTGTTTCGGCGATCGTTGACTCGCGGAACATCTGGTCGAGGCCGACCAGAAGATCGGCTACCAATGGAGAAAGTCCGGCGCCGAGCAGCGCCTCTCGCTGCTCGGCAGGCGAGCGGTCGACATAGGTAACCGAATGCCCGAGCAGGCGGGCCAACTCCTCTGCCACCTGCTTCATGGTCCATGCGCGTGGACCAGATAGGTGGTACGCACGTTGCGACGTTGGCTCGATCTCCTCAAGCAATGCGATACGGGCCACCTCGGCAACATCGCGGGTATCGATGAAATTCACCCGGCCGTTCCCCGCTGCGCCAGCCCAGGAACCGGTGGCGATGTGTGGCCCCGCGCGCTTGAGCACATCGGTGAACGTCGTCGGCCGCAAGACCGTAGATGCGATCGGCTGCTGTGCCAGATGCGCCTCGATCTGCATATGCCAAGCGAGGGGAAGAAGTCGGGTCGCAGGACCGAGGGCAGACAGCTTGACGATGTGCCGAACGCCTGCTGCGACTGCTGCATCGATCAAAGCGATTTCGTTGGCGACCTGTTCGAGGGAGGTGCCATGCGCGATGAAGAGCCGGTCGACGCCGCGCAGGGCCCTGTCGAGCGTCTCCGCGCGTTTGAAGTCAACCTCGAACGTGGCCACCCCTTCAGGCAGTTGCGTCGGGCTGGATTGGCGCGTTAGTACGACGAGATCGATCGGGTCGTCGGCGAGCAACGCCGTCAATCTGACGCCAACGCGTCCTGTTGCACCCGCAATGGCAATCCGGGGTCTTTTGGGGTTGGAGTTCGAGTGGTCGAGCATGTCTGCGCCTGCTAGAAGTATCATGGAACGAACGATCCAAATATCCTGGAACGATTATTCCAACTTGTCAAAGGTTTTTTCACATGAGCGGAAAGCCACAGTACGACGAAGGTGCCGTCATCGATGCCGCCGTGGATGCCTTCTGGCGTCATGGATACGCGGCTACGACGATCAATGTGCTGACGGAGGCGACCGGACTGTCGCGTTCAAGCCTTTACCAGCGTTTTCAGGACAAGGATGGCCTGTTCCAGATCGTACTTGCAACCTATACGGATCGGGTGCTGCGCAGGATGAGGTCATACGAGAGCGGCAGTGCGCGTGCACGGCTCGAGGCACTGCTGCACGGGCTACTGCCCATGGGGTCCCGCCGACCGCCGGGTTGCCTGCTCGCAAGAAGTTGTGCCGAGCTGGTCGATCTGCCACCGGAAGGACGGAAAGCAGCAATCTCGGGGATGAGCCAGCAGTGCAATCTGCTCGAAGGTCTGCTTCGGGAAGCAATTGCAGTTGGGGAACTGCCCCGTGGGGCAGATGTCGCCGCGCTGGCTTGGTATTTTCTCGGGGTGATGCAAGCGATTTTGGATTTACCGCAGGCGGGTGCTACCAGGAGCGAATTGGACCGGATGATCGCTGTTGCAATGTTGGCGTGGCCGGCGGCTACGCACTCGTAGAACTCGCCTTTTGCCGTCGCCTTAAAGCTCAGGCAACTGACCAGCGCGCCAGGCGGCGCCCATGGCATCGCTGTAGGCAACGGTTTGCTGGCGCTGCGTGCCGAGCAGGTCACTGCCCAAGGTCATTACATCACCGTCCTTCAGGAACACAGGCGGTTTCTGGCCGAGACCGACACCCGGCGGCGTACCGGTTGGAATCACGTCGCCGGGCTGAAGCGCCATAAAGCGGCTGAGATAAGACACGATGGTTGCAACGCCGAAAATCTGCGTGCGGGTGTTGCCGGTCTGCCGGCGAGTTCCGTTCACGTCGAGCCAGAGGTCGATATTCTGCGGGTCCGGCACTTCGTCGGCCGTCAGCAGCCAGGGGCCTATCGGCGCATAGCCGAGGTAGCTTTTGCCTTTGGTCCACTGGCCTTCCATTTCGATCTGCCAGGCACGCTCTGACACGTCGTTGCAAAGGCAGTAGCCGGCCACATATTGCAGCGCTTCTGCTTCGCTGACATGCCAGGCCGGACGACCGATCACGATGGCGAGTTCGACCTCCCAATCAAGCTTGCCTGAGCCGGGTGCGACGACGACTGGATCGTTGGGCCCAGCCAGCGCGCTTGTGTGCTTGTTGAAGACAATCGGCTGTGTGGGAATCGGCGTGTTGGTTTCCGCCGCATGGTCGGAATAGTTGAGGCCGATGCAAACCACATTCGGAACCTGGCCCACGCAGGGGCCGAGCCGTGTATCGGCGGGCATCGCGGGCAAGCTCGACGTATCGAGGGCGCGCAGCCTCGCAAGGCTCTCGGGCGAAAGTGTTGGCCCGTGAATGTCGCTCACGACGGAAGACAAATCGCGCAAGGTGCCTTGTGCATCAATGAGGCCGGGTTTTTCAGAGCCACGGGGGCCGAATCGAACGAGACGCATGGGGAATCCTTTTGGGTTTCAAGAATATGTATTCAGGTTTGAGGCCGCGTTGTCAAAGCTGCTCGAGCGTCAGCGCAAGCTCACCGAAGTTGCCATAGCGAAGCACGGCGGGACGCTTGAACGGTAGGTCAATCGCCCCCGCAAATGAGCCGGTGATAACTGCCTGCCCGACCTCTAGACCCGTGCCCTGGCTGCGCAGAAACTCGGCAAGCCAGTAAAGAGGCAAGCGCGGGTCGCCGTTGGGATGGCTCGCGGCAAATGTGGTGTCGTCATGGCCTTGTACCGAGAGCGCAATCTCGAAGGGACCAGGAAATGGCTCCTGCGCAGAGTCCACAGCGATGGCCGGCCCCAGCACCACGCTTTGGTGCCACAGGCTGTCGGCCATCAGTTCAGGGCCACTGGCGTCTGCAGCATCGTCATAGCGACAACCGAGCACCTCGACCGCCAACCGCACGCTGCCGATGGCGGCGTTGACATCGGCGCGGGTGTAGGGGCTGGCCCTTGGCGGCAGGCTTTGCTTGAGATCGAATGCCAGTTCGGGTTCGATGCGCGCTGTGCCTGTCGGTCCGGCAGGTGCGGCAGCCATGCCGCCCGATGGCTTTGCATCGTGCAGCGCGGCGGCGACCCAGCGATCGCCCGGGGGCAACCCGCATTTCCAGCCGATGACGGGGCTGCCGCGCAGTTCGCTGATCCGCCGCTGGATGCGCCAACCGTCTTCCGGCGTGGCAGGGCGCAAGCCGGCTCCCAGCCTCGCACCGAAGCGACCCGACGACTGAAGTGCGTGCAGGTAGCGCGCGGCGGCCTCGATGGCGCTCGGCTCCATGTTGGTCATGCGGCCAGCCTCACGGGCGCTGCCCCTTTGTCAGAGCGGCGCAGCACACCTTGGCTGAAAAAAATTTCGTTGATCTTGTCGCAAGTCGAATAAGAGCCGGTCGCGCTTTTGACGCTCTCGATCTGGATACCGTTCATCTGTCTGTTTCCTTGTGTCGACTGAAATTGCCTGTCGGGTCTGCAAGCCTCATTCGGCGTTTTTCCGCCGCGCTGTCATCCCTGGGGCCAGACCAAGCCCAGCGTTCCGCTGGCCTGCTGCAGCAGGGCGTGAAACTCCGCGTCGCGCTCGGTGCCCATGCGCAGCAGCGGGCCGGCGATGCTGATCGTGCCCAGCACGCGCTGACTTTCGGGCTCGCGCACTGCTGCCGCAATCGCTTTCACGCCGGGCTCCGCCTCTTCAACTGCCAGTCCGTAACCGCGGGCGCGGGTCGCGTCCAGTTCGCGCAGCAGCTCATCAATGGTTTGCATCGCACGGGGACCGGCGAGTTTGCCGGGAGCGGCCGGCTGGCCCAAGCCGTTTTGCAATGCCAGCCGGGTCGCCGCTTCGTTGCTCATCGTGGCCAGCCACGCCTTGCCATTGGCGGTGGTGTGCAGCACTGGCCGGCCATTGAGTGCCGGCTGGTACATCAGGCCGGGCGGCGCGCCTTGGGCCGATGCGAACCAGTGCAGCGCGTCGCCCTGCACAACGGTCAGCCGCACCAGCTCGCCGCAGCGCCTGGCCGCCTCATCGAGCACGGGCTGCACGATGCCAGGCAAGCCAGTGCCGCGCAGATATTGCTGGCCCAGCAAGGCGAGCTTCAGCGTCAGGCGATAGCGGTCGGTTTCGGCATCCTGCTCAATCCATCCGAGCGTGGCCATTTCCGCCAGCAGCCGATGCGCCGGGCCTTTTTGCAGGTCCAGTGCAGTCGCAATGTCAGACAGGCGGCGCCATTGACCTTCTACCGCCAGCAGTTCGATGACTTCGAGACACCTCTCCAATAAACCCTTGACAAGCCGCATTTGAAGAAACAGAATTCTTGTTGGAACAAAGTTACTTTAACGACACGCAAGACAAGTGTCAATCCTTTCGCAAAAGACATCGGCCTGAAAACCGAAGTCCATTCATCGAAGGAAACAACACGCGTGCCGATCACCCGTGCATTGCTTTTCGCGGCGCATTGAAGGTGCGATGTACCTGGTGCATGTCGGGCAGCCGCAGCTCACGAAACAATAAGGCAGAGAGTTTCCATGTCCCTCGATCTTTCCTGCACCCTGCCGGACGACGCCACCGATGCGCTGCTGATTGGCAGGCTCTGGCAGCCCGGCATCGGCCCGACGGTGGTCGCTTGCCATGACGGCATGCTGCTCGATTTGTCGGGGCTGGGAGCCACCGTCAGTCAATTGCTGGAATTGCCCGATGTGGTGAGTGCCGTGCGCGCCGCCCTGCCGACGGCAACCCCGCTGGCGCCGCTCGCCGGGGTGCTGGCCAACTCCGACGAGGCCCTGCGGGACGAGTCGCATCCGTGGCTGCTGGCCCCGTGCGATCTGCAAGTCGTCAAGGCCAGCGGCGTGACCTTTGTCGCCAGCCTGCTGGAGCGCGTGATCGAAGAGCAGGCGCGCGGCGATGCTTCGCGTGCTCAGGCGATCCGCACGGCGCTGTCGGGCATCCTGGGCGACAACCTGGCCGGCATCGTGCCCGGCTCGCATGAGGCTGCGCGTGTCAAACAGATCTTGATTGAGCAGGGGGTCTGGTCGCAATACCTCGAAGTCGGCATTGGCCCGGATGCCGAAATCTTCACCAAGGCGCCGGTGCTGTCGGCGGTGGGCACCGGCGCGCAGGTCGGCATTCATGCGGAGTCGAAGTGGAACAACCCCGAGCCCGAGGTGGTGCTTGCAATCAACAGCAGCGGCGCGGCCGTCGGCGCAGCACTTGGCAACGATGTGAACCTGCGCGATTTTGAAGGGCGCAGCGCGCTGCTGCTCGGCAAGGCCAAGGACAACAACGCCTCGTGCGCGATCGGCCCCTTCATTCGGTTGTTCGATGCGGGGTTCACGATCGACGATGTACGCCGCGCCGATCTCGCGATGCGGATCGACGGCCCGGAAGGCTTCACCATGCACGGCGCCAGTTCGCTGGCCCAGATCAGTCGCGATCCGCTCGACATCGTGGCGCAGGTGATCGGCCCGAACCACCAGTACCCCGACGGCTTCATGCTGTTTCTGGGCACGATGTTTGCGCCGACGCAAGACCGCCACGGCCCCGGCCTTGGCTTTACCCATGAAGTGGGCGATGTGGTCCGCGTGGCCACGCCACGGCTCGGCACGCTGGTCAACCGCGTCAACCACTGCAGCAGCATCGCGCCCTGGAGCTTCGGCATCACTGCGCTGATGGGAAATCTGGCGCAGCGCGGGCTGCTCTGATCAACACCAAGGCGATAC
This sequence comes from Variovorax sp. Root434, assembly GCF_001426595.1. NCBI lineage: Bacteria > Pseudomonadati > Pseudomonadota > Betaproteobacteria > Burkholderiales > Comamonadaceae > Variovorax > Variovorax sp. Root434. The sequence goes on from NZ_LMEK01000024.1 coordinate 13,560, forward strand.
CAAGGTTCCATGAATCAATCAACTGTTGTATCCAAAGCTGCGAATGATGTGGCACCGCTGATCAGGCTGGCCGCGCAAGACGACGTCGGTATTGCCCGGCGCGACCTGGCCGCTGGTGAATCGCTCGACCCGCTTGGGCCAGCATGTGCCGGCCCCGTTCCCGCCGGCCACAAGGTTGCCCTGCATGACATCGCGAAAGGTGCGGCTGTGCGCCGTTATGGCCAGGTCATCGGCATGGCGACGCAGCCCATCAGCGCCGGCGAGCATGTGCATGTGCACAACCTCGGCATGGGTGAGTTCACGCGCAGCTCCAGTGTGGGCGAGGCCTATCGGCCAACCAGTTTCATCAATCCCGCCGCAACCTTCATGGGCATAGTCCGTGCCGACGGCCGCATCGCAACGCGCAACTACATCGGAATTCTGTCAACTGTCAATTGCTCCGCCAATGTGTCGCACGCGATTGCCGAGCGCTTCAAGGGTGCGGCCCTCTCCGCCTATCCGAATGTCGATGGCGTAGTACCGCTCACACACGGCAGCGGCTGTGCGATGGACCCCGATGGCGAAGGACTGGCCTTGCTGCGCCGCACGCTGGCAGGCTATGCGCGGCACGCCAACTTTGCTGGAGTGCTGATCGTTGGATTGGGCTGCGAGTCCAACCAGCTTGATGCTTTGAAAGTGGCCGGTGAACTTTCTGAAGGCCCGATGCTGCGCACCCTGGGCATTCAGTCCAGCGGTGGCACGCGCGCGGCGATCGATGCCGGAGTGGCGGCCATCGAGTCGATGTTGCCTGAGGCGAACAAAGTACTGCGACAGCCGGTGGCTGCCAAACACCTGGTTGTCGGCCTGCAATGCGGCGGCTCTGACGGCTATTCGGGCATCTCGGCCAATCCGGTGCTGGGCGCCGCGGTGGACTTGCTCGTGTGTCATGGCGGAACCGCGATCCTGTCGGAAACACCAGAGATCTATGGCGCAGAGCATTTGCTGACGGCCCGCGCCGTCCTGCCGGCAGTGGCCGAAAAGCTTGAAGAGCGCCTGCGCTGGTGGGAGGACTACACCTCGCGCAACCACGGCGAGATGAACAACAACCCATCGCCGGGCAACAAGGCGGGCGGCTTGACGACCATTCTTGAAAAGTCTCTCGGTGCGGTGGCCAAGGGCGGCAGCAGCGGCTTGATGGCGGTTGTCGAATATGCCAGGCCTGTTCAAGCCCATGGGCTGGTGTTCATGGACACGCCCGGCTATGACCCGGTCTCTGCAACCGGCCAAGTTGCCGGCGGCGCCACCCTGCTCTGCTTTACCACCGGACGAGGCTCGGTCTATGGCTGCAAGCCTTCGCCTTCGCTGAAGATCGCCACCAATTCAGGCCTCTACCGGCGCATGAATGAAGACATGGATTTCAACGCTGGCGAAGTGCTCGACGGTACGGCCAGCGTTGAGGATGCCGGTGCGCGGCTGTTCGCGCTGATGCTGGAGACGGCCTCCGGCGGCAAGACCAAAAGCGAAGCACTCGGCATAGGCACCGATGAATTCGTGCCGTGGCAACTTGGTGCGGTGATGTAGTCTTTGCCTTGGCCGCGCATTGCCTCAAGTGCGCCGCCGCTGCGATGCCGTTGATAGCTGCATCGCGTTTTTCGCGGGCACCGCGCCAGGCAGCGTGGCTGCATTGAATGAGGGGGCCTCGTCGTGCATCATGCGATAGAAAGCACCGTCAGCATCGGCGTCGCATCGCCTTGGTGTGACGATGTCGCATGCAGGCTGACATGGCTTCGCGCAATTGCTCAAGGTTCTGGCAACGCTCTTGGCTTTCCGGTGCTCGAGTTGCAAGGCGCTTCAACAACATCTATTCGGCACGCTTGCCCCGTTTCCGGTCACCGAATGCGGATAGTCGAAAGTGGTGCCATTGCGGAGCAAGCCACTGGTTGATCCCCGAACCCTAGGATCACCAACTTTTTCGGCACTGCAAGCCACCTACGTCAGCACACAGAGAGACGCGCTGCGGCACGAGACACGACCGCGAGAAGATCTGCGCACGCAACCGGGACCTCAGTCAACGTACGTGCCAACCTGCAACCCGCTTTTTCAGCACCCGACCCAGTAGCTGGTCAGGCTGGCTTAGTCCTTCGGCTAGGTAGCGATGCGGCCGGCATCGATTCCGCATCGACCAACGCCTGTGCGTTGGGCTTGGTGCGCGGGCCCGCGCATTGCGGCCCTCGCCCTTGTTCAACTCTCGTGTCGGCCCGGAACTCGGCCAATACTGAGCGCGCCGGACGCGGTGCACCGAGGTGCAAATAACGTAGTTCATCCATCAAGGCATTCCAAAGTGAAGGGCCGCCCTTTTCCAGCAGTTCCGAGCGCAAAGACGCCTCCGGATGCGTATGCCGAAGGCCCCAGGCAGCCATATATGCGAGCAGAGGTACAAGCTGTATGGCCGCTTCCGTGAGGCTGTAGATGCCTTTCTGCTGATGATTCGGATCCGGAGATCGTGTCAGCAGGCCAGACGCGGTCAAGTGCTTCAGCCGGCTTGCAAGGATGTTCGAGGCGATGCCTTCCTTGTTTTGCTCCAGCAGAGCGCCATAGCTGCGCCTGTTCTCGAACATGACATCGCGGATAACGATCAGGCTCCAGCGGTCGCCGATCTGCTCAAGCGTCAGGTTGATCGGGCAGCCCGATCGTCTCATTTGCGACAAAGTCCTCTCCTAAATTTCTACTTGCATTATGCAAGTTGCAGGCATATCATTCAACCACTTGCACAATGCAAGTGCCGTAGAGATCTTGGCAGATCGTTAGGAAACACTATGAAATTCTCCACCATCACTTCGCGTGCCGTGCTCGCGGTATCGCTGGCATTCGCTGGCACCTTCGTTGCGGTAGCACCGGCCCAAGCTGCAGCGCCGATGCAGCACAAGCAGGTTCCGGGCTTCTATCGCGCGCTGATTGGCGACTATGAAGTCACCGCGCTCCATGACGGCAGCGCCGGCATCGACTCCAGCCTCCTGCATGGCGATCCGGCGCTTATCCAGTCTCTCCTGGCGCGCTCCTTCCAAAACGATCCCAAAAATGTCTCGGCCACCGTCCAAGGCTTCCTCGTCAACACCGGCTCCAAGCTCGTTCTCATCGATACGGGTGCAGGCGGCCACTGGGGCCCACCCGAGCTGGGCAAGCTCGTGCAGAACTTGAAAGCCTCCGGCTACAAGCCGGAGCAGGTTGACCTGGTGCTGCTGACCCATCTTCACGCCGACCATGCTGGCGGAATCTACAAAAACGGGAAACGCGTCTTCCCGAATGCGACCGTGATGATGAAGAAGGCCGACGCCGACTTCTGGCTGTCGAAGGAAATCATGGCCAAGGCCCCGGAAGACGCAAAAATCTTCTTCAAGGTGGCACAGGATGCCGCCGCGCCTTACATCGCTGCCGGCAAGTGGAAGCCGTACGAAGGCATGGACGAAATCGTCCCCGGCATCGCACCGTATGCCATTCCCGGCCATACGCCCGGTCACACCGGCTACATGATTTCCTCAAAGGGTCAGTCGCTGCTGGTCTGGGGTGACACCGCTCACGTCCTCGCCGTCCAGATGCCGCACCCGGAAATCGGCATCGCCTTCGACTCAGACGGCCCGACGGCCATCAAAACGCGTGAAGAGCTTCTGGTGAAACTCGCCGCGGACAAGACGATGATTGCCGCCGCCCACATGCCGTTCCCTGGCCTGGGCCGTGTTCGCAAGGCCGACACCGGCGCTGGCTACGACTGGGTCCCGGCGACCTTCCTCGGCCTGAAGTGAGCTGCACCATGACCTACGATTCATCTTCCATCCGCAAGCTCCGCGATGCGATGTTCGCCTTCAACATTGCGCATCCCAAACAAACCATCGAGACGCTCCGCGTTGGCATGGAGGCAATTCCACAGGCAAACCCGCCGGCGGCTGACCTGACCATCGAGCCGACGAAGCTCGGTGGCGTGGCCGCGGTGGCGATTACGGCTCCCGGCGCGTCCAAAGACCGAGTCATCTACCATTTCCACGGTGGTGGCTGGGTGGCTGGCTCGCCTGCCTCGCATCTGGGCATGCTGGGAGAGCTGTCTCGAGCGGCAAAGTCCCAGGTCATCGTTCTGGACCACTCCAAGGCACCCGAGCACCCATTTCCGGCATCCTACGACGAGTCCATCCGCGGCTACGAAGCGGTGCGTGCGCTTGGCAAGCCATTCGCCGTGACAGGAGATTCCAGTGGCGGTGGCATGGCTCTCAACGTTCTCGCCTACGCATCCTCGAAGGGCCACAAGGACGCGCGAGCAGCGCTACTGATCAGCCCATTGGCAGACTTAACGCTGACGCTGCCTTCGTTAACTCAGTTGGCCGATCGCGACCCAATGGCCAACGCGAGCGCGATGCGGGAGATGGTCGCGGCTTACGCTGGCAACCACGATTTGAAGGATCCACGCATCTCACCCATGTTCGCCGACATGCACGGTTTTCCTCCCCTGCTCGTCCATGTCGGAAGCGACGAAGTACTTCTCGACGACGCCATTGAAATTGACCGAAAGGTGCGCGCGGCCGGCGGCGAGTCGCACCTTGAGGTCTGGCCGGAGATGCTGCACGTTTGGCACATTCAGACAGGCTCTTTGCCTCAGGCCCACGACGCGCTGCAGAGAGCCGGCGAGTTTCTCGTCGGGCACCTCGACAAATAGAAGTCGTAGACATGCGATGGGAATATCGCAACGACTACCGAGATCAACCTAGGAGATTGCAATGACTACTGACACCAACGCGCCGGGAACGGCATGGATGCAAATCGTCAAGAAGAAGGGGACGAGCGACTTCGCAGCGTCGTTCACCGCTGACGCCAGCCTTCAGACCTCAGCCCTCAGCGAGGCCGTGGTCGGCCCGGCACTCATCGGGGCGTTCTTTACCGCGACGAGCACGATGTACGAAGACTTCGTGTTCACTGCGGAGACGGTCGACGGTGCGAAGACTTACCTTGAGTGGGATGCCACCCACGGTGGTAAGCCGGTCGCCGGCACCACCATCATCACTCGGAATGAATCTGGCCTCATCAACAACATCAAGCTCTTTCAGAGCCCGTTTCCCGTCGTTCGTGAATTCTCATCTGGCCTCCAGGAGCGGCTCGCGGGAACACTCGGTCAGGACTTCTTTAGCTAAGCCGGGAAAACATCCAACTTCATCGCCTCATTTAACCTGAACAACACAACCGAGGAAACACTCGTGCCAACATTTCACGCCCACATTCCGGCTCAAAAGTTCTCCAGCGAAGAGAAGCGGGCCCTGGCGGATGCCTTGAATCTCGCTCTTCATGAAGCCATGGATACGCCTATGGATGACCGTTTCGTCATCATCAGTGAGCACAAGGACGATGAATTCTTCATCCATCCGACCTTTCCTGCCATGGAGAGATCCGACAAGCGCATGGTCGTAACGGTGACGTTCGGTACGAGCAGGACGGTGGAGCAGAAACGCAAGCTCGCGGAGTTGGTTACCCGATACGCAGTAGAAAAGGTTGGCGTCAGCAAAGACGATATCAGCCTGACGATGTATGCCATTCCGTTGGAGAACATGAGCTTCGGCGGTGGAAAGCTGGTCTCTGACATCGACCTCTCTATGCCTTGGGTAAACAAGTAAGAGGGACGAAGCTGCCCTGTTCCTTGGAAACGGGGCAGCGAAATTGACTTGAAACGGATGTCTCGTTCGTTTCTCAGGCGTGGGCCTTATCTGGCTTTGATCCGACACCATTCTCTGGACGGGTATCGAAATGAATCCAGCCACCACCCCGGCCCTGGTGCCGCGGACGCGCACCGAGCCGGAAGCGTTGGAGGCTGCATTCCTTGCTCCCGCCCCAAAAGAAGTAAAGCTATGACCGACTGGCATTTCTACGAACCGGCACAAGGGCATTCCCTGCGTCACGATCCGCTCAACGCGATCGTCGCTCCGCGACCGATTGGCTGGATCAGCACAGTCTCTAACGACGGCGTGCGCAACCTTGCGCCCTACAGCTTCTTCAACCTGTTCAGCTACAAGCCGCCGATCGTCGGCTTTTGCTCGCTTGGTGCGAAGGACTCGCTCGCCAACGCGCGTGACACCGGCGAGTTCGTATGGAATCTGGCGACGCGAGAGCTCGCCGAGGCGATGAACGCCTCCGCGGCAATGGCGCCCGCGCACGTCGATGAGTTCGAGTTGGCCAAGCTGGAGACGCTGCCCTCCGCCAAGGTGCGGCCAGCGCGCGTTGCGGCTAGCCCGGTGCAGTTCGAGTGCGTGGTCACCCAGATCGTGCAGCTTGAGGCGCAGGGCGGCGCGGCGCTCGCGGCGTGGCTGGTGTTAGGCGAAGCAGTAGCGATCCACATTGACCGGCAGCTGATCACGAACGGCGTTTACCAGACTGCGCAGGCGCGCCCGATCCTGCGCGGCGGTGGGCCGGCCGACTACTTCGAAATCGGCGCGGGACAGCTCTTCACGCTTGAGCGACCGGGTGATTGACTTGGCGTCGAGCGAGATCGTGCACGCAGCGATTCATCGCCGGCCGCTTGATGGCGGCCGGAAACTTTCCGCGGAACTCGGTCGCCGCCTGCAAGGCAAGGTCGATGCGAGTCACTTTTACGGCGTCGCCTGACATCTTTCTACAAGGAGAACTCTCATGTTTCAACGTACCGATATCGCATTCGAAGCCGAGGGCGGCGTCACGCTGCGCGGCTGGCTCTATGTGCCCACCGGCGGCACCGGGCCCCATCCCGCCATCACCATGGCGCATGGCTACGCAGGCGTGAAGGAGCACGGCTTGGAGCGATTCGCCGAGAAATTCGCCTCCAACGGCTTTGTCGTCCTCCTGCACGATCACCGCAACTTCGGCGCCAGCGACGGCACGCCGCGCCAGGATATCGACCCATGGCGTCAGATCGCCGATTGGCGGCGCGCGATCAGCTTCCTCGAACACCAGGACGTCGTCGATGCGAAGCGCATCGGCTTGTGGGGCACGAGCTATTCCGGCGGCCACGCACTCGTGCTTGGCGCAACCGAACGCCGCTTGCGCGCGGTCGTCACGCAGGTGCCGACGATCAGCGGCTTCGAGCAAGGACTGCGCCGCATTCCGCCCGATGCCGTCGCCGCCATCGAGGAGGCCTTCTCGGCGGACGAACGCGCGCAGGCGCGCGGCGAGCCGCCGCGCCGGCAGACGATCGTCAGCGCCGATCCGGCCGTCCCTGCTTCGTACCGCGCCAAGGACGCCATCGAGTTCTATCTGCAGCCCGTGCCCGACGGCGCCTGGGAGAACAGCGTCACGGTGCGCTCGACGCGTGCCGCGCGCATGTACGAACCGGGCGCGTGGATTGCACGCGTGTCTCCCACGCCGTTGCTGATGGTCGTCGCGCTGCAGGACACGATCACGCTGACCGATCTCGAGCTGGCCGCCTACGAGCGCGCCCTTGAGCCGAAGCGCCTCGTGACGATCCCCGGCGGCCACTTCGATCCGTACATCACCAGATTTGATCAATCCAGTGCTGCCGCGCTGGACTGGTTCAAGGAACACCTCGCGTAACCCCAACTTGCGACAACGCAGGAGCCCGACATGTCTCATCTCACCCATACCATCGAGCACGGCATTGCCACGATCATTCTCGATCGCTCACCGCAAAATCGCATCGGCGACCAGATGGTTGACGAACTGGCCGCGGCGATCAACGCGATTGAACGCAGTGACGCGCGCGTCGTGCTGGTGCGCGCCGAAGGCGAGAACTTCAGCTTTGGCGGCGACATCTTGCCGTGGCCCGACGCCCCTCCCCGCCAGTTGCGTGCGCGCTTCGAGGGTTACATGGACGTCTTCAATCGCTTCGAACGCCTGCCCTTGCCTGTCATCGCGGTGGTGCACGGCTTGTGCGCCGGAGGTGGTTTCGAGCTGGCGTTGCGCGCCGATGTCATCTTTGCCGCCGAAAGCGCAACGTTCTGCCATCCGGAACAGTCGCTTGCTTTGGTGACCCTGCTGGGCGGCATCTACCGCGTCGCCGAACGCGCAGGACGCGCACGTGCCATGGAATGGGCACTGACTTCCGAGCGCGTCCCCGCCGCAACGATGGAGCGCTTCGGCGTGATCAACCGCGCCGTCGCCGATGCCGGGCTGCTTGCAGAGGCGCACGCGTTCGCCGCGAAGTTCGTGCACGGCCCTACACGCGCCCACGCCGTCCACAAGGCCTTGCTGCGCGCCTGGGCCAACGGCGGTGTCCAGGCGGCCGACGATGTGATGTTCAACGTTGCCATGCCCTTGTTCGAGACAGAAGACGTGAAGGACGGGCTTGCTTCGGCCATCAAGGCCCTGAAGGCCGGCACACCGCGCCCGCCGCTCGAATTCAAGGGCAGTTGATACGCCACGCAAGCCCTGCAAGGAGCGGCACATGCACGAGTTGCTGGAGCGGGTGGTCGAGGCGCACGGGGGATTGGCGCGCTAGAAGCGGGATGAAGCGCTCAGCGCCACGATCGTGACGGGTTGACCTGCCCCAGTACCTCACTTGATTAACAGAAGGAATTCACATGCCTCATCCATTCCCCGATTTTCGCCTTACTGGCCAGGTCACCGTCGTTACCGGTGGCGGTAGCGGTATTGGCAGGGCCCTGGCACACACGTTTGCTGGCGCGGGTGCCCGGGTCGTTGTACTAGATACAAACGGCGCGGCGGCAGAGCAGGTGGCCAACGAGATAGGCTCGATGGCACAACATGCGGTTGCGGACGTGTCCAATGAAGACGCGATCGAAAGCGTCATGGAGGACGTCGCGCGCCAACACGGTCGAATCGACGTGCTATTCAACAACGCAGGTATCAATCGGCGCAACACCTCGTTTGATTTGACGATCGCGGATTGGAATGCGGTTGTAGCAGTAAACATGACCGGCATGTTTCTTTGCGCCAGGGCCGCCGCGCGGCACATGCGCGATGGCGGCGGCGGGCGAATCGTAAACACCGCATCGATACTTGGTATTTCCGGCGGTTGGTATCCGAATATTGTCTACCAGGCTACTAAAGGCGCGGTGGTCAATATGACCCGTTCGTGGGCTGTCGAATGGGCGCCCTATAACGTCCGCGTCAACGCTGTAGCGCCGAGCATTATTCGCACTCCAATGACCGAAGCGCTCACAAGTCAACCGGATGTGGTTGCGAAATTCGAAGCGCTGACACCGCTAGGACGACTGTGCGAACCTGCGGACATGACCGGGCCAGTATTGTTTCTTGCTACTGCCGCATCGAGCATGGTTACCGGCCATATCCTTCCCGTCGATGGCGGCGTGTTGGCGCAATAACAGTTGAACCCAACCGGTCCCAACAGATCGTCGATCCAGATTTGAGCCACGGGTTTCCTGTTCAGTACGCCACAAAAATTTGCCGGCTCCGCCCTGCAATTTCTTAATTAATTAACTGAGACACGGAGAAAACACTATGAATTACAAGGGGTTTGACCTTGCCGGAAGAGTCGCAATAGTAACCGGCTCAACTTCCGGAATTGGGCTGGCCGTTGCTCGTGGCTTCGCCCAATGCGGTGCGCAAGTCATCGTATCAAGCCACCTCCAGTCGGACACCGATGCGGCAGCGTCGTTATTGGCAAGCGAGGGTTTCGACGTCAAAGGTATCCGCTGCGACATCACCGATCTTGACGATGTCAAAAGCTTTGCCGAAGAATCCAAACGCGCTTTCGGCCGCGTCGATATTGTCGTTTGCCACGCGGCCGGCCCGGTCCCGGTCGGGCCGATTGCCGACACCGACGTTGATTTGCTGGACGCTTTGCTCCTCACAACAGTGCGAAATAACCTGGTGTTGGTCCGTCAATTCTTGGCGGAGATGGCCGAACGCCGCTACGGGAGCATTCTTATGACGTCCAGTATCGCATCGGAACGCGCCAGTCCGGCTCTCGGCGCCTATGGTGCCGCCAAGGCTGCGCTGAACGGCGTGGTACGCAGCATCGCGGCCGAATGGGGGCAATGGAACATTCGCGCCAACGCCTTAGCCCCGTCGATGGTGCGCACGGCGTTCTCGCAAATCATGTTGAGCACCCCAGACGCTGTAAAAGCGATGGCCGCAAGATCGCCCTCTAATCGCATCGCCGAACCAGACGATATCGTCGGCGCCGCGATTTTGCTGGCGTCGCCAGCCGGATCGTACATTTCCGGCCAAACCCTGCTCATCGACGGCGGTCGTTCAATCATTTAACCCGTACTACGTCGCGATTCGCGCTGCACTCACACAAACAAAATACCGAGACAAACCATGTCGGAGAATCAAAAAATTAATGTCCGTTCGTTCATCGATGAGCGGCCGGTCGGACGCTATCAAATCTTTATTATTATCTTGGTTTTTCTGGTCGTTGCATTTGATGGCATGGATGTCGCGATCATGGGTTTCGCTGCGCCGGAAATCATTCGGACCTGGGGCATTACAAAGTCGCAAATGGGCTCGATCTTGGGGGCAGTTTTCTTCGGCGTAGCAGCCGGCGCCCTCATTGCAGGCCCCATCGGCGACCGCTACGGTCGCAAGCTCATTCTGACCGCGAGCGTGTTCTGGTTCGGCGTGCTGACCTTGGTTTCCTCTCAGGCGGCAGATGTCAATACCTTGATCACGCTGCGGATATTGACAGGCCTCGGCCTCGGCGCGGCATTGCCAAACGCTGTTACTCTGATTTCCGAGTATGCGCCAATGAGAAAACGATCTCTGATCGTCACGATCGTCTACAGCGGCTTTACTGGCGGGGCTGCCGTTGCCGGCCTGATTGCGGCATGGCTACTTCCGGCATTTGGATGGCGAGTCATGGTCGCAAGCGGGGGGCTGCTCCCGATCGCATTGGCCCTCGTCCTAGCCATGTGGCTGCCTGAATCGGTCGCGTTTCTCACGCTGAAAGGAAAACGCCTTGCGGTCATCCCTAAAATTCTCCGCAAAATCGACAAAGGCTTCAGCATTCTCTCGGATGCCACGTTTTGGATTCCGACGCCCGTTGATCAATCAAAGGGATCTGTCGCCATCTTGTTCACAAAAGCCTATGCCATGGGGACTTTTTTGTTGTGCCTAGCGTATTTCATGGGCGTGTGCGCCACGTACGTCATGGTCAACTGGCTGCCAGTCATTGCCAAGGACGCCGGTTTCACCCTCGGGCAGGGCGTGGTCATTACGTCCCTGATCACGCTCGGCGGTCCGATCGGATCGATCTGTATCGGTGCGATCATGGATCGCGTACGTCCGCACTGGGTACTGGTACCGACGTTTCTGATCGCTGGCGCATTCCTCGCCTCCCTCAGCGTCGCACCAAGAAATTTTGCTGCCTTGTGCGTATTGATGTTTGCCTTGGGGTGCTTCTTCCACGGATCAATGACTGGCTTGCAGGCGCTCTCGGCCATGTCATTCCCAACTGCGGCTCGCTCGACAGGAATCAGCTGGATGCATGGCTTCGGCCGCTTGGGCGCTATTGCCAGCGGCTTTATCGGCGCAACCATGATGGGCTGGGGATGGGGACTCGGACAGATTTTCCTGGCGCTGGCGGTGCCGATGGTCGTCGCAGCCTGCGCCGTCGCCCTTTTGGGCATGCGCAATGAGCGTACGCGTATTGAGCATAGTGAAATAGGTAGCTCACAGGCACTCAGTTTGCGAACCTGACCCTCGAATGGTCCTTCTGGTCGTTCGGTATGGTTGGGGAGTCTTATTACGACCAGCGGCCCGTGCAGCATGGCGATGCGGCCGTACGGGCCGTACGACATCAGCATCGGATGACGGCCTGCGCCGGCTGGTCGAAAAACATCGGCTTTGACGCGTTGAGGTCGACAGGGGAAGCGTTGCCAGTCGACGTAGCACGGCCGCGCGGGCCGAGGGGCGGTGTCGCCTTCGCGACCATTCCGTCGTCCGTGGGGTTCCTCGACATCCCAATCGTGGCTGCATTGATCTCGCGCACGCTCCCTTGAACGCCGGTCATCCGAAGTTTCTCGCTGCCGCGAGCACTGAATCGGACGAGCGACATTCCTCTTGCGATCCTTGCAGGGATCAGTGCAACGACTCGAGCCGTTCGCCGGAGTCCGCGCGGAAAAGATGAACATGCGCGCTGTCCGCACCCAGGCGCACCTGGTCGCCGGGGCGCACACTGACCCGTTCGCGCAGCACGCAGGTGAGCTTGGTGCCGCCCGCATCGACGATGAGGTGCGTCTCCGAGCCGGTGGACTCCACCACCAGCACCCGCGCCTCCACGCCCTCGGCGTCCAGCCGCAGGTGCTCGGGCCGCACGCCCAGCGTGAGGGCCTGCCCGCTTGTGGCCGGCACGCCAGGCACGGTCCAGTGGTTGCCCGCGTTGTCCACAACGCCCTTGCCGTTCACCTTGACGGGCAGCAGGTTCATCGACGGCGAGCCGATGAAGGCCGCGACGAAGACGTTTCGCGGCCGGTCGAACAGGTCGAGCGGCGTGCCTACCTGTTCCACGACGCCATCGTGCATGGCCACGATCTTGTCTGCCATCGTCATGGCCTCGATCTGGTCGTGCGTGACATAGACGGTGGTGGCCTTCAGGCGCTGGTGCAGCTCGCGAATCTCGGCGCGCATTGCCACACGCAGCTTGGCGTCCAGGTTGGACAGCGGCTCGTCGAACAGGAAGACCTGCGGGTCGCGCACGATGGCTCGGCCCATTGCGACGCGCTGGCGCTGGCCGCCGGAGAGCTGCTTGGGCAGCCGCGTGAGCAGTGGCTCCAGCCCCAGGATCTTGGCGGCCCGGGCCACGCGCTCTTCGGTCTCCTGCTGCGGCGCATGGCGCAGCTTCAGCGAGAACGCGAGGTTGTCCGCCACCGTGAGATGCGGGTACAGCGCATAGTTCTGAAACACCATGGCGATGTCGCGATCCTTGGGCAGCAGGCCGTTCACGCGGCGCCCGCCGATGCGGATCTCGCCGCCGTCAATGCCTTCCAGGCCTGCGACCATGCGCAATAGCGTGGACTTGCCGCACCCCGACGGGCCGACCAGCACGACGAATTCACCGTCGCGGATGTCGATGCTCACGCCGCGGATGATCTGCGTGCTACCGAAGGACTTGGCTACGTCCTGAATCTCAACTGTTGCCATGATAAGAAACTCCTCGTTCAAAAGGGATGGTGTCGTCGCGCGAAGTCGGCCGCCCGCTGCAATGCCGCCGCAGCCGCACGCACACGGCTTTGCATCTTCATGAAGCCGTGCGGCACGCCCGGCACCTCTAGGTATTCGCTGGGCACGCGCGCATCGGCCAGACGCTCCGCCAGAGCGCGGCTGTCGTCGCGCAGGCAGTCGAGTGCCGCGCCCAGAACGAAGGTGGGCGGCAGCCCCCGCAGATCCGCCCGCAATGGGCAGACCAGCGGATCGTTGCGCGATGCTCCAGGCGCGTAAGCGTCCCAGTAACCGCGCATCTCCTCAGTGGTGAGACCCCAGCTGCCGTCGCCGTTCTCCCAGTGCGAAGCGGTAGCCAAGCTTGCATCGAATGCGCCGTAGAACAGCAACAGGAGTTCTGGCTGGGCCACCACCTGGCCGCGGAGGCTCAACGCCGCTGCCAGCGCCAGGGTGGCGCCGGCCGAGTCGCCCGCAAGCCACAGCGGCCCGGGGAAAGCGAGGCTCTTGCAGGCGGCAACGATCTCGTTCAGTGCGCGCGGAAAGGGATGCTCCGGCGCAAGAGCGTAGTCGATGGTCAGCACTTCTCGCTTGCAGGCCAACGCCAGCGCCCCTGCAAGGCCTTCATTGGTCTCGTGATCGCCGATGCACCATCCGCCGCCGTGGCAATACAGCACGGTGCCGGGCTGCGCGGAGGCGGGCACAAAACGCCGCATGCTCACCATGCGCCCGAGCAGCTGCTTCGATTGCAGTTCGCTCGGGACGCCGTGCGTGCCGGGCTGGCTCCAGAAACGGTTTTCGGCCGCGAAGTGCTCGCGCAGCTGCGCAAGGTTCAGGCGGCTGCGCTCTGGCAGGCCCAGTCGAGCGAGCTCGGACCAAGCCGCACGCACCTCTGGGTCCAAAGGGGAGTTGAGCTCGCTCATCCCGCTTGCCAAGCGGTCTTCAGCCGCGTGTGTTCATGCAGGTAGCGGCCCACTGACGCGTCTCCCAGTTCGGTCGACTGTTGCAACAGCGCAAGGGCCGCGTCAAAGGCGCCGGGATCACAGGCTTCCAGCAACAGCACCCAGCGAGCCGGGGCCTGCAAATCCTTGCGGTCCTTGCTTTCGGCGGTGCGCTGGCCCGACATGCCGACGTCCGAGCCCAGCAGGTGCGCACCGCTGATGCGCGGCAGCCGCGCAATGGCTTCCAGCGCCGAGCTCAGACGCGGCACAACGTCGCGCACCGTGTCGTCCGCGATGTCGAAGCGCATGGTCAGCATCGCGCCACCCGAGCCCACGCCGTGGCTGGCCACCACGCGCGTGAGTGATCGCGTGGTCGTCTGGAAATGTGCGGTGGTCGCACGCGTCCACTCCGTAGGCTCGTTCAAGCGCGACAGATAGTCGCTGCCCTGGATGACCTGGAAGCTCGCGGTTTCATACAGGGTGAAGAACTCCGGCTGCGTCGCTGCATCGGCAGCGCGATAGCGGCGCCCCCGCACAAAGCCGGGAATGCCCACGCGCTCGGGCATGTGCTCATGCAGATGCCAAGCGTAAAACTCTGCGCGCCCGGCCTCGGCGATGTCGTTCCAGATAGCCACTGCGCCTTCACCTGCCAGCATGGTTTTGCTCCTTGAATGTGGTGGGCAAGGCCTCGCGCAGATTGAGTGCGACTTGGCCGACCCTTCGAAAACACAGCGCAGCCGCTCGCCGGGCCGCGCACGATGGACGCATATAAATGAGAACGACACCTTGAACGGCGCGCGCGCAGGACACCTCTGCTCCGGCGAGCTTCCGATGGAGAAGGCCTTTATCCATTGGAGACTTTCAGCGGCGTAATCCCCATCATGGCTTCCATCACCTTGCGGCTGGGCCACAGGTCGGCGATCTCCGCCGCGGTGGCCTGCACGTCGGGCGCGATGGCTGCGATGCGCTCCGGTGGGAGTCGCGCCACGGGACCGGCCACACTGACTGTGCCGATGGCGCGGCGGCTTTGCGGATCCACGATGGCGCAGCCCACCGCGCACGTGCCTGGCTCCCCCTCCTCGATGGACGTGCCATAGCCGCGCTCGCGCGTCAGCGCAAGTTCGGCAAGCAGGCTGGCCTCGTCGCGCACGACTGGCCGGCCAAACCGGGAAGGCACGACGAAGCCGCGCGCCTTCACCAGGGCCACGGCCTGCGCGTCGTCCAGGGTTGCGAGCCACGCCTTGCCGGTCGACGTGGCGTGCAGCACCACGGGTTGGCCCATATCGGGGTCGTAACGCAGGCCGGAGAGCGAGCCCTGGGCCTTGGCGATCCAGATCAGCGCATCGTCTTCCACCAACGCGAGGCGCACCAGTTCGCCGGTGCGCGCGGCCAGTCGGTCCAGGGAAGGCTGGCAAATGTCCGTGATTCCGGAGGCCGCGAGAAAGCGAAAGCCGATGGCTGCCAGTTTCACCGTCATGCGATAGCGCTGGCTGTACTCATCCTGCACCGCCAGCCCCCGCCTCACCAAGATGGAAAGCAACCGGTGCACGGCGCTCTTTGGCAGTTCCAGTCGCCGTGCGACCTCGCTGATCGGCAGCCCTTGGGGGTAGTCGGCCAGCAGCGTGAGGATGTCCAGCACGCGCTCGATCATGTCGCCAGTGGCCACGAAAATCTCCATGTATTTAGAACAGGGTTCCAATGTAGCACCGGCATCCGACCCATTATCGAGGGATATCCCGCATGACGAGGCATATTCAAGCAACTACATTGGAACAATGTTCTATGAGAGGTAGTTTTTATGAATGCCGTTCCCTACGCGGAGGCCGCGACTGTGGCGCAGGCGGATCCCCGACCGCCGGGCTTCTGGGCGCGTTTCACCTGGTTTGCGCCAGCTGTCGCCGTGCTGCTCGCCGTCACGCTCTATCCCACGGCCGTGGTGCTGTGGCTGAGCGTCCACCGCACGCGCCTCTATGAAGTGGTGGAAGGCGTGGGCTTGGCGAACTATGTCTCGGTGATCACTTCTCCGGCCTTCCTCGAACTCAGCCTCAACTCCCTGCTGTACGTGTTCGGCGCGCTGGCAGTGGTGCTGCCTCTGGGGCTGGCCAGCGCCCTTGCACTGCAGAACATTGCGCGCGGCGCTGCGTATGTGCGCACCCTGCTATTGCTGCCCTGGACGCTGTCCATGGGCGTGGTGGGCTGCTTCTGGCTGTGGCTGCTCAATCCCTCGTACGGGCCCATGAGCTATCTGATGCGGTCCCTGGGCATGGAGCCCGGCCTGATGCTGGGCGATCCTTCGCTGGCGCTCGTTCTCGTCATCCTGGTCACCGCGTGGTGGTCTTTCCCCTACGTGATGGTGATGATGAGCGCCTCGCTGCAAAGCATCCCGGCAGAGTTGTATGAGGCGATCGACATCGACGGAGGTGGCTTGCGCGCGCGCCTGCGCCACGCGGTGTGGCCGCACATCGCGCCCACGCTGGGCAGCACCGCGCTGGCGCTGGGCATCCTCTACCTCACGCTCATCACGCTGATCCTGGTGCTCACCGGCGGCGGGCCGCTGGGCTCGACCGCCACCTGGAGCTTCGAGGTGTTCTCCAGCGCTTTCCGCTCCGTGGACCTGTCGCCCTCGTCGGTCATCTCCGTCGTGGTGCTCGTGGTCAATCTCTTCCTTGGGTACCTTTACACACGGCTCACCGGCCGCGTCTCGGGCTGAACATCATGCACATCCGTCGTTCCGAAAAAATGCTGTCCTGGGCCGTGCTGACGGCCTTGGTACTGGTCGTTCTGATCCCGCTGTCCTGGGCGGTGCTCACCTCGCTCAAGAGCGAGGCCAACGTCATGGCCTACCCGCCTACCTTCTTCCCTACCGAGCCGAGCCTCTCGGCGTACAAGGCGGTGTTCCGCAACGAGACCTTCGGCACCGACCTATTCAACTCGGTGCTGTATGCGGTCGGTGCGGTCGCGCTCGCAGTACTGCTGTCCGCGCCCGCCGGCTACGCGGCTTCACGCTTCGAGTTCCGCGGCAAGCGCACCGTGATGCTGCTGATCCTGTCCACGTCCATGATCCCCGGCGTTGCGTTGCTGGTGCCAACCTACTTTCTGCTGGACGCGCTGGGGCTCTTGAACAATGCCGCAGTCATCATCGTGGTGCAGGCCGCGCGCCTGGTGCCACAGACGGTCTGGTTCATGCAGAACTTCGTGGACGCCGTACCGCGCGAGCTGGACGAGGCCACCCAGGTGGACGGCGCCAATCACTGGCAAACCTTCACCAAGGTCATCCTGCCGCTGGTGCGGCCCGGCATCGCCGCAAGCGCCGTCATCGGCATGGTCACGACCTGGAACGACTACATCACCGTGGCCGCGTTCGCGCCCGAGGTCGCGCACCGCACGCTGCAAGTGGCCCTGGTCAACCAGGTGTTCGACAGCATCGGCATCACCTGGTCGTACGTCATGGCCTACGCCGTGGTGTCCTCGCTTCCCATCGTCGCCATCTTCGTGCTCGCGCAGCGATGGTTCATCAGCGGCCTGACCGCCGGCGCCGTCAAAGGCTAGTCCACAACATGCGCACTTAACCAGGAGACAAACATGAACGAGCAAAAACCAGCAAGCATGAATGAACAGAAATCGGCGCCGCGTACGAGCCGGCGCATCTTCCTGGGTGGCATGGCTGCCATGCTGGGCGCACCCGCGGGCCGGGCCTTGGCGCAGACCACCGAGACCATCGCCTACAACACTTTTCTCGACCCGGCCAACACCAAAGACCCGCGCGCGGTGGCGCAGACGCAGATGATTGCGGCTTTCGAGGCCAGCCAGGCGCGGGTGAAGGTACGTGTGGTGGTGGACCCCGCCGGGCAAAACGGCGTACGCGCGGCACGCGCCAAGTCGGACAGCCCTGACGTCATCCGCGTGTCCACTCTCCAGATGCCCGAGTTCGTGTCCACCGGCTCGGTGCTGGCCATCGACGAACTGATCGCGCGAGACAAGGTGGACACCACGGACTGGCTGATCGGCCTGGACCAGACCCGCGTCGCCGGCAAGATCTGGGGGTTGCAGCAGGACTATCGCATCCCGATTTACGTCTACCGCAAGAGCAAGTTCGACGAGGGGAAAATTGCCACGCCGCCGCGCACGTACGCAGAAGTGAGCGCGCTCGGCCCGCTGCTGACCAGGCAGAACCAGATGGCCTACGGCGTGCCCATCGGCCTGAGCGGCGGGATCGGCGGCGCGCAGGCCTTCGTGGAGTTCATCGTGAGCTCCATCGTTGCGGGCAACAGCGACCCTTTCTTCGCGCCCAACGGCCGAGAGATCGGCTTCAGCGACAAGCGGCTGCTGCTGGCAGCCAGCATCGTCAAGGACCTGTTCCAGAAGAAGGCTGCGACTCCCGTCAGCCTGCAGTTCGCCTATAACGAATTGCAGGATGGAATGCGTGCCGGCACCGTCGCATCCGCCACCTTCGGGCTGTACCGCTACCGTGGCTTGAAGGCCGCCGTGGCCGACGACCTGGCCTGGGCGCCGGCCCCTTCGGTGGAGCCCGGCGACAAGCACGCGGTGTACGGCTTCCAGATGTGCATCAACCGCAATTCGCCACGCCAGGGCGGCGCGTGGGAGTTCGTCAAGTTCATGGCCAGCCCGGCCGCTCAGGCGATCGCTGCGCGAGGCGGCGAAGTGGTGGCGCGGGCCAGCGCCTACAAGGACGCCTACTTCAAGACGCCGGAAGCCGAGGACCAGCTGGGCTGGAAGGCGCTGGTGGAAAAACGCGGCCGCATGGTGAACTACTCGATCATCCAGTCGACCTTCAACCAGATCTGCGGCGAAGCCTTCCAGCGCATGATCCTCAAGGACCTGGCGCCTGCCGCCGTGGCGCTCGAGGTGCGCACCCGCTACACCGAAGCGCTGGCCAAAGCATGATGCCGCGTGTCACAGGAACAACCCGGCTCTACGGGTTGGTGGGCAACCCGCTGACGACAGCCAAGTCGCCCGAACTATTGAACCGGCTCTTTTTCGAACAGCGCGCAGACGCGGTATGCATCCCGTTTGTGGTCAAAGACGATGACCTCCCTGCCTTCGTCACCGGCGCACGAGCGCTGGGGAATCTCTCCGGCGTGCTGGTCACGATGCCTCATAAGCAACGGATGCTGGCCTTTGTCGACGAACTGGATCCGACGGCCCGGCAGGTCGGCGCACTCAACGTCATCCGTTGCGATAAGGATGGGCGCTGGGTCGGTGCCATATTCGACGGGCTCGGTTGTGTGCTTGGCATGCAGTGGGAGGGTAACCATCCGGCGAACAAGTCCGTTCTTCTGGTCGGCGCCGGAGGTGCGGGAAGAGCCATTGCATTTGCAGTCGCTTCCGCGGGCGCCCGGACGTTGACCATCTTCGATGTCGACGAGCGCCGCGCCGACGACCTCGCCGCCTCCGTCGCCGCCGCAACCGGTTGCACCACAAACTCCGGCTCAGCCGATCCACGCGGATTCGAGATCGTCATCAATGCCACGCCGCTGGGTATGCATGCGAACGATCCCATGCCGGTGGATCCCGAGCGGCTGGATCCCGGCAGTATCGTTGTAGACATCATCAATGCATCCGAGCCCACGCCGCTTTGCCGCGCCGCCGATGCACGCGGTTGTCGCACCCAAGGCGGACGCCCGATGCATGAAGGGCAGGCACTGCATGCCCTTCGTTTTCTTGGATTCGATTACCGGCCTGACGGCAAGTCACTACCGGACGGACCCGAAACCACGCAGTTGTCGCCATCTGAATGAAAGGAAGATGTCATGAATGGGATTTCCAGGGTTGCCGCAGCATTCCGTGCGGCTGACTGCGCGAGGGGAGAACACGCATGAAAGTTGCATTGCTGGAGGCCAGCCATTGGCATGTCCCGCTCTATCTTGATGCACTCGAGGTGCCCGGGATTCAGGTGGTCGCCGTCTCGGATGCGGAGCATGTCAAAGGAGAGGCTATTGCCGCGCGATTCGGCAGTACGCTGTATTCGTCGGCCTATGAACTGCTCGAGCGCGAGGAAGTCGATTTCGCATTTGTGTTCGGTAGGCATTCCGAAATGCCGAAGCTCGCAGAAGCGGTGGTCGCGCGGCGAATTCCATTTGCGCTGGAGAAGCCCTGCGGTGTCAACATGTCGCAGGTTACCCGGCTGCGGAGACTGACCGAGGAAGCCGATCTTTATTGCGCGGTACCGCTCATTTTTCGCATGAGCGACCTGCTCAGCGCAGTCCACAGTGCCGAGGGCCGTGTCCCGTCGGACTTCAACTTCATGTCCTTTCGTTTCATCGTAGGTCCGCCCGGCCGTTATGAAGCCGCGGGCGCAGGCTGGGCGCTCGATCCCGCGTTTTCAGGTGGCGGGTCCACGATCAACGTCGCAACGCACTTCATTGACCTCTTCAGATTGCTGACCGGCAAGGAAGTCGCGCGCGTCTCAGCGACCATGAACTCCCGGACGCACCGGGGCGCGGTTGAGGACTACTCGTTGCTGACGATGCAAACCGAGGATGGCGTGATCGGACTCGTGGAGACCGGATACAGCTTCCCCAGCACTTCAGACGAACAGCGCGAATTCTCGTTCACCCTTTCGTCCGATGGCATGTACGCGAGGTCGGGCCCCGATCGGATCGAGTTCCGCGACCGAACCAATCTTGCCGCCGGCACTCGGAGCTTACGTCTCGAGCTGGAAACCGACGCCTACTATCCGCTGTTCGTCAAGCGGGTGCTTTCTGAATGCCGCACGGGTGCAAAACCGATCGCGTCATTGCGCGATGCCGAGGCAATGATGCAAATCATGGACGCGGCCTACGCTTCGGCTCGGCAAGGGGGTGCGCTCCAGACTCTTGCGCCGATTGCCGGGTGATCCGGCCAACCACCCATCGCCACCGTCAGCGCCGCGCATCTCGACAGCACTCGCTGACCAATCAACTGAAAGGGAATCCGATGAGCAAGACTGCGCGATACCAAGGTCCATTGCCGCTTGACCAGGCGAAATCCAAATTTGTTCTCACCCCTCTCGAGGACAACCGCTTCCATCGGGATGGTCCCCGCGCCAATGTTGAGTACCGGGATCTCGGAATGGCGGATGCTTCGGGGGGGCGCATCAGCGCCAAGCACATCCGCGCTGTCCAGCCGTTCGGCAAGGAGACCGGTTGGCATTGGCACGACATGACGGCGCACTTCGTGTACGTGCTGAAAGGCTGGGTCGAATTCAGGTTTGACGGCATGCCGGAACCGGTGACTGTCGTTGCCGGCTCCTGCCTCAGCCAGCCCGCCGGAGTGGCGCACAACGTCATTCGCCAGTCCGACGACCTCGAGCTGATAGAGATCAACACGCCCGCGGACTATGTGACGGTCGAATGTTCTCCCTGAGCAGCCGCGGCGCACCCTCGCCTCCACTCTCGGAGTTCGGAAAGATCAGCTGCGTCGCAAGTCTTCGTGGCGCTCGAAGAGCGTCACTGCCCAGTCGATGAAGACACGCACCTTCGCACTGAGGTAGCGGTTTGGCGCATAGATCACGTGGACGGGGATCGTGGGCGTACGCCAATCTTTCAGCAGCGCGACGAGTCTCCCCGCCGAAATAGCCTCATGCGCCGCGTACGAGGGCGCCTGGATGACTCCCAGACCCGCTAAGCCTGCTGCCAGGTACGAGGTGGTGTCGCTCACGACCAGCCGATGGCTCAGCGCGAGTTCGGTCTCCGTAGAACCGTCGGAGAACTGGAATGGCAGCGCACGGGCGGAGCGCCCGTAGATCATGCCGATGCTGGGTCTTGTGCTCAGATCGGCAGGGGTCCTCGGCGTTCCGTGGCGCTGGAGAAAGTCAGGCGTTGCACAGGTGACGAAGTGGAACTCGCCGATCCGCCGCGTGACCATCATCCGCTCGCTCACTTCACCGGGGCGAATGGCGCAGTCAATGCCGTCGCTCACCAGGTCGGTGTACTTGCTGGCGACGCCGAGTTCGACCTCGACGTCGGGATAGCTCTGATAGAACTCCGGGAGCGCGGGGACGATGACCCCTGCAGCGATCGCCGCCGCCGTCTCCACCCGCACCTTTCCCGAGGGCTTGGCCAGGGATTGCGTGGCCGACGATTCGATGTCCGCAAGATCGGCGAGCAGCCGCACCACACGCTCGTAGTAGATCGCCCCTTCTGGCGTGACGGTGACCGACCGGGTGGTGCGATGCAGCAGGCGCACTCTCAGTTCCTGCTCCAACTGCTGAATGAGCCGGGTTATCGTCGCGTTGGGCACATCGAGTGTGTCCGCCGCTTTCGTGAATGTTCCGGCTTCGACCACCCGGACAAAGGCGTTCATTGCAGTGATGCGGTCCATGATGCCTGCTCCAATTGACGTGCAGGCGATCATTACACTGCCTCCGGCCGCGCTTGCTTTTATCGGCCCTTGAAGTCGAGGGTCGGGCGGGGCCGGCCGGCCGTCAATGCGTCCACAGCCGACTTCAGGCCGCGCTGAACGTCCTCGGTCTCGAACAGCGGCATCGCGATGTCGAACATGACATCGTCGGCGGACGACACACCGCCTACGGCCCAGGCCCGCAGCAGCGCCTTGTGAGCGGCGTAGGCCCGGGTCGGGCCCTGGGCGACTTTCTGCGCGAAGGCACGAGCTTCGTTCAGCAGGTCGGCGTCAGCGACGACGCGGTTGACAACGCCGAAGCGCTCCATCGTGGCCGCCGGTACTTTCTCGGAGGTCATGGCCCACTCGGAAGCGCGTGAACGGCCGGCCCGCTCGGCGACCCGGTACGCACCACCCAGGACCGTGACGATGCCCAAGCTCTGTTCGGGATGCCCGAACGCGGCCGACTCGCCGGCAAAGATCATGTCGGCACGCAGGGCGAGCTCGAAGCCTCCGCCGAAGCACAGACCCTGCACCGCAGCGATAACCGGCATCGGGATGCGCTCGAAGCGGTTGAACACCGACATGTAGTGCTCGAAGCGCGCGCGCAATTCCTGGGTGACCGCGCCCGGCCAGCTCATGATGTCGCCGCCGAAGGAGAAGTTTTCTCCCGTGCCGCACACGAGCACGGCGCGCGCGTCACTGTCCGCGATGGTTGTGATTGCCGCAGCCAGCTCGTCGACCATCTGGTCGTCGATGCGATTTTGCGGCGGGCGGTCGAGGGTGAGCGTGGCAACGCCCTCGTCGAAGCTGATGGTCAGATGAGGCATGGAACAGTCCTGTGGTGGTGTCGTTGAATGGGAGCCGTCAGCCCAGGTGCAGCTTGAACCACTCGACGGCGGCCGTGCTGGACTCTTTGAACTGCGACAAGTAAGGATCGAAGTGGCCGCCTTCGATGGTCACCAGGCGCTTGGGCTGCAGCGCACGTTCGAACGCCGCGAACTCGAGGTCGGTCAGGGTGACGGTGTCTCGCGTGGCCACCACCATCAGCAGGGGCGTAGGTGAAACGCGAGTGATCCATTGCCCGGGCTCGTACATGCGTGCGGCGCGCGTGGATCGGACCGTCACGTTGTTCTCCCAGGCACCGGCGGGCACCGGCTGCAGGTAGAAATCGATGGCGTCCCGGGCGCGATAGGAGGCGGGAACGCCGGCATCGGCGCTGACGATGGCTTGGCGGCGCGGCGGCTCCCCACGAAGCTGCGCGCGGTCATCCTCTGCGAGCGCCTCTTCGAACGCGGCGACGCTTTCAGGCGGGATGCGACGCAGGCCCTGCTCGTAGCCGCTGATGGTCGGAACCTGCGCGACGACGCAGCGCAGTCGACGGTCGGTCGCGCCGAGCACCAGCGCATGGCCACCGGCGTAGCTCGTCCCCCACAGGCCAATGCGCTTCGGGTCGACGACGTCCAAGCTCTCGAGGTAGCTGATGGCGCGTCGCCAGTCGGCGATCTGGCGCCACGGGTCGACGTCGTAGCGCGGCATGCCATCGCTTGCGCCGAAGCCGCGGTGGTCATGGAGCAATACGACGAAACCGGCGTCGGCGAAGGCCTTCGCGAACCGCTCGATGCCATGCTCCTTGACGCCGGCGTAGCCATGCGCCATCGTGATGGCGGGCCGGCGCCCCTCGCCGGCCGGCACGAAGAGCCAGCCGCGAAGCTTGACGCCGCCATCGACTTCGAATTCGACATCGGTGCGATTCATCTTCTCGATCTCCTGTGACGGCGGTGTATCAGTCCACGCTGAAGAAGTGCGCCGCGGCGACCTTGCCCTCGACGCGACGGCCCAGTTCGGCCGAAAACTTCAACGCACCGCCCAGCGGACGGTGGTGGATGGCCGCGTGTACGACCTCTCCTTGTTCGTTCTTCGAGAGGATCGTGACGCCGAACAGCTTGTCGCCACCGAAGGCCTGGGCCTCCCACTCAAGGTACGTGCGCAGCCCGCTCTTCGCCTCGCGGGTGAAGGCGAGCGCTTCGTAGATCGTGCTGGCTGCCGCCATCACCGCTGTGACCTGCTCGGCACCGATCACTGGCTTTGCGAGCGCACTGGCCTCGAGAACGATGTCTGCCGCGAATGCGTCAGCAAATGCGGTCGCCGACTTCTGTTCGAACGCGCGAGTCCAATCTTGCCGGCCCACCGCGGTGCTTCGGGCACGGTCCACGGTCGCCAGGAACTCGCTGAGGACCCTGACAAAGGCATCGGGCTGCTCGACGTGCGGCCAATGGCCCGCATAGCCCACCGACGCGACGACAGGCTCGTCGAAGCGCGGTGCAACGGCGCTCGAGATGACCTCGGCGGTGACGAAGGGATCGGCCTCGCCGCGCACGATGAGAGCGGGCCCTTTGTATCGGCTGTGCTGTGCGCCGAGCGCATGGCCCCGGTTCCACATGTCGGCGAAGACGCC
Organism: Variovorax sp. Root434; assembly: GCF_001426595.1. Taxonomy (NCBI): domain Bacteria; kingdom Pseudomonadati; phylum Pseudomonadota; class Betaproteobacteria; order Burkholderiales; family Comamonadaceae; genus Variovorax; species Variovorax sp. Root434. Next base: position 38,382 of record NZ_LMEK01000024.1, read on the forward strand.
GACTGCGGCGGCCTCGACGCCGTCGCCGAGCTGGCTGAGCGTTTCCAGCTGCTCGTCGTCGAGGCTGGTCGAAAAATTGCGACGCAGTTCGCGTTGCGCGCTGGGGTTGCCACCCAGTGCATGAAAGGTCTTCATCACTTCGTCGGGCAGTTCGGTGCCGGCCAACGGCACGGGGGTCAGCAGCACCAGGGCTCGGACCTGTTCATTGAGCCGACCCGCAACCAGCTCCGCAATCTGCGCGCCCATGCTCTGGCCCACGAGAATGATGGGGCGAGCCAAAGCACGAACCTGCGCGGCGACATCTTCGGCGAAGTGGTCGAGGCTGTGCGGTCCGGGCTCGCCGGCGCGCTTGCCCATTCCTGGAAGATCGACGCGCAGCGCATCCGCGGCGCGGTCACCAAGACCAGCCACGACCGCGTCCCAGGCGGCGGAGCCGTCGAGGAAGCCGTGGATGAAGACGAAGGTGGACGGCGCGTGCGCGCTTTCGTGTGCAGTGGACGGGTTGTGCGAAGTCATTGGAGTCTCCTGTAGGTGGATCGAGATTCAGCGGGTCGAGCCGGAGGCGGACCATTCCTTGGTGTCGATCGGCGAGTAGCCGTCGGGTTTGCCATCCAGCCGCCCGGCTCGTTGGCCGTCCAGCGCGGCAAGGAGCTCTTCGGCCAGCGGCGTCGTGAAGGTGTTGTGCACGAGGGTGTACTCGGCGGCCAGGCGGCCGACGGCTTGCAGCGCACCCGTGTCGATGCGGCCGCCCTCCAGGTAGACGTCGTCGCGGATGTTGAAGCAGACCACCCGGCCGAATACCACGTTCTCACCCACGGCCATGGGGATGATCCGATCGAGCTTGCATTCGAGCGAGATGGGGACGCCCTTGATGCGCGGAGGGCGGACTGCTGCCGAAGCTTCCTTCTCCACCCCGACAGCGGTGAACTCATCGACGTCGGAGGCGAACTCGAAGGCCGTACGGTGCAGTGCGTGTGCCAGAGGCAGCGTGGCCAGGTTGACGACGAACTCTTCGGTGTCGCGAATGTTCACGAAGGTGTCCTTCAGGGTCACGCCGTCGGCGCGCGGCTGCAGCGAGAGCGACACCATTGGCGGCTTGCGCCCGACGGCCGTGAAGAACGAGATCGGTGCGAGGTTCGCCACCCCGTTGCCGGATTGCGTGCTGACCCAGCCGATCGGGCGGGGAAGGATGGAGCCGATCAGCAGCTTGTAGGCCGAGGTGGAGTCGAGTGTCGAGGAGTCGATGATCATGATGCGATCTTTTTTGCAATGGGATGCGGTGAACGTTCAGCGGCGCGACGCGCCACCCTCGGCCATGCGGTGAGCCCGGCGAACTCGTGGGACTTATTCGTCTTGCGGACCGTGGGACTACTCTACGAGGCACCTGTCCTGCGAGTAAGACGACGGGGGCAAAAGCACTATTTCAATTCGGTCAAAGATCGGGGCACGCGACCGATTGCAGGCGGCCGGGCCGTCGAAGCCGAAGGACTGACAACGCAGCAATGGGCGGTGCTCGGTGCCCTGTCGCACGACGAGGCCATAGGGGGAATGAGCGTGGGCGACCTCGCGCGCTACCTGAAGGTCAGCCGCATGGAGCGCGACGGGCACGTAAAGACCGCGCCCGACAGTCGCGATCGGCGCTCACGGCTGGTCACGATGACCAAGTCGGGGCAACACAAGTGCTCACACACTCAGCGCAAGGTTGCTCCAACCATGCCGGACGACTATGGAGCCGTGCACGTGAAACTTGATTCGGCGTCCGGATCGCCGCTTCCGTTGTACTTTGCGTACTGCGGGTACTTGCAAAGCGGGCGTTGCATCGCCTTTGTCCCGGGGGCCGCCAAGCTATTGGTCGCCACGATTTTCTTGCTCGAAGGCTTCACGTCCTTTTCGATCCAGTCGAACATGGGCCCGACCAGGTCGACCTTGTCAGCGCCTTGTCCGACACCGAGCCCGTTGGCGCAGTGATCCACGCCAGGCGCCTGGTAGTACTCGACAAACTGGTCCGCTGTGGCTTGGCTGCCCGCTGACGCAATCACCTTGTTGTAGTAGTCCGTGGTGTTATGCGGCGTGATCAACCAATCCGTCAGGCCATGCCAAAGCAGGAGCTTGCCCCCGTGCGCCCTGAACTGCGAGAGGTCCGGATTCACCGCATCGATCAAGCCGACGAGATAGTCGAGACGCGATGTGTACTGCGCCGGGTCGATCTGCAGTGGATCCGCGGTAGCGCTCTGCGCAACGAAGTACTTCATGAAGTCGCCGCCTAGCAGCGTCGGGCCGAGTCCACCCCAGGCTTGCAGAAGCGCCGGGTCGGCCGTTTCTCCTCCCAAGGGAAATCCCGGCCATGTGTAGCGGCCTCCTGCCACGCTGGTGGGCTCGTACATCGTCCTGGCCGATTCCAGCTGGGTATCCGTCAGGCACGAATCCGACTCGGCGCCAGTGCACTTGAGCGCGGACAGGTTGAACGTGCAAAGATCGGGCCGACCGATGACATTGTCTTTGAGCCCATCGAGTCCGTCGCACTGGCCCATCACGGCATTGGCAATGGCCTGGACCTTCGCCTTGCTCAGGGCTGCGCCGGGCTTGGCCAATTGCTTCATCTGCTTTTGGTAGTAGAGGAACTGCGGCGTGTAGGCATTCGCAGGTGCGCGCGAAATGACACCGTCGAATGCGTCTGGATATCGCTGCGCCTGGATCAGGCCTTGGCGTCCACCGCCGGAGCAACCTTCGTACACCATCTTCGCGCTGGCGACTTCTGCGCTGCCCAGCCGGGCCTTCATGATCGCCTTTGCCGGAGGAAGCACCCGTGCCACCGCCAGGTACGCGTAGTCGTTGAGCATGTCGGAATCCAGGGCGAAACTTCCCCCAAGGCTCGACCCGGTGTGCCCGTGGTTCGTCGCGATCGTGGCGTAACCCCCTTCGGCCACGCCCGGGCTCAACGCGCTGGCGGTGATCACGCCATCGAATCCGCCGCCCCCCATGAAGACGGTTCGATGGTTCCACACCGTCGGTATCCTGACTTCGAAGGCCAGATCCTTGGGCATCTCCCCGCGTACGAGGCAGTTCTCGGGAACTGCTCCCGCGGTCGGAAAAAATTGCGCCTTGGCGACGACAGCACCTTCGAAAGTCTGGCCCTGCAATTCCATGCATGCAGCTTCGGCCGACTTGGCCGCCACTGGCGCTGTGAACACCGCGGGCGCTGCTCCCGAAGAACCGCCGCCGCAACCAACCAACAAAAGGGGTGCCGCCAGCACGAGCGCGGCTGCCTTCCTCAGAGGGCGTCCAGGCACCGAGTTGCTTGCACGATGTGCCGTGGCGGCGGCGGCCCCTGGCCAAACGCGAGAGGGCCTATCTAGATTGATCATTTCTGTCTCCAATAGCTCGTTTTAGGAATGGGCAGGCGCCTGCTTGCCCGAGCGAAACGGGTCACCCCTCGGGGCGTGACCTCGACTTAGAGTTCCGGATCGAACAAGACCCTGCCGTACGCGAGCACGCTGACCCGCCCATTGGCGTCCTTCATCGAACCCTCCAGTTCGAGAACGCTCCCGTTCTTCCGGCGGGCGGCGGCCGATGTGGATGTCACGACCCACGCCAGGGTCACGGTCTCGGTCGCCAATACGGGATACAGCAGATCGACCGAAAAGCTCGTGCCCAGGACATGGCCCCTCTTGGCGAAGTGAGACCCGACCAGGCCCATCAGAAGTGACGTCGTATGCGCCCCGCTCGCGATCAGTCCACCGAATCGCGTGCTGCGTGCGAAGTCTGCGTCGTGGTGCAGCGGGTTCTCGTCCCCTGCGGCTCGTGCAAACGTGCGAACCTGCTCGTCATCGAAGCGATGGACGCGCGAGAAGCAGTACCCAGCCTCGATCGCGGGGCCCACCGCCGGCATGCACTCAATCATGAGTTGCCAACCTGGTGATGGCTTCCGTGCTTCCCGCTTCCTGGCGCAAACGGAACTTCTGGATTTTTCCGGTGGCGGTCTTGGGGAGGCTTGTGAACACCACGCGGCGCGGACATTTGAAGTGGGCCAAGCGTTCCCGGCAGAACTTCAATATCTCCTCTTCGGTCGGTGCTGCAACGCCGGCTCGCAGTTCAATGAAGACGCAGGGAACTTCGCCCCACTTCGGGTCTGGCTGAGCGACAACGGCAGCGTGCAGCACTGCCGGATGCCCATGGATTGCGTCCTCGACTTCGACGGATGAGATGTTCTCTCCGCCCGAGATGATCACGTCCTTCGAACGGTCGGTGATCTGGGCATAGCCGTTCTCATGGAGCACCGCGACGTCGCCGGTACGGAACCAACCGCCCGCGAGTGCCTTGCGCGTGGCTGCTTCGTTCTTGAAGTAGCCCATCATCACCGTATTTCCGCGCAGCATCAGTTCACCGACGGTCTTGCCGTCCCGAGGAACAGGATCGAGCGTGTCCGCGTCGCCGACCATGAGGCCTTCGAACATGGCGGCCCTCGCGCCCTGCCTCACCCTGAGCTTGCCTTGATCGGACGGCGGGAGATCGTCCCACCCGTCCTGCCAGACGCAGCTCACCGGCGTGCCGGACACCTCGGTGATGCCGAAGACATGCTCCACGTCGAAGCCCATGGCCAGCACCGCGTCCAGCACGGCGATCGGCGGAGGCGATCCGGCGGTCAGTACGCGCACCGGCCGGTTCAACCTGATGTGCCGCGAAGAGTCCGCCAACATGGCCATGACGATCGGAGCGGCACAGAGATGATCGACTTGGTGCACGTCGATCGCCTGCAGCACCGCTTCGGCGGACACCCGGCGCAGGCAGACATGCGTACCCGCTGCGGCCGTGATCGCCCATGTGAAGCACCAGCCGTTCGCATGGAACATGGGCAGCGTCCACAGATACCTCGGTGCCCGCGGAACGGCCCAGTTCGTGTTCTGGAGCAGGCTCATCAGGTAAGTGCCGCGGTGGCTGACGACCACGCCTTTGGGATCGCCCGTCGTGCCGGAGGTGTAGTTCAGGGCGATGGGCTGCCACTCGTCAGACGGCCAGCGGCCCGCGAAATCCGGATCGCCACTTGCGAGCAGAGATTCGTAGTCGGCCTCGCCGATGCGCTCGCCAGGCGGTGCCAGATGATCTTCGATGTCGATCACCGAAGGCGGATGGTCGAGCTTCTTCAGCGCCGCGGCGACGACTGCGGAGAACTCGCGATCGACCAGCAGCAGCCTGCACTCGCCGTGCCGCAGGATGAACGCGATTCCCTCCGCGTCCAATCGGTGATTGATGGCGTTGAGGACTGCGCCGGCCAGCGGCACGCCGAAATGCGCTTCCAGCATGGCCGGTGTGTTGGGTGCGAGAACGGAGACGGTGTCGCCCGGCTCGATGCCCCGCGCGACGAGTGCCGACGCAAGGCGATAGCAGCGCTCGCGTGTCTGCTCCCACGTCCGCGTCAGATCGCCGTGCACCACCGCCACGCGCTTCGGATGCACGAGGGCGGCCCGATCCAGGAAGCCAAGCGGCGTCAGTGGCACATGGTTCGCTTCGCAGCGGTCAAGGCCCGTTCCATAGGACTTCGCACTCATGGTCTTGTCTCCTTGGCTGTATGGTGAAACGTCGTGAATGTCGACACCGGCTCACGCTCGGTGACGAGCGAGTTCTCGATGGAAGCTGGGTCGGCATAGCCAAGGCTCATGCCGCACACGAGCATCTGCCCGACGGGAATCTCCAGGAAGTCGGCGATCTGGCGGTGAAACTTGAGGAAGGCTGCCTGGGGGCAGGTGTGAAAATTCCGAGCCCTCGCAGCAATCATCACGCTCTGCAGGAACATGCCGTAGTCCAGCAGGCTTCCTTCCGCGAGTTCGCGATTCACGGTGAAGAAGAGCCCGACGGGAGCGTCAAAGAAACGATAGTTGCGCCCATGCTGCTTGTGCATGCGCTCCTTGTCGCCCTTGGCTATCCCTAGCAGGCCATACAGGTCCCACCCAACTTTTCGGCGCCGTTCGAGATACGGAGAAAACCATTCGCGCGGGTAGTAGTCGTAGGGCTCCTGAAGGTCCTGCGAACCTTCCGGGTCGTCATCGAGCTCGGCCAGCACTGCAGACAGCTTCGCCTTCGCCTCGCCGGTCAATACATGCACGCGCCACGGCTGCATGTTCATGCCGGAGGCGCTGTAGCGCGCCGTCGAAAGAATGGCTTCGACTTCCTCGCAAGGCACGGGCGTGGGCAGGAAAGCTCGCACGCTGCGTCGGCTGGAGATGGCCCAATCCACGGCCTCTCGCAGGGCTTCTGCGCTCAATGCGGGCGCGGTCACTCGGTTCATTCGAAAAATCCTTCTCTTCTCATATCTTTGGTGCCGCGCGTCAGGGGCAAGAGGTACTCGGTGGTCACTTGGGAGCCATGCGGATCGCACCGTCCAGACGAATCACTTCGCCGTTGAGGTACTGGTTTTCGATGATGTGCAACACCAGGCTCGCGAACTCGTCCGGACGACCCAATCGCGGAGGGAAAGGCACCATCTGTCCCAGCGCTTGCTGCACCTCGGCCGGCATGGCCGAAAGCATTGGCGTTTCCATGATTCCCGGTGCCACGGCCACCACCCGGATTCCCACGCGCGAGAGCTCCCTTGCAACAGGCAGCGTCATGGCGGCGATCCCTCCCTTGGAGGCGGCGTATCCCGCCTGGCCAATCTGCCCATCGAAGGCGGCAACCGACGCCGTGTTGACGATCACGCCGCGCTCGCCGTCTTCCGTGGCGCTGTACTTCGCGATCTGCGCGGCCGCGAGCCGCAGCACATTGAAGGTACCGACCAGATTGATCTGGATCGTGCGCGCGAAGGCATCCAGATCATGCGGACGTTCGCGCCCCAACACCTTCTCCGCGGGCGCAACCCCTGCACAGTTGACGGCACCGTGGAGGTCGCCCAAGGCTTCGCGGAAAAGCCGCAGCGCATTCTCGACATCGGCCGCGGACGTGACGTCGGCCCGGACTGCAATGGACCGGTCTCCCAGCTCATCGCAAAGGGCCTGCGCTGCGGCAATGTCCCGGTCCAGCAGAAGGACGGAAGCGCCCGCCCTCACCAGGCGCCGAGCCGTCGCCGCGCCCAGGCCGGAACCTGCGCCCGTGATGACAAAACCACGATCTCTTGCTTGCATTCTTGTCTCCTTCGCACCTGCTCACCCGCAAGTGCCTTGTCGATTCACTCTATCCACCGAGCCCCTTCGCGGCCATGTCCGATCACGTCAGTAACGTGGGGCGTACGGACACCCGTCGGGGCCAGGCGATACCGCCTCCTTCGATGCGGGCTTTGCTTGCTAGCTGGCCAGTGCGTTCACGGCTCTGGTGCGCGTCGAATCGGCTCGCGATTGGTTCACGAACGTGACGGCGACAGCCCCGAGAAGCCCGGCAACCGCGATCGCCATGAAGTTCTGCTCCATGGGAAGCTTCAAGGAGACAAGCCAACCGATCAGAACCGGTGCGACGATGGCGCCAATGCGGCCAACACCGGAGGCGAAGCCCACACCCGTTGACCGTGTCGCAGGCGAATAGAAATCACCGGCGTATGCATAGGCCAGGAGTTGCGTGCCCAACGTGGAAGCACCAACGATGAACACGGCCAGGAACAGCAGTTCAGTCGACTTCGTATACGCGAGTGCGGTCAGGGATATGGCACCTGCTGCATAGAAGCCGATCAGAACGTGTTTGATGTTGAACTTGTCGCTCAGCAGTCCTCCGCCGATCGCGCCGACAATGGCGCCGACGTTGAAGACGATCACGAAGTTCAGGGCGGAGCCGAGGCTGTACCCTGCCATGGCCATCAGCTTGGTGAGCCACGAGTTCAGCGCATAGACCATGAAAAGGCCCGTCATGAATGCGACCCAGATCATCACGGTGCTGAGCCCACGGCCCTCCTCGAACAGGCTGCGTATGGGTGCTGCGCGCACCTTGTCGGTGGGCGATCCAATGTAGACGACGTCCATCGCATGCACCTGCTCGGGCGCAATCCTTGCCGCCATCGCCCGGAGCTGCCGCTGGTCACCCTTCTTGACGAGGAACGACGGCGACTCCGGCATCGTCTTGAGGATGAGCGGGATCAGAAGCACAGGAAGTCCCGCCACGTAGAACACCCACTGCCACCCGTAGCCTTCGATCAGTTGCTTGGCGGTCAGGGCGACAAGAATGCCGCCCACTGAATAGCCGGCAAACACCAGCGTCACCAAGCGTGTGCGCAGATTCGATGGAGCGAACTCGCCCATCTGCGCCGTCACGATGGGGAGCACGCCTCCGATGCCCAGGCCGGCGATGAAGCGGGCGACGCTGAAGCTGATCGGGTCATGGGTCAAACCGGCCGCAGCGGTGAAAAGACTGAAGAACGCAACGCACACCGCGATCATGCGCGGACGCCCGATTCGATCCGCCAAGGTGCCAAGAAAGATGGCCCCCAGCATCGTGCCAAGCAACGCGGACCCGGCCATGACGCCGGCGCTTGTTGCATCGACCCCCATGTCTTTCATGATCGACGGGAGCGCTGCCCCGACGACAGCCAGGTCATAGCCGTCGATGATGAGGATCAGCACGCACCAGAAAAGGACGAGCCCGTGGAATCCATTGAAACGCGACTGACCCGCCAAGGCGTGCACATCGACTTGTTGCATGTTGTCTCCTGTCGTTGGTGTTGGCCGCTTTGCGCGGCGTCGACCGGAGGTTATTTCTGCAACTGTTCGATGCCCATGCCCAAGGACCTCGATATGAGCGGGGCGTCAGGACACGGGAGCTACGGGCGCGATGAGCGCTCCTGCGTCGGGTTGCTGGCGGAGCGATAGGCGCCGGGGCTGACGCCGGTCCACTTCTTGAAGGCGCGATGGAACGCACTCGTTTCTTGAAATCCAGTCTGTGCGGCAACCTCCGCCACGGTCAACGACGCACTCGACAGCAGGTCAATGGCGATGTCGCGGCGCAGGTCGTCCTTCAACCGTTGATAGCTCAAACCTTCCTGCTGCAACCTGCGCTGGAGCGTGGTGCTGGAAAGGCGCAACTCCCGAGCGATTTTTTCCAGCTCCGGCCACTCGTCCGGCATCCGGCTGCGCAAACTCTTTCGAATCTGAGCGCTTGTACTGGCGTCGTTGTGATACTTGACAAGCAAGTTCGCGGGAGCCGCGCGGAGAAAGCTATCGACCGTCTCGGGCGTCTCTGCGATCTTCAGGTCCAGCAGGTCGCTCGCGAACACGATGTGCGTGGTCTCGGCATTGAAGGTCACGTTGTCGCAGAACCGTGTGCGGTAGTGACTATCGTCGACGGGCGGCGCACACCGAAACTGCATCTCGCTCAAGGGAATGCGCCGATGCACCAGCCAGCATGCCAGGCCGTGCACGAGGATGAACCAGGTGCCGTAGCCGAACAACCGGCGCAGCACGCCGCCGTCGTGCAGGATCACGCGAGCTTCGCTTTCCGTCCGGATCAACTCGCCACGAAAATCGTCCAGCGTCGATCGAAGGAATCTGAGAATGCGGCGCAGGGCGTGCTCGAGGTTGTCCGAGCTGACAGCGGCACGGGTCATGAGCGCATAGCTTCCGCGCCGCAGCCCGTGGCTGTCCAGACCGAAGAACTCGTCGTCCATCAGATCCGCAAGCGCGACCCACATGCGCGAATACGCCGCGGCGGAGATGCGCGCGCGAGGAGAGTTCAGCAACTCGCGATCCAGCTTGGCGAGCTCGAGGACATGGGTGATGTCCATGTTGCGAAGCTGCGCGGCATGAAGCGCTTCATGCACGAGTTCGATCGCGATGGTTCCCTTCAGTCCTGCGGACTTCATGCTCGTCTCCGGCGAATGGCTTTGATCAGGTGCGTGTGCCATCAATGTGCCTGGGCGGCCTTGAAAAATCCAGTCGCTTGCCGTGCGAGGCATGAGGCGCGAAATCGGGGGCGAAGCATTGAAGTGGGCGATCAATCATGTTCGGTTTCCTCGGATATACCTGGGCACTTCAAAGTGCCTAATTGACACTAGGTTTACGGTGTATACCATTCGCCAGGTCTTACAACCGAGAGCTATCCATGTCATCCGTCGACACCAGCGCGCTGTTCCAGCCACTCACCCTCAAGAACCTCCAACTCAAGAATCGGCTTGTCATGGCGCCGATGACCCGCACCTTCTCGCCCAACGGTGTCCCCGTCGAGGCCAATGCGGCCTACTACCGGCGCCGTGCAGAAGGCCAGGTCGGGTTGATTCTTTCGGAGGGTACGGTCGTCGATCGCCCTGCCTCCCGCAACGATCCCAACATCCCGTTCTTCCACGGCGAAGCCGCGCTGGCCGGCTGGAAGGGAGTGATCGATGCCGTGCACGCAGCCGGCGGCCGCATGGGTCCGCAACTCTGGCATACCGGTTCGGCGCTCTACACCGAGTGGGAACCCGATTCGCCGGTGGAAAGCCCGTCGGGCCTGGACGCACCGGACAAGCCGCGCGGTGAAGCCATGACCGAGGAAGCGATCGCGGACACCGTGGCGGCGTTCGCTGCAGCTGCGGCAGATGCCAAGCGCCTGGGCTTCGATACCGTGGAAATTCATGGTGCACACGGCTATCTCATCGACCAGTTCTTCTGGTCCGGTACCAACAGGCGCACTGATGGGTATGGCGGCGCCACGCTCAAGGAGCGTTCGCGGTTCGCCAGCGAGATCGTGGCCGCCACCCGCAAGGCGGTGGGTCCCGACTTTCCGATCATCATGCGCGTCAGCCAGTGGAAGCAGCAGGACCTGACCGTGCGTCTCGCACCCACGCCAAAGGAGATGACGGATTGGCTGCTGCCGCTCGTGGAAGCTGGCGTGGACGTGTTGCATTGCTCGCAGCGGCGTTTCTGGGAGCCGGAATTTCCGGAGATCGACGGCGAAAACGGCCTGAACTGCGCAGGCTGGGCCAAGAAGCTGACCGGTGCGACCACGATCAGCGTGGGCTCTGTGGGCCTGGACGGCGACGTCCTTAACGCCTTTGCCGGCAAGGGATCGAAAGCGGCGAGCGTGCAGCAATTGGTCGAGCGCATGGAACGCAATGAGTTCGACTTGATTGCCGTCGGCCGTGCATTGCTCGGCGACCCGCACTGGGTTTCGAAAATTCAATCGGGGGATCACAAGAACCTGAAGGGCTTTGATGCCGCCGCACTGGGTGCGCTCGTCTGATGCAACTGCAACGCTGATCACAGATCGCTGGTCGGCCGCTTTCAAATAGCGGCCGAAGCCTTCTTCATGGCTTGATGTCATTCATTCCACTGCTGAAATGCGCGTCACGCACTCTCCGATGAGCGCATGCAGTGCGCTGACATTTCGGCTCCCGATCAATCGGTGCACCTTGGCTTGGGCCACGCTCCAGTGAGGCATGCCCTCGGCACACTTGCCGCGGCCCGCAGCGGTGATACGCACGCTCCGAGTGCGCCCGTCAGAACCCGGTCCAAGATCCACCCAACCTGCCGAGATGAGTGGCCTGAGAGTGCGTGTCAGCGTTGATGGAGAGAGCGACATCGTCTCGGCCAGATCGCAGGGGCGCACCGGCCCGTGCGCCAGGACCTCCATCAACAGCCGGTACTGCGTGATTCTGAGACCGACCTTGCCGAGTTCCGCGTCATATTGCTGCCTGATCACGCGGGCGAGCTGATGCGCCTTGGCGTCGGTACAGGCTGACCGCTGAAGGCCCGCGGCAGCGATCGCGTGCGTTTGCGGTGCAGAGAGCGTTTGCATTGGCGCACGTGCGGGAGTGGCGCGCCTGGACAACATCGGCTTCGACTGTCAGGACACCTTGGACGGCTTTGCGGGAGCCTCATCCAGCGCGTGCGTCTGGTCGATGAAGCGGCGGCTGGAGGCGAGGATCTCTTTGCGGGTGCGCTCGGATTCGACCGCGCGCGACAGGACCAGTGCACCGACGCACTGGGCAATCAACGCCCATGCCGCATCCGGGTCGCCGATGCGCGAGCTCCAGCTCTTCTGCAGGCGCTTCAGTCCCCCCTCGACGGCCGCACGCACTTCGGGGCCGGCCCGGGCGATCTCGGGCCCGAGGGCCGGCAGGACGCAGCCGGTTTCGGGATGCAGCGCGTGGTACGAACTCAGGTAGCTGCGCAGGCGCTTGGCGACGTGGTCGGGCGGCGAATCGCGGTCTCCGGCCAGCATGTCGGTGCTGTTCGAGATCTCGTGCTCGAGCAGCTCGGCGAACAGCGCCTCCTTGGACGGGAAATGGCCATAGAACGCTCCCCCGCTCAGGCCGATGCTCGCCATCAATTCATCGACGCCGGTGGTTCCGAAGCCGCCCTTCTTCGCGATGGCACGGGCATTCGCGAGCAGTTTCTTGCGGGTTTCCTCTTTGTGGTTTGCCGGATAGCGCATGAATGAGCCTCTACAGATCTTGGAGCACCATCATAGCATGCCGACCGTTTGGTAAACGGTCATGGCTCCATCGGTTCATCGATCTGCCGGGCGAGGGTTTCTACCTGCTGCAAACCTACCCCAGCGTGTTGACGCTGCAGTGATTGCAAATCTATAGTTCACCAACGTTTACCAAACGATCGTTATTCAAATCCAAACGGATGATCCGATGACCCAACCGACCCAGCTGATCGTGCAAGGCATCTCCAGCGGTGCCATCTACGGACTCGTCGCGCTCGCCTCGTTCTGCGCCTGAACCGCAACGTCGTGGCCAGCCGCTACGCCAACCTTTTCACCGAACCCCTTGGAGTCTGATTCATGAGAGAAGCCGTCATTGTTTCCACCGCACGCACGGGCATCGGCCGCGCGTTCCGCGGCGCGTTGAACAACATCAAGTCGCCCACGCTGATGGGCCACGCGATCCAGCATGCCGTGCAGCGCGCGGGCATCAACCCCGGGGAAGTGGAAGACGTGGTCATCGGTAGCGCAATGGCCGCCGGCACCGCGGGCATGAACATCGGACGCCTCGCGGCGCTCGCGGCGGGACTGCCGCAGTCGGTGCCGGGGCAGACGATGGACCGGCAATGCGCCTCGGGGCTGATGGCCATCGCGACGGCGGCCAAGCAGATCGTCGTCGACGGCATGGACGTGACCGTGGGCGGGGGCCAGGAGAACATCTCCGCCGTGCAGAATCCTTTCGTCAAGTGGGTGGGCGAAGAGGCCGACCCGCTGCTCGTTGCGCGCGTGCAGCACGCCTACATCCCGATGCTGAACACGGCCGAGATCGTGGCGAAGAAGTACGGCATCTCACGCCAGGCGCAGGACGAATATTCCGCGGAGGCCCAACGCCGCACCGCGCTGGCGCAGGAGCGCCACCTGTTCGACGACGAGATCGTGCCGATCACCGCGCGCATGGCCGTGGCCGACAAGGAGACGGGCGCGGTCAGCTTGCGCGACGTGACCCTGGATCGCGACGAAGGCAATCGCCCCGATACGACGCTCGAAGGCCTTTCCAAGCTCAAGCCGGTCATCGAAGGCGGTGTCATCACGGCCGGCAACTCGAGCCAGCTGTCGGATGGCGCATCGGCCTGCGTGCTGGTGGAGCGCACGGTCGCCGAGCGCCGCGGGCTCAAGCCGCTGGGCATCTACCGCGGCATCGCGGTCGCCGGCCTCGCGCCCGAGGAGATGGGCATCGGCCCCGTCCTGGCGGTGCCCAAGCTGCTGAAGACCCACGGGCTCAAGGTGAGCGACATCGGGCTGTGGGAATTGAACGAGGCCTTTGCCTGCCAGGTGCTGTACTCGCGTGACCGGCTGGGCATCGATCCCGACAAGCTGAACGTCAACGGCGGCGGCATCACCATCGGACACCCCTACGGCATGACCGGCTCGCGGCTGGTGGGGCATGCACTGATCGAAGGCAAGCGGCGCGGCGCGCGCTTCGTCGTGGTGACGATGTGCGTCGGTGGCGGCATGGGTGCCGCGGGCCTGTTCGAAGTGGCCTGACGCCAGGAGCAGCACCATGACCTACCAGATCCCGCTGCGCGACATTCAATTCGTCTTGCACGAGCTGCTCCAGGTGCCGGCCATGCTGGAAGCCTGCGGCCAGCCGGAGCTCGACGGCGAGACCATCGACCAGGTGCTCACCGCGGCCGGCCAGTTCGCGTCCGAGGTGATCGCCCCGCTTAACGCACCGGGGGACGCGCACGGTTGCAGCATGCCCTCGCCCGGCGTGGTGCAGACGCCGCCGGGCTTCAAGAAGGCCTATGACGAGTTCACGAAGAACGGCTGGGCCGGATTGGGGTGCAGCCCCGAGTTCGGCGGCCAGGGCTTTCCTTCGGTCGTGGCCAACGCGGTCTACGAAGTCTTCGGCGGCGCGAACATGGCGTGGGCCTCCTACCCCGGCATGTCGCATGCCACCTATGTGAACGTGTCGGCCAACGGATCGGAGGAACAGAAGGCGCTCTACCTGCCGAAGATCGCCTCGGGCGAGTGGGCCGGCACCATGTGCCTGACCGAGCCCAATGCGGGCACCGACCTCGGCCTGATGCGCACCCGCGCCGTGGCGCAGCCCGACGGCAGCTACAGCATCACCGGCAGCAAGATCTTCATCTCGGGCGGCGAGCAGGACCTGACCGGCAACATCATGCACCTGGTGCTCGCGCGCATCGCCGATGCGCCACCCGGCGTGAAGGGCATTTCTCTTTTCATCGTGCCGAAATTCATTCCCGATGCGAACGGCGCGGCCGGCGCACGCAACGGGGTGGTCTGCGGTTCCATCGAGCACAAGCTGGGCATCCACGGAAACTCGACCTGCACCATCAACTTCGACGGTGCGACAGGCTGGCTGCTGGGCGCGCCCAACAAGGGGCTGGCGGGCATGTTCGTGCAGATGAACCACATGCGCGTGCTCGTCGGCATCATCGCCATCGGCCTGATGGAAGCGGCCTACCAGAAGGCCCTGGCCTATGCAAAGGATCGCCTGCAGGGCCGCACCAGCGGTGCAAGATCGTCCGGCGAAGCGGCCGACCCGATCATCGGACACGCCGACGTGCGCCGCATGCTGCTCACGCAGAAAGCGAACATCGAGGGCGCACGCGCACTGGCGCTGTGGACCGCGCAGCTGAGCGATCTCCAGCGTCTTCATCCCGACCCCGCCAGGCGCAACGAGACGGCCGAATTGCTCAGCCTTTTGACCCCGCTCGTGAAGGCGCTGTCGAGCGATCTCGCGGTGGAGAGCACGCTGCTCGCCATGCAGGTGTTCGGCGGGCACGGCTACATCCGAGAGAACGGCGTCGAGCAGCACCTGAGGGACGTTCGCATCGTGGGACTCTACGAGGGCACCAACGGCGTGCAGGCCATGGACCTGCTCGGGCGCAAGGTGCTCGCCGACCAGGGCCGGCAGATGGGTGCCTTCCTGGACATGGCCGGCGCATTCGCCGAAACCTGCGGTCCGCGCGAGGCGATGCGCGAATTCGCGGAGCCGCTCGCCGCACTGGCTGCCGACATCAGGCAGCTCACCGGCAGGCTCGTGGCCACGTCGGCGCACGACCCGCATGCAGCAGGCGCCGCAGCCGTGCCCTACCTGCGGCTGATCGGGCACCTGGCCCTCGCCTGGACCTGGGCGCGGATGGCCGAGGTCGCATTGAGGAATGCGGAATCCACCGACCCGATCTATGCATCGAAGATCGCCACGGCCCGCTTCTACTTCCAACGGCTGCTGCCGCAGACGGCGGCGCTGTGCGGCGAGATCCGGGCCGGGTCGTCGGCGTTGATGGAGCCGGCCGTCGAGCTGTTCTGACCGTGGCGGCAGTACCCGAGGAGGTGCTGCTGCAGGCCCCCCGCGTCGCGGACGCCGCGGTTTTCGGCGTGCCGAACGACGAGTACGGCGAAGAGATCAAGGCGGTCATCCAGCCGGCGCATCCGGATTTCACGGGCCCGGCGGCCGCCGAGGCGCTGAAGGCTTACTCGGTCCGCCCAAGGCTCCCAGGAGCATCGATTTCGAGTCCGACTTTCCCCGGCACGCGACCGGCAAGCTCTACGAGAAATTGCTGCGTGATCGCTACCTGGCCTGAAGGGTGCGAGTCGCCGGCCCGCTTCGCAGCGAGCCGGCGGATGTCCAAGGCTAGGCCAGCGCAGGCTCCATGAACCCGGCGAGCCGCTGCACGATCAGCTGCTCGGCCTCGTCCATGATGCGATCGATCAGCTCCTGCACCGTCGGAATGTCGTTGATCAGCCCGACCACCATGCCGCAGCTCCAGGCGCCCGCATCCATCTCGCCTTCCAGCATTACGCGCGGGTAGACGCCGGCCACCTGGTCGATGATGTCTTCAAACTTGAGGTCGGCGCCCTTTTCCTTCTCGATCCTGATCAGCTGCTCCACGGACGAATTGGTCAGCACGCGCTCGGTGTTGCGCAGCCCTCGCATCACGAGCCGCGTGTCGAGCTCGGTGGCGGCCACGATGGCGTCCTTCACGTTCTGGTGGATCGGCGCTTCCTGCGTCGCCACGAAGCGCGTGCCCATGTTCATGCCTTCGGCGCCCAGCGCCAGCGCCGCCACCAGGCTGCGCGCGTCGGCCATACCGCCGGACGCGACGAACGGAATCTTCAGCTCCTCGGCGGCGCGGGGCAGCAGGATCATGTTCGGTAGGTCGTCCTCGCCGGGGTGGCCGCCGCACTCGAAGCCGTCCACGCTCACGGCGTCGCAGCCGATCGCTTCGGCCTTGAGTGCGTGTCGCACGGAGGTGCACTTGTGGATGACCTTGATGCCGGCCTTCTTGAGCGCGGGCATGTAGGCCTCGGGACTGCGCCCCGCCGTCTCCACGATGCGAACGCCGCCTTCCGCGATCGCAGCGATGTATTCGGGGTACGGCGGCGAAGACAGGGTCGGCAGGAACGTGAGGTTCACGCCGAAGGGCTGGTCCGTCATCTCGCGGCAGCGGGCGATTTCCTTGGCCAGCAGCTCGGGCGTTTTCTGCGTCAGCCCGGTGATGAGTCCGAGCCCGCCGGCATTGGAGACCGCCGCGGCAAGTTCCGCGAAGCCGACGTAGTGCATGCCGCCCTGGATGATCGGGTGGCGGATGCCGAAGAGTTCAGTGATGCGTGTTTTCATGTGTCTTTCACCAGGTTTCCATATAGGGGCGCAGGTCCATCTCGAAGGTCCAGGCATCTCGAGGCTGGGTGTGCAGGTACCAGTAGTTCTCCGCGATGTGCTCGGGGTTCAGGATGCCGTCCTGCGCCTTGAGCGCATAGCGTTCGGGAAAGTTGCTGCGGATGAACTCCGTGTCGATCGCGCCGTCGACCACGATGTGGGCCACATGAATGCCGCGCGGACCGAGTTCGCGCGCCATGCTCTGGGCCAGCGCGCGCAGCGCGTGCTTGGCGCCCGCAAAGGCCGCGAAATTCGCGGAGCCCCGGATGCCGGCCGTCGCGCCGGTGAAGAGAATCGTGCCGCGCCCTCTCGCAACCATCTTGCGGGCGACCTCGCGCGCATTCAGGAATGCGCTGAAGGTGGCCATCTCCCAGATCTTCATGTACTTGCGCCCTGTCTCCTCCAGGATGCTGCTGGGCACATTGGCGCCGATGTTGAACACCATCACCTCGATGGGCCCGCGCTCCTTCTCGATCTGCTCGATGAGGGCCACGACATCTTCCTCCTTGCGCGCATCGCTGCCGTAGCCGAACGCCTGACCTCCGGCCGCGCGGATGCGCTCCACGGCCGGCTCGAGCTTGTCGGCCGAGCGCCGCGTCAGGCACGCGGCGTAGCCCTCGCGGGCAAAGCGTGCGCCAATGGCGCTGCCTGTGGCGTCACCGGCGCCGACGACGAGAGCCACACCGCGGTGGTTGGCTGATGGGTCCATACAGTCTCCTTTAAAAAACGTCCGTTAAGTCATTGAACGTTAATCACTGAACCATCGTTTGTCAATCAAGAAAGAAGTCCAGTGAAACCCCGTTGACGCAGCCGCATTAATCACATAGCTTCCGTTAACCAAACGTACGTTTAATTAAAGGAGCCATGAATGCGCAAGTCGGTTGATTTTTTCTTCGATGTCGGCAGCCCGTCTTCCTACCTCGCGTGGACGCAGCTGCCGGCCCTGTGCGCCAGACATGGCGCCGACCTCGTGTACCGGCCGATGCTGCTGGGCGGCGTCTACCAGGCCACGGGCAACGCCTCACCTGCCAACATTCCTGTCAAAGGGCGCTACACGCAGATGGACTACGAGCGCCACGCGCGCCGCTATGGCGTTCCCTTCCAGGGCAATCCGCACTTTCCGGTCATCACGCTGTTCCTCATGCGCGCGGTCACCGGGATCCAGTTGCGCCGTCCGGAACAGCTGCAGCAGCTGCTGGGCTGCGTGTTCAAGGCGCTGTGGATCGACGCGCTGAACCTGAACGATGCGCAGCTCACGGCCCGCATCCTGGCCGAGGGCGGATTCGATCCCGCCGACATCGAGCGCCTGGCGCAGGACGCCGAGACCAAGGCCGCGCTGAAGGCCACGACGCAGGAAGCGATCGAGCGCGGCGTGTTCGGTGCACCCACGCTCTTCGTTGGCGACCAGATGTTCTTCGGACAGGACCGCATGGACTTCGTTCGCGAAGCCCTGTCCTGAACCGCCGCCAACCGCACGAAGGAAAACACATGGAACACCGACCCTGGCATGCCTCCTACCCCGCAGGGCTTCCCCGCGAGATCGTCCTCGACGACAGTGAAACCCTCGTCACATTGCTCGAACGTGCGTTCACGAGGCACAGTGCCAGGACGGCCGTCACCTGCGCCGGAGAATCGCTGACCTTCGCGCAGGTCGAGCATGCGTCGGCGCTGCTCGCCCGGTCCCTGCAAGCGGCAGGACTCAAGCGCGGTGACAGGGTCGCCCTTCTGCTGCACAACAACCTCGTTTACCCCGTGGCTTTGGCCGCCATCCTGCGCGCGGGCATGGTGGGGGTGACCATGAACCCGCTCTACACGGCACGCGAGCTGGCGTACCAGCTGGCCGATTCGGGCGCGTCCGCACTGGTGGCTGCCGAGCCGTTCATGGGTGTGGTCGCCGAGGTCCTCGGCCAGACACAGCTTCGGTATGTCATGACCGCGCCGATGCAACAGGTGAAGCAGGCATTGTTCGCGACGGGCGGCGATGCAGGTGCGTCCGCTGCGAACGATGGGCCTCGCGTCATCGGTTTGCGCGACGCGACCGCCGCGCTACCGGACGCCGAATTCACCAGCGAGCACGTGCGCCCCTCCGACCTGGCTTTTCTGCAGTACACCGGCGGCACGACAGGTGTTTCCAAGGGTGCTTGCCTGACGCACCGTAGCGTGCTTGCCAGCTCGCTGCAGATGCGGTCGTGGCTGGAATTGGCACTGGACATCGACAACTTCGAGATCGTGACGCCGTTGCCGCTGTATCACATCTTTCCGCTCGGGGTGGCTTTGACGGCCCTTGCCAGCGGCGCTCACAACCGCCTGGTCGTCAATCCGCGCGACGCCCAGGCGCTTTGCACCGAACTCGAGCGGGCGCCCTTCGACATGCTGATCGGCGTCAACACAATGTTCAATGCCTTGGTGACGTTGCACGAGCTGCCCGGCATCGACTTCTCCCGCTGCAACGTAGTCATCGGCGCCGGCGCCTCGATCCAGGCGGCCGTTGCAGCCAAGTGGGTTGCGGCCGGCGGCCCACCCATCACCGAGGCCTATGGGCTTACTGAAACGTCGCCCAGCGTTACCTTCAATGCACCGGGGCGCAACGGCACCATCGGCGCGCCTGTGCCGTCGACCGACGTTCTTATCGTCGACGAAGCGGGCGAACCGGTGCCGCTCGGCACGCCCGGCGAGTTGCTGATCAAGGGGCCGCAGGTCTTCGCGGGCTACTGGAACCGCGCAGACGAGACGCGCAGGTCTTTCACGCAGGACGGCTGGTTCCGCACCGGAGACATCGTCACCATGGATGCACAAGGTTTGATGTACATCGTCGACCGGAAGAAGGACATGATCCTGGTCTCCGGCTTCAATGTCTACCCGAACGAAATCGAAGGCGTGGTCGCCATGCACCCGGACGTGCTCGAATGCGCGTGCGTCGGGGTGCCTGACGAGCGCTCGGCAGAGGCCCCTCATCTCTTCGTCGTCCGCCGCGTACCTGGGCTGAGGGCGGACGAGTTGGAAGCGCATTGCCGCAAGCTCCTTGCCGCATACAAGGTGCCTCGCTACATCACGTTCCTCGAGTCGCTGCCCAAATCAGCAGTGGGAAAAATTCTGCGCAAAGAACTGAGGCCAATTTCCACCGGTGCCACGGACGCTGTACCCAAGGTGGAAGCCGGCGGTTGAGTAGCTGGATCGCATGCAGCCCTTCAGCTTGCAGCAAACCGCAGCGAGCGGAAGCGACACGCTCACTTTCGAAGCATCGGATTTTGATCCGTCGGCGAGGTCGTTTGGCTGCGGATCGCCCAACACCCAGAGGTCGGGACAGAGTTTGGCGCGAGCAAGGAATCGATTAAGGTACACCAAGTAAACTTGGCACCAACCGGATACTTAGGATCGCCCAGGTATCACGAAGGAAACCGCCCAATGCCAAAGATCACGCCGGAATGCTTTTCCTCAGAGTGTCCAAGTCGAGCTTTGTTCGACCAAATCGCGGACAAGTGGTCAATGATGATTTTGGCCGTGCTGGATGACGAGCCGCACCGGTTCAACGCCATCAAGCGTCGCCTGGAAGGCGTCACCCAGAAGGCGCTGACCCAGAGCCTTCGCCGCCTCGAACGCAACGGCTTGGTCTCCCGTCGCGTCATTCCGGTTTCACCCGTTGCAGTTGAGTACGACATCACGCCGCTTGGGCGCACCTTGCAGCAGCCGTTGCGTGCATTGCACGATTGGACGATGGTCAAGCTGCCATTGGTCCAGAGGGCGCGCCAAGCATTTGACCAACGAGGGCTTTGATCTGCTCGTGAGTGACTGCATTGTTCGCGCCCGCCCGAACACTGGCATGCAACCCAGCTATTCGGCCCTGATGTCGGGCGACGGAATCGTGGGCACGCCTTGCGAGATGGCCGCGTCGTTCTGGGCCACCATCGCGCGCCGATAAGCGGGCCTCGCTTGAAGGCGTTCCCAGTAGGCGCGAACCGAAGGCGTGAACTGCTGGTCGAGGCCGAGATGCTTAGCCAGCAGCAGCGCGTAGCCGACCGAAACATCGGCGGCGGTGAAACGATGCGCACAGAGGAACTCCTGCTCCGCCAAGAGAGTTTCCAGCGTCCGCAACCTTGCGAGGAACCACTTGCCGTAGTCATGGGCCACCTGGGGCTGACGCCGTTCGCCCGTTTCGAAGTGCAGATAGCGCAGCACCAGTGTCTGCGGGAACGTCAAGGTCGCTTCGCCGAAATGCAGGTAATTCAGGTAGGCGCCGAAGGCCGGCTCATCGACACTCACATCGAGCTTTCCCGGTGAGAAGCGCGCCGCCAGGTACTGACAGATGGCGGACGACTCCGTCATGCGAACAGTCCCGTCGACCATGGCCGGCACCGTCCCCAGGGGGTTGATCTCCAGGTACGACCGGGCAAGCGCGCGAGGCGGGAACGGCATCATCTTCAGTTCGTACGGAACCCCGATTTCCTCAAGCATCCACAAGGGACGAAACGAACGTGCGCTCACGCAATGGTGCAGGGTAATCATGGCTTCAGTGCTCGGAAATGACGGGGGTCGGTCCGCTTTTTACAGCGTTGGCAATGAGGACACCCATGCGCGCCGTTCCAACCAGCCGAGTGCTGCTGCATTGGATGTCCGCGGTACGGTATCCCTGGCCCAGCACCGAGCGTATCGCAACCTCGATGACTACCGATGCTCTCGCCTGGGAGCACCGCGATCCTGAATGCGGGCGCGGCCTCAGTCCAGGGTCGCGCCAGACTGCTTCACCAGCTTTTGATGCTTCGCCAACTCGGACTCGAAGAAGGCTGGCGCCAATCCAGGCCCTGTGTTCAGCACCGTGAGGCCCTGGCCGGCGATGACGTTTCTTGCTCCCGGCGATACCAAGGCCTCTTGCATCGCCGCGGCATAGCTGTCGACCACCGGCTTGGGCAGTCCGGCCGGACCGATCAACGCGATCCAGGCGTCGAAGCTGTACTTGGGCACGCCCGACTCCATCATCGTCGGCACGTCGGGCAAGGCCGCGGAGCGCGCGGGAGTGCTCACGGCCAACGCACGCAGCGCTCCGGCCTTGATCTGCGGGGCGACCTGCGAGATCGAAACGAACGCGAGTTGCACCTGCCCGCCGATCAGGTCGGTGACGAGCGGTCCGGTGCCGCGATAGGGCACGTGCTTCATGTCGATGCCGGTCTCACTCACCATCAATTCCCCTGCCAGGTGGAGAACGCTCCCGTTGCCGGCGGAGCCGTAGTTGAGCTTGCCGGGATTGGCCTTCGCGTAAGCCAGCAGCTCCTTCACGCTCTTCACCGGAAGCGCGTTGTTCACCACCAGCACGACCGGCACCGTGGCCAGTACCGCAATGGGCGTGATGTCCTTCATGCTGTCGTAGGGAATGGACTTGTAGATGCCTGGATTGATGACATGGTTGGACGACACCATGCCGAGCGTGAGCCCGTCCTTGGGGGCCTTCACGATCTGTGCGGTGCCCGGAATGCCACCGGCGCCGACGACGTTTTCCACCACGATCGGATGGCCGGTCGCGCGTCCGAAGGCCGGCGCGACTGCGCGGGCGACCGCATCGACCGTCGAACCGGCGGCCAGTGGAACGACGAGCCGTATCGGCCGGTCGGCGCTCGAGGATTGCGCGGCGGCGAACAATGACGTGGCAAGCAACGCCGTCGCTAAAGAAACGGAAATGGCTTTCCGGAGGGAATATGCACGCATGGGTTTGTCTCTCTCGCTTTGTTGGAATTCATGGATGGCGCGCCTGGAGCTCGGCAAACGAAACGAGTTCGCCCGCAATCGCGCTTGCCGCCACCGTGGGCGGGCTGGCGAGCCAGACCTTTCCGGGTCCGCCCCGGCCGGGGAAGTTGCGGTTGATGGCGCTCACGGTGACCTGGTCGGCCCGCACCGAACCACCCGGCCCGCAGTTGCCGCAAGCGCCGCAGGAGGGCTGAAGAATGCGCGCGCCGACGCGTTCGAACGCGTCCATGTACCCCGCCGCAATGCAGTGGTCGCGCACCGCGGTGGTCCCGAACTGGAGATACAGGGCCACCCCGGGCGCGACCTTGAGCCCGCGGTCCGCCGCCCACCTGAGCACCGCGTGGTAGTGGTCGAAGTCTTCGCGCTTGCCGGCCGTGCACGAGCCACCGTAGGCGATGTCGATGCGCACCCGCTCGCCGACCGCCGCCAGCGGCAGGCCGTTGCCGGGGTCGCCCGGTGCGGCGACCATGGGGGAAAGCTGCGTGCAATCGACGTGGAGCGTCCTGGCGTAGATCGCGCCGTCGTCGCTGCGCATCCAGGGCTCGACTTCGAAATCGATGCCGCGGCGCTCGCGCAGGAAGCGCACGGTCTCGGCATCGGGAGCGACGAGGCCGGTGAAGCCGCCGAGTTCCGCCGTCATGTTGGTGAGCGTGGCGCGCTCGTCGGTGGTCATGCGCCGTACCACGTCGCCCGTGAACTCGAACACCTTGCCCACCCCGCCGCCGTCGCGCACGAAGGGCAGCGCGAGCAGATGCAGCACGACGTCCTTGGCGGTCACTCCAGGGGCGAGCGACCCATCGAGCACGATCTTCAGGGACTGCGGCACCGTCAGCCGCACCGCTCCCGTCACGAAGGCATTCGCCATGTCCGTGGTTCCCACGCCGAAGGCCACGCAACCCAGCGCGCCGCTGTGCGGCGTGTGTGAATCCGTGCCCACCACCAGTTGGCCCGGCAGCGCATAGTGTTCCGCCACCATGGCGTGCGAGATGCCGGCCACGTTGGTGCCGTCGTCCTTGGCGGCCTGTTCCTCGGTCAGTGTGCGGTGCGAGCGCAAGCCGTAGGCGGCCGCGAATTCGCGCTGCGCCTCGACCATGCGACGCACATTCGGCACCAGGCCGCCATGCACGTGCGCGGGGCTTTCCGTGACGTAGGACGTGTGGTCTTCGAAGGCCACGATGGAATCGGCGTCGTGCAGCACCAGCGGCCGGCCGAAGGTGGCGTGCAGCATGTGCGCGGCCATGCCGGTGTAGTACTCGTGGATGAAGCGAAGGTCGGCGCGCACGAAGGCACCGTCGCCCGGCGCGGAATGTGCCTGCGTCAGCTCGGTGGCGAGCGCGTGGCGCGCCACGATCTTCTCGAACAGCGTGCGCGGACGCGCGTCCTGAGCCTCGGGCGGCACCGCGATGTCGCGCATGAATTGCCGGCCGAAGCGCAGCAGCCCGCCGCTCTTGAGGATTGCCGCGGCCAGCGCGTCGCGGCCGGCCACGAGGTCGTCGATCGGAATCGCCTTGCCCGCCTGGATGGACGCGACCAGGCCGAAGTCGGTCGAGGTGAACAAGCCGATGTTGTCGGCGTTCTGCCGGTACAGGCGCTCGAAGCTTTCGGCGATGACCAGCCGCACGCCGGCCGCCTTCTCGGCGGTCGGGCTGTGCTCGCGCGAGGAGCCCTTGCCATAGCGCCTGCCCGCGACCACGACCTCGATGCCCGACGCGCGGATGGCATCGGTGCTGATCGGGAATGCCTCGCCCGCCTTGAAGCCCGAGTACGGGTAGCGGCCCAGCTTGTCGTCGTAGTGCGTGAGGATCGGAAGCGGCGTGATCTCGTCCGTCGAAATATCGTCACGCAATGGCGACGCGTCGGCAAGTTCGAGGCGTTCCCCCTTCAAGCTCAACTCGACCATGCGTGCGGAACAGCTCAGGAAGAGAACGCGCCGGTCGAACCGGATGCTTTCGGCGCTGGCGGCGGCTGGCGTGGAGGCTGTCATGCTCCGATGTTCGCGGTCCGTGGCAGCGCCATAAAGCGCTCGCTCGGCACAGGGGATCTCGCCATCCGCGAGATCGGTGATTACCCTTGCAGACTCTCGATGAGCGCTGCAACTGCGCGAGGCTGCGGGGTCTTGCGCAGGGCGTAGATGTTCAGGACGCGGTCGGCCCACTCTTCCGCCAGCGGACGCCTGGCAAAGCGGTCGGACCCCGCATAAGCCGTCATGGCACTTCGAGGCACCACCGCGATGCCGAGGCCTGCCTCCACCATGCGGCAGACAGCGTCGAAGCTGCTGACTGTCACCTTCGGGTTGAAGCGCCTGCCCAATGCCGTGGCGCGTTCGTTCAGGGACCGGTCCATCGCACCGCCCTGATGGATGCCGACCAAGGGATATTCGAGCGCACGCGCGAACGTGATGGCTTGCAGTTCCGCCAGTTCATGTCCCGAGGGAAGCACCACGAGCAAGGGGTCGGAGGCAAAACGCCATGCATCCATGCCCGCCGGCACAGCAACGTCCACGCCTACGCCGACATCGGCGCGATCGTCCAGACAGGCGCGCAGCACGTCGCGCGTGTCTTCCTCGTGCAGGGTGACCTCCACGCCCGGGTATGCCTCCATGAAGCGGTGCAAGCGCTCGGGCAGGAAACCGATGACGGAGGACATGTTGGCATGAAGGCGCACCCTGCCCCGCACTTCGCCGCCTTCGCTCTGCACTTCGCGCAACAAGGCTTGCAGTTCGTCGTCGAAGCGCTCGCCTCGCGCCAGCACCAGCCTGCCTGCATCGGTGAGTGCAATGCCGCGCGGCGAGCGCACGAGCAGCGGCGTCTCGAATGCATGTTCCAGGTCCGCGATCCTCCGGCTCAAGGCCGAAGGTGCGATGTTCTCCGCGGCAGCGGCACGCACGATGGAACCGGCGCGGGCCGCTGCCACGAACAACCTGATGCTGTAGGAATCGATTCGACGGGTCACAGGCTTCGTCGGTTGGTGGAACCACAAAGTGTGACATGGAGACGGCTGACACAGCGCATCTTTGCGCCGGGCTAAAGGCGACTTTAACGTTTCGCGCCGCACAACGCGTTCCACACAATGCAATGCCATTGTGATCTGCGCAACGGACAAATAAAGTTGCCTCCAACCCAACGCGAAGGCGCTGAGGAGATCAGGAGACAAACAGATGTCCGCTACGCGCAGAGATCACAGCCAAAGTCCGGCCGAGATGTCCTACTCGGCTGGCACGCAGGGACCCGGCATCGCAGTGCCGGCAGACGCGTGCGACTGCCATCTGCACGTCTACGACAGCGACTTCCCGGCAGCATCCGCCGCGCGGCTGCGTCCACCGAACGCCTCTGTCTCCGACTATCGACTTCTGCAACGGCGTCTGGGAACGCGCCGCGCGGTGCTCGTCACCCCCTCGACCTACGGCACCGACAACCGGGTCATGCTGAGGGCGCTGGAAGCACTCGGTGCGGATGCCCGCGGCGTCGCGGTCATCGACGGAGCGGAGAGCAACGAGCAGCTCGGGGCGCTTCACGCGCAGGGTGTACGTGGCGTTCGCCTCAACCTGTCGTTGGGCGTGGCGGGTTCGGTCGAGATGTTGGAGCCTCTCGCACAGCGCATTGCCGCTCTGGGCTGGCATCTTCAACTGCTGATGTCGCCGGATGCTCTAGCGGCCTTGGGCGACACCCTGCGGCGATTGCCAGTGCAAGTGGTCTTCGATCACTTCGCTCGCATTTCGCCGGCGCAGTCGGGCGCTCACCCTGCGCATGCACTCGTGCTCGCGTTGCTCCGCGAAGACCGTGCATGGCTCAAGTTGTCCGGCGGCTACCTCGTGAGCGCCCACGTGACTACGGACGACCCAGCGCTGACCGATCTCGCGCGCAGCTATCTCGATGCCAACCCTGATCGCATCGTCTGGGGAAGCGACTGGCCTCATGCGACTGCATCGGCCGGCCTCCATCCCATGCCCGATGACGCACGGCAGATGGATCGACTGGCGGACTGGACTTCCGATGTCGACCTGTTTCGTCGCGTGCTCGTCGACAACCCGGCTGCCCTTTACGGCTTCGCATCCCCCGCCCATTCCGACTGAGAAGAGAGACAGCGACATGACGAAAAGCATCCACACGCCGCCCTCTGCACTGCGCAGAGGCATCCTCTTGAGCGGTCTTGCGCTCACGGCCTCGTTCGGTGCGTGGGCGCAGGGCAATTGGCCGACCGGCCGCGTCATCACGTGGGTCGTTCCGTATCCGCCCGGCGGCAGCACCGATGTGTTGGGTCGAAGCATTGCGCAGAAGCTTGCCGGATCACTGGCCACCAACGTGATCGTCGACAACCGGGCTGGCGCCACGGGCACCATCGGAGCCGCATTTGTTGCAAAGGCCGCACCTGACGGCTACACGCTTCTGGGCACTTCCATCGGCCCGCAAGCCATTGCGCCGCATCTGATGGGGAAGCTGCCCTACGACCCGATCCGGAGCTTTGCGCCGGTGGTGACGATCGGCACGATCCCGCACATCCTGGTCGTCGGCGTCGACCAGCCGTTCAAGACCGTTGCGGACCTTGTCGCTGCGGGCAAGGCGCAGCCGGGCAAGCTGGCATTCGCGTCCGGTGGCACCGGCACGATCCTGCAGATGCAAGGCGAACTGCTCAAGCAGCAGGCCGGCGTGCAATTCATCCATGTGCCCTACAAGGGCGACACCCCTGCGCTGCAGGACACGCTCGGCGAACAGGTGAACTTCATGTTCGCTCCCGCGGCGGCAGCGCTTCCGCACGTGCTGTCCGGAAAGCTGCGCGCGCTCGCGGTCACGTCGGCGGCGCGTCTCAAGGCACTGCCGGACATCCCCACGATGGGCGAGGCCGACATGAAGAACTTCGTGGTCGAGCAGTGGCAGGCGGTCTTCGCGCCTGCCGGAACGCCAGCGCCTGTCATCGAGCGACTCAACCGCGAGATCAATGCCGCGCTGAAGGACCCATCCATCACCGCGCTCGCGGACAAGCTGGGCGTCACGCTCATCGGCGGCACGCCGCAACAGCTGGGCGAGTTGCAGAAAGCGGACTTCGCCAAATGGGCCGACGTTATCCGCAAAGGAAACATCAAGGCCGAGTAAGCCGCTCGCTCAAACCCTTCTTCCCTCCCACTCATTCAAACCGAGAGAACCATCACCATGAGCCAACTTCCTGAAATCGTTCGCGAGATCGAACGCGTATCCGCCGATATCGTCGCCAAGGCGGCCGCCTTCCAGGCCGCCATCCTTGCAGATGTCGCAGGCCGTCGCGGCACGATGAATGCCCGCGTGGCACCGGTCCACCACAGCATGTCGGTGGCGGGCCCCGCCTTCACCGTCGAGGTGCGCCCCGGGGACAACCTGATGGTCCACGCCGCGATCGCGCTGGCCAAGCCGGGCGACGTGCTCGTGATCGATGGCAAGGGCGATCAGACGGCCGCCCTCATGGGCACCCTGATGCTCAGCGCCTGCAAGAAGCAGGGGCTGGCGGGCGTGATCGTCGATGGCGCGATTCGCGACAGGCTCGACCTGCTGGAACTCGGCTTTCCGGTGTTCAGCGCAGGCTTCAACCCGGCAGGACCGACGAAGTTCGTCCCGGGCCGCATCAATCACACTATCTCGGCCGGCGGCACCATGGTGAATCCCGGCGACCTGATCGTGGGCGATGCCGATGGCGTGGTGGTGATCGAACGCGAGAAAGCGACCGCGATGCTGGCGCTGGCCGACAAGAAGGTCGCCGACGAAGCCGCACGCCAGGAAGCCATCAACCGCGGCGACACCGCCTCCAAGTGGCTGCCTGCAGCACTGCGCGCCGCCGGCGTCCTGAAGGAAGGGGAATCGCTGTGAGCGCCGTACTCGTCACTGGCGCCGACCTCGCGCCGCAGGCCCTCGACTTGCTCGCGGGCTTTGAGATGGTCTATGCAGGCAAGACGCCGACCGAGGAAGATGTCGGGGCCCTTTGCAAGGAACACAACCCTGTGGCCATCATCGTCCGCTACGGCAAGGTCACCGCGCAAATGATGGATGCCGCGCCGGCGCTCAAGGTCATCGCCAAGCACGGTACCGGTACGGACACGATCGACAAGATCGCAGCCAAGGCGCGAGGCATCGAGGTCGTCGTCGCGGTCGGGGCCAATGCAGCCGCCGTGGCGGAACAATCCCTCGCACTCATGCTGGCGTGCGCGAAGTCGGTCGTCCAACTCGACAGGCGCATGCACTCCGGCCACTGGGATAAAGCGACACACAAGTCTCTCGAGCTGGGAGGCCGGACCGTCGGCCTGATCGGTCTGGGTGCCATTGGCCAGCGATTCGCCAAGATGGCGGATGCGATGGGCATGCACGTGATCGGCTTCGATCCTTATGACAAGGACGTCCCGGGCTACATCAAGGTCGTCGATCTGGAAACGATCTGGCGCGATTCGGATGTGATCTCGCTTCACTGCCCGCTGACCGATGACAACCGCGGTGTGATGAACGCAGCCGCACTCGCGAAGTGCAAGCGGGGCGTGATCATCGTCAACACCGCTCGCGGTGGCCTGATCGACGAACAGGCTCTGCTGGTCGCGATCGAGTCCGGCCAAGTCGCGGGCGCGGGTCTGGACTCCTTCGCGGTCGAGCCGCTGGTCGCCGATCACCCCTTCCGCAAGCAGGATCGCATCGTGATGAGTCCTCACATCGGGGGCGTCACCAGCGATGCTTACGTCAACATGGGCGTTGGTGCCGCCAGCAACCTGCTGGCTGTGCTCGCCCGCGGCTGAAGCCCCGACGCACGCCATCAGCGCCGCGATTCCAAGGAGACAAACCATGCGCCGCGTCAACAACTTCAAGCGATTCCACGCAGCCCGATCCATCTGCGCGATGACCCAGGTGGGCAGCTCGTTCGCGACGCTCGGCTCGGTCCTGCCGCAGATTCAATCGGGCAAGCTCACTGCCCTCGCAGTGGCCGCGCCGAAGCGCTCCGCATTGCTGCCCCAGGTGCCGACCTTCGAAGAGGCCGGCGTGAAGGACTACCGCGCCGACGCCTGGTACGGACTGCTCGCACCCGCAGGCACGCCGCCCGCCGTGGTCGCGACGCTGCAGAAGACTGCACAGGCTTTCGCGCAGGCAGCTTCCACTCAGGAGAGGCTCAAAGGCTTGGGGATGGAAGCGCAGAGCGTTTGCGGCAGCGCATTCGGTGAGCAGCTTCAGCACGAAGTGCAGAGCTACAAGTAGCTCGCACGCGAACTCGACATCAAGGCCGAGTGAGATGCCGACACGTCCGGCAACTCATCGACAAACAGGAATTGCTTTCATGTTCTCCAGACTTACTTTCACCCAGCGCGCTGCACTCGTCGCATGCGCCCTTTGCGCTCTTGCCGCCGGCGCCGCCAACGCGGCCTATCCCGACCGCACCATCACCATCGTCGTGCCGTACGCGCCAGGTGGCGCCGCCGACGCCGTGGCCCGCGTGGTCGCGGCGCGCATGAGTACGAAGCTTGGCGCCACCGTGATCGTCGACAACCGTGCCGGCGCCAGCGGCACCATCGGTGCCGGCTTCGTCGCCAAGGCCCCGGCGGACGGCTACACCGTGCTGTACGACGCGACACCCTACTCGATCAATCCGCATCTCTTTCCCAAGATGCCGTTTGCCGCAAGCGCTCTGCAGCCACTCTCCCTGGTGCTGCTGGCGCCCAATGCGCTGATCGTCAAGGCCGATTCGCCAATCAAGTCGGTCAACGATCTGGTCGCCAAGGCCAAGGCGCAACCCGGCAAGGTGAACTACGCCTCCGGCGGCAGCGGCACTGTGCAGCGCCTCGCATCGGAACTGCTGCGCCAGAAGCTGAGCCTCGACATGGTCCATGTGCCCTACAAGAGCGGCGGCCCGGCCATCACGGACGTGATGGGCGGTCAGGTCGACTTCATGTTCGCCACCGTGGCCGCGAGCTATCCCTTCGTGAGTTCGGGCAAGCTGCGGGCGCTCGCGGTGTCCTCGCCGCAACGCTCGCCGCGGATGCCTGAGGTGCCGACGGTCGCCGAGACCGTGGTTCCGGGCTATGAGGCCTTCGAGTGGAACGGCATGTTCCTTCCCGCCAAGACGCCAAAGGACATCGCTGACAAGCTGCAACGCGCAGTGGTCGAAGTCCTGAAGGAAGACGAGGTGCAGAAGCGCCTGGCCGATCTCGGTGCCCAAGCCGTTGGATCGACGCCTGAGGAGTTCGCAACCTTCCTCAAGAAGGAAGACGCAAAGTGGGGCGATGTGGTCCGCAAGGGCGACATCAAGCTGGACTGAGCATCCGATGAATTCCTGGTCCACGCTTTCGCAGCCGGTGCCGCATTCTCTGGGCCTCGATCGGCCTGCGCGCCGGTTGCCGCCGATGGCGTGCGACTGCCACATGCACATCTTCGATCCTCGGTTCAAACCTTCGCCGCACTGGACGCGGCAGCCGCCTCTGGCGCCGGTGGCCGCCTACAGGCGTCTGCAGGAGCGCCTCGGAACCACGCGGGCCATTGTGGTGACGCCATCGACCTACGGCACCGACAACCGATGCACGCTCGATGCACTCGCGCAGCTTGGCCCTGACGCGCGAGGCGTCGCAGTGGTGGACCCCTATGTCTCAGAAGCGGAGCTTGACGAACTCGCGTCGCGCGGCATTCGAGGCCTGCGCCTCAACTTCGTCACTCCGCAATCGTGGGGCGTCACAACGCCGGACCTGCTGATCACGCTGGCCTCCAAGGCGAGCCGCCTCGGATGGCACATCCAGCTCCTGCTGCATCCGGACCAGTTGGTCGAGCTTGCACCCGTGCTTGAGAAGCTTCCAGCACCGCTGGTGGTCGATCACCTCGGACGCATCGACCCAACTGAAGGATCATCGGCGCAAGCCTTCCGGCTCCTGATGCCACTGCTGGAGGCCGGGAGCACCTGGATCAAGCTCTCGGGTGCCTACATGCGCTCATCGGTCGGCGGACCTTCCTACGCGGACACCGTGCCGCTCGGCCAGGCCCTCGTGCGAGCCGCGCCACATCGCATCCTCTGGGGAAGCGATTGGCCCCATACGACCGAAGCCGCCGGCACCGTGAACGATGCCGCGCTGGTCGATCTCCTCCAGGCATGGTGCGGCGACGACGCCTCGCTGATGGACCGCATCCTCGTCGACAACCCCGCAAAGCTCTATGGCTTTGCGACCTGAGCAGCATTACAGACCATGTTCCTCATCCAACCACCCCAGGTGCGCGAACTGAAGCTCTTCAGTGCGATGCCCGATCAATTTCGTCGCCCCGAACGCAGCGCATGGGCAGACGCGAATCGCGGCGGCACGCCGACCGATTCGTTCCTCGAAGGGCCCGTCTTCGACGACGCCGGAAACCTCTTTGTCACCGACATTCCCTGGGGTCGCATCTTCCGCATCGATCCGCAAGGACAGTGGTCGCTCGTCGCCGAGTACGACGGAGAGCCCAACGGAATGAAGTTCCTCGATGCGCGAACCCTGCTCATCACCGACTACAAGAACGGGTTGATGCAAGTCGAGGTTGCGAGCGGTCGCGTCACACCTTTCCTCGAACGTCGCAACAGCGAACGCTTCAAGGGCGTCAACGACCTGGTGTTCGACGGTGCCGGCAATTTGTACTTCACCGACCAGGGCCAGACGGGCCTTCACGATCCGACTGGGAGGCTCTACCGCCTCGGGCGCGACGGCAGGCTCGATCTGCTGCTGGACAACATCCCGAGCCCGAACGGCGTCGCGCTGTCACCGGACGGCAGGGTCCTGTATCTCGCGGTGACGCGCGGCAATTGCGTCTGGCGCGTGCCCCTTCTGCCCGACGGCAGCGTGTCAAAGGTCGGCCAGTTCTTCACGTCGTACGGGCCCAGTGGACCGGACGGCCTTGCGGTCGATGCGCAAGGGCGGCTGCTGGTCGCCAACCCCGGACTGGGTTACGTGTGGGTACTCAACAGTCGTGCAGAGCCTGTGGAAGTGCTGCGAGGGCCGAGCGGCGCGTCAACCACCAATCTCGTCTTCGGCGGACACGAAGGTCGCACGTTGTACGTCACCGATTCGACGCACGGCCACATCCTGATGGCCGACATGGATGCGGGTGGATTACCCTTGGCAAGGCGCTAGGGATGCCACTTCGAAACAACCGGCGGCGTCGCAGCTGAGCGTTGGCCCGCCAATGCGTAGGAGAGCTTGTTGGCGGCCTGCACGACGCTCTTCGCGTACTTCTCGAGCTTCGTCTTCGTGAGTCGTGAACTGGGCCCCGAGATGCACATCGAGCCGAGCAGGTTCCAGTTGGTGCGAAACACGGGGGCTGCAACGCTCGATACCTCGGTCTCGCGTTCGCCCATCGAGATGTGGAAGCCGCGCGAACGAATGGACTCGTAGGGTTCCCCCTTGGCACCGCTGAACGCGAGGATCACCCGCCCCGGTGCGCCGAGATTCAGCGGC
The DNA here is from genome assembly GCF_001426595.1 of Variovorax sp. Root434. Taxonomy (NCBI): domain Bacteria; kingdom Pseudomonadati; phylum Pseudomonadota; class Betaproteobacteria; order Burkholderiales; family Comamonadaceae; genus Variovorax; species Variovorax sp. Root434. Next base: position 71,534 of record NZ_LMEK01000024.1, read on the forward strand.
AGCCGCTCTCCGATGCGGACGCTGTGCCGCACCGACTGCGGCCCTTCGACGCGGGCGACGCAAGACCGGATGTCGCCTTCGCGCACATAGAAGGACGCGCTCTCGCCAGTGAGCTTGACCAGTTCGTACAGGGCGGGCTCGACGACGTTATTGACGTCGAACCCGGCCTGATAGCGCGCCCCGAGCCAGCCGGCCGCCGGTCCGAGCCGCCATTGGCCGTCGTCGGTCTGCACCATGTAGTTGGATTGCGCGAGCGTGCGGGCAAGGCGCAGCACAGTGGTCTTGTGCATGCCGCAGCGACGGCTCAGTTCCGCGAGCGGGAGACTCGACTCTCCCACCTCGAAGGCTTCCATCAGGGACAGTGCCCGTGTGACGGCGATCACCCCGCTGGCGCGTTCGGTGGCAGGCTCACTCTTGCTGGCGTTGCGCATATTGGACCTTGGTTCGCTGTATGCAACGGCATTGTACGTATTGCAACTCGCAAATAAAGTCCTCCGAAAGCGCCACCCTCAGGCGCTGCCTATCGGAGACAAGTTCATGCATCCCTCACGCCGCGCTGTGCTGGCATTGGCCGCAGCATCCCTTCTGGTCACGGCCGTACACGCTGAAGCCTGGCCCACGAAGCCGATCCGCCTGATCGTGCCGTTCCCCGCTGGTGGCGGCACCGACATCATTGCGCGCGAACTGGCAAACAAGCTGACCAGCTCGGGCTACAACTTCGTGATCGACAACAAGCCCGGATCTGGCGGCAACCTGGGTGTCGATGCAGCCGCCAAGGCGGCACCTGACGGCTACACGCTGGTGCTCGGCCAGACCAGTAACCTCGCAATCAATCCGACGCTGTACCCCAAGCTGCCCTACGACCCGGTCAAGGACCTCACGCCGGTGAGCCTGGTGGCGAGTTCGCCGTTGGTCATCGTCGCGGGATCGAGCACTCCCTACAAGACGCTCGGCGACGTGGTGAAGGCTGCGAAGGAAAAGCCTGGCTTCATCAACTACGCATCGTCGGGCAACGGCACCGTGTCCCATCTCGCGGGCGAGTCTTTCCAGAAAACGGCGGGCATCAAGCTCACGCACATTCCGTACAAGGGCGCGAGCCAGGGCGCCACGGACGTCATCGGCGGTCAGGTGCAGCTCTACATCTCGACAGTCCCGACGCTGATGGGCCACATCAAGAGCGGAAAGATGCGCCCGCTCGCCGTGACTTCGCTGCAGCGCGTGCAGGACCTGGCCCAAGTGCCCACCGTGGCCGAATCGGGCTTCAGCGGCTTCGAGTCCGTCACGTGGTTCGGCATCCTGGGCCCGGCGAACCTGCCGAAGGAAGTCGTCGCCAAGCTCAATGCCGACATCAACAAGGCGCTCAAAGAGCCCGACTTGCGCCAAAAACTGATCGCTCAGGGCGCCGATGTGAGCGGAGGCAGCGCGGAGCAGTTTTCGAAGCTGATCCGAGACGACATTGTTCGATGGGGCAAGCTGGTGAAGGACTCCGGCGCAAAAATCGATTGACCGCAGCAAAGCTGGGTTGGGAGGTCGACCATGCGCCAGAGAAGCGCGCGGCATGGGCGGATCGAAGCGTAGGAACCTGCGGGTTGGAGCCGAGCAAGCTCATTGAATCTATCCAATAATTCAACTATTATTGGATAATGGAAGAAAAACACGTCATCCAAGCCTTGGCCGCGCTGGCCCAACCGGTACGCCTGCAGGTCTTTCGAGCACTGGTCGTCGCCGGACCTGACGGCCTGACGCCCGGTGTGCTCGCGGATCAGCTCGGGGTGCCTTCGACGAGCCTGTCGTTCCACCTCAAAGAGCTGACACACGCCAACTTGGTCAGCCAGACGCGGGACGGTCGCAACCTCATCTACCGCGCGGTGTTCGAGCAGATGAATGCGCTGCTCGGCTATCTCACGGAGAACTGCTGCCAGGGCGAGGCGTGCCTGCCTGCCAGCGTCACAGCCTGCGAATGCTGAAGGAGAACCCATGAAGCGCTTTCATGTCCATCTGCACGTCGATGACCTGGCGAAGAGCATCGCCTTCTACTCGGACGACCTGGGCATTCAGGCCGAAAACGAGTCCGAGCTCGACATCGGCAAGATTCAAAAGGCTGCGCAATGACGCTCAACGTTCTCATCCTCTGCACCCACAACTCGGCTCGCAGCGTGCTGGCCGAGGGCATGCTCAACCACTGGGCCCAGAAGCTCGGCAAGGACGTGAAGGCGTTCAGCGCCGGCAGCGCGCCCAGCGGAAAGATCAACCCGTTCGCCATCGACGTGCTGCAGGCCGCCGGCGTGAACACCGAGGGCTTTCGCAGCAAGAGTTGGGACGAGTTCACCACGCCCGTCATGCAGGTCGTCATCACGGTCTGCGACAGCGCTGCGCAGGAGGCTTGCCCGTACTGGCCCGGCACGCGCGTGAAGATCCACTGGGGCTATCCGGACCCGTCCAACACCGAGGGCGGCGACGAGGCAAAGCGCCAGGCCTTCGAGCTGACGCGCCAGGCGATCTCTTACCGCATGCTCCAGCTGCTGGCGCTGGACAATCCCGAAGCGATGAGCGACGCCGAGCTGCAAGAGCGACTGCGCCGCATCTCTGCGAGCTGACCCCATGAGTGCAGTGATTGAAAGCCCGCGCAGCGCGGTAGCCCCCATGAGCGTGTTCGAGCGCTACCTCACGGTTTGGGTGTTCCTCTGCATCGTCGCCGGCATCGCGCTGGGGCAGCTCTTCCCGGCGGCGTTCCAGGCGGTAGGCCGTCTGGAGGTCGCGAAGGTCAACATTCCGGTAGGCGTGTTGATCTGGGTGATGATCATCCCGATGCTCTTGCGGGTCGATTTCGCGGCCCTCGCGCAGGTGAAGAACCATTGGCGCGGCATCGGCGTGACGCTGTTCATCAACTGGGCGGTGAAGCCGTTCTCGATGGCCTTCCTGGCATGGCTTTTCGTACGCCAGGTCTTCGCAAGCTTTCTGCCGGCCGAGCAGCTCGACAGCTATGTGGCCGGCCTGATTCTGCTGGCGGCAGCGCCCTGCACGGCGATGGTTTTCGTCTGGAGCCGGCTGACCGGCGGTGACCCGACGTTCACGCTCTCGCAGGTCGCACTGAACGACGCCATCATGGTGTTCGCCTTCGCGCCGATCGTCGGCCTGCTGCTGGGCCTGTCGGCCATCACCGTGCCTTGGGACACGCTCATCACCTCCGTGGGCCTCTACATCGTGCTGCCTGTGATCTTCGCGCAGCTGCTGCGCAAGCGGCTGCTGAAGGCGGGGCCCGCGGCCTTCGAACAGGCGATGCACCGCATCGGCCCGTGGTCGATCGCGGCGCTCCTGCTGACCCTCGTGCTGCTGTTCGCGTTTCAGGGCGAGGCCATCATCAAGCAGCCGCTGGTGATCGCGATGCTCGCAGTGCCGATCCTGATTCAGGTGGTACTGAATTCGGGCCTTGCCTACTGGCTCAATCGGAAGCTCGGCGAGAAGCACAACATCGCGTGCCCATCGGCGCTGATCGGCGCGTCCAACTTCTTCGAGCTGGCGGTGGCCGCAGCCATCAGCCTGTTCGGCTTCCACTCGGGCGCGGCGCTGGCCACCGTGGTCGGCGTGCTGATCGAGGTGCCAATCATGCTGGCCGTGGTCAAGGTCGTGAACTCGTCGCGAGGCTGGTATGAGTCGTGAGCTGCCGAACATCGATCCGGCCTTGTTCGCAAAGGCCGACCCGGATCTGCTGCTGCCGGCGCAACGCTCCACGCACGCGCCGCGCATCCTGCTGCTGTATGGCTCGGTGCGCGAGCGCTCCTACAGTCGCCTGCTGACGGAAGAAGCCGCCCGCCTGCTGCGAGCGTTGGGCGCGGAAACGCGGATCTTCGACCCCCGTGGCCTGCCGCTGCCGGACTCGGAGCCGGACGACCACCCCAAGGTGGTGGAACTGCGCGAGCTTGCCCAATGGGCCGAAGGCATGGTCTGGACGTCGCCCGAGCGCCACGGGGCGATGACCGGCATCATGAAGGCGCAGATCGACTGGATACCGCTGTCGGTCGGTTCGGTGCGTCCGACGCAGGGCAAGACGCTTGCGGTGATGGAGGTGTCGGGCGGCTCGCAATCGTTCAATGCCGTGAACCAGCTGCGCGTGCTGGGCCGTTGGATGCGCATGATCACGATCCCCAACCAGTCGTCGGTGGCCAAGGCCTTTCTGGAGTTCGACGAGGCGGGACGCATGAAGCCCTCGCCGTACTACGAGCGCGTGGTCGACGTGATGGAAGAGCTGGTGAAGTTCACGCTGCTCACGCGCGACTGCGCGAGCTACCTGGTCGACCGCTACAGCGAACGGCGCGAGAGCGCCGAGGCGCTCTCGAAGCGGGTCAACTTGCGCAGCATCTGAGCCAAGCGAGCGTGCAGAGCAGGACAACAACGACCGTCATGCTGGGCGTTGCCCAGACCTTGGTATGCGCCTCGTCGTACTACCTTTCGCGTGAAAACACTCGTTGCGCATGTTTTCGAGGGTCAGACCACGGGGAATTGCCAGCAGGCAACTGAGCCCAATGCGGCATCTGTGCGCCCTTGGAGAACAGTGAACCCGTGCAATTTAGGGCATATGTAGGGCACGGGCACCGAAAATGACAAAGGGGTTAGCAACTACTACGCTGCTAACCCCTGTCAATTTTGGTCGGTGTGAAAGGATTCGAACCTTCGACCCCTTGCACCCCATGCAAGTGCGCTACCAGGCTGCGCCACACACCGAAGCTCTCGATTATAGCGGTTGAAATTCAGCGTCCGATGGTCAACAGCTCACGAATTTCAAAGAGTTCGCGCCGCAGGTGCAACAACTGCGACAGATCGACCGTCTGCGCAGCAGCGGGTGCAGCGGACTCCTGCACCACCGCAGCGTCGAATTCTTCCTGATCGATCTCGATCGCCTCCACGCCTTCAAGCGGCACCTCTCCTGCCTTGCGGCGGTCGCGCTCGCCCTGCACCAGTTCCTGCAGCTTGTTGCGCGCACCGCTGATCGTGAAGCCCTGGTCGTAGAGCAGATCGCGGATGCGGCGGATCATGAGCACCTCGTGGTGCTGGTAGTAGCGGCGGTTGCCGCGCCGCTTCATGGGCCGCAGCTGCGTGAACTCCTGCTCCCAATAGCGAAGCACGTGCGGCTTGACGCCGCACAATTCGCCGACCTCACCGATGGTGAAGTAGCGTTTGACGGGAATCGGTGGGAGCGTTTTCTCCATTGAAATCAAGACTGTGCGCGGGAAACCTTAGAGATTACTCCACCCAGGCGCACAGCACCAAGCACTATTCCGCGCCCAAGCTCCACTCGACTTCGGCTGCGCCGTTCTGGTCGATGCTTCCGTGAATCTGTTCCTTGAGCTTGGCGCTCGCATGGAACGTGGCCACGCGGCGCTCCCCGATCGGAATCGCCTCGCCGGTACGCGGATTGCGGCCGGGCCGGGGCGCCTTCACACGAATCTGGAAGTTGCCGAAGCCCGAGATCTTCACGTCCGTGCCCTCGATGAGGCTGTTGGCCACGAGTTCGAAGAACGCCTCGACCATGTCCTTGGACTCACGCTTGTTCAGGCCGATTTGCTCGAACAGCAGGTCGGCCAGATGCGCCTTGGTGAGCGCGGGCGTTTCGAGAGCCTCGAGCGTGAATTCGGCAGCGTTCATTCCCGTCATCCCCTCAAGCGGCCGCCGAGCGCGGCGCCCAATTGTTCGACGATTGCGCGGACCGCGGGTTCGACCTGCTCGTCCGTCAAGGTGGCGCCGTCGTTCTGGAAGGTCAGGCGAACCGCCATGCTCTTCTCGCCTTGCGCCAGTGCTCCGGGCGCGGCCACGGCACCATCGCGCAATGGCTGCGGACGATAGATGTCGAACAGCGTCACGTCGCGCAGCAGACCCTGTGCGGCCGTTGCCGTGCGAATGGCCTGCACCAGCGCATCGTGCGTGACGGCTTCGGCCACGACGACGGCGAGGTCGCGCTCCACGGCCTGGTGCTTCGGCACGGGCTGCGCAACCGGCACGGGGCGTGCAGTGACCGCGTCGAGGTCGAGTTCGAACAGCACCGGCGCCTGGGCGAAGTCCCACTTCTGGCGCCAGCGCGGATGCAGTTCACCGACGAAGCCGATGGCCTTGCCATCGACCAGCACTCGCGCCGAACGGCCCGGGTGCAGCGCAGGATGCTCTGCCACTTCGAAGACCGGCACGAGCGGTGCAAGCAGTGCCTCGACGTCGCCCTTGACGTCGTAGAAGTCGACGCGGTTCGGCTTGCCGTCCCAGCGCGCCTCGTCGGCATCACCCCAGGCGAGGCCCGCCACGCGCATCGGCTGATTCACGCCGCGCACGGTGCTGTCGGTGGTGACGACGCTGTCGTCGCGCATGAACACGCGGCCCAACTCGAACACACGCACGCGCGGCGCCTTGCGGTCGAGGTTGAACTTGAGCACCTGCAGCAGCGAGCCGAGCAGCGACGAGCGCATCACGCTCATCTGGCTGGCAATGGGGTTCAGCAGCTTGACCGGATTGGCATTGCCAGCAAGGTCCTGCTCCCAGTGCGCCTCGACGAAGCTGAAGTTGATCGTTTCCTGGTAGCCCAATGCGGCCACGCTGCGGCGCACCGCGAAGCGGCTGCGCTGCGCCTCGGGCCGCACGCGGGCGGTGATGGGTGCGAGCGGCGCGATGGTCGGCAGGTTGTTGAAGCCGATCAGGCGCGCGACCTCTTCGATCAGGTCTTCTTCGATCAGCAGGTCGAAGCGGTGCGGCGGCGGGGTCACGGTCAGCGTGCCTTCGCCTTCGGTGATCGCGAAGCCGAGGCGGTTCAGCGCATCGGTGCATTGCGCCTGCGTCAGCGGCATGCCGATCACGCGCGAGGCGCGCGCCACGCGCAGCGTGACGGGCACGGCCTCGGGCACGCGCAGCGTCTGGTCGTCCATCCTGCCAGCCTCGCCGCCGCAGATTTCAATGATCAGCTGCGTAATGCGCTCGATGATCTGCACCGTGCGGCTCGGATCGACACCGCGCTCATAGCGATGGCCTGCGTCGGTCGAGAAGTTGAAGCGGCGCGAACGGCCCTGCACGGCCTCGGGCCACCAGAACGCAGCCTCGACGTAGATGTTGCGCGTGTCGTCGGAAACCGATGTGGCGTCGCCGCCCATGATGCCGGCGAGCGATTCGACTTCGCGGTCATCGGCGATCACGCCGACCTTGTCGTCGACGGTGATGGTGTTGCCATTGAGCAGCTTGAGCTGTTCGCCCGCCTTGCCCCAGCGCACCGTGAGGCCGCCGTGGATCTTGTCGAGGTCGAAGATGTGGCTGGGCTGGCCGTACTCGAACATCACGTAGTTCGAGATGTCGACCAGCGGCGTCACGCTGCGTTGGCCGCAGCGCGCGAGGCGCTCGACCATCCACGCCGGCGTGGCGACCTTGGTATTCACGCCGCGCACGATGCGGCCGGAAAAACGACCGCACAGGTCAGGCGCCTCGACCTTGACTGGCAGCACATCGGCGAACGACGTGGCCACTGGCGCGATAGCCGGGGTCTTGAGCGGTGCACCGGTGAGCGCTGCAAGTTCGCGCGCAACGCCGTAAACGCTCAGGCCGTGCGCCAGATTGGGCGTGAGCTTGAGCGTGAGCAGCGCGTCGTCAAGCTTGAGTACATCGCGCACGTCGGCGCCGATGGGCGCATCGGTAGCGAGTTCGAGCAGGCCGCCGTGGTCTTCGCTCAGCTTCAATTCGCGCGCCGAGCACAGCATGCCCTGGCTCTCGACGCCGCGCAGTTTGCCGAGTTTGATAAGGAAGGGCTTGCCGTCTTCACCAGGCGGCAGTTCGGCACCGACCAGCGCGCACGGCACCTTGATGCCGACGCGCGCATTCGGCGCGCCGCACACGATGTTGAGCAAGGCGCCCTGCCCCGCGTCGACCTGGCACACGCGCAGGCGATCGGCGTTAGGGTGCTGCACCGCTTCCTTGATCTCGCCGACCACGATGCGCGTGAAAGGCGGCGCCACCGGTCGGCGCTCCTCGACCTCGAAGCCGCCCATGGTGAGCGTTTCGGCCAGTGCGGCGCTGTCGAGGGGCGGGTTGCAGAACTCGCGCAGCCAGGATTCCGGGAATTGCATCTCTTCGATCTCGATCTGGTTTTTTATCTATGGAGGGGGCTCACTGGAACTGCGAAAGAAAACGCAGGTCGCCGTCGAAGAAGAGGCGCAGGTCGTTCACGCCGTAGCGCAGCATGGTGAGCCGGTCAGGGCCCATGCCGAAGGCGAAGCCGATGTATCGCTCGGGGTCGAGCCCCATGTTGCGCACCACGTTCGGATGCACCTGGCCCGAGCCCGCCACCTCGAGCCAGCGGCCGGCCAGCGGGCCGCTCGCGAACTGGATGTCGATTTCGGCGCTGGGCTCGGTGAACGGGAAGAAGCTCGGTCGGAAGCGCAGCACGAGGTCGTCGCGCTCGAAGAAGGTGCGGCAGAAGTCGGTGAAGACGACCTTCAGGTCCTTGAAACTCACGTTCTCGCCGAGCCACAGGCCTTCGCACTGGTGGAACATGGGCGAGTGGGTGGCGTCGCTATCGACGCGATAGGTGCGGCCCGGCGCGATCACGCGGATCTCGGGCGCCTTCACTGTACCCGTGGTGTCGGCTGCAGCAGCGGCGAATTCGGCCGCGTACTTCTTGGTGTGCTGATGCGCGTAGCGAACCTGCATCGGGCTGGTGTGCGGACGCAGGTTGTAGGGAATGCCGTCGTCGCCGTTCAGGTCGACGTAGAAGGTGTCCTGCATCGAACGTGCAGGATGATTCGGTGGGTTGTTGAGCGAGGTGAAGCTGTGCCAGTCGCTCTCGATTTCGGGGCCGTCGGCCACGTCGAAGCCCATGCTCGAGAAAATCTCCTCGATGCGCTCCAAGGTGCGGCTCACGGGATGCAGTCCGCCGGGAATGCGGCGACGGCCGGGCAGGCTCACGTCGAGCGCTTCGGCGCGCAGTTGCAGCGAGAGTTCTTCGTCGGCCAGTTGCTGGCGGCGGTCGGTCAGCGCGGCCTCGATGGACTGCTTGCCCACGTTGATCGCGGCGCCGCGGGACTTCTTCTCTTCGACACTCAGCGCGGCCATGCCCTTCATCAGCTCGGTGATGCGGCCCGACTTGCCGAGGAACTGGGCCTTGGCGTTTTCGAGCTCGGCGGGCGTCTTCGCTTCGGCAAAAGCGGCGCGGGCGGTGTCGACCAGGGAGTCCAACTCGTTCATAGCAACAAAAATCTTCGAGGGGAAATAAAAAAGAGCTGGAGCCTTTTCAAGCGCCAGCCCTTGAGCCGTGGGCGCAAGAAGCCGTCCGGAGACGGCAACCTGCTGTGCAAAATCAAGCAGCCAGCTTGGCCTTGACCTGCTCCACGATGCCGGCAAAAGCGGCCTTGTCGTGCACGGCGATGTCCGCAAGCATCTTGCGGTCGATCTCGATACCGGCCTTGCGGATGCCGTTGGCGAACTGGCTGTAGGTCAGGCCCAGTTCACGCGAGGCGGCGTTGATACGCGCGATCCACAGCTGACGGAACACGCGCTTCTTGGTACGGCGGTCACGGTAGGCGTATTGGCCTGCCTTCATCACCGCCTGTTTGGCGACGCGGAAGACATTGCCGCGGCGACCGCGGAAACCCTTGGCGAGTGCGAGAACTTTCTTGTGGCGGGCGCGAGCCGTTACACCACGTTTGACGCGAGGCATGTGTGTACTCCTTGTTCGTCTGAGTTAAATGCCACGGCCGGGCAGCATGGCGGCGACAGAAACCATGTTGGTCTCATGCACTGCGACTGCACCACGGAGGTGACGCTTGTTCTTGGTGGTCTTCTTCGTCAAGATGTGACGCTTGAAGGCTTGACCGCGCTTGACGGTGCCACCGGGACGAACGCGGAAACGTTTTTTCGCGCTGCTCTTGGTCTTCATTTTGGGCATGTGAATGCTCCTTTAGTTTGTGCTCGTGAGGCGCCATGGATGCTCCACGGACTTGTTGGCCCCGAGACACTTCTTTATCTCGCCCCTGCCCGCTCTTCTTTCAAAGTGCCGGCAACGGCGAAATCCCTTCAAAACCCTGACTGCTGCAAACGCCTCAGGCGGTTGCAGCCGGCGCCGTTGCCGGCGCAGCGTCTGCTGCCGGCTTGGGAGCCCCGCCGCCAGCCTTCTTGCGGCCCGGCGCGATCATCATGATCATCTGGCGGCCTTCGAGCTTCGGGAACTGCTCGACCATGATCAGGTCGCCCAGTTCGTCGCGAATGCGCTGCAGCAATGCCAGACCCAGCTCCTGGTGCGTGATCTCGCGGCCACGGAAGCGCAGCGTGATCTTGCATTTGTCGCCGTCCTCAAGAAAGCGCTTGATGTTGCGCATCTTGATGTTGTAGTCGCCATCGTCGGTACCGGGCCGGAACTTGATTTCCTTGACCTCGATGACCTTCTGCTTCGACTTCGCCTCGGCCGCCTTCTTCTGCTCGTGGTACTTGAACTTGCCGTACTCGATCAGGCGACATACCGGCGGGTTGGCCGCCGCGACGACCTCCACCAGATCCACATCGGCCTCGCCAGCAAGGCGCAAGGCCTCCGAGAGACTCATAACACCCAATGGCTCGTTTTCCGGGCCTACAAGGCGGACTTCCGGGGCCATGATTTCCCGGTTCAGGCGGTGTTGGCGTTCCTCGCGGTGGCGGCGGTCGCGAAATGCAGTAGCGATGGTCAGGATCCTTCAAAAATTGCTACAAAATCTGTAGCGAACGCCGGTCAGTCCTCGCGGACAAGCGGCACGATTTGGCTGGGAAACATATGGGGTGTTTCAGAGGCAAATCAACGCTTGTCGGCAACATCCTGGACGAGCCGTTGCACGAACGATTCGAGGGACATTGCTCCGAGGTCTTGATTGCCCCGGGCGCGCACTGCGACGGCACCTGCTTCCTTTTCCTTGTCACCCACGACGAGGATGTAAGGGAGCTTTTGCAACGAATGCTTCCGTATTTTATACGTAATCTTCTCGTTGTGCAGATCCAGCTGGACCCTAAGCCCTTGATTCTGCAGCGTTTTCGCCACTGAAGCCGCGTAGTCGGCCTGCCCTTCGCTGATGTTGAGCACCGCCACCTGCACCGGAGCGAGCCATGCGGGCAGTGCGCCGGCATGGTGTTCGATCAGCATGCCGATGAAGCGCTCGAGGCTGCCGACGATGGCGCGATGCAGCATCACGGGGTGTGCGCGGCCGCTCGATTCCGTCACGTACTCGCCGCCCAGACGCTCGGCCGTATTGAAGTCCACCTGCATCGTGCCGCACTGCCACTGGCGGCCCAGCGCGTCCTTCAGCGTGTATTCGATCTTCGGGCCGTAGAAGGCACCATCGCCCGGAGAAATGATGAAGTCGACGCCCGAACGGCGCAGCGCCTCCATCACCGCATGCTCGGCCTTGTCCCACAGCTCGTCGGAGCCCACGCGGTTGTCGGGCCGCGTGGCGACCTTGTAGAGAATGTCCGTGAAGCCGAAGTCGGCATAGACCTTCTGCAGTTGCTCCGTGTACGCGATGCACTCGTCGAGGATCTGGTCTTCCGTGCAGAAGATGTGCCCGTCGTCCTGCGTGAAGCCGCGCACGCGCATGATGCCGTGCAGCGCGCCGCTGGGTTCGTTGCGGTGGCACTGGCCGAACTCGCCGTAGCGCAGCGGCAGGTCGCGGTAGCTGCGCAGGTCGCTCTTGAAGATCAGCACGTGGCCCGGGCAGTTCATCGGCTTCAACGCGTATTCGCGCTTCTCCGATTCCGTCGTGAACATGTTGTCGCGGTAGTTCTGCCAGTGACCCGTTTTCTCCCACAGGCTCTTGTCGAGGATCTGCGGGCCCTTCACTTCCCAGTAGCCCGTGTCGCGGTATATGCTGCGCATGTACTGCTCGACCTGCTGCCACACGGCCCAGCCCTTGGGGTGCCAGAACACCACGCCCGGCGCCACTTCGTCGATGTGGAATAGGTCGAGTTCCTTGCCGAGCTTGCGGTGGTCGCGCTTCTCGGCTTCCTCGATGCGCTGGATGTACTGGTCGAGCTGCTTCTTGTCGGCCCAGGCCGTGCCGTAGATGCGCTGCAGCTGCTCGTTCTTGGCATCGCCGCGCCAGTAGGCGCCGGCCAGCTTCGTGAGCTTGAAGACCTTCAGGAAGCGCGTGTTCGGCACGTGCGGGCCGCGGCACATGTCGACGTATTCCTGGTGGTAATACAGGCCCATGGCCTGCTCGTCGGGCATGTCCTCGACGAGGCGCAGCTTGTAGTCCTCGCCGCGCGACTTGAAGACCTCGATGACTTCGGCGCGCGGCGTCATCTTCTTGACCACGTCGTAGTCCTGCGCGATCAGCTCGCGCATGCGCGCCTCGATGGCGGCCATGTCCTCGGGCGTGAAGGGGCGCTCGTAGGAGATGTCGTAGTAGAAGCCTTCGTCGATCACGGGCCCGATCACCATCTTGGCCGTCGGGTAGAGCTGCTTCACCGCATGGCCGACCAGGTGGGCCGTCGAGTGGCGGATGATTTCCAGGCCCTCGTCGTCCTTGGGCGTGATGATCTGCAGCCTGGCGTCGTGGTCGATGACGTCGCTGGCATCGACGAGCCGGCCGTCGATCTTGCCGGCCACCGTCATCTTGGCGAGCCCGGGGCCGATGGACTGGGCGACTTCGGCCACCGAAACCGGGCCGGGGAACTCGCGGCGCGAGTTGTCGGGAAGCGTGATCTGGATCATGTGGAAACCTCGGGAGAAAAACAAAAAAAGCGCGGTGGATGCCGCGCTTTGCCTGGTTGAAGAGCTGGCAGAAACCAGCGAGCGCGGGGCTACCGGCCTTTTCCTTCGAAGAAGAAAAAGCCGCTGAATCCTTGCGGAGTAGTTCGCGGTGTCATAACCAAGGTGCCTTTCTCGCTCTTGTTGAGTGCAGAGGCGGCGATTCTAACTTCTGCCCGTTCAAGCCGCGGCCGCGGCGTCGTGGAGCCCCGGCGCCTCGTCGGGTTGCCCACAAAAAAGCCCGGCACGCGGCCGGGCTCGAGAGTGACAGCGAAAACCGCGTCCGCGGATCAGTGGAACTGCTCTTCCTCGGTCGAACCCGACAGCGCCTTCACGCTGGACGAGCCGCCCTGGATCACGGTGGTTACGTCGTCGAAGTAACCCGCGCCCACTTCCTGCTGGTGCGACACGAAGGTGTAGCCCTTGTCGCGCGCAGCGAACTCGGGTTCCTGCACCATGTTGACGTAGTGCTTCATGCCTTCGCCGCGGGCGTAGGCGTGGGCGAACTGGAAGGTGTTGAACCAGTTGACGTGGATGCCGGCCAGCGTGATGAACTGGTACTTGTAGCCCAGCTCCGACAGGTCTTCCTGGAACGAGGCGATCTGCTTGTCGTCGAGGTTCTTCTTCCAGTTGAAGGAAGGCGAGCAGTTGTACGACAGCAGCTTGCCGGGGCAGGCAGCGTGCACGGCCTGTGCGAATTCGCGGGCGAAGCCGATGTCCGGCACGCCGGTTTCGCACCACACCAGGTCGGCGTAGGGCGCGTAGGCCACGCCGCGGCTGATGGCCTGCTCCAGGCCGTTCTTCACGCGGTAGAAGCCTTCCTGTGTGCGCTCGCCCGTCAGGAAGGGCTTGTCGTTGGCGTCGTGGTCGGAGGTGATCAGGTTCGCGGCTTCCGCGTCGGTGCGGGCCAGCACGATGGTGGACACGCCCATGACGTCGGCGGCAAAGCGTGCCGAGATCAGCTTCTCGCAGGCTTCCTGCGTCGGCACGAGCACCTTGCCGCCCATGTGGCCGCACTTCTTCACGGCGGCCAGCTGGTCTTCGAAGTGCACGCCGGCCGCGCCCGAGGCAATCATGTTCTTCATGAGCTCGAAGGCGTTGAGCACGCCACCGAAACCGGCTTCCGCGTCGGCAACGATGGGCAGGAAATAGTCGATGAATTCCTTGTCGCCGGGGTTGATGCCGCGGCCCCACTGGATTTCGTCCGCGCGGCGGAAGGTGTTGTTGATGCGACGGACCATCGTCGGCACCGAGTCGTACGCATAGAGCGACTGGTCGGGGTACATCGTCTCCGACGTGTTGCCGTCGGCGGCGACCTGCCAGCCCGACAGGTACACGGCTTCCAGGCCGGCCTTGGCCTGCTGCATCGCCTGGCCGGCGGAGATTGCGCCGAACGCGTTCACGTAGCCCTTCTTGGCACCGCCGTTGATCTTGTCCCAGAGCTTCTCGGCACCGCGCTTGGCCAGCGTGTGCTCGATGGGGAACGAACCGCGCAGGCGCACGACGTCTGCCGCGCTGTAGCCGCGCTTGACACCCTTCCAGCGGGGGTCGGTGGCCCATTCTTTTTCGAGGGCGGCGATCTGCTGTTCGCGGCTCAGTTGTTCTGTGAGGGTCTGGGGCATGGTCACTCCGTGAGGTTGATTGAAGTTTGGCGCTGGGGCCGTGGAGTTACTTTAATCGAATCACGGACTCTTATGTCTTATATAAGACATATTTTTCCTCAAACAAAATCAACAACTTATGGAGATATTTCTCAATACAAAATTATTTTTCTCATATTGAGAAAAAATATTGCGGCGCAGCAGCGGTGGATTTCGCCATGCGCAATCAGTCTTTCGGTTGTGAAAACCAGGCATCGCCGCGCGCCGCATGCGCGATCCAGTCGCCGCTTTCGATGACACGACGGCCCGCGATACGCGCTGGATGGATCTCGTAGACCAGACAATCGAGCCCCTGTCCGCCAACCTCCACCCGCACCTGTCGTTTGATGTACTCACCCGAGCCGTCGGCGGCCACTTCCTCGAGCACATCGAGCGCCGCCTCGACAGCGGGCTCGACGACGTAGACCTCGCCCCTCACACGCCGCGTCCCACCCAGCACGACGCCCGGATAGGCACCCAGGTCGTACAGCGTGCCGGCGATGCTCGCCTCGCCGATCCACACCGGCGCAGGCCGGTAGCGCGCAATGTCGTTGCGCCCGCCGCGGCGCAGCGTGCCGTAGACAAAAACGTGGGGCATCATCGAAATCGCTTTCTCCGCAACTACATGGCTTCAGTCTATTGAACTCCGCTCCCCCTGCATCAGGCCGTCTCGTGGCCTACGGCTGCCTGGCCTTGAGCATGTCGCTCGTCGGCGGCTACGTCGCCCTTTCCAAACCTCTTGTTGCGGCCTTTCCGGTGCTGCTGCTCGCGTGGCTGCGCTTCGGCATCGCCGCGCTGGCCATGCCGCATTGGCTCAAGCGCGCGACCGACGAGCCGCCGATGGCGGCGCGCACGCGCTGGCTGGTGTTCCTCGAGTCCTTCCTCGGCAACTTCATGTTCTCGATCTGCATGCTGTTCGGCGTGAGCCTGACGAGTGCGGTGTCCGCGGGCGTGATCATGGCGTCGATCCCCGCATGCGTGGCCATCGCGAGCTGGCTCTTCCTGCGCGAGCGCATCACCGTGCGCATCGGCTTGGCCATCGGCTGCGCCGCGCTCGGCATCGGCCTGCTCGCGTTGTCGCCAGCGCACACGCCGGCATCGCCCGCCTCCACGCAATCGTCCATGCCCTGGCTCGGCAACCTGCTGGTGTTCTGCGCGGTGCTCTGCGAGACGGCGTATGCGGTGATCGGCAAGTCGCTCACGGGACGCATGGGGCCCAAGCGCATCGCCTCGCTCATCAATCTCTGGGGCTTCGTGCTCTCGATGCCCTTCGGCATCTGGTTCGCGCTGCAGTTCGACTTCACCTCGGTGCGCTTCGGCACCTGGGCGCTGCTCGTGGCCTACGCGCTTGCCGCGAGCATCTGGACGGTGTGGCTCTGGATGACCGGACTTCGCCACGTACCAGCCGCACAGGCGGGTGTTTTCGCCGTGATGCTGCCCCTGAGCGCGGCCCTCGTGGGCGTGCTCGTACTGGGTGAAAGCCTCTCTTCACCACAGCTGGTTGCCTTCGTGATCGCGCTCGTGGGCGTGGTGCTTGCGACGTGGCCCGGTCGCCGAACGTGAAAAAGCGCGCTTCTCCCCTCTGAAAAAACAACAGCTCCCAATGAAAAAAGCGCTTTTTCCCTTGGAAACGCGTTTTTTCTCATTTAGCATCCGCATTGCCACTGGAGACGCAAGTTTTTCATTGGTGAACGTTCAACCAAAAAAGGAAATCAACCATGGCAACTGCAAAGAAGGCTCCGGCCAAGAAAGCTCCGGCAAAGAAGGCCGCTCCCGCGAAGAAGGCTGCGGCTCCTGCAAAGAAGGCCGCTCCCGCCAAGAAGGCAGCGGCACCCGCCAAGAAGGCTGCTCCTGCAAAGAAGGCTGCTCCGGCGAAGAAGGCTCCTGCAAAGAAGGCCGCTCCCGCCAAGAAGCGCACCCCCAACGCTGCGTTCATGAAGGCCCTGACCCCCAGCCCGGCCCTCGCCGCTGTGGTCGGTTCGACGCCTCTGCCGCGCACCGCTGTGGTGAGCAAGCTGTGGGACTACATCAAGAAGAACAACCTGCAAGACAAGGCCAACAAGCGCAACATCAACGCCGACGCCAAGCTGAAGGAAATCTTCGGCAAGCCGCAAGTGTCGATGTTCGAGCTGGCCGCGCTGATCGGCAAGCACGTCAAGTAAGCGCTCGGGGGCTCGCGCTCCTGAATCAAAAGGCCCGCTCTGCGGGCTTTTTTTTCGCCTGCAGCGCCGCGCTCAGCCCTGCGACTGCTGCTTCGCCGAGCGCGTGATCGACGCCAGCGTGCCGCGCGTGGTGATCACCTCGGGGTCGAGCGGGATCTCGATCAGCGTGCCGGTGTCGGCCGCCAGCGCGCGCAGCAGCGCGGCCTCGAACTGCGCCGTTTCCGTCACGCGCTCGGCCGCGTAGCCGTAGGCACGCGCAAGGCCGCAGAAGTCGGGGTTGCGCAGCGCAGTGCCGCTGGCGCGTCCGGGGTATTCGCGCTCCTGGTGCATGCGGATGGTGCCGAACATGCCGTTATTGAGCAGCACGACGATGCTCTTGCCGCCGTGCTGCGCAGCCGTCGCCAGTTCCTGTCCCGTCATCAGGAAATCGCCGTCGCCCGCGATCGTGAAAGCCACGCGGCCCGTTGCCAGGTTGGCCGCAATGCCGGCCGGCACGCCGTAGCCCATCGCACCGCTGGTCGGCGCCAGTTGCGTCTTGGCGCCTTTCGCGAGCCCGTGATAGCGGAAGTAGCGGTGCACCCAACTCGCGAAGTTGCCCGCGCCGTTGGTGATGGCCGCATCCGCCGGCAGGTGCTTCTGCAGCAGCGCGACGACCTCGGCCATGTCGACCGGACCGCGCGGCGTTTCGGCGGGCATGCCGGCGAGCGCCTGCGGCACGAGGTTGGCCTCGTAGTCGGCATGGGCCTGCTGCGTCCACTCTTCCCACGGCAGCGTCGGCGGCGCACTCAGCACCTCCAGGCTGCGCGCGGCGGCGCTCATGCCGGCGTTGATGGCCAGGTCGGCCTGGTAGACGCGGTTGAGCTCCTCTGCGCTCGCATGGATGTGCACCAGCGTCTGCTTTGCCTTCGGCGCTTCGAGCAGCGTATAGCCACCGGTGGTCATCTCGCCCAGGCGCGGGCCGATGGCCAGGATCAGGTCGGCGTCCTTCACGCGTTGCGCGAGCCTCGGGTTGATGGCGATGCCGACATCGCCCGCGTACAGCGGATGGTGGTTGTCGAAGGTGTCCTGGAAGCGGAAGGCATTCGTCACCGGCAGCCGCCAGTTCTCGGCGAAGCGCTGCAGCGCCTGCGCGGCCTGCGTCGTCCAGCCGCCGCCGCCCGCAATCACCAGCGGGCGCTGCGACTTCAGCAGCAGCTCGCGCAAGGTGCGCAGCGCGCCCGGATCGCTCCACGGCTCGACGGCCTCGACACGCTTGAGCGGGCGTGCCGCCGTCTCGCTGCGCAGCATGTCTTCCGGCAGCACGAGCACCACCGGCCCCGGCCGTCCGTTCATCGCGGTGGCGAAAGCGCGTGCGATGTATTCGGGAATGCGGTTCGCGTCGTCGATGCGCTCCACGCGCTTGGCGAAACCCTTGGTGCTCGGCCCGAAGAAGCTGCCGTAGTCCACTTCCTGGAAGGCCTCGCGGTCGCGGAAGTCGCTGCCGACGTCGCCCACGAACAGAACCATCGGCGTCGAGTCCTGAAAGGCGTTGTGCACGCCGATCGATGCGTTGGTCGCGCCCGGCCCGCGGGTGACGAAGCACACGCCCGGCCGCCCCGTGAGTTTGCCGTGCGCCTCGGCCATGAAGGCCGCGCCGCCCTCCTGCCGGTTGACGATGAAACGCGCGCGCTCACGGTATGTGTGGAAGCCGTCGAGCACCGCGAGGAAGCTTTCGCCCGGCACGCCGAACGCGATCTCCATGCCTTGCTCGACCAGGCACTCGACGATCAGGTGGCCCGCGGGTTGTGATGTACTCATGAGAAGTAGAACCTCAGCTGCAATGTCTTCGGCAATTATCTGCGCCCACTTCAGACGCCTTGCGTTAATTCACCAATTGGTTAAATTCGCGCCATGAAGGCCTCCAAGGAACCCACGCCCGACGCACCCGAAGCGCTCGAGCCCCGCTCGCGCGACGCAGACCGTTCGCAGCTCGCCATCCTCGCGTCCGCGCGCGACGAGTTCGCGGAGCGCGGCCTCGCCGGCGCGCGCATGGACAGCATCGCCGAGCGCGCAGGCCTGAACAAGCGCCTCATCTACTACTACTTCGGCAGCAAGGACGACCTGTTCCTCGCGGTGCTGGAGCGCGTCTACGCCGACATCCGCGCGGCCGAGCAGCGCCTGCACCTCGACGAGATCGAGCCGGTCGAGGCCATTCGCCAGTTGGTCTCGTTCACCTGGCACTACTACCTCGAGCACCCCGAGTTCATCACGCTGCTCAACAGCGAGAACCTGCACTGTGCGGCGCACCTGAAGCGCTCCGAACGCATCCAGGAAATGAACTCCCCACTGGTGCAGCTGCTCGACACCGTACTCGAGCGCGGCCGCCGCGACAAGCTGTTCCGCGCCGGCGTCGACCCGGTGCAGCTGTACATCTCCATCGCATCGCTCTGCTACTTCTATCTCTCGAACAACCACACGCTGTCGGCCATCTTCGGGCGCGACCTGCGCGCCCCCAAGGCGATGGCGCAACGCCTCTCGCACATGACCGACCTCGTGCTGGGCTACGTCCTGCACTGAGCCTCAGCGCGCCTTCGCACACCCCGGGTATTCACTAGGCAGCGGCCGTTGACGCTGCGGCGCAGCCGTTTCTACAATGAATAATTCACTCAATGGTGAATTGATCGATTCGAGAAGACGGCCCGACCGCGCGGAGACATTCCATGAAGTTCCTTGCCTCGCTGACCTGCGTCCTTGCCCTGCTGCCGTGCGTGGCTTCCGCGCAGGGCGCCTACCCCAGCAAGCCGATCCGTGTGGTCGTGCCCTTCGCGGCCGGCAGCACCACCGACATCATTGCGCGTGCCATCGCCGACAAGATGAGTCTCAGCATGGGCCAGACGCTGGTCATCGACAACCGCGGCGGCGCGAGCGGCACCATTGGCCAGCAGGCGGTGGCCACGGCGGCGCCGGACGGCTACACGGTGATGATCCATTCCTCGTCGCACACGGTGAGCCCCTCGACTTTCGCCAAGCTGCCCTTCGACACGCTGCACGACTTCGCGGGCGTCACGCCCATCTCATCGCTGCCCAACGCGCTGGTCATCTCGCCCACGAAGAACATCAAGACGCTGCCACAGCTGCTTGCCGCCGCGCGCGCCAAGCCCGGCAGCATGAACTTCGCATCGGCCGGCCAGGGCAGCGCCACGCACCTGAACGCCGAGAAATTCAAGATGGCCGCGAAGATAGACGCCACCAACATCCCCTTCAAGGGATCGGGCGAGGCCGTCACCGAGGTGCTCTCGGGCCGCGTCGACTATTACTTCTCGCCCATCGCACCGGTCATCGGCCAGATCAAGGAAGGCCAGCTGCTGGCGCTGGCCGTCGGTTCGCCCAAGCGCGCCGCCGCCCTGCCCGACGTGCCCACGACCACCGAGGCTGGCGTGCCCGGCTCGGAGTTCAACTTCTGGATCGGAATGATGGCGCCCGCCAAGACCCCGCGCGACATCGTCGATCGGCTGAACGCCGAAGTGGCGAAGGCGCTGGCCACGCCCGATGTGAAGGAGCGCTTCGCCAAGCTCGGCGCCGATGCCTGGACGCTCAAGCCCGAGCAGTTCGACGCCTACATCAAGGAAGAAATCGCGAGCAACGCGCAGCTCGTGAAGGCCGCCGGCCTGTCGGTCCAGCAGTAATCAGGCACGCAAGAAAGCCTCGGCCCTAGCCATGTTCCGCAAGCTCCTGCTCTCCCCGGCCCTGCGTCCGTTCATCCTGATCCTGTTGCTGCTGGTGCTGTGGGACCTGGCGATCCGCCTCTTCAGGATTCCGGCCTACCTGATCCCGCCGCCTTGGGAGGTCGTGAAGCAGCTCGTCGCCGAATGGCCGCGGCTGCTCGCCGAGAGCTGGAAGACCACGCTCGCCACGCTGGGTGGCTTCGGCCTGACGATCCTGATCGGCATTCCGATCGCGATGGTCATCGCCTATTCACGCGTGGTCGAGTCGTACGTGTACCCGCTGCTGGTGTTCTCCCAGAGCATTCCCAAGGTGGCGATCGCGCCGCTGTTCGTGGTGTGGTTCGGCTTCGGCATCTTCCCGAAGGTGATCAGCGCGTTCCTGCTGGGCTTCTTCCCTGTGGTGGTGTCCACGGTGATGGGCTTCAAGTCGGTCGAGCCCGACATGCTCGACCTGGCCCGATCGATGGGCGCGAGCCGCCTGCAGACCTTCTTCAAGATCAGCCTGCCGCAAGCCATGCCCGCGATCTTCAGCGGCCTGAAGGTGTCGGTCACGCTGGCCGTCGTAGGTGCGGTGGTCGGCGAGTTCGTCGGCTCCAACTCGGGCATCGGCTACGTGCTGCAGGTGGCCAACGGCAACTTCGACCTGCCGCTGATGTTCGCCGCGCTGGTCGTGCTGTCGAGCATCGGCGTGATTCTTTTCGTCGCGGTCGACCTCATCGAGCGCGTGATGATTCCGTGGCACGCCTCGCAGCGCCACGCCCAGTGAGTTCCTTCGCCTAGCCAACAACTCCCGGAGACAAGACCATGAAGAAGCTGCTTCCCTCGCTGCTCGCCGCCGCAGCGCTCGTCACCTTCGCCATCGCTCCTGCCCACGCGCAGACCGACAAGCCCAAGGACAAGGTCACGCTGATGCTCAACTGGTACCTCTACAGCGAGCACGCGCCCTTCTTCCTCGGCAGGGAAAAGGGCTTCTATGCCGACGAAGGGATCGACCTCGAGATCCAGGAAGGCCGCGGCTCCGCCGTTACCGCGCAGGCGGTGGCCGCCAAGTCGGCCACCTTCGGCTATATCGACGTCACGACCATGATCAAGGCCGCCGCCAAGGGCGCGCCGCTGAAGTCGACCGGCGTGCTGTTCCAGGTGAGCCCGATGTCGGTCATGGGCTTCACCGAGAAGAACATCAGGGCGCCGAAGGACATCGTCGGCAAAACGGTGGCCGTCACGCCCGGCGATTCGATGTCTCAGATGTGGCCGCTGTTCCTCAAGGTCAACAACATCTCGCCGGATCAGGTGAAGATCGTCTCGGGGGACGCCCAGACCAAGCTCAATGCAGTGACCAACGGTCAGGCCGACCTGCTGCTGGGCTATGTGATGGACCAGGCGATCAAGCTGCAGGACGCTACCGGCAAGCCCGTGACGCCGATCCGCTTCGCCGACTCCGGCGTGAACCAGATCAGCTCGGGGATCATCACCAACAAGAACCTGCTGACGGAGAACCCCGACCTCGTGAAGCGCTTCATGCGCGCCTCGACCAAGGCCGCCGAAGCCGCCGAGAAGAGCCCCGAGGCCGCGGTCGATGCGATGCTCAAGGCCAACCCTAAAGCCGGCGTGCGCGACACGCTGATCGTGGGCATGAAGCAGAGCGCGGCGCTCTATCACACGAAGGAAACGGCCAACCAGCGACCGTTCCGCGTGGCGATGAAGAACGTGAACGACTCGCTCGACCTGCTGGTGCAGTACGGCGGCATGGACCCGTCGACGCGCGGCAAGCCTGAAGACTACGTGACTCTCGATTTCCTGCCCTGATTGACTCGCCCCCAGGCTGCGCGCACTTCGTGTCGCTGTGCCTTCCCCCTACCCGGGGGCAACACCTGCGGCCCGGCAAAGCCGGTTCCGCGGTGTTCCCCGAAAATGCAAAGCTCCATGCCCACTGATGTCCTGATCGAAGCGCGCGGCGTCTCGAAGACCTACCAAAGCAAGGACGGCCCGGTCGAGTCGCTCAGGCCTCTAGCCTTCGCCATCAAGGAAGGCGAGTTCGTCTCGGTCGTCGGCCCCTCGGGCTGCGGCAAGAGCACGCTGCTGAAGATGGTGGCGGGCCTGCTGCCCATCAGCGGCGGCGAACTCACGCTGGCGGGCAAGCCGATCAAGGGGCCGCAGAAGGACGTGGGCATCGTGTTCCAGAGCGCGGTGCTGCTGCCCTGGCGCAGCGTGGAAGACAACATCCTGCTGCAGGCCGAGATGCGCCACCTGCCCAAGGCGGCCTCGCAGGCCCGCGCACGCGAGCTGATGGAAATGGCCGGCCTCAAGGGCTTCGAGGGCAAGTACCCCTGGCAGCTCTCGGGCGGCATGCAGCAGCGCGCCTCGATCTGCCGCGCACTGCTGCACGACCCGTCGGTGCTGCTGATGGACGAGCCCTTCGGCGCGCTCGACGCGATGACGCGCGAGAAGATGAACCTCGAGCTGCAGCGCATCTGGATGGCGTCGAAGAAGACGGTGATGCTGATCACCCACAGCATTCCCGAGGCGATCTTCCTGTCGGACCGCGTGATCGTGATGAGCGAGCGGCCGGGTTCGATTGCCGCTGTGTACGACATCGACCTGCCGCGCCCGCGCACGCTCGACATGATGGGCTCAGCCGAGTTCGGCGCGTACACGAAGCTGGTGCGCGCGCATTTCTTCTCGCAAGGCATCCTGGACCACTGAAGGCACCGGCCATGGATGCAATCCGTTTTCACGTCGAGGAGATCCGCTTCGCCGAGCGCGACGTGGCGCTGCGGCTGCCGTTCCGCTTCGGTGCGGCGACCGTCACGGCCTGCCCGCAGGTTTATGTGAAAGCCCGCATCCGCTTTTCAAACGGCCGCACGGCCGAGGGCTGCGCCGCCGAGATGATGGTGCCCAAGTGGTTCGACAAGAACCCCGCGCTCACCAACGAACAGAACTTCGAGCAACTGCGTTTCGTGCTGCGCGATGCGCGCGAGGCCTATATCGCCGAGCCCGACGCGCAAACCGCCTGGACGCACTTCGCATCCAACTACGCCGCGCTGCAGTCACGCGCCAAGGCCAAGGGCCTGCAACCGCTGGTGGCGAGCTACGGCCCGGCGCTGGTCGACCGCGCCCTGCTCGACGCGCTGTGCCTGCACAGTGGCGTGAGCTTCGCGATGGCCATGAGCGGCAACCTCTGCGGCATCGACATCACAGGCAGCGGCCTGGTCGATGACCTCGCGGGCTTCGACATGCCAGCCTTCCTGGCGAAGCAATCGCCGCGCACTCGCATCGCGGCGCGCCACACGGTGGGCCTGGCCGATGCCATCGACGACTACGACGCCCTGCCCGACGCCCCCGCCGACGGCCTTCCGACGACTCTCGAAGCCGCCGTTCGCCGCTACGGCCTCACGCACTTCAAGCTCAAGCTGTGCGGCAACACCGCGCTGGACATCGCACGCCTCGAACGCATCGCCCGCGTCATCGAAGGCCATGCCCAACTCGTGACGCTCGACGGCAACGAGCAGTACGCCGATGCCGATGAGTTCGCCGTCTTCCTCGACCGCATGCTTTCCACGCCCGTGCTTTGGAAGCTCGCGCAGAAGACGGTCTTCGTCGAACAGCCGATCCGCCGTGACGCGGCGCTGCAGCGCGACGTGTCCGCGCTCGGCAAGCGCATTCCATTGCTCATCGACGAATCGGACGCCACGCTCGATGCCTTCGTGCAGGCCCGCGCGCTCGGCTACACCGGCGTGTCGAGCAAGAGCTGCAAGGGCATCTACAAGTCGGTCGTCAACGCGGCACGCTGCGCGCAGTGGAACGCGGCCGGCGACACGGCACGCTACTTTCTCTCCGGCGAAGACCTCACCATGCAGGCCGGCGTCGGTGTGCAGCAAGACCTGGCACTGGTCGCATGGCTTGGGCTGTCGCACGTCGAGCGCAACGGCCACCACTATGTCAACGGCCTGGCCGCAGCGCCTGAGGCCGAACAGCAGGTCCTGCTGCGCGCCCACCCGGGTCTCTACGAACTGAGCGACGGCGCCGTGCGCCTCGCCATCCGCGAGGGCCAGCTCGACCTGTCCTCGCTTACCACCGCGTCCGGCTTTGCCACCGGCAGACCCGGTGCCGGCATCTCTTGGGACGCCATGCGTTCCGTCTACTGAAGCAACGCTTCTCTCTGCCTATCTCGCATCTCAAGGAGCAAAACGATGGCCACCCAACGTCTCGGAATCATCATGCACGGCGTCACCGGCCGCATGGGCATGAACCAGCACCTGATCCGCTCCATCTGCGCCATCCGCGCCCAAGGCGGCGTCACGCTGTCGAACGGCGACAAGGTCATGCCCGACCCGATCCTCATCGGCCGCAACGCAGAGAAGATGGAAGCACTCGCCAAGGCCCACAACATCGCGCGCTGGGGCACCGACCTCGACAAGGCGCTGGAGAACAAGGACGACACCATCTTCTTCGACGCCGGCACCACGCAGATGCGCCCGATGCTGCTGGCCAAGGCCATCCGCGCCGGCAAGCACGTGTACTGTGAGAAGCCGATCGCCACCAACCTCAACGAGGCCGTCGAGATCGCGCGCCTGGCCGAAGGCTCCGGCCTGAAGCACGGCGCGGTGCAGGACAAGCTCTTCCTGCCCGGCCTGCGCAAGCTCGATATGCTGCGTCGCGCCGGCTTCTTCGGCCGCATGCTCAGCGTGCGCCTGGAGTTCGGCTACTGGGTGTTCGAGGGCGACCTGCAGCCCATCCAGCGCCCGAGCTGGAACTACCGCAAGGAAGACGGCGGCGGGATGATCCTGGACATGATGTGCCACTGGCGCTACGTGCTGGACAACTTGTTCGGCGAAGTGAAGGCTGTGTCGTGCATCGGGGCGACGCACATCCCCAAGCGCTGGGACGAAGCCGGCAAGCCGTATGAAGCCACCGCCGACGATGCCGCCTATGCCACCTGCGAACTCACGGGCCACAACGGCGAGCCGGTGATCGCGCAGATCAACATGAGCTGGGCCACGCGCGTGCGCCGCGACGACCTCGTGACCTTCCATGTCGACGGCACCGATGGCTCCGCCGTCGCGGGCCTGTCGAGTTGCCGCGCGCAGAGCCGCGTCGCCACGCCGCGCCCGGTATGGAACCCCGACGAGAAGCAGACCATGAATTTCTTCGACCAGTGGCAGGAGATTCCGGACTCGCAGGTCTACGACAACGGCTTCAAGATCCAGTGGGAACACTTCATTCGCCACGTGGTCGAGAACGAGCCCTACAAGTGGACGCTGCCCGAAGGCGCCAAGGGCGTGCAACTGGTCGAGGCCGCGCTCGAGTCGTGGCAGGACCGCCGCTGGGTCGATGTGCCAGCGCTGAAAGTCTGAGGCAGCCATGGCGCTTTCGCTCACCCTCCCCACCGCCGACGGCACGCTCGCGCCCTACGCGCTGCGCGGCATCGCGCCGATCAAGCCCGATGCGGGCGTCAAGTTCAACCGCATCGCCTACTCGGCCGCACACGTCGTGGCCGACCCGCTCGCGGCCATCGACCCATGGCTGCAGTGCGCGGTCGACTGGGACACCACCATCGCCTACCGCCGCCACCTGTTCTCGCTGGGCCTGGGCGTGGCCGAGGCCATGGACACCGCGCAGCGCGGCATGGGCCTGGACTGGCCGACCTCGCTGGAGCTGATCCGACGCTCGCTCGATGCGGCGAAGGACGTGCCGGGCGCGCTGGTCGCCTCAGGCTGCGGCACCGACCACCTGAACATCGACGACGTGAAGAGCGTCGACGACGTCATCCGCGGCTACGAAGAGCAGATGGCCGCCATCGAGGCGCTCGGCGGCAAGCTGATCGTGATGGCCAGCCGCGCGCTGGCCCGTGTGGCGAAGAGCCCGGCCGACTACGAGCGCGTGTACGACCGCATCCTGAGCCAGGCGAAGCAGCCGGTGGTGCTGCACTGGCTGGGCGACATGTTCGACCCGGCGCTGGCCGGCTATTGGGGCACGAAGGATATCGATGCGGCGATGGACACCGCCGTGGGCATCATCGCGGCGCATCCGGACAAGGTCGACGGCATCAAGATCTCGCTGCTCGACAAGGACAAGGAAATCGCGATGCGCCGGCGCCTGCCTTCAGGCGTTCGGATGTATACGGGTGACGACTTCAACTACGCCGAGCTGATTGCGGGCGACGGCTTCGGCGATGAACCCACGCACGGCAAGAGCGATGCGCTACTCGGCATCTTCGACGCCATCGCGCCGGCCGCCAGTGCGGCGCTCGGGGCACTGGCCCAGGGCTACACCGAGAAGTTCCACGCCATCCTCGGCCCCACGGTGCCGCTGTCGCGCCACATCTTCGCGGCGCCCACGCGCTTCTACAAGACCGGCGTGGTGTTCATGGCCTGGCTCAACGGCCACCAGAAACACTTCACGATGGTGGGCGGCCAGCAGAGCACGCGCTCGCTGCAGCACTTTGCCGAGCTGTTCAGGCTGGCCGATACGGCCAATCTGCTGGAGCAGCCCGAGCTGGCCGTTCGGCGCATGAAGACGCTGCTGGCACTGCACGGTGTGGAAGGTTGAGCAAGGCCATGCGCGATTTCTCGCAGAACCACGACTGGCTGTCGATCAACACCGCCACCATCCGCAAGCAGTCAGGCGCCGAGGTGCTGCTCGACCGCATCCTTGATCAGTGCGCCGAACGCGGCATCCGCGCCATCAGCCCCTGGCGCGACCAGGTGGCGGCAGTCGGGCTCGACAAGGTAGCCAAGCAACTGAAGGCGCACGGCATCGGCCTGTCGGGCTACTGCAGGGGCGGCTTCTTTCCCGCAACCGACGCTGCGGGCCTGAAGGCCGCGCTCGACGACAACCGCCGCGCCATCGACGAGGCCAAGGCGCTGGACGCACCCTGCCTCGTACTGGTGGTCGGAGCGCTGCCGGGCGCGCTCGAAGGCAAGGCCGCCTACAAGGACATCGCCCGCGCGCGCGGCGAGGTTCACGACGGCATCGCAGCCTCGCTCGAATATGCCCGCGAGGTCGGTATGCCGCTGGCCATCGAGCCCCTGCACCCGATGCAGGCGGCCGACCGCGCGTGCATCAACACGCTGGAACACGCGCTCGACCTCTGCGATGAACTCGACGCGGGCAAGACCGGCATGCTCGGCGTGGCGCTCGACATCTATCACGTCTGGTGGGACCCGAAGCTGCAGCAGCAGATCGCCCGCGCGGGCCGTGAACGGCTGCTGGCGTACCACGTCTGCGACTGGCTCACGCCCACGCGCGACCTGCTCTCCGACCGCGGGATGATGGGCGACGGCGTCGTCGAGCTGAAGAAGATCCGCGGCTGGGTCGAGGACGCGGGCTTCGCGGGGTTCAGCGAGGTCGAGATCTTTTCGAACCTCGACTGGTGGCAACGGGCCGGCGAAGAGACGCTGGATGTTTGCATCGAGCGGCACAAGTGGGCCGTTTAGGCGTTCGGGTTCTGGGGCGGTCGATTGCTTCGGGGGGTGCACAGGCCACCGGGTACTCCCCTCCGCGAATGTCCCCCGGCCTTCGGCCTCCTCCTTTATTTCGCTGCGGGGAGCACCCGATGCCCCGCGCACAGTAGACGCTCTTCTTGTGCCGGCGGTTCAACCGCTCTGCTGAACGCTCACGCCGATGGGGTGCCTTGCGCAGCGAAATAAAGGAGGAGGCCGCAGGCCGGGGGACATTCGCGGAGCAAGGTACCCCGTCGGCGTGAGCGAGCCCTGAACAGTGCCCTGCACATCTCGCGAACAGCAGCCACCTGTGCTGCAATTCACCCATGGCTGCCCCGACCCTCGATGACCTGCGCCGATACGCAATAGCGCGCACCCTGTTCAAGCCCACGACGCTGCCCGCCGCGATCCGCCAGCTCGGCTTCGTGCAGGCTGACCCTATCCGCGCCCCGGCGCGCGCGCAGGACCTCACGCTGCGCCACCGCGTGAAGGACTACCGCGCAGGCGATCTCGAGAACCGCTACACGCGCCTCGCCATCGAGGAAGACTGCCTCGTCAACTACGGCTTCCTGCCGCGCGAGCACCTGGCACTGATGCATCCGCGCGAAGCCAAGCGCGCATGGGACGCCGACACGCGGCGCAAGGCAGCCGATGTGCTCGCCTACGTGCGGGAACACGGCCCCGTGCACCCGCGCCAGGTGGAACAGCACTTTGCACACGGCCGCATCAAGAACTACTGGGGCGGTTCCAGCAACGCGACCACGCACCTGCTCGACGAGATGCACTACCGCGGCATGCTGCGCGTGGTACGGCGCGACAGCGGCACGCGCGTCTACGAAGCCGTGACGCACCAGCCCGCCGACGACAGCCCCGCCGGCCGCGCCCAACGCGCCGCCGCGCTGATCGAACTGGTGGTGCGCAAGTACGCGCCGCTGCCGGCCGCGAGCCTGACGTACCTCGTGCGGCTGCTTGGCTATGGCGCGCCGCACCTGTCGCAGCAGACGCAGGCGGCCCTGCGCATCGCCCGCGAAGAACTCGCGAGCTGCCGCATCGACGGCACCACGTGGTACTGGCCCGCCGACGAGAACCCCGTCTCGCGCCGGCACGCCCCCGACGACGAGGTGCGCCTGCTGGCGCCGTTCGATCCCGTCGTGTGGGACCGTCGCCGCTTCGAGCTGCTCTGGGACTGGACGTACAAGTTCGAGGCCTACACGCCGGCGCCCAAGCGCCAGTTCGGCTACTACGCGCTGCCGATGCTGCATCACGACCGAGTGATCGGCTGGGCCAACGTGACGGCGCCCGAGGGCCGGCTGCAGCCGGCTTTCGGCTACGCCGGCAAGAAGCCACGCGACGCGACCTTCCGCGCGGCGCTCGACGACGAACTGCACCGCATGACGCAGTTCCTGGCCGGGCGCTGAGCCCGGACAAAATCCCCTTGCGCCCGAAGGTCTGGCGCGCGGGCGACAACCCCGCGCGACAACGGGCTTCTAGAATCGCGCCGTTGTCCGGTTCGCCGGACGGCAAGCGTTCTCAGGGCGGGGTGCAATTCCCCACCGGCGGTGATGGCGGCGTAAAAAGCCGCACAAGCCCGCGAGCGCCCGAGTCCTGCGCATGCAGGCCAAGGGGTCAGCAGATTTCGGTGCGATTCCGAAGCCGACGGTCACAGTCCGGATGAAAGAGAGCGCGAAATGCGGGCGAGCCCGCGCGTTCTGCCGTGAGCGCGCGGCCTGCCCTGCGGTTTCGTGCGCCCTGATTCAGGAAACCTGCTTTCAGAGGCACACCATGAGTCAGATCAACGACCTTCCCCTCTCCGCCATCACCGCGTCGAATGCATCGCGCGGCGAGCGCATCGCCTTCGTCGAAGCGCAATGGCATTCGGACATCGTCCACCAGGCACGCGACGCCTTCCTCGAAGAAATGGCGCGCCTTGGCGTGGCCCGCGAACGCATCGACATCTTCGACGTACCAGGCGCCTTCGAGATCCCGCTGCACGCCAAGCGGCTCGCCAACTCGGGCAAGTACGCGGCCATCATCGGCTGCGCGCTGGTGGTCGACGGTGGCATCTACCGCCACGAGTTCGTGGCGAACACGGTGGTCAGCACGCTGATGTCGCTGCAGCTGGAGACCGACGTGCCGATCTTCTCGGCCGTGCTCACGCCGCATCATTTCCACGAGCACGTGGAGCACCGCAAGTACTTCCACCGCCACTTCGCGGTCAAGGGCACGGAAGTGGCCGAGGCCTGCTTCAAGACGCTCGAAGGGCTGAAGAAGATCGACGCGCTGCTGGCTGCGTGACAACAGGCGCAAGCCTGCAGTAATCTGGGCGGATGAGTTCTTCATCACCATCCCCCAGAGAAGACCGCTACACCCTCTACGGCGCGCCCGGTTCGGGCGCCACCCCCATACACGCCGCGCTGACGCTGATCGGCGCGCAGGTCGAAACCGTCGAAATCTCCCCTTGGGAAAGCGAGGCCGAGCGCGAACGCATGTCGAGCATCAATCCGATGCGGCAGGTGCCCGCCCTCGTGCTGCCTTCGGGCGAGTTGATGACCGAGAGCGCGGCCATCCTGATCTGGCTCGGCGACCGCTATCCGCAGGCCGAGCTTTGTCCCGCGCACGGCGATCCGCTGCGCGCGCGCTACCTGCGCTGGATGGTCTACCTCTCGGCGTCCATCTATTCGCTGTTCTGGGTGCGCGACGAACCCACGCGCCTCACGCCCGACCCGGCCGCGCAGGCCGTGATGCTCGAACGCACCGCCGAGCGCATCGCGCACTGCTGGCACCTGATGGACACGCAGATCGACGAGCCCGCGCCCTACCTGCTCGGCGAGAAGCCGAGCATGCTCGACCTGTACGTGACCGTGATGTCGCGCTGGACGCCGCGGCGCACGCGCTTCTACCGCGTGGCGCCGCGCATGGCCCGGGTGGTTCGCCTCGTGGATGCCGACCCGCGGCTGGCAGACTTCTGGGCGGCTCGCTTTCCCTTCACCACGACCCCTTCGACCCCATGACCGCACGCACACCGACCACCGCCTATCCGATGACGATCTATCACAAGCCCAACTGCAGCACCTCGCGCAACGTGCTGTCGCTGATCCGCGAAAGCGGGGTGGAGCCCGAGATCGTGCTGTACCTGGAGACGCCGCCATCGAAGAAGAAGCTGCGCGAACTGGCGAAGGCGATGAACATGGGTGCGCGCGATCTGCTGCGCGCCAAGGAAGCGCCGTACGAAGAACTGAAGCTGGCCGATCCGAAGTGGACCGACGACCAGCTGTTCGACGCCATCGTCGAGCATCCGATCCTGCTGCAGCGGCCCATCGTGGTGTCGCCGCGCGGCACGTTGATGTGCCGGCCGTGGGAGCGCGTGCGCGAGATCCTACCGGCCTGAAGCGTCAGCCCGCGGCCTGCTGCGCCAGGCCCCACGCGACATGCTCGCGCACGAGCTCGCTCGGGTGCCCGGCACGTGTCGCCAGCGCCTCCTGCGCACCGGCCTCGCCCGCTCTCGCCGCATTGCCCAGTGCCACGGCGATGTTGCGCAGCCAGCGCTCATGCCCGATGCGGCGAATGGGACTGCCCTCGGTGCGGCGCAAGAAATCTTCTTCCGTCCACGCAAAAAGCTCGGCCAGCGTGCGCCCCGTGAGCCCTTCGCGCGCATCGAAGTCGGGCAGCTCGCTCTTCTTCGCGAACTTGTTCCAGGGGCAGATCAGCTGGCAGTCATCGCAACCGTAGATGCGGTTGCCCATCAGCGGCCGCAGCTCCAGCGGAATCGGCCCGCCGTGCTCGATGGTGAGGTACGAGATGCAGCGCCGCGCATCCAGCCGCTGCGGCGCGACGATGGCTCGCGTGGGGCAGATGTCGATGCAGGCGCTGCAGCTGCCGCAGTGCGCCGTGACGGGCTCGCTCGGCGGCAGTTCCATGTCGACGTAGATCTCGCCCAGGAAGAACATCGAGCCCGCGTTGCGGTCCAGTATCAGCGTGTGCTTGCCACGCCAGCCCTGCCCGCTGCGCGAGGCCAGCTCGGCTTCGAGCACGGGGGCCGAGTCGGTGAAGGCGCGGTGGCCGAAAGGCCCCACCTCTTCCGCGATGCGCTCGGCCAGTTTTGCGAGGCGGTTGCGCAGCACCTTGTGGTAGTCGCGGCCGCGCGCATAGACCGAGACGATGGCTTCGCCGGGCCGCTTGAGCCGGTCGAACTCGATGGCCTGCCACTCGGGCTCGGTGCTGCGCGGCAGGTAGTCCATGCGCGCGGTGATCACGCTCACCGTGCCCGGCACCAGTTCGGCCGGACGGGCGCGGCGCGTGCCGTGTGTTGCCATGTATTGCATTTCGCCATGGAACCCTTGGGCCAGCCATTGCATCAGACCGTCCTCGGCGCTCGATAGATCGACGCCCGCGATTCCGATTTGGGAGAATCCGAGTTCCCGGGCCAAAGCCTGAATACGAACAACGAGTGGATGGCTGACGATCACTTGCCGATTGTAGAAACGCACAAGAACACCCGCATCCTGCGCTGGTGTAGCGAAGCCGACACCGACGCCTTCGCGCGATCGCTGGCCGCTTCGCCCGCGTTGCGCGACGCCTTCATCGCGCTGCAAGGCGACCTCGGCGCCGGCAAGACCACTTTCGTACGCCACCTGCTGCGCGCACTCGGCATCGCGGGCCGCATCAAGAGCCCCACTTACGCGGTGGTCGAGCCCCACGAGGCGCCCGACGGCCTGCAGATCTTCCATTTCGACTTCTACCGCTTCGCCGATCCACGCGAATGGGACGACGCCGGCTTCCGCGACATCTTCGCGGGACCGGGCCTCAAGCTGGCCGAATGGCCGGAGAACGCCGCAGGCCGCACACCAGTTGCCGACCTCGCTATTAAAATAGAAGCAATGACCGACGACACACGCAGCGTGACCCTCCTCGCGAACACCCCTCGCGGCAGCGATCTGCTGGCGCGCACCGCCGCATGAAGGCGCGCGGCCTGAAACGGCGCGTGCTGCTGCAGGGCGGCAGCATCGCGCTGATGCTCGGCGTGCACCAGATCGCGCGCGGCGCCACCATCCTCGCGGTGCGCGTCTGGCCGGCCGCCGACTACACGCGCGTGACCATCGAATCCGATGCGCGGCTCAGTTCGCAGCAGCTCGTGGTCGGCAGCCCGCCGCGCCTGGCCGTCGACATCGAAGGCATCGAGCTCAGCCCCGAGCTGCGCGAGCTGGTCGGCAAGATCAAGCCGGGTGACCCGTACATCAACGGCCTGCGCGTCGGCCAGAACGCGCCGAAGGTGGTGCGCATCGTTTTCGACCTGAAGCAGGCCGTGGTGCCGCAGGTGTTCTCGCTCGCGCCCGTGGCTGCGTACAAGCACCGGCTGGTGCTCGACCTGTATCCCGAGCAGGCGGTCGATCCGATGGAAGCGCTGATCGCGGAGCGCCTGCGCGATGCGCCCCGCGGCGGCAACAGCAACAACAGCTCCGCAGCCGTGGCCGGCGCACCGCCGGCACCGGCGCGCCCCGCCCCGCCGGCCGTCGATCCGCTGGGCGACCTGATGGCACAGCAGGCGGTGCGTCCCGGCCCACCCGCGCCGCCCCCGCCCGTGGCGGCCGGCAGCGAGCGCCCGACGGGACTGCCCGTGCCCCTGACTCCCCCGCCGCCTGCGGTGGCCGCGGCACCCGCCAGGCCCGTCGCGCCGCCGGTAGCCGCCGGACGCGGCGACGCCACGGSGAGCCGCACCGACCGCATCATCATCGTGGCGCTCGACCCCGGCCACGGCGGCGAAGACCCCGGCGCCATCGGCCCCAACGGCACGCGCGAGAAAGACATCGTGCTGCAGGTGGCCCACCGCCTGCGCGAGCGCATCAACGCGAGCAGCGTGAACGGCAGCCCGATGCGCGCGTTTCTCACGCGCGACGCCGACTTCTTCGTGCCGCTGGGCGTGCGCGTGCAGAAGGCGCGGCGCGTGCAGGCCGACCTGTTCGTGAGCATCCATGCCGATGCCTTCACCACGCCCGCCGCGCGCGGCGCCAGTGTGTTCGCGCTGAGCCAGAGCGGCGCGTCGAGCAGCGCGGCGCGCTGGCTCGCCAACAAGGAAAACGACGCCGACAAGGTCGGCGGCGTGAACGTCGGCAATCACGAGGCACAGGTACAGCGCGCGCTGCTCGACATGAGCACGACCGCGCAGATCAACGACAGCCTGAAGCTCGGCGGCGCAATGCTCGGCGAGATCAAGGGCATCGGCGCGCGGCTGCACAAGGGGCAGGTCGAACAGGCCGGCTTCGCGGTGCTGAAGGCGCCGGACATCCCGAGCGTGCTGGTGGAGACGGCCTTCATCAGCAACCCGGAAGAAGAAGCCAACCTTCGCCGTGTCGACTACCAGGAGAACCTGGCCGATGCGCTGATGCGCGGCATCCAGCGCTATTTCGCCCAGAACCCGCCTCTGGCGCGCAGCCGGCAACTCTGATTTGGCGCTGCGGCTTTTGTAAAGCCAAAGCACGCCCTTCCGTCCCACGCCGCGCGGCCCGCTACACCGCACAGGCAGGTGCGGCAGGCTCCTACACCGGGGCCCCGC
This sequence comes from Variovorax sp. Root434, assembly GCF_001426595.1. Classification (NCBI taxonomy): domain Bacteria; kingdom Pseudomonadati; phylum Pseudomonadota; class Betaproteobacteria; order Burkholderiales; family Comamonadaceae; genus Variovorax; species Variovorax sp. Root434. The sequence continues at coordinate 105,762 of NZ_LMEK01000024.1, forward strand.
CTTGCGGCCATGATGAATCATCACTTCTCGAAAGGTGGACATCATGAACACACGTCTCTGGATCGCTGCAGCCGCAGCCACTTCGGTCATGGCGATTGCGGGTTGCGCGAGCGGCCCTAACCAGAATCTCGGGACCGGGGTAGGCGCCGTAGGCGGCGCGCTGGTGGGCAATGCCATCGGCGGCAACACCGCAAGCACGGTGGGTGGCGCGGCCATCGGCGGCGTCATCGGCAACCAGATCGGCCGCAGTGCCGACGAGCGCAACTACTACAACCAGCAGCGCTATCCGCGGGGCAGCGGCTACTACCCGGGCAACGGGCCGAACTACTGATACGCAGCCTGAACGACAAAGCGCGCCGATTGGCGCGCTTTGTCGTTGATGGAGCAAGTCGTCAGGCCCGCGCCGCGCGCTCCTTCTCCGCCTTCGATGCACGCCACGCGCCGAAGATCGCGAGCAGGCCGGGCACGAAGATCAGCGCCCAGATGATTTTGTCCAGGTGCTGGCGCACGAAGGGCAGGTTGCCGAAGAAGTAACCCGCGGTTGCGATGCCCAGCACCCAGAGGAGTCCGCCGACCACGTTGTACATGGTGAACTTCGCGCGGCTCATCTCGGCCACGCCGGCCACGAACGGCGCGAAGGTGCGAATGAAGGGCATGAAGCGCGCAAGGATGATCGTGATGCCGCCGTAGCGCTCGTAGAAGCCGTGGGCCTGGTCGAAGGCTTTGCGGTTGAAGAAGCGCGAGTTCTCCCACTGGAACACCTTCGGCCCGAAGTAGCGGCCGATCGAATAGTTGCACTGGTCGCCCAGGATGGCCGCTGCAATGAGGATCCCGCAGGCCAGCGGAAAGCTCATGAGCCCCACGCCGCACAGCGCGCCCACGATGAAGAGCAGCGAGTCCCCGGGCAGGAACGGCATCACCACCGCGCCGGTCTCGACGAAGACGATGAGGAACAGCAGCGCATAGACCCAGGGCCCGTAGGCAATGACGAAGGCTTCGAGGTGCTTGTCGACATGAAGGATGAAGTCGACGAGAAAGCTGATGATTTCCATGGGGGCGGATTATCCTTGCTGCCACTGAGCGCCCTGCCAATCACCCCATGCTGCAGATGCGCGCCGCCATTGATGCGGGCCAGCGCCTGGAACGAGCGCCGCTTTTAGAATGCCCCGGTGAGCGCCCTCCCCACTTCCATCTCCCCCGCCGAACGCCGCCCCATCCGCGAACTCCCCGACGAGCTGATCAGCCAGATCGCCGCCGGCGAAGTCGTCGAGCGCCCCGCCTCGGTGGTGCGCGAGCTGCTGGACAACGCGCTCGATGCGGGCGCCGGCCAGATCACGGTGCGGCTGGCCTCGGGCGGCGTGCGGCTGATCTCGGTCGAGGACGACGGCCTGGGCATCCCGCGCGAGGAACTCACGGTGGCCCTGCGCCGCCACGCGACCAGCAAGATCGCGAGCCTCAACGACCTCGAAACGGTCGGCACCATGGGATTCCGGGGCGAAGCGCTGGCCGCCATCAATGCGATCGCCGAACTCAGCATCCTTTCGCGCTTCGCCGGTTCCGAGGGCGCGTTCGCGCTCGACGGCCGCACCGGCGAGTTGCGGCCCGTGGCCCGCTCCACCGGCACCACGGTCGAGGTGCGCGAGCTGTTCTTCGCAACGCCCGCGCGCCGCAAGTTCCTGAAGACCGACGCCACCGAACTGGCCCATTGCATCGAGGCGGTGCGCCGCCACGCACTGGCACGGCCCGAGGTGGGCTTTTCGGTCTGGCATGACGGCAAGCTGGTCGAGCAGTGGCGCGCCGCCACCACGCGCGAGCAGCGGCTGGCCGACGCACTGAGCGACGATTTCGTGGCGCAGAGCGTGGCCGTCGAGCGCGAAGGCGGCCCGGTGCGCGTGATCGGCCGCGCCGGCATTCCCGATGCGGCGCGTTCGCGCGGCGACCAGCAGTTCTTCTACGTCAACGGCCGCTTCGTGCGCGACAAGGTGCTGTCGCACGCGGTGCGCAGCGCGTACGAAGACGTGCTGCACGGCCAACGCCAGCCGATCTATGCGCTGTACCTCGAAATCGATCCGGCGCGCGTCGACGTGAACGTGCATCCGACCAAGATCGAGGTGCGCTTTCGCGACGGGCGCGAGGTGCACCAGGCGGTGCGCCACGCCATCGAGGACGCGTTGGCGGCTCCACGCGCGGGCGACGCCGTGGTGGCCCCGGGCGCGCCGCAGCCGTTCTTCAAGCAGGCCCCGCTGCCGTCGAACGCCAGCTGGGCGCAGCCCGCCATCAATTTCACGGCACGCGAACGCGGCGCCGGCGACTTCGAGGCCATGTGGCCCAGGCGCAGCGAGCAGCTGGCGCATACGGCCGAGCCCACCGCCTCGCTCCTTTGGCCTTCCGTCAGTGCGGCGCCGACGACGTTCCCGCCATCCGCAGGGCTGCCCGTGGACGACCGCGCCGACACCACCCCTCTCGCCACCAACGAGGAAGCCTGGCCGCTGGGCCGCGCGCTGGCCCAGCTGCAGGGCATCTACATCCTGGCCGAGAACAGCCAGGGCCTCGTGATCGTCGACATGCACGCGGCGCACGAGCGCATCGTCTACGAGCGGCTCAAGACGCAGCTCGACGGCGCCGCCATCGCCAGCCAGCCGCTGCTGATCCCGGCCACCTTCGCCGCCACGCCGCAGGAAGTGGCCACGGCCGAGGCCTGCGCCGAGGTACTGCCGACGCTGGGCCTGGAAATCACCCCCTTCTCGGCACGCACCCTTGCGGTGCGTGCCGTGCCCGGAACGCTGGCCGACGGCGATCCGGTGGAGCTGGCGCGCAGCGTGCTGGCCGAGCTGGGCCAGCACGACGCGAGCACCGTGGTGCAACGCGCCCAGAACGAACTGCTGTCCACCATGGCCTGCCACGGGGCGGTGCGGGCCAACCGAAAGCTCACCATCGACGAGATGAACGCACTGTTACGCCAGATGGAAGCAACAGAACGTTCGGACCAGTGCAACCACGGCCGGCCGACCTGGCGTCAGCTGTCGATCCGCGAGCTCGATTCGCTGTTCATGCGCGGCCGATAGGCAGATCGGCGCTTTTAGGCCTTTCTTCTAGGGTTTTCCACCGTCATCGGAATTGTGGGCACGTACGTTGCATAGGTTCGTCAAGGCGCCAGCGAGCGTTGTTTCGGGGGGTTACCAAAGTGCAGTGTCGGCGCACCTCGGTGAAAGCAGATGAACTTTTCAGCCGGCTCTGCTGTCCTTCAACCCCATGATGAAACGCTGGACCCTCCTCGCGTCTGTCCTCTCGCTGTGTGCCCTGCTGGCCGCCGGCTGCTCGACGCTCGACGAGCGGCAGCGCGAATGGATCTTCCAGCCCAGCGATAGCAGCTGGGGCAACACCGCCACCATGGCCAAGGGCATGGAAGACGTGTGGATCGATTTCCAGTCCTCCACCACCGGCGAGCCTGCCCGCCTGCACGGCCTGTGGCTGGGCGGCGCGCCCGAGACCACCGACACGCCCGTGCTGCTGTACCTGCACGGCGCCCGCTACAACGTGGCCGGCTCGGCGCCGCGCATCCAGCGCATGCACGAGCTGGGCTTCTCGGTGCTGGCCATCGACTACCGCGGCTTCGGCAAGAGCTCCAAGGGCCTGCCCTCGGAAGAGTCGGCCCGCGAGGACGCCCGCGCCGCCTGGACCTGGCTGGCCGCGCGCCATCCCAGGCAGCACCGCTACATCTTCGGCCACTCGCTGGGCGGCGCCATCGGCATCGACCTGGCGGCGCATGTGAACGACGAGAGCGGCACCATCGTCGAAAGCACTTTCACTTCCATCGCCGACGTGGTCAGCGGCTTCAAGTGGGGCTGGCTGCCCTTCGGCCCCCTCATCACGCAGCGCTTCGAGGCCATCAACACCGTCAAGGACATCGGCGCGCCACTGCTGGTGGTGCATGGCACGGCCGACAGCCTGATCAACCCCACGCTGGGCCGCAAGCTCTACGACGCGGCCACCGTGCCCAAGCTGTTCGTGCTGGTCGAAGGCGGCTCGCACCACAACACCAACTCGGTCGGCGAGGCGCAGTACCGCGCGGCGCTGACACAGCTGTTCCGCATGAAGCCCGAAGGCATGGTGGCGCGCAACCAGCCGAAGCTGTCGCCGCCCTCGCTGGCTCCGCAGGACGTGCACGGTGAGGCGCGCGCGAGCAGCGTGCCCGCGGCGATCTAGCCCGGGCTGCGTTCGAAAGGACAAACCCCTTCGAACGCAATCCCGTATCAAGCCAGGTTGAAAGGCAGTTGCCGCAAAGGCTTGCCCGTCAGCTGCGCGACGGCATTGGCGAACGCGGGCGCCAGCGGCGGCAGGCCGGGCTCGCCCATCCCCTTGGGCGCATCGGCGCTGGGCACGATGTGGATGTCGAACTCCGGCACCTGCGTGATGCGGGCCACGGTGAAGTCGCCGAAGTTGCCCTGCTGCACGACACCGTCCTTCAGCGTGATCGCGCTGCCTTGCAGGCAGGTCGACAGCCCCATCACCGCCGCGCCCTGCACCTGCGCCTCCACGCTGCGCGGGTTGACGGCGAGGTTGCAGTGCACGCCGCTGGTCACGCGGTGCAGCACCGGCTGGCCGTCCTTGACCGAGGCTTCCACCACGTAGGCCACCACCGATTCGAAGGACTCGTGCACCGCCACGCCCCAGGCGCGGCCTTCGGGCAGCTTCTTCTTGCCGTAGCCGCTCTTGTCCACCGCCAGCTGCAGCGCGGCGCGATGGCGCGGGTGCTTGTCGCCGAACAGCTGCATGCGGTAGGCCACCGGGTCCTGCTTGGTGCTGCGGGCGATCTCGTCGATCAGCGTCTCCATCACGAAGGCGGTGTGGGTGGAACCCACGCTGCGCCACCACAGCACCGGCACGTTGACCTGCGGATGGTGCACCGTGAGGCGCATCGGCACCGGGTACGGATCGCGCATGCCCTCGACGGCCGTGGCGTCGATGCCATCCTTCACCATCATCCCGGCGAACACCGTGCCCGAGGTGATGGACTGGCCCACGATGACGTGGTCCCACGCCAGGATCTTGCCGCGCTCGTCGAAACCGATGCGCGCGCGGTGCAGGTGCATGGGGCGGTAGTAGCCGCCCTTGATGTCGTCCTCGCGGCTCCACAGCAGGCGCACGGGCGCGTCGAGGCCCGCCGCGCGCGTGGCCTTGGCGATCTCGCAGGCCTCGACCACGAAGTCGCTCGAGCCCACGAAGCGCCGGCCGAAGCCGCCGCCCGCCATCTGCACGTTCACCTTCACCTGCGCGGAATCGAGCTTCAGCGTGCGTGCCGCAGCCTGGCCGTCGAGGTCGGCGCTCTGGGTGCCGACCCACAGTTCGGCGCGTCCGCCCGACAGCTTCACGGTGCAGTTCAGCGGCTCCATCGGCGCGTGCGCGAGGTACGGAAACACGAACTCGGCCTCGAGCTTGCGCGGCGCGGTGGCCAGCGGTGCCATGTCGGCGTCGAACTTGCGATTGCCGGGCCGGCCGGCGAGCTCGCGGTATTGGACCAGCTGCTTGTCGCTGTCCACCTTTTCCACAGCGGCCGTGTCCCATTGCAGCTTCAGCGCGTCGCGGCCCAGCTTGGCCGGCCAGTAGCCGTCGGCCACCACGGCCACTCCTTCAGCGCCGCGGTCCAGCGGGATGCGCACCACCGCCTTCACGCCCTTGACGGCGCGCGCGGCGCTGTCGTCCACCGAGGCCAGGCGGGCGCCGAACACGGGCGGATGCGCCACCACGGCCGTGAGCTGGCCCGGCTGCCGCACGTCGATGCCGAAGTCCTGCTTGCCGCTGCTCTTGGCGCGCGCGTCCAGGCGCGTTGTTGCGTGGCCGATGATCCGGAAGTCCTTGGGGTTCTTCAGCGTGACCTTCTCGGGCACCGGCAGCGCCATGGCCGCCTCGGCCAGTTCGCCGTAGCCCAGTTTGCGGCCGCCCGGGCCCAGCACCGTGCCGGCCTGCGTGCGCAGCGTGGCCGGGTCGACCTTCCAGCGCGCCGCCGCAGCCGACAGCAGCATGGCCCGGGCACGGGCGCCGAGTTCGCGGTACTGCGTGAAGCTGTTCTTGATCGAATTGGAGCCGCCGGTCAGGTGCATGCCGAACAGCGGGTCTGCGTATGCCGCATCGTTCGTGCCGTTGCGGCTGCGCACCAGCGCCCAGTCGGCGTCCAGTTCCTCGGCCAGGATCATCGGCAGGCCGGTCTGCACGCCCTGGCCGAATTCGAGCCGGTTGATGGTCACCGTCACTTCGCCGCTGGGCGCGATCTGCACGAAGGCCGAGGGTTGCTGCGTCGGCTTGAGGCCGCCGGCCGCAGGCTTTGCACCATCGGCCTGCGCCATGGCCAGGTGGGGAAAGGCGCCGAGCGCGAGGCCGCCGGCGCCGGCCATCTTGATGAAGCTGCGGCGGGGCAGCGTGGCGGGCTCTTCGGCCGAAGCCTGGGCCATCAGGCGCTGCAAGGCGCGCGGCAGGTCGTGGTAGTCGATGGAGGGCAGCATGAGGACTCCTTCAGGCGAGGGTTCGGGCCGCATCGGCCACGGCGGCGCGGATGCGCGCATAGGTGCCGCAGCGGCAGATGTTGCCGGCCATGGCCGAGTCGATCTCGTCGGCACTGGGCTGCTTGCCCGCGGGGAGCGACTTCAGGAACGCGGTCGCGCTCATGATCTGGCCGCTCTGGCAGTAACCGCACTGCGCGACGTCGTGCCGCACCCAGGCGGCATGCACCGCGGCGCCGACCTTGTCGCTGCCGTCGGTGGCGGCCTCGATGGTGGTGATCTTCTTGCCTTCGGCCGCGGCGATGGGCGTGATGCACGAGCGGATGGCCTGGCCGTCCATGTGCACAGTGCAGGCACCGCACAGCGCGGCGCCGCAGCCGAACTTGGTGCCGGTCATGCCCAGCGTGTCGCGCAGGGCCCAGAGGATGGGGGTGCCGGGATCGGCATCGACCGTGTGTTCACGGCCATTGACGTGGAGCGCACTCATGTTCTTTTTCTCCGTGGGTGGTTGGGGGTCGGATTCACTTGGCGCCGTCGAGCAGCCACTGGGCGAGCAACTGCAGGTCGGCATCGGGCACCTGGGCCTGCGGCGGCATCGGCATCGCGCCCCATTTGCCCGAGCTGCCGGCCTTGATGCTTGCAGCCAGCTGTGCGGCCGTGCCCTTGCCGTCGCCGTATTTGGCGCCGATGTCTTTCCAGGATGGGCCCACCACCTTGGTCGCGGGCTGATGGCATGCGACGCATGAATACTTTTGCGCCAGCGCCTGGCTCGCAGCGGCGTGCAGCGGCCACAGCGCGCTCGCGCCCAAGGCCGCGGCCAAGGCAACGGAGGCGATACGGCCCGTACCGCGCGGCAGGTTCCGGTAGAGAGAAGTCGTTTCTGTTTTCATCGTGGCACCGTGGAAAAAAGCGGGTTGTCTGATTCGACGGACACTCCCCCGCGGACCGCATCGGATGCAACGCCGGTGCACCGAGGAGCGCTGCCCGCGAGTGTCGGACGAAGACCGGCCAGCCACTTGCCTGATTCGCTCTCGTTCTTGCCTGAAACACCGAAACTGCATCGGAAACGCAGGCCCTGCCAGGCGCGCGGGCTAGACTTTTTCGTTCGCGTCACTCGAAAGGATTCAGATGGAAGCGGCACAGCCGGCGCAGCACGGCGAATCGGGCGAACCGGGTGCATTGGACGATCTGGCCCGGGCGGTCGCACACATCGCCCACAGCGACGGCGACTACGTGACGGCCATTCCCGAGCTTTCGCTGCACCGTCGCAGCACCACGACCGAGCCGCTCCATTGCATCTACGGCTTCGGCGTGGGCATCACCATCCGCGGGCAGAAGCGGGTGGCGCTCGGCGACGAGGTGTTCGACTATTCGGCGGGCCAATCGCTGCTGACCACCGCCGACCTGCCTGTGGTGACGCACATCACCCGGGCCAGCGCCGCGCAGCCCTTCATGGGCCTGATGCTGCGGCTCGACCCGCGCGCCGTCGTGCAGGCTGCCGCCGAGATGGCCTTGCCCCCGCCCGCCAGGGACGGCACCCAGCGCGCCATGTCTCTCGGCGAACTCGACCCGACGCTGCTCGGCGCGGTCACGCGGCTCGTCCAGCTGCTCGCCGAGCCCCGGCTGATGCCGCAGCTCGCGCCGCTGTTGCAGCAGGAGATCCTCGTGCGGTTGCTGGCGGGGCGCCACGGCCCGCAGCTGCAGCGCCTGGTGGCGTTCGGCTCGCCGAGCCAGCAGGTGGCCCAGAGCATGGCATGGCTCAAGATGAATTTCACGCGGCCCGTGCTGGCCGACGCGCTGGCCGCTTCCGCGAACATGAGCCCCTCGACCTTCCGCCAGCACTTCCGGGCCATGGCGGGCATGAGCCCGATGCAGTACCTGAAGCAGCTGCGCCTGCAGGAAGCGCGACAGCTGATGCTGAACCAGGGCATCGACGCCGGCACCGCAGGCGTGCGCGTGGGCTACGAGAGCGCCTCGCAGTTCAGCCGCGAGTACGCGCGCCTGTTCGGCGCGCCGCCGCTGCGCGACATCCGGCGGATGCGCGAAGCGACCTGAGCCGCCCGGGGGCATCCGCCGCGCACGCGCTGACCGGCGCGCGCCATTTGCTACCCTCGGCGCATCATGTCTCCCAGCTTCGCACCGGCCGCCGAGGCCGCCCCCCCGGCCGCGCCCACCGCGGCGCCCCCGGGTCCGCCGCGCTACGTCGCACTCGCCGGCCCCACCGCTTCGGGCAAGACGGCCGCCGCGCTGGCGCTGGCGCGCATCCAGCCGGTGGAGATCGTCTCGGTCGATTCGGCACTCGTCTACCGCGGCATGAACATCGGCACCGCCAAGCCCACGCCCGCCGAACAGGCCGCCGTGCCGCATCACCTGATCGACATCCTCGATCCGCGCGAGAGCTACAGCGCCGCCGCGTTCGTGGCCGACGCCACGCGGCTCATCGGCGAGATCCGCGCGCGCGGCGCGCTGCCGCTGCTGGTGGGCGGCACCATGCTTTATTTCAAGGCGCTGTTCGACGGCATCGACGCCATGCCCGCGGCCGATGCCGCAGTGCGCGCGCGCATCGATGCGGAAGCCGCCACACTCGGCTGGCCGGCCATGCACGCGCGGCTCGCGCAGGTCGACCCGGTCACGGCCGCGCGGCTCGCGCCGCAGGACAGCCAGCGCATCCAGCGCGCGCTCGAAGTGTGGGAGAGCAGCGGCCAGCCGCTGTCGAGCTTTCATGCGAGCGACAACAAGACCGCCAAGGCCGTCGAAGACGGCGTGCTGTTCTCGCTCGAACCGGCCGACCGCGCCTGGCTGCACACGCGCATCGCCGAGCGCTTCGACGCGATGCTTGCGGCCGGCTTCCTCGACGAAGTGCGCGCGTTGCGCGCGCGCGGCGACCTGTCGACCGAGCTGCCCTCGATGCGCTGCGTCGGCTACCGGCAGGCATGGGAAACGCTGGATGCCTGCGGCAACGCGGCGCCCTCCACCAAGGCCTTGGCCGAGCTGCGCGAACGCGGCATCGCCGCCACGCGCCAGCTTGCCAAGCGGCAGATCACCTGGCTGCGCAGCATGCCGCAGCGCACCGTGATCGCCTGTGATGCCCCCGGCGCGGTGCAGGCCGCCGTTCAACTGATTGCAAAGACCACAAGCCCCGGATGACGCTGCGCATTTCCAACCTCGGCAAGCACTACGGCGATGCGCCTGTCTTCGAGAACGTGACGCTGGAGGTCCGGCCCGGCGAGTTCGTCGCCGTCGTGGGCGAATCGGGCGTCGGCAAGTCGACGTTGCTCAATTGCATGGCCGGCCTCGACAGCTGGGACCAGGGCACGGTCACGCACGAAGGCACCGACATCGGCGCCCTCGACGGCGAGGCCTGCGCGCTCTGGCGGCGGCGGCACGTCGGCTTCGTGTTCCAGGCCTTCCACGTGCTGCCGCACCTCGATGTGGCACAGAACGTGTCTCTGCCGCTGATGCTGCTGGGCGCGCAGCAGAAGGACGACGCCCGCGTCGCGCACATGCTCGAATCGGTGGGCCTGCCCGGCATGGGCGCTCGGCTGCCGCAGACGCTGTCGGGCGGACAACTGCAGCGCGTGGCGATTGCGCGCGCGCTGGTGCATCGCCCCGCCCTGCTGCTGGCTGACGAGCCCACGGGCAACCTCGATCCGTCCACCGCCGCGAAGGTGATGGAACTTCTGATCGGCCAGACCCGCGAGCATGGTGCATCGCTGGTGCTGGTGACGCACTCCGAGAGCGCGGCGGCCCGGGCCGACCGTCTGCTGCACCTGACGGCCGGCGGAATCCGCGCCTGAACTACCGCGGCGCGATCAGTGCAGCGTAGCGCGACAGGTCGACGTTGCCGCCGCTGATCACGATGCCGACGCGCTGTCCGGCGACGGCCTTGCCGGTCGCAATGGCGCCTGCAAAGGCGAGGCAGCCGGTCGGCTCCACCACCATCTTCATGCGCTCGGCGAAGAAGCGCATCGCATCGACGAGCTGCTCGTCGGTGACGGTGAAGATGTCGTCCACGTCGCGGCGGATGATGCCGAAGGTGTACTCGCCCAGGTGCTGCGTCTGTGCACCGTCGGCAATGGTCTTCGGCGTTTCGATGTGCACGATTTTCCCCGCGCGGAACGATTGCTGGCCGTCGTTGCCCGCCTCGGGCTCGACGCCATAGACCTTGCAGTTCGGCGCCAGCGCGCGCGCCGACAGCGCTGAACCCGACAGCAGCCCGCCGCCGCCCAGGCACACGAACAGGTGGTCGAGCGGCCCCGTTTCCTCGATCAGTTCCTTCACCGCCGTGCCCTGGCCCGTGAGCACGTCGGGATGGTCGTAGGGCGGGATCATCGTCATGCCGCGCTCCTGCGCGAGCCGCTTGGTCAGCGCCTCGCGGTCTTCAGTGAAGCGGTCGTACATCACCACTTCGGCGCCATAGCCCTTGGTGGCTGCGACCTTGGCGGCGGGCGCGTCCTTGGGCATCACGATCACCGCCGGCATCGACAGCAGGCGCGCCGACAGCGCGATGGCCTGCGCATGGTTGCCCGACGAGAACGCGATCACGCCGCCCTTGCGCTGCGTGGCATCGAACTTCGACAGCGCGTTGAACGCGCCGCGGAACTTGAATGCGCCCATGCGCTGGAAGTTCTCGCACTTGAAGAAGAACTCGGCACCCCAGCGTTCGTTGGCGGTGGTCGAGCGCAGCACCGGCGTGCGGTGGGCATGGCCTTCGAGCCGCGCGGCCGCGGCAATGACGTCGTCGTAGGTAGGTAGTTGCATGGGCCGAGCTTAGCGGGGGCTCGCGTTTTTTTGCAGCCCCGATGGGTAAAAACCCGGGATGCGCGCTCGCGCAATTTCAGTACTCTGTATACAGAGTTCAAAGAAAGCCGCCATGCCCGCCCAGCTCCTCAGCATCGAAGTCGCCCCCGATCTCGTCGACCAGGTCTACCGCGCCCTGCTCGGCGCCATCAGCAGCGGCACGCTCGCGCCGGGCGAACGCATCACGCAGGAAGACATCGCGCAGCGCCTCTCGGTGTCTCGCCAGCCCGTGCTCCAGGCGCTGCGGCTGCTCAAGAAAGACGGCTTCGTGCTCGACGCGCCCGGCCGCGGCGTGCTGGTGGCGCCGCTGGAAGCCGAGGCGATGCGTCAGGTCTACCAGGTGCGTGGCGCGCTCGACGTGCTGGCCACACGGCTCGCGGCGCGCCAGCGTTTTCGCATCGACCCGAAGCTCATCGAACGCGGTCGGCGTGCCGCGCGCGGACGCAATGTCGAAGCCATGATCGATGCGGACGTGGCCTTTCACCAGTCCATCTATGAAGCTTCGGGCAACCCGCTGATCGGCCAGAGCGCCGACCCGCACTGGCGTCACCTGCGCCGCGCGATGGGTGCGGTGCTGCAGGCCGAGCCGCAGCGCGAATCGCTGTGGGACGAGCACGAGGCGATCGCCACGGCCATTGCCGCCGGCAATGCAGACCGTGCCGCACGCCTGAGCGAAGAACACGTCTCGCGGGCCAGCGAGGCATTGAGCGAACGGCTCGCGCAGCAACTCGCGCGCGCCGCATCCACCACCACGCAGAAAAAAGGAGACAAGGCATGAAGCTGACCCCCGAGCAACGCGCGCAATTCGAGCGCGACGGCTATCTGTTCTTCCCCGGCCATTTCTCGGCTGAGGAGACGAAGGTGCTGACCGACGCAGTGCCCGAGCTCTACAGCAAGCGCGAAGCCTTCAACGTGCGCGAGAAAGGCTCCGACGCCGTGCGCACGAACTTCGCCGCGCACCTCGTCAGCGAGCCTTTCGCCCGCTTGGCGCGCCATCCGCGCATGGTCGGCCCGGTGACGAATCTTTTCGACGAAGAGGTCTACATGCACCAGTTCAAGATCAACGGCAAGATGGCCTTCGAGGGCGACGTGTGGCAGTGGCATCAGGACTACGGCACCTGGCTCAACGACGACCTGATGCCCACCGAGCGCGCGATGAACGTCGCGATCTTTCTCGACGAGGTGAACGAGCACAACGGCCCGCTGATGTTCATTCCGGGCAGCCACCGCAAGGGCGTGGTCGATGCGAAGCACGACCTCACGACCACCAGCTACCCGCTGTGGACCGTGGACAACGACCTGATCCGCCAACTGGTCGACCGCGCGGGCGGCAAGCATGGCGGCATCGTCTCGCCCAAAGGCCCGGCCGGCTCGATGATCCTCTTTCACAGCTGCCTGGTGCATGCCTCGGGCAGCAATCTCTCGCCCTTCAACCGCGTGGCGGTGTACCTGAGCCTGTGCGCGGTCAGCAACCACATCCGGCGCCACAAGCGACCCGAGTACATCGCGCACCGAAACTTCACGCCCATCGAGATGCTGCCCGACGACTGCCTGCTGAAGCCCTATCCCGTCGAGGTGCCGTGGAAGAGCGGCCTGCCCGAGAGCGCATTGCGCACCTCGCTCGACGTGCTCGACACCGCGGAGGCCTGAACGACATGAGTCTGCACACCCGCCTGCAGCAGCGCGCCGCCGAAGGCCGCCCTATCCGCATCGGCCTGATCGGCGCCGGCAAGTTCGGCGCGATGTACCTCGCGCAGATTCCGCGCACGCCGGGCGTGCAACTGGTCGCCATCGCCGACCTCTCGCCCGACGCGGCCCGCGTCAATCTCCAACGCGTGGGCTGGAAGGCCGAGCGTGCCGCCGCAGCCTCGGTGCAGGAGGCGCTGAAGCAAGGTACCACCTGGATCACCGACGACTGGCAGGCCTTGACGCGCGAGCCGAGCATCGACATCGTGGTCGAATGCACGGGCAACCCCATCGCGGCGGTGGACCACTGCCTCGACGCCTTCGCGCACGGCAAGCATGTGGTCAACGTGACGGTCGAGGCCGACGCCTTCTGCGGTCCGCTGCTTGCGCACAGGGCACGGCAGGCCGGCGTGCTCTATTCGCTGGCCTTCGGCGACCAGCCCGCACTGATCTGCGACCTGGTCGACTGGGCGCGCACCTGCGGCTTTCCGGTGGTGGCGGCCGGGCGCGGCCACAAGTGGCTGCCGCACTTCACCGAATCGACGCCCGAGACGGTGTGGGGCAACTACGGCCTCACGCCCGAGCAGGCCAGGCGCGGCGGGCTCAACCCGAAGATGTTCAACAGCTTCCTCGACGGCTCCAAGCCTTCCATCGAAAGCTCGGCGGTCGCCAACGCCACCGGCCTCACCGTGCCGTCGGACGGCCTGCTCTACCCTCCCGCGAGCCTGGAGGACATTCCCTTCGTCACTCGGCCGAAGAGCGAGGGCGGCGTGCTGGAGCGCAAGGGCATGGTCGAGGTGGTGTCCTCGCTCGAAGCCGATGGCCGCAAGATTCCGTACGACATCCGCATGGGCGTGTGGGTCACGGTCGAGGCCGAGACCGACTACATCCGGAACTGCTTCGAGGAATACAACGCCCACACCGACCCCAGCGGGCGCTACTTCACGCTCTACAAGCGCTGGCACCTGATCGGTCTCGAAGTGGGCATGTCGGTGGCCAGCGTGGCGCTGCGCGGCGAACCCACTGGCGTCGCCACCTGCTGGAACGCCGACGTGGTCGCCACCGCCAAGCGCGACCTCGCGGCGGGCGAAATGCTCGACGGCGAAGGCGGCTACACGGTGTGGGGCAAGCTGCTGCCGGCCGAGCGCTCTCTGCGCCTGGGCGGCCTGCCGCTCGGGCTGGCGCACAACGTCAAGCTGGTGCGCCCGGTGAAGAAGGGCCAGAGCCTGAGCTGGGCCGACGTGGCGATCGACACGACGACCGCGGCCTACAAGCTGCGCAGCGAGATGGAGGCGATGTTCGCGCCTTCGGTGCGGGCATTGCACCCGACGGCAATCGCGTAAAAAATCTTCTGCTCGGCACGCCCCGCGTGTCGAAATGACCGCCGGCGGGCCGTCATTGTGGTGAGCGATCCTGCTCGACAGCCTTTTCCATGACGGAGAGACACCATGCAGTACATGTTGATGTTCTATCAGCCCGCGGCCGAATTCGAACAGCGCGACGATGCGTCCTCGCAGGCCTACCGGGCCAGCTGGGTCGCGTATGCCGACGCCGTGCGCCAGGCCGGCATTTCGCTCGGCGGCCACGGCCTTTTCCCGCCCATGACCGGCACCACGCTGCGCGTGCGCGGCGACAAGCGCCAGGTGCAGGACGGCCCCTTCGCCGACACCAAGGAGCAGCTCGGCGGCTACTTCGTGGTCGATGTGCCCAACCTCGACGTGGCACTCGAGTGGGCGGCGCGCGCGCCCTGCGCCACCAGCGGCGGGGTGGAGGTCCGGCCCGTCTTCACGGCCACGGCTGTCGCCGCCGCATGACCGACCCGGCGGCGCACCAGGCCGCCGAGCGTGCGGCGCGCGATTCGTACGGGCGGCTGCTGGCCATCCTGTCGGCGCGCACGCACGACATCGCCGCATCGGAAGACGCATTGGCCGACGCCTTCGCGCGAGCACTCGAGCGCTGGCCGGCCGATGGCATTCCCTCACAGCCCGATGCGTGGCTGCTGAGCGTGGCGCGGCACCGCAAGCTCGACGCCTGGCGCCACACCCGCGTACAGGACGCGGCCACGCAAAGCCTGATGCTGCTGGCCGGCGAGGTCGACGAAGGCACCGCCGACGGCGCGGCCGTGCCCGACGAGCGGCTGCGCCTGCTCTTCGTGTGTGCGCATCCGGCCATCGACGCGGCCGCGCGCGCACCGCTGATGCTGCAGACCGTGCTCGGGCTCGACGCCGCGCGCATGGCCGGCGCCTTCCTCACCGCGCCGGCCACGCTCGGCCAGCGGCTGGTGCGCGCCAAGGCCCGCATCCGCGCGGCCGGCATTCCCTTCGAATATCCGCAAGCACGCGACCTGCCGCAGCGACTGCAGGATGTGCTCGACGGCATCTACGCCGCCTACGGCACCGGCTGGGACGACGTGGACGGCGCCGACGCCCTGCCCCGCGGCCTCACGGTCGAGGCCGTCGACCTCTGCCGCATCCTCTGCGGCCTGATGCCGAACGAGCCCGAGCCGCTCGGCCTGCTCGCGCTGATGCTGTTCTGCGAGGCCCGCACGGCGGCGCGACGCAGCGATGCCGGCGCGTATGTGCCGCTCGACCAGCAGGACATCACGCGCTGGGACCATGAACTGCTCGCGCAAGCTGAACACCATCTGCGGCGGGCCAGCGCCATGCAGTCACTCGGCGCCTACCAGCTGGAAGCAGCGATCCAGTCGGCACACTGCGAGCGCCGCGCCGGCGCACCGGTGCCACCCGAAACACTGGTGGCCCTGTACGAGGGTCTGCTGGCGCTGCGGCCGAGCGTCGGTGCGCAGGTCAGCCGCGCCTGCGCGCTGGCCAACGCACGCGGACCGGAAACCGGCCTGCGGGCACTCGATGCCATTGCGGCCAACGAGGTGACGAACTACCAGCCCTTCTGGGCGGCGCGAGCCCATCTGCTCGCGACCGGTGGTGCACGGGCGGCGGCGCGGCAGGCCTACGACCGGGCCATCGGGCTCAGCGCCAGCGCGGCGGTGCGCGCGTATCTGCATGCGATGTCGGACCGGCTCTGAACGGCCGGCCCTTCATCAACGCCGCCGTCACTCCTGCGGCGCGGCCACCGGCTCAGTCTCGCGCATCAGCAGCTTCGATCCGCGCACATCGCGACAATCGGCCCATGCGCGCATTGCTCACCACCTTCTCCTGGCAGGAACTCCGCCATCACCCCTGGCGCAATGCAGCGGCCGTGCTGGCGGTGATGCTGGGCGTGGCGCTGGCCTTCTCGGTGCAGCTGATCAATGCGTCGGCCCTCGACGAGTTCGCGAGCGCGGTACGCTCGGTCAACGGCCAGCCCGACCTGGAAGTGCGCGCCGTGCAGGGCGGTTTCGACGAGGCCGTGTTCGCGCGGCTGGCCCGGCATCCGCAGGTGACGCTGGCGAGCCCCGTGGTCGAGTTCCAGGGCCTGGCGCTGGCGGGCGAACGCCAGGTTCCGATGCGCGTGATCGGCGTCGATGCGCTGGTGCTGCCGGCCATCGCTCCGGCGCTGATGCCACAGGCCGCAGCCGGTGCCGATCGCTTCGCGCTGTTCGCACCGGGCCATGTGTTTCTCAACACCGCGGCGCGCACCGCGCTGGGCCTGCCCGCGCAAGCGCCCGGCGGCGGCGTCGTGGAGACGATGCAGCTGCGAAGCGGCGATGCCTGGCAGCGGCTCGAAGTGTCCGGCCACGTCGCCGCCAGCGGCTCGGCGCTCGCGGTGATGGACGTCGCGGCCGCGCAGGAGCTGTTCGGCCAGGTCGGCCGGCTCAGCCGCATCGACCTTCGGCTGGCACCCGGTACCGACAGGGCCGCCTTCATGGCCTCGCTGCAGCAGTCGCCGGGCTGGCCCGCGGGCGTGCAGTTCGCCGAGCCCGGCGATGCGGCCGAGCGCGTGAGCAACCTGTCGCGCGCCTACCGCGTCAACCTGACGGTGCTGGCGCTGGTGGCGCTGTTCACGGGCGCTTTCCTGGTGTTCTCGGTGCTGGCGCTCAGCGTGGCCAAGCGCGCGCAGCAGTTCGCGCTGCTCGGCGTGTTGGGCCTGACGCCGCGTGAACGGCTGCGGCTGGTGCTGGCCGAATCGCTGGTGCTGGGTCTGATCGGCAGCACGGCCGGGCTCGTGCTCGGCACCGCGCTCGCGGTCTTTGCGCTGCAGGTGCTCGGCGGCGACCTAGGTGGCGGGTATTTCGAAGGCGTCGCGCCCAAGCTGCACTGGAGCAGCGGCGCGGCAGCGCTCTACGGCGGGCTCGGCGTGGTGGCCGCCTTGGTGGGCGGCTGGTGGCCCGCGCGCGCGGCGCAGGCGCTGCCCGAAGCGCAAACACTCAAGGGGCTGGGCGCGGCGCCTGCCCAGGGCAACAGCCACTGGCTGGCGCTGGGGCTGATCGCGCTCGGCGCGGTACTGGCCAACGTGCCGGCCATCGGCGGCATTCCGGTGGCCGCGTATTTGTCGGTGGCCTGCCTGCTGGTGGGCGGCATCACCGCCTTGCCCTGGCTCATCGCGTTGCTGTACGACCGCATCGCACCCGTGTTCGCGCAACGCGTGCTGCCGATGCTGGCCATCGAGCGCGCGCGCCGCATGCGGGGCACGGCGGCGGTAGCGGTGAGCGGCGTGGTCGCGAGCCTGAGCCTGGCGGTCGCGCTCACGGTGATGGTCGCCAGCTTTCGCGATTCGGTCACGCACTGGCTCGACGTGGTGCTGCCGGCCGACCTGTACCTGCGCGCCACTGCGGGTGGGCGCGGCAGCAACGCCGGCAACAGCAGCAGCACCGACACCGCGACCTTCCCGCCCGCCTTCGTGCAGGCGCTGGCGCAGTTGCCCGGCGTGGCGCGCACGGGCACGCTGCGCACGAAGACACTGCAGCTCGACGCGACGCGGCCCGCCGTCACGCTGATCGCGCGCAGCCTCGAAGGCGGCGCCACGCAGTCGCTGCCGCTGGTGGGCGCCGCGCTGCCGGTGCCCGAGGGGCAGGTCGGCATCTACGTGAGCGAGCCGATGGTCGAGCTGTACGGCGCGAAGCCGGGCACCGCGTTCGCGCCGCTGTCGGCCGCGATGGGCGTGGCAGCCGGCACGAAGAAGCCGCCGGTGTTCTTCGTGGCGGGCGTGTGGCGCGACTATGCGAGGCAGTTCGGCGCGGTCACGATGGACGCGCGCGATTTCGAACGCATCACCGGCGAACGCAACGTGAGCGACGTGGCGCTGTGGCTCGCGCCCGGCACGTCGGAAGGCGCGGTGCAGACACAGGTGCGCGCACTGGCGGCGCGCCAGGAAGGCGGCTCCGCGGAGTCCGTCGAGATCGCCTCGGTCGGCCAGATCCGTGCGACCTCGCTGCGCATCTTCGACCGCAGCTTTGCCGTGACCTACTGGTTGCAGGCCGTGGCTATCGCCATCGGTTTGTTCGGCATCGCCGCGAGCTTCAGTGCGCAGGTGCTGGCACGGCGCAAGGAGTTCGGCCTGCTCGCGCACCTGGGCTTCACGCGGCGGCAGGTGCTGGCCATCGTGGCCGGCGAAGGCGCGGCCTGGACGGCCATCGGCGCGGTCGCGGGGCTGCTGCTCGGGCTGGCCGTGTCGGTGGTGCTGGTGAAGGTGGTGAACCCGCAGAGCTTCCACTGGAGCATGGACCTGCTGGTGCCGTGGGTTCGGCTGCTGGCGCTGTGCGCCGCCGTGGTGGCGGCCGGCACGTTCACGGCGTGGATGGCCGGGCGCGCCGCCGCCGGCAAGGATGTCGTGCTGGCAGTGAAGGAAGACTGGTAGAGACCGGCGAACCCTAGGCCGACCGCGATGGCCGGCCCCGGGGTCGCTCATTGCCGCATCAACTGCAGTACTGCGCGTTCGCGTCGGTGTTGACCTGCGGCGGTGCATCGGCTCGGAACTGCTGCACCGGCACCACCGTGCCATTGCAGTTCTCGTCGGTGCGCAGGTCGAACACATGCCAGTAGCGGGTGTCCGTGGTTTCGCCAGCAGGCGGCGAGAACACAGCCTGCGCGCCACGGTTGCTCAGTTCCACGCGCACCGGCGAACCGGTCTGGCCCGGGTTGTAGGTGTCCGAGTAGTTGACGACATAGAAGCGGTAGGTGCGGTTGCGCGCGAGCTTCGCGAAGGTCGTGTACTCGGGTCCGAAGCTGGATATGTCGTCCACGTCGAGGTTCACGAACGGTGCCACGGCCAGCGAGCCCTTCCCGGCGAAGTAGATGTGCTCGCCCACGTTCGCGCCCAGCGTGTGGGCGTCGATGTCGTAGGGCTTCTCGCCCCAGGTCAGCTTGATCGACACAGCCGCGCGCGTCAGCGTCAGGCACCCGTCGATCATCGTGTCCTGGTCGGACGGGTTGGCACTGACCGCGTTCGACAGCTCCGCCCCCCGGCTCGCCAGCACGAAGGCCGCACCGCCGCGCTTGGCCGGCACCGAGAACTCGCCATTGCCGTTGGTCAGCGCCGAGCCCGAGCCGCTGTACGACTTGCCTTCCGACGACACCAGTGCACCCGCGATGCGCTGGCCTTCGGCGTCCTGCACGCAGCCCTTGATCTGCACCGTGTTGTAGACCTGATCGGCATTCCAGGTCGTGAAGTGCGTGACCGTGCCTTCGTAGTACTGGTTGGGCGCCGTGCCCTGCAAGGTCGCGACGCCCTCTTCCACCCACAGGCCCGTGGCGGTGTTGTAGAAGAAGAGTGGCACGCTCGTCGGCAGCGTGTCGGTGCGCGACGACGGCGCGATGCGCACCGTGGCGTTCACGCCCGAGGCCAGGTTCAGCGGTGCGCCGTCGGCATCGACGAAGCTGGCGTCGAGCGCGCCGAAGCTCTCCATCGCCGCCGTGCCGCCGCCGCTCGCCGCGAGGTAGTTGCCGGGCATGAAGTTGACGTTCATGGCCGGTGCGATCGGCGTGAGTCGGCCGGTCACCATGCCGGTGGGCGCGCCGCCGTCGGCGCGGCGCAGCGCGTTGGCCGGCAGCTTGACCATCGCGGTCGAGCCCGGCACGGCAAGGTCGCGCGGCGCCGTGGGGTCGAAGGTGTCGGTGAAGGCCACCGGCAGCATCGGCACGTTGACGACCGTGGTAGCGCCCGAGGCCTCGAGCGCTGCCGTGGCGCGGCTCTGCGGCGCGAAGCCGGTCTTGCTGTAGCTCAGCAGCACCGAGCTTGCGTTGGTGACGCCTTCGAGCGTGTAGGTGCCGTCGGCGGCGGTCGTCGCGCTGACGCCGCCGGTCGACACGGTGACCTGGCCCACGCCCGCGCCGTCGGCGGCATTGGTCACCCGGCCCGAGACCTTGGCATTGGCCTGCGCGGGCGGGTTGGTGCTCGGTGGATTCGTGCCGGGAGGGTTGGTGCCAGGAGGGTTGGTGCCCGGGTCGTTGCCGCCCGGCCCGCCCTGGTCGGGCGGCGGAAGGAAGAAGCCCGGCGAACCACCGCCACCCCCGCCGCCGCACGCGACGACGGCCAATGCGACCGCAATGGCCGCCACCACAGGCTTGAAATTCATGACTCGACTCCCTGATTTGTTGAATGACGGGCGAGCGTAAGGAGCGCGGCGCGACGCGAACAGTGCCGAAAGTCACGCGTTGAAACGATGAGAACCCAAGCACTCGCAGGCCAAAGAGGCCGCTGTTCAGTAGGGTTTCCGGCTTTTCGGCGACATCCGGAGACCGTGCCGCGAGGCCGTTTCCGGGGCGGCTTGTAGACTGCCCGCCATGTCACAACCACTCAGCACCACCGGCTGCGGCGACTGGCTCGACAGCGCCATCCGCCGCATCGAGGCCGACTACCAGCGCAGCGCCGACACGCACCTGATCCCGCTGCCCCTGCCCTCGCTCGCGGCGCACGGCATCGACCTGTACCTGAAGGACGAATCGACGCACCCGACCGGCAGCCTCAAGCACCGGCTCGCGCGTTCGCTCTTTCTCTACGCGCTGTGCAACGGATGGGTGCGCGAGGGCACCACCATCGTCGAGGCCTCGAGCGGCTCCACGGCCGTGAGCGAGGCCTACTTCGCTCGGCTGCTGGGCCTGCCCTTCATCGCGGTGATGCCGCGCACTACCTCGCCCGAGAAGGTCGCGCAGATCGCCTTCTACGGCGCGAGCTGCCACTTCGTGGACCATGCCGCCCAGGTGTACGAAGAGGCGCGCGCGCTGGCCGAGCGCACCGGCGGCCACTACATGGACCAGTTCACCTATGCGGAGCGCGCGACCGACTGGCGCGGCAACAACAACATCGCCGAGAGCATGTTCCAGCAGATGGCGCGCGAGCGGCATCCGGTGCCGAAGTGGATCGTGGTCGGCGCGGGCACGGGCGGCACCAGCGCGACCATTGGGCGCTACCTGCGCTATCGCTGCCACGACACGCAGGTGTGCGTGCCCGACCCCGAGGGCTCGGTGTTCTCGGCCTACCACCGCACGGGCGATGCCTCGCTGACGGACGCAGGCTCGCGCATCGAAGGCATCGGCCGACCGCGCGTGGAGCCCAGCTTCATCCGCACGCTGGTCGACCGGATGATCGAAGTGCCGAACCTCGACTCGGTGGCGGCGATGCATGCACTGTCGGCACTGCTGGGCCGCAAGGTCGGGCCGTCGACGGGCACCAACTTCATCGGCATGCTGGCCGTGGCGCACGAGATGCGCGCGGCGGGACAGCAGGGCTCCATTCTTTCTCTGCTGTGCGATGCGGGCGAGCGCTATCTGCCGAGCTACCACGATGCGGCCTGGGTGCGGAATGCCTTCGGCGACATCGCGCCGGCGCAGCGGCGCATCGATGCGCTGGTGGCGACATGAGGCCTCCTCCTTCGTCGCTGTTCGGCCTCTCGCGGCGCGGCCTGCTGCTGGCCGCGCTCGCGGCCGGGCCGCTGGCGGCATGGGCACTGACCGAGCGCCGGATGGAGTTCCCGCGCGACTTCGGCAGCCACCCCGACCTGCACACCGAATGGTGGTACGTCACCGGCCACGCGAAGACTGCAGGCGGACGCGAGTTCGGCTTCCAGGTGACCTTCTTCCGCTCGCGCGTCGAGGCCACGCAGGGCATGCGCTCGGCGTTCGCCGCGAAGCATCTCGTGTTCGCGCACGCGGCCGTCACCGACCTCGAAGGCCGCGTGCTGCTGCACGACCAGCGCATTGCACGCGCGGGCTTCGGCGTGGCGGAAGCCGGCACCAACGACACCGACGTGCGCATCCGCGACTGGTCGCTGGTGCGGGAGAACGGGCTCTACGTTGCGCGCATTCCGGCCGGCGAATTCACGCTCGACCTGCGCTTCACGCCGACGCAGCCGGTGCTTCTGCAAGGCAACGCCGGCCTCTCGCGCAAGGGCCCCGAGGAATCGCAGGCGAGCTACTACTACAGCGAGCCACAGCTCAAGGCGCAGGGCAGGCTCACGCTCAAGGGACAAGCCTTCGACGTCGCCGGCGCCGCGTGGCTCGACCACGAATGGAGCGAAGCGCTGATGCACCCCGAGGCCGTGGGCTGGGACTGGATCGGCATGAACCTCGACGACGGCAGCGCCCTAACCGCCTTCCGCCTGCGGCGCAGCGACGGTAGCGCGCTGTGGACCGGCGGCTCGTTCCGCCAGCGCGATGGCGCGGCACGAACCTTCAGGAACGACGAAGTGCGCTTCGAAGCCCTCAAGACCTGGGACAGCCCGCGCACGCAGGCGAAGTACCCGACGCAATGGCGCGTGCAGACGCCCGCCGGCAGCTTCGAGGTGCGCGCACTGCTCGACGACCAGGAACTCGACAGCCGCGGTTCGACCGGCGGCGTGTACTGGGAAGGCGTGAGCGAGCTGCTCGATGCCCAAGGCCGCCGCGTGGGCCGCGGCTATCTGGAAATGACCGGCTATGCCGCGCCGCTGAAGCTGTAACTGTTGTAGCCGCGCACAAGACCTGACAACCGATTCCTTGCCGCCTGCGTTGGGAATCGTGCCCCACCCATTTAAAAACGGAGGATCACCCATGAAGATTCGAATCGCAGTGCTGGCCGCGGCCGGCGCCCTTTCCATCCTTGCAAGCCCCATCGCCGCCAACGCGCAGGTCTCGGTCAACATCAACGTGCCCGGACTCGTGATGACAGCACCGCCGCCGCCGCGCTACGAGCCCCTGCCCCCGCCACGCGGCGGCTTCGTCTGGGTGCCGGGCCGCTGGGCCTGGGACGGCCGCGCCTACGGATGGCGCCCGGGCGGCTGGCAGCCTGAGCGCGCGGGATACGCCTATGCCCCAGGCCGCTGGGTCGAAGACCGCGGCGGCTGGCGCTGGACCGAAGGCGACTGGCGCCGGCAAGAAGCCCGCCGTGAAGCCCGTCGCGAGCGCGAATGGGAAGACGACCACCGCCGCCACGATGGCGGCCATCGGCACGGCCATGACCGCGACCGCGACTTCTGCCCGCCCGGCCAGGCGAAAAAAGGCAACTGCTGATCCAGAAACAAGAAGGGAGCCGAGGCTCCCTTTTTTGTTGGCCGCGCGCTACTTCGCCCGCCGCCTGTCGATGAACGCGATGATCTCGCCCATGATCCCCTTGCGGAAGGCCAGCACGCAGATCACGAAGATCAGGCCCGTGACCATGGTCACCGACTCGCCCAGCGTGTTGAACCAGTCCACCGTCGTGATGCGTGCAAGCAGGTTGCCAAGTTCGCCGATCTTGTTTTCGAGCAGCACCACCACGGCCGAGCCCACCAGCGGACCCGAGAGCGTGCCCAGGCCGCCCACCAGCGTCATCAGGATGACCTGGCCCGAAGCGGTCCAGTGCACGTCCGACAGCGTGGCGAAGCCCAGCACCAGCGTCTTGAGCGAACCGGCCAGCCCCGACAGCGCCGCCGAGATCACGAAGGCCAGCAGCTTGAAGCGGCTCACGTCGTAGCCCAGCGACAGCGCGCGCGGCTCGTTCTCCTTGATGCCCTTGAGCACCTGCCCGAAAGGCGAGTGGATGGTGCGCACGATCAGCAGGAAGGCCGCGACCACGATGACCAGTGCCACGTAGTACATCGTGAGGTCGTTGGACAGGTCGACGATGCCGAACAGCTTGCCGCGCGGCACGCCCTGCAGACCGTCCTCTCCGCCCGTGAACTTGGCCTGCAGCGCGACGAAGAACATCATCTGCGCGAGCGCCAGCGTGATCATCGCGAAGTAGATGCCCTGGCGGCGAATGGCCAGCACGCCGAAGATCCATCCGAGGAAAGCGCCGCTGAGCGTGCCCGCGATCAGGCCCAGTTCGGGCGTGAGCCCCCAGACCTTGATGGCATGGCCCGCCACATAGGCGGAACCGCCGAGGAAGGCCGCGTGCCCGAAGGACAGCAGGCCCGTGAAGCCCAGCAGCAGGTTGAAGGCCGCGGCGAACAGCGCGAAGCACATGAGCTTCATCACGAACACCGGGTAGGCGCCGAAGAACGGCGCCGCGACGAGCGCGACCAGCAGAAGCGCGTAGACGACGAGGGAGATTTTTTTCGTGTTCATGCCGCGCCTTATTTTTCTTTGCCGAACAGGCCGGCGGGGCGGATGAGCAGCACGATGACCATGATCACGAACACAACCGTAGACGATGCCTCGGGATAGAAAACCTTGGTGAACCCTTCGATCACGCCGAGCCCCAGCCCGGTGAGGATGGCCCCCATGATCGAGCCCATGCCGCCGATCACGACCACCGCGAACACCACGATGATGAGGTTCTGCCCCATCAGCGGCGACACCTGCATCACCGGTGCGGCGAGGACGCCGGCGAAGGCCGCGAGCGCGCAGCCGAAGGCATAGGTCAGTGTGATCATCAGCGGCACGTTGACGCCGAAGGCCTCCACCAGCCGGGGGTTCTCGGTGCCGGCGCGCAGGTAGGCGCCCAGGCGGGTCTTCTCGATCACGAACCAGGTCGCGAAGCAGATCACCAGCGATGCAACGACCACCCAGGCGCGATAGTTCGGCAGCACCATGAAGCCCAGGTCGGTGGAGCTCGACAGCGCATCGGGCGCGTCGTAGGGCAGCCCCGACACGCCGTAGACCGAGCGGAACACGCCCTCGATCAGCAGCGTGAGGCCCAGCGTGAGCAAGAGGCCGTAGAGGTGGTCGAGCTTGTAGATCCAGCGCAGCAGCAGGCGCTCGATGAGCACGCCGAAGATGCCGATGACGATGGGCGCCGCGATCAGCATCACCCAGTAGTTGACGCCGAGATACTCCATCGCCATCCATGTCAGGACGGCGCCCAGCATGAACAGCGCGCCATGCGCGAAGTTGATGACATTGAGCAGGCCGAAGATCACCGCCAGCCCGAGGCTCAGGATGGCGTAGAAGGAGCCGTTGACCAGCCCCAGGAGGAGCTGGCTCAACAACGCAGGAAGGGAAATGGTCATAAACGTTTCAACGAACCCGGGCGCCTGCGCGCCCGCGGGAGATCACTTCCAGAGGGCGCATTTGCTTTCGGCCTTGGTGGTGAAGACGTCTTCGCCGTTCAGCTTCTGGACCACCTTGTAGTAGTCCCACGGCTGCTTGGATTCGGCCGGTGACTTGACCTGCACAAGGTACATGTCGTGCACGAAGCGGCCGTCGGCGCGGATGCTGCCCTTGGCATAGAAGTCGTCGACCGGGGTCTTCTTGAGCGTCTCCATCACCTTGTCGGCATCGACCGTCTTGGCGGCCTGCACGGCCTTCAGGTAGGTCATGGTGGCCGAATAGTCGGCGGCTTGGATATCAGTAGGCATGCGCTTGGTCTTCTCGAAGAAGCGCTTGCCGAAGGCGCGCGTCTTGTCGTCGAGGTTCCAGTCCCAGCTGGTGGTGAGCAGCAGGCCTTCGGTGTTCTTCAGGCCCAGGCTGTGCACATCGGTCACGAACACCAGCAGGCCGACCATCTTCATGGTCTTGGTGATGCCGAATTCCTTGGCGGCCTTGATCGAGTTGATGGTGTCGCCGCCCGCGTTGGCCAGCGCCAGCACCTGGGCCTTGGAGTTCTGCGCCTGCAGCAGGAACGACGAGAAGTCGGAGGTGTTGAGCGGATGCTTCACGCTGCCCACCACGGTGCCGCCCTTCTCCTTCACGACCTTGGATGCGTCGGCTTCCAGTGCCTGGCCGAAGGCATAGTCGGCCGTCAGGAAGTACCAGCTCTTGTCGCCGCGTGCGATCACGGCGCTGCCCGTGCCTTTGGCCAGTGCCACGGTGTCGTAGGCGTAGTGCACGGTGTAGGGGCTGCACTGCTCATTGGTGAGCGCCGAGCTGCCGGCACCGTTCACGACGAACACGCGCTTCTTCTCCTGCGCCACCTTGGCCATGGCCAGCGCGGTGCCCGAACTGGTGCCGCCGAACAGCATCGTCAGGCCCTGCGTGTCGATCCATTCGCGCGCCTTGGAAGCCGCGATGTCGGCCTTGTTCTGGTGGTCGGCCTGCAGCAGCTCGATGGGCATGCCGTTGACCTTGCCGCCGAAGTCGTCGATGGCCATCTGGATCGCGAGGGCGCCGTTCTTGCCCTCCACGTCCGCGTAGAGGCTCGACATGTCGGTGATGAAGCCGATCTTGACCTTGTCCTGGGCCTGGGCGGCGCCCGCGGCCAGCGCTGCGGCGGCGAAGACGGCGGTATAGGCGAATGCTTTTTTCATGGGAGCTCCTGAGAAAGGTGTCGAGGGGTTATTTCCAGAGCGCGCACTTTGACTCGGCCTTCGTCGTGAAGACCGTGTCGCCGGGCAGCTTCTTCACGAGCTTGTAGTAGTCCCAGGGCGTCTTCGATTCGGCCGGCGACTTGACCTGCATCAGGTACATGTCGTGCACGTA
Source organism: Variovorax sp. Root434 (assembly GCF_001426595.1). Taxonomy (NCBI): domain Bacteria; kingdom Pseudomonadati; phylum Pseudomonadota; class Betaproteobacteria; order Burkholderiales; family Comamonadaceae; genus Variovorax; species Variovorax sp. Root434. The sequence continues at coordinate 132,454 of NZ_LMEK01000024.1, forward strand.
GCGGCCGTCGGGACGGATCTGGCCGGAACCGAAGAAGTCGTTGAGCTTCATCTTCTTGAGCTCGGCCATGACCTTGTCGGCGTCGTCCGACTTGGCCGCATCCACCGCCTTGAGGTAGGTCATGGTGGCGGAATAGTCCGCCGCCTGGATCTCCGTGGGCATACGCTTGGCCTTCTCGAAGAAGCGCTTGGAGAACTTGCGCGTCTCGTCGTTCAGGTCCCAGTACCAGCTGGTGGTGAACTGCAGGCCCTCGGTGTTCTTCAGGCCCAGGCTGTGCACGTCGCTCAGGAAGATCAGCAGGCCGGCGAGCTTCATGGTCTTGCCGATACCGAATTCCTTGGCGGCCTTGATGCTGTTGACGGTGTCGCCGCCCGCATTGGCGAGGCCGAGGATCTGGGCCTTGGAGTTCTGCGCCTGCAGCAGGAACGACGAGAAATCGGAGGCATTGAGCGGATGGCGCACCGAGCCCACGATCGTGCCGCCCTTGGCCTTCACGACGGTGGAGGTGTCGGCTTCGAGCGCATGGCCGAAGGCGTAGTCGGCGGTCAGGAAGAACCAGGTCTTGCCGCCGCCGTCGACCACGGCCGCGCCGGTGCCCTTGGCGAGCGCCACCGTGTCGTAGGCGTAGTGCACGGTATAGGGCGAGCACTGTTCGTTGGTCAGCACAGACGACGCAGCACCGTTGTTGAAGTACACCCGCTTCTTCTCGGCCGCTACCTTGGCCAGTGCCAGGCCCACACCGGAGTTGGTGCCGCCGAACACCATGCTCAGCCCCTGCGTGTCGATCCACTCGCGCGCCTTGGAAGCTGCGATGTCGGGCTTGTTCTGGTGGTCCACCGTCAGGAGCTCGACGGGCTTGCCGGCCGCCTTGCCGCCGAAGTCGTCGATGGCCATCTGAATCGCCAGCGCGCCGTTCTTGCCTTCGAGGTCGGCATACAGGCTCGACATGTCGGTGATGAAGCCGATCTTGATCTTGTCCTGCCCTTGCGCCTGGGCTGACGCGGCGAGCGCCAGTGCGCCAAGAGCCAGGGCGAATGCGGTAAGCCTATTTTTCATGTTTGTCTCCAGCAGTAGCAACGGGTGAAAGAACCTAGACACCGAGCAATTCGGTGAGCACCGGCATCTTGGCTTCGAGTTCGGCCGCGCCGAATTTTTCGACGATGCGGCCGTGCTCCATCACATAGAAGCGGTCCGCCAACGGCGCCGCGAAGCGGAAGTTCTGCTCCACCATGACGATGGTGTAGCCCTTGGCGCGCAGCATGGTGATCATTCGGGCCAACGCCTGCACGATGACCGGCGCGAGGCCTTCGGAGATTTCGTCGAGCAGCAGCAGCTTGGCGCCGGTGCGCAGGATGCGCGCCACGGCCAGCATCTGCTGCTCGCCGCCCGACAGGCGCGTGCCCTGGCTGTGGCGGCGCTCGGCGAGGTTGGGGAACATGGCGTAGATCTCTTCGACCGACATGCCCTGCCCCGCGCCTTTCAGCTCGGGCGGCAGCATGAGGTTTTCTTCGCACGAAAGGCTCGCGAAGATGCCGCGCTCCTCCGGGCAATAGCCGATGCCGAGGTGCGCGATGCGGTGCGTCGGCATGCCGATGGTCTCTTTGCCGTTGACCTCGATGCTGCCCTTGCGCGCGCCGGTGAGCCCCATGATGGCGCGCAGCGTGGTGGTGCGGCCCGCGCCGTTGCGGCCCAGCAGCGTGACGACTTCGCCCGGCTGCACGACCATGTCGACGCCGTGCAGCACGTGCGATTCGCCGTACCAGGCTTGCAGGCCCTTGATCTGAAGTGCCGCGGTCATCAGTGAGCCCCCTGCAGCTGGCCGTCGGTGGTGCCCATGTAGGCCTCCATGACCTGGGGATTCGCGGAGACTTCGGCGTAAGGTCCTTCGGCCAGCACGGCGCCACGCTGAAGCACGGTGATGGTGTCGGCGATGGTGGAGACCACGCTCATGTTGTGCTCCACCATCAGGATGGTGCGCCCCGCCGACACGCGCTTGATGAGCTCGGCTACGCGATGCACGTCTTCATGGCCCATGCCCTGCGTGGGCTCGTCGAGCAGCATCAGCTCGGGCTCCATGGCCAGCGTGGTCGCGATCTCGAGCGCGCGCTTGCGGCCGTAGGGCAGGTTCACGGTCTGCTCGTCGGCGAGTGCCTCAAGGCCCACCTCGGCGAGCAGTTCGCGGGCGCGCGCGTCGAGCGGCTTGAGCGACTTCTCGCTCTTCCAGAAGTGGTACGAAGTGCCCAGCCGGCGCTGCAGGCCCAGGCGCACGTTCTCGAGCAGCGTGAGGTGCGGGAACACGGCGGAAATCTGGAACGAGCGGATGATGCCGCGCCGCGCGATCTGCGCAGGCCGCTCGCCGGTGATGTCCTGTCCGTTGAAGAGGATCGTGCCGGTGGTCGGCTCGAGGAACTTGGTGAGCAGGTTGAAGCAGGTCGTCTTGCCGGCGCCGTTCGGGCCGATCAGCGCGTGGATCGAGCCGCGCACCACCGAGAGATTGACCTTGCTGACGGCAGTGAACCCCTTGAATTCCTTGGTGAGCTCGCGTGTTTCGAGGATGACGTCGCTCATCTCGCGAGGTCGCCCGGATTCGGAAAAATAAAGTCGGTCATGCGGTCCATCCCAATGCGCCACCATTGAGCGCGGACCGATTGTTCGTGCGTGCAACTCGCTTGGATACTGGGGCAAATGCCTATGCTGCAGTGCAACCTGCACGGACCCGTGCGGCATGCGAATCGGGACTGTCGTCACAGCGACAAAGAAAACCCCCAGGCTCCTTGCGGAGGCTGGGGGTCGATGAGGCGATGGTGCGTGCGCTCAGTGCGCGCCGGCTGCTGCGTCGCCGCCGGCACCGCCGCGCTGCGGCCGCGCCAGCCACACCAGCGGGATCAGCAGCAGGAACAGGATCGCCGACGCATAGAAGATGTCGTTGGTCGCCAGCATGAACGACTGCTGGTCGACGATGCGGTTCAGCTGCCCCAGCACCTGCTCGCTGCTGAAGCCGCTGCCCGCGAGGCCCGACATCGCGCTGGTCGCTGCGTTGTTGCCCTGGTTCACCGTCTCCGCCAATTGCGAGTGATGCAGCGCCGCGCGGTTCTCCCACAGCGTGGTGGTGATCGAGGTGCCCATCGCGCCCGCGGTGATCCGCAGGAAGTTCGACAGCCCCGACGCGGCCGGGATGCGGTCGGGCGTGAGGCCCGACAACGTGATGGTCACGAGCGGAATGAAGAAGAACGCCATCGCGATGCCCTGGATGATCGTCGGAATGATGATCGTCACGAAGTCGGCCTGCGTGTTGAAGTTCGAGCGCATCCACAGCACCAGCGCGAACACCAGGAACGAGAAGGTCGCATAGCGGCGCGGATCGATCTTGGCCACCGTGAGCCCCACCACCGGGGAGAAGAAGATCGCCAGCAGCCCCACGGGCGCCATGATCATGCCGGCCTGCGTCGCGGTGTAGCCCATCCACTGCTGCAGCCACAGCGGCAGCAGCACCACGTTGCCGAAGAACAGGCCATAGGCCACGGCCGTTGCCACGGCGCCCGACCAGAAATTGCGGCGCTTGAACAGCGACAGGTCGACCACCGGGTGCTTGTCGGTCAGCTCCCACACCAGGAAGAACGCGAAGCCGACCACGGCCACCACCGCCAGCGTGATGATCTGCGCCGAGTGGAACCAGTCGAGCTCCTTGCCCTTGTCGAGCATCAGCTGCAGCGAGCCCACCCACAGCACCAGCAGCGCGAGGCCGATGGCGTCGATCGGCACCTTGTGCGTGGCGCTCTCGCGGTGGCGGTACAGCGCCCAGGTGATGGCCGCGGCGACGATGCCCACCGGGATGTTGATGTAGAAGATCCACGGCCACGAGATGTTGTCGGTGATCCAGCCGCCGAGCAGCGGCCCCATCACCGGCGCGACCAGCGTGGTCATCGACCACATCGCCATCGCGAGTCCCGCCTTGGCGCGCGGATAGCTCGACAGCAGCAGCGTCTGCGACAGCGGGATCATCGGGCCCGCAACGAAGCCCTGCAGCGCGCGAAAGGCGATCAGCGTCGTCATGTTCGGCGCCAGGCCGCACATCAGCGAGGTGATCATGAACAGGATCACGCTGGCCATGAACAGGCGCACCTGTCCGAAGCGCTGCGTCATGAAACCGGTGAGCGGCACCGCGATGGCGTTGGCCACCGCGAAGCTGGTGATGACCCAGGTGCCCTGTGTGGTGCTCACGCCCAGGTCACCGGAGATGGCAGGCAGCGACACGTTCGCGATCGACGAGTCGAGCACGTTCATGAAGGTTGCCGCAGACAGCGCGACCGTGCCCCAGAGGCGGGCTGCGCCCTCGAGCGGCGGATGCGCGACGTAAGCAGGAGCAGCGGTGGCCATGGGGCGAACTGTTTACCTGAAGAAGAAGGTCCGGGCGATCAGCCCGGGTGCCCCTGCACGGCCACCGATGTGGCAGGCGCTGCCGGGCTCTTCGCCGGTGCGGCGGCGGCCGTGGCCGATGCGCTGCGGCCGAGGTTGGCCGCGACGATGCGCTCCACTTCGGCGTCGGCACCGCGGTCGAGCTGGCTGTAGACCTGCGTCTGCGTCAGCGCAGCGGCGCGCGGCGCGTCGGCGAGCATCTTGCCGCTCTTCGAGGAGATGTCGATCTCGGCATCCATCGACAGGCCGATGCGCAGCGGGTTGGCCTTGAGCTGCTCGGGATCGAGCGCGATGCGCACGGGCACGCGCTGCACCACCTTGATCCAGTTGCCGGTGGCGTTCTGCGCAGGCAGCAGCGCAAACGCACTGCCCGTACCCACGCCGAGGCCCGCGACCTTGCCGCTGTATTCGATCTTCTTGCCGTAGACGTCGGCCGTGAGCTTCACGGGCTGGTCGATGCGGATGTTGCGCAGCTGCACTTCCTTGAAGTTGGCGTCGACCCACAGCTGGTTGAGCGGCACGATCGACATCATCGGCGTGCCGGCGGCCACGCGCTGGCCGAGCTGCACCGTGCGCTTGGCGACGTAGCCGTCGACCGGCGCGGGCATGGCCACGCGCTGCGTGGCGAGGTAGGCCTCGCGCACCTTGGCGGCGGCGGCCAGCACGCTCGGGTGCTGGGCCACGCTGGTGCCTTCGGTCAGCGACTGGTTGCTGACCAGCGCTTCCTTCGCTGCGACCACGCCGGCCTGCGCCGCGGCGAGCTGGCTCTTGGCCGTGTCGAGCTGCGTTTCGGCATGGTTGAGTTCTTCCTTCGACACGGCGCCGTTGCCCGACAGCGCGCGGCGGCGCTGCAGGTCGTCCTGCGCCTTGGCGATGTCGCTCTGCGCCTTGACGATGTCGGCCTGGCGCAGCGTGACCTGCGCGGCCAGCGAGCCGTTGTTGGCGTACAGCGTGCGCACCTGGCGCACGGCCTGCGCGAGCGCGGCTTCGGCCTGTTCGAGCGACACCTTGGCGTCGGCCGGGTCGAGCTGCACCAGCGGCTGGCCGGCCTTCACGAAATCGGTGTCGTCGGCGTTGATGGCCATCACGGTGCCGCCGATCTGCGGCGTGATCTGGATCACATTGCCCTGCACGTAGGCGTTGTCGGTGTCCTCGTAGTGGCTGGCGACCAGCCATTCGTAGACACCCCAGCCGCCGCCGGCGACGATCACCACCGCGGCGAGCGCGGTGAGCGCGCGGCGGCGCTTGCCGTTGCCGGCGGGCGCCTCGGGGGCTGCGGAAGCTGCGGCTGCAGCGGGCGTCGGAGTGTTGTTGTCGCTCATGATGAAGTTCTTTCCGAAGACGAAAAAATCGGACTGGTTCGGGTGGTATCAGTTCATTGCGGCTGATGGCGCCGCTGCCGTGGCGGTGGCCGGGGGCTGCCAGCCGCCGCCCAGCGCGCGCGCCAGGCCCACCTGCGTGTCGAGCGCGCGGGCGGCCAGATCGACCGCCAGCCGGCGCTGCGCCAGCACGGAGGTTTCCGCCGTCAGCACGTTGAGGTAGTTGCCGAGGCCCGCGCGGTAGCGCTGCACGGCGATGTCGTAGGCGCCCTCGGCAGCGGTCTGCGCGGCGCGTTGTTCGGCTTGCTGGCGCGCGATCGATTGCGCGCTGGTGGCCTGGTCGGCCGCGTCGCGCACCGCGTCGAGCACGGTGGCGTTGTAGCTTTCGATGGCCACGTCGAGGTCAGCCGACTTGCCACGCAGGTTGGCCCGCAGCTTGCCGCCTTCGAAGATCGGCAGCGTAATGGCCGGGCCCACGCCCCATTGCTCGCTGCCCGACTTCAGCAGCTTGCCGAAGCCCAGGCTCTGGAAGCCGGCGAAGGCCGTGAGGTTCACGTTGGGATAGAACAGGGTCTTGGCATTGGCCACGTCGCTCGTGGCGGCCTCGACGCGCCAGCGCGCGGCGGCGATGTCGGCGCGGCGGCCCAGCAGGTCGGCCGGAATGTTCGCCTGCAGCGCCATCGGCTTGACGTTCGCCAGCACCGGCGGCTTGAGCGATGCCGACACGTTCGGCTGGCCGACCAGCGCATCGAGTGCGTGCTGCTGCAGCGCGATCTGTTCGTTGAGCGATTCGATCTGCTGGCGTGCCTCGGGCAGGCCGCCTTCGCTCTGGCGCAGTTCGAGACGGGTGTCGAGGCCGGCGGACACGCGGTCACGCACGAGCTTGAGCGTTTCGTCGCGCTGCGCCAGCGTGCGCCCGGCAACGGTAAGCTGGTCGTTCAGGCGCGCCCACTGGAAGTAGCTGCGCGCCACGTTGCTCGCGAGCAGCACGCGTGCGGCATCCGCATCGGCGGCCGCGGCATTCGCCGCGCCGATGGCGGTGTCGAGCGCGCTGCGGTTCTTGCCGAAGAAGTCGAGCTCCCAGCTGGCGCTGAGTTGCAGCAGACCGATGTTCTGCGTCGAGCCGCCCAGCGGTGCGGGGTAGATGTAGTTGCTGTTGAACTTCTGGCGTTTCAGGTCGAGGTCGCCCTTGACCTGCGGCTTGAGCGCCGCGCCGGCAATGTCCGCCGAGGCCTGCGCACGTGCAAGGCGGGCCTGCGCGACCTGCAGGTTCGGGTTGCCGGCCACGGCCTGCTCGATCAGCGAATCGAGCTGCGTGTCGCCGAAGGCCATCCACCATTGGCTGTCGAGCCGGGACGCCGGCGCCGCGGCGCTGTCGGGCGCGATGCCCAGCGACGAGGCGTCGCGCAGTTTGGCCTGCGAGCCGATGCCTGACATGTCGGCACAGCCGGCCAATGCCACCACCAGCAGTGCGGCGGCCACGATGGGGGTGCGACGCACGGCGCGCACGGCGAGGGACTCAGTCATTTTTATCTCCACGGGCCGCGAGGGCCTGGGCGTTGTCGAGGATGCGGCGCAAGTACCCCTTGAGCTGCTCCCATTCTTCGGTGCTGAAGCCAGCTAGGTGTTCGTTCTGCACACGGCTCAGCACGTAGGGCACTTCCTTGGCGGCGGCACGGCCTTCGTCGGTGAGCTCGATGTTGACCACGCGGCGGTCTTCGAGCGACCGCACGCGGCGGCACAGGCCCTTGGCCTCGAGGCGGTCGAGCAGGCGCGTCATGGCGCCGGTGTCGAGCTCGCAGGCACGGGCCAGTTCGGCCACGGTGGTGGCGGCCCCTACATGCAATTTATAGAGAGGCACCCACTGCGGATAGGTCGGGCTGCCTGGCTCGCACATGCGGTTCTCGACCGACTGGCCGACCGCCGTGACGATGCGGCGCATCAGGTAGCCGATGCTTTCTTCGGTACGGTAGGTTTCCGGGCTGTAGAAGGCTGCAGGCGCGCGACGCTCGGCGTCGGCGGGCGCCGACGGGGCTTGGGGGGTAGTTGCATCGCTCATGGGCCGAATATTAGTTGCCGAGGCAGTTATTGTCAAGGCTGCCTTTGTAGTAGCAATGTTTCTGTAGAATCCTTCCATGGCTTCTCCCCCACCGTCTTCCATGGCCAAGGGCTCGCCCCGATCGCTCTCGGGCCTGAGCCCTTTTCTTCGTCCCTACCGGGTGCAGATCGTCCTGGCAGGCATCTTTCTGGTGATGGCGGCGCTCACCACACTGGTTTTCCCTATCGCATTGCGCAGCCTGATTGACGGCGGCTTGATCAGCGCCGACAAGGGCGCCCAGACGATGGCGCTGCGCGAGCACTTCGGCGCCCTCTTCGCGGTGGCAGTGGCGCTCGGTCTTTTCTCGGCGGCGCGCTTCTATACGGTGAGCTGGCTGGGCGAGCGCGTGACGGCCGACATCCGCAACGCGGTCTATGGCCACGTACTGAAGCAGAGCCCCGCCTTCTTCGAAACCACGCAGACCGGCGAGGTGCTCTCGCGCCTGACAGCCGACACCACGCTGGTGCAGACGGTCGTCGGCTCCTCGCTGAGCATGGGCCTGCGCAACGCGGTGATGGGCGTGGGCGCGCTGGCCGTGCTGGTGTGGACCAACCCCTATGTGATGGTGCAAGTGCTGGGCATCCTCGTGCTGGTGGTGCTGCCGAGCATGTGGTTCGGCCGCCGCGTGCGCAAGCTGTCGCGCGCCAGCCAGGACCGCGTGGCCGATTCGAGCGCCATCGCCGCCGAGGTGCTGAATGCGATTCCGGTGGTGCAAAGCTACACGGCCGAAGGCCGCGAGGCCGCGCGCTTCAGCGGTTCGACGGAGACCGCCTTCCGCACCGCCGTGCGCCGAACCAAGGCCCGCTCGGTGCTGGTGGCGTTCATCATCATCGCGACCTCCGCGGCGCTGCTCTGGGGCCTGTACCAGGGCACGCAGGCCGTGCTGCGCGGCGACATCACGGCCGGCCACCTGGGTCAGACCGTCGTCTACGTCGCCATCCTGGCCAGCGCGACCGCCGTGCTCGGCGAGGTGTACGGCGACTTGCTCCGCGCAGCCGGCGCAACCGAGCGGCTGATGGAACTGCTGCATGCACCCGCGGCCATCTTTTCACCGTCGAATCCGACGGTCGCGCCCGTTCCCGTGGCGGGCAGCGCGATCAGGTTCGATGCGGTGACCTTCCATTACCCGTCCCGGCCGGACACGCCGGCATTGCGCGGCTTCAGCCTCGACGTCGCGCCCGGCGAGACCGTGGCGCTGGTGGGGTCGAGCGGCGCGGGCAAGAGCACGGTGTTCCAGCTGCTGCTGCGCTACTACGACCCGCAATCGGGCCGCCTGCTGCTCGACGGCACGCCGCTGGCTTCGCTCGCCCTGCCCGACCTGCGCACCCGCATCGGCCTGGTGCCACAGGATGCGGTGATCTTCTCGGCCAGCGCGTTCGAGAACATCCGCTACGGCCGGCCCGAGGCAACGGCCGAAGAGGTGCATGCCGCCGCCCGCGCCGCCTTCGCCCACGACTTCCTGCAGGCGCTGCCCGAGGGCTACGACACCTTCCTCGGCGAGCGCGGCGTGCGCCTGTCGGGCGGACAGCGCCAGCGCATCGCGATCGCGCGCGCAATTCTCAAGAACCCGCCGCTGCTGCTGCTCGACGAGGCCACGAGTGCACTGGACGCGGAGAGCGAACGCATGGTGCAGGCGGCACTGGAATCGGCGATGGAAAACCGCACGACGGTCGTGATCGCCCACCGCCTGGCGACGGTACAGAAGGCCGACCGCATCGTGGTGCTGGACCACGGCGGGATCGTCGAGCAGGGAACGCACGCGACGCTGGTGGCGCAGGGCGGCGTCTATGCGCGCCTCGCTGCGCTCCAGTTCACGGCATGAGAACGGCCGCGGCCCGGTCAGCTACTGCAGGGTTTCCTTGAGCGCAGCCGGTATCGGCAGAGCCATCACCGCAATGCCCTCGTCGAGCAGCGCCTCGGCCTGCTCGGGCGTGGCCTGTCCGCGAATGCCCCGTTCCTGGGCCTCGCCGTAGTGCATCTTCCGGGCTTCGTCGGCAAAGCGCTCGCCGACGTCTTCGGTCTTCGCCAGCACCTCGCGCACGGCTCGCATCCAGCGGGCCTCGGGCGAGAGTTCGGCGGGAACAACGTTTGAAGCGGCAGTTGCAGCGGCTTCCTGCGGCGCCTTGGCATTGCCGAGGTTCAGGCGCGGCGCGCTCAGCAACTTGACGATCGCGGTGTCGCCGCAGACCGGGCACTCGACCAGTCCGCTCGCCAACTGGCTGTCGAAGGCCTCGTTGGACGCAAACCAGCCCTCGAAGCCGTGGCCGTGTGCGCAGCGGAGATTGAGAACCTTCATGCGCGGATTATCCCGCGCTGCCTTCTGCCGGCACGGCCTGCCAGTCCAGAGCCCATGCGCCCGAAAGGACGTTCTGCAGCCAGAGCGTGCAGGTCAGCGTCTTGGCATCGGTCACGGTGCCGTCGCGGCACCAGCCGGCCAGCTCTTCGGGCGTGGCCGTGAACACGTCGAGGAACTCGCCATGGTCGAGCTGCCGCTCGCCCAGCGAAAGACCGCGCGCGAAGTAGATGTGGATGATCTCGGTCGAGTAGGCCACCGCCAGGTGCATCGCACCCGCATGCGCCCATTCGCGCGCGGTATAGCCGGTTTCCTCGAGCAGCTCGCGCCGGCCGCAGACGAACGGGTCTTCACCCGCGTCGAGCTTGCCCGCGGGGAATTCGATCATCACGTGGCCCACCGGGTAGCGGAACTGGCGCTCCAGCACCACGCGGCCATCGTCCAGCAGCGGAATGACCACCACGGCACCCGGGTGCACCACGTACTCGCGCGTGGCGGTGTGGCCGTCGGGCAGGCGCACAGTGTCGCGCTTGGCGTGCAGGAAGTTGCCCTTGAAGAGCTCCACGCTCTGCGTGAGTTCTTCCTTCAGGTGCGAATCGGTGGTCGTGTTGGTTGTCGAAGTCATGTCGTCAGTGCCTGTGCTTCATCAGGTAGCGCCAGGTGAACCCGGGAAAGGCCAGCACGATGAACAGCGCACCGGTCACCGCATAGAACTCCCAGCCCTGCGAGGCGATCTGCCCTGCCCTGCGCTCGAACAGCAGCCCGACGCCGCCCGCCAGAAAGTACAAGACCACCAGCTCGGCGAGCCGCACCGCGAGCGACTTGGGTGTTGTCGCCAGAGGCACGACGCCGAACAGGCGGTCGTTAAAGAACGGCAGGTTGGCGGCCACGAGGGCCACCAGCAGAACGACCCAGACCGACGCGGTTTGCGACACCCGAGGTCGGCCGCGTCAGTGGGCCAGCGTGGCCACGATCGCGTCGTAGCAAAGCGTCATCAGGCCGCCGGGCACGATGCCCAGGATCAGGATCAGCGCGCCGTTGATCGTGAGCACGGTGCGCACGTCGCGCGGTGCCGACACCGTGGTGGCCGTGACGGGCTCATCGAAGTACATGACCTTGACCACGCGCAGGTAGTAGAAGGCGCCGATCAGCGACATCATCACCGCGAACACGGCCAGTCCGATGTAGATCGCCTGGCCCGAGGCGATCAGCGCCTGCAGCACGGCCAGCTTGGCGTAGAAGCCGACCAGCGGCGGCAGGCCGGCCAGCGAGAACATCGCGATGGCCATCACGCCGGCATACAGCGGGCTGCGCTGGTTCAGGCCTGCGAGGTCGGTGATCTCTTCGCTTTCGAAGCCTTCGCGCGCCAGCAGCAGGATGATGCCGAAGCTCGCGAGCGTGGTCAGCACGTAGGTCACGATGTAGAACATCGAGGCGCTGTAGGCGAACTGGGCGTTGTACGTGCCCTGCTGGTCCGAACCCGCCACCAGGCCGAGGAGCATGAAGCCCATCTGCGAGATCGTCGAGTACGCCAGCATCCGCTTCAGGTTGCTCTGCGCAATGGCGGCCAGGTTGCCGACCAGCAGCGAGGCAATGGCGAGCACGGAGAGCATCTGCTGCCAGTCGATGGCCAGCGGCTGCAGCGCGTCGACCAGCAGGCGGATGATGATGGCGAAGGCGGCCAGTTCGGGCGCGGCGCCGATCAGCAGCGTGACCGCCGTCGGTGCGCCCTGGTAGACGTCGGGCACCCACATGTGGAACGGCGCAGCGCCCACCTTGAAGGCCAGGCCGGCCACGATGAACACCAGGCCGAACACCAGCACCTGGTGGTTCACCTTGCCGCTCGCGATGGACTTGAACACTTCGTTGACGTCGAGCGAACCGGTCGCGCCGTACATCATCGACAGGCCGTACAGCAGGAAACCGCTGGCCATGGCGCCGAGCACGAAGTACTTCATGGCGGCTTCGCTGGCCACCGCGTTGTCGCGGCGCAGCGCCACCAGCGCATAGCTCGACAGCGTGAGCAGTTCCAGGCCCAGGTAGATCAGCAGGAAGTTGCTACCCGAGATCATCACGAACATGCCCAGCAGCGCGAACATGCTGATGGTGAACAGTTCGCCGCCGCGCAGCATCTCGCGGTCGGCCGCGTAGGGACGACCGTAGACCAGCGTGACCATCAGGGCGACGGTGGCAAAGCATTTGAGCCAATTGCCCATCGGATCGCTGACGACCATGCCGCCGAAGCCGTAGGCAGTCTTGCCACCGAGGGCGGCGAGGCCCGACAACACCGCGACCACGGCGAGCGTGGCCAGCGTCAGTACATAAGTGCGGGTACGGCGCGGGCTCGCGTCCGACAGGTCGACCAGCGCAATGATGCAGGCCATGACCAGCAACACGATTTCGGGGTAGATCGTGACCCAGCTGAGTTTGTCAATCATCTCGTTCTCTTCTTCAGCGTGGCATCAGGAGGGCAACTTGGAAATCGCCACGTGGCGCAGGAGCTCGGACACCGAAGCGTTCATCGAGTCGGTGAAAGGCTTCGGATAGAGGCCCATCCACAGCACGGCGATCGCCAGCAGCGCCAGCATCAGGAACTCGCGGGCGTTGATGTCGCTGACTTCCTTGACGTGGTCGTTGCCGACCGGGCCGAGGTACACGCGCTTGTACATCCACAGGGTGTAGGCGGCACCGAAGATCAGCGCGGTGGCTGCCGCCATGCCGATCCAGAAGTTGGCCTTCACGGCACCCAGGATCACCATCCACTCGCCCACGAAACCGGCGGTGCCCGGCAGGCCGCAATTGGCCATGGCGAACAGCAGCGCGAACGCGGCGAACTTGGGCATGGTGTTGACCACGCCGCCGTAGTCGGCGATCTGGCGCGAGTGCACGCGGTCGTACAGCACGCCGATGCCCAGGAACATGGCGCCCGACACGAAGCCGTGCGCAATCATCTGCACGATGCCGCCGGATACGCCGAGCTCGTTGAAGATGAAGAAGCCGAGCGTCACGAAGCCCATGTGGGCCACCGACGAGTAAGCCACCAGCTTCTTCATGTCCTGCTGCACCAGCGCGACCAGGCCCACGTAGATCACCGCGATCAGCGACAGCGCGATCATGAGCCAGGCCCATTCGTGCGAGGCGTCGGGCGCGATGGGCATCGAGAAGCGCAGGAAACCGTAGGCGCCCAGCTTCAGCATGATCGCGGCCAGCACGGCGGAGCCGCCGGTGGGCGCCTCGACGTGCACGTCGGGCAGCCACGTGTGCACCGGCCACATCGGCACCTTCACCGCGAAGGCCGCGAAGAACGCGAAGAACAGGAAGGTCTGTGCGCTCGCACCCAGCGGCAGCTTGTGCCAGCTCAGGATGTCGAAGCTGCCGCCCGACTTGTTGTACAGGTAGATCAGCGCCACCAGCATCAGCAGCGAGCCGAGCAAGGTGTAGATGAAGAACTTGAAAGCTGCGTAGATCTTGTTCGGGCCGCCCCAGATGCCGATGATCAGGTACATCGGGATCAGCGTGGCTTCGAAGAACACGTAGAACAGCACGCCGTCGAGTGCCGCGAACACGCCGATCATGAAGCCCGACAGGATCAGGAACGCGCCCATGTACTGGTTCACGCGCTCGGTGATCACTTCCCAGGCCGAGATCACGACGACGACCGTGATGAACGACGTCAGCAGCACCAGCCAGAGCGACATGCCGTCGATCCCGAGGTGGTAGTTGACGTTGAAGCGCGAGATCCAGCCCGTCTTCTCGACGAACTGCATCGCGGCGCTGCTGTTCTGGAAACGCGTGACCAGCGGCACCGTGACCAGAAAGCTCACGATGGAACCGACGAGCGCGACCCAGCGTACGCCTCTGGCGTGCTCGTCACGGCCAAACGCCAGCAGCACGGCGCCGAATGCGATCGGCACCCAGATGGCAAGGCTCAACAAACCCATTTTTCTTTTTCTCCAGCGCTAGGCTCAGCGTTTGAACCAGACGAAGTACGTCATCAGGATGAAGATGCCGAGCAGCATCGCGAAGGCATAGTGATAGATGTAGCCGGACTGCATCCAACGAACCACGCCTGAAACCCGGCCGACCAACTTCCACGAGCCATTCACGACGGCACCGTCGATCAGGGCCTGGTCGCCCCCCTTCCACAGGCCGGTACCGAGCGCGCGCGTGGCGCGGGCGATGACGTTCTCGTTGAACCAGTCCATGTAGTACTTGTTCTCGAGCAGGCGGTAGATCGGGCCGAAGGCGCGCTTGATCGCGGCCGGCAGCGCCGGGTTGATCATGTACATGTACCAGGACAGGACCACGCCGGCCAGCGCCAGCCAGAACGGCGGCGCCGTCAGGCCGTGGATGGCCATGGCCACAGGACCGTGGAAGGCTTCTTCCAGCTCCTTCATGGCGTGGTGGCGGGTGCCGTCCACGGCGATCGCGTTCTTGAAGAACTCGCCGAACAGCATCGGCTCGATCGTCATGAAGCCGATCACCACCGAGGGAATGGCCAGCAGCACCAGCGGCAGCCAGACCACCATTGGCGATTCGTGCGGCTTGTGGTCGTGGTGGCCATGGCCGTGGTCGTCGTGGCCATGGTCGTCATGGTGCGCGTCGGGGTTCTGGTCGTAGCGTTCCTCGCCGTGGAAGACCAGGAAGTACATGCGGAACGAATAGAACGCCGTGATGAACACGCCGGCCAGCACCGCGTAGTACGCGAAGTTCGCGCCCCACAGGTGGCTTTCGTGCACCGCTTCGATGATGCTGTCCTTCGAGTAGAAACCGGCGAAGAAAGGCGTGCCGATCAGCGCGAGCGAACCCAGCAGCGAGGTGATCCAGGTGATCGGCATGTACTTACGCACGCCGCCCATCCAGCGGATGTCCTGGTTGTGGTGCATGCCGATGATCACCGAGCCCGCACCGAGGAACAGCAGCGCCTTGAAGAAGGCGTGCGTCATCAGGTGGAACACCGCGACCGAGTAGGCCGAGGCACCGAGCGCCACCGTCATGTAGCCGAGCTGCGAGAGCGTCGAGTACGCAACCACGCGCTTGATGTCGTTCTGGATGATGCCCAGGAAGCCCATGAACAGCGCGGTGATGGCGCCGATCACGAGGATGAAGCTCAGTGCCGTGTCACTCAGTTCGAACAGCGGCGACATGCGCGCCACCATGAAGATGCCGGCCGTCACCATGGTCGCGGCGTGGATCAGCGCGGAGATGGGCGTCGGGCCTTCCATCGAGTCGGGCAGCCATACGTGCAGCGGAAACTGCGCGCTCTTGCCCATGGCGCCGATGAACAGGCAGATGCAGATCACGGTGATCAGCATCCATTCGGTGCCCGGGAAGGTGATGCCGGCCAGCGTGTTGGCCTTGGCGAAGGCTTCGCCGTAGTTCAGCGTACCGGCATAGGCCGCGATCAGGCCGATGCCGAGGATGAAGCCGAAGTCGCCCACGCGGTTGACCAGGAAGGCCTTCATGTTCGCGAAGATCGCGGTCGGCCGGTTGAACCAGAAACCGATCAGCAGGTACGACACCAGGCCCACCGCCTCCCAGCCGAAGAACAGCTGGAGCATGTTGTTGCTCATAACGAGCATCAGCATCGAGAAGGTGAACAGCGAGATGTACGCGAAGAAGCGGTTGTAGCCGTCGTCTTCCTCCATGTAGCCGATGGTGTAGATGTGCACCATCAGCGACACGAAAGTCACCACGCACATCATCATGGCGGTGAGGCCGTCGATCAGGAAGCCGACTTCCATCTTCAGGCCGCCAACGGTCATCCATTCGTAGATGGTTTCGTTGAAGCGGGCGCCATCGGCCACCACGCTCTTGAGCGTCATGGCCGAAATGATGAAGGCGACCAGCACGCCCAGGATGGTCAGCGAATGCGTGACCTTGCGGCCGATGTGATCGCCGCCGAACTTGGTGCCGAACAGGCCGGCGACGACGGCGCCGACCAGGGGTGCCAGCGGCACGGCCAGCAGGGTGGATGCGGAAAGGGTTGCGCTCATGTTGCGTTCAACCCTTGAGTGAGTTGAGTTCGTCGACGTTGATGTTCGACTTGTTGCGGAACAGCAGGACCAGCAGCGCCAGGCCGATGGCCGACTCGGCCGCGGCCACCGTCAGGATGAAGAACACGAAGATCTGGCCGTGCATGTCGCCCAGATAGTGCGAGAACGCCACGAAGTTCATGTTGACCGCGAGCAGCATCAGCTCGATGGCCATCAGCAGCACGATGAGGTTCTTGCGGTTCAGGAAGATGCCGATCACGGACAGCGCGAAGAGCATCGCGCCGAGCGAGAGAAAGTGTCCGAGCGTGAGCGTCATGCCTTGTTTTCCTTTGCAGCGTCCGCAACTTCGACCACAGGCTCCGCAGCACGCGTTGCCGGCATCTGCACGATGCGCACGCGGTCACGCGCCTTCACGCGGACCTGGTCGGCCGGGTTCACGTACTTGCTGTCCTTGCGGGTGCGCAGCGTCAGTGCGATGGCCGCCACGATGGCCACGAGCAGGATGACCGCGGCGATCTCCAGCGGGTAGAGGTATTCGGAGTAAAGCAGCTTGCCGAGTTCGAGCGTATTGGAAGTGTTGGCCCCCATCGCACCGGCAGCGGCGCGCGGTGCCTCGCCCAGGCGGAAACCGCCCATGAGCACGGCCGCCATTTCGAGCGCGATGAGTGCGCCGACACCGGCGGCCAGCGGGAAGTGCTTCCAGAAGCCCTCCCGCAAGCTGTCGACGTTGATGTCCAGCATCATCACGACGAACAGGAACAGCACCATCACGGCGCCGACATACACCAGCACCAGAGAGATCGCGAGGAACTCGGCGCGCAGCAGCAGCCAGATGGCCGATGCCTGGAAGAAGGCCAGCACCAGGTACAGCGCGGCATACACGGGATTGCGGGCGGTGATGACGCGGAACGCTGCGAACAGCAGCACCACGGCAAACAGATAGAACAGACCGGTCTTGACGTCCATGGAATTCGAATGGGTTCGGGCTGGTCGGATCAGCGGTACTTGGCGTCGGCCGCCTTGTTCGCTGCAATTTCTTTTTCGTAGCGGTCGCCCACGGCCAGCAGCATGTCCTTGGTGAAGTACAGGTCGCCGCGCTTTTCGCCGTGGTATTCGAAGATGTGCGTCTCGACGATCGAATCGACCGGGCAGCTCTCTTCGCAGAAGCCGCAGAAGATGCACTTGGTCAGGTCGATGTCGTAGCGCGTGGTGCGGCGCGAGCCGTCGTCGCGCACATCCGATTCGATGGTGATGGCCAGCGCCGGGCAGACGGCTTCGCAGAGCTTGCAGGCAATGCAGCGCTCTTCGCCGTTCTCATAGCGGCGCAGCGCGTGCAGGCCGCGGAAACGCGGCGACAGCGGCGTCTTCTCCTCGGGGAACTGCACCGTGATCTTGCGGGCGAAGGCGTACTTGCCGGTGATGGCCAGGCCCTTGAACAATTCGAACAGCATGAAGCTGCTCAGAAAGTCCTTGAGCGAAAAAGGCGCAGACGCGAGTTTGGACGGGCGCGCCAGCGCGCCGGCGGTGTGCGAAGCAGTCATGATGTTGGCGCTTCCTGTTATTTCCAGATGTTGAACGGCGTCTGCATCCAGCCACCGACCACGACCAGCCACACGAGAGTGACGGGAATGAAGATCTTCCAGCCCAGACGCATGATCTGGTCATAGCGGAAGCGCGGGAACGTCGAACGCACCCACAGGAACATGGTGACCACGCAGAAGGTCTTGGCGCCGAGCCAGATCCAGCCCGGGATGAAGCTCAGGAACTCGAACGGTGGCAGCCATCCGCCGAGGAACAGCACCACGGTCAGGATCGAGACGAGCCACATGTTGGCGTACTCGGCCAGGAAGAACATCGCGAAGCTCATGCCCGAGTACTCGATCATGTGGCCGGCCACGATTTCGGACTCGCCTTCCACCACGTCGAACGGGTGGCGGTTGGTTTCGGCGAGGCCCGAGATGAAGTAGACGACGAAGATCGGCAGCAGCGGCAGCCAGTTCCACGACAGCAAGCCCACGCCCATGTTGGCGAACATGCCCTTGCCCTGAACGTTCACGATCTCGCTCATGTTCAGGCTGCCCGTGACCATCAGCACCACGACGAAGCAGAAGCCCATCGCGATTTCGTAGCTCACCATCTGTGCCGAGGCGCGCAGCGCGCCCAGGAAGGCGTACTTCGAGTTCGAAGCCCAGCCGGCGATGATCACGCCGTAGACCTCGAGCGAGGTGATGGCCATCACGAACAGCAGGCCGGCGTTGATGTTGGCCAGCGCCACGTCGGGACCGAAGGGAATCACCGCCCATGCGGCCAGCGCCGGCATGATGGTCATGATCGGGCCCAGCAGGAACAGGCCCTTGTTGGCGACCGTCGGAAGAATGATTTCCTTGGTCATCAGCTTGAGCGCGTCGGCGATCGGCTGGAGCAGGCCCAGCGGTCCGATGCGGTTCGGGCCGATGCGGATCTGCGTGAAGCCGATGGCCTTGCGTTCCCACAGCGTGAGGTACGCCACGGCACCCATCAGCGGGAGGACGACCACGATGATCTTGATCAGCGTCCAGATCACGGGCCAGACCACGGCGGTCCACCAGCCTGCGGCGACCAGCCCCTGGCCGAAGCCATGAATTGCGTCGATCATGCCAGTGCCTCCTCGGCACGTGCCGGTGCGGCCGATGCATTGCGCGCATCGGCGGTCAGTTGCAGCGATGGTGCGCGGCGCACGATCGAATCCAGTTGGTAGATGCTCGCGACCACGGGCGCGGCAGCTGCACCGTTGGAAGCGACCGCACTGGCGGACGTGGCGTTGCTCAACGCATTCGCGGGCACGGCGCCCTTGTCACCCACAGTGGCAAGCACCTCGGCGGTTGATTCGAACGCGAAACCGGGCAGGCCCAGCAGGTTGGCAAGCACGCGCAGCACTTTCCAGGCCGGACGCGTTTCGCCCAGCGGCTTCACGACGGCGTGGAAGCCCTGCAGGCGGCCTTCGGCATTCACGAAGGTGCCGGGCGTTTCGGTGAACGGGGCGATCGGAAGCAGCACGTCGCTGAACTCGAGGTTGGCCTTGAAGGGGCTCAGCGTGACAACCATCTGCGCATTGCCGATGACATCGGCAGCGGCGGCGCCAGCGGCCGAATCGAACACCGGCTCGGTGTTCAGCAGCATCACAGCCTTCAGGCCGGAGCCGGCGGCGAGCATGCGGCCTGCATCGAGGCCGCCGTTCTTCGGGAACGCGCCGACGATCTGCGCGCCCACGGTGTTGGCGGCTTCGGTCAGGTAGCCGACGGTAGCGCCGGTTTGCGCGCCGATCCAGTTCGCCAGCGCCAGCAGGCTGCTGGCTTGGGCGTGATGAGCGGCGGCGTTGCCGAGCAGGATGGCCTTGCGTTCGCCACTCAGCAGCGAGGCTGCGATGGCCTTGGCGGCGGCATCGGGTGCGTTCTTCGGTGCCAGTGGCGCGGCTGCGCCGTTGGTTTCACCGACCGCAGCGGCCACGGCGGCCAGCGCTTCGACCCACTGGTCGGCTTCGACGATGGACGATTGCGCCACGTCGATGGCCCAGGCGTCGCGGGTGGCCATCAGGCTCGGCGAGGTGATCACCGACAGCGCGGCGCCCTTGCGCACGGCCTGGCGGATGCGTTGCGCGAACAGCGGATGTTCCTTGCGCAGGTTCGAACCGACGACCAGAGCGCGCTGCACTTGCGTGAGCGATGCGATCGAGGTGCCGAGCCAGCGCACGCCCTCGAACGCCGTGAATTCGGCGTTGCGCAGGCGGTAGTCGATGTTGTCGCTGCCCAGTTCACGTGTGAGCATGGCGGCGAGCTGCAGCTCTTCGAGCGTGCTGTGCGGGCTGACCAGCGTGCCGATGCTTTGCGCGCCGTGGTCGGCCTTGATCTGCTTGAGGCCGTTGGCCACATATTCGAGTGCCGTCTGCCAGTCGACCTGCTGCCATTGGCCGCCCTGCTTCAGCATGGGCTGCGTCAGGCGCTCGGGGCCGTTGAGCGCTTCGTACGAAAAGCGGTCGCGGTCGGCGATCCAGCATTCGTTGACGTCTTCGTTCTCGAGCGGCACCACGCGCATCACGCGGTTGTTCTTGACCTGGACGATCAGGTTCGCACCGGTGGAGTCGTGCGGGCTCACCGACTTGCGGCGCGACAGCTCCCAGGTGCGGGCGCTGTAGCGGAACGGCTTGCTCGTGAGCGCGCCGACCGGGCAGATGTCGATCATGTTGCCCGACAGTTCGGAGTCGACCGAGTCACCGAGGAAGGTTTCGATTTCGGAGTGCTCGCCGCGGTGCGACATGCCGAGCTCCATCACGCCGGCCACTTCCTGGCCGAAACGGACGCAGCGCGTGCAGTGGATGCAGCGGCTCATTTCTTCCATGCTGATCAGCGGGCCGACGTCCTTGTGGAACACGACGCGCTTTTCTTCCTCGTAGCGCGAGGAAGAACCGCCGTAGCCCACTGCCAAATCCTGCAGCTGGCATTCGCCGCCCTGGTCGCAGATCGGGCAATCCAGCGGGTGGTTGATCAGGAGGAACTCCATGACCGACTGCTGCGCCTTGATGGCCTTTTCGCTCTTGGTGCGAACGATCATGCCCTGCGTGACGGGCGTGGCGCAGGCCGGCATCGGCTTGGGCGCCTTTTCCACGTCGACCAGGCACATGCGGCAGTTGGCCGCGATGCTGAGTTTCTTGTGATAGCAGAAGTGCGGGATGTACGTGCCCGCCTTGTCGGCCGCATGCATCACCATGCTGCCTTCGGTCACTTCGACCTTCTTGCCGTCGAGTTCGATTTCGATCATGAGTATGTTTCTTCTCGCGCCAACAGACAGCCTCCGCCTTCGGCTGCGGTATTCACCTTGGGAGCGGCCCGGCGGTTCATGCCTTGACGGGCTCCGTCGGGACGTGGCCCGGAATCAGGGCCTCGAACTCATGGCGGAAGTGCTTGATCATGGCACGCACGGGCATGGCCGCCGCATCGCCGAGCGCACAGATGGTGCGGCCCATGATGTCGCCGGCAACGGAGTCCAGCAGTTGCATGTCGCTGGGCTTGCCCTGACCGTTATGGATGCGGTCTACCACGCGGTAGAGCCAGCCGGTGCCTTCACGGCACGGCGTGCACTGGCCACAGGACTCGTGCATGTAGAAGTACGAGAGGCGCTTGAGCGACTCGACCATCGAGCGGCTGTCGTCCATGACGATCACTGCGCCCGAGCCCAGCATGGAGCCGGCCTTGGCGATGGAGTCGTAGTCCATGGTGCAGGCCATCATAATGTCGGCCGGCAGCACCGGCGACGACGAGCCACCGGGGATCACCGCCTTGAGCGTGCGGCCCTTGCGCACGCCGCCGGCCAGTTCGAGCAGCTTGGAGAACGGCGTGCCCATGGGCACTTCGTAGTTGCCGGGCAGCTCGACGTCGCCGCTGACCGAATAGATCTTGGTGCCGCCATTGTTCGGCTTGCCGCATTCGAGGTAGGCCGGACCGCCGTTGTTGATGATCCAGGGCACCGCCGCGAAGGTCTCGGTGTTGTTGATGGTGGTCGGCTTGCCGTACAGGCCAAAGCTCGCCGGGAACGGCGGCTTGAAGCGCGGCTGGCCCTTCTTGCCTTCGAGCGATTCGAGCAGCGCGGTTTCCTCGCCGCAGATGTAGGCGCCGAAACCGTGGGCGGCGTGCAACTGGAAGTTGTACGTGCTGCCCATGATCTTGTCGCCGAGGTAGCCCGCGGCACGCGCTTCTTCGAGGGCTTCCTCGAAGCGGTCGTAGCTCTGGAAGATCTCGCCGTGGATGTAGTTGTAGCCCACGCTGATGCCCATCGCATACGCGGCGATGGCCATGCCTTCGATCACGATGTGCGGGTTGAACTGCAGGATGTCGCGGTCCTTGCAGGTGCCGGGCTCGCCTTCGTCCGAATTGCAGACGAGGTACTTCTGCCCCGGAAACTGGCGGGGCATGAAGCTCCACTTCAGGCCGGTCGGGAAACCCGCGCCGCCACGGCCGCGCAGGCCCGAGGCCTTCACCTCGGCGATCACCTGGTCGGGCGTGAGGCCCTCGGTGAGGATCTTGCGCAGCGCCTTGTAGCCGCCGCGCGCCTCGTAGTCGGCCAGGCGCCAGTTGGTGCCATTCAGGCCGGCATAGATCTGCGGCTCGATGTGGCGGTCATGGAAACAGGTCTGGACGCCCGTGGCCTGGAACTGCTGGAGTACTTGCTCGGGCGACATCAGGCAGCCTCCCCTTTCACGGAGCCACGCAGGCCCTCGATGAGCTGGTCGAGCTTGTCGTTGCTCATGAAGCTGCACATGGTGCGGTCGTTGACCAGCATCACGGGCGAGTCGGCACAAGCGCCCAGGCATTCGCTCTGCTGCAGCGTGAACACGCCGTCGGCCGTGGTCTCGCCCATCTTGATGCCGAGCTTCTTCTCGAGGTGCACGAGGGCCGTGACGCCGTCACGCAGCTGGCAAGGCAGGTTGGTGCACACGTTGAGCTTGAACTTGCCCACCGGATGCTGGTTGTACATGTTGTAGAAGGTCGTCACTTCATGCACGGCGATGGGCGCCATGCCGAGGTACTCGGCAATCTCGCGCTCGCGCTGCAGGCTGACGTAGCCCTCGTCCTGCTGGACGATGGCGAGGCAGGCCATCACGGCGGATTGCTTGCCCGCTTCGGGGTACTTGGCGACCTCGCGCGCAAAGCGCTCGAGGATCTCGGCCTTCAACGGGGCCGAAGGGGCCGCGTCATGGTGATGGGTTGAGGAAGTCGTCATTCGCTCTTTCTCACCTGTCGATTTCACCGAACACGATGTCCATCGTGCCGATCACCGCGACAGCGTCGGCGATCATGTGGCCGCGCGACATTTCGTCGAGGGCGGCGAGGTGCGGGAAACCAGGGGCGCGGATCTTCAGGCGGTACGGCTTGTTGGCGCCGTCGCTCACGAGATAGATGCCGAACTCGCCCTTCGGATGCTCGACGGCGGCATACGCTTCGCCTTCGGGCACATGGAAGCCTTCGGTGAAGAGCTTGAAATGGTGGATCAGCTCCTCCATGTTCGCCTTCATCGATTCGCGCGCGGGCGCGGCAACCTTGTGGTTGTCGGTGATCACCGGGCCGGGGTTGGCGCGCAGCCATGCCGAGCACTGCTGGATGATCTTGTTGGCCTGGCGCATTTCTTCCACGCGCACGAGGTAACGGTCGTAGCAGTCGCCAGTCTTGCCCACGGGCACGTCGAACTGCATCTGGCCGTAGACGTCGTAAGGCTGCTTCTTGCGCAGGTCCCATTCGACGCCCGAGCCACGCAGCATCGGGCCGGTGAAGCCGAGGTTCAGCGCGCGCTCCGGCGTGACCACGCCGATGCCCACGGTGCGCTGCTTCCAGATGCGGTTGTCGGTGAGCAGCGTCTCGTACTCGTCGACCATCTTCGGGAAGCGCTTGCAGAAGGCGTCGACGAAGTCGAGCAGTGACCCTTGGCGATCTTCGTTCAAGCGCTCGATGGCCTTCGCGTTCTTGATCTTGCTGACCTTGTACTGTGGCATCGCGTCCGGCAGGTCGCGATAGACACCGCCCGGACGGAAGTACGCCGCGTGCATGCGCGCGCCGGACACGGCCTCGTACATGTCGAACAGGTCTTCACGCTCGCGGAAGCAGTAGATGAGCATGTTCATCGCGCCGCAGTCGAGACCGTGCGCGCCGAGCCACAGCAGGTGGTTCAGCAGGCGGGTGATCTCGGCGAACATCACGCGGATGTACTGCGCGCGGATCGGCACATCGAGGCCCATCATCCGCTCGATGGCGAGGCAGTAGGCGTGCTCGTTGGACATCATCGACACGTAGTCGAGACGGTCCATGTAAGGCAACGACTGAATGAAGGTGCGCGACTCGGCGAGCTTCTCGGTGGCGCGGTGCAGCAGGCCGATGTGGGGATCGGCGCGCTGGATCACTTCGCCGTCGAGCTCGAGCACCAGGCGCAGCACGCCGTGTGCGGCCGGATGCTGGGGGCCGAAGTTGAGGGTGTAGTTCTTGATTTCGGCCATATCAGTGCAAACCGCCGCCGTAGTTGTCTTCGCGGATCACGCGCGGCGTGATTTCCCGCGGCTCGATCGATACCGGCTGATAAACCACGCGCTTCTGTTCTTCGTCGTAACGCATCTCGACGTGACCCGACACCGGGAAGTCCTTGCGGAACGGGTGGCCGATGAAGCCGTAGTCGGTCAGGATGCGGCGCAGGTCGTCGTGGCCATCGAACACGATGCCGTACAGGTCGAAAGCTTCGCGCTCGAACCAGGTAGCGGCGTTCCAGACGGGCTGGAGCGAATCGACCACGGGCAGGTCTTCGCTCGGCGCAAACACCTTGAGGCGCACGCGCTGGTTGAGACTCACCGACAGCAGATGCGTGACGACGCCATAGCGCTCGCCCTGCCACTCGCCTTCGCGGTAGTCGGAATAGTCCATGCCGCAGAGGTCGATCAATTGCTCGAAGCGGCAGCCGGGCGCGTCGCGCAGCAGCAAGGCGGCTTCGATGTAGTCGGCGGCACCGACCACCACGGTCACCTCGTCCAGGGCAAGCGTCACGCTCCTGGCCTTGGCACCAAGCGTCTCGGCAATGGTGGCGCGCAGCACCTCCGGCGAAATTGCAAAGTCAGTCATCGTCGGCAATCTCTCAGGCGCGGGCAATGGTGTTGGTGCGGCGAATCTTCTGCTGCAACTGGATCACGCCGTAGAGCAATGCTTCGGCGGTGGGCGGGCAACCCGGAACGTACACGTCGACGGGCACGATGCGGTCGCAGCCGCGCACGACCGAATAGCTGTAGTGGTAGTAGCCACCGCCATTCGCGCACGAACCCATCGACAGCACCCAGCGCGGCTCGGGCATCTGGTCGTAGACCTTGCGCAGGGCCGGCGCCATCTTGTTGCACAGCGTGCCAGCCACGATCATCAGATCGGACTGGCGCGGGCTCGGACGAAACAGCATGCCGAAACGATCGATGTCGTAGCGGGCAGCACCCGCGTGCATCATCTCGACCGCACAGCATGCGAGGCCGAAGGTCATCGGCCAGAGAGATCCGGTCTTCGCCCAGTTCACCACCGAGTCGTAGGTGGTGGTGACGAAACCTTCTTTGAGAACGCCTTCAATGGCCATCGTGTGCTTTCCTTGTCATTCCCAGTCGAGCGCGCCCTTTTTCCACTCGTAGGCAAAGCCCACGACGAGGATGGCGAGAAAGATCATCATGGCCCAGAAGCCGATAGCACCAATCTCCTTGAGCGCGATGGCCCAGGGGAAGAGAAAGGCAATTTCGAGATCGAACAGGATGAAGAGAATCGCGACGAGGTAGTAGCGCACGTCGAACTTCATGCGCGCGTCCTCGAAGGCTTCAAAGCCACACTCGTAGGGAGCGTTCTTCGCGGCGTCGGGCCGATTGGGGCCGAGAATGTATCCGATGACCTGAGGGGCGACGCCTACGCCGACTCCGACCAGAATGAACAAAAGGACGGGGAGGTAGGAGTCGAGATTCATCGAGAGTTTTTCACCGCTTGCCACCAGCAAGAAGAACCCCTGGATGAGGTTTTCTGCCGATGAGATTTGGTGCGGTCGGCGAGACTCGAACTCGCACAGCTTTCGCCACTACCCCCTCAAGATAGCGTGTCTACCAATTTCACCACGACCGCGGTTTTTGCTGTTCGGATGGCATGAGGTACCTGCAAGAGGCATTTGGCTTTCCGAACAGATTTAGAGTTTACCCTGAAATGAAGCCATTTCTCACGGGCAACTCATGAAAACGAGTTGATTACTTGCTGGGGATCTGGCCCGCACCCGAAACCGGGGCTGCAGGAGCCGATGCGGGGGCGCCGGGAGCTGCCGCGCCAGGAATTTCACCAGCCTTACCGGAAGCCGGCGCAGCAGGTGCACCCACCGCGGCGCGCTCCAGAAGACTACCGCCGCCTGCGGGACGTGCATGGCTGAAATAGGCCAGCAGCAGCGTGCAGGCGAAGAACACTGCAGCGAGCACGGCCGTTGTGCGCGAGAGAAAGTTGGCACTGCCGCTGGCGCCGAACAGGCTGCCGGCGCTGCCGCTGCCGAAGGCTGCGCCCATGTCGGCGCCCTTGCCGTGCTGGACCAGGATCAGGCCGATCATTGCGAGGGCTGCCAGCATCTGCACGCCGACCAGAAGGTTGAGGACCACGTTCATTCGTTCTTACTCCTAATTGATACAGCCGTTGCGCATTCAGCGCGCAGCGGCAGAAATGATCTGCAGAAAATCGGGCGCCTTGAGCGACGCGCCACCGATAAGGCCGCCGTCGATGTCGGCCTGCGCCAGCAGTTCGGCGGCATTGGCCGCGTTCATGCTGCCGCCATAAAGGATCTGGATGCCCGCGGCATGCTCGCTTGCCGCGTGATGCAGTTGCGCGCGCAGCACGGCATGCACCGCTTGCGCCTGCTCCGGCGTGGCAGTCTTGCCCGTGCCGATGGCCCAGACAGGCTCATACGCCACGACGATCTCGCTGATGCAATGGCCGTTCACGTGAATCACCGCAGCCAGCTGACGCTTGACGACCTCTTCGGTCTGCCCTGCTTCGCGCTGCGCCAGCGTTTCGCCGACACAGACGATCGGCGTGATGCCATTGGCCAATGCCGCAGCGGTTTTCGCCGCGACGGCCTCATCGGTCTCGCCGTGGTATTGCCGACGCTCCGAGTGACCGACGATCGCATAGCGCACACCGAAATCCTTCAGCATCGCCGCCGATTGCTCGCCGGTGAATGCACCTTGCGGATGCGCCGAGATGTCCTGCGCACCGAGCGCCAGCGACGGCGTACCCGCCAGCAGCGACTGCAACTGCGCAAAGTACGGCGCGGGCGCGCACAGCGCCACGTCGCACGCGGCCGGGCTTGCGGCCAGGCCTTGCTGCAAGGCCTTCACCAGCGCCTCGTTGGCAGCGAGGCTGCCGTTCATCTTCCAGTTGCCGGCGATCAGTTTCTTCTTGGTTGTCATCGCGTTCTTCCCGTCACCATGTCAGCACGATCTTGCCGATGTGCTGGTTCGATTCCATCAGCGTATGAGCCTGGGCTGCGCCGCTAGGCTCACCTGCTGCCGCAAAGGTGCTGTGGATCACGGGCTTGATGGCGCCGCTTTCCAGCAGCGGCCACACCTTCTCGCGCAGGGCCTTGGCAATGGCGCCCTTGAAGGCCACCGGCCGAGGCCGCAGCGTCGAGCCGGTGATCGTGAGGCGCCTGCGCAGCACGAGGCCCGCATTGATCTGGCTCTTCACGCCGCCCTGCACTGCGATGATCACGAGCCTGCCGTCCTCGGCCAGGCATTCGATCTCGCGCGCCACGTAGTCGCCCGCGACCATGTCGAGGATCACGTCCACGCCCTTGCCGCCGGTGAGCTTCTTCGCCTCTTCGACGAAATCGCTCGTGCGGTAGTTGATGGCGTGGTCGGCCCCCAGCTTCTTGCAGGCGTCGCACTTGTCGTCGCTGCCAGCTGTGACGATCACCGTCGCGCCCAGCGCCTTGGCGATCTGGATCGCCGTGACGCCGATGCCGCTCGAGCCGCCCTGGATCAGCAGCGTCTCGCCCTTCTGCAGGCGGCCGCGCTCGAACACGTTGCTCCACACGGTGAAGAAGGTTTCGGGCAGCGACGCCGCATCGACATCGCTCCAACCCTTCGGCACCGGCAGGCATTGCGCCACGGGCGCCACGCACAGCTGGGCATAGCCACCGCCAGCGATCAACGCACAGACACGATCACCAACCTTGAACCCCGCCTCTGCCAGCGCCGCGGCATCGCCAGACACGATCTCGCCGGCCACTTCGAGGCCCGGCAGATCGGATGCACCCGGCGGCACCGGATAGTGGCCCATCCGCTGCAGCACGTCGGGCCGGTTGACGCCACTGGCCGCGACGCGAATCAGCAGCTCGCCCTCACCCGCCACCGGATCGGGACGATCGGCCACGCGCAGCACCTCAGGGGCGCCGTACGAAGTGATTTCAATGGCTTTCATGGTCTTTCGGCCTCCAACGCCCGCAGATGGGGCGAAGCTTGACGTTCAAAAGATTGCGACGGCGGCAATGAACCGCCGCTGCGCCCTTCTTACTCCTGAGGCTCGCGCGGGGCCTGCGACTGCTCGCCGGCCGGGGCCTGCTGCTGGTCGTTGAAGCGTGGTGCGCGCTCACCACGATCGCCGCCGCGGTCACCACCACGGTCGCCACGGTCCGAACGCTCGCGGCGGTCGCCGCCACGGTCGCCGCGATCGCCACGGTCTTCACGCGCCGGGCGCTCGCTGTATTCCATGCCGGCCGGACGCTCGGTCAGGGCCTTCATGGACAGCTTGACGCGACCCTTTTCGTCGGTTTCCAGCACCTTGACTTTCACGATCTGGCCTTCGCTCAGATAGTCGGTCACCTTCTCGACGCGTTCGTGTGCGATCTGGCTGATGTGCAGCAGACCGTCCTTGCCGGGCAGCAGATTGATCAGCGCACCGAAGTCCAGGATCTTGGTGACCGGGCCTTCATAGACCTTGCCGATTTCGACTTCGGCCGTGATCTGCTCGATGCGCTTCTTGGCCAGCTCGGCCTTTTCCGGATCGGTCGAGGCGATGGTGATGGTGCCGTCTTCGTCGATGTTGATCGTCGTGCCGGTTTCTTCCTGCAGGCCGCGGATGACCGAACCGCCCTTGCCGATCACGTCGCGGATCTTCTCGGGGTTGATCTTCAGCGTGGTCAGGCGCGGTGCGAAGCTGGAGACTTCGGCCTTGGCCTCGCCCATGGCTTCCTGCATTTTGCCCAGGATGTGCATGCGCGCTTCCTTGGCTTGCGCCAGTGCGACCTGCATGATTTCCTTGGTGATGCCCTGGATCTTGATGTCCATCTGCAGCGCGGTGATGCCGTTGGTGGTGCCTGCAACCTTGAAGTCCATGTCGCCCAGGTGGTCCTCGTCGCCCAGGATGTCGGTCAGCACCGCGAAGCGGTTGTCTTCCTTGATCAGGCCCATGGCGATGCCGGCCACGTGCGCCTTCATGGGCACGCCGGCGTCCATCATCGACAGGCAGCCGCCGCAGACCGAAGCCATCGACGAGGAGCCGTTCGACTCGGTGATTTCCGACACCACGCGAACCGTGTACGGGAATTCTTCCTTGGTCGGCAGCACGGCGACGAGCGCGCGCTTGGCGAGGCGGCCGTGGCCGATTTCGCGGCGCTTGGTCGAGCCCATGCGGCCCACTTCGCCGGTGGCAAAGGGAGGCATGTTGTAGTGGAACAGGAAGCGGTCTTCGTACTCGCCGGCCAGCGCGTCGATGCGCTGTGCGTCGCGTTCGGTGCCGAGCGTGGTGATGACCAGCGCCTGGGTTTCACCGCGCGTGAACAGGGCCGAACCGTGGGTGCGCGGCAGCACGGAGTTGCGGATCTCGATGGGGCGCACGGTGCGCGTGTCGCGGCCGTCGATGCGGGGCTCGCCCGACAGGATCTGGCTGCGCACGATCTTCGATTCGATGGCGAACAGCAGGTCGTTGACCTTGCCGGCGTCGAAGGGCTCGCCGCTTTCCTTGAGCGTGTTCATCACGCTGGCATTGGCTTCGCGCAGGGCTTGCGTGCGGGCTTGCTTGCTGCGAATCTGATAGACGGCGCGCAGCTTTTCTTCGGCCAGGCCCTTGACCTTGGCAACGAAGGCTTCGTCTTCGGCGGGCGCCTGCCAGTCCCACACCGGCTTGCCGGCGTCGCGCACGAGGTCATGGATCGCGTTGATGGCGATGTTGGCTTGTTCATGGCCGAACACCACGCCACCCAGCATGACTTCTTCGCTGAGCTGCTGCGCTTCGGACTCGACCATGAGCACGGCGGCTTGCGTGCCGGCGACGACGAGGTCCATCTGCGAATCCTTGCGGGCCGTCTGGCCCGGATTCAGCACGTACTGGCCGTTGATGTAGCCCACGCGGGCGGCACCGATCGGGCCGCTGAACGGGATGCCGGAGATGGCGAGCGCTGCGCTCACGCCGATCATGGCAGCGATGTCGGCATCGACTTCGGGGTTGAGCGACACGGTGTGGATGACCACGTGCACTTCGTTCAGGAAGCCTTCGGGGAACAGCGGGCGGATCGGACGGTCGATCAGGCGGCTGGTCAGCGTTTCATGCTCGCTGGGCTTGGCTTCGCGCTTGAAGAAGCTGCCGGGGATCTTGCCGGCGGCGTAGGTCTTCTCGATGTAGTCGACGGTCAGCGGGAAGAAATCCTGGCCCGGCTTGGCCGATTTGGAGGCGACCACGGTCGCCAGGATCACGGTGCCGTCGATGTCGACCAGCACGGCGCCATTGGCCTGGCGGGCGACTTCGCCCGTTTCCATGACGACGGTCTTGTCGCCCCATTGGAAGGACTTGGTGACTTTGTTGAAGAGGCTCATGTTTGCTCCTGTTTTAGTAGCGAACCACTCAGGGTTCGCAAGAGGCGGAGGCTGTCTCAGAACACGATGCCATTCCAGCGAAGCTCGGAGGGAACTTCATTGGAATGACACAGCTTCGCTCTGTTTGGCACTCCGAAAGTGGATCGCGAAGTAAAAAACGCCTGAGCTAGCGGACTAACCCAGGCGTTTTTTCATGCGATTCGATTTACTTGCGCAGACCCAGCTTGGCGATCAGCGCGGTGTAGCGGTCGGCGTCCTTGGACTTGAGGTAGTCGAGGAGCTTGCGGCGGCGGCTCACCATGCGCAGCAGGCCGCGACGACCGTGGTGGTCCTTGGCGTGCGTCTTGAAGTGGGGGGTGAGCTCGTTGATGCGAGCGGTCAGCAGTGCGACTTGCACTTCCGGGCTGCCGGTGTCGTTGGCGGCGCGGGCATTGTCTTTGACGACTTCGGCCTTGATGGAGGCTGCGATCATGATGATTCCTTGGTTCCTGGATGTTTGACTTGCGGTGAGCGCTGGAACTGCCCTCACCGTGCGCCTTGCGGCATGCAAAGCCTCGGGATTATAGCTCGCCCCCAGGCTGCGCGCACTTCGTGTCGCTTCGCCTACCCCCTGCCGGGGGCAACACCTGAGGCCCGGCAAAGCCGGTTCCTCGGTGTTTCACGAAGGGGCCGCTGCCGGGTCGAGCCCCTTGCCACTTCTGCTATCGAGCGAAGCCAGGCCTACCGCGCCGAGCACGCAGGCGGCCCCGCCGATCTGCGCCAGGCTGATACTTTCCCCCAGCCAGAAGGCCGCCAGTATCAGCGCAGAAACCGGCAGGAGCGCAGTGAAGAGCGCCGCTTCGGCCCCTTTCAGCCTGGCCGATCCGGCAAACCAGAGGACGAAGCCCAGCACCGTCGGCACCAGCGCGTAGTAGGCCACGCCGATCAGCGCATCGTTCGGCAACGGATGCTCCCAGGCCCGCTCGAACAGCGCCGGAACCAGCGACAGCAGGAGCCCGAAGGCCGTCATCAGCGTCGACAGCGCCAACGGCCGCACCGGCACCCGAAGCCGCTTGTTGAGCAGGATGAACATCGCCTCGCAGACGACCGCACCCAGTATCAGCAGGTTGCCGGCGAACGCCGCGGCCGATTTGGAGCCCCCTGCGGAGCCTTCGCCCGGCCAGCTGATTGCCAGCACCCCCGCCGTCGCCAAGACGATGCTGCCCACCAGATAGCGCCCCGGCCGCTCGCGCAAAGCCAGCACCGCCACCAGCGCCGCAACGGCCGGCAGCGTCCCGGCCACCACGCCTGCGCTGGCGGCCGGCGCCCACCTCACGCCCAGGATCAGCAGCACCGTATAGCCCACGCTGCCCAGCCCTGCCTGGCACAAGAGCAGCACGAGGTCGCGCCGGTCGGGGCGAGGCCAAGGCGTGCGCGTCAGCCGCAGCAGCAGGAGAAACACCGGCAGCGCCATCGCAAACCGCAGCGCGGTCGCGGTGAACGGCGGGAGTCCGCCTGCGATGACCTTGCTGGCCACCACCGTGCTGCCCACCGTGACCATCGCCAGCGCGCACAGCGCCATGCCCTTCAACCGTTCCGACATGCCAGACCTTTCGCTTTCGAGAAAAGTCCGAGCTTCGCGGCCCGGTCGCGTCGCGTATTGAACGAAATTGCAGGCGGCCGGATCAGCCCTTGCGCTGCGGCTGCTCCGCCAGCCAGTTGCGCAGGCGCTCCACGCCCTTCACCAGCCGCTGCGGGTCTTTCGAGGCAAAGCACCAGCGCAGCCATCCCTGCGCCTCGGGCGCGAAGGCATTGCCCGGCGCGAGTCCCAGGCCCGCCTCGGCGACCAGCCGCTTGGCCACTTCGAGCGAATCGCCGAAGCCTTCGAGCCGGAAGAAGGCATACATGCCGCCCTTGGCCGAAGCCACCTGCACGCCCGGCAGAGCGGCCAGCAGCGGCACCAGCGTGTCGCGGCAGTGCTTCAGGTGCGCCACCACGCGCGGCGTGATCTCGCTCGTGTGTTCGATGGCAGTGATGGCGGCGCGCTGCGTGAACACGCTGGCGCACGAGGTGTTGAACTCGATCAGCTTGCCGATGCCGTCCACCATCGACGGCGGCAGCACCAGCCAGCCCAGGCGCCAGCCCGTCATCAGGAAGCTCTTCGAGAAGCTGTGCGTCACCACGAGCCGGTCGTCGGGCTTCGAGATGTCGAGGAAGCTCGGCGCGCAGGCATTGGGCGTCGGCTCGTAGTACAGGCGCTCGTACACCTCGTCGGCGAGGATCCACGTGCCGGTCTGGCGGCAGTGGTCGAGCACGGCCTGCTGCTCGTCGCGCGTCATGGTCCAGCCCGTGGGATTGTTCGGCGCGTTGACGATCAGCAGCTTCGTCTTCGAAGTGACCGCCGCGCGCAGCGCGGGCAGGTCGAGCGTCCACTGCCCGTTCACCGGCACCAGCGGCAAGGTATGAACGCGCGCGCCCATGATGGCGGGCTGCGCCGTCAGGTTGGGCCACACCGGCGTCACGGCGACCACTTCGTCGCCCGCGTCGACCAGCGCCTGCACCGCGAGCATCAGCGCGCTCACGCCGCCCGAGGTGACGGCGATGCGCGAGGCATCGACCGCCGGATGCAGCCCGCTCGTGTAGCGCGCGATGGCTTCGCGCAGCTCGGGCAGGCCAAGGTTGTGGGCGTAGAAGGTCTCGCCCCGCTGCAGCGAATCGATGGCCGCCTGGCGGATCACCTCGGGCGTGACTTCGTCGCTTTCGCCGAACCAGAAGGCCAGCACGTCGTCGCGGCCCATGCCGGCGTTGGCGACTTCGCGGATCTTCGAGGCTTCGAGGTTGTGGATGGCTTCACGCATGTCTGGTCGTCCTGCTCTTCATGATTGAGGTTTCTTCATCTTGCACGAGGTCGGCAGTTCGGCGCGCTCGGCGGGGATCGTCTTGACCACGCGAAAGCCGTAGCCCGAGCCCTCGACGTCGAACTGCACGCCCGGCTTGCCCTGCCGGTCCATCACGCCGACGACGAGCTGCTGCTGGAACTGATGGTCCGTCGCGCGCATGCGCCCGCGCTGCCCGTACAGGCTCACGTCGGCCTGCTCCAGCGCGCGCGCCACCGGCACCGCGTCGGCACTGCCCGCACGCTCGACGGCCTGCACGAGCGCTTCGATCATCAGCTGCAGCCGCATGTGCACATAGTCGTCGGCCGGCTTCGGAAAGCGCGCGCGGAAGGCGCGGTAGAAGGTTTCGGACTGCGCCGTCTGCACGTTGGGCAGCCAGTCGGCCACGGCGATCACGCGGCCGATGCCCGCATCGCCGATGGCAGCCGGTGCGCCCAGCGCATTGCCGTAGAAGGTATAGAAAGTGCCGTTGAAGCCCGCCTCGCGCGCCGCCTTCACGAGCAGCGTGAGGTCGTTGCCCCAGTTGCCCGTGACCACGGCCTGCGCGCCGCTCGCGATGATCTTGGTGGCATAGGGCGCGAAGTCCTTCACCTTGCCCATCGGATGCAGCTCGTCGCCCACGATCTCCACGTCGGGGCGCTGCGCACCGAGCTGCCGGCGCGCCTCGCGCAGCACGGCCTGCCCGAAGCTGTAGTCCTGGCCGATCAGGTAGACGCGCTTGAGCGCGGCATCGTCCTTCACCACGTCCATCAGCGCGGCCACGCGCATGTCGGCGTGCGCGTCGAAGCGGAAGTGCCAGAAGCTGCAACGCTCGTTCGTGAGCGCCGGGTCGACCGCCGCGTAGTTGAGGAAAACTACGCGCCGCGCGGGGTCGCGCTCGTTGTTCTTGTCGATGGCATCGACCAGCGCCGCGGCCGTGGCCGACGAATTGCCCTGCAGCACGATGCGCGCGCCGTCGTCCATCGCGGCGCGCAACGCGGAGAGCGCTTCTTCGTTCTGCCCCTTGCTGTCGTAGCGATCGAGCTGCAATGGCCGCGCGCCACCGGGCAGCTTCACGCCGCCGCGCGCATTCACGCGTTCCACCGCCCACAGCAGGTTGCGGAACACGGCCTCGCCGGTGTTGGCGAACGGGCCGCTCATGCTTTCGATCAGCGCCAGGCGAATGGGTGCGGACGGGGTCGACACGTTGGCCTGCGCCAGCGCGGCGAACGGCCTCGCGCATAGCGCCAGCGCCGCGAATTTCAAGGCCTCGCGACGCCAAATAAAGGGGGGATTCATTGTCTTGAAACGCGTGCCGATGCGCCTAGATGAGGTCTCAAGCGGCACTCACGATGGAACGGCCGCGCAGTGTAAGGGACACACATTCCTTGTCCCCATTGTGTTCACTCAGGAGTTCTTCACCATGCTTTTCGCCCCCACCCTTCGCACCGCCCGCTTCGCTCCCCGCGCCTATGACCGCGCCTTCGAGCGCTTCGTGAACGATGCCTTCGCCGCCCCCCGCCGCTCCCCGCTGGTGGAACAGGACGACAAGAGCTGGACCCTCTCGCTGGACGTGCCGGGCTTTGCGCGCGAAGACCTCGCGATCAGCATCGAAGGCGCCGTACTGCGCATCGACAGCAAGGCCGAAGCCAAGCGCCAGTTCAAGGCCGCCTACGAGTTGCCGCAGGACATCGACGTGGCCACCAGCGAGGCCAAGCTCGAGAACGGCGTGCTCACGCTGAAGCTCGGCAAATTGGTGCCCGCGAGCCAGGCCGCACAGTTGCAAATCAACTAGTTTGGCCTATGCCCACAAGAAGAAAATGTTGGTAACAGCCTCGTTTTGACTTTAAACGAGCACCTTATTCACAATAGCGCTGAATAACGTCACATGATGTGACGTTTTCTTAGAACTTTCTTCTTCGTGGGCGTCTCGTAGCGCACCGAATTCCCTGCCGGTGCGGTTCGGGTGCCCCAAAAGGCACCATGAAAACGCACCTTCAACCTGCCAATCCCAACGAACAATCCGACACGCTCCTGGTGTTCCTGCCCGGGGCCTACCTGAAGCCCGACGAGTTCGAGCGCGAAGGGTTCATCGCCGCGGTGCGCGAGCGCCATCTGGCGGCCGATGCGCTTCTGGTGGACGCGGATGTTTCCTACTACTACGAGCAGACGCTGAGCGAGCGCCTGCACACCGAGGTCATCGAGCCGCAGCGTGCCAGGGGCTACAAGTCGATCTGGCTCGTGGGCATTTCCATCGGCGGCTTCGGCGCGCTGATCCACGAACTGGCGCGACCGGGCTCGGTGGACGGCATCGTGGCGCTTGCGCCCTACCTCGGGCGCCGGGTGCTCGGCGCGGAGATCAGGAAGGCCGGCGGCCTGCGCGCCTGGCAGGCGCCCACCGGACCGCAGGCCGACGAGGAGCCCGATCGCAAGCTCTGGCCCTTCTTCCAGCAGTACCTGGACGCCAAGCCGTCGAAGAATCTGCCGCCGCTGTACCTGGGCTTCGGGCTGGACGACCGCTTTGCCAGCAACCACAAGCTGCTGGCCGACGCCCTGCCGCCGGGGCGCGTCTTCACGATCGAGGGCGGCCACGACTGGCCGCAGTGGCGCCAGCTGTGGCGCAATGTGCTGGACGTGCTGCCGCTGCCGGCGATCGGCCGCTCGCGGCAGCCGGCTACGCAGTCTCCGGCAGCGGCGCCTCAGCCGACGAGAGCGACGCCATGGGCCATCGCGGCTTGACGTCGAAGGCATAGCGCTCGCTCGCCTGCGACAGCCCCGACTGCAGGCGCATTGCCGCGGCCATGGCGATCATGGCGCCGTTGTCGGTGCACAGGTGCAGTTCGGGGTAGTGCACACGCACCTTGCGCTTTGCGCACGCGGCATTCAGCTGTTCGCGCAGATTCCTGTTGGCCCCCACCCCGCCCGCCACCACGAGCCGCTTGAGCCCGGTCTGGTCGAGTGCCGCGAGCGACTTCTTCAGCAGCACCTCGACGATGGCCGCCTGCGTGGACGCCGCCAGGTCGGCCCTGTTCGCTTCGAGCTGGTCGCCGAGCTTCTTGGCCTGCGTGAGCACGGCCGTCTTCAGGCCGGCAAAGGAGAAATCGAGATCGCCGCTGTGCAGCAGCGGCCGCGGCAGCTTGAAGGCCGTTGCGTTGCCGCCTTCGGCCAGCTTCGCGAGCCACGGTCCGCCGGGGTACGGCAAGCCCATGAGCTTGGCGCTCTTGTCGAACGCCTCGCCGGCCGCGTCGTCGATGGTCTCGCCGAGCAGCTCGTAGCGCCCCACGCCGTCCACCCGCATCAGCTGCGTGTGGCCGCCTGATACCAGCAGCGCGACGAACGGAAACTCCGGCGGATCGGCGCTCAGGAACGGCGACAGCAGATGCCCTTCGAGGTGATGCACCCCCAGTACCGGCTTGCCCAGCGCCACGCCGAGCGCGCAGGCCACGCCCGCGCCCACCAGCAGTGCGCCCGCCAGGCCCGGCCCGCGCGTGTAGGCCACCACGTCGATCTCGGCCAACGAGCGGCCGGCTTCGGCCATGACCGTCTCGGTCAGCGGCAGCACGCGACGGATATGGTCGCGGCTGGCCAGCTCGGGCACCACGCCGCCATAGGCCTGGTGCATGGCGATCTGGCTGTGCAGCGCGTGCGAACGCAGCATCGGCAGCGCGCTGCCGTGCGACTCGACCAGCGCCACGCCGGTTTCATCGCAGGATGATTCGATTCCCAACAAGAGCATGGCGCCGAGTGTAGGCGGCGCCCCGTGCGGCCGCCCGCGAAGGGGCAAACGGCGCCAGCAAGGCACGGATGTTGCAGTGGGAGGGTCAGCGCCCCTCCCACCATGAAATCCGGACTGAGTTTTCTGATCGCCGCCCGCCGTTGCGAGATCGACGAGCTGGACCGGCTCGCCCGCACCAGCGAGCTGGTGGGCGTGATCGGCCGCCTCGTCCATGCGCTGCAGCGCGAGCGGGGCATGTCGAACATGTTCCTCGCCTCGCACGGCGGCCGCTTCGCCGACCAGCGCGGCCCGCAGATCGCCGAATGCACGGCGCTCGAGCAGGAGGTGCGCGCCGGCTTCGACCAGCTCGAAGCCGACGACCACCGCAGCGCAGGAGCCGGTAACAGCGCGCGCCTGTTCAGCCGCATCGCCTGGGTGCTCCCGGGCCTGGACGCCCTGCCTGCCCTGCGCCGCCGCATCGATGCGCTCGAGCTGAAACCGGCGCAGTCCACCGCCGCCTTCGCCAAGCTCGTTGCCGGCCTGCTGTCGGTGGTGTTCGAAGCCGCCGACGGCGCCACCGACCCCGAGATCTCGCGCCTGCTGGTCGCGATGTTCAACTTCATGCAGGGCAAGGAATTTGCCGGCCAGGAGCGCGCCTTCGGTGCCGCCGCGCTGGCGCTGGGCCGCAGCGACGAGGCACAGCGCCTGCAGTGGCTGCACCTGATCGAGTCGCAGGAGCGCTGCTTCCAGGTGTTCACCGATTTCTCCGGCGAGGCCGTGCTCGCGCTCTGGCGCAACAGCCAGCCCGACGCCGAAGTGGCGGAGCTCGAACGCATCCGCCGGCGCGGCGCCACCTCCGCCCCGGCCGACGTGCCGCTGAGCCAGGCCTGGTTCGACTGCTGCACCCGCCGCATCGACGCCATGAAGACCGTGGAAGAGCGCCTGGCCGCAGTCTTGCGCGCACTGTGCGAGCGCAAGACCGCGCAGGCGCGCAGCGAGTTGCAGGACTACCGGCAGCTGCTGGACACGCTGGCCCCGCAGGCCGGCGCCCTGTTCTTCGACGACGCCGACGCGCAGGCCGCCACGCCCGCCCAGTTCGGCCGCCACCTCGAACGCTCGGTGCTCGACATGGTCCAGGAGCAGTCGCACCGCCTGCAGGCCATGAGCGACGAGCTCGAAACCGTGCGCGCCTCGCTCAATGAACGCAAGATCGTCGAGCGCGCCAAGGGCCTGCTGATGGCGCACCGCCGACTCAGCGAGGATGAGGCGCACAAGATGCTGCGCCAGACCGCCATGAACCAGAAGCGGCGGCTGGTCGACGTGGCCGAGTCGATGCTGGCAATGGCCGACTACCTGCCCATGCTCGACCGCGCGCCCCCGCGCTGAAGCGGCCCGGCCGTTCAACTTGGTGCAGTGCACAACAACCGTGCGATCGGCGCTGCGCGGTTCCGATCGGGCGCTCGCCCATGCTGCACCGCTGCATCGAGCTACTTTCCTGATAGCAGCGTGCAGGTCCTGAAGGCTGGCACACCACTTGCAAGCATTTCGTTCACAGGCCCCCAATGGGCCTTCAGGCAGCGGCACCCAACGGCGGGTGCCTCCACCGAACCGGACAAAGGCGTCCCCATCCCGCAAGGGCTCGTTTTCGAGCAGCCCCTGCGCGGTGCGGACGCCTTTTTTGTTTTTGTCTTTTGTTTGTTCGCCTTCAACCGGAGCCCCGCCCATGACCGACCTGCTCACAACCCGCCTCAGCCGACGCCGCGTCCTGCAAGCCGCAGCCATCGGTGCCGTCGGCATCGACCCCGCGCTGCGCGCCGCCGTCTGGGCTCAGGGCTCGGACAAGCCCGAGAAGCAGGAAGTGAAGATCGGCTTCATCCCGCTGACCGATTGCGCCAGCGTGGTGATGGCCTCGGTACTGGGCTTCGACAAGAAGTACGGCGTGAAGATCGTCCCCAGCAAGGAAGCCAGCTGGGCCGGCGTGCGCGACAAGCTGGTCAACGGCGAACTGGACATGGCCCACGTGCTGTACGGCCTCGTCTACGGCGTGCACGTCGGCGCCAGCGGCCCGAAGAAGGACATGGCGGTGCTGATGGGCCTGAACCGCAACGGCCAGGCCATCACGCTGTCGAAGGCGCTTGCGGACAAGGGCGCGGTGGACGCGCCCTCGCTCGCCAAGCTCATGGCCAGGGAAAAGCGCGAGTACACCTTCGCCGGCACCTTCCCCACCAGCACCCACACCATGTGGCTCAACTACTGGCTGGCCTCGGCCGGCATCAGCCCGGTGGCCGACGCCAAGGTGATCGTGGTGCCGCCGCCGCAGATGGTGGCCAACATGCGCGTGGGCAACATGGACGGCTTCTGCGTGGGCGAGCCCTGGGGCCAGCGCGCCATCATCGACAAGATCGGCGTCACCGCCATCACCACGCAGGACATCTGGAAGGACCACCCCGAGAAGGTGCTCGGCACCCGCGCCGACTTCGTCAAGCAGAACCCCAACACCTGCCGCGCCGTGATGATGGCCGTGCTGGAGGCCAGCAAGTGGATCGACGCCAACCTGCAGAACAAGGCGAAGATGGCCGACACGGTCGCCGAGAAGAGCTACATCAACACCAGCGCCGATGCCATCAACCAGCGCATCCTGGGCCGCTACGAGAACGGCATGGGCAAGACCTGGGACGACCCCAACCACATGAAGTTCTTCGACGACGGCGCGGTCAACTTCCCGTACCTGTCCGACGGCATGTGGTTCCTTACGCAGCACAAGCGCTGGGGCATCCTGAAAGAGCACCCCGACTACCTGGCGGTCGCCAAGCAGATCAACCAGATCGACATGTACAAGGACGTGGCTGGCGCCATGAAAGTCAGCGTGCCCAAGGACCCCATGCGCACCAGCAAGCTGATGGACGGCTCGGTCTGGGACGGCAAGGACCCGAGGAAGTACGCCGATTCGTTCAAGATCCACGCATAGGGAGAACACCATGGTCAGCGCCGTCTTTCATTCGCCGCTCGAAGCCTCCCTCCCTCTCCCGCGCGCGGGAGAGGGCCGGGGTGAGGGCAAGCCCCGCACCGAAGCTGCCCCTCACCCCGCCCCTCTCCCCAGAGGGGAGAAGGAGCAGAAGCCGAGAACACCACTCGACCTGCGCGCCTTCTGGATGCGCGTGCTGCCGCCGCTCGCAGGCTTCGGCCTGCTGCTGCTGATCTGGGAAATCGTGGCCATGAAGAGCACCACCGGCTTCCCGACACCCGCAGCCACCTGGCAGCAGGCCGTGACCGTGTTCAGCGACCCGTTCTACAGCAAGGGCCCGAACGACCAGGGCGTGGGCTGGAACGTGCTCTCGTCACTGCAGCGCGTGGCATTGGGCTTCGGCCTCGCGGCGCTGGTCGGCATTCCGGCCGGCTTCGCGATCGGGCGCTTCGAGTTCCTCTCGCGCATGTTCAACCCGCTGATCAGCCTGCTGCGTCCGGTCTCGCCGCTGGCCTGGCTGCCCATCGGCCTGCTGGTGTTCAAGGGCGCCAACCCGGCCGCCATCTGGACCATCTTCATCTGCTCGATCTGGCCGATGGTCATCAACACCGCCGTGGGCGTGCAGCGCGTGCCCAGCGACTACATGAACGTGGCCAAGGTGCTGAACCTCAGCGAATGGAAGATCCTCACGAAGATCCTGTTCCCCGCCGTGCTGCCCTACATGCTCACCGGCGTGCGGCTGGCCGTGGGCACCGCATGGCTGGTGATCGTGGCAGCCGA
This sequence comes from Variovorax sp. Root434, assembly GCF_001426595.1. NCBI lineage: Bacteria > Pseudomonadati > Pseudomonadota > Betaproteobacteria > Burkholderiales > Comamonadaceae > Variovorax > Variovorax sp. Root434. Next base: position 173,265 of record NZ_LMEK01000024.1, read on the forward strand.
GATGCTCACGGGCGGCGTCGGCATCGGCTTCTGGGTGTGGGACGAGTGGAACAACCTCAACGTCGCCAACATCATCATCGCGATCTTCGTGATCGGCATCGTCGGCCTCGTGCTGGAGTTCGCGCTCATCAAGCTCGCCACTGCATTCACGTTCGAAGAGGTGAAGTCATGATCGATGATTCGAAGTACATCGAGATCCACGGCGTCGAGCAGGCGTTCAAGACGCCCAAGGGCCGCTTCGTCGCGCTGCGCGACGTGAACCTGAACGTGGCCAAGGGCGAGTTCATCACGCTCATCGGCCACTCGGGCTGCGGCAAGTCGACGCTGCTGAACCTCATCGCCGGGCTCACCACGCCCACCGAAGGTTCGCTGCTGTGCGCCAACAAGGAGATCAAGGGCCCCGGCCCCGAGCGCGCCGTGGTGTTCCAGAACCACTCGCTGCTGCCCTGGCTCACCTGCTTCGAGAACGTGTACCTCGCGGTGGAGCGAGTGTTCGCGGCCACCGAGAACAAGGTGCAGCTGCGCGCGCGCACCGACGCGGCGCTGGCGCTGGTCGGTCTCACGCTCGCCGCGCAGAAGCGCCCCGGCGAGATCTCCGGCGGCATGAAGCAGCGCGTGGGCATTGCGCGCGCGCTGTCGATGGAGCCCAAGGTGCTGCTGATGGACGAGCCCTTCGGCGCGCTCGACGCCCTCACGCGCGCCAAGCTGCAGGACGAGCTTCTGGCCATCGTGCAGAAGACGCACAGCACCGTGGTCATGGTCACGCACGACGTGGACGAAGCGGTGCTGCTGAGCGACCGCATCGTGATGCTGACCAACGGCCCGGCCGCCACCATCGGCGACGTGTTGGCGGTGGACATTCCGCGCCCGCGCAACCGCGTCGAGCTGGCCGAAGACCCGGCCTACGTGCACGCGCGCAAGGCCGTGATCGACTTCCTCTACACGCGCCAGGCGCACGTGGAGAAGGCCGCGGCCTGACAGATCGACACAGCGCCCAGGCGCGTCGAGCCATGCCTTCCTTCCAGCAAACACCGCGGAACCGGCTTTGCCGGGCCGCAGGTGTTGCCCCCTGCAAGGGGCTTGGCGTAGCGACACGCAGTACGCGAAGCCTGGGGGTGTGCCAGGTTCACGACATGATCACCTGGAGGCTGTGCTCGTACGACGCCGTGAGGCGCTCGAAGGTGTCGACCAGCGCGTCGCTGGAGCGCACCAGCGTGGCGCGGCCGTCGGCGCTGTCGAGCGCGTGCACGCCGCCGACCAGCCGCAGCCATTCGTCGCGGGCGCTGGCCAGCGCGGTGCGGATCTCGGCGGTGCTGAGCGGGGCGCGCTCGAGTTCGAGCAAGGCGGCCTCGAACTCGGCCATGGTGGGCACCAGCCGCGCGTTCGCGGCTTTCTCTTTCAGCGTGGCAGCGAGCAGCGCGTCTTTCGCCAGCCGCTGCGCACGCATGCGCTGCCGTCCACAGATGTTGACGATGCGCAGTGCGCGCCGCGCGCCCGAGGCTTCGAGCGCCTCGGTCAGCGCCTCCGCGGCCGAGAGCAGCACTTCGGCGCGCTGGTCGATGTCGGCCAGCCCCGTCGCCGTAGGTCGCGCCGTCAAGGCCGGAGCCAGCCCGCTCCATGCGGCTTGCGCCTGTACGAGCGCCTGCGCGCCGGCCGCACCGAGCCCGAGGGCCGCCAGATGATCCAGGTTCTGCTGCACCCGCTCGGAAGACTGCGTGCGCAGCAGCCGTGCCCGCTGCGCATCGATGCCGCCCAGCAACTGCGCCGCCACGCGCACCAGCCGCTGCGAGAGCATGCGCAGCTGCCCGGCGCGGTTGATCGCATCGGCCCATTGCGCCGCCTCGATGACCGAGCGCGACACCTCGCCCAGACGCAGGTTGGCGTGCATCGCGGCGCCGCGCAGCAGGCCGAAGGCCTCGTCCTCGCCGATGCCGCGCGCGGACATCAGCAGGCCCTTGGCGCGATCGACCCACTTGCGCTCGTCCATGCGGGTGCGCAGGCTCTCCAGTTCGGTGCGCAAGGCGCTCTCGCGCTGCCAGCGCGCCTGGGCGCGGGCGGTGAGCGCGGCGAGCGACGCGGCATCGACGGCATCGTTCTGCAGCCACGCCTGCACGCCGAGCTGCACCAGCTCTTCGTGCTGCGCACCGCTCAACGGCTCGCCGACGAAGCTCAGCGCACACGGCGGCACACCGGACCACGCGCGCAGCGCGTCGAGCAATGCGGGCGTGGGCAAAGGCAGGCAGATCAAGGCCTGGGACGGGGCCAGCGCCTCGACCTGCCGCGCGAAGGTGCCCGCATCCGCGCAGCCAACCACCTCGAGACTGGCGTCCGACAGCGCCCGTGCAAGCGCCTCAGGCAGCACAAGGCCGGCAGTTTCATCGGGCAGGACAACGAGAAGGGACATCTTGGAAAAGCGGTGTGGGAGCGCACCGCGAGCATAGGCCAAGCCCGCGCGAATTCGCAGGCATGCCTCTTGCATGGAACGGACCGCGGTGTAACGAAGCACCGCTTTGGTGAGGCTGCAGGCTCCTGCATCCGGCTCGGCAACGCACATGCCGAGCGCACCCCCACGCCGACAGCGTCCGCTGCCGACACTCCGTCTCCAACCCCGTCCGTCGACACGGCCCCTCCAGGGTCGGGCCGCGGCTTTTTGCACCTTTGAACGCCATGTCCAGTTTCAAGAACTTCTTGCAGTCAGGCCACAGTCCGACGCTGTTCGCGGCCTTCCTGTACTTCTCGTTCTCCTGCTGCATCTGGGTGCTCAACGGCGCCATGGCGCCCTTCATCGGCGAAACCTTCAACCTCTCGCCGGCGCAGAAGGGCCTGATGCTGTCGGTGCCGATCATCGCGGGCGCGCTGATGCGCTTTCCGCTCGGCATCCTCTCGCAGTACATCGGCCGCAAGAAGGCCACGCTGGTCGAGATGGGCCTGATCGCGGTGGCGATGCTGTTCGGTTTCTTCTTCGTCAAGAGCTTCAACAACCTGCTCGCCATGGGCGTGCTGCTGGGCATCGCGGGCGCGAGCTTCGGCGTGGCGCTGTCGCTGGGCTCGGGCTGGTTCCCGCCGCAGCACAAGGGCCTGGCCATGGGCCTGGTGGGCGCGGGCAACGTGGGCACCGCGGTGTCGGTGCTGGTGGCGCCGCCGCTCGCGCTGTGGCTGGGCTGGCAGGCGGTGTACGGCGTGGCCGCGGTCGCCATCCTGGTTCCCATGGTGGTGATGGTGGTGTTCGCCAAGGAACCGCCGGACGTGAACGCCCATTCGAGCTTCCGCGAGCACATCGCCTGCCTGTTCGAGAAGGACGGCTGGGTCTTCAGCCTGATCTACGGCGTGACCTTCGGCGGCTTCATCGGCCTGACGACCTTCCTGCCCTCCTACTACTACGACCAGTTCGGCGTGAGCAAGGTGCAGGCCGGCCAGCTGACCATGCTCGCGGCCTTCATGGGCGCGGCGGTGCGCATCGTGGGCGGCTGGATCTCCGACCGCTGGGGCGGCGTGAACACGCTGACCGTGGTGCTGCTGGTGGTGGCCGTGAGCCTCGTGCTGGTGGGCGTCTCGTCGGGCTCGCTGGCCGTCACCACGCTGGTGCTGATCGCATGCTTCGCCGCGCTGGGCGCAGGCAACGGTGCGCTGTTCCAACTGGTGCCGCTGCGCTGGCCCGCGAGCACGGCCGTGGCCGGCTCGATGATCGGCGAGATCGGCGCGCTGGGCGGCGGCCTCGTGCCCAACGCCATGGGCCTGTCGAAGCAGTACCTGGGCAGCTACCTGTGGGGCTTCGTGTTCTTCGCGATGCTGTCGCTGGCGATGCTGGGCGTGATGCGCGTGATGCAGATCCGCTGGACCCGCACCTGGGCCGAGAAGGGTGGGCGCGCGCGTGTCACGACGGCACACCCGGCGCCCACGGTCAGCAACAACCGAAAAGCCGCTCGGTCATGAAACGCCCCGCCCGCCTCCGTTCAGCGTGGCAAGAACAGCAGCCACACGATGAGCAGCACGTTGAACAGCACCGACACACCAAGCGCCAGCTGGTAGAGCGCAAGCGGGTCGCGGCGGATCAGCGGCGTGGCGGCGGGCGCGTTCACCGGGCGGGAGGCGCCGCGCTCCAATGCGAGCAGCAGCTCCTCGGCGGTTTCGAAGCGCTCGCGCGGATCGCGGGCGACGGCCTTGCGCACCAGGTGGTCGAGCCAGATCGGCACGTCGGGCCGCAGGCGCGAGAGCGCGACCGGGTCTCGCCGGTAGCGCGCCACCTGGTAGGGCTCGATCTCGCCGTAAGGCAGGTGGCCGGTGAGCCACTGGTACAGCGTGACGCCGAGCGCGAACAGGTCGCTGCCCGCATCGGCGACGCCGCCCTCCTCCCATTGCTCGGGGTTGATGTAGCTCGGCGTGCCGGCATGCAGTTCGCGCTGCGCCGCGCCTTCGCGGCCGGACAGCGCCACGCCGAGGTCGATGATGCGCCAGCGGCCGTCCTCGCCCAGGTGCAGGTTGCCCGGCTTGATGTCGCGGTGCACCACGCCCTGGCGGTGCAGCCGGCCGAGCGCACGGCTCAGTGCGATGGCGGCGGCAACGACCTCGCCCACCGCGCCCCGCGCGTTCGCCTTGCGCAGCTGCTCCAGCGTGCGGCCGCCGTGCCAGTCGAACACGATGTACAGCGCGCTCGCATCCGCGGCGCGCTCGTGCACGCGCACGAAGCCATTGCCGCCGACGCGCAAACCGAGCCACGCCTCGTGCGCGAGCATCGCGCGCTCCTGCGGGTCGCCGGCGCGCGAGGGATGCAGCGTCTTCAGCGCGACCAGCTCGCGCGTGACCGGATGCCGCGCCTGGTACAGCAGGTGCACGCCGGTGTCGGCCACCAGCGCGGTGATGGCGTAGCCGTCGAGCACGTCGCCCACCTTCAGCGCGGGCGGCGGTGCGAGCCGGCGGCCGTCGCCGAGTTCGTCGTCGAGCTGCCGCGCGTCGAGCCCGACCACGCGAATGACCAGCGCAGTCGCGTTGTCGCGCGTGCCGGCCTCCAGCGCCGCATGCACCAGCGCCTCGCTGGCCGCCTCGGCATCGCCCTGCAAGGCGAGCGCGGCCACCTGCTGCGGCCTGAGCACGCCATGCACGCCGTCGGAGCTCAGCACGAAGCAGTCGCCCACGCGCACGTCGCCCTGCACGTAGTCGACGCGCACCTGGTCGTCCAGGCCGATGGCGCGCGTCAGGCGGCTGCGCATGTCGGGATGGTCGAAGGCATGGTCCTGCGTGAGCGGCACGGCCGGCTCGCCGCCCGCGCGCACGCGCCAGGCGCGCGTGTCGCCCACGTGCGCCAGCGTGTAGCCCTGGCCGTGCAGCACCAGTGCGGTGAGCGTGGTGAGTGCCGTGCCACCGCCCTCCTTGCCCTGGCGCCGGCGGTTGTGGTCGGCCAGCCAGCCGTTCTGCGCGCCGATCAGGCGGTCGAGCGCGGCGGTCGGCTCCCAGGTGTCGGGCGTGGCGAAGTAGTCGGCCAGCAGCCCCATCACCGTGGTCTGCGCCGCCTCGCGGCCGTGCCCGCCGCTGGACACGCCATCGGCAATGGCCGCGATCAGGCCGCGCGCCTCGTCACCCCGCGGCGCATGCACCGCGCCGGCGAAGTCTTCATTCAGCTCGCGCGGTCCGCGCTGGCTGCTGTAGCCGATGTCCACTTCAAAGCTCATGGCGCGATTCTCCACGCGCGCCGCGGGCACTCGCTTGCTTGATTCGACGAAAGGTAGGGCCCCATGAAGAAAATGAAACTCGTGATGGTCGGCAACGGCATGGCCGGCGTGCGCACGCTCGAAGAGCTGCTGAAGATCGCGCCCGACCTGTACGACATCACCGTCTTCGGCGCGGAGCCGCATCCCAACTACAACCGCATCCTGCTGTCGCCCGTGCTGGCCGGCGAGCAGACGGTCGACGAGATCGTGCTCAACAGCTGGGAGTGGTACTCCGAGAACAACATCACCCTGCACGCCGGCAAGAAGGTGGTGGAGGTCGACCGCGTCAAGCGCATCGTGCGCGCCGAGGACGGCACCGAAGCCGCCTACGACCGCCTGCTGATGTGCACCGGCTCCAACCCCTTCATGCTGCCCGTGCCCGGCAAGGACCTGAAGGGCGTGATCGCCTACCGCGACATCGCCGACACCGACTACATGATCGAGACCGCGCGCACGCACAAGAACGCGGTGGTCATCGGCGGCGGCCTGCTGGGCCTGGAAGCCGCCAACGGCCTGATGCTGCGCGGCATGAACGTGACGGTGGTGCACGTCATGCCCTGGCTGATGGAGCGCCAGCTCGATGACGTGGCGGGCAAGCTGCTGCAGAAGTCGCTGGAAGACCGCGGCCTGAAATTCATGATGGGCGCGCAGACGCAGGACATGGTCGGCAATGAAGAGGGCCGCGTCAAAGCCATCCGCTTCAAGGACGGCACCGAGGTCGCGGCCGACCTGGTGGTGATGGCGGTCGGCATCCGCCCCAACGTGGAGCTGGCCGAGAAGATGCGCCTGCACTGCAACCGCGGCATCGTCGTCACCGACACCATGCAGACCGTGACCGATGCGCGCATCTATTCGGTCGGCGAATGCGCGGCGCACCGCGGCATCGCCTACGGCCTGGTCGCGCCGCTGTTCGAGCAGGCCAAGGTGGCGGCGAACCATCTCGCCCAGTTCGGCATCGGCCGCTACCTGGGTTCGCTCACCTCCACCAAGCTCAAGGTGACGGGCATCGACCTGTTCTCGGCCGGCGAGTTCATGGGCGGTGAAGGCACCGAAGAAATCGTCATGAGCGATCCCTTCGGCGGCGTCTACAAGAAGCTGGTGCTCAAGGACGACAAGCTGGTCGGCGCCTGCCTGTACGGCGACACGGTGGACGGCAGCTGGTACTTCAAGCTGCTGCGCGACGGCCGCAGCGTGCACGACATCCGCGACAAGCTGATGTTCGGCGAATCGAACATCGGCGACACCGGCCACGAGGGCCACAGCAAGGCCGCGAGCATGCCCGACGACGCCGAGGTGTGCGGCTGCAACGGCGTGAGCAAGGGCACCATCTGCAAGGCCATCAAGGACAAGGGCCTGTTCACCCTCGACGAGGTGAAGAAGCACACCAAGGCCAGCGCCAGCTGCGGCTCGTGCACCGGGCTGGTCGAGCAGATCCTGATGTTCACCGCCGGTGGCGACTACTCGGCCACGCCGAAGAAGAAGGCCGTGTGCGGCTGCACCGACGTGAGCCACCAGGACGTGCGCGACGCGATCCGCAAGCAGCACTACCTCACGCACGACGAGGTGTACCGCAACCTCGGCTGGCGCACGCCCAACGGCTGCGCCACCTGCCGCCCGGCCGTCAACTACTACCTGATCAGCACCTGGCCGAAAGAAGCGAAGGACGATCCGCAGAGCCGCTTCATCAACGAACGCAGCCACGCCAACATCCAGAAAGACGGCACCTACTCCGTCATTCCGCGCATGTGGGGCGGCCACACCACGCCCGACGAACTACGCCGCATTGCCGACGCGGCCGACAAGTACAAGATTCCGACCGTCAAGGTCACCGGCGGCCAACGCATCGACCTGCTGGGCGTGAAGAAGGAAGACCTGGAGAACGTCTGGAAGGACATCGGCATGCCCAGCGGCTTTGCGTATGCCAAGTCGCTGCGCACGGTGAAGACCTGCGTGGGCAGCGAGTGGTGCCGCTTCGGCACGCAAGACTCCACGCAGATGGGCAAGGACCTCGAGCGCGCGCTGTGGGCCATGTACTCGCCGCACAAGGTCAAGCTGGCCGTGTCGGGCTGCCCGCGCAACTGCGCGGAGGCCGGCATCAAGGACGTGGGCGTGATCGGCGTCGACTCGGGCTGGGAAATCTACGTCGGCGGCAACGGCGGCATCAAGACCGAGGTGGCCGAATTCCTCGTCAAGGTGAAGACCAGCGAAGAGGTGATGGAGTACGCCGGCGCGTTCCTGCAGCTGTACCGCGAAGAGGGCTGGTACCTGGAACGCACGGTGCACTACATCGGCCGCGTGGGCCTGGACTACGTGAAGAAGCGAATCCTCGAAGACGCGGAGGCCCGCAAGACACTGTGGGAGCGCCTGCAGTTCGCGCTCGACGGCGAGCCCGATCCGTGGTTCGAATCGGCGCAGGCCTCGGTGGACGTGCGGCAGTTCACGCCGCTGACCGCATGAAGCGCCGGGCTTTCCTCGCATCCGCGGCCGCCGCCGGCATGGGTGCCGGGCTGGGCGCGGGTGCCCAGGTCGCCGATCTGAACGATGCGATCAACAAGGCGGGCCGCCAGCGCATGCTGTCGCAGCGCGCGAGCAAGGCGTATCTGGCACTGGTGCAGAACGTCGAATCGCGCAACGCGCAGCAGGTGCTCGACAAGTCGATCGCGCTGTTCGAGCGCCAGCTCGGCGAGCTCAAGGCCTTCGCGCCCAGCCTGGCCATTCGCGGCACCTACGAGTCGCTCGACAACGCCTGGAACGAGTTCAAGCGCGAACTCACGGGCATGACGCCCGGCAAGGAGGAAGCCGCCCGAGTCGTGAAGCTCGACGCCGCGGTGCTCGCGCTGGCCAACCAGGGCACTGCGCAGTACGAGGCCGCGTCCGGCAAGCCGGTGGGCAAGCTCGTGAACATCGCGGGCCGCCAGCGCATGCTGTCGCAGCGTATGGCCAAGTTCTACCTGGCCACGGCAATGCAGATCGACCCGGCGGGCAGCACGGCCGAGATCGGCAAGTCGCGCACCGAATTCCTGGCCGCGCTCGAAGTGCTGCGCAATGCGCCCGAGGCCACTGCGCAGATCAGGCAGGAGCTGGTGCTGGCCGATGCGCAGTGGATGTTCTTCAACCGGGGCCTGCAGCGCCTCGAAGGCGCCGGTGCGTCGCCCGCCCTGATGTCCGACGTGTTCATCAGCAGCGAGAACCTGCTGGCGATCATGGACCGTGTCACCGGCCTGTATTCAGAAATCAAGACGTAGACGAAAAGAGAGCCCACCATGAGCGATTGGAAAGTCATCTGCCGCATCGACGACATCCCCGTGCTCGGCGCCCGCCGCGTGGCGCGGCCTGCCGGCGTGGACGTCGCCGTGTTCCGCAATGCCGAGGACCAGGTGTTCGCGCTGCTCGACCGCTGCCCGCACAAGGGCGGCCCGCTCAGCCAGGGCATCGTGTTCGGCACCAGCGTGGCCTGCCCGCTGCACAACTGGGCCATCGGGCTGGACGACGGCTGCGCCAAGTCGCCCGACGAAGGCTGCACGCCGAAGTTCGCCGTGAAGGTGGAAGACGGCGTGGTGCATCTCGACGCGGGCGAACTGGCCACGCACGCCATCGACTTGCCACGCCCCGTTGCCGGCCCCAAGGTGTTGTCCCCTCTCCCTCTGGGAGAGGGCTAGGGTGAGGGCAGCAGCGTGACCTTCGTGAGCGCCGTCAACTCTCGCCCCCGCGCTCTTGCGGAGGTAGAGGGAGCCATGCGGGAAACCCGCTCCACCTGCCCCTACTGCGGCGTCGGCTGTGGCGTCATCATCGAATCGAGTGGCGATGAAATCACCGGCGTGCGCGGTGACCCCGACCACCCGGCGAACTTCGGCCGCCTGTGCACCAAGGGCTCGACGCTGCACCTCACGGCCAGCGCCACGGTCACGCGGCAGACGCGGCTGCTGCAGCCCATGCAGCGCCTCGTGCGCGGAGAAGCGCCCATGGCGGTGGCGTGGGACACCGCGCTCGACAACGCCGCCGGCAAGTTCGCGCAGGTGATCCGCGACCACGGCCCCGACGCGGTCGGCTTCTACGTGTCGGGCCAGCTGCTCACCGAGGACTACTACGTCTTCAACAAGCTCGCCAAGGGCCTGGTCGGCACCAACAACGTCGACACCAATTCGCGCCTGTGCATGAGCAGCGCGGTCGCCGGCTACAAGCAGACGCTGGGCGCCGATGCGCCGCCGGCCTGCTACGACGACCTGAAGCACGCCGACTGCCTGTTCATCGTGGGCAGCAACACGGCGTGGGCACACCCCATTCTTTTCCGCCGCATCGAGGACGCGAAGGCCGCGAACCCGGCGCTCAAGATCATCGTGGCCGATCCGCGCCGCACCGACACGGTCGAGATCGCCGACCTGTTCCTGCCGATCCAGCCCGGCACCGACGTGATGCTGTTCAACGGCATGCTGCACCTGATGCTGTGGGAAGGCTGGATCGATGCGAAGTACATCGCCGCCCACACCAACGGCTTCGACGCGCTGAAGGCCACGGTGCGCGAATGCACGCCCGACAAGGTGGCGCAGGTCTGCGGCATCTCGAAGGACGACCTGCTCGCGGCCGCGCGGCTGTTCGCCACATCGCCTGCCACGCTGAGCCTGTACTGCCAGGGCCTGAACCAGTCGTCGAGCGGCACGGCGAAGAACGCGGCGCTCATCAACCTGCACCTGGCGACCGCGCAGATCGGCCGGCCTGGCGCGGGCCCGTTCTCGCTGACCGGCCAGCCCAACGCAATGGGCGGGCGCGAAGTCGGCGGCCTCGCCAACCTGCTGAGCGCGCACCGCGACCTGGCGAACCCCGACCACCGCGCCGAAGTGGCCGCGCTGTGGGGCGTGCCCTCGGTGCCCGAGAAGCCGGGCAAGACGGCGGTCGAGATGTTCCAGGCCGCGGCCGACGGCGAGATTCGCGCACTGTGGATCGCTTGCACCAACCCCGCCCAGTCGATGCCCGACCAGGCCACGGTGCGCCGCGCGCTGGAGCGCGCCGAGTTCGTGGTGGTGCAGGAAGCCTTCGCCACCACCGCCACCTGCGCCTTCGCCGACCTCCTGCTGCCCGCCACCACCTGGGGCGAGAAGGAAGGCACCGTGACCAACAGCGAGCGCCGCATCTCGCGCGTGCGCCCGGCCGTTGTCGCACCCGGCGAGGCGCGCAACGACTGGTCGATCGCGGTGGCCTTCGCGCACCGGCTCGAACGGCAGCTGGGCCGCGCGTCCACGCTGTTCCCGTACGAGACGGCCGAGTCGGTCTGGAACGAGCACCGCGAATCGACGCGCGGGCGCGACCTGGACATCACCGGCCTGAACTACGCGATGCTGGAAACCGCCGGCCCGCAGCAATGGCCGCTGAAGGAAGGCGAAAGCACCGGCCGCGTTCGCCTGTACGAAGACGGCGTGTTCCCCACGCCCGACGGCCGCGCCCGTTTTGTCGACACCGTCTACAAGCCGGTGGCCGAGGCCCGCGAGGCGCGCTACCCCTTCTCGCTGAATACCGGCCGCCTGCGCGACCAGTGGCACGGCATGAGCCGCACCGGCACGGCCGGCCGGCTGTTCGGGCACGTGTCGGAGCCTGTCGTGCAGATGAACGCGCAGGACATGGCACGTCGCCAGATCGGCGAAGGCGAACTCGTGCACCTGACCTCGAAGCGGGGCTCCATCATGCTGCCCGCGCGCGCCAGCGCCGAGATCGGCCTGAGCCAGGCCTTCGTCGCCATGCACTGGGGCGAGGAATACCTGAGCGGATGCTCGTCGACCGGCGTGCGGCTGGCGGGCATCAACGCGCTCACCACGCCGGCCTATTGCCCGACCTCGAAGCAGCCCGAGCTGAAGCACACGCCGGTGAAGATCCTCAAGGCCGAGCTGCCGTGGTCGCTGCTGGCCATGGCCTGGCTGCCCGCCGACGCGGCATTGACCGCGCACCGCGCGCTGCAGCCGCTGATGGCGTTGTTTCCTTTTGCGACCTGCGTGCCGTTCGCGGGCAACACCCAGGGCCAGGAGCGCAGCGGCATCCTGTTCCGCGCCGCCGCGCACGACGCGCCCGACGAGGCGCTGGTCGAGAAGATCGAAGCCTCGCTCGGCCTCCAGACCGCCGACACCCTGCGCTACGCCGACCGCCGCCGCGGCCAGCGACGCTCCGCGCGGCTGGTGCGCCGTGCCGACGGCAGCGCCGGTCTGGAAGCCTTCCTGCTGGGCGGCGACACCAGCGCGGAAGCCTGGATCGCCACGCTGCTGCGAGAAGAGCTGCCGGCGCAGAGCTACGGCCGGCTGCTGCTGTCGCCAGGTTCGAAGGCGCCGGTGGCGGTGCAGTCGCGCGGCAAGCTAGTGTGCACCTGCTTCAACGTGGCCGACGTGGCGATCCAGACCGAGCTGGGCCGCTGCGGTGGCACGGCCGACGAGCGGCTGGCCAAGCTGCAGGGGGCGCTGAAGTGCGGCACGAACTGCGGATCGTGCATTCCGGAACTCAAGCGGATGGTGAGGGCGACGCCGGTCGAGGCCGAGGCGCTCACCCCATGACTCCCCGTCTTGCTCCCTCCCCCGCTGGGGGAGGGCTGGGGTGGGGGCAAGCGGCGCTCCTACGGGACGCTCTGCCCGCCCCCATCCCAACCTTCCCCCAAAGGGGGAAGGAGCCAATTCAAGGCATAAGCCACCTCGCATTCCGGCATAAGCCTTGCAGGACAATCCACCCACCCATGGGAATCAGCCAATACATCAAGGAAATCGGCCGCGGCGCGCGAGGCGCCAAGCCGCTCACGCGCGAACAGGCCACCGACCTGTTCGGCCAGGTGCTGGACGGCACCGTCACCGACCTCGAGATCGGCGGCTTCTGCCTGGCCATGCGCATCAAGGGCGAAACGCCCGAAGAGATGGCCGGCTTCCTCGATGCGACCCATGCGCGGCTGAACCGCATTCCGGCCGGCGACCGCCCGCTGGTCGTGCTGCCGAGCTACAACGGCGCGCGCAAGCTGCCGGTGCTCACGCCGCTGCTGGCGCTGCTGCTGGCCCGCGAAGGCCTGCCGGTGCTGGTGCATGGCAGCGCAAGCGAAACCTCGCGCGTGCTCGCATCGAACGTGCTCTCGGCACTCGACCTGCCGCCGATGACCGAAATCCGCCCCATCGCCAACGGCGAAGCGGCCTTTGTGCCCACCGAACTGCTGAACCCCGCACTCAAGCGCCTGCTCGACGTGCGCCGCGTGGTCGGCCTGCGCAACCCCGGCCACAGCGTGGTCAAGCTGATGCAGCCCACCGCCGGCCCCTGCGTGGTGATCGCAAGCTACACGCACCCCGAATACGCGCGCACCATGGGCGAGACCTTCGAGCTCACGGGCATGACCGCCCTGCTCTCGCGCGGCCTCGAAGGCGAAGTGGTGTCAGACCCGCGCCGCACCGCGCAGATCGACGGCTTCGTGCGCGGCGTGCGCACCGAGCTGCAGGCGCAGCAGGCCGGCACCGCCACCGACATACCGGGCCTGCCGAAGGAAATCGACGTCGCGACCACCGCCGACTACACGCGCCGCGTGCTGGCCGGCGAGCTTCCCGTGCCCGAGGCCATCGCAACGCAAGTCAGGCACATCACGCAACTGGCATCCCACGCATGAACAACGCATCCACTCTCATCACCGGCCGCTGCACCCTGGTCGGCGCCGGCCCGGGCGACCCGGAACTGCTGACCGTCAAGGCCGTGAAGGCGATCCAGGCCGCGACGGTGCTGCTGGTCGACGACCTCGTGAACGACCAGATCGTGCAGGCCTACGCCCGCCCCGGCGCGCGCATCGTGCACGTGGGCAAGCGCGGCGGCTGCAAGAGCACGCCGCAGGCATTCATCGAGCGGCTGATGATCACCGCGGTGCGCGAAGGCGAGACCGTGGTCCGGCTCAAGGGCGGCGACCCCTTCATCTTCGGCCGCGGCGGCGAAGAGGTGCAGCACCTGCGCGAAGCCGGCATCGAATGCGACGTGGTCAACGGCATCACCGCGGGCCTCGCGGCCGTGAGCTCGCTGGGCGTGCCGCTCACGCACCGCGACCATGCGCAGGGCGTGGTGTTCGTCACCGGCCATGCCAAGACCGGCGCAGGCGCGGGCGAAGACCCGACCGACTGGCGCGCGCTGGCCGCGACGGCCTACAACGCACGCCTGACGCTGGTGATCTACATGGGCGTGTCGGGTGCCGCGCACATCGAGCGCGAGCTGCTGCAAGGCCTGCCGGGCGACACGCCGGTGGCGGTCATCCAGCATGCAAGCTTGCCGCACCAGCGCCACATCGCGACCACGCTCGACAAGCTGCAGAGCGGCATCGCCGAAGCCGGGCTGGCGAGCCCGGCGGTGATCGTCGTGGGCGACGTGCTGCGCGGGCTGGCGGCAGCGGCGCTGCCGTCGAGCGTGGACAAATTCGGTACCTGAGCAGCACCTGACCAGGGCGACGGCGGCGCGGATGCCGCAGGTGCCGCAGGCCGCGGCGTGGCATGGTTCCTGCTGCGCTCCCGGCAATGAATGCCGTTGCCACGCCCGTCCCCGCCGCAGTCGAAATCGTCGCGCTCACCAAGCGCTACGCCCCCGGTACGCCGGCCGCCGTGGACCAGATCGACCTGCGCATCGCCAGCGGGAGCTACTGCTGTCTGCTGGGCCCTTCGGGTTGCGGCAAGAGCACCACGCTGCGCATGGTTGCCGGCCACGAGTCGGTCACCAGCGGCGACATCCTGCTGGACAACCGCAACATCACGAACCTGCCCGCCGCCGCGCGCGGCACGGCGATGATGTTCCAGAGCTTCGCGCTGTTCCCCCACCTGTCGGCCACCGACAACGTGGCCTTCAGCCTCAAGATGAAAGGCGTCGGCAAGGCCGAGCGCCACCGGCGCGCCAACGACCTGCTCGCGCGCGTCGCCATGGGCCACCTGGCCGCGCGCAAGCCCGGTGAACTCTCGGGCGGCCAGCAGCAGCGCGTGGCGCTGGCGCGGGCGCTCATCACCGAACCGCGCGTGCTGCTGCTCGACGAGCCGCTCTCGGCACTCGACCCCTTCCTGCGCATCCAGATGCGCGCCGAGCTGCGGCGCTGGCAGAAGGAACTGGGCCTGACCTTCGTGCACGTCACGCACTCGCAGGAGGAAGCGATGGCGCTGGCCGACACCATGGTGGTCATGAACCACGGCGTGATCGAGCAGGTCGGCTCGCCGCACGCGGTCTACAACCATCCGGCGAGCGAATTCGTGGCGCGCTTCATGGGCGGCCACAACGTGTTCGATACGCCGGCCGGCCCGATCGCGGTGCGCAACGACCACATGCGGATCGCCGCGGCAACGGATGCCACCACGGCGGCCGGCTTGCCCGCCACCGTCACCGACGTCGAGTACCAGGGCACCTACGTGCTGCTCGGCCTGGCGCTCGACGCCGTCGCGCCGGGACGCCAGAACGTTTCAGTGCTGCTGGGCGAGGCCGCCTTTCTCTCGCGCCCCTATGCGCAAGGCGAGGCAGTGCGCCTTTCGTGGGCCGAGGCCGACGCGCGCGTGCTCGGCCCCGGTGCCAAGCCGCCGGGCGAGCGGGTGCCGGCGCCCGCCAACGCAAGCGCCCTGCGCGACGACACGGCCGCGCTCGCCCTGACCCTGTGAGCGCTCCCGCGACCCGCTTTCTCTTTTTCCCGCGTTCGTCCCCTTCCACTTTTTTTCTGGAGACCTAGCCATGACCGACCCCATCGACTCGTCCACCGGCGTCAAGCGTCGCACCCTGCTGCAAGGCACGGCCGGCATCCTGGCTGCGGGCGTCGCGCCCTTCGTGCATGCGCAGGAGAAGGTCGTGCTGCGCTACCTCGGCACCGCGGTGAACCAGGACAAGGCCATCGCCGAGAAGTTCAAGGCCGACACCGGCATCGAGATCCAGTACGTGGCCGTGACCACCGACGACGTGACCAAGCGTGCAGTCACCGCGCCGAACAGCTTCGACCTGATCGACACCGAGTTCTTCTCGCTCAAGAAGATCGTGCCGACCGGCAACCTCAAGGGCATCGACACCAAGCGCGTGAAGAACGCCGACAAGATCACCTCGCTCTTCACCAAGGGTGAAGTGGCAGGCAAGAAGGTCGGCAGCCAGGGCACGGCGCCGGTCAAGGTGATTTATCTCGAAGGCGAGAAGAGCAAGGCCTTCGCCAAGTCGGCCACGCAGTTCATGTCGCTGATCCCGACCACCTACAACGCCGACACGCTGGGCATTCGCCCCGACCTGATCAAGCGCCCCATCGGCTCGTGGGCCGAGCTGCTGAACCCGGAGTTCAAGGGCAAGGCGGCGATCCTGAACATTCCGTCGATCGGCATCATGGACGCCGCGATGGTGGTGGAAGCCAAGGGCATCCACAAGTACGCCGACAAGGGCAACATGACCAAGGCCGAGATCGACCTGACGATCAAGACCCTGATCGAAGCCAAGAAGGCCGGCCAGTTCCGCGCGCTGTGGAAGGACTTCAACGAGTCGGTGAACCTGATGGCCTCCGGCGAAGTGGTGATCCAGTCGATGTGGTCGCCCGCCGTGACGGCCGTGCGCAGCAAGGGCATCGACTGCACCTTCCAGCCGCTCAAGGAAGGCTACCGCGCCTGGGCATCGGGCTTCGGCCTGCCGGCCACGCTCTCGGGCAAGAAGCTCGATGGCGCCTATGAGTTCATCAACTGGTTCCTCGACGGCTGGGCCGGTGCGTACCTCAACCGCCAAGGCTACTACAGCGCCGTGCTCGACACCGCCAAGGCCAAGATGGAAGCCTACGAATGGGCCTACTGGATGGAAGGCAAGCCTGCAGCCCAGGACATCAAGAGCCCCCAGGGCGACGTGATCGCCAAGGCCGGCGCAGTGCGCGACGGTGGCAGCTACGAGCAGCGCATGGGCGGCATCGCGTGCTGGAACGCGGTGATGGACGAGAACGAATACATGGTCCGCAAGTGGAACGAGTTCGTTGCGGCCTGAGCCTGTGAGCGCTCCCGCCACCCGCGCGTCCGTCGCCGCTGCCCCCGTCCACGCCGTCAAGGCGTGGTGGCAGGCGGCGCCGTTCGCGCTGGTGTTCCTGCTGTTCTTCCTGATTCCGCTGGCGCTGGTCGCGATGGTCAGCCTGTGGAATTTCAACGAGTACGAGCTGATCCCGGCCGTCACGCTGCGCAACTACCTGAGCCTGTTCGAGGGTTGCGCGAGCCTCACCGACAACGGCGACCTCTGCGTCACGCTCAACACCTACCTGAGCACCTTCAAGTTCTGCGTGCTGGTGTGGGGCATCACGCTGCTCGTCGGCTTTTCGGTGGCCTATTTCCTGGCGTTCCACGTGCGCTCGTCGACCATGCAGACGGTGCTGTTCGTGCTGTGCACCGTGCCCTTCTGGACTTCCAACGTGATCCGCATGATCTCGTGGGTGCCGCTGCTGGGGCGCAACGGGCTGGTCAACCAGGCGCTGATGGGCATGGGGCTCGTGAACCAGCCGGTCGAGTGGCTGCTGTTCTCCGATTTCTCGGTGGTGCTGGCCTTCGTGCACCTGTACACGATGTTCATGATCGTGCCGATCTTCAACAGCATGATGCGCATCGACCGCTCGCTGCTCGAAGCGGCCAGCGACGCGGGCGCCTCGGGCTGGCAGACGCTGTGGAACGTGGTGGTGCCGCTGTCGCGCACCGGCATCCTGATCGGATCGATCTTCGTCATCACCATCGTCATGGGCGACTTCGTCACCATCGGCGTGATGGGCGGCCAGCAGATCGCGTCGATCGGCAAGATCATCCAGGTGCAGACCTCGTACCTGCAGTTTCCGCTGGCTGCGGCCAACGCGATGATCCTGCTGGCGGTGGTGCTGATGATCATCTGGGGGCTCACCCGGCTGGTCGATATTCGCAAGGAGCTCTGAAGTGAGCCGGAGCTCTGACGTTCGAATCGTGCGGCAACGTTCGGGGTGCGATCACGCCGACGGGGTACCTTGCTCCGCGAATGTCCCCCGCCCTTCGGGCTCCTCCTTTATTTCGCTGCGCAAGGCACCCCATCGGCGCGATCGTTCAGAGCACCGGTTGATCGGCTCGCATAAGCGCCGCGCCCATCGTGCACAGGGCACCGGGTGCTCCCCGCAGCGAAATAAAGGAGGAGCCGAAGGCGGGGGACATTCGCGGAGGGGAGTACCCGGTGGCCTGCCCTTATGACCCAACACATCAGAGAACAACGCCCTCCCGGCTTCTGGCCCCTGGCGACAGTCTTCGCTCTATTCGTGCTGTTCCTCTACGGCCCGATGATCACCATCTTCGTGCTGAGCTTCCAGGGCCCCGAGGGCGGCCTGACCTTTCCGCTGCGCGGCCTCTCGCTGCACTGGTTCTACAAGCTGGCCGAAGGCCTGGGCACCGTCGACATCGGCGCGGCCTTCCGGCGCTCGCTGGCGCTGGGTGCGGTGGTGATGGCTTTCACCGTCGTGCTGTCGGTGCTCGCCGGGCTCGCGTTCCGCAAGAAGCTCGCGGGCAGCAACGCCCTGTTCTTCGTCACGGTCGCCAGCCTCATCATGCCGTCGATCATCATTTCGCTGGGCATCGGCCTGCAGTTCCGGCTGCTCGACACGGGCATCAAGAGCCTGCTCACGGCCGTGGACGCAACCACCCTGCTCGAGGGCTACGGCACCGCGCTCGGCCTGTTCAGCTCCGCCCTCGGCGCGCACCTGACGTGGACGCTGCCGTTCGGGCTGCTCATCATGTTCGCGGTGTTCAACCGCTTCAACCCGGCCTACGAGGAAGCCGCGCGCGACCTCGGCGCAACGCCGTGGCAGACCTTCCGCTTCGTGGTGCTGCCGCTGATCGGCCCATCGATCGTGGGCATCGGCATGTTCGGCTTCACGCTGTCGTGGGACGAGATTGCCCGCACCTCGCAGGCCATCGGCGACGTCAACACGCTGCCGCTCGAACTGCAGGGGCTGACCTCGACCGTCACCACGCCCTCGATCTATGCCCTGGGGACGGTGACGACGGTGGTGTCGCTGCTGGTGATGGCGGTGGCGCTGGGAGCGGCTGCGCTGCTGCGCCGGCGCTCTGTGCGGAAGGCGTGAGCGTTTTCCTACAGCCGCCTAAAATCGCGCCCCAACAAAAGCGCAAGCAGGAAAGAGGCGGAAATGCTCGAGAAACTCAATGAATTCACGGAAAGCCACGGCGAATTGCGCCGCGGCCGAGGCCTGGTCACAGGAACCATCGCACTGAGCCTCGGCATCCTGTGCTTCCTCGGCGTGCTGGCCTTCCACTTTCCGCAGTACCTCACCACGCCCGAGCTGCGCAAGAGCTACAACGTCGACGTGATGCGCTTCATCCTGCTGGCGGCCATGGTGATCTCGGGCGGGCTGTCGCTGGTCAACATCATCTTCAATCGCTCGCGCTGGCTGTCGTCGGCCGCGTTCCTGCTGGTGGCGGCCTCGGCGCTGCTGGGCGGGCACAAGGTGCCGGTGCACGACTTCGCGGACAACACGCCGTACATCGGGCTGGACTGGTTCATCCTCGACCTGCTGGGCTCGTCGCTGATCTTCATCTTCATCGAGAAGCTCTTTGCGCTGCGCAAAGACCAACCCGTGTTCCGCGAGGAGTGGCAGACCGACTTCCACCACTTCGTGGTGAACCACATGATCGTGGGCTTCGTGCTGCTGGCCACCAACCTGATGGTGCACAAGTTCTTCGGCTGGGCCGCCAACGACGGCATCCGCGGCTGGGTGGGCAACCTGCCGTTCTGGGCCGGCATCCTGCAGATCATCCTGGTGGCCGATCTCGTGCAGTACTGGACGCACCGCGCGTACCACGAGGTGCCGGTGTTGTGGCGCCTGCACGCGGTGCACCACAGCGTGAAGAGCATGGACTGGATGGCGGGCTCGCGCCAGCACATCCTCGAACTGCTGATCACGCGCACGCTGGTGCTCGCGCCGATCTACGTGCTGGGCTTCAGCAAGGAAGTGATCGACGCCTACATCGTGGTGGTGGGCTTCCAGGCGGTGTTCAACCACTGCAACGTGAGCGTGCGGCTCGGCCCGCTGCGCTACCTGATCGTGACGCCCAACTTCCACCACTGGCACCACAGCCAGGACATCGAGGCGCTCGACAAGAACTACGCGGCGCACTACGCCTTCCTCGACTACCTCTTCGGCACCGCGGTGAAGAGCACCAAGCTCTGGCCCGAGAAATACGGCGTGCTGGGCGACTACGTGCCCAATGGCTTCTTCAAGCAGCTGAAGTTCCCGTTCGTCTGGAAAGGCTGATGCGCTCCCGCTTCCGGACTTTCGCGGCCCTCGCTGCCGCGGGCGCCGCCCTGCTGCTCACTGCCTGCGCCACCCGCGTCGACCTGCCGACCAAGGACGCCGGCCTGCGCGTGCGGGTGCAGAGCTCGGTCATCGCGCCGGGCAACGGCGGCGAACTCATCGTCGCCGACGCGCTGGCGCCGGGCGACATCCTGCTGACCTCCATCGCCACGTTGAACTCCTTCGGCATCCGGCTGGGCACCTTCTCGCCGGTGAGCCATGCGGTGCTTTACCTCGGCGACGGCCAGATCGCCGAAGCCGTGGGCACCGGCGTGCGCGCACGGCCGCTGGCCGAGGTGGTCGATGAAGAGCAGATGGTGGTGGCCTTCCGAGTGCCGGGCGTGGACGAAGCCGGCGCCGGGCGCATGCGCGAATGGGCGCTGTCTCAGGTCGGCGCGCGCTACAACACCGTGGGCGTGCTGCTGAACGCGCCTTTCGTGCTGAACCGGCGCCTGTGCGAGCTGCCGCTGGTGCCGGGCGCGGTCAGCCACTACTGCATGAGCGGCATGGCGATGGTGCAGTTGGGCGCGAGCCGCGACGACCAGTTCTTCTGCTCGCAGTTCGTGCTCGAGGCCTACAGGCAGGCCGGCCTGCCGATCACCAGCGCCGATCCGCGCTGGGTGAGTCCGGCCGACCTGCTGCACATGCGCGAGGGCGACGTGCCCTCCATCGCCGCCACGCAGCCGCTGCGCTACGTGGGCCACCTGAAATACAACCCGCCGCCTCTGCTCGCGGCAGACGGCCCTTGAGCGCGCCCGAGTCTTCCCGCTTCGACGTCGTCGTGATCGGCGCCGGGGCCGCCGGGCTGTTCTGCGCCGGCGTCGCAGGTCAGCGCGGGCTCAAGGTGCTGGTGGTGGACCACAGCGAGAAGGTGGGCGAGAAGATCCGCATCTCGGGCGGCGGCCGCGCCAATTTCACCAACCGCGACCTCGACGTGCGCGCGCCGCAGCGCCACTTCATCGGCGACAACCCCAATTTCTGCCGCTCGGCGCTGTCGCGCTATGCGCCGCAACAGTTCATCGAACTGGTGCAGAAGCACGGCATCGCCTTCCACGAGAAGCACAAGGGGCAGCTGTTCTGCGACGGCTCCTCGCAGCAGATCGTCGACCTGCTGCTGGCGGAATGCGCGGTGGGCGGGGTCGAGCGGTGGCAGCCGTGCAAGGCCGAAAACATCACGCTGGCAGGCTCTGGCAGCTATCGAATCGAGAGCAGCCGCGGTGCCATCGAAACGCCGAAGATCGTGGTTGCCACCGGCGGCCTGTCGATCCCCCAGATCGGCGCCAGCGACTTCGGCTACCGCATCGCCGAGCAGTTCGGCCTGCGCCTCGTCACGCCCCGGCCGGCGCTGGTGCCGCTGACCTTCGGCGGCGAGGCCTGGGCGCCGTATGCCGAACTGGCCGGGCTCGCGCTGCCGGTGCGCATCGAAACCGGTGCCAGGAAGGAAAAGACGGCATTCCTCGAAGACCTGCTGTTCACCCATCGGGGCCTGTCGGGCCCGGCGGTGCTGCAGATTTCGAGCTACTGGAAGCCCGGCACCCCGCTGACGCTCGATTTCGCGCCGGGCACGAACGTGGCCGAGGCGCTCGGCGAAGCCAAGCTGCGCTCGAAGAAGCGCATCGCCAACGAACTGGCCACGCTGGTGCCCTCCCGGCTGGCCGACGCCTGGGTCGGACAGGACCCGGCCCTGCAGCGCCCCGTCAACGAGGCCGCCGACAAGGCGCTGGCCGCCCTGTCGGAGCGCATCGCCCGCTGGCAGATCACCCCCAGCGGCACCGAAGGCTACAAGAAGGCCGAGGTGACGGCCGGCGGCGTCGACACCCGCGACCTGTCGTCCCAGACCATGGAATCGAAGCAGCCGGGCCTGTATTTCATCGGCGAAGTGGTCGATGTGACGGGTTGGTTGGGCGGATACAACTTCCAATGGGCCTGGGCGAGCGCGCACGCCTGCGCAAGCGCGCTATAATCTCGGGCTAACTTCTGGCCTCCCCTCAACGGCCACCAAAGATTTCAGTTGAGGAACCCCGGCTTTGGGCCTCGATCTCCCCGAGCCAACTTCAGTTCAACGATTCATCAATGACCACCATCCGCGTTAAAGAAAACGAGCCCTTCGACGTCGCACTGCGCCGTTTCAAGCGCACCATCGAAAAGCTCGGCCTGCTGACCGACCTGCGCGCCCGCGAGTTCTACGAAAAGCCGACCGCCGAGCGCAAGCGCAAGAAGGCCGCCGCGGTCAAGCGCCACTACAAGCGCGTGCGCAGCATGCAGCTGCCCAAGAAGCTGTACTAAGCAACGCCCCGGGCGGTTCGCTCTCGACGAAAGTCGGCGCTACTGCCCCGTTGCCTCAGCCGCGCCAGGGAAACCTGCCGCGGCTTTTGTTTTTTCCGAAAGGTTGCCGAATGACACTCAAAGAACAGATCACCGAAGACATGAAGACGGCGATGCGCGCCAAGGACTCCGAGCGCCTCGCCACCATCCGCCTGCTGCTCGCAGCCTTGAAGCAGAAGGAAGTCGACGAGCGCGTGGAGCTCGACGACGCCATGGTCGTCGCCATCGTCGACAAGATGGTCAAGCAGCGCAAGGACTCGATCGCCGCCTTCACCACCGGCGGCCGCATCGACCTGGCCGACAAGGAGGCTGCCGAGATCAAGGTGCTCGAGGTCTACCTGCCCCAGCGCATGAGCGCCGATGAAACGGTGGCCGCAGTGAAGGCCATCGTGGCCGAACTGGGCGCCAGCGGCCCCGGCGACATGGGCAAGGTGATGGGCGTGGTCAAGACCCGCCTCGCCGGCAAGGCCGACATGGGCCAGGTCAGCGCCGCCGTCAAAGCGGCCCTGACAGGCGCCTGATGAGCACCGGCAGCCCCAGCGCCCCGATCCTCAAGGCCTGTGCCTGCCTGGTCGACGCGCAGGGCCGGCTGCTGGTATTCCGCCATCCCGAGGATGGCAACATGCAGCTCCCCAAGGGCACCATCGAGCCCGGCGAGTCGCCCGAGATCGCGGTGCGCCGCGAGCTGCTCGAAGAATCGGGCATCGACTACGCCGGCCCGCTGCAGTCGCTCGGCACGCTCGACCGCGAATGCGAAGCCGGCGTCGAGGGCAACACGCACCGCCATCCGCAGCTGTGGCACCTGTTCCTGATGCGCGCCGAGGGCAGGCTGCCCGAGACCTTCATGCACACCGCCACCGGCAGTCCTGAAGAAGAAGGCCTCATCTTCCTGTTCAGCTGGCTCGAACCCGGCGATGCCATCGACGACTTCGCCCTGCCCTACCGCCAGACAATCGAGCGCGTGCGCACGGCCCTGCTGCTCGCGGCCTGAGGCTTTTCAGCCCGCGGCGCGCGTGACCATGTACACGCCCAGCAGCGCCAGTCCGACCAGGAAGCAGCGCCGGAACACGGTCACCGAAAGCCGCCGCCGCAGCCAGGTCCCGAGCACCATGCCGCCGATGGCCGGCACCAGCATCGCGATCGAGCCGCCTACCGCCGACATCGGATAGCTTCCGTTCCCGGCCAGCCCGATGGCTAGAACCACGGTCGAGGTGGTGAACGAAATGCCCATCGCCTGGATCAATGAGTCGCGCTGGAACCCCAGCGCCTGCAGGTACGGCACGGCCGGCACCACGAACACGCCGGTCACGGCCGTCACCACCCCCGTGGCGATGCCCGCCACAGGCCCCAGCCAGCGCGCCTGCCCCTCGGCCACGTGCAGCTGCCGCCCCGTCAGCCCCCAGCCCGCATAGAGCACCAGCGCCACGCCGAGCGCCACCGTCGCCCACGCCCCCGACGGCACGCCCAGCCACAACGCACCGCCCAGCGTGCCGGCGACGATCCCCGCCTGCATGCCGCCGATGCGCTCGAGCACCGGCACGAAGCTCGCGCGCGGCCCGGTCTGCCAGACGTTGGTGACCAGCGACGGCACGATCAGCAGCGCCGCCGCCTGCACCGGCGGCATCCACAGCGCGAGCAGCGCCATAGACACCGTGGGCAGCCCCAGCCCGATCACGCCCTTGATCACCCCGGCCAGCAGGAACACGGCCGCTGCGGCAACCCAGAAGCTCGTCAAGTTGTTCGAATGCATCATCGCGGCCGAGTCTGCCGGGCAATGCCGCACTGGGAAATGCGGTGTTCGCAGAGCCAGCCTCAGGCTGCGGCTGAGGCTCTTGATGCACACTCCGCCGAACCATGCGATTCGATCTCACCGACCTTCGGCTTTTTCTCAACGTCGTCGAAGCCGGCAGCCTCACCGGTGGCGCCGGGCGCTCGCACATGACGCTGGCCTCCGCGAGCCAGCGCGTGCGCGGCATGGAAGACGCCCTCGGCAGCCCACTGCTCACGCGCCACGCGCAGGGCGTGCGCGCCACCGAGGCCGGCCGCACGCTGCTGCACCATGCGCGCGTCGTTCTGCAGCAGATGGAACGCCTGCGCGGCGAGCTCGGCGAATACGGCCAGGGCCTCAAGGGGCACGTGCGCTTCATGTGCGGCACCTCGGCGCTGACCGAGCACCTTCCCGAGGTGCTGAGCCGTTTTCTCGCCGAACATCCGCGCATCTCGGTCGACCTCGAGGAGCGCGCCAGCCCGGACACGGTGGAAGCGCTGCGCGGCGGCCTGTGCGACATCGGCATCGTCTCGGACGCCATCGACAGCGAAGGCCTGGAATGCCATCCCTTTCGCCGCGACGATCTCGTGCTCGTGATGCCTCGCGGCCATGCGTTGGCCGGACGCCGGCGCCTGCGGCTGGCCGACGCGGTCGACAGCGAATTCGTGGGCCTGCCCGCGAACAGTGCGCTGCAGCAGCTGATCACCCAGCACGTGCGCGCACTCGGCAAGCACTTGGCCTACCGGGTGCGCGTGCGCAACTTCGAGGCCGTGTGCCGCATGGTGGAGTACGGCATCGGCGTCGGCATCGTGCCGCAGACCGCGGCCGAACGCTGCGCGCGTTCGATGAAGATTGCACGCGCCTCGCTCTCCGACGCCTGGGCGGAACGCACGCTGATGGCCTGCGTGCGTTCGTCGGAAGACCTGCCGCTCAATGCGCGGCGCATGCTCGAGCACCTGGTCGCGCCACCGGGAGACGCGGCGAAGAGGTGATCGGCGGGCGGGCGCCCGCCCCGGGCTCAGCTGCCCGCGATCTTCATCCGGTTCACCAGGACCGACCCCGTGGTCTTGGCGCCGAAGGTATAGGCATCGGCCCCGATGGCCTCGATGCCCATGAGCATGTCCTTCAGGTTGCCGGCGATGGTGATCTCCTGCACCGGGAAGGCGATGCGGCCCTTCTCGACCCAGAAGCCGCTGGCGCCGCGCGAGTAATCGCCGGTCACGTAGTTCACGCCCTGCCCCATCAGCTCGATCACGAACAGGCCGGTGCCGAGCTTGGCGAGCATGGCGTCGAGGTCGTCGCCGTGCTTCGTGAGGCGCGAGCTCAGCGTCAGGTTGTGCGAACCGCCGGCGTTGCCGGTGGTCTTCATGCCCAGCTTGCGGGCCGAATAGGTCGACAGGAAGTAGCCTTCGAGGCGGCCGGCATCGACCACCTTGCGCGCCCGCGTGGTCACGCCTTCGTCGTCGAAGGGCGCGCTGCCCTTGCCGCGCATCACGTGCGGGTCTTCGGCCACGTCCACGTGCTTCGGCAGCACCGGCTTGCCTAGCGAGTCGAGCAGGAAGCTGCTCTTGCGGTACAGCGCACCGCCGCTCACGGCCTGCACCAGCCCGCCCAGCAGGCCCACGGCCAGCGGCGACTCGAACAGCACCGGGCATTCGGTGGTCTTGATCTTGCGCGACTTCAGGCGGCTCAGCGCCCGTTCGGCGGCGTAGCGGCCCACGGCCTGCGGGCTGGCCAGTTCGCCGGCCGAGCGCATGGAGCTGTACCAGGCGTCGCGCTGCATGTCGTCGCCCTTGCCGGCGATGGGCGCCACCGAGATCGAGTGCCGCGAGCTGGCATAGCCGCCGCGAAAGCCGTGCGTGTGGGCGCTGAAGAAGTGGCTCTGCTGCGCCGAGACGCCCGCGCCTTCGCTGTTGGTGATGCGCTTGTCGGTCGTCAGGGCCGCCTCTTCGCATTCCAGCGCCAGCCTGGCGGCCTGCTCGCTCGTCACGTCCCAGGGATGGAACAGGTCGAGTTCGGGGTGCACCTTGGCGATGTCCTCTTCGTCCGGCAGGCCGCTGACGGGGTCTTCGGCCGTGAAGCGGGCGATGTCGTAGGCCGCCTGCACGGTCTGCTTGATGGCGGCGTCGGAGAAGTCGGAGGTGCTGGCGTTGCCGCGGCGGTGGCCCACGTAGACCGTGATGCCCAGCGACTTGTCGCGGTTGCGCTCGACGTTTTCCAGCTCGCCCTTGCGTACCGAGACGCTCAGGCCACAGCCCTCGGAGGCCTCGGCCCCGGCGTCGGTGGCGCCGAGCTTCTTGGCGTGGGCCAGGGCCGAGTCGACCAGGTTTTCGAAGAAGGAGCGGCTGTAGGCGAAGCCGGAATCGGCGCGCGAGGAGGATGTCGTCATGTGGTGGCTATGATACTTGCGCCCCCCATTTCCCGTTTTCCCCCAGCTTCCCACTGCGCATTGCACGCGTTGCAACGCCGCACGGTGCGGCCCAGAATCCACCTCATGTCCCGCAAACCCAAAAAAGGCTATTTCGTCCGTGGCCAGTTCGTCGCCGAGGGCAGCGAACTCGACCTTGAGCTCAAGCGCGAGCTCAAGGGCTCCGACGAAGGCAGCCGCACCGATCTCAAGCGCGAAAGCGACGAACTGCAGAAGCTCGGCGCCGAGCTGCTCACACTGCGCGCCGGCCTGTTCGACGCACTCCAGCTCGACGAGAAACTGGTCGACGCCATCGCCGAGGCCAGGCGCATCACCAATTTCGAGGGCAAGCGCCGCCAGATGCAGTTCATCGGCAAGCTCATGCGCAAGCTGGAGCCCGAAGTGCTCGAGGCCGTGAAGCTCGCCCTGAGCGAACAGAACAGCGTGCCGGCCGCCGAAACCGCCGCCCTGCACGAGGCCGAACGGTGGCGCGACCGGCTGATTGCCGACGACGACGCCCTGGGTGGCTGGATCGAAACCCATCCCGCCACCGACTCGCAACAGCTGCGCGCCCTGGTGCGCCAGGCCCGCAAGGACATGAAGTCCGGCCCGGCCGGTGAAGCGCCGCGCCAGGGCAAGGCGTATCGCGAAATCTTTCAGCTCGTGCGCGCGCAACTGGCAGTGCACGGAGGCGCGGACTATGCGGCGGCTGCCGCCGCGCAAGACCGGGAAGACGACGCATGAGCCCCTTGCTTTTCTCCCTCCCCTCCCGGGGGAGGGCCGGGGTGGGGGCAAGCGGCGTATCCATCGAGCGCTCTGCCTGCCCCCATCCCAACCTTCCCCCGGAAGGGGAAGGAGCAACACCATGAGCGCACCTGACTCTGTTCGCATCGGCATCGTCTCGGTCAGCGACCGCGCCTCCAGCGGCACCTACGAAGACAAGGGCCTGCCTGCGCTGAAGGAGTGGCTCGGCCGGGCATTGAAGAACCCCATCGAATTCGAGCCACGACTGATTCCCGACGAGGCCGACCGCATCAGCGCGACGCTGATCGAACTGGTCGACGCCGGCTGCTCGCTGGTGCTGACCACCGGCGGCACCGGCCCCGCCCTGCGCGACGTGACCCCAGAGGCCACGCTGGCCGTGGCCCACAAGGAAATGCCCGGCTTCGGCGAGCAGATGCGCCAGATCAGCCTGCGCTTCGTGCCGACCGCGATCCTGTCGCGCCAGGTGGCGGTGATCCGTGGCAAGAGCCTGATCATCAACCTGCCGGGGCAGCCGAAGTCGATCGCGGAGACGCTCGAAGGGCTCAAGGACACCGAAGGCGTGCAGGTCGTACCCGGCATCTTTGCAGCGGTGCCCTACTGCATCGACCTGATCGGCGGGCCGTACCTCGAGACGGACGATTCGGTCTGCAAGGCGTTCAGGCCGAAGTCGGCCGTTCGCGCACGCTGACCCGCCCTTGAAAGCGCCCGCCCCTTCTCAGGCCTTCGCGTGCTGCGCGAGCCAGTCTTCGAAGCGGGTCGCCCCCAGGCGCGGGTTGGCGCCGGGCGTCAGCGAACCGTCGTCGAGCCGCACGCCGAAGTAGCGCGATCCGGGATCGGTCACGACCGGCCGGGCATCGCCGTTCGCCGCGAAAAAGCGGCGCACCAGTTCGTCGAGCGGCATGGCCTCGGGCCCGGCGATCTCGATACGGCCCTGCGCCGGCGGCTCGGTCACGACCTCGGCCAGCGCCGCCGCCACGTCCTCCGCCGCCATCGGCTGGATGCGCGCGTTCGACAACCGCACCGCGCCGTCCTGGACGCTCGATGCCGCGATGCTGCCCACGAACTCGAAGAACTGCGTGGCCTGCACGATGGTGTACGGCACGGGCGACGCCTCGATCAGCTCTTCCTGGAGCTGCTTGGCGCGGAAGTAGCCGCTGTCCAGCAAGTGCCTGGTGCCGACCACCGACAGCGCGATGTGATGCGCCACGCCGGCCTCCGCCTCGGCCGCGAGCAGGTTGCGTCCGGAGGTCTCGAAGAAGTGGCGCACGGCCTCGTCCTCGAACGAAGGCGAGTTCGCGACGTCCACGACCACGCGGGCGCCCGCGAGCGCCTCCTTCAGGCCTTCGCCGGTGAGGGCATTGACGCCGGTGGAGGGTGACGCGGCGACGACCTCGTGGCCGGCCTGTCGCAGCCGCGCGGCGAGTTTCGAGCCGATGAGGCCGGAGCCTCCGATGATGACGATCTTCATGGTCGATTCCTTGGTCGAAGAGTACGAAAAGAGCATCCCCGTGGATGCTCCCACCTGCAAGACGTCCGGCTGCGTGTGTTTGTGACAGCCGGACCGCCTCCTCCCCGAAAAATCGGCCCGTGCGGCTCCGGCTAGGCACCGAGCGGTGCGCCGCGTCGCTGATCCTGCGCTTCCTCTTCCTGTTCCTCCTCGTCGCGCCGGTGCGCGATGCGGTAGAGCAGCGGAAGCACCAGCAGCGTCAGCGCGGTCGACGACAGGATGCCGCCGATCACCACCGTCGCCAGCGGCCGCTGCACCTCGGCGCCGGTGCCGGTGGCGATGGCCATCGGCACGAAACCCAGCGAGGCGACCAGCGCCGTCATCAGCACCGGCCGCAGCCGCGTGAGCGCGCCCTCGCGGATCGCGGCGTCCAGCGGCAGCCCGCCTTCACGCAGATTGCGGATGAACGAGATCATCACCAGCCCGTTGAGCACCGCCACGCCCGACAGCGCGATGAAGCCCACTGCCGCCGAAATCGACAGCGGAATGCCGCGCAACCACAGCGCCACGATGCCGCCCGTGAGCGCGAACGGAATGCCGGTGAACACCAGCAGGCCGTCCTTCAGGTTGCCGAACATCGCGAACAGCAGCGTGAACACCAGCAGCAGCGACACCGGCACCACCACCTGCAGCCGTTCGGTGGCCGAGGCGAGGTTCTCGTACTGACCGCCCCACACGGTCCAGTAGCCGGCAGGGATCTTCACCTTGCCCATCGCCTCCTCGGCTTCGGCCACGAAGGAGCCGAGGTCGCGGCCGCGCACGTTGGCACTCACCACGATGCGGCGCTTGCCGTCCTCGCGGCTCACCTGGTTGGGGCCGGGTGCAATGTCGAGCGTGGCCACCTCGCCCAGCGGGATGAAGCTGGTGCGCATGCCTTCGGCGCCCGCGCCTGCTCCCTTCGGCAAGGCAACGGGCAGGCGCTTGATGGCCTCGAGGTCGGTGCGCAGGTTCTCGGGCAGCCGCACGATGATGTCGAAGCGTCGGTCGCCGTCGAACAGCGTGCCCGCCTCGCGCCCGCCGACCGCGGCCGAGATCGCGTCCTGCACGTCGCCCACATTGAGGCCGTAGCGCGCGGTCTTGTTGCGGTCGATGTTCACCGTGAGCATCGGCAGGCCGGTGGTCTGCTCGACCTTCACTTCGGCCGCGCCGGCGATCTTGCCCAACGTGCCCGACACCTCGGCCGCCGTCTTGTTCAGCACGTCCATGTCGTCGCCGAAGATCTTCACGGCCACGTCGCTGCGCACGCCTGAGATCAGCTCGTTGAAGCGCAGCTGGATCGGCTGCGAAAACTCGTAGTTGTTGCCCGGCAGCTTCTCCACCTCTTCCTGCACGGCGGCCAGCAGTTCTTCCCGCGTGCGCTTCGGCTTGGGCCACTCGCTCTCGGGCTTGAGCATGATGTAGCCGTCGGAGATGTTCGGTGGCATCGGGTCCGATGCAATCTCGGCCGTGCCCGTGCGCGCGAACACGCGCTCGATCTCCGGAAACTTCGCCTTCAGCGTGCGTTCGAGCTGCTTCTGCATCTCGACCGACTGCGTGAGGCTCGTGCCCGGAATGCGCAGCGCCTGGATCGCGAAATCTCCCTCGCTCAGGCTCGGCACGAACTCGGTGCCCAGGCGCGTCGCCAGCAGGCCCGACAGCACCACCGCCACCGCGGCCAGCGTGATGACCAGCGGCTTGGCCGACATGACGCGCGCAAGCAGCGGCTCGTAGCCGCGCTTGGCCCACACCATCAGGCGGTTCTCCTTCTCGCTGACCTTGTTGCCGATGAACAGCGCCACGGCCGCGGGGATGAAGGTGATCGACAGGATCATCGCGCCCAGCAGCGCAATCACCACGGTG
This sequence comes from Variovorax sp. Root434, assembly GCF_001426595.1. NCBI lineage: Bacteria > Pseudomonadati > Pseudomonadota > Betaproteobacteria > Burkholderiales > Comamonadaceae > Variovorax > Variovorax sp. Root434. Next base: position 203,856 of record NZ_LMEK01000024.1, read on the forward strand.
AAGGCCATCGGGTGGAACAGCTTTCCCTCGACCCCCGTGAGCGCAAAGATCGGCAGGTACACGATCATGATGATCAGCTGGCCGAACAGCAGCGGCCGCCTCGCCTCCTGCGAGGCCGCGAACACTTCATGAAAGCGCTCGCTGCGCGTCAGCGGCCGCCCCTTGTGCGCCTGTGCATGGGCCAGCCGCCGCACGCAGTTCTCCACGATCACCACCGCGCCGTCGATGATGATGCCGAAGTCCAGCGCGCCCAGGCTCATGAGGTTGGCGCTGACCTTCTGGTTCACCATGCCGGTGAAGGTGAAAAGCATCGACAGCGGAATCACCAGCGCAGTGATCAGCGCCGCGCGGATGTTGCCGAGGAACAGGAACAGGATCGCGATGACCAGCACCGCGCCCTCGAACAGGTTCTTCTTCACCGTGGCGATGGCCTTGTCGACCAGCACCGTGCGGTCGTACACCGTCACCGCCTTCACGCCGGCGGGCAGCGTGCGGTTGATCTCCCGCATCTTTTTATCGACGGCCTGCGACACGGTGCGGCTGTTCTCGCCGATCAGCATGAACACGGTGCCGAGCACCACTTCGCGGCCGTTGTCGGTGGCGGCACCCGTGCGCAGTTCCTTGCCGATGCCGACCTCGGCCACGTCCCGCACGCGCAGCGGAATGCCGCCCGCGTTGCCGAGGATCACGTTGCCGATGTCTTCCACCGACTTCACCTGTCCCGGCGCGCGAATGAGGTACTGCTCGCCGCGCTTCTCGATGTAGCCCGCGCCCACGTTGGCGTTGTTGCGCTCCAGCGCGGTGACGACGTCGGTCATCGTCAGGCCGTGCGCCAGCAGCTTGGCGGGGTCGGGCGCGATGTCGAACTCCTTGGCGTAGCCGCCGATGGAGTTGATCTCGGTCACGCCCGCCACGTTGCGCAACTGCGGCTTGATGATCCAGTCCTGGATCTCGCGCAGGTCGGTGGGCGAGTACGGCTTGCCGTCGGCTTTCTTCGCGCCCTCCTGTGCCTCGACGGTCCAGAGGTAGATCTCGCCGAGGCCGGTCGAGATCGGCCCGATCACCGGCGAAATGCCGCTCGGCATGCTTTCCCGCGCAGACTGGATGCGCTCGTTGACGAGCTGCCGCGCGAAGTAGATGTCGATGCCGTCCTTGAAGATCACCGTCACCTGCGACAGGCCGTAGCGCGACAGCGAACGGGTCTGCTGCAAGCCCGGCAGCCCGGCCATGACCGTCTCGATCGGGTAGGTCACACGCTGCTCGGTCTCCAGCGGCGAATAGCCGGGTGCGGCGGTGTTGATCTGCACCTGCACGTTGGTGATGTCGGGCACCGCATCGATGGGCAGCTTCTGGTAGCTGAAGATGCCGAGTGCGGCCATACCGAGCACGGCGAGCAGGATCAGCCAGCGTTGTTCGATGGAAAAGCGAATGATGCGTTCGAACATGCAGGCGTCCTCAGTGGGTGTGCGTGGCCGAGCTCTTGCCCTGCTGCGACTTCACGACGAAGCTGCCGCTGGCGGCATAGGCCGCACCGGGCTTCAGTCCGCTCGCGATCTCGATACGCTTGCCATCGCTGCGCCCAATCTGCACGTGCTGCGGCACGAAGCCGCCGGGCACCCTGAGGAACACGGTCGGCTTGTCCTCCACCGTCTGCACTGCCTCGGCCGAGACGGTCACGGGCGCATTCGTCTCGGAGGCCACGAGCTCGACATTCACGAACAGGCCCGGGCGCCAGATGTGCTGCGGATTGGTGAGCGTGACGCGCGCGGTGGCCGTGCGCGTCTGCGCGCCGATCAGCGAGCCCACGTACGAGACCGTGCCACTGGCCGTCTGGTCGAACGAGGTCGAGCGGATGGTCACACGCTCGCCGATGCGCACCAGGTTCAGGTTGTTGGCGGCCACGCTGATCTCGGCCCACACGGTCGACAGGTCGGAGATGGTGAAGACGTTGACGGCTTCTCCCACCGATTCGCCGAGCGAGATGTGCTTCTCGACCACCATGCCGTCGAAGGGCGCGCGCAGTTCGTAGCGGCCCAGCGCCGACGAGCCGGGCGTGGCGCCGAGCGCCAGCAGCTTCTGGTTGGCGTTGGCCACTGCGATCTGCGCCTCCTGCATCGCCTGCTGAGCTTGCAGGTAGTCCTGCTGCGGCGAGATCTTTTCTTCCCACAGCTTCTTCTCGCGCTCGTAGGTGGTGCGGGCCAGCTGCAGCCGGCGCTGCGCCGACTGCAGTTCGCTGCGCTGCTCCGAAAGCCCCGGGCTCGACAGCACCGCGAGCACCTGGCCACGCTTCACTTCCTGCCCCAGGTTGGCCGACACACTGTCGACCACGCCCGCCACGCGCGGCACCACGTGGGCAGTGCGGTCCTCGTTGAACTTGATCTCGCCGGGCAGCTGCAGCGACGTCTTGATGCGCGCGGGGCCGGCGCTCTCGATGCTCACGTCGGCCGCCTTGATCTGCTCGTCCGTGAAGGCGATCTTCTCTTCGTCTTCCTTGTGGCCGGCGGGCTCGTGGCTGGCTTCCCGCTTGCCCTCTTCGTGGTGCTCCTTGTCGGTATGGCCCGAGGCTTCGCCATGGCTGTGATCGTGGTCCTTGCCCTGCGCCTCGGCTTCCTTGTGGCCTTCTTCTTCATGGTGCTCGCCGTCGCCGTGCCCCGCGGCCTCCGAATGGCCCGCTGCTTCGGGCTTGGTGGGTGCGGTGCGCAGAATCATCGCGCCCGCGCCAAGGCCCAGCACCACGACGACCGCGATGGCGATCCACTGCTTCCTGCCCCCGCTTTTTTCAGCGAAAGGTTTGCGTTCTTCGGTGTTCATGATCTTTGGAATTCCTTGCCTGTCAGCGCGCAATGGGCGCCGTCGCGGGAGAGAAGTCGCTGGCTTCGTTGCCGAGCAGCCGGTCGAGGTCGCCGGCCGCGCGGTGCGCGTCGGCCAGTGCGAGCAGGTACTGCGCACGCACCTGGAACAGCGTGCGCTGCGCATCGAGCGCTTCAAGAAAGCTGAACTTGCCGAGCTCGAAGCCCTTGGTCGCGGCCCTGTAGGCGGCTTCGGCGCCGGGCAGCGCATCGCGCTTCAGCGTCTGCGCGGTGGCGCGCGCGGAGCGCAGCCGCTCCGAAGCCTGTGTGACGTCTGTGCCCAGCTGCAGCTCGGCGGCGGCGAGGTCGTCGCGGGCCTTCTCTTCGCGGCTCAGGGCCTCGGCGACGTTGCCGCGGTTGGTGTCGAAGATCGGCAACGGAACCGACAGGCCCACGACCACCTGGTTGCGGCGGCTGCCGCCGGTCTCGCCCTCGGAGGACGGCACGCGCTTGGCGCCGAGCGACACAGTCAGGTCGGGAATGCGCCTGGCCTGCTCCAACTCGGACAGCGCCTTGCGCCGCTCGACTTCGAGCCGCGCCTGCCGCACCACGGGCGCGGCACCCAGGCGGCTTTCCACTTCCTGCGCCGGCACCATCGCCGGCAGTTGGTCGATCGCGCCCTCCACCTGCGTGAAGCGCGGGCTCGGATTGCCCCACAGCGCGGCCAGCTGCTGGCGCGCCGAGCGCAGCGCGCCCTCTGCCTGCAGCAGCTCGACGCGGATGCCGGCCTCGGCCACGCGCGCCCTGGTTTCTTCCAGCGGCGAGACCTTGCCGGCTGCCACGCGGTTGGCCGCCGCGCGGGTGACCGTCTGCGCGAGTCCGGCGGAATCCTGCGCAAGCCGCAGGCGCTCCTGCGAGGTCAGCACGTCGAAGAAGGCGGTGACCGTCGCCGCGCGGATCTCGGCGCGACGGCCGGCCAGCGCCGAGACGGCCTGGTCTCTCGCGCGCTCGGCCGCCGTCACGCGGGCGGCGCGCTTGCCGCCCAGTTCGAGCGACTGGCTCAGCTGCAGCGTGGTGGTGCGGTTGTCGCGGCGCAGGTCTTCCACCTGCGCGTCGAGCGTGGGATTGGGCCAGGCGCCGGCCTGGACGACGGCGGCCTCGGTGGCGTCCTGCTCGCGGGATGCCGCAGACAGGCCGGGGTTGGCCTGCAACGCCATCGCAACGGCGTTGCCCAGCGTCAGCGGGCCTGAGGGCTCCAGCGTACGGGCCGCCGCGCCGGATTGCTGTGAATACGGGGAGCCGGCAGCGGTCGTTGTGACCTGTGAAAAAGCCGGGGGCGCCGCCATGGCCAACGCGGCCAGCGGCACGAAGAGCGTGCGCATCGAATTCTCCTGGGTTGCGAAACAACGGACGGACGAATTCGGCGAGAGCTCAGCTGATGGTGGAAATCAGAAAAGGGGGGTGTTCTCTCGCCGAATCAAAGGGCGAGAGACCGGTCGGGACGGACCGGAACGTCGGAGATGTGCGAGGCGAAGCGCTCGGCGGACGTCGCGCGCAGGGCCGGGGCCACGCGCGCCACGGCCTTCACCGGCTCCGCCGAAGCTTCTGCATGCTGCACGCTGCCGGAATGGCAGACCGCGCAGTCGCCGACCACGGCATTCGGCTGGGTGCTGGAATTCTTCTGCGCGCCCTCCCCGCTGTGGCTGCGGTCGGTGCCGCGGGTTTCGCTTTCGTGATGGCCCCAGTGCTCGGGCTGCGTGTCGCGCTCATGCTGGCAGTACGCCGATGCCGACGCCCAGCTGAACTGGAACGGCAACAGGACGAGCAGGAAGATGAGAAGCCAGCGGCGCATGGGAGCAAAAAGTATATCGGCGGCGCGCGGCAGGCTCTGGCAAAGGCCTTGCGGCCTGCGGGCCCGGCGCAATGTATGACGCCGGGTGAAGGCTTTATCCGTCGATAGGATTACCAAATCGTAATCCCCGTATCGAAAGCGCTTCGATACCATGCGTGAATGCGAATCCTTGTCATAGAAGACGAACCCAAACTGGGCGACTACCTGAAAAAGGGACTCGAGGAGAACGGCTACGTCGTGGATATCGCTCGCGACGGCATCGAGGGGAGGTACCTCGCCACCGAGGGCGACTACGCCCTCATCCTGCTCGACGTGATGCTGCCCGGCATCGACGGCTTTGCCGTGCTGCAGGCCATCCGCCGCACGAAGAACGTGCCCGTACTGGTGCTGACGGCGCGCGACAAGGTCGAGGACCGCGTGCAGGGGCTGCAGCAGGGCGCGGACGACTACCTCGTCAAGCCCTTCTCCTTCTCCGAACTGCTGGCGCGCGTGCAGGCGCTGCTGCGCCGCGGCAAGCAGCAGGAATCCACCGTGCTGCGGCTGGCCGACCTGGAGGTCGATCTCGTCAGCCGCAAGTGCACGCGCAACCGCACGCGGCTCGACCTCACGGCCAAGGAGTTCACGCTTCTGCTGGTGCTGCTGCGCCGACGCGGCCAGATCCTGTCGCGCACCGCGCTCGCCGAGCAGGTGTGGGACATGAACTTCGACAGCGACACCAACGTGGTGGAAGTGGCCATCCGGCGCCTGCGCAGCAAGCTCGACGATCCGTTCGAAGCGAAGCTGCTGCACACGGTGCGCGGCATGGGCTACGTGCTGGAAGACCGGTCCTGGGCATGAGCCCTCCCCCAGGGGCTTGCCCGCTTCGCGGGGCGGCATTTTCCCGATGAGTCCCCGGCCGCAATCGCTGCAGAGCCGGCTGTCGCTCTGGTTCGCGGCACAGACGCTGCTGGGGCTGAGCGGGATCTGCTTCGCCATCTACCTCGTCACGGCCTGGAACTTCAGGCAGAAGCAGGAAGAAGAACTCGAACACAAGGCCGTGCTGGTGCAGCACCTGATGCAGGAAGCCGACAAAGGCGGCGATCTCGCCTTCCTGCAACACAAGCTCGACGACTTCTTCTCGATGCATGACGACGTGACGCTGTCGATCTCGCACGAGGGCAAGCCGCTCTATCAGTCCAGGCCCCTGGCCGGAGGCCGCTGGATGCTGCGCGACGTGGAAGTGCCCTGGACACAAGGCGGCGCCACCACGCAGCTGTCGGCGCGCATCGGCGTGAACACGGCGCAGGAAGCGCAACTGCTGCGGCGCCTGGCGTGGACGCTGCTGGGCGCCGTGGTGCTGGGCACGGCGCTGGTCTCGCTCACCGGCATGTGGCTGGTGCGGCGCGGCCTGCGCCCACTCGAGGCGCTGACCCAGCGCACCGCCGCGATGGCGCCCGACAAGGCCAACCAGCCCATCGACGCAGCAGATTTCGCGGAAGAACTGCGGCCCTGGATCACCCAGTTCAACGCGCTGCTGCTGCGGGTGCAGCGCGCCTACGTGCAGCTCGAATCCTTCAATGCCGACGTGGCGCACGAGTTGCGCACGCCGCTCGCCAACCTGATCGGCACCACCGAACTCGCGCTCACGCGTCCGCGCGGCAACGAGGAGCTGCAGGCCGTGCTCGCGTCCAACCTCGAAGAGATCGGGCGGCTCTCGGGCATCGTCACCGACATGCTGTTTCTCTCGCAGGCCGAACGCGGCACGCCGATGCGCACACGGGCGGTGGCCAGCCTGGCGGCGCAGGCGGGCGACGTGATCGACTTCTACGACGCCATGCTGGAAGAAGCCGGCCTGCGCGCCGAGGTGAAGGGCGACGCCATGGCCGACGTGGACGCCGCGCTGGTCCGGCGCGCCCTCTTCAACCTGCTGGGCAATGCCATCCGTTTTGCGGCGCCTGCTTCGACGATCCGCATCGAGATCGGAAGCGAGAAGAACCACGGCGAGTTCACCTTGACGGTGGTCAATCGGGGCGAGCCGATCGACCCCGCCGCGTTGCCTCGCCTGTTCGAGCGCTTCTATCGCGCAGCACCGGCCCGCGACGGCTCGCCTCGGCACCACGGCCTGGGCCTGTCCATTGTGGAAGCCATCGCGCGCATGCACGGCGGGCGCGTGTTCGCGGCGAGCCAGGGCGGCGAGACGCGCATCGGCTTCACGGTGCGCCGCGACGGCTGAGCCGCCGTCAGGACTTGGCGTGAGCGCCGTCCGACGCGACTGCCGCCTTGCGGCCGATGAACAGGTTGATCAGCGGCCCCGTCATTGCCGTGGTCACGAGCGCCATCACCAGCAGCATCGTGAACAGCTCGGGGCCAATGAGCCCCGCGTCGAGGCCGATCTTCATCACGATGAGTTCCATCAGGCCGCGCGCATTCATCAGCGAGCCCGTGGCCAGGCTGTCGCGCCAGCCGTAGCCCGCCATGCGTGCGCCGGCCGCGCCGCCTGCGATCTTGCCCACGGTGGCCACGCCCACGATCAGCAGCATTGCGCCAAGGCTCGCGCCCGAGAAGGCATTGGCCGTGGTGCCCAGCCCCGCCAGCGCGAAGAACAGCGGCATCAGCACGACGATTGAGATCGGCTCGATGCGCTCGGTGAGCGATTTCAGCAGCCTGTCGTCGCGCGGCAGGCAGGCGCCGAACAGGAAGGCGCCGAACACCGCATGCAGGTGCAGCCACTCGGTGACCAGCGCCGTCGCGAGCAGGCCGATCATCAGCGCCGCCATCACCGTGGTCGAGGGCTCGCCCTCGGGCGCCTTGGCGCGCAGCAGCTGTGCGAAGGCCGGTTTGAGCCCGAAGAACAGCGCCAGCAACACCACCGCCATGCCCAGCGTGGTCTTGAGCAGGCCCCGGTAGCCCTCGCCCGCGCCGACCAGCGCGACCACGACGGCCAGCAGGATCCAGGCGAACACGTCGACCACGGCCGCCGCACCCAGCGACAGCTGGCCGAAGGGCGTGCGCGTCATGCCGCGGTCTTTCAGGATGCGCGCCATCACGGGAAAGGCGGTGATCGACAGCGCCGCCGCGATGAACAGCGCAAACGGCCAGAACCCGACCCCGGCCGGCGCGAGCGCCGGATGCAACGCCGGCGCGATCGCAAGGCCCAGCGCCATCGGCACGGCCACGCTCAGCACGCCCACGTAGCCCGCCGAGCGCAGCTGCTCACGCACGCCCTGCGACGCCCGCAGCTCCAGGCCGACCACGAACATGAACAGCACCAGCCCCAGCGTCGAGAGCGACGAGAGCCCCTGCAGCGACTCCTTGGAGAACAGCTGCGCATGCAGCGAGGGAAACAGCGCCCCCATCACGACCGGCCCGAGCATCAGCCCCGCCGCCATCTCTCCGACGACGCCCGGCTGGCCCACGTGGCGAAGAATCCATCCGCACAGGCGCGCGGTGATCAGGATGACGATGAGTTGCAGCAGGAGCGAAGTGACGGACATCGGGAAACAGGAATACGGAAGGCAATGCGGCGGATGTTAGTTCGAAGCCATGTCGTCGAGCCAGCGGTTGGCCCATTGGTTCAGCGGCGTGAGGCGCTTGACGAGTTCGCCGCCCGACTCGGTGAGCACATAGCCCGCGTCGGCAAGCTCGACCACGCGGACTGCGCGCAGCTCCTTGAGCCGGTCGTTCAGCACCGAGGGCGACATGTCGTCCGTGCTGGTGCGCAGCGCCCTGAAGCTCTGCGGCAGGCCGTCGCGCAGCTCCCACAGGATGCGCAGCGTGCCCTTGCGGCCGAGCTGCTCCAGCAGCCGCATGATGGGCCGGCGCGATGCCGTGGGTTGTGCGTCTTCCATGCCGGGTCCTTCGGTTGATCGGTCGTTCGTCGAGTGTACGCGCTTGCGCTACGCATTTCGTAGCGATAGACTGCGGCGAATCGCTACGCTTTTCGTAGCGATTTCCACCATTGCATTGAAGGAACCCGTCCATGGCCGACACAGCCGCGAACCCCACGCCGAGGATTCCCCCGCTCGAAGCGCCCTACCCCGAACCCATCGGCGAACTGCTCACTCGCATGACGCCGCCACAGGCGCCCGAAATCCTCGCGCTGTTCCGCGTGATGGCCGTGAACCCTGCGCTGGCCGAACGCACGCTCGACCTGGGCCGCTACCTGCTGGGTCGCAAGGCGGCCATCGGCTTGCGCGAACGCGAGATCGTCATCCTGCGGGTCTGCGCCCGCTGCGGTGCCGAATACGAATGGGGCGTGCACTGGGCCGGTTTCGCAGACGCGACCGGCTTCAGCGAAACCGACCGGCGCGTGATGGCATCGGCCGATGGCGACCTTTCATTGCTCGCACCGCGCGACCGGCTTCTGGTGTCGATGGTCGATCAGTTGCACGACACGAGCAATGTGGACGATGCACTGTGGGAGGCCCTGGGTGCGCACTGGAGCCATGCGCAGCTGATCGAGCTGATGATGCTCGCGGGGTGGTATCACTCCGTGAGCTATGTGTGCAATGCGGCGCGGGTGCCGCTGGAGGCGTGGGCTGCGCGCTGGTGAAGTGCAGCCGTGGCTTCTACTTTTTCGCGCGCATCAGACGCAGCCCGTTCGCCACCACCAGCAGGCTCGCCCCCATGTCGGCAAATACCGCCATCCACATGGTCGCGCTGCCGAACACCGCGAGCACGAAGAACACGGCCTTGATGCCCAGCGCCAGCGTGATGTTCTGCCACAGCACTGAGTGCGCACGGCGCGACAGGCGGATGGTCTCGGGGATGCGGCGCAGGTCGTCGTTCATGATGACCACGTCGGCCGCTTCCATCGCGGTGTCGGTGCCGGCCCCGCCCATCGCGAAGCCGATGTCGGCCTGCGCGAGCGCGGGGGCGTCGTTGATGCCGTCGCCGGTCATCGCGGCGGCGCCATAGCGCTGCTGCATGGCCTTGACGGCGTCGAGCTTCTCCTCGGGCAGCAGGTTGCCGCGCACGTCCTCGATGCCGGCATGGGCGCCGATGGCCTTCGCGGTGGCTGCGTTGTCGCCGGTGAGCATCACGGGCACGACGCCGAGCGCACGCAGTTCCGCCACCGCAGCCTGCGACGATTCCTTGATGGTGTCGGCCACGGCGAACAGCGCGAGCACGGCCTTGTCCGATGCCAGCAGCGTGACGGTGCGGCCCGCCTCTTCATGGCGCTTCAATTCGGCTTCGAGCGACGGCGTGCACAGGCCTTGCTCCTCGATCAGGCGGTGGTTGCCGAGCACGTAGGCCTGCCCCGCGTGCGTGGCCTGCACGCCGCGGCCGGGCAGCGCGGTGAAGTCGCCGACTTCGTCCCGCGGCCTCTTCAGGCCTTCGGCGATGGCCTTCGACACCGGGTGGTCCGAACGGCCCGCGATGCTGGCGGCAATGGCGAACACCGTGGCCTCGTTGCCCGAGGTGTCGACCAGCATCGCGTCGACCAGCTTCGGCTTGCCTTCGGTGACGGTGCCGGTCTTGTCGAGCGCAACCGCCTTGAGCTTGCGCGCCTCTTCGAGGTACGTGCCGCCCTTGATGAGAATGCCGCGCCGCGCGGCCGCGGCCAGCGCGCTCACCACGGTGACGGGCGTCGAGATCACCAATGCGCATGGGCAGGCGATGACCAGCAGCACCAGCGCCTTGTAGATGGCCTGTAGCCACGTCCAGTCCATGAACAGCGGCGTGAGCACCGCGACGGCCAGCGCCAGCACGAAGACGGTGGGCGTGTAGATAGCGGCGAACCTGTCGACGAAGCGCTGCGTCGGCGCGCGCGAACCCTGCGCCTCCTCGACCGCGTGGATGATGCGCGCCAAGGTGGTGTTGGCCGCCACCGCCGTCACGCGGAACTCCAGCCCGGCGGTCTGGTTGATGGTGCCGGCGAACACCTGGTCGCCGACGGTCTTGTCGACCGGAATGCTCTCCCCCGTGACCGGCGCCTGGTCGATGGCGCTCGTGCCTTCGGTGACGACACCGTCCAGCGGCACGCGCTCGCCGGGGCGGATGCGCGCGATGGCATCCAGCGCCACCTCGCTGGCCATCACGGTGCGCCAGCTGCCGTCGGCCTGCTTCACCTCGGCCTGCTCGGGGGCAAGCGCCAGCAGGCTCTGGATGGCGTTGCGCGCGCGGTCCACGGCGCGCGCTTCGATCAGTTCTGCAATGGCATAGAGCGCCATCACCATCGCGGCTTCGGGCCACTGGCCGATGATGAAAGCGCCGGTGACGGCCACGGCCATCAGCGCGTTGATGTTCAGGCGCCCGCGCACCAATGCGGCAAAGCCCTTCCTGTAGGTGTCGAGGCCGGCGAGGCCGATGGCGCTCAACGCCAGCACCATCTCGGCCGCCACGAAGCCCTTGCTTTCGAGCCCCATGAACGAGATCGATTCGGCCGCGATGGCCAGCAGCAGTGCAGCCACCAGGCGTGCAAGCCCGATGCTCATGCCGGCGATCTTCGCGGGCGCGGCTGCAACGGCACCCTCTGCGTTCAGCGGCTCGGGCTTGAAGCCGGCCTTGCGGATAGCGGCGAGCGCCTGGGGCAGCACGCCGTCGTCGGTGGTGATGGCCAGGGTGCGTTCGCCAAGCCGGAAGCGCAGGCCCTTGACCCCCGCGACCGGTTCGAGCGCGCGGCGGATCTCGGATTCCTCGACAGCGCAATCCATCGTGGGAATGCGAAAGAGCAAGGCGCCCTTGGGAATATCGGCCACATCGATGGCGGGCGACGAGCCGCAGACCGGATTGCCGCAGCAGGATGTTGTTGCGGCAGGGGAATGCGCATGCCCGGGCGCGTGGTCGTGACCATGATCGTGGTCGTGCGGATGAAGGGCCGGCGTCACAGGCTTCAGGGCGTTCTGGTTCGTCATGGCATCGATTGGAAACCCTGAAGCAGGTGTAGAGTCAAACGCTCATTCCCACTCGTTCATTTGCCGCATCATGAAAATCGGAGAACTGGCCAAGGTCGCGAACACGCCGGTCGAAACCATCCGGTACTACGAGCGCGAGCAACTGCTGCCCGAGCCCGCGCGCACCGATGGCAACTACCGCATCTACGACGAAGACCATGCCCAGCGCCTGGGCTTCATCCGCCGCTGCCGCTCGCTCGACATGACGCTCGACGAGATCCGCAGCCTGCTGAAATTCCGCGACGCGCCGCAGGACGACTGCGGCGAGGTCAACCAGTTGCTGGACGACCACATCGGCCACGTGGCCACGCGCATCGCCGAACTCAAGATGCTGGAGAAGCAACTGAAGGCGCTGCGCCAGCAATGCTGCGGCCCCGAATCGGCCAACGCCTGCGGCATCCTGCAGGAACTGGACACCGCCGCCCTCGCGCCCGAGACCTTCGGCCAGCACGCAGGCCATGTGCACGGGGCGCTGCACGCGCCGGCCAAGCGCGGCGGCTGATCGGGCGTCGGGCGTCTTCTTACTTGCCCACCAGCTGCGTGAGCTTCTCCGCCTCGAAGTTCTCGTCGCGCGCCGCATCGCCCGGCACGCAATCCTTGGTGCCCGGCTGCGCCGACAGCTTCTCGATGGCCTGCCACAGCAGCGCGATCTGGTGCTCCTGGCTCGACGCGCTGTCGATCAGCCCGCGCAGCGCCTGGCTCAGCGGGTCGTCTTCCTGCGTGATGCCGTAGGCGGAAAACTTCTGCGGTGCGGCCACATCCGCGCTTTCGCCGGTCTTCGACGGAATGATTCGTGCGGGAATGCCGACCGCGGTCGCCCCCGCCGGCACCGGCTTGATGACCACCGCGTTGCTGCCGATCTTGGCGCCATCGCCCACGACGAAGCCGCCCAGCACCTTGGCCCCCGCGCTCACCACCACATCACGCCCCAGCGTCGGGTGCCGCTTGGCGCCCTTGTAGAGCGAGGTGCCCCCGAGTGTCACGCCCTGGTAGATGGTGCAGCCGTCGCCGATCTCGGCCGTCTCGCCGACCACCACGCCCATGGCGTGGTCGAAGAACACACGGTCGCCGAGCTTGGCGGCCGGGTGAATCTCGATGCCGGTGAGCCAGCGCGCCCAGTGCGCGATGAAGCGCGCGGGCCACTTGAAGCCATGCGTCCAACAGGCGTGCGCCCAGCGATGCAGCACCACGGCATGGAAACCGGGGTAGACCGTGATCACTTCCCAGGCGCTGCGGGCGGCCGGGTCGCGTTCGAGGATGCACCGGATGTCGGCGCGCAGTCGAGAGAACATCGCTGCCTTCTGTCTGTTGTCGTTATATCGATAGGGGCGAGGCAGTCTAAGGCCGGGGGTCTTGGCGTAGGGCCGATGGGGTTTATTTATTCAGGAGCCTTTGCCTGCCTTGGTGCCTTGGCGGCGTCGGCCATGGCCTTGGCGATGCCACGCAGGATGTGGATTTCCTCCGGCGTGGGCTGGGCGCGGTTGAAGAGCTGCTGCAGCCGCGGCATCAGCTTCTTGGGCGCCTCGGGGTCGAGAAAACCGATCTCCACGAGCGAGCGCTCCCAGTGGTCGAGCATGCCGGCCACCGCCTGCGCATCGGCCGCCTGCACGGGGTTGATGGCTTCGCGCACCTCGTAGCCGCCGAGCGCGAGCCGCCACTCGTAGGCCACCACCTGGATCGCCGCGCCCAGGTTGAGCGAGCCGAACTTCGGATCGGTCGGGATGCTCAGGGCCACGTTGCAGCGGTAGACGTCCTCGTTGCGCATGCCGAATCGCTCAGAGCCGAACAGGAAGGCCACGTGCTGGTCGCCCTGTTTGGCCAGCGGTTCCAGGTGCTCCCGGGGCGTGCGCGTGGGCGGGCCGAAGTCGCGCGGGATCATGGCCGTGGCGCACAGGTGGGTGACGCCGTCCAGGGCTTCGTCCAGCGTTTCGACGATGCGGGCGTTGGTCAGCACGTCGAGCGCGCCGCTCGCGCGCTGGATGGTTTCCTCGCGCCGCAGCACGTTGGCCCAGCGCGGCGCCACCAGCACGAGGTCGGAAAAACCCATGGTTTTCATGGCGCGGGCGGCGGCGCCCACATTGCCGGCGTGGCTGGTCTGGATCAGGATGAAACGGGTGCGCATGGCGGATTTGGAGACACGAAACGGCGAAGCCGGTAAAATCCCCCGATTCTCGCCGCCCGCATCGCCGGGCCGCCTCCGGGGGCCTCCCCACCGTTCTTCCCACAATCCAATGTCGTCCCCCAACCTGCATCCCATGCTCAACGTGGCCGTCAAGGCCGCACGCGCCGCCGGCGCGATCATCAACCGCGCCGCCCTCGACGTCGAGGCCGTGCGCATCTCCCAGAAGCAGGTCAACGACTTCGTCACCGAAGTCGATCACGCCAGCGAAAAAGCGATCATCGAGACGCTGCTTGGCGCGTACCCGGGGCACGGCATCCTGGCCGAAGAATCGGGCACCGAACACGGCGCCAAGGACTCCGACTACGTCTGGATCATCGATCCGCTCGACGGCACCACCAATTTCATCCACGGCTTCCCGGTGTACTGCGTGTCCATCGCGCTGTCGGTGCGCGGCAAGATCGAGCAGGCCGTGGTGTACGACCCCACCCGCAACGACCTGTTCACCGCCACCAAGGGCCGCGGCGCCTACATGAACGAGCGGCGCATCCGCGTCTCCAAGCGCACCCGCCTCAACGAGTGCCTGATCTCCACCGGCTTCCCGTTCCGCACCGGCGACAACTTCAAGCAGTACCTGGCCATCATGGCGGACATGATGCCCCGCGCCGCCGGCCTGCGCCGCCCCGGCGCCGCCGCGCTCGACCTCGCCTACGTGGCGGCCGGCTTCACCGATGCCTTCTTCGAGACCGGCCTGAACCCCTGGGACGTGGCCGCGGGCTCGCTGCTGGTCACCGAGGCCGGCGGCCTGATCGGCAACTTCACGGGCGAGCCCGAGTTCCTCGAGCAGCGCGAATGCCTGGCCGGCGCCCCGCGCATCTACGGCCAGCTGGTGCCGCTGCTCGCCAAGTACTCCAAGTTCGCCAACGTGGACGACAAGCTGCGCGCCAGCGACCGCGTGCGCGCCGTGTCCGCCTCGACCAAGTCGAATGCCGCCGACGCCTCGGTCGACCTGTACGCCCGCAGCACCGTGGTCGACTTCGCGGATGAAGCTGCCGAGGGCGCCGCCCCGGCCCCCGCCGCCGCACCCGCGCCCCGCAAGCTCACGCGCATCCGCCGCGACGCACCCGCCGCCGGTGGCCCCTCCGAGGGCGACACGCCCGCCAAGTGACGATGCTGGGGCCCCACGCCGCGCCCCGCGTTCGTGCCGCTCTGCGCATCGCGCTGAGCCACTACGTCGCGAGCGGGCTCACCGTCGCGCTGGGCCTGCTGTTCATCTCGGGCGGCATCCACTTCTGGCTCGGCACCATCGCGGCCTCTGCGGCCGCCACCGGCGTGATCGTCACCGCGCCGCCCGACTTGCCGGGCCCGCGCCGCGGCAAGTTCCTGCAGATGCTGCCGGCGCCGCTCATCGGGCTGCCGCTCTTCTTCGCGGTGCAGATGCTGCACAGCGCCCCCATCCGGCTCGGGCTGCTGCTGGTGCCCGCCACCTTCATGGCCTTCCTCGCCATGGCGTGGGGCAAACGGGGCATCCCGATCGCCATTGCGGTGATGTTCTCGATGGTCTTCTCCATGGCCACGCCGCCCCCCGCCGACCTGGCCGACGTGCTTCAGCGCACCTGGCACTTCGGCCTGGGCGCGGGCCTGTACGTGATCTGGGCCACGCTTGCCAACCTCGCGCTCAACGGGCGCTTTCGCACCCAGTCGGTGGCCGACGTGCTGTATTCGCTGGCCGCGCTGATGCGCACCGAGGCCAGCCAGTTCCTGCCGCAGGACGAGACCCGCGACGTGCGCGACACCCCCGCGCCCTTGCTGGGCCAGCTGCTGCGCGAACAGGCCGCGCTGGCCGACCAGTTGCAGGCCACGCGCGACATCGTGCTCGAATCGCCGCGCACTCCGCGCCGCCAGCGCCTGGCCGCCATGCTGGTGATCGTGCTCGAGATGCGCGACCAGCTGCTGGCCAGCGAGCTCGACCTCGACACCCTGCGCGCCCACCCCGCGCACGCCGAGGCGCTGATCGAGATGCGCCGCGTGCTCGAGGAGCTGGCCGACGAGACCATCGCGCTGGCCGACGCCCTCATGATGGGCCGCCACCCCGAGGCCGTAGCCGACCGCCGCCCGCGCCTGGCGGCCATCCACGTCTCGGCCGACGACAGCGCCGACATGCACGGCGGCAGCGGCGGCCACATCGGCCCCACGGCGGCCATGCTCGCGCGCGGGCTGGCCAGCCGCATCGGCCACATCAACGACGAGGTGCTGCGCCTGTCGGCCATGGCGCGTGGCGATGCCGAGCCCAACCTCGCCGTGGTGCGCGCCAACTGGCAGCTCTTCGTGAGCCCGACCGCTTGGTCGCTGCGCCCCTTCCTCACGCTCTGGAGCTGGGACCAGCCGCCGCTGCGCCATGCCATCCGCGCCGCGCTGGCCATTGCCGCGGGCTACGCCATCGCCGTGTCGATGCCCTGGGGCTCGCACGACTACTGGATCCTGCTGACCATCGTGGTCGTGCTGCGCGGCAGCCTGTCGCAGACGCTGGAGCGCCGCAACGCGCGCGTGGCCGGCACGCTGCTGGGCTGCGTGCTCGCGGTGGGGCTGCTGTCGGCGCACCCGTCGGCGCTGATGCTGCTGGTGATCGTCACCGTGGCGCAGGCCATTGCGCACAGCTTCGCGGTGCGGCGCTACCTCATTACCGCCGTGGCCGCCACTGTGCTCGGCCTAGTGCAGGCCCACATGCTCAACGTGGGCATCGCGCCCATCTTCGCGCTGTTCGAGCGCATCGCCGACACGCTCATCGGCGCCGCGCTGGCCTGGGGCTTCTGCTACGTGCTGCCCTCGTGGGAGCGCACGCAGATTCCGGCGCTGGTATCGCGTGTGCTCACCGCGCAGGCGCGGCATGCGCGGCTCGCGCTCGGCCTGGGCCAGCTCAAAGCCATCGACAGCAGCCCCGAGCTCGAATGGCGCCTCGCGCGCCGCGAGGCCTACGACAGCCTCTCGGCGCTGGTGCAGGCCACGCAGCGCTCGCTCTCGGAGCCGCGCGCGGTGCAGCCGCCGCTGGAGCCGCTCGAGCACCTGCAGGCCCACAGCTACCAGTTGCTTGCGCAGTTGAGCGCCGTGAAGTCAATGCTCGTGCTGCGGCGCGACCGCCTTACGCCCGCAGAGGTCGAAGGCCCGATCAGCCGCACCGCGCAGCGCATCGAAGCGGCCATCGGAACCATCCCTACCACCGGCCCCTCTCAACCCGAGAGCGCCGGCTCGACCACCGTGGGCGGCCCGATCCCCCTGCCCGACCCGTTCGACAACGACATCAGCCCCTGGCTGCTGCGCCGGCTCGACCTGGCCACGGCACTCGCCACGCAGCTGCGCGACGACGCGGCGCGCATTCTTCAACCCCTGAACGAGACAACAGCAGCAACGCAAGCAAAGACGACCACTGCCTGATGACCAAAGAGATACTCGCCCACCCCTGGCTAGGCCCATGGATTGCCGCCCTCGTCGCAGTTCCCCTCTCTCTTCTTGCTCACCGCATCGGTGGTCTTGTCCTGAAGCGGGTGACACGCCCCGCGCCGGCGATCCACGCGATGGTGCTCAATTGCAACGCAGCGGCGCGGCTGGTCCTTCCGCTGGCGGCCCTCACCATGGTGTGGCAGGGCGCGCCCGACGACCTTCGCTTCATCGGCAACGTGCGCCATCTCACGGGCCTGCTGCTGATCGCGGCGACCACCTGGCTCGCGGTGAAGGCCATCAGCGGGTTCGCGGAGGGCGTGCTGGCCCAGAACCCCTACGACGTTGCCGACAACCTGCAGGCGCGCCGCGTGCTCACGCAGACGCGGGTGCTGGCGCGCACCGCCATGACGGTGGTGCTGGTGGCCGGCGGCGCGATGATGCTCATGACCTTTCCGGGTGCGCGCCAGGTGGGCGCGAGCCTGCTGGCTTCGGCGGGCGTCATCGGCATCGTGGCCGGCCTCGCGGCCAAGCCGGTGTTCAGCAACCTCATTGCAGGCCTGCAGATCGCGCTGGCGCAGCCCATCCGCATCGACGACGTGCTTGTGGTCGAGGGCGAATGGGGCCGCGTCGAGGAGATCACCGGCACCTTCGTCGTCCTCAAGATCTGGGACGAGCGCCGGCTGATCCTGCCGCTCACCTACTTCATCGAGAAGCCGTTCCAGAACTGGACGCGGCACTCGGCGCAGCTGCTGGGCGCCGTGTTCATCTACGTCGACTACGGCATGCCGCTCGCGCCGCTGCGCGCGGAGGTCGAGCGCATCGTGAAGGCCGCGCCCGAATGGGACGGCCGCTTCTTCAACCTGCGAGTGACCGATGCGACCGAGCGCACCATGCAGATCCGCGTGCTGTGCACCGCGGCAACATCGGGCCTTGCGTTCGACCTGCGCTGCAGTGTGCGCGAAGGGCTGATCGACTTCATGCAGCGCGAGCACCCGCAGTTCCTGCCGAAGATGCGTATCGCGAGCGACGGCGACCAGGAATACGGACAACAGCAGCAACGGGCCGTGGCCTGATACGGCGTTGAAGCCCGAGCCCGCCCCCGAACAGCGTTCCGCGCTCGTGCGGGGCCTGCTGTACGGCTTTGCCGTGCTGTGCCTGGTGCTCGGGCTCATCGGCGTCGTCGTGCCCGGCATGCCAACGACGGTGTTCATCCTGATGGCTGCATGGGCCGCGGCCCGCAGCTCGCCGCGGTTGCATGCCTGGCTGCTGAACCATCGGCTGTTCGGACCGCTGCTGCACAACTGGGCCAACGGCCGCACCGTGAGCCGACGCGCCAAGTGGAGCGCGACAGTCACGATGGCCGTGTGTGCCGTGATCGTGTCGTTCACGGCGCACCGCGCATGGCTCGCCATGCTGGCCATCGCATGCATGGCCGTGGTGCTGGCGTGGCTGTGGTCGCGGCCGCTGCCCTTGCCACCTGCGGCCGACCCGCCGCCGCCCTGAGCGCCAGGGCCAAGCCTCAGCGCCTGCGGCGCATCGGCGGCAGCGCGAGATTCGTGAACGCGCGCAGCAACCACTCCACCGGCCCGTAGACGAAGCGGCTCATCCACCAGCGGCTCAGCATCAGCTGGGCTGCGAAGATCGCGAAGGCGATGGCCGTGGCCGCGAGCGGGCCGACCGTGCCGATCCAGCGCAACCCGTAGGCCAGGAAAAGCCATGCGCAGACCAGCGACTGCATCAGGTAGTTGGTCAGCGCCATGCGCCCCGCCGGCGCCAACACGCTTTCCAGCACATGGCCGCGCGGCGACTGCATCAGCAGCACCAGGCCGACCGCATAGGCCGCAGCGAGGAAAGGCGCCGTCAGCAGCGTGGCCGCGAGGCCGTAGAACTCCCGCACCACGTTGTCCAGCCGCATCGAAGGAAAGGCATACACCGCGGCCCCCGGCAGCCCGACCGCCAGCCCCCAGTACAGCGTCCGCCGGAACAGCGCGCGGTGCGCCCCGGCGTTCTCGAAGAGCCCGCGCCGCCCGGCAACGAAGCCCGCGAAGAACATCGCCAGCGCCGTGGGCGCCTGCACCAGCCCCGTGATCCACCAGATCTGCGACAGCTCGCGCAGATGCTGGACGACCACGGTGACGGGCGTTCCGCGATACGCAGCCAGCGCCACGGCAGCCTCCGCATACGCGTTGCGTATCGTCTCCGGCAGCGTGCCGGCCAACGTCAGCAAGTAGCCGATGCCGGCCCACAGCAGCGAGGTCGCCAGCACCAGCCCGACCGCGCAGCGCGCGAGAAGGACGTCGCCGCGCCGCCGCAACATCAGCAGCACCGCGCCCAGCACCGCGTAGGTGGTGAGGATGTCGCCGTGGTAGAGCAGCACCGCATGCAGCAGCCCCAGCATCCACAGCCCCGCGAGCCGCCGCAGCATGCGCGGCGCGAAGGGCTTGCCGTCGCGCTCGGCCGACTGCATCTGCAGCGTGAAGCTGTAGCCGAACAGGAACGAGAACAGCAGGTAGAACTTGGTCTCGAACATGAAGGTCCGCACGAAGAGCGCGCAGCGCTCGGCCAGCGACACAGCCATAGGGTCGGGCACGCCCACACCGTAGTAGGTCGAGGAGAAGCTCGCGATGTTGACCACCAGGATGCCCAGCAGTGCGAAGCCGCGCAGGGCGTCGACCAGCGGCTGGCGTTCACGGCCAGGCGCGCCCTCTGGCTGCGCCGGAAGATTGCTCGGTGACATGGACTCCTTCTGCATGGTGCGCCAGGTGGTGGTCAAACTGCTGTCGATGCCGCGCCCCCCGCCCGGCTCGCCGAAGGTCGGCTGGCCAGCGGAAGGCTCGAGGGTAAGCCCCCCCTGATGGTTGATTTGAACAATCGAGCGCGCCGTCTTCAGAATCGTCTGCAACTGCGCATACCGCGGCCATACTGACTCGCCATCGCCTGAACGATGAAGACAAGGACTCTCCCATCATGCTGCCGCCCCTTTCCAATCCCGCCTCCCGCACTCCCACCCTCACCCGCCGCCGCCTCGCCGGCCTGCTGGCCGTCGCCGGCCTTGCAACCGCGTTCACCACCGGCGCGGCTGCCCAGCAACAGCAGCAGGCGAAGATCGACACTCCCGTGCACATCGTGGTCGGCTACGCACCCGGCGGTGCCACCGACCGCGTGGCGCGCATCGTGGGCGACAAGCTCTCCTCGCGCCTCGGCGTGCCCGTGGTGGTCGACAACAAGCCCGGTGCGGGCGGCCGCCTCGCGGCGCAGCAGGTGAAGACCACGCCAGCCAGCCAGAACGTGCTGATGCTCGCCAACCCCGCCGTGATGGTGGTGGCGCCGCTGGTCTTCAAGGACAACAACTACGACCCCGAGCGCGACTTCGTGCCCGTGTCTTACGTCAATGACTACAACTTCGCGCTGGCCGTGTCGCCCACCCTGCCCGTACGCGAGCTCAACCACCTGCTCGCCTGGATGCGCGCCAACCCCAACCAGGCCAACGTCGGCGTGCCGGCCACGGGCAGCCTGCCGCACTTCTTCGGCCTCATGGTGGGCGAGAAGGCCAAGGTGCAGACCCAGGTGATCGGCTACCGCGGCTCCGCGCCGCTGCTGAACGACCTGATCGGCGGGCAGGTGCCCATTGCCGTCGACACCGAAGATGTGGTGATCCCGCAGCATGCGGCCGGCAAGCTGCGCATCCTGGCGCTGTCGGGCGCCAAGCGCTCGCCCTTTGCGCCGAACGTGCCCACCTTCAAGGAAGCCGGCCTCGACCTGTCCGCCACCGGCTGGAACACCTTCTTCGCGCCGGCCAGCATGCCCAAGGACAAGGTCGAGCGCCTGTCCAACATCATTCGCGAAGTGATGCAGGACCCGGACACGCAGCGCAAGTTCAAGGACTCCGGCATGACCCCGGTAGTGAGCACGCAGGCGCAGACCGCCGCGATGCTGAAGTCCTACCGCGCGCAGTGGGCCCCGGTGGTGCAGAAGTCGGGCTACCAGCCCTGAGCCCCGACGACGCCAAAGAGACATGACCAGCCCCAACATCATCTTCATCGTCGCCGACGACCTCGGCTATGCCGACCTCGGCTGCTACGGCGGCCGCGACGCCGTGTTCGGCCCCGTGTCGCCCGTGCTCGACGGACTGGCCGCCAACGGCCTGAAGCTCACGCAGGGCTATGCCAACTCGCCCGTGTGCTCGCCTACCCGCTTCGGCATGATCACCGGGCGCTACCAGTACCGCCTGCGCGGCGCGGCCGAGGAGCCCATCAACAGCAGGAGCCGCGGCAGCACTACCCTGGGCCTGCCGACCGACCACCCCACGCTGCCTTCATTGCTGAAGGCCAGCGGCTACAGCACGGCGCTGATCGGCAAGTGGCACCTGGGCTACCCGCCCAGCTTCGGGCCGCTGCGCTCGGGGTACGACGAATTCTTCGGCCCGATGTCGGGCGGGGTCGACTACTTCACCCACTGCGACTCCAGCGGCCGCCACGACCTGTGGTTCGGCGAGGAAGACAAGCAGGAAGAGGGCTACCTCACCGACATCCTCTCGAAGCGCGCGGTCGAGTACGTGGACCGCATGGCAAAGCAGGAAGCGCCCTTCTTCCTGAGCCTGCACTACACCGCCCCGCACTGGCCATGGGAAACGCGCGACGACGCCGCCAAGGCACCCGCCGTGAAGGACAACCTGTTCGACCTGGCCGGCGGCAACATCCACGTGTACCGCCGCATGATCCATCACATGGACGAAGGCATCGGCTGGATCATGGCCGCGCTGCAGAAGCACGGCATGGCCGACAACACACTCGTGGTGTTCACCAGCGACAACGGCGGCGAGCGCTTCTCGGACAACTGGCCGCTGGTGGGCGGCAAGATGGATTTGACCGAAGGCGGCATCCGCGTGCCATGGATCGCGCACTGGCCTGCGGTGATCGGCAAGGGCGGCGAGAGCACGCAGTTGTGCATGACGATGGACTGGTCGGCCACCATGCTCGACGCGGCCGGCGTGGCGGCGCATGCGGACTATCCGCTGGACGGCGTGTCGCTGATGCCCGTGCTGAAGGACGCGAAGCACAGCTTCCGCAGGCCGCTGCACTGGCGCATGAACCACCGCGGGCAGGAAGCCATGCGCGATGGGGACTGGAAGTACCTGAAGGTGGACGGGAACGAGTACCTGTTCAACATTCCTGGCGATGAGCGCGAGCGGGCCAATCTGGCGAAGAAGGAGCCGGAAAGGCTGGCTGCGATGCGGGCGGATTGGCAGGCTTGGAATGCGACGATGCCGGCTATTCCGGAGGATGCGACTGTGAGCTTGGGGTATTCGGTCAAGGACATGCCGCAGCGTTGATCTCCGCGCTGGATCGAGGGCTCCTTCACGAGCCTGAAAGTTTTTCGGCCAGTACTCGTGACTGCTCCCCGAACTTGGCCGGATTCATTTCCTTCAGTTTGGCCAGGTTCTTCAGCTTCCATTGAATCGCGGGCATCGTGCTGAGATGCGCGAGCCCCATGCGGCTCCACTCTGGAGCGCCGTTGGCGAGCGTCACGAGAAATGCGCGCTCGTCCATGTCAAGTTCCTTGTGGAGCGTGGCAATCATCCGGTCTCGCGCTGCGAGCAGCGCGCCCAACTCGACAGGCTCGGCAGTCATGCCCTGGAAGTTGGCCGCGAACTCGGCGGCCACATCACGCAGCGGTGGAAACAAGACCTCGTGGATCGGCCTGTTGTGGCTTGCGAGGTAGACCACAAACGCACGCCGAATACCGCTCGTGATGCCTTCGTTTGCCAGCAACTGCATCACGTCGAACAGATCCCGCGGGTGCTGCCGGTCCATGGCTGCTACAAGTTTCCCGCCGTAGACGTCGTCGACCGACACCACCGGAATATCCAACTCCGCCTGAAGCACTTCCTCGGCTTTGGGCGCGAGTCCCACTATCGTGACGGGCCTTACGGTGCCGCGCATCACATAGTTAACTTCTACCTTGACCTCGGCGTCATCGCGCCTCACGAAGAGTTTGGTTTCGTCAGCGGCGGGCACGCCTGAGAGACGAGTCTGAAACCCCTTTGCCCTGAGCGCGTCGGAGGCCCTGCCGAGCGATGCCTTGATCTTGTCGAGCGCGGCATCGCGGGACAGCGTGTGGTCCGGCAGCACGAGGTCCAGATCGACCGACAGCCGCGGCATGTCCCGCACGAAAAGGTTGATGGCCGTGCCGCCCTTGAGCGCGAAGGTTTCGTCGGCAAAGACGAAAGGCGCGACCTGCGTCAGCAGGCGCGCAGTCTTGAGGTAGATGTCGTTCACGATTTCAGGACCAGCAGCCCGTCATGGGTTCGGGAGACCCACGGGCGGTCGCCGCCGGTGGGCAGGTTTGACGGGTCCAGTTTCTTCACCCATGGCAAAGACAACTCCCGCCCGAAATGAAGGCACAGGCGAACCGTTTTCACGCTGGTGCACTGGCGCAGCAATTCGTTGAGGACCGAGGATCGCAAGCCGTACATGCTCTCCGCCAGTTCGCGCGCCTCCGCCAACGGCTGACGCACGCCCACTTCGCTCAGCATTTCAAGAAACGCGCGCTCAGGGGCCGAAACATTTGGCCCATTCGCACGGCCCTCGAAAGGGCCCGTGTGCTGCATCCCGGTCGCATCGCTGCTGAAGAGCCGCTTGCGGTGGTACTCGGACGGAAAGGCGTCGGTGAACCACTCCGGCAACTTGGCCGACTTGAGACCATAGAGATGGAGCTTGGGCAGTTGGGAAACATAGTGGCGGATACCGTGCCATTCCAGTGCGGACTTGCCCCCCACATGCAGCGCGGGGATCTGGCGCTGGAGCAGCAGCAAGCTGGGGTCGCGCTGCAAGGGCGCGTCCGGGCGGCAATACACGCCTCGCGCCAAGCGCCTGAGCCACCCCGCGCGTACGTAGTGGACGGCCAGGTCGGCGGAGATGCCCTCGAGCGCCAGATCTTCACTGGCTATGGGCGTTCCGCTTGGCACCCGCGCCAGCAATGCATTTAGTTTTGAACGATTTATCGTAGCCATACTACGATTATTTAGACAATTTCAAGTACTCGCAAGCCTTCGATTTAATCGACTTGTCGCAATTTAACTACGACAAGTCGAACAATACGAAACTCTTGAACCTTTGAACGGGGCCTACCCACACCCACTCACCTGCAACAACATCTCCGCCTCCCGCGCCAGATCCGCTGCAATCCAGAGCATGTGATCTCGGTGCTTCTCCCCTGCTTCCTCGAACCACCCGTTGCCGTCGCCGTAGCAGCACCACAGCAGCGAGTTCAGCTGCGCCAGTTTGATTTCGAGCAGTTCCCTTGCCTCGTCGGGCATCGGGGTAGCCGCAGTGGGCTTGGTGGAGCCGCGTGTGCGGCGGGGAGATTGGGGCGTGGAACGCCCGGCCATAATTCGCTCAGCCATGTGGTGTGCTCCTTGTAGAAGATTGGCACGTCATGTGGTCAGACGGTCAGGGTGTTCATGCACCCTGGCCGTCGCCTTTTGTGCCTCACGTTCGTGCCAGTGCACGAGGGCACCGGCCACCCGCCGTGAGGCGAGGCGGTTCATTAATTCGTCAACTGGAGTGCGCGTTCCTTTCACGGTGTTCGTCGCCCACAGGGAGGGGCGCCTTGTCGCAGGGGCATTCACTGTAGAGAAGCGAAGCCGCACAAGGAAAAAGATTTCGTCGAAGATTTCTCGAATCGAAGAGATATCTGCCGCGGCGCAGCGGCAAGACACAGAGCCCTGACAGTTGGGCTCCCGGCCCGAACTATCGGCCCAGCGAAATGAGGCTCCACACGATGGCCACGAGCTGGGCGATGTTGATCAGGATCGCGATGACGTGGGTTCGGCGGAATCCCGGAATGGCGTCCATGTAGTTCGCCTGGATCTGCGCTCCGAGCGAGTCCATCTTGGGGATGATCTTCCTGCGCAGGGCGACGGCAATCAGCGCCAGCACCACGGCACCCGCGGCGAGCCCCGCGCGCCCCGCAAGCGCAAAGCTGATGGCTGTTGCAGTCGCGGTAATGAACGCGGCGTTGTAGTAGATGTTGAAGAAGCCGCGCACAAAGCGGGCGTCGAGCGGCGTGTCGTGCTTCAGCACCAGAAGCGGGATCGAACCCATGATGAAGTAGGCCGTCGTGACGAGGAGCGCCACGGTAAAGCCCAGGGCGGCAAACATGGCGACAGGCATCTGGATTCCTCCATGCGGTGGGCCTGAGATGCGCCGGCCCTGGCGCGCTGCTTACGACGGGTCGTGGCCCGGGGCCGAGCTGATCTCGGTGGGCTTGTAGATCTTGTGCTGCGCGGTCGAGCTGCCCGCGTCGGTCACCACCAGCAAACGCCAGAGCGGCTCGCGCACGGAGCATGCGCTTTCTTCCGCGCTGAGCTTGAAGCTCGGCACGCCCGGTGCGGTGCCCTTGACCACGACGCGCAGCAGCGTCTGGCCCTTGGCGTTCGACACTTCGAGGTCGTAGCCGATGTTCTTGTCGGCGAGGTTCTCGGCCTTGTAGCCGTAGCCGGTGAAATGCTTGACGACGTACGCGATGGCGGCGGCCCGCACTTCTTCGGGCGAGGCCTTGCTTGCGGCGCCATCGGCTGCACCGGCGCCTGCGGCCAGCTGCTGCGGCACGTTGCTGCGCGCCCTGGCGGCTTGCACTTCGGCCTCGGTCGGCACCCAGCCGCGCGGGCCGCGCACCAGCACGGCCAGCTTCTGCTCGGGCTCCCAGCTGGCGACGTGCCATTCGTCGTCGTCGCGCACGCGGGTGGACACCTTGGCGTCCTTGTTGCTTTCCACTTCGACGATGGCGAGGCGGTTGGTCTGCACCACGGCACGAAAGCCCTGGCCGGCGTCGAAGGTGCGCTTGAGCAAGGCCAGGCGGTCTTTGCCGCGCTGGACTTGTTGCGCGTTGCGCTCGCCGCCGCCCGCGCGGTGGTGGATGTCGAGCGACTCCAGGCAGAACCAGCGTCCGCCGCTCCCCACGTTCACCCATTCGGCCCAGATGGTGGCGATGACGTTGTCGCCGGTTGCGAGCCAGGCGTGGTCGAACGGCTTCTCGCGCGCGTCGAACACGCCCATCTTGGCAACGATTTCGACCGGCGTGAGCCGTGGTCCGGACAGTCGCTTTTCATTGATGACTGCGAGTACCTGGGGGTCGACTTCGTTTTCCATTCGGCGGGCTTCTGGGAGTTTTTTAGGGGCTGGCAGTATGCCGCATCGGTTGCGGGGGCCGCTAGGCGCATGCGATCGTATGGCACGATCAAAGGATGCATGAGCCGTCACGCCGCATACCGTATCGCACCTGGCCAGGCGCGCTGGCGGTGCTCCTCGCCATTGCCGCCTATGTGGGCGGCCTCACGTTCTGGAACCGTCACACGCCGGGCAACCGGCCGTTGCCCGTGGGGCAGACGGTGGACGCCGGCCAGGCCAGGTTCGTCCCCGCCGAGGGATGGGAGATGGACGTTTCCCGCTCGAAGGCAGGCCAGTCGCTGATGCTGTTCAAGGGCAGCCACAAGTTCCTGGTAACGACGCAGCCCTGGGCCGGCGGGCCGGATGGCTCGCTGGTGCGGCAGCAGCGGCTGATGGAGCGCGGCCAGCGCCTGCGCATCGATGGCGACGTGTCCGACTTCGTCACGTCGTGGGGGCTGCAGGGCAAGACCTTCGCCTACTACGGCTCGAAGCTGGCGGGCCGGTTCTGGCAGGTGGTCGACCTGCAGCGCAAATCGCTCGTGCAGATCGATTTCTACGGCGCCAACGAAGGCATGGACGACGCGCTGACCGAAGCCCGCGGCATGCTGGACTCGATGGACCTGGAGGCCGCGCAGTGAGACCGCCCGTCTTCGACCAGGACCGGGCCCAATGGCCGGTCGGCACCGATTCGTTCTTCCAGCCGCGGCGCGCCGCTTTCTGGCTGCTGACGGCGCTGATCGTCAACGGGCTGTTCTACACGGTCCAGATGTTCTCGATGGGGTTTCGCGTGGTGCCCATCACCGCATTCCTGGGGCTGGTGGTGTGGGGGGTCTACACACTGCTTTTCGTGCTGGCCTTTCGCACGCTGGACCTGCTCGAGCAGCACCCGCCGGAGGCTTACGTGCTGGCCTTCGCATGGGGCGGCATGGGCGCGGTGTATTTCGCGGCGCCGGCCAACATTGCCATTCAGAGTCTGTGCGCCAAGCTGGTGTCGCCGGAGTTCGTCGCGGTGTGGGGGCCGGCCGTTGCGGGGCCGATCACGGAAGAATTCCTGAAGCTTGCCGGGGTCGTCCTGCTGGTGCTGGTGGCGCGCAACCAGTTCCAGACCTACCTTTCGGTGCTGATCGTCGGCGCGATGGCGGGGCTGGGTTTTCAGGTGGTCGAGAACCTGAGCTACACGGTCAACGCCTCCATGCACTTTCCGCTGGAAAACCAGGTGTATCCGGTGCTGCTGAACCTGCTGACGCGCGGGCTGCTGAGCGGACTGTGGAGCCACGCGGCCTACACGGCGATTGCGTCTTTCGGCGTGGCGTGGTTCCTGCTGCATCCGCATCGGCCGATGGCGGTGCGCATCGCATGCGCGCTGCTGTGCTTCTTGCTCGCGTGGGCGATGCACTTCATTTGGAACTCACCTTTCCTCGAGGATCTCTTCGACGGCGGATACGGTGAAATGGCCATCATGCTGGTGATCAAGGGGCTTCCCGCGGTCATCGTGGCGGGGCTCTTCTGGCAGGTTGCCGCGCGCGAGAACGGCACGTACCTGCACGCACTGGCAGCCTGGTTCGTGCCGGAGCGCGAGCTGATCCGCGACGACGAATGGGTGCGGCTGGGCGCGCCCATGCAGCGGTACAAGGTCCGCAGGGAAACGGGCTGGACCTACGGCTGGCGCGCAAGGCGCCTGAAGACACGGCTGCAGCGCGAGCAGTTGCGGCTGATTCGCAAGGCCGCGACCTACGGGCGCGGCGCGCAGACGCTGCGGCACGAAGTGGCGGTAAAACGCCTTCGCGCCGAACTGGATCCACTCATCGAGGTACGAACATGAAGCAGTCGGACACGAAAGCAGACCAGGGCCAGCCAGCCTCGGAACTCATCTCCGAAAAAATCGCCGGACTCGGCGACTGGCGCGGCGCAACACTCGCCAGGATGCGCAAGCTCATCACCGAGGCAGACCCGCAGGTGATCGAGGAGTGGAAGTGGATGGGCACGCCGGTCTGGTCGCACGACGGCATCATCTGCACGGGCGAGTCGTACAAGAGCGTGGTGAAGCTGACCTTCGCCAAGGGCGCGTCGCTGAAGGACCCGGCCCGACTCTTCAATTCGAGCCTCGACGGCAACGTGCGCCGCGCCATCGACATTCATGAAGGTGAAGAAGTCCACGCGGCCGCGTTCAAGGCGCTCGTGCTCGAGGCGGTGGCGCTCAACGCTTCGGGCAAGCCGAAGAAGACGAAGGCCTGAGAGGCCACGTCACCAGAAGGCGTCGCTCTTGCGGGCACTCACGGTCCGCAGGCAGTGCTCGGCGATCTTGCGAATGAGTTCTTCGGGCATGGGGTCGTCGTAGGGAATTCGCAGGGTGCCCTTGGTGGTCTTGTGCTTTTCCAGCTCCTTGCGGAAAGACTCGAACGCTCCCGCTATCGGCACGAAACTCAGGTGCGCCTTGTGCGCCGAGAAGGCGAACAGGAACCGGGGCTCCACGAAGAAGGGAGTGCCCCACTTGATCGCCTCCCGGGCCTGCGGCGCGACGCTCTTGAGGATGGCGTGCACTCGGCGCAGATGCGGTTGGCCCTCGGCCGGGGCAGCCTGGATGTACTCGGCAATGGTGGTCGGGGGGTTGCTTGCCATGCCATCTCTCCTGCTTCGGCTTCTGGTGCGTGCGCACGATGCCGCGAACCGGCCGATGTTGCAAGGGGGTCGTCGGTGGCTGTCGCACAAGTTCGGTCGCGGACGTTGCTAATTCAGCGCTAAGTCATTCGCCTTTTGACTGACACAGAGGGCTTCTAGATTCATCCGCAGTCCGCAGTGCAGGCGCAGCCATCGGCTGCGCTGCTGCTTCACGCTCCCCTCCACGCTCGAAAGAAGAAATTGAAAGCCATTCAAAAAATCAGATCCGGCTTGCTGTGTCCCACCCTGACCGTGCTCGCAGCTTCGCTGCTGGCTGCGTGCGGAGGCGGAGGCGGCGGCTCGGGGCCGGTTGCATTCCTCCCGCCGCCCGCGAACCAACCCGCGAGCCAGCCCGCGGGCTCCGGCAACACCACCTTCAGCGGCGTGCTCGCCGCCACCGCCTTCAAGGCCGGCAGCAGCACCGATCCGGTGATCACCGCCGGCTACTACGCAGGCGCCACCGTCTGCGTCGACAGCAACAACAACGGCCGCTGCGACAGCGGCGAGCCCGCCACCGTGACCGATGCCAACGGCAAGTTCAGCCTGTCGCTGCCGGGCGCGTCCGCGCTCATCGCCGACATCGGCACCAGCGCGAAGAACACCGCCACCAACGCCAGCGTGCCCAGGCGCGAAGTGCTGCGCGTGGCGCTCGACCAGGTGAAGGAGCAAGGCACGGCCGTGGTGGTGAGCCCGCTGTCGTCCGAAGTCGCGCGCCTGATCGAAGCCAACGGCACGAGCTACGCAGCCGAGAAGCAGAACCTGGCCACGCGCTTGGGCGTGCCGGCCGACGCCCTGCTCGCCGACTTCAATGCCGCGGCCGCCAATGTGCAGACCGCCTTGCTCGGCGAGGCCAATGCGCTCAACAACCGCTTCGCCTACGCGACCACCAAGCTTGACCGCGGCGACCTGTACCCCGACGCGCTGGCCAACCCCGGCGGCGACCCGCGCCTGAGCGGCATGGCGGGCGTGACGGTGGCGACGGCAGGCGTCGCGGACAACCGCAAGCCCATCACCTTCCTGCAGTCGCAGCAGGCCGCATTCAACGTCGAGGGCATTCCGCGCTACGACAACATCTTCATCGTGATGCTGGAGAACAAGGCCACGATGTCGATCCTGAACTCGGCCTACGCACCCAAGATCAACGGCTACCTGAAGGCCGGCAACCAGCTCGTGAGCTACTACGCCACCGGCAACCCGAGCGAGCCCAACTACACGGCGCTGGGCGGCGCGGACGACTGGGGCATCACCGACGACAGCCAATGGAACTGCGACGCGACCGGCGCCAATGCGGTGCAGGACACGCCCGTGCCCGACAACACGCAGCCGGGCCTGGCCAAGTCGCCATTCGCGGCCACCTGCACGCAGGCCGCCGCGGTGAACCACAACATCGTCGGCAAGCCGAACCTCTTCAACGCGATCACGAGCGCCGGCCTCACCTGGCGCACCTACAGCGAGTCGATGAACCCGGGCCAGGACTTCCGCACCGACAGCGTGGCCGACACCGCCGTCACCGCGAAGGACAACGTCTACCCGCCCGGCACGCTCGGCGGCAACACCACGGCCATCGGCGACGCCACGCTCACGCTGCCGCTGCCCGGTGGCCTGTACAAGACCAAGCACCACCCGGGCATGGCCTACCAGAACGTGCGCAGCGCGCCCGAATGGAAGTACAGCAACCGCACCATGGGCGGCGGCCAGTGGGATGCGGCGCTGAAGAACAGCACCGACTACGCCATTCCCGCAAGCTACGACTACGATCAGCTCGGCACCGACCTGGCCAGCGGCAACGTCGGCAACCTGAACTTCCTGGTGCCCGACCAGTGCGACGACATGCACGGCATCAGCGTGAAGGGCGTCGGCGGCACCGGCACCGCGAGCGACTGCAGCAGCGTGGCGAACAACGTGTCGACCACGGCCGTCTCGCCGATCATCACGCGCGGCGACAACTACGTGGACTTCACGGTCAAGCGCATCCAGGCTTCGCCGCTGTGGAAGAACACGCACAAGCGCGTGGCGATCGTGCTGATGTTCGACGAAGGCAGCGCCACCAGCGGCTTCAACTCCTGCTGCGGCTGGAACGTGGCCAACAGCACCGTCGCCAATCCGATCAAGCAGAACGCGGATGGCACCTGGTCGGTCGATACCACGATCAACAACTACACCAAGGGCAACCGCGGCCACGGCGAGAGCATCTTCGGCATCCTGACCAACCAGCCCGACGCGCCCAAGGGCGTGTCGGACAGCGATGCCTACAGCCACTTCTCGTTCGTGCGCACGCTGCAGGACATGTTCCAGCTGGCCGACCCGGCGGTCGACGGCTCGTACATGAACCGCTCGAAGTACACCGAGGCCTTCATCGCCCAGAACATCATGAACCTGCCGGAGTACGCGGGCAGCGCGGACACGCACTTCGACAGCGTGCGGCCGATCAACCACGCCTTCGTGATCCCCGCCGGCTACACGCAGAAGCAGTCGGGCGACGTGTCGACCGCCGCGCAGGTCGGGCCGGATGCCAACCAGTTCAACGTCTGGTCGCTGAAGCAATGAGCGAAGAACGCCGTTCGGGCCCGAAAGGGCCGGCGGTGACGCGCGCCGGCTGGATCGGGCTGGCGGTGCTGGCTGCGGCAGGCGTGGCGGGAGTCGTGCTCGTCTCCTGCGGCGGCGGTGGCGGATCGGTCGCCGCCCTGCCGGCCGCCTCCGCGCCCACCACGGCGGCGAGCTCGCCCGCGGCGGCGCCCGCTGCCGCTAGCACGCTGAGCCTCGCGGCGCAGGTGGGCCAGAAGATGTTCTTCGACAAGAACCTCTCGGGCTCCGGCGCCATGTCGTGCGCGAGCTGCCACGACCCGGCCCACGCGTACGCGCCGGCCAACGCCCTCTCCGTGCAGCTCGGCGGCGAGCACATGGACAAGGCCGGCCTGCGCGCGGTGCCCTCGCTGCGCTACAAGGACATCACGCCGCCTTACGCCGACCTGCTAGACAACCCCGACGGCATCAGCGTGCCCGGCCCCGGCGGCGGCTTCGCCTGGGACGGCCGCGCCGGCACGCTGGCCGCGCAGGCCCGCCTTCCGCTGCTCGATCCGCTGGAGATGGCCAACGCGAGCAGCGCCGACGTGGTGAAGAAACTGCAAGCGGCCGACTACGCGCCGCTGGTCGCCAAGGCCTTCGGCGCGAAGGTGTTCGACGACAGCGACGCCGCCTTCGCCAGCGCGCTGCAGGCCCTGCAGGCCTATCAGCTGGAGGACAAGAGCTTTCATCCGTACAGCAGCAAGTTCGACCTGTACGCGGCCAACAAGATCGGCGGCACGCTCACGCCCGCGGAAACGCGCGGGCTGAAGGTGTTCACCAACCCGGCCACCGGCAACTGCGCCTCGTGCCACTACCAGGGCGCGGGCCTGAACGGCAGTTCGGCGCTGTTCACCGACTTCTCGTACGAGGCGATCAGCGTGCCGCGCAACGCGGGCATCCCGGCCAACGGCGACCTGAAGTATTTCGACATGGGCGTGTGCGGCCCGCTGCGCACCGACCACGCGCCGGCCGCACCGAATGCCGCGAACGGCTTCTGCGGCATGTTCAAGGCGCCGACCATGCGCAACGTGGCGACGCGGCAGGCCTTCTTCCACAACGGCGTGATGCATTCGCTGGAGCAGGTCGTGCGCTTCTACAACACGCGCGACACGCAGCCCGAGCTGTGGTACCCCACCGTCGGCGGAACGCCCAAGGCGAAGAACGATCCCGGCTTTCCGGCGTACGGCCTCATCACGACGCAGTACACGGGCGGCAAGGTGCAGAAGTACGACGACCTGCCGGCTGCCTACGCAGCCAACATCGACACGCAACTACCGATGGACGGCCGCGCCGCGGGCTCCGCGCCTCCCATGTCCGAGCAGGACATCGCGGACCTGCTCTGCTTCCTGAACACCCTGAGCGATGCGGACACGGCACCGGCCACGCCCGCGAAGCCGGGGGCGTGCGTCAATTGATTTGCCTACACATGAACAACAAGATCCTTTGCGCGGCAATCGCCGCCGCCGCCCTGGCCGCACTCACGGGCTGCGGCCCGCAGCAGCCCGAAGCCGACCTGCCGAACCTCACGGCCGCGATGAACGCCTACCTTGCGAAGAAAGGCGACCTGTGCCTGGGCAAGACCCAATGGCCCATCGACGTGCCGCAGCGCGAGGCAGGCACGCGCGCGCGCAACGCGGTGCAGATGCCGGTGCTGGAGCATGTCGGGCTGGTGAGTGCGTCCACGGCGAAGGTCGAGGACGGCAAGGAGGCCGGCGAGATCGAGGTCACCCGCTACGCGCTGACCGACGAAGGAAAGAAGTACTTCCTGGTGCGCAAGAACCAAAGCGGCCAGAGCGGCCAGGGCGACTTCTGCGCCGCTCACCTGACGCTCGACAAGATCGTCGGCTGGGAAGCGCGCAAGGACGCCAAGGACTCGGCCGATGTCGTCGTCACCTACACCTACAGGATCGATGCCGCACCCTGGACGGGCAATGCCGACGTGCAAAAGGCCTTTCCGATGGTCGACCGCGTGGTGCGCGGCGCCGGCACCATGCAGCTGAAGCAGAACTTCAAACGCACCGACAACGGCTGGGTTCCGGCGGAAGTCTGAGCCGATGGATGCGGTGCTGCGTTTCTCGCCCGCGCTGAGCGACTGGGTATTGCACAACCTGCACCAGGGCTGCGCCCCCGCGAACGTGATCGAGGCCATGCGCGCGCAAGACATGCCGCCCGAGGCCGCCAAGGCCATCGTCGATGCCTTCGTGTTCGCGCTGCGCACCGGAAGCCCGGTGCCTGTCGATTCGGTGACGGTAGCGCCCCTCTACCAGTACGAGCCGCCGCGGCTGCCGCCGGGCACGTCGATCCGCACCACGGACCGGCTCGTGCGCGTGGCCGCGCGCGCGGCGCAGCCGGCCATGGCTGTGCTCGACGACGTGTTCAACGCGCAGGAATGCGAAGAGCTGATCGCGCTCGCGAGGCCCCGGCTGGCGCCATCGACCACCGTCGATCCGCTGTCCGGGCGCGACCTTGTCGGTGAGCAGCGCAGCAGCCTGGGCATGTTCTTCCGGCTGCGCGAAAACGCGTTCATCGCCAGGCTCGATCAGCGCGTGTCGGAGCTCATGAACCTGCCGGTGGAAAACGGCGAAGGGATACAGGTGCTGTACTACCCGGCCGGCGCGCAGAGCATGCCCCACTTCGATTTCCTGGTGCCGTCGAACGCGGCCAACAAGGCCTCGCTGGCACGCAGCGGCCAGCGCGTGAGCACGCTCGTGAGCTACCTCAACGAGGTGGAGGAAGGCGGCGAGACCGTATTTCCCGAATGCGGCTGGTCGGTGTCGCCACGACGCGGCAGTGCGGTGTATTTCGAGTACTGCAACAGCCTTGGGCAGGTGGACCATGCATCGCTGCATGCGGGCGGACCCGTGCTGCGCGGCGAGAAATGGGTGGCGACCAAGTGGATGCGGCAGCGGCGCTTCGTGGCCGCTGGAGAGGCTTCGGACGGCTGACTCGTGGCGATGGGCGAGCCGCCTCCCGTGCGGTCTAGGGTATCGGTTTGACTTTATTTTAGATATATCTAAAATAATACCGATACACATCATGAAGGATGCTCGCCATGAGACATTTCCATTCCAGCCATCACCACTGCCGCACCGCCCGCGGCGAACATGAAGACGGCCTTTCCGGCGGGCGCGGACAACACCGCGGTGGTGGCCGTGGCGGCGCACGCGTGTTCGGCCACGGCGGCCTGCGCTTCGTGCTGCTGCAGCTCATTGCCGACAAGCCGGCCCACGGCTACGAACTGATCAAGGCCATCGAAGACCGCCTCGGCGGCAGTTACGCGCCGAGCCCCGGCGTGGTCTACCCCACGCTCACGCTGCTCGAGGAAATGGGCTACCTCAGCGTGGAAGCCGGCGACGGCAGCGGCCGCAAGCGCTACAGCATCACGGCCAGCGGCCAGGAATTCCTCGCCGCGAACCGCGAGATGGCCGACGCCATGATGGCCCGCATGAGCGGCGGCGTGGACGGCGCCGGCCCGCGCGGCGGACGGCCACCGCAGGTCACACGCGCCATCGAGAACCTCAAGCTCGCAATGCGCATGCGCCTGTCGGGCGCCGCGATGACCGATCAGCAGGCGCATGAATTCGCCGCGGTGCTCGACGCCGCGGCCCAGCAGATCGAAAAGATCTGAACCCGCGCCCTCCTCCGAATCTCAACCCATCCTGTTCACCACAGGATTCCTTCAATGACCGACTCCAGTACTTCATCTGCCTTCGCCGCACCCGACCGCATGCCGCGCCGGGTGCGCCACGACCTGCGCTTTCGCCGGCTCACGGTGAAGACCGCGCAGCGCGTGACGCCGCACCTGATCCGCATCACCCTCGCGGGCGACGACCTCGCGGGCTTCACCAGCCCCGGCTTCGACGACCACGCGAAGATCTTCTTTCCCGATGCCACCGGCAAGCTCACGCTGCCCACGGCCGGCCCCGAGGGCCCGATCTGGCCCGAAGGCCGCCCGACCATGCGCGACTACACGCCGCGCCGCCATGACGCCGCGGCCGGTACGCTCGAAATCGACTTTGCGCTGCATGAGGCCGGCCCCGCCACGCAGTGGGCCGAGCAGGCCAGGCCCGGCGACGTCGTCGGTGTAGGCGGCCCGCGCGGCTCGTTCATCGTGCCGACCGAATTCGACTGGCACCTGCTGATCGGCGACGACACCGCCCTGCCCGCGATCTCCCGGCGCCTGGCCGAACTGCCGGCCGGTGCGCGCGCGGTGGTGCTGGCTGAAGTCGATAGCGAAGCCGACGAGATTCCGTTCGACACGCAGGCCGAGCTCACGCTGAAGTGGGTGCACCGCCGCGGCACCGAGCCGGGCCTGAGCCCTGTGCTGCTCGACGCGCTGAAAGCGATGCAGCTACCGGCCGGCGACTTCCATGCATGGGTAGGCTGCGAGTCGGCCATCGCCAAGGCGCTGCGCGCGCACCTCGTGGGCGAGCGCGGCGCGAACCCGAAATGGACGCGGGCCTCGGGCTACTGGCGCCGCGGCGCGGTGGCCACGCACGATTCGCACGACGAGTGAATTGCCTTGCTCCTTCCCCCTCTGGGGGAAGGTCGGGATGGGGGCAAGCGGCGCTCGAAAGGCCGCTGGCTGCGGATGCGCCGCTTACCCCCACCCCTGCCCTCCCCCCAGCGGGGGAGGGAGAAAAACCGGGGCAGCCCCGCCCTCACAGCCAGCCAGCGCGCTTGAAGCGGTAGTAGAGATAGCCGCAGGTGCCGGCGATCAGCCCCAGCGCCACCGCATAGCCGTAGCGGAATTTCAGCTCCGGCATGTTCTCGAAGTTCATGCCCCAAATGCCGGCGTAGGCGGTGCACACCGCGAAGATGCTGGCCCAGGATGCAAGGCGCTTGGTGACTTCGCTCTCCTCGATGGTGACCATCGACAGGTTCACCTGGACCGCCGTGCCGATGGTGTCGCGCATGGCGTCGATCGAGCCGTTGATGCGTCCCAGGTGGTCGCCCACGTCGCGGAAGTACTCTTGTGAACTCATGCAGATCTGGGGCACCCGCCCGCCGTGCAGCTTGCTGGCCGCCTCCAGCAGCGGCGCCACCGCGCGCTTCAGGATCATGCTGCGCCGCTTCAGGTCGTACAGCTGCTTGATCTTGTCGCGCGCCACGCCGCCCTGGCCGAAGATCTGCTGCTCGATGGCCTCGAGCTCCACCTCCAGCGCGTCGATCACCGGGAAGTAGCGGTCGACCACTGCGTCCATCAGCGCATACAGCACGAAGCCCGCACCGTTGCGCAGCAGCTCGGGCTCGCGCTCGCAGCGCTCGCGCACGCCCAGAAAGCCCTGCTTGCTGCGGTTGCGCACCGACAGCACATAGTTGGCGCCGACGAACACGTCGACCTCGCCCACGTTCGTGCAGTGCTCACCCTCCGGCGAAGGCTCCACGAGGTGCATGACGACGAAGAGCGAATCGCCGTATTCCTCCACCTTGGGGCGCTGGTGGCCATGCTGCGCGTCTTCCACCGCGAGCGGATGCAGGCCGAATTCCTGCTGCATCTCGGCCAGCTCTTCCGGCGTGGCGTCGCTCAGTGCCACCCAGACGAAGCACCCCGGCCGGGTGATGTATTCGCTGATGTCCTCGACCGGAATGTCGGCGAGCTTGGCGCCGTTTTCATAGGCCACGCAGTTGATAAGCATCGGTATGCGTCCGTGTTCAGTCCTGGGGGCTGGCCGCAGCCAGTTGGCCCGTGGCAGCCAGCGATGCCTCGATGGCCTGCGTCTCGCCCTTGAGCAGGGCGAGCCCCTTCTCGGCAAAAGCAGCGTGGCTTGCAACGTCGGCCCACAGGCTCGCGGCGGCTTCGGCGCATGTGAGCGATGTGAAGCGGATGCGGCCCTTCGCGAGCGCCACGAAGCGCTGCTCGCGCAGGGGGTCCGAGCGGTCCCAGGCACCGCCGATGAGCACGCGCTTGCCGCGCTTGATGCGGGGTTCGCACTCGGCGAAGAAAGGCAGCTTGGCGGACACCCAACCCAACAGGCCGCTGTTCAGCGCGGTGTCGAAGGCCGAAGGGGCGGGGTGCGCCTTGGCAAATTCGCGCAGCGTACCGAGTGTGTAGAGCACCGGGTCTTTGGACCCGGCTGAACCGCCTTCCACCGGCCTGATGACGGACAGGCCGTTGCCTCCGCGCCCTTCGGGCCGTTTCGACTTGCGCAGGTCCGCGAGCTGGGCCGGCGACATGCAGAGGTACAGCGCCGCGAGTTCGGCGGGCAAGGTGGCGGTATCTGGCAGCGCATCCGCTTCAGCGCCTTTGAATTCATCCAGCTGGGCCATGGGCGCCTTGTTCTTCACGCGGGGTTGCGCCGGGGGATTTTAGAGTGGGGGATGCGGGCCGAAGCATCCCGTAGTCGCCGATGTCCTCGACCGGAATGCCAGAGAGCTGGCCCTCGGCTGAGACTTTCGCCTGTCCCCGATAATTGCCCGAGTGAAAACGACGACTGCCCACCCCACCCCCTCGACCAGCGATCTCTCTGGGCACACGCCGATGATGGCCCAGTACCTGGGCCTCAAGGCCAACCATCCGGACACCCTGCTGTTCTACCGGATGGGCGATTTCTACGAACTCTTCTGGGCCGACGCCGAAAAAGCGGCGCGCTTGCTCGACATCACGCTCACTCAGCGCGGCCAGTCGGCCGGCCAGCCAGTGGTGATGTGCGGCGTGCCCTTCCATGCGGTCGACACCTACCTGGGCCGGCTCATCAAGCTGGGTGAATCGGTTGCCATCTGCGAGCAGGTGGGCGAAGTCGGGGCCAGCAAGGGTCCGGTGGAACGCAAGGTGGTGCGGGTAGTCACGCCCGGCACGCTGACCGACTCCGAACTGCTCAACGACAAGAGCGAATCGCTGCTGCTCGCGGTGCATGCGGGCTCGCGCAATTTCTGCGGACTGGCCTGGCTCAGCGTGACAGGTGCCGAACTGCGGCTGGCCGAATGCCCGGCCGACGCGCTCGAAGCCTGGATCGCGCGCATCGCGCCGAGCGAGCTGCTCTACAGCGCCGAAGTGACGCCCGCCTTCGAGCAGCGCTTGAAGGCTGCGCGCGCCACCACGCCGTTCACGTTGTCGCTGCGACCGGCGTGGCAGTTCGACGGTGGCCTGGGCGAACGCAAGCTCAGCGAGCAGATGGGCAGCAACAGCCTGGCCGCGTGGAACGCCGAATCGCTGACCAACGCGCACGCCGCCGCCGCCGCGCTGCTGGGCTATGCCGAGCACACGCAAGGCCGCGCGCTCTCGCACGTCCAGCGCCTGTCGGTGGAGCGCGATGGTGACCTGATCGAGTTGCCGCCCACCACGCGCCGCAACCTCGAACTGGTGCAGACGCTGCGCGGCGAAGACTCGCCCACCATGTTCTCGCTGCTCGACACCTGCATGACGGGCATGGGCAGCCGCCTGCTCAAGCGCTGGCTGCTGTCGCCCCGCCGCGACCGTTCCGAAGCGCAGGCCCGGCTCGAAGCCATCGGCGCGCTGCAGTCCACCGTGCTCGACGGCACGGCCGCGCCGTGGCGCACGCTGCGCGAGCAGCTCAAGAACACGAGCGACGTGGAACGCATCGCCGCGCGCATCGCGCTGCGCCAGGTGCGCCCGCGCGAACTGCTGGCGCTGCGCCTGGCGCTGTCGAAGGCGGAACAGCTGGCGCCGCTGCTGCCCGGCGCCGCCGCGCTGCTGGCCCGGATCGCCGAACGCCTCGCCCCGCCACCGGGCTGCGCCGACCTGCTGGCGAGTGCGATCAAGCCCGACCCTTCCGCGCTGGTGCGCGACGGCGGCGTGATCGCCACCGGCCACGACGCCGAGCTCGACGAGCTGCGCGCCATCAGCGAGAACTGCGACGACTTCCTGCTGAAGCTCGAAATCAGCGAGCGCGAGCGCACCGGCATCAGTAACCTGCGGGTGCAGTTCAATCGCGTGCACGGCTTCTACATCGAGGTGACGCAAAGTGCGCTCTCGAAGGTGCCCGACAACTACCGCCGCCGCCAGACGCTGAAGAACGCCGAGCGCTTCATCACGCCCGAGCTGAAGGCCTTCGAGGACAAGGCCCTGAGCGCGCAAGACCGCGCGCTGGCCCGCGAGAAGTGGTTGTACGAACAGCTGCTCGACGCGCTGCAGCCCTCGGTGCCTGCGCTCACGCAGCTGGCCGGCGGCATCGCCACGCTCGACGCGCTGTGCGCACTGGCCGAGCGCTCGCACACGCTGCACTGGCGCGCGCCCAGCTTCGTGGCGCACCCGTGCATCGAGATCCAGCAGGGCCGCCACCCGGTGGTGGAGGCGCGGCTGGCCGAGAAGTCGTCGGGCGGCTTCATCGCCAACGACACGCAGCTCGGGCCGCAGCAGCGCATGCAGGTCATCACCGGCCCCAACATGGGCGGCAAGTCGACGTACATGCGGCAGGTGGCGATCATCGTGCTGCTGGCTTCCATCGGCTCGCACGTACCGGCGGCCGCCTGCCGGCTCGGGCCGATCGACGCGATCCACACCCGCATCGGCGCGGCCGACGACCTTGCCAATGCGCAGTCGACCTTCATGCTCGAGATGACCGAGGCCGCGCAGATCCTGCACAGCGCCACGGCGCAGTCGCTGGTGCTGATGGACGAGATTGGCCGCGGCACCAGCACCTTCGACGGGCTGGCGCTGGCCGCGGGCATCGCGGCCCAGTTGCACGACCGCAGCAAGGCCTTCACGCTGTTCGCCACGCACTATTTCGAACTCACCGAATTCCCGGCCACGCACCACGGTGCGGTGAACATGCACGTGAGCGCCACCGAGGCGGGCCGCGACATCGTGTTCCTGCATGAAATGCAGCCCGGCCCGGCCAGCAAGAGCTACGGCATCCAGGTGGCGCGGCTCGCGGGCATGCCCGCGGCGGTGGTCAACCATGCGCGGCAGGCGCTGGAAGCACTCGAATCGCAGCATGCGCAAACTCGTGCACAGGTCGACCTGTTCGCACCGCCCCCGGTAGCCGAAACGCCGCTGGCCAGCGCCGTAGAATCCGCGCTGGCTGCGCTCGACCCCGACACCATGAGCCCGCGCGAGGCGCTCGACGCCCTGTATGCCCTTCAAAAACTGAATAAACGTGAACTCGGCGCCGCATGACCGGGCACCGTTCATGCAAGATGAACTCATGACTTACTGCGTAGGCATCAAACTCAACGCCGGCCTGGTGTTTCTCTCCGACTCGCGCACCAATGCGGGCGTGGACCACATCAGCACCTTCCGCAAGATGATCGTCTACGAGCAGCCGGGCGACCGCGTCATGGTGCTGCTGTCGGCGGGCAACCTGAGCATCTCGCAGTCGGTGCGCGAAATCCTCCAGATCGAGGAGCTGCGCGAAACCCGCGAAGACGGCACGCAGGGCGACCCGATCACCATCTGGAACGCCAAGAGCATGTTCGATGCCGCGCGCGTGTTGGGCTCGGCGGTGCGCCACGTATACGACCGCGATGCCGAAGCGCTCAAGCATGCGGGGCTGGACTTCAACGTGTCGTTCATCTTCGGTGGGCAGGTCAAGGGCGAAGGCATGCGCCTGTTCCTGGTCTACGCGGCGGGCAACTTCATCGAAGCGACCACCGAGACGCCCTACTTCCAGGTCGGTGAATCGAAATACGGCAAGCCCGTGCTCGACCGCGTGCTCACGCCAGAGACCCCACTCGACGAGGCCGCCAAGTGCGCGCTGGTGTCGATGGACTCGACCATGAAGTCGAACCTGTCGGTCGGCCTGCCGCTCGACCTCGTGGTGTACGAGGCCAACAAGCTCGAGACCGATCGCGTGATCTGCATCGACGCCGACAACCCCTACTACCGCATGATGCACAACAGCTGGGGCCAGAAGCTGCGCGAGGTGTTCGACAGCATCGAAGACCCGGTGTGGGACGACAGCCATACCGAGCATCCGCTGAAGATGCCCGCCACGCGGCACAGCGCACTGCGCAAGATCTCCACGCCCGACGAAAAACTCATCTGAAGCCCGGTGCGGCTGTGGTGATGCCTCCCGTCGTCTTCTCGCACGGCAACAGCTTTCCCGCGAGCACCTACCGCGTCGTTCTCGACAGCCTGCGCAGCCGCGGCTTCGAGGTCGACGCC
The DNA here is from genome assembly GCF_001426595.1 of Variovorax sp. Root434. Taxonomy (NCBI): domain Bacteria; kingdom Pseudomonadati; phylum Pseudomonadota; class Betaproteobacteria; order Burkholderiales; family Comamonadaceae; genus Variovorax; species Variovorax sp. Root434. The sequence continues at coordinate 245,388 of NZ_LMEK01000024.1, forward strand.
ATCGAGAAGTTCGGGCACGACCCGAAGTACCCCGTCACCGACAACTGGCCGCACCTCGTGCAGCAGCTGGCCGACTTTGCGCAGCAGCACGCGGGCCGCGCCGGCAGACCGGTGTTCCTGGTCGGCCATTCGCTTGGCGGAATCCTGAGCCTGATGTGCGCGGCGCTGCACCCGGAGCTCGCCTGCGGCGTGGTGCTGCTCGATTCGCCGATCCTCAGCGGCTGGCGCGCGAACACGCTCAATGTCGTCAAGCGCACACCGCTCATGAAGAGCATTTCGCCCGGCGCCATCAGCCACCGGCGCAGGAACAGCTGGGCGCACCGGGAGGCGGTGTTCGAGCACTTCCGCAGCAAAAAGGCTTTCGCGAAGTGGGACGAGCAGGTGCTGCACGACTACATCGACCACGGCACCTTCGAGGGGGAAGACACGCGCGAGCTGAGCTTCGACCGCAACGTGGAAACGGCCATCTACAACACCTTGCCCCACAACCTCGGCGCCCTGCTGCGCCGCCACCCGCCCAAGTGCAAGGTGGCCTTCATCGGCGGGCGCCAGTCGGTGGAGATGAAGCAGGTGGGCATGGCGATGACCGAGCAAGTCACCAAGGGACGCATCGCGATGCTCGACGGCGGCCATCTGTTTCCCATGGAAAAGCCGCTGGCCACCGCCGCTGCCATCGAGGCGGCGCTGCGCAACCTGCTCTGAGCGGCCGCCGCGCCCTCACTCTTGGGTAACGTGCACCCCGGGCCGCTTGCCCGAATTCCATTGGCCCCCGAGCGCCCGCTCGATCTGCGCCGCCAGTTGCAGCAGCAGCCCGTCGTTCGCCTGCGCAGCCTGGGCCTGGATGCCCAGCGGCAGCCCGTTTTCCTGCGCAGCCATCGGCAGCGAGATGCCCGGCATGCCGCACAGGTTGGCCAGCGGCGTGTAGGCGAAGTTCTGCCAGAGGTTGGCGAACCAGTCGTAGACCGACGGGTTCGTGCTGGTCGTGAGGTACTCGCTGGTGCCCACCTTCGGCGTGGGCAGCGCGGTGATGGGTGTGAGGATGATGTCCCAGCGCTGGAAGAAGTCGCCGAAGGCGCGCGAGGTGGTGTTGAACACCGCCTGCATCTTCGAGCGCTCGGTGTATGAGGTGTGCAGCCCGGCTTCCCAGATCTTGATGTTGATCGGCTCCAGCAGCTCGGCCGGCGGGCGCTCCAGCCCCAGCCGGTGTAGGTGGCCGTCGATGACCTGCGCGAAGTTGCTGATGTAGCAGGTGGTCTGTGCGTCGAAGGCGGCCTTGAAGTCGACCGCCGGCAGCACCCATTCGACGTGATGGCCCAGCCCCTCGAGGAACCTGCCCACGCGCTCCAGCTCGGCCACGAAATGCGGCGTGGCGCGGAAGTCGCCCCACTCATGCGACAGCGCGATGCGCAGGCGGCCCGGGTCGCGCCGGATGAGTTCGCTGTACGGCTCGGCCGGCGACCAGAAGGGCATGAACTCGCCGGGGGCGCCGCCGCGGCAATGGTCGACGAAGGCGGCCGTGTCGCGCACGGTGCGGCTGTGGCAGCCCTGGATCGACACCAGCCCGGAAAGATCCGACAGCCCCGGCGCCAGCGAGAACACGCCGCGCGACACCTTCAGGCCGATGTTGCCGTTCACGCCCGCCGGAATGCGGATGGAGCCGCCGCCGTCGGTGGCATGCGACAGCGGCAGCACGCCGGCCGCCACGATCGCCGCCGTGCCGGCCGACGAGCCGCAGGTGGTGTATTCGAGGTCCCAGGGGTTGCGCGTGACGTGGAAGGCGTTCTCCGCCGAGCTGCACACGCCGAACTCCGGCGTGGTGCTGCGGCCCACGATGTTGAGCCCCGCCTTGCGCAGCTGCTGCGTGAGGAAGCTGTCGGCCGCCGGGCGATGGCCCTGCATCATCATCGAGCCGAATTCCTGCAGCCGGCCCTTCAGCGTCGGGCCGAGGTCCTTCATGAGGTAGGGCAGGCCCGCGAACACGCCGTCGGGGTTCATGCCGTCCTTCAGCGGGTCGGCCACCACGTCGTCGAACACTTCGACGACCGCGTCGAGCTGCGGGTTGACCTTCGCGATGCCGGCCGCCGCCTGCGCAGCCAGTTCCGCCGCCGTCACATCACCCTTGCGGACTCGTTCGGCCAAACCGATGCCGTCGTGATCGGCCCATTCGCTCCAGCTCATTGCCAGCGTCATTTCGCGGTGCTCCATTTCTTGTTCGTCGAGGAAAGTGCGTCCGATTTTGCCGAGCGTGTCGGCGCGACGCATACTGATGCGTCCTTGGGTGAGCAGGAACGAAGGACAAGCAAGCAGACAAGCAAGCGCGCCGCATGACCGACGACGACACCGCCTGGATCGCCACCACGCTGACCGCCTCGCGCCCGCGCGCGGTGGCCGCGCTGCTGCGCTACTTCCGCGAGCTCGACATGGCCGAGGAAGCCTTCCAGGAAGCCAGCCTGCGCGCCCTGCGGCACTGGCCCGCGAGCGGCCCGCCGCGCGATCCGCTGGCCTGGCTGATCTTCGTCGGGCGCAACGCGGCGCTCGACGAGGTGCGCCGGCGCAACCAGCACGAGGCGCTACCGGAGGACGACGCGCTCATTTCCGACCTCGACGACACCGAAGCCGCCCTGGTCGAGCAGCTCGACCAGACGCACTACCGCGACGACGTGCTGCGCCTGCTCTTCGTCTGCTGCCACCCCGAGCTGCCGCTGACGCAGCAGATCGCGCTGGCGCTGCGCATCGTCTCGGGCCTGTCGGTGCGGGAGATCGCACGCGCCTTCCTGGTCGGCGAAAGCGCGATGGAGCAGCGCATCACCCGCGCCAAGAAGCGCGTGGCCTCGGCCGGCATTCCCTTCGACACGCCGGGCCGGCGCGAGCGCGACGAGCGGCTGGCTGCCGTGTGCACCACCGTCTATCTGCTTTTCAACGAAGGCTATTCGGCCAGCGGCGGCGAGGAGCACGTGCGCGCCGCGCTGTGCGAGGAAGCCATACGCCTCGCGCGGCTGCTGCTCGAGCTGTTCCCCGGCGAGCCCGAGCTGATGGGCCTGGTCGCCCTGCTCCTGCTGCAGCATGCGCGCGCCGATGTGCGGCTCGATGACGGCGGCATGGTCGTGCTGCTCGAAGACCAGGACCGCACGCGCTGGAACTGCGCGCTCATCGCCGAGGGGCTGGCGCTGGTCGAAGGCGCGCTGCGGCAGCGCAGGCCCGGCCCCTACCAGCTGCAGGCCGCCATCGCCGCCACCCACGCGCAGGCCGCGCACGCCGGGGACTCGGACTGGGCCGAGATCGACCGCCTCTACGCCGCGCTCGAAACCCTGCAGCCCTCGCCGGTCGTCACGCTGAACCGCGCGGTGGCGGTGCACAAGCTGCACGGGCCGCAGACCGCGCTGGCGCTGACCGAACCGCTGGCCGGCGCGTTGGACGGCTACTTCCACTTTCACGGCCTGCAGGGCGCGCTGCTGATGCAGCTGAAGCGCGCCGACGAGGCCCGCGCCGCCTTCGCGCGCGCACTCGGCATGGCCCGCACCGCCGCCGAGGCAGCGCACATCCGGGCAATGCTCGACCGCATCGGCACGCCCGGCTGATACCGACTCACCCCGCCACGAACCACGGAAAGAAAAGGAAGACCATGCTCTATTCCATCCTCATCTACGGCTCCGAATCCACGGTGGCCGCCTGGGAACCGGGCGTCGAAGAGGAAATGCTCGAACGCCACACCGACCTGCGCGAGGACCTCCAGACGCAGGGCAAGCTCGGCACCGTGCTGCGGCTGATGCCGAACGTGGCGACCACGGTGCGCCAGGCGGGCGACATGCACCCGCTGGTCACCGACGGGCCCTTCGCCGAGACGAAGGAGCAGCTCATGGGCATCTACATCGTGGAGTGCGAGTCGGTCGAGGAAGCGACCCACGCGGCGCACCGGCTGGCCTTCGAGGGCGGGGTTTTCGAGATCAGGCCGATCACCTGGTACGACCCGGGCGTGATTCCGGCGCGAATTCCGCAGGTTTGAAAAAAGATCTGCCGGCGATGTCGGATCGGACCACCGCCCCGCGTCCTTGGATGGAACGCCCGCATGTCGCGGGCGGCAACCCGAGGAGAAACGATGTCGCAGACGTTCAGGAACAAGTGCGTGGTGGTTCACGGTGGCAGCGGTGCCATCGGCGGCGCGGCGGCCCGCGCCTTCGCGCGTGAAGGCGCCAGGGTGTTCATCACGGGGCGCGACCGCGCCAGGCTCGATGCGGCAGTGCGGGCCATCGAAACCGAGGGCGCGCGCGCCGAGGCGGCCGTGGTCGATGCGCTCGATGAGCAGGCCATGATCCGCCACGCCGCCGAAGTGGCCGAATGCGCCGGCGGCATCGACATCGCGCTCAACGCCATCGGCGTGATGCACGTGCAGGGCACGCCGCTCGCGGCGCTGCCGCTGGAAGACTTCTTCCTGCCCGTGCAGGCCTACACCCGCAGCTGCTTTCTCACGGCCAGGGCCGTGGCGCCGCACATGGCGAAGCGCGGCGGGGGCGTGATTCTTTCGGTGTCCACGCCAGCCTCGCGCCTGCCGGGGCCGGGCTACCTGGGCCACGCGGTGGCCTGCGCGGGTGTGGAGGCGCTTTCGCGCCACATGGCGGGCGAGCTGGCGGCCTTCAACATCCGCACCGTGTGCATCCGCTCGCACGCCATTCCCGAGGCGGTGACGGCCGGGTCGCACGCCCGCGAGGTGTTCCGCCCGGCCGCCGAGAGCATGGGGCTCACGGTCGAGCAGATGCTCGCGGCCAAGCCGCCCGGCCTGCTGGTGCAGCGTCTGCCCTCGCTCGACCAGATGGCGGCCGCCGCGCTGTTCGCGGCCTCCGATGGCGCGGGCGCGATGACCGGCGCGGTGCTGAACCTGAGCGGGGGTGTCACGCTGGATTGAGGCGCGGCCGCCATGGCTCCCTAGAATCGCCCGGGTCATTCCCGAACCTTGCCGATTCCGCATGCAGCCCGAATTTCCGTCAGCGCCTGCGCTGGCCGACGCACTGATCGTCGACCCGTTCTATCTCGCGATCTCCGTCGATTTCGAGCACGACATGCCGCGGCGCAAGGCGGTGCTCGCCAACTACTTCGCCTACTCGCTGGGCGAGGCCGTGCGCACAGGCCGCTACCTCGCCGCCGAAGACGCCCGGCTCGGGGCGGCGGCCTGGCTGCTGCCTCGCGCCGATGCGATCGACGCGGCCGAGTCGGCGGCGAAGAGCGATTACCTCGCCGACGCACTGGGCCCGCGGGGCCACGGCAACTACCGCCGCATCGTCGATTTCATGGCCGCGCGCTCGCCGGCCGTGGTGCCGGCGCATGCCTGGTACCTGTCGATCCTCGGCATCTCGCCCGATGCACAGGGGCGCGGGCTGGGCGCGCAGCTGCTGGCGCCTACGCTGGCCGAGGCCGACGCGGCGGGCGTGCCCTGCTTCCTGGAAACCTTCACGCCGCGCAGCGTAGCCTTCTACGAGCGGCTGGGCTTCCGTGGCGAAGCGGAGCACCTGGAGCCGATCACGAACTCGACTTACCTGATCATGTGCAGGCCTGCCCGGCAATCGTTGGCAACAAGTCTGGAAAATAAGTAAATACCTTGCGCCCGGCTCACCGGCCTGGCCGAAGAATCCGCCGCATGTCTCCCCTTCCGACAGAACACGCCGAACCCGTTTCGCTGAGCCCCACGCTGATCGTCGAGGACGAGCCGGCCATGCAGGAGCGCCTGCGCTACGTGCTGTCCACCCTCGGCTGCGACGAGAGCCGCATTTCGGTGACCGACAGCGTCGCCGGTGCCCGGCAGCTTCTGGGCGAACAGGGCTACGGCTTGGTGCTGGTGGACATCGGCCTGCCCGACGGCAGCGGGGTCGAGCTCATCGGCTGGCTGCAAACGCACCACCCGGGCGTTCCGGCGGTGGTGATCTCGGCCTGGCGCACGGAGGAAATCATCTTCGCAGCCCTGCGCGCAGGCGCCATCGGCTACCTGCTCAAGGAGCGCGACGACATCGAGCTGGGCATCGCGCTGCGCAGCATCGAACAGGGCGGCGCGCCCATCGACCCGAGCATCGCGCGCCACATCCTCGCCTGGCTGGCAACGCACCAGCCGCCGCCGGCCGAAGCGGCAGTGCAGGCATCCACAGAAGCACCGGCCGCGCTCACGCGCCGGGAGCGCGAGATACTGGAACTCGTCTCGCAAGGCCTGAGCAACCGCGATATGGCCGAATCACTCTCGATCTCCAGGCTGACCGTGGAATGCCACACCAAGAACATCTACCGCAAGCTGGCCGTCAGCTCGCGCACCGAGGCCGTCTTCGAGGGCCGGCGACACGGCTTGCTGCGCTGACCTGACGCGCCGCGGCCTTCTTCCCCCTGGCCTTCACCATGCGTAGCCCGCCTGAACGCGGGCGGCAACGCGGTTGCTGCTGCCGCTGCTGGTGGCGGTGGAGACACCCAGTCCCAGGTTCAGGTTGTCGTTGACCTGGTAGCCGAAAGCGAAGCCGATGGCGGATGCGCCGGCGTAGTTGCCCGCGGCGGCCCCCATCCACTTCTTGCCTGCTGCGAGCGTCGGCATGGAGGGCATGGCGAGCGCCGCTGCAATGCCCTTTGCGGCAAAGGCATTCGCCTGGCTGGTCGCGCTGCTCACCGCCTGCTGCAGCTGGTTGACGTTGACGGCGTCGGTGCCCAGCATGCCGGGCGCGACATTCGCAATGCCGCGCAACTGCCCGGTGGCCGCGTTGCCCACCGACACGGTGTTGTCGCGATCCGCCACCGAGCCCTGGCCCAGCGCAACCGCATTGCTGCCCGAGGCCAGCGTGTTGGCCCCGAGCGCCACGGCGTTGTTGCCGGTGGCCACCGCGTTGTTGCCTACGGCGGTGGTGGGATCGGCCAGCGCCCTGGCGCCTGCACCGATGGCGACCGAGCCGGCATAACGGGCCTCGGCGCCGCTGCCGACGGCGGTGGTGCTGTCGCCATTGGCCGTCGCATTGGTGCCCATCGCCGTGGCGCCCGCACCGGTGGCCTTGCTGCCCGTGCCGCAGGTCACGCTGCCTCCGCTGAAGCTGCACAGGCCATTGGCAAGGGCCTGATTCATGACGCTCTGCAATGCGGCCACCTGCTGCACCGTGAAGCTGTTGGAGGTCGCCACGGCGCCTTGCTCGGCCTGCTGGACCTGCCCGACGTTGGCGGCATCCGTCATGGCCGTGCCGGCGCGAACGTTGCTGAGCGTGGTTCCCGCGCCGCCGTTGGCATTCAGGCTGACGGTCGCGCCACCCGGGCCGTACTGGACCGAGTTGTTCGCCACGCCCAGGGCGGTGTTCGCCGTGCCCTGGGCAGCCGTTGCCGCAGCTTGGGCACCGTTGGCCGTGGTCTGGGCCGTGCCCGCATTGGCGAGCGCGGTGTTCGCCGTGCCTTGGGCAGCAGCAGCCGCTGTCTGGGCTCCGCTCGCCATGGCCTGTGCCGTGCCTGCATTGGCAAGCGCAGTGTTCGCCGTGCCCTCGGCTGACGCCGCAGCGCCCTGGGCAAAAGCAGCCACGGCCGTTGCGCCGCTGGCGGTTGCCATAGCCGTGTCGGCGGTCTCTCGCACCGAGTACAGCTGGCTGCCGTTGACGGCGTCGGTGCTCGTGGCGGTCACCGATCCCGCACTGACGTTGACCAGGCCACGCGTTTGGCCGGTGGACCCGAAGGAGACCGTATTCGCCGCCGTGGCAACGGAGTTCGCGCCAATGGCCGCGCTGCCGCTCGCACCGCTTTCGACCCGACTGCCCGAGCCTATGGCCACACCGCCTGTCGCAAGCGCCGCCGCGCCCGAAGCACCGCCGTTTGCGCCGCCGATCGCCGTGCTGCCGTTGCCGGACGCCAATGCGCCCTGGCTGGTGCCCGAGGCGCTTCCGATGGCGACCGCCGAGTTGCCCGTCGCCTGCGCGCCGCTGCCGCCGGCCCGGCCGCCGAAGCCGCAGCAACCGTCAAGGCCGGTGCCGCCAGCGCCGACGGCAATGGCGCCGGAGGACGTGGCCTGAGCGCCGCTTCCCCCTGCCCCGCCCGTGCCGCCCGCGGTACCTTGCCCCGCGGTTCCGCCGCCCCCGATGGCCGTCGAACCATTCGCGGTCGCACTGGCGCCAACGCCGCCCGTTCCACCGGTTCCGCCAGCAGTTCCGTTGCTGCCATCGCCACCCGCACCGATCGCGGTGGAACCGTCTCCTGAGACCGTAGCCGCGCCGCCGCCGGCGCTGGACGACCACCCGGGCTGGGCGCCTGCGTTGCCCGCACCACCGGCGGCATAGCCGGCGGCATATGCGCTTCCCGCGAAAGACAAGGCAATCGCCAGCAGTTGCGCGTGGATCCGGATGGACATGGACTTCTCCCCCTGTGAACAACTAAGACAAAACATGGCAAAGTGTGTCTTTTCGTTTTCATCGAGGCCATCCCCGAGAACTGGTAAATGAAGGATCTGGATCGATGAGGAGCCGGCAGCCCGGGTCGCCCGCACAGGCATTGCTTGCCGCGTTGATGGGCGCCTTTCTTTTCTTCCTCCTTGTTTTCATCCCCGCGAGGACGCTGGCGCAGCAGCCTCCTCCTCCCGAACTCCGCGTCGAAGCGGTGCGAGGCACGGGCTGGACCGAGACCAGCCCGCCGACCGACGGCTGGACGCGCGTCACGCTGCCCGACAGCTGGGCCGAACGCTGGCCCGGCTTCGACGGCGTGGTCTGGTACCGGCTGACCTGGGTCCAGCCCGCGCAGACCAATGAAACGGGCCTGCTGCTGCACTACCTCAACATGGCCGGCGAGGTTTCGCTGAACGGCACGCCGATCTCGCGCGACCAAAACCTGGTCGAACCGCTGACCCGCGCCTGGAACATGCCGCGCTACTGGCTGCTGGCGCCGCCGCTGCTGAAGCCGGGCGCCACCAACATGCTGACGGTCCGCGTCTCGGGCCTGTCTGCCTACCAGGCCGGCCTGGGCCCGGTCAGTCTCGGCAGGCCCGCCGCCGTGCAGGCGACCTACGAGCGGGAGCGGTTCGTGCGCCGCGACCTGCAGGTGCTGGGCCTCGCGGTGAGCGCGGCGGTCTCGGCGTTCTTCGCCGCGCTGTGGCTGCTGCGGCGGCGCGAGGCGGCCTACGGATGGTTCGCGCTGATGTCGGTGCTGTGGCTGCTGTTCGGCTACAACCAGATCGCGACCAGCCCCTGGCCGTTTGCCTCCAACCACGGGTGGCAGGCGCTCAACACTTCGCTGCTCTTGGTTTTTGGCGTGTCCTACATCGTCTTTGCGCTGCGCTTCTGCGCATCGCGCATGCCGCGCCTTGAAGCGGCGGCACTGTTGGTCGCGCTGGCCGGCGTGCTCGATCTGTGGCTGGCGAGCGGCCTGGACCTGCCGGTTCACCGCGCCATCTGGACGCTGGTGGGCGGCCTCACGGTCATTGCGGTGAACAGCGCATCGATCATGCATGCCCTGCGACACCGCGCGAGCCCGATGCGTTCGCTCGCGCCCTTCATGGCCGTGTCGGCGGCAACGGCAATGCACGACCTGCTGGTGTTCACGCAGGTGATCCACAGCAACATCTACTACACGACCATGTCGTCGTACGTGCTGTTGCTGGGCATGGCGCTGACGCAGGCCGGGCGCTTCGTGAGCAGCCTGAAGCGCATCGAAAACTTCAACACCGAGCTCATCGAAGAGGTGAACACCGCCAAGGCCGAGCTGGCCGCCACGCTCGCGCAGCAGCATGCGCTGGAACTGGCACATGCGCGCATCGGCGAGCGCGTGAACCTCGCGAGCGACCTGCACGACGGGTTGGGCGGCATGCTGGTCGGCAGCATCGCGACACTCGAACGCAGGCCCGAAGAGCTTTCCGCGCCCGCACTGCTCGCGATGCTCAAGAGCCTGCGCGACGACCTGCGGCTGATCATCGAGGCCACGGGCCAGCACGACGGTGCGCGTGCGTTCGGCGAGCTGCTCGCGCCCTTGCGCCACCGCACCTCGCAGCTGCTCGATGCGAACGGCATCGACTGCCGCTGGCAGGTATCGAACATCGAGACGCTCGAGCTGCCGCCGTCACAGAGCCTCGACCTGCTGCGCTTCCTGCAGGAGGCGCTGACGAACGCGCTCAAGCACAGCGCAGGCCGGCGCGTGGACGTGGCCGTGACGCGCACCGGCGCGGGTCTGCAGCTCAGCGTGCGCGACGACGGTCGCGGCTTCGTGGTCGATGGAGCCGACAAGGGCGCGGGTGCCGGACTGCGCAGCCTGCGCGCCCGGGCGCGGCGCCTCGGGGCCGAACTGCGGCTGCAGTCGCGCCCGGGCGAGACGCGGCTGACGCTTCAGGTGCCGCTGGCGGCAAAGGCAAGCTGAGCGCCGCGCAAAGTTACTCCGCCCAGACCACCGCCCCGCTCCACGCGGTGGCCAGCACCACGATGCCGAAGGCGATGCGGTACCACGCGAACGGAATGAAGTTGTGGGTGCTGATGTACTTCAGCAGCCAGCGCACGCACAACCATGCGCTGATGAACGAGAACACCAGCCCCACCGCGAACAGCGGGAGGTCGGCCACCGACAGCAGCGCGCGCTCCTTGTAGAGGCTGTACACGCCGGCGCCGATCAGCGTCGGGATTGCGAGGAAGAACGAGAAATCGGTCGCTGCCTGTCGTGACAACCCCAGCAGCATGCCGCCGATGATGGTCGAGCCGCTGCGGCTGGTGCCCGGGATCATCGCGAAGCACTGCACCAGGCCCACCTTGAGCGCATCCCATGGCGACATGTCGTCGACATGCTCCACGCGTACCGAACCCGGCGGCCGCTTCTCGGCCCACAGGATGATGAAGCCACCGATGATGAAGGTGCTCGCCACCACGGTCGGAATGAACAGGTGGGCCTTGATGGCCTTGCCGAACAGCAGGCCCAGCACCACCGCCGGCAGGAAGCCGATGAAGATGTTCAGCGCCAGGCGCTGCGCCTTCGGCTGCCGGGGCAGCGCGACGACGGTCGACTTGATCTTGTGCCAATAGACCAGGATCACCGCGAAGATCGCGCCGGTCTGGATGGCGATGTCGAAGACCTTGGCCTTGTCGTCGTCGAAACCGAGCAGCGAGCCCGCAAGAATCAGGTGGCCGGTCGACGAGATCGGCAGGAATTCGGTCAGCCCTTCGACGATGCCCATCACGGCGGCCTTGACCAGCAAAACAATGTCCACGCGCACTCCTTTGAAGAGCGGCCATTATCGCGAGGGAGCAGTCAGGCGCCATTCAGGCTCCCCTGTTCGGGTGATGTTCAGACCCGGTGCGTTGGCACACAGTCGGGCATGTTCGGGCATGTGTGGCGCCCGAAGGAGCTTTGATCAATGCGAACGTTCACGCCCAGCGACGGGCTCGAAGAACACGCCTCTACCGCCGACGACCACGGCGAAGACCGCCGGAAGAACGCGCAGGATCTCGAGCGCGAGCAGCGCGCCTCGATGCGGCGGGTGGCCGAGGCCACCGGCGCATCGGCCGGCGAGCTGCAGCAGCTGATGCAGCGGCTGCTCGACATCGACCGCACGGGCACGAGCGCCTGCATCGTGGCGCAGGGCCACATCGCGGCCGACCGCATGCAGTCGGGCATGCCGGTGCTGGACCTCGGCGGCGGCAACATGGCCGAACAGCAGGTCGACGCCATGCAGAGCATCGATTTCTGGCTGCTCGAAACGCTGGACCCGGCGCACGACAAGAAGTGGTACGCCCGCTGGAAGTTCTGGAGCTTCATCCTCGGTACGGCCGGCCCCGAGGCCGCGCTCACGCTGCAGGGCCTGGCGCTGCGCCCCACCGAGCCCGGCGATGCGCACGCCGACCTGGTGGCCAAGGCGCGCAAGGTGCTGGAAAGCTGGCGCCGCACCTCCGAGCCGCTGTTCTGGGCAGCCGTCGAGTGCTATGTGCGGCAGCAGTCGTTCTCGCTCGAAACGCAGGCCTACCTGATGCACTGCATCGCCGCCGTGTTCGCGGGCACCTCGATGAAGCTGTCGAACGCGCAGAGCGAGCAGCTCGCGGGCGTGCTCATCGACACCTATTGCGATGCGCTGGGCACCTCGGCGTGCATGCCCTCGGCGGACATCTACCGGCGGCTGTCGCAAGGCCTGGACGCGACCGACCGCGAAACCGGCATCCCCCGCTACCTGGGGCGCAGCGACGCGGCGCAGATCGCGATGACGGCGCTGTTCTCGGTCATCGAAGGCTCGCGCTCACGCTGACCCGGGCCCGATGCGACGGCGCAGTGCGCGCACTGCGCTGTCGACCGTGGTCAGCACCGGCAGGCCGCTGGCCGTTTCGCAGGCCGCGCGCGCCCGCGCCATGCTGAACTGGGCCAAGGCAATGCGCGTGCAGCCGCGCTTGCTCAGGGCCGCGGCCTGCGCGGCGATCAGGGCGTCGTGCCGCTGCGTCTCGCCGGCATTCAATGCGTCGAGCGCGCCTTCGGCCAGCGCGGATTCGATTGCCGTGCCCTGCGGAAACTCGGACGGCATCGAAGCCAGCGTCGGCGCGAAGGTGGCGATCAGCCCGAGCCGCCCCTGCCCTTGCGCCACCTCGTCGATCATGGCCTCGTTGGGCTTGAGCACCGGAATGCCCGCATGCCGCCGCGCCACCGCCTCGATGCACGGCCCGAAGGCCGAGCAGGTGAAGAGGATGCCCTGCGCGCCCGTGTCGACCGCGTACTGCGCGAGCCGCTGGAAGCGCTCGTGCATGGCGCCGTCGAGCCCCTTGCTGCCGTTGCGTGCGAGGTCGGCCGACAGGCTGTCGTCGAGCAGGTTCATGCGCCGAGCCTCGGGCCAGTCGCGCGCGAAGGCGTCGTTGATGGGCGCGACCGAGTGCGACAGGGCGTGGATCAGGGCAATGCGAGTCATGGGGTCACGGGGTTCAGATGCCTTTCGACGAGGGGTTCGCGAACGCGTCCTTCGTCTCGGCGTTGAGCGGGTAGTTGATGTTGATGCCCTTCGGCGGAATCGGCGACATGAACCACTTGGCATAGAGCTTTTCCATCTCGCCCGACTTCATCATGCCCGACACCACGCGGTCGACCAGCGCCTTGAAGGCCGGGTCGTCCTTGCGAAACATGAGCGACTGGTTCTCGGTGCGAAGGCTCTCGCCGGTGATGATGAAGTCCTTCGGGTTGCGCGCATTCGCGATCTGCCCGGCCAGCAGGATGTCGTCGAGCACGAAGGCCTGGGCGCGGCCGCTTTCCACCAGCAGGAAGGAGTCGCTGTGGTCCTTGCCCGCGAGGTTGGTCACATCGAGGCTGCGGCCTCGGTCAGCCTCGCGCAGCAGGCGGAACGAGGTGGTGCCGGTGGTGGTGGCCACTGTCTTGCCCTGCAGGTCGGCGATGCCCTTGATGCCCGAATCTGCCTTCACCAACATGCGCACGTTGTAGCGGAAGATGTCCGGCGAGAACGCCACCTGCTTCTGGCGCTCGACCAGGTTGGTGGTGGAGCCGCACTCGATGTCGACCGTGCCGTTCTGCACCAGCGGCATGCGGTTGGCCGAGGTGACGGCCTGGTACTTGATCTCGATGGCGGGCATCTTCAGCTCGGTCTTCACCGCCTCGACAATGCGGTTGCAGATCTCGATGCTGTAGCCCACGGGCTTGAGGTTGCCGTCGAGATACGAGAAGCCGAACGACGACTCGCGGTAGCCGAAGGTGATGGCGCCGCTGGCCTTGATCTTGGCGAGCGTGTCGTTGTCCTGGGCCTGTGCGGCGGCGAAGGGCATGAGCACAGCCGCAAGCACGGCGGCGAAGGGAAACAGCGGACGAAGCTTGGGCATGGAACGCTCCTCGGAACGATGGTTGAGGGAAAACGAACGGGAAAGGGGGAGCGCTCAGCGCGCCGTTGCAGCTGCGGCCCGCGTGACAGCGTCGATGGAGGCCGCGAGCCGCGCGGCGATCTCCTGCAGGTCCTGCCGCGTGGCGATGAAGGGCGGCGCCAGCAGCACGTGGTCGCCCTGCCGGCCGTCGACCGTGCCGCCGAAGGGGTAGCACAGCAGGCCGCGCGCCATGGCGTCCTTCTTGACGGTGGCGTTGAGCTTCAGCGCCGGATCGAAGGGTGCCTTGCTCGCGCGGTCGGCCACCAACTCGATGCCCCAGAAGAAGCCGCGGCCGCGGATGTCGCCCACATGCGGGTGCGCGCCCAGCGCCTCGGCCAGCATCGCGCCGAACGCAATGCCGTCTTCGCGCACCTTGGCCACCAGCCCGTCGCGCCGGATCACCTGCTGCACCGCGAGCGCAGCGGCACAAGCCATCGGATGGCCGAGGTAGGTGTGGCCGTGCTGGAAGAAGCCGCTGCCTTTCGACATCGCGTCGACGATGCGGCGCTGCGCCAGCACCGCGCCGATGGGCTGGTAGCCGCCGCCCAGGCCCTTGGCGACGGTCATCAGGTCGGGCACCACGCCCTCCTGCTCGCAGGCATGCAGCGAGCCGGTGCGGCCCATGCCGCACATCACCTCGTCGAGGATCAGCAGCACGCCGTACTTGTCGCACACCGCGCGCACCGCCTTGAAGTAGCCCGGCACGGGCGTGAGCACGCCGGCCGTGGCGCCGCCGACGGTCTCGGCCACGAAGGCGATCACCCGGTCGGCACCCTGCGCGAGGATGGCCGCCTCGAGTTCGGCCGCGAGGCGCAGGCCGTACTGTTCGGCGCTTTCGTCGGCGCGCTGCTCGCGGTATGGATAGCACGGCGCCACATGCGTGGCCGGCACGAGGATCGGCGCGAAGGGTTCGCGCCGCCACGCGTTGCCGCCCACCGCCAGCGCGCCCAGCGTGTTGCCGTGGTAGCTCTGGCGGCGCGCGATGAAGTGCGTGCGCTGCGGCTGGCCGATTTCGACGAAGTACTGCCGCGCCATCTTCAGCGCCGACTCCACCGCCTCCGAACCGCCGCTCACCAAGTAGACGTGGCTCATGCCCTCGGGGGCGGAGCTGATCATCTCGTCGGCCAGCTGTTCGGCCACCTCGCTCGTGAAGAAGCTGGTGTGCGCATAGGCCAGCTTGTCGAGCTGGGCGTGCATGGCGGCCAGCACCTCGGGGTGCGCATGGCCCAGCGATGACACCGCGGCGCCGCCCGAGGCGTCGAGGTATTCGCGGCCCTCGGCGTCACGGATGAACATGCCGTGGGAGCCGGCGGCTACGGGCGGGGTCTGGCGAAGGTGGCGGTGGAAGACGTGCGTCATGGCGGGCTGGAAGCTGGACTCGGGGTTGGAACCAACGTTTCCGATGGATTATTGTTTGGAACATTTGTTCCGTCAACTGTTCGCACATTCCACCTCCGGTACATTTGTTCCAGCAACAGCCGAAGAGGGACACCGCCATGGGCGCCAGAGAGCAGATCCGCCAGCGTTTCAACGAACTGAGCCCCGCACTGCAGCAGGTGGCGCGCTACGTGCTCGACCATCCGAACGAGGTGGTCACGGGCTCGATGCGCAACGTCGGCACGCGTTCGCAGAGCACGCCCGCCACGCTCGTGCGGTTCGCGCAGCATCTGGGTTTCGGGGGCTGGCCGCAGCTCAAGGAGGCCTTTGCCGCCGACATGGGCCTGGGCTCCGAAACCTACGGCGGGCGCGCCAAGCAGCTCGTCGGCCGCGCGAAGGACCAGACGTTGACCGGAGAAATGTTCGAGGTGCAGCGCCGCAACCTCGAGGCCACCCACCAGCAGAGCGAGCAGGCGCTGCAAAAGGCCTGCGCGCTGATCGAGAAGGCGCCGGCCGTGCACGCCGCGGGTTTCAGGGCGTGCTTTCCGATCGCCTTTTCATTCGTCTACGTGTACCGGCTCTTCCGCGCCAGCGTGCACCTGGTCGACGGCCAGGGCGGCTCGCTGGAGATGCAGCAGCGCGCCTTCGCCAAGGGCGACGCGCTGGTGGTGGCGAGCTTTGCGCCCTACTCGCGCGAGGCACTGCAGGTGGCGCAGGCGGCCCGGGCGGCGGGCTGCCGCATCGTTGCCATCACCGACAGCGCGGCCTCGCCGCTGTCGCTGCTGGCGGACGAGACGCTGCTCTTCACGATCAACAGCCCCTCGTTCTTCCCCTCGGTCGCGGCCGGGGTGGCGGTGACGGAAGCGCTGGTCGAGCTGCTGGCCAGCCGCGCCGGCAAGCCCGTGATCCGGCGCATCGACCAGGCGGAGGCGCAACTGTTCGAATCGGGGGCCTACCTCACGGCCCCGGCGGCCCGGGGCAGCTAGCTCGTCCAGCGGAACCCTGCCCGCAACGGTGTATCCAACCGTTGTCGCGGCGCCTTGTCGCGACAGGAGGTAATGACCATGAAGCAAGTGAAGCATTGGCAAGACCCTGTCAACGCCGTCGCCGGCGCCTGGCTGATCGTCTCGCCCTGGGTTCTGGGCTTTTCGGGCACGACGGCCGCCATGTGGACGATGGTTGCGACCGGCATCCTGCTCGGCGCGGTGGCGCTCGGTGCGACCTTCGTGCCCCGGCAGTGGGAAGAATGGACCGAGGTGGGCCTGGCGGCCTGGCTCGCGGTTTCGCCCTGGGTGCTCGGCTTCCGCGGCATCGAGATGGCCATGGTCAACGCGGTGCTCGTGGCCGCGGTGATCCTGGTGCTGGCGCTGTGGGTGCTGGTGACCGACAAGGACTACCTGGGCCACACCATCGACCGTACGGCGCATTGACCGCCCGGACGTCGTGACATTGCGATCAGGCCCGGCGAAGCGCCTGCGCTGACCTTCGGGCTTGCGGATGGGCCTCGCGCCCATCCCCGGCATCGCCGCTTTACTGCGTGCGGGAAGCGGCGGGGTGCGGTGCTGCCGCATCCGCCTTGGCGTTGCCTTCCATCCACCCGGCCTGCCATCCGCCGCCCATCGCCTGGATCAGCGCGACGGCGGTGTTCTGGCGATTGACCTGCAGTTGCACCAGCGTGCGCCGCGCGCTGAGCGCGGCAGCCTGTGCCGTGACCACGTCGGTGTAGCTCACCTGTGCGGCGCGGTAGCGGTTGAGCAGCTGCTGCTCGGTCTTGTCGGCCGCCGCGGATGCCTCGCGGCGCAGGCCCTCTTGCTGCGCGAGCGTTGCGCTGGCGGTGAGCTGGTCTTCCACGGCCTGGAAGGCGGTGAGCACGGTCTGGCGATAGCGCGCCACGCTGGACTCGTAGCCGGCCTTGGCGGAATCGACATTGGCCGCAATCGCGCCCGCGTCGAATATCACCTGCGCCACCGACAGTCCGAGCCCCCACAGGGTGTTGGCCGAACCGAACAGATCCTTCACGCGGCTTGCGTTGCTGCCCACCGAGGCCGTGAGGCCGATGTTCGGGAAGTACGCCGCGCGCGCAATGCCGATCTGCGAATTGGCCGCCGCCACCGAGCGCTCGGCCGCCGCGATGTCGGGCCGGCGCTGCAGCAGCGTGGAAGGCACGCCGAGCGGCACGCCGGGCACCATGGGCGTCCATTGCGCCGCCGGCAGGCTGAAGTCGGCCGGCGCCACGCCCAGCAGCATCGCAATGGCATGCTCGTAGGTGGAGCGCGTGCGCTGCAGGCCCACGCGCTCGGCCTTGGCGTTGACGAGTTGCGTCTGCGCCTGCAGCACGTCGGTCTGTGCGGCGATGCCGGCCGCATAGCGGTTGCTCGTGATCTCGAAGGCGCGCTGGTAGCCCTGGATGGTTTCGTCGAGCAGCACGATCTCGGCATCGGCCTCACGCAGCGAGAAGTAGTTGGTCGCGAGGCTGCCAATGGCCGAGAGCCGCGCGGCCGCAAGATCGGCCTCGCTCGCCTGCGCGTTGGCCTGCGCGCTGCTCACGGCTTCGCGCAGGCGGCCCCACACGTCGGGCGTCCAGCTCGCGCCGAGCGTGGCCGAGAAAGTGTTCGCCGGGCTCGACGTGCTGCTGCCGCCCACCGTGCCGGAGCGCTTGGCCGAACCGTCGAGCGACACCGACGGGAACAGCGCCGCGCGCTCGCCGCGCACCAGCGCCTGGGCCTGCGTGTAGTTGGCCACCGCCGCGGCGATGTTCTGGTTCGACACCTGCACGCGGCCGGCCAGTTCGTCGAGCGTGGGGTCGGCGAACAGCTTCCACCACTCGCCGCGGTCGAGCGCATCGGCGGGCGCCGCAGGGAGCCAGCCTTCGGCGGTTTTCTGCTCTTTCCAGTCGATGGACGCGGCGGTGGTGGGCTGCACGTAGCGCGGGCCGACGGCGCAGCCGGCGAGGGCCGCGGCGAGCGCGAGCGACGAGAGCGAAAAGCGCGAAGTGGAAAGCAGTGCGTTCATGGCGGTGTTGTTCTCAGACGGGCGTGGCACGGCTCAATTCGTGTTCATGTTTGCTGCGGCGGCGCAGCTTGTCCAGCAACAGGTAGACCACTGGCGTCGTCAACAGGGTCAACAGCTGGCTCGCGATCAGCCCGCCGATGATGGCCACGCCCAACGGCCGGCGCAGCTCGGCGCCCTCCCCGAAGCCGATGGCCAGCGGCAGCGCGCCCAGCGCGGCTGCCAGCGTGGTCATCAGGATCGGTCGGAAGCGCAGCAGGCAGGCCTCGCGCACCGCCTCGAGCGGCGTGAGCCCGCGCGAGCGCTCGGCCTCCAGCGCAAAGTCGATGATCAGGATGGCGTTCTTCTTCACGATGCCGATCAGCAGGAACACGCCGATCAGCGCAATGATCGAGAACTCCATGCGGAACATCAGCAGCGCGAGCACCGCGCCCACGCCGGCCGACGGCAGCGTCGACAGCACGGTGATCGGATGCACCAGACTTTCGTAGAGGATGCCCAGCACGATGTAGATCACGACCAGCGCCGCCAGGATCAGCATCAACTGCTGGCCCTGCGACTGCTGCGCACTGGCTGCCGTGCCGGCGAATGCGCCGCGCACGTTGGTGGGCATGGCGATGTTGGCCTCGGCCTTCGCGATGGCCTCGCGCGCGTCGCCGAGGTTCGCGCCCTCGGCAAGATTGAACGAGATCGTGGTCGCCAACTCGCCGTCTTCATGGCTCACCGAGGTTGCGACCGATTGCTCCTCGAACTTCGCCACCGCCGACAGCGGCACCAGGGCAGTGGCCGTGTTGCTGAGCACGTTGCCGGTCGACGCACCGCGCAGGCCCGCGTTGGCCGAGACCGGCACCGTCGCGCTCGCGGCCGTGGCCGATGCCGCCGAACTGCCGGAGGACGACGTGGTGCCCGTCGTCGCCGCCACCTGGGTGGTCACCGTCTGCCCGCCGATCACCGAGGTCTTGGTCGCCGGCACGTACACATCGCTCAGCGAATTGGGGCTGCGCGTGTAGCGCGGCGCCCACTCCATCACCACGTGGTACTGGTTGAGCTCGGTGTAGATGGTTGCCACCTGCCGCTGGCCGAAGGCGTTGTAGAGCGCGTTGTCGATGGCTGTCGAAGTCAGGCCGAGCCGGCGCGCGCTGTCGGGGTCGACCTTGGCCACCGTCTCCACGCCGTTCTGGTCCTGGTCGGTGTCGATGTCGGTCAGCACCGGCTGCAGCTTCAGTTCGTCGGACAGCTTGACGGCCCAGGTGCGCAGATCGGTCAGACTGTCGCTCTTGAGCGAATACTGATAGGTGGAATTGCTGGCGCGGCCGCCCGAGCGCACGTCCTGCACGGGGCCGAGGAAAACGCGCAGGCCGGTCACCTCGTTGAGCTGCGGCCGCAACCGCGCGATCACGGCCAGGCCGCTTTCCGTGCGCTGGTTGGCCGGCTTCAGGTTGACGAACATGAAGCCGCCGCCCGCACGCGATCCGCCGGTGAAGCCGATCACCGTGTCGACCGCCGGGTCCTTGCGGACGATATCGATCACTTGCCGCAGCTTGTCGGCCAGCGCCTGCGACGAAATGCTCTGGTCGGCGCGCAGCCCGCCGTTGAGCTGGCCGCTGTCCTGCTGCGGAAAGAAGCCCTTGGGCGCGGCGCTGAACAGGTAGACGTTGAGCCCGACCACCGCCACCAGAATGAGCATGACGAGTGCCTTGCTGTCGAGCGCCCAGTCGAGGCTGTTCTCGTAGCGCTTGAGCACCCAGTCGTAGCTGCGCGCCGCCATGCGGCCGAGGCGTCCCTGCGGCTTGTTCTTGTCGTGCTCGCCGCCGGGCTTCAGGAGCCATGCGCACATCATCGGCGTGGTTGTGAGCGAGATGACCAGCGAGATCATCACCGCCGCCGACAGCGTGATCGCGAACTCGCGGAACAGCCGCCCCACCTGCCCGCCCATGAACAGCAGCGGGATGAACACCGCCACCAGCGACACGCTGATCGACAGCACGGTAAAACCCACCTCCTTCGCGCCCAGCAGCGCCGCCTTCATGCGCGTCATGCCGGACTCGATGTGCCGGCTGGTGTTCTCGAGCACCACGATCGCGTCGTCCACCACGAAGCCCGTCGCCACCGTGAGCGCCATCAGGCTCAGGTTGTTGAGGCTGAAGCCCAGCAGATACATCACCCCGAAGGTGCCGAGCAGGGCCGCCACCGTGGCCACCGCCGGCACGATGGTGGCGCGCGCGCTGCGCAGGAACAGGCTGACCACCAACACCACGAGCAGCACCGCGGCGATCAGCGTGAACTCGACCTCGCGCAGCGAGGCGCGGATGGAGTTGGTGCTGTCCGACGCCACCTGCAGCGTGACGTCGGGCGGCAGTTGCGCCTGCAGTTCGGGCAGCAGCGCGCGCACGCTGTCCACGGTTTCGATGATGTTGGCCGAGGGCTGCCGCGTGATGAGGATGACGATCGCCGGCTGGCCGTTGAAGAGGCCCAGCGTGCGCGTGTCCTCCACCCCGTCGAGCACCTCGGCCACGTCCTGCAGCCGCACCGCCGCGCCGTTGCGCCAGGCCACCACCATCGAGGCGTAGTCGCTGGCGCGCAGGGCCGGCGTCTGCGTGTAGATCTGGAGCTTGCGGCCTTCGCCCTGCACGATGCCCTTGGGGCGGTTGGCGTTGGAGGCTTGGATGGCGGCGCGCACGTCCTCGGTGCTGATGCCGTAGCGGTTGAGCGCGAACGGCAGCAGTTCCACGCGCACCGCGGGAAGCGAACCGCCGCCGATCTCCACGTCGCCCACACCATCCACCTGCGACAGGCGCTGGCTCACGATGTTCGAGACGGCGTCGTAGATCTGGCCCGGGGTCTTGGTCTTGGACGTGAGGGCCAGGATGATGACCGGCGAGGCCGCCGGGTTGGCCTTGCGATAGGTCGGGTTGCTGCGCAGCGTGGCGGGAAGGTCGACGCGGCTGGCGTTGATGGCGGCCTGCACTTCGCGGGCCGCGCCGTCGATGTTGCGGCTCAGGTCGAACTGCAGGGTGACTCTTGAGGAGCCTACCGAGCTGGTGGACGTCATTTCGTTGACGCCAGCGATGGTGCCCAGGTGGCGCTCCAGCGGGGTTGCCACGCTGGTTGCCATCGTCTCGGGGCTTGCTCCCGGGATGGATGCTCTTACCGAGATGACCGGGTAGTCGACCTGGGGGAGCGGAGAGACCGGGAGGACGAAGAACGCAGCTATGCCTGCGAGGGCGACGCCGATGGTCAGCAGGACTGTGCCTATGGGGCGGCGGACGAAAGGCAGCGAGAGATTCATCGCTCTTTCCCCTGCTCGGGGCGGAGGCCGGGTCTCGGCCCGGCGGCCGACCTACTTTTCTTTGCTTCGCCAAAGAAAAGTAGGCAAAAGAAAGGCGACCCTACTGTCTGCGTCCCTCCGCTTCGCTGCGGGCAACCTGCGGTGCTCGCGTTTCGCGGGGTCTCGCAGAACTCGCTTCGCTCAAACAGCTGCGAGCCCTGATCCGCGAAACGCTGCGCTCCTCGGCGCAGCCAGACATACCCCACAGCAGGCGCGAGCACCGCAGGTTGCCCCGTAGCGCAGCGAAGGGGTCGCAGACAGTGGGGTCGCCTTTTCTTTGCTTACTTTCTTTTGGCGAAGCAAAAGAAAGTAAGTCCGCCGCCGGGCGGAACTCCCGGCCTCGGGAAACAAACAAGCCGCAGGAAGCAAAACGGTTCAAACCGCCTCCTCCTCGATCACGCCCCGTCGAGAGCTCCCCCCACCCAGCCGGTCGAACGCCAGATAGATCACAGGCGTAGTGAACAGCGTCAGCAACTGGCTGACGATCAGCCCGCCGAAGATCGCCAGGCCCAGAGGCCTGCGCAACTCGGCGCCTTCCCCAAAACTCAACATCAAAGGAATGGCAGCAAACAAGGCAGCCAGCGTCGTCATCAGGATGGGCCTAAAGCGCAGCAAGGCAGCCTGATGAATGGCTTCGCGCGCAGACTTGCCCTGGGTACGCTCCGCATCGATAGCGAAGTCGATCATCATGATCGCGTTCTTCTTCACGATGCCGATCAGCAGGATGATCCCGATGATCCCGATCACCCCCAGGTCATTGCCGGTGATCATCAGCGCGAGCAAAGCACCGACCCCGGCAGAAGGCAGCGTGGACAGGATCGTCAGCGGATGCACGTAGCTCTCGTACAGCACCCCCAGCACGATGTACACGCAGACGACGGCGGCAAGAATCAGCCACAGCTGGTTCGACAGCGACCTCTCGTAGGCCCCTGAAGCGCCCAGGAAAGTCATCGTCACGCTGCTCGGCAGCCCGATCTCCTTGGCGGCTGCGCGAATCGCATCGACCGAAGCGCCAAGCGAAACCCCAGGCGCGGTATCGAAGTTCAGCGTGCTCGCCGGGTACTGCGCCACGTGCGTGATCTGCAGCGGTGCCTGCTGCTCGGTGATGTCGGCGATGGCGGACAGCGGCGTCGCGGTGCCGGAGCCCGCGATCAGGCTCAGCTGCCCGAGCGTCTGCGGCGTGTTCACCATCCCGGGCTGCGCCTCGAGGATCACGCGGTACTGGTTCGTCTCGGTGAAGATCGTCGACACGATGCGCTGGCCGAAGGCGCTGTAGAGCGCATCGTCCACCGTGCTCGCCGTGATCGACAGCCGGGCGGCCGTATCGCGGTTCACGTTCACGAAGGCGGCCAGCCCTTGCGCCCCGGCATCGCTGCCCACGTTGCGCACCTTGTCGGAGTCCTGCAGCTTCGCCACGAGCTTCTTCATCCACCCGGTGATCGTCGCGCTGTCCACGCCCTCGAGCGACACGCGGTATTCGGTCGGCCCGGTCTCGGCGTCGATGGTCAGGTCTTGCGTGGGCTGCAGGTACAGCGTGACGCCGGCCACCTGCCGCGCGCGTTCGCGCAGCCGGTCCATCACTTTCTGCTGGTTGTCGTGGCCGGACTTCAGGTTGATGAGCATGCTGCCCGTGTGCAGCATGGTGTTGTTGGCGGCGTCCACGCCGACAAAGGAGCTGAGGTTCTCCACGTCGGGGTCGTCCAGAATCGCGCGGGCCGCCTGCTGCTGCAGCTGCGACATGCGGTCGAACGACACGTCCTGCGCCGCCTGGATGCGGCCTTGCAGCTGGCCGGTGTCCTGCGTGGGAAACAGGCCCTTTGGAATGGTGAGGTACAGCACCACGGTCAGCACCATGGTGAGCAAGGCGACCAGCAGCGTGAGCGGCTGGTGATCGATTACCCAATGCAGCGAGCGGTCGTAGCGCAGCATCACGCCTTCGAAGAAGCGCTGGGCGCGCGCGCCGAAGCCCGTGCCGCCTTCTTTCTTCGGCTGGTGCTTGAGCCAGCGCGCCGACATCATCGGCACGAGCGTGAGCGAGACCACGGCCGATATCAGGATGGTGATGGCCAGCGTCACCGCGAACTCGCGGAACAGCCGCCCCACCACGTCGCCCATGAAGAGCAGCGGAATCAGCACGGCAATGAGCGACACCGTCAGCGAGATGATGGTGAAGCCGATCTGCGTCGCGCCCTTGAAGGCGGCCTGCAGAGGCTTCTCGCCCTCCTCGATGTAGCGCGCGATGTTCTCGATCATCACGATCGCGTCGTCCACCACGAAGCCGGTGGCGATGGTCAGCGCCATCAGGCTCAGGTTGTTCAGGCTGTAGCCCAGCATGTACATCAGCCCGAAGGTGCCGATGAGCGAGATGGGCACCGCGACACTGGCAATGACGGTGGCGCGCAGGCTGCCGAGAAAGGCGAAGATCACCAGCACCACCAGCACCACGGCCAGCACCAGTTCCATCTCCACGTGCTGCACCGAAGCGCGGATGCCCGCAGTGCGGTCGCTGAGCACTTCGATCTTCAGGCCCGCCGGAAAGCCGGCCTGCAGCTCGGGCAGCAGCTTCTTGATGGCGTCGACGGTGGCGATCACGTTGGCGCCGGGCTGGCGCTGCACGTTCATGATGATCGCGGGCGACAGCTTGCTGGTGCCGTCGGCCTTGTTGCCGGCCCAGGCGGCGAGCTGGTTGTTCTCGGCGCTGTTGACCACCTGCGCCACGTCGACCATGCGGATCGGCGCGCCGTTCTTGTACGAGACGATCAGGTTCTTGTAGTCGTCGACCGTCAGCAGCTGGTCGTTCGAATTGATCGTGTAGGCGCGCTTCGGTCCGTCGAAGCTGCCCTTGGCGCCGTTGGAGTTGGCTGCCGAGATGGCGGTGCGCAGCGTGTCCAGACCGATGCCGTTGGCCGCCAGCGCCTGCGTATTGGCCTGGATGCGCACGGCCGGGCGCTGCCCGCCGCTGAGCGACACCAGCCCGACGCCCGAGACCTGGCTGATCTTCTGTGCGAGCCGCGTGTTGACGAGGTTCTGCACGTCGGTGAGCGGCAGCGTGTCGGAGGTGATGGATAGCGTGAGCACCGGCGCATCGGCCGGATTGACCTTGGCATACACCGGCGGCGCGGGCAGGTCGGCCGGCAGCAGCGAGCCGCCGGCGTTGATGGCGGCCTGCACTTCCTGCTCGGCGACGTCGAGCGTCTGGCCGAGCGAGAACTGCAGCGTGATGATCGACACGCCCGCGGCGCTGGTCGAGCTCATGCGGTCGAGCCCCGACATCTGGCCGAACTGGCGCTCCAGCGGCGCGGTGACGGTGTTGCTCATCACCTCGGGGCTGCCCCCCGGGTAGAGCGTCTGCACCTGGATGGTCGGGTAGTCGACCTGCGGCAGTGCCGACAGCGGCAGGAAGCGGAACGCAACCAGGCCGGCCAGCACGATGGCGACCATCAGCAGCGAGGTCGCCACCGGCCGGAGGATGAACGGACGTGACGGGCTCACCGGGAGGCCTCCGCGCTGCAGCGGCTATTGCCGGTCATGGGCCGCGCCTGCCCTGTCCGCCCTCGCCGCGGCCTTCGGACATGCGCTGCCAGCGCTCCAGCGCCGCCGGATCGCCGCGGTCCAGAGCTTCGAGGAAACGCTTGCGGCGTTCGAGCTGCTCGGGGTTGTCCTTGGCGGAATCGAGCATGCGCTGGCGCTGCTCGGCGGTCGGGAGCTTGGCGGGGGTCGCGGGAGCGGCAGGGGCCGGGGATGCCGCGGGAGCCGCGGGGGTTGCCGGAGAGGCAGGAGCAGCACCCGTGCCAGCTTCACCGGCCTTGGGCGCGCCCGCGCCACCGGCGCCACCACCCTGGCCGCCTTGGCGGCGGCCGCGATGCGTGCCGCCCGCAGGCGCCGATGCCGCACCGGCCGGCCGCTCGGCCTGGGTCTGCACCCGCGCGCCATCCTTCAGCCGGTCGCCACCTTCGGTCACGACCTGCTCGCCGGCCTTCAGGCCCGACATGACCGCCACGTTGTCCACGCTCGATTCACCGCGCGTCACCGGCCGCTGCGACACCGTGCTGTCGTCGTTCAGCACATACACATAGTCGCCGTTGGGGCCGTGGCGCAGCGCCGTGACCGGCACCACCACCGCGCTGCTCACGGTGCGCAGCAGCAGCCGCAGGTTGACGAACTGGTTCGGGAACAGCGCCTCGTCGGCATTGGAGAAACGGGCCTTGGCCTTGACGGTGCCGGTCGCGGTGTCGACCAGGTTGTCGAGGGTGGCGAAGGTACCGCTCGCGAGCCGGCGCGTGCGCGTGCGGTCGAAGGCGGTGGCGTCGAGCTTGGCGCCCTGCGCGAGGCGCTCCTGCACTTCGGGCACGCGGTCTTGGGGAATGGCGAACTCGACGTCGATGGGCGCGATCTGCGTGATGGTCGCCACGCCGTTGGTGCTGCCGGTCGAGATGTAGTTGCCCGCGTCCACCGGCCGCAGGCCGATGCGCCCGCTCGCCGGCGCGGTGATGCGGCTCCAGGCGAGGTTGAGCTTGGCCGTGTTCTCGTTGGCGCGGTCGATGGCCACGGTGCCTTCGAGCTGCTTGACCAGCGCGGCCTGCGTGTCCACGTCCTGGCGGGCGATGGAGTCCTGCCCCAGCAGGGTCTGATAGCGCTGCAGCGTGACGCGCGCCGCCGCCAGCTGCGCCTCGTCGCGCTGGCGCGCCCCGGAGGCCTGCGCCAGCGCGTTCTGGAACGGCTGCGGATCGATGGTGGCGAGCACGTCGCCCTTCTTGACCATCTGCCCTTCCTGGAAGAGCACGGCGGTGAGCACGCCCGACACCTGCGGCTGGACGATCACGTTGGCCAGCGGCGTGACGGTGCCCAGCGCTTCGAGCTGCACCGGAATGTCGGCCTGCCGGGCCGTGGCGATGCCGACCGTGCTGGAAGCCCCGCCACCGCCGCCGCGCCCACCCGGGCCGCCCGGACCACCAGGCCCGCCCTGCCGGCCGGCACCAGGGCCGCCACCGGGACCGGGCACGGGCGTCTTCGACCGCTGGATCAGATACCAGGCGCCCCCGCCCAGTGCCACGAGCAGCAGCAGCGTCAGCAGCCCGCCGACCCACCGGCGCCTGCGCACCGTCGGATGTGTGGGCGAGACGGTGGGAGGCAGGGGCTCGGATGGTTTTTCTTGTTCCATGGACGGTGCGTGCAGGAAATGCAGGGCAGGAGTGCGGACCAGCGTAGTACAGCGCCGAATGGTAGTCCGGCTGTTTGCTGCGCCGTAAAGCGACGGTAAAGCTGCCCGCTGGCCTCCGCGATCCCGCGCAATCCACGCCTTCGGGCTGCAGTTCGCGCCGCCTGTGTGCATTCCGTCGCACGCCCGTGGCGGGAACGGGCGGGCGTCGGCACAGTCCGCCCCATCGATTCAACCTTCCACTTTCAACGGAGCGCAACCATGCTGATGCAAATCATCCTTCACACGCCCAAGTGGGTCTTCGCGGTGTTCTTCCTGCTGCTGTGGCTCGGCGCCAGGCAGCTGCTCGCCAACAATGTGAGCCTGACGCGCGTCACGCTGATGCCCGTGGCCATGGGCGCGCTGTCGGTCTATGGCGTGGTTTCCGTCTTCGGCGATTCCTTCGGCGCCCTGCTCGGCTGGGCCGCCGCGGCGGTGGCGATGCTGGCGCTGGTGCTGCAGCGCCCGCTGCCCGCCACCACCCGCTACGACGCGGCAGCGCGCAGCTTTCACGTGGCCGGCAGCCCGGTGCCGCTGATGCTCATGATGGGCATCTTCCTGACCAAGTACGTGGTGGGTGCGGCCCTGGCCATGCACCCCGAACTGCGCCAGCAGGCAGCCTTCGGTCTCGTGATCCCGGTGCTGTACGGTGCCTTCAGCGGTGTCTTCGCGGCCCGTGCGGTGCGCCTGTGGAAGCTGGCCATCCGTACTGACGCCATGACGGCCACGGTCCGCGCCGCCTAAGATTCCGAGCTGCAGCCCCCAGGAAATCACCGCCATGAACGTACTCCTGCTGATCCTCAAGATCTCCGTCACGGTGGTGCTCGCCGCCTCCATCGCCGAGGCGCTCGTGCTGTCCTGGCGCAACGGCTGGCGCAGCTACGACTGGAAGGCGTCCGGCATCTCGGTGGTCGACTTCCTGGTGCGCGAATACCCGCTGCGCTGGCTGCTGCCGCTGGCCTTCTGGAGCGGCGCGATGGACTGGTTCTACGCCCACCGCCTCTTCACCCTGCCGATGGACCACTGGACCGGCTGGGCCGCCTGCTTCATCGGCCAGGAGTTCTGCTACTACTGGTACCACCGCGCGGCGCACCGGGTGCGCTGGTTCTGGTGCACCCACGCCATCCACCATTCGCCGAACCAGCTGAACCTGTCGGCCGCCTACCGCTTCGGCTGGACCGGCCGCCTCACCGGCACGCTGGCCTTCTTCATGCTGGCGCCGCTGCTGGGCATGCCGCCGCGGGTGATCCTGCTGATGCTCACGCTGAACCTGCTGTACCAGTTCTGGATCCACGCAACCTGGATCCCGCGCCTCGGGCCGCTCGAATGGGTGCTGAACACCCCATCGGCCCACCGCGTGCACCACGCCTCCAACCTGGAATACCTGGACGGCAACTACGGCGGCGTGCTGATCGTGTTCGACCGCCTGTTCGGCACCTACATTCCCGAGCGCGCCGACATTCCCTGCCGCTACGGGCTGGTGAACCCGGTCACCTCGTACAACCTCTTCGAGATCGAGTTCACGCACTGGCGCGCGCTGTTCCGCGACCTGGCCTCGGCCCGCTCGGTGCGCGCCTTCGTCGGCTACCTTGTGAAGCCGCCGGGCTGGAAGCCCGACGGGCCGGGCGAGACGACCGAGGAGCTGCGGCGGCGCGCGGCCTTGCAGGCGACATCGCCGCCATCGCTGGCCGCCTCGGATTTCATTCCTGTCCAATACAAGGAGTTGTCATGAACCACATTGCATCGAACCCCGCCCGCTCCGACATCGAACGCCGCGCCCGCCGCCGCGCCGGCGCCAAGATGGGCTGGTACATCCACGCTTTTGTCTACGTGCTGGTCAACCTCGGCCTCGTGACGCTCTCTGCCGCCCATGGCCGCAGCTGGGCGATGTACCCGCTCATGGGCTGGGGCCTGGGCCTGCTGATCCATGGCGCCGTGGTCTGGTTCGTGGCCGGCGGCGGCTTCTACGAGAGGCTGGTGGAGCGCGAGCGCCGCGCACTGGGCGCCGGGGACCACGGGTGAGCGCAGGCCTGCCTGCTGCAAGCAACAGGTTCGCGCCCGAGAACCTGAGGAGCATGCTGCGGCATGGCCTGATCACCGCCGTCTTCTGCTGCCTCATCGCCACCGCGATGACCCTCACCGGCGGCGGCAACTGGGCCGGCCACCTGGTCTATTCGCTGGCGATCGGCACCGTGAGCTGGCTCTTCATCGACATCGGCCGGCTGCTGATCAGCGGACACCGTGAAACCCTCTGGCCAGGATGGCCGGCGGGCTTTCTCCTGATCGCCATGGGCATGGTCGTCGGCTTCTTCGTCGGCAATCTCATCGGCGACGCCTGGTTCGGCGCGCCTCGATTCGACTTCCTCGAATTCAAGGACCACAAGCTGGCCACCGCCGCCACGATCACCATCATCGCAACGGTCGGCATGTGCTTCTTCTTCTACAGCCTTGGCAAAAGCAAGCACATGCGCAGCCAGATCGAGCTGGCGCAGCGCAACGCCACGGAGGCACGGCTGAAGCTGCTCGAGACGCAGCTCGAGCCGCACATGCTGTTCAACACGCTGGCCAACCTGCGCGTGCTGATCACCGTCGACCCGCCGCGCGCCGTGGCCATGCTCGACCGGCTCAACAGCTACCTGCGCATGACCTTGAGCGGCTCGCGCGCGCTGTCGCATCCGCTGTCGGCCGAGTTCGAGCGGCTGGGCGACTACCTCGAACTGATGTCGGTGCGCATGGGCGAGCGCCTGCGCTACACGCTCGACCTGCCGGACGACCTGCGCGACGCGCCCGTACCGCCGCTGCTGCTGCAGCCGCTGGTGGAAAACAGCATTCGCCACGGGCTGGAGCCGAAGGTGGAAGGCGGCGAGATCGTCGTGCGCGCCCGCCGGCAGGCCGGCCTGCTGGAGATCGAGGTGAGCGACACCGGCGTGGGCCTCGATGCCGCACCGCCTTCTGAAGGCAGCGGCTTCGGGCTCGAGCAGGTGCGCGAGCGGCTGGCCACGGTGTACGGCGCCCAAGGCCACATAAGCCTCGCGCCCTCGCGCGCCGGCGGCACCTGCGCCACGCTGAGCTTTCCCACGCCCGTCTGAACGACCTCACCCCACAACAACAAACAGATGACCCCGACCGCCCTCATTGCCGAAGACGAGCCCCTGCTCGCTCAGGCCCTCAAGGCCGAACTGGCCGCCGCATGGCCCGAACTGCAGATCGTCGCCACAGCAGGTGACGGCCGCAGCGCCGTGCGCGAGGCGTTGCGCCTGCAGCCGCAGGTGCTGTTCTTCGACATCCGCATGCCCGGCCTCGACGGCCTGGGCGCCGCCGCCGAACTGGCCGACAGCTGGCCCATCGACGAGGCGCCGATGCCCCAACTGGTGTTCGTGACGGCCTACGACGAATACGCCACCCGCGCCTTCGAGGCCCAAGCCATCGACTACGTGCTCAAGCCCGTGCAGCCCGGGCGCCTGCGCAAGACCGTGGGCCGGCTGCAGCAGGCACTGGCCGCGCGGCAACCTGCGCCCACATCCGCCGTGGCCGACGAAGCGCTCGAACGAACGCTAGCCCAGTGGCGCCAGGTACTGACGGCCGCCGGAGCCGGCGCGGCAACAACGCCCCCCGCCCCGCTGCGCATGATCGCCGCCAGCGACGCCGGCGGCAGCACCGTGCGCATGGTGCCCATCGACGAAGTGCTGTACTTCGAAGCCGCCGACAAATACCTGCGCGTGCTGACCGCCTCGCACGAATACCTGATCCGCACGCCGCTCAAGCAATTGCTGACCCAGCTCGACGCCGACACCTTCTGGCAGGTGCACCGGGCGGTGGTGGTGCGCAGTTCGGCCATCGAATCGGTGCACCGCGACGAGGCCGGCAAGCTGCACCTGATGCTGCGTGGCAGGGCCGAGAAGATCCCGGTCAGCCGCCTGTACGCCCATCTTTTTCGCGCCATGTGAAATCGGCTGGCACACGCTGACCCGTCCTGCCATAGGTTGACACCTATAAGGGACACAGAGCGGGCTTGTTCAAGCCGGCCACGGACGCCCGATGGACTTCATCGGGCGTTTTC
>NZ_LMEK01000025.1:0-829490 GCF_001426595.1 Variovorax sp. Root434
GAARCAGTCTGTGTAAATAGTCGGCGTTGAGTCTGCCTTGAATGCCCTTCAGACGTTGGTCTGGAGGGCATTTTTCATTGGAGAGCGATCAATGGGACATCGGCACGGACAGGACCGGGGGCAGGCGACGCTGTTTCCGCTGATGCTCGATGAGCTGGTGAGCCAGGACGCACTGGTTCGAGTGGTGGATGCCTGGGTGCAGGCGCTGGACTTGAAGGCGCTGGGCTTTGCCAAGGCGCAGGCGCAGCGACTTGGAACACCCCCCTACGACCCGGGGGATCTGCTGCGGCTGTACCTCTGGGGCTACCTGAGCGCGATCCGCTCCTCGCGGGCGCTGGAGCGCGAGTGCCATCGCAACGTGGAGTGCATGTGGCTGCTGGGGCGTTTAGCGCCGGATCACAAGACGATTGCCGAGTTCAGGCGCCAGAACACCGCAGGCCTGGTGGCCAGTTGTGCGGCCTTCGTGCAGTTCGCCCGGGCCAGCCGGCTGATCCGTGGATCGACAGTGGCTATCGATGGCTCGAAGGTCCAAGCGGTGGCCTCGCGCAAGGCGGTGGTGGGGCAGCGGGAGTTGGCGGCGCAGGCGCAGCGCAACGCGCAGGAGATCGCGGCCTATCTGCGATTGCTGGACAGCCGTGACAGCGAGGATGACCAGGATGGCGAAGGGCCTGGCGGTAGCCCCGGTGCGCCGGATGAGGTACGTGCGGCCCTGGAGCGCCTGAAGGCCGAGGGTCGTGCCATCGCCAATGAGGCGCAGCAGCTCATGCGCAGCGAGGCGAGCACCGTCGTGCGCGGTGAACCCGAGGCTCGCCCGATGCGCAGTCTGAACAGCCAGCCGGGCTACAACCTGCAGACGGCGGTGGAAACGCAAAGTCATCTGGTCGTCGCGCATGAGGTGGTCTGCGAAGTGAATGACCTGCGCCAGCTGCAGCCGATGGCCGAGGCGGCCAGCCGGGTGCTGCAGCAGCCTTGCACGGTGGTGGCGGATGCGGGGTATGCCAATGGACAGCACATTGCCGCGCTGGACGCCCAGGGCATCACCAGCTATGTGGCCGACAACCGCTCGGTGAACAACCAGGGCGGTGGCGGGCTGTACGAGCGCGATGTCTTTGTCTATGACCGCGCCAGCGACAGCTTCAGCTGCCCGGCGGGCAAGGTCCTCAAGCGCAAGCAACTCTCGCGCACGGACAAGGCGGTGATCTATGCAGCGCAGCCGAGCGATTGCACCGACTGTGCACACAAACTCAAATGCACCACGGCCCGCCAGCGCTTCGTCTCGCGCCACCTGTACGAAGAGGCGCTGCAGGCCAACGCGAGCCGGCTGGCCTCGAAGCCCTGGATGATGGCGCTGCGGCGCCAGACGGTGGAGCACCCCTTTGCCAGCATCAAGCATCTCATTCTGGGCAATGCCCGGCTGCTGATGAGGCACACGAGCGGAGCGCGCGCGGAGTTCAGCCTGGCTGTGATGGCCTACAACCTGAAACGGGTGTTCAACATGAAGGGCGCGACCTGGATGCACCAGGCGCTGAGGGGCTGAGGCCCTTGGGGCATTTGCTCGCCCCAATGAAAAATGCCCCGCTCTCGCGGGGCATCTCGATCAAGTCGTCGGCAGACTATTTACACAGCCTGGACGCTCTTCCGATCTAGGCGCTGAGGGGCTGAGGCCCTTGGGGCATTTGCTCGCCCCAATGAAAAATGCCCCGCTCTCGCGGGGCATCTCGATCAAGTCGTCGGCAGACTATTTACACAGCCTGCGAAAGGGGCGGGCTCTTCGCTGAAGGCGGCACAAGGTGCCGCCGCCCGGTCATATGCGCCCCATGAGCACGAGGATGACAACGATCACAAGCACGAGGCCGAGGCCACCGCTGGGCCCGTAGCCCCAGGACCGGCTGTAGCCCCAGCTTGGAAGCGCGCCGATCAGCAGCAGGATCAGGACGATCAGCAGAATGAACGAGAGGGACATGGTTTGCTCCTGGGACGTTGTTGCAACGAACCCCGATGCTGGTCATCCCCGCGGTGGCGCGGCGCCGGAGAGCCACCCCTTCGGTGGTCAGGACAGTCCTACCGCGCGCGTCGGCGTTTTGCCCGGCGTATCTGCAAGCGATGGAAGAGGCGTCCTCAGAGCCTGGCGAGCCGCTCCAGCGCGGCGAGCAGCGTCTCGTCTTTCTTGGCGAAGCAGAAGCGCACCACGCGCTGGTCGAAGCCGTTGCCGTAGAAGGCCGACAGCGGGATCGCCGCCACGCCGATCTCGCGCGTGAGCCACAGGCAGAACTCGGCTTCGGACAGGTCGCTCACCGCCGAGATGTCGACGCACTGGAAATAGCTGCCTTCGCTGCGCAGCAGCTTGAAGCGTGTCTTCTCGGCCAGGCCGGCGGCGAACAGGTCGCGCTTGCGCTGGTAGAAGGCCGGCAGTTCGAGGTACGGCTTCGGCTCGGCCATGTACTGTGCGAGCGCATGCTGCATCGGCGTGTTCACGGTGAACACGTTGAACTGATGCACCTTGCGGAACTCGGCCATCAACGGGGCCGGCGCGGCCACGAAGCCGACCTTCCAGCCGGTGACGTGGTAGGTCTTGCCGAAGCTGCTGACGATGAAGCTGCGCGCGGCCAGGCCCGGGAAGCGCGCCACGCTTTCGTGGCGCGCGCCGTCGTAGACCATGTGCTCGTAGACCTCGTCGCTGATCACGAACACGTCGGTGGGCGCGAGCAGTTCCTCGAGCTGGCGCATCTCGGCGGCGGTCCAGATCGTGGCGCTCGGGTTGTGCGGCGTGTTGATGATGATGGCGCGCGTGCGCGGCGTGAGCGCGGCGGCGATCTTGTCGAAGTCGGGGCGGAAGGTGCCGGGCACGAGCGGCACGCGCACCACGCTGCCGCCGGCCAGCTCGATGTTGGGGACGTAGCTGTCGTAGCAGGGCTCGAGCACGATCACCTCGTCGCCCGGGCGCACCACGGCGAGGATGGCCGTGATGATGGCCTGCGTGGCGCCGGCGGTGACGGTGATCTCGGTGGCCGCGCTGTAGCCGTGGCCGTACAGCGCCGAGATCTTCGCGGCGATGGCGTCGCGCAGCGCCGGGATGCCGGGCATCGGCGGGTATTGGTTGTGGCCCGCGGCCATGGCGGCCGTCACGTCTTCGAGCAGCTTCGGATCGCAGTTGAAATCCGGAAAACCCTGGCCGAGGTTGACCGCATTCTTCTCGGCGGCCAGCGCCGACATCACGGTGAAGATGGTGGTGCCTACAGCCGGCAGCTTGGTGACGATGTCGGGCGTGCGTGGGGATTGAGCTGTGCTCATAGTTCGTAGTCTTGTTGATGGCCGCTCAGGGCCTTGGCGATGAGGTTGCGGTCAAGGCGGTCGGACAGCAGCTCGGCGAACTTGAAGACGAAGTTGCGCAGGTAGGCGCTGCGCTTGAACGCGACCCGCGCGATATTCTGGCCGAACACGTGGCCCATCGGGCGCACCACGAGGTCGGCGTTCGATTCGTCGCGCACGGCCATCTCGGCCACGATGCCTACGCCCAGGCCGAGGCGCACGTAGGTCTTGATCACGTCGGAATCGATGGCCTCGAGCGCGATGCGCGGCGTGAGCTTCTTCTGCGCGAACGCATGATCGATGCGCGTGCGTCCGGTGAACGACGGGTGGTACGTGATGATCGGCTCGCTCGCCAGGTCTTCGAGCGAGATGCGCTCCTTGGCGGCCAGCGGATGGTCCTTGGGCAGCACCAGCACGTGCTGCCATTCATAGCAGGGCAGGGTCACGAGCTCGGCGTAGCCGTCGAGCGATTCGGTGGCGATGCCGATCTCGGCGATCTCATCGATCACCATGCGCGCCACCTGGTCAGGCGACCCCTGGTGCAGGCTCACGTTGACCTTGGGGTACGCCTCGCGCAGATTGGCCACGGGCACCGGCAGTACGTAGCGCGCCTGGGTGTGGGTGGTGGCGATGGAGAGGGTGCCGCTGTCCTGCGCGCTGAACTGTTCGCCGATGCGCTTGAGGTTGCCCACTTCGCGCATGATGAGTTCGATGCTGGCGATGACGTGCTGGCCCGGCTCGGTCACGCGCTTCAGTCGTTTGCCGTGGCGCGCGAAGATTTCAACGCCCAGTTCTTCCTCGAGCTCGATGATGGCCTTGGAAACGCCGGGCTGCGAGGTGTGAAGCGCCTTGGCCGCCTCCGTGAGATTCAGGTTGCGCCGCACGGCTTCCTGAACAAACTTGAACTGGTGCAGATTCATATCAAATTCCGTCTTATTGCGGAATTCATTATGCCTTCGGAATCTATCGAAATTGCCGGATGTTCAGGATTTGACCGCAATTCTGGCCAGGAGATCGACCAGTTCGGGCTCCTCGCCAACGATGCGGGCGAGCGAGAAGCCGACGTCGGGCCAGCGCTGCCGCAGCGCCTCGAGCTGGTGCGGCAGGTCTTCGCGCGCGTGCTTGCCCATGCCGAGGAACAGCGGAACCACGCGGATGGCGGTGGCACCGCCGGCAATCAGCGCCGCTGTCGCCGTGGGCAGGTCGGGCGTTGCCAGCTCCATGTAGGCGCAGGCCACGTGGGCGTCGGGTTCGTTCCTGCACACGCGCTCGGCCACGGCCTCGATGGGCTGGCGCCAGCGATCGTCGCGCGAACCATGTGCCAGCAGGACGATGCCCTGGGTCATCGTCGCAGCACCAGCCAGCTGAAGGCCGTCAACGACATCACCGAATAGATCATTCCCGGCGCCGCCGCCGTGAGCCATGGCGACCAGTTGCTCAGGTTGCCGAGATAGCCGAATACGTTGTTCAGCAGGAAGAAGCTGATGCCGATCATCACGCCGCCGAACACATAGGTGGTGATGCCGGCCTGGCGGAAGTGCAGATAGGCGAAGGGCAGGGCGAGCACCACCATCACCAGGCACGAGAGCGGATAGAACACCTTGCGCCAGAACTCGATCTCGTAGCGCTGCGCGGTCTGGCCGTTGGCGTCGAGGTGGCGGATGTAGTCGAACAGGTCGATCGTGCCCATGCGATCGGGGCGCAGGAGCGCGACCGACACCATTTCGGCGGTCAGCGTGGTGGGCCAGTTCAGCTGCGGAATCTTGGTCGTGGCAATGCGGGCCTGGTCGGCCGAGCTGCGCGTGTCGTACTTCTGCTCTTCGACGTCGGTGAGCATCCAGTGCCCGTTGTCGATGCGGGCCGAGCCCGCGACGATCTGGGTGCTGATGTAGCCGTTGTCGTCGAACTCGAAGATGCGCGGGCTCTTCAGCGCGCCCTTGCGGTCGATCGACAGCACGTTCACCGCGAACGACACATTGCCCCGTTTTTCCTTGAGCCAGGCGCCCGTGTTGCCGGCCAGGGAATAGACGCCCTGGTATTTGGCCTTGAGCAGCTGGCCCGTGCGCTCCGAAGCCGGTGCGACATAGTCGCCGATGGCAAAGGTCAGCATGACAAAACCGATGCCCAGCAGCAGCAGGGTGCGCAGCGCACGCCAGGGCCCCAGGCCGCTGGTGCGAAGGATCGTGTATTCGGAGCTCTGCGCCAGCCGGGCCATCACGAAGATGGAGCCGATCAGCACCGTGATCGGCAGCAGCTCGTAGAGGTGGCTCGGGATCAGCAGCGTCACGTAGATCAGCGCCTGCGCCGGCCCGTAGTTGAGGCTGTCCGGCTTGCCGATGGACTGCAGTTCGTCGACGAAGTCGAAGAAGAAGAAGAGGCTCAGAAAGCCGAGCGTCACGAACGCCACGGCCTTCAGCACCTCCACGTAGATCAGGCGTCTTATCGTTTTCACGTGGGTTCGATCTTGGGGGTGGACAGCGCGGCGGCGGACGGGCGTGGCTTGCCCGGCCGTCCCCAGTTGTTCTGGCGTATGCCGAGCCACGCCAGGTTGATCAGCAGCACGCCGCCATGCAACAGCACCATGAAGCCACCCAGACTGTATTTGCCTGAACTGATCCAGCTCTGCCCCAGGTTGAGCATGTTGTAGTAGACGACGAAAGCGAACAGTGCCAGCAGCAGGTTGCCGCTGCGGCCGACGCGCGGGTTGGCGCTCGACACATTCAGCGCCAGCAGCACGAAGTTGACGGCCGTCAGCAGCATCCCGATGCGCCAGGCCAGCTCGCCGCGGCTCGGGTCGCTCGGATCGGTCAGCAGGGACAGCGTGTTGCGCGCGCGCGGCGGCGTTGCGTCGTTGGTCAGGCCGTTGTTGCCGCCTGCCCGGGTGCCATAGGTCTTGAATTCGCTGATCTTCAGGCCGGTCTGGGCAATGGGCTGCTCGAGCCGCTGTCCGTTGTTGAGCAGGAGGTAGCGCGAATTGCCGATGTTCTCGATGCTGCCGCTGCGCGCCGAGGTCGTGATCTGCATGTTGCGCTCGATCGACCAGATGAAGACGTTGGTGGCCTTGGAGTTGTCCGCCGTCTCCTTGTCGATGAAGAACACGCGCACCCGGCCGGCGGATTCGCGGAACTCACCCGGCGCCACGCGCTCGATGTCGCTTCGCTGCTCGTACTGCTTGCGCATGCCGATGGTCTGCGAGTTGGCCCACGGCCAGCCCACCAGCGCCATCACCGCGATCAGGATCAGCACCGGCCAGGCGAAGCGGAACAGCGGCTTGACGAAGTCGATCAGGCCGCGCCCGCTGGAAAACCAGATCACCATCTCGCTGTCGCGGTACATGCGCGAGAGGGCGCCGACGATGGCGATGAACAGGCTCAGGCTCAGGATGGTCGGCATGTAGCCGAGCACCGTGTAAGTCATCACCAGGAACACCTCCTGCGGGTTCACACTGCCCTT
Source organism: Variovorax sp. Root434 (assembly GCF_001426595.1). Taxonomy (NCBI): domain Bacteria; kingdom Pseudomonadati; phylum Pseudomonadota; class Betaproteobacteria; order Burkholderiales; family Comamonadaceae; genus Variovorax; species Variovorax sp. Root434. The sequence goes on from NZ_LMEK01000025.1 coordinate 6,763, forward strand.
GGACGCGAGCCCCAGGGTGCGGATGAGCATCATGGTCATCACGATGGTGACCAGGACCACGAGGGTTGCTCCGAAGCTGCGGGACAGCTCCTTGCGTAGGGAAGAATGGAATAACATCGTTCGAGGAAAAAAAGGATTATGGACTTTCAACTCAAGACCCTCACCGTCGCCCAGGCTGCAGCCGAGAAATCCGACGTCCTCATCGTGCTCGTGGGCAGCGCTCCGCTCACCTCCAAAGACCCGTTGTCGGTGCTCGCCGCCAGTGCCCGCAAGGCCGGCGACCTGCCCGACAAGGCTGGCAAGCAGCTGGGGCTCTACCGTCCGGAAGACGTGGTCGCGTCCCGCGTGGTGCTCGCCGCCATCGGCGACGGCAAGCCCGCCTCGGTGCGCAGCGGGGTGATCGCGGCGGTCAACGCGGCCAAGGCCCAGGGGCCCAAGCGCGTGGCCATCGTGTTTGCGCAGCCCGCCGACGGCGCGGCGGTAGCCAGCGCCGTCACGGCGGCGGCCGACGCGAGCTACGTCTACACGACCACCAAGTCGAAGGTCGAACCCCGCAGCATCCGCCAGCTGACCGTCGGCGTGGCCGATGCCGCCGCCGTCACCGGCGCCTTCGATGCCGCCCGGGCCACCGTCCAGGGCATCGAACTGGCCAAGGAATGGGGCAACCGGCCTGCCAACCATGCCACGCCCACGATGCTGGCCGAGGCCGCCAAGGGGCTGGCCAAGCTGCCGAACATCAAGTGCGAAGTGCTGGGCCCGAAAGAAGTCGAGAAGCTCGGCATGGGTGCCTTCGCGGCCGTGGCGCAAGGCTCGGCGGAGCCGCTGCGCTTCATCGTGCTGCGCTACCACGGCGCGCCCAAGGACGAGGCGCCGGTGGTGCTTGTCGGCAAGGGCATCACCTTCGATACCGGCGGCGTCTCGCTGAAGCCCGCGGCCGAAATGGACGAAATGAAGTTCGACATGTGCGGCGCGGCCAGTGTGCTCGGCACCTTCCGCGCACTCGGCGACCTCCAGCCCGCCATCAACGTCGTCGGCCTCATTCCCTCGTGCGAGAACATGAACGACGGCCGCGCCGTGAAGCCGGGCGACGTGGTGACGAGCATGAGCGGCCAGACCATCGAGGTGCTCAACACCGATGCCGAAGGCCGGCTCATCCTTTGCGACGCATTGACTTACGCCAAGCGCTTCGATCCGGCGGCCGTGATCGACATCGCGACCCTGACGGGCGCCTGCGTCGTGGCCCTGGGCGGTGTGCGCAGCGGCCTGTTCACCAGCGACGAAACGTTGGCCGCAGCGATCGAAGCCGCCGGCGAGGCCTCGCAGGACCGCTGCTGGCGCCTGCCGCTGGACGACGACTATGCCGAAGGCCTCAAGAGCAACTTCGCCGACGTGGCCAACATTGCCGGCCGCGCCGGCGGCGCCATCACCGCCGCCAAGTTCCTGCAGCGCTTTGCCGGCGACTTCGCCTGGGCGCACCTGGACATCGCGGGCACCGCCTGGAAGAGCGGTGCGGCCAAGGGCTCGACCGGCCGGCCGGTGGGCCTGCTGGTGTCATACCTGACGACCCGCGCGAACGGCAGCGACGGATCGGGCAAGGCCAGCAAAACCAAAGCCCCCGCAGCTCCGGCCAAAAAGGCCAGGTCGGCGAAGTGACGGAAATCGGTTTTCACTACAACGCGCCCGACAAGCTGAACTACGCCTGCCGGCTGGTTCGCAAGGCCGTGAATGCACGCGGCCTGCGCGTGGTGGTCGTCGGCGATGCGCGTGCGCTCGATGCCGTGGACGCCGCGCTCTGGCAGCTGTCGCCGGTGGACTTCGTCGCGCACTGCCGCGGCGATGCGCCGGCCCATGTGGTCGTGCGTTCGCCCGTCGTTCTTTCGGCGGAGGGTGCCGACGCGGCGTCGCTGCCGCACCGCGAAATGCTGGTGAATCTCGGACCCGAAGTGCCTGCAGGCTTCGAGCGCTATGAGCGCATGATCGACATCGTGAGCGACGAGGCCAACGATCGCCAGGTCGGCCGTTCGCGCTGGCGCCACTATGCCGATCGTGGCTACACCATCCAGCCGCACGATTTCGCAAAGAGTTCCTGACATGGCCAGCACGCTGCGCACACCGCCCCGGTTCGTTCCCACGCTGACCACGGTGCTCGAGGTTCCGCCGGAGCCCGCGAGTCCCGAGCCCCAGGCCGCGGCCGCGCTCCAACCCGACCCGGCGAGCGTCATGGCATTGCCGCCGGCCGTGCAGCTTTCGCAGGCGGAAATCGTCAGCCTCGAAGAGCAGTTGCTGCACCGCGTGTTGCAGCGCGTCGACCTGTCTCTGGAAGAGCGTTTGAGCGACACCGTGTCAGCTGCCGTTCAGCATCAGCTCGACGCGATGGTGCCGCGTTTGCGCAATGAAATCGAAGCCGTTCTGCGTGCACTGGTGATCGAGGCAATGGCCGCGGAACTCAGCGAAAACACAGGGTCTACGCCAGCTTCCGGCGCCTGAATCCTCGGCTAAACTGCGCCGCAGGTCGGAAGGGCGTGAGGGTGCCGCTGGTCCGCGGCGCGAAACTTGCGAGGTCTGTGCGCCCGGATCACACGACCGGTTTTTTATTCTTTTCATCCAAGTTCTGGAGGTTCTCATGCAATTGAAATGGACTGCGGTCGCACTGGCTGCTCTCACGCTTGTGGCTTGCGGCAAGAAAGAAGAAGCTGCTGCTCCCGCTGCAGCGCCCGCGCCAACGGCTGCGGCCCCGGCTGCTGCACCTGCCGGAGAAACCCTGCTCGTCAAGATCGGTCACGTTGCGCCCACGAGCGGTCCCATTGCCCACCTTGGCAAGGACAACGAGTTCGGCGCCAAGATGGCCATCGAAGACCTGAATGCAAAGGGCCTCAAGATCGGCGACAAGGTCGCCAAGTTCGAACTGGTCGCCGAAGACGACGCTGGCGATCCGAAGCAGGGCACCGCCGTCGCCCAGAAGCTGGTCGACGAGAAGGTCAACGGCGTGGTGGGTCACCTGAACTCGGGCACCACCATTCCCGCTTCGAAGCTTTATAGCGACGCCGGGATTCCGCAGATCTCGCCTTCGGCCACCAATCCGAAGTACACGCGCCAAGGCTTCAAGACCACGTTCCGCGTGGTGGCCGACGACACGCAGCTCGGCGGCACGCTGGGCAAGTACGCTGTCGAAACGCTCAAGGGCAAGAACATCGCCGTGATCGACGACCGCACAGCCTACGGCCAAGGCGTTGCCGAAGAGTTCGAGAAGTCGGCGAAGGCCGCTGGCGCCACCATCGTGGGCCACGAGTTCACCACCGACAAGTCGACCGACTTCAACGCCATCCTGACCAAGCTGAAGGCCGCCAAGCCCGACGTGCTGTTCTTCGGCGGCATGGACGCCGTCGGCGGCCCGATGCTCAAGCAAGTCAAGCAACTCGGCCTGAACGTCAAGTTCATGGGCGGCGACGGCCTGTGCACCGGCGAACTGCCGAAGCTGGCTGGCGATGCGATTGGCGAAGAGATGGTGGTGTGCGCTGAAGCCGGCGGCGTGGACGGCGACTTCAAGCAGCCGCTGGAAGACTTCAAGACCAAGTTCAAGACCAAGAACGGCGTCGAAGTGCAGATCTACGCACCGTACGTGTACGACGCGGTCAACGTGCTGGCCGAAGCCATGGTCAAGGCCGGCTCGTCCGACCCGGCCAAGTACCTGCCTGAAGTCGGCAAGACGCAATACAAGGGCGTGACCGGCCCGATCGCCTTCGACGAAAAGGGCGACATCAAGAACGGCGCCCTGACGCTGTACACCTACAAGGGTGGTGCACGCACGCAGATCGCCGTGGTGCGCTGATTCGCTTCGGCAGCGGCAACCTTCACGGTTGTCCGCAAAAGAGAAAAGGGCCTTCGGGCCCTTTTTTCATGGCTGTGACCCGTCCTGAAATGCGTTGACACCTTTCATCAACGAAAGGAGAAAACGCAATGGACACAGGCGTCAAGAGAACACAGCGCGACTACACGATGGCCTTCAAGTTGGCTGTGGTCGAGCAAGTGGAAAAAGGGGAGCTGAGCTGGGGCCAGGCGCAGAGTCGCTATGGGATCCAGGGCAACTCGACAGTGTTGAACTGGCTGCGCAAGCACGGTCGCCAGGGATGGGGTCGTGCGGCATCATCGGCGGCTATGCCGATCGACAAGACAGCCATTGCACCGACGCCGGAACAGCGGATCAAGGAATTGGAGACGCAACTGGCCAGGGCGCAGGAAAAGGCCCGGTTGTTCGAAGCGGTGCTGGAGGTCCTGAAGAAGGACCACGGCGTGCGTGTCGTAAAAAAGCCTTTGGGCAAGTCCTCGCGCAAGGCCTCGTCCAAGGGCTGAGCGTGACCCGGGCTTGCCACCACATGGGCATAAGCCGTCAGGCGTACTACCAAGGTCAGCACAGGGCCGCCCGGCGCCACGAACGCGCCGAAACGGTGGTGCAGCTGGTCAAGGAGCAGCGGATGCGCCAGCCGAGACTGGGTACACGCAAGCTGCACCACCTCCTGCGCGAGCCCCTGCAGCGCCAGGGCATCGAGCTGGGGCGTGATGCGATGTTCGACGTACTGCGCAATGCGCGCCTGCTTGTGGCGAACCGCCGGGCGTACCACAAGACGACGGACAGCCATCATCGCTTTCGCCGCCACCCGAACCTGGTCAAGGCGGGGCCTGCGCAGATTCGCGTCACGCGCAGCGAGCAATTGTGGGTGGCCGACATCACGTACCTGCCCACGGCCGACAGGGTGGTTTACCTCAGCCTGGTCACCGATGCGCATTCGCGCAAGATCGTGGGCTGGCACGTCCATGCCAGCCTGCAGACGGAAGAGGTGGCGCGGGCCCTGAAGATGGCGCTGCGCGGGCGAAAAACGCGCGAGCAACTCGTGCATCACTCCGATCGCGGCATCCAATACTGCTCGAGCTACTACCAGGCGCTGCATCGCCTGCATGGCCTGAAGTGCTCGATGACCGACGGCTACGACTGCTACCAGAACGCGCTGGCCGAGCGCGTCAACGGCATCCTCAAGACTGAATTCCTGCTGAGCCAGCCAGCGGACCTGGCTCAGGCCAGACGTCTGGTGGCGGAGTCCGTGCAGATCTACAACCACGAGCGGCCCCATCTGTCGCTCAAAATGCAAACACCCGATGCCGTGCACCGGGTGTCCGTGGTCGGCTGAGGCCGGCTATTTGGGTGTCAACGCATTTCAGGACGGGTCACTGCTTCAGGGGCGGTTCAGAGCGGCGCAAGACCCGAAGAGCGATTGGCGTTGCAGTACTCGATGAAGGCGTCGAGATCGCGCGACTTGTCGAACACCGCGTCTGCACCCAAAGCCATACAACGCGCGCGTATGTCGGCCGTCACGTAGTTGCTGAGCACCACCACCCGCTGGCTGGGCTTGCGGGTCCTGCAGCCGCCCAGAACGCCGAGGCCGGAACCTTCCTTCAGGAAGAGGTCGACGATCAGGAGCTGCCAGTCGTCGGGATGCACCTCGAGCCATGCAAGGGCCTCTGTCTCGGTTTCGGCGAAGCCGACCACACGGCCATTGACCAAATCCTCGAGTGCCGGGACCAGGTTATCCCTGATGGTCTTGTTGTCCTCGACGAGGAACGTGATGAGGGCCATGCCGTGGTTTCGCTTTGAGAACGAATAGCGTAGCGTGCCTGGCGTTGCCGCGGCGTAGGAGAAAGGATACGGACGGAGTGCCGGTGGCCGAATCCGGGGTCAGTCGTCGCCGTCGGCGCGGATCTCTGCCTTGAGCTTCTTGGCCAGCGCCTGGCTTTCGTCGCGCTCCGCAGCCGCTTCGAGGCGCTTCTCGATCTCCTCGCTCAGTGCGGCATTGACCTCGGCCAGCTTCTCGGCGGACTTCGCCAGCTTTTCTTCCAGCTGGCTCGTGTGCTCGATAGCTTGTGCCACTTCGCCGACCTGCACTTCTTCGGGCAACTCCTGTTCGAGTACCGTGTTCACCACGGCGAGGTTGTCCGATGCCCGCTGCACGTCGGCAGCCACCTGCTCGCTTTTTTCCAGGGTGCGGTCCAGTGGGGTCCTGCCGCGCGGCGCGTTTTTTCGTTGTCCAGCCATCGAGGCTCCTTTGCAGGCTTTGAAACTAAAACACTCGGATCGTAGCGCCAGATGAAAGGATCCGGCAGGTGATATCCAGTTGTTGCAAAGCAACGCACTGCTTGGTGAGCCAGACGATAAAAAAAGCCCAAGTGCTTGTGGCGACTTGGGCTTCTTGCGTTGTCTGATGTTCGTGAACGGTTACGAACAATCAATCTCTGGCGGAGCAGGCGGGATTCGAACCCGCGGAGGGCTATTAACCCTCACACGCTTTCCAGGCGTGCGACTTAAACCGCTCATCCACCGCTCCTGAGCCTACGATTGTAGCAGTCAGTTCAGGCCGGATTCGACGGCTTGCCTGCCTGGACCATGCGCATCGCCGAAGCGATGAGCGCGGCGGTCTCGGTCATGTTGCTCGGCACGATCAGCGTGGTCTTGGAATCGGCCGCCACCTTGCCGTAGGCGTCGACGGCGCGCTCGGCCACCTTGAGCTGCACGGCCTGCTCGCCGCCGGGCTGGCGGATGGCGGCCGCCACGCGCTCGATGGCGTCCGCCGTTGCGGTGGCCACCGCGGTGATGGCGGCGGCTTCACCCTGTGCGTTGTTGATCTGCGCCTGCTTCTCGCCCTCGGAGCGGGCAATGAAGGCCTCGCGTTCGCCGGTGGCGATGTTGATCTGCTCCTGGCGGCGGCCTTCGGAGGCCGCAATCAGCGCGCGCTTGCCGCGCTCGGCGGTGATCTGCGCCTGCATGGCCAGCAAGATTTCCTTCGGCGGCGTCAGGTCCTTGATTTCGTAGCGCAGCACCTTCACGCCCCAGTTGAGCGCGGCCTCGTCGATCGCGGCCACCACCTGGGCGTTGATCACGTCGCGCTCCTCGAAGGTCTTGTCGAGCTCCAGCTTGCCGATCACGCTGCGCAGCGAAGTCTGTGCGAGCTGCGTCACGGCCACGATGTAGTTCGACGAGCCGTAGCTCGCGCGCATCGGGTCGGTCACCTGGAAGTACAGGATGCCGTCCACCTGCAGCTGCGTGTTGTCGCGCGTGATGCAGATCTGGCTCGGCACGTCGAGCGGGATTTCCTTCAGGCTGTGCTTGTAGGCCACCCGGTCGATGAACGGGATCAGGAAGTTCGGGCCGGGCGTCATGGTGCCGTGGTACTTGCCCAGGCGCTCGCGCACCCAGGCGTTCTGCTGCGGCACGAACTTGACCGACTGGCTGATGAAGATGATCGCGATGACCAGGATGATGAGAGGGACCGAAAATTCCATGGTGCGCTTCCTTTTTCTGAGTTCTATGGACTGACTAGACCTTGTCGACGACCAGCCGGCTGCCGACTACTTCGACCACCCGGTGCTCGCCGCTCGAGGGCGTGCGGCCCGCGCGCTGGACCACCGTCCATTGCGCGCCGCGGTAGCGCACGGTCGCCGTGCCGTCGGCGTTCCACGCATCGACGTGAACGCTCTCGCCGATGTCGAGGTTCACGTCGCGGTTGGCTTCGGTGGGCGGGGGAGGAGGGCGCTTGCGCTGGATCGAGTACCAAGTGAGCACGGCCCCCACGCCGATCACCGAGGCCACGATCAGCTGGGCGACGGTGCCGAAGCCCAGGTGAGCCGAGATTGCCGCGGCCGCGAAGCCTGCGGCCAGCAGCAAAAGATAGACGGTGCCTGAGAGCAACTCGACCACGATGGCGGCCCCCGCAATCAGCCACCAGACGGTGGAATTCGCCATTTCAACTCCTCTTTTCCTTGTTCGATGCGCGCCATTCTGAGGCATTTGCCTCAAGCGCTTGCCTCGGGTAGGGGGTACTGCGCCGCAGCCGGAGAAATGGGCCTTGCCCGACGGGCCCGAATGGCTTGCCGGAAGCTGACCGGATCCGTCATCCGAATTCCGTACACTTCGCGCCTCGCCTCATTGCCTGTCTGTCTGCCTGTCCGGAGCCCCGCTCATGAAATTCCGCTTTCCCATCGTCATCATCGACGAGGACTTCCGCTCCGAGAACACCTCGGGCCTCGGCATCCGCGCGCTCGCGCAGGCCATCGAGACGGAGGGCTTCGAGGTGCTGGGCGTCACGAGCTACGGCGACCTGAGCCAGTTCGCGCAGCAGCAAAGCCGGGCCAGCGCCTTCATCCTGTCGATCGACGACGAGGAGTTCACCATCGGCCCCGACCTCGATCCGGCCGTGCTGAACCTGCGCAACTTCATCGGCGAAGTGCGGCGCAAGAACGCCGACGTGCCGATCTACATCTACGGCGAGACCAAGACATCGCGCCACATCCCGAACGACATCCTGCGCGAGCTGCACGGCTTCATCCACATGTTCGAGGACACGCCCGAATTCGTGGCGCGCCACATCATCCGCGAGGCCAAGAGCTACCTCGAGAGTGTGCAACCGCCGTTCTTCAAGGCGCTGATCGATTACGCGGAAGACGGCTCCTACTCGTGGCACTGCCCGGGCCACTCGGGCGGCGTTGCGTTCCTGAAGAGCCCGGTGGGCCAGATGTTCCACCAGTTCTTCGGTGAGAACATGCTGCGCGCCGACGTCTGCAACGCGGTGGAGGAACTGGGCCAGCTGCTCGACCACACGGGCCCAGTGGCGGCCAGTGAGCGCAATGCGGCGCGCATCTTCAATGCCGACCACTGCTTCTTCGTGACCAACGGCACCAGCACCAGCAACAAGATGGTGTGGCACCACACGGTGGCGCCGGGCGACGTGGTGGTGGTCGACCGCAACTGCCACAAGTCGATCCTGCACGCGATCATCATGACCGGCGCGATTCCGGTGTTCATGAAGCCCACGCGCAACCACTTCGGCATCATCGGCCCCATTCCGAAGAGCGAGTTCGAGCAGAGTGCCATCAAGGCCAAGATCAAGGCCAATCCGCTGCTGGCCGACGTGGACGCCGACAAGGTCAAGCCGCGCGTGATGACGCTCACGCAATCGACTTACGACGGCGTGATCTACAACACCGAGACCATCAAGAACATGCTCGATGGCTACGTCGACACGCTGCACTTCGACGAAGCGTGGCTGCCGCACGCCGCATTCCACCCGTTCTACGGCGCCTACCATGCGATGGGCAAGCGCCGCGTGCGGCCGAAGGAATCGCTGGTGTTCGCCACGCAATCCACCCACAAGCTGCTGGCCGGCATCAGCCAGGCCAGCCACGTGCTGGTGCAGGACTCGCAAAACCGCCAGCTCGACCGCGACCTGTTCAACGAGGCCTACCTGATGCACTCGTCGACCAGCCCGCAATACGCCATCATCGCGAGCTGCGACGTGGCCGCCGCCATGATGGAGCCGCCCGGCGGCACTGCGCTGGTGGAAGAGAGCATCCTCGAAGCGCTGGACTTCCGCCGTGCCATGCGCAAGGTGGAAGAAGAGTTCGGCAAGGACGAGTGGTGGTTCAAGGTCTGGGGCCCCGAGAAGCTCGTCGACGAGGGCATCGGCCGCGCCGAAGACTGGATCATGCAAGGCGAGAAGAGCGGCAAGCCAAAGAACAAGAAGTCGCCGCGCAACTGGCACGGCTTCGGCGAACTGGCCGACGGCTTCAACATGCTCGACCCGATCAAGTCGACCATCGTCACGCCGGGCCTCGACCTCGAAGGCAACTTCGCCGAGACCGGTATTCCCGCGAGCGTGGTGACCAAGTTCCTCGCCGAGCACGGTGTGATCGTGGAGAAGACGGGCCTCTACAGCTTCTTCATCATGTTCACCATCGGCATCACCAAGGGCCGCTGGAACACGCTGCTCACGGCGTTGCAGCAGTTCAAGGACGACTACGCGCGCAACCAGCCGATGTGGCGCATCCTGCCCGAGTTCTGCCAGCAGCACCCGGGCTACGAACGCCTCGGCCTGCGCGACCTGTGCCAGCACATCCACCAGCTGTACGCGCGCTACGACGTGGCCCGCCTCACGACCGAGATGTACCTGAGCGACCTGACGCCGGCCATGAAGCCCAGCGACGCCTTCGCCCACATCGCGCACCGCAAGACCGAACGCGTGGAGATCGATGAGCTCGAAGGCCGCATCACCACCAGCCTGATCACGCCGTACCCGCCGGGCATTCCGCTGCTGATTCCGGGCGAAGTGTTCAACAAGAAGATCGTCGACTACCTCAAGTTCTCGCGCGAGTTCAATACGCAGTGCCCGGGCTTCGAGACCGACATCCACGGCCTCGTGGCGCGCATCGATGAGACGGGCAAGAAGCGCTACTACGCGGACTGTGTCAAGGAAGCGAAGTAAGGTACAGGGCGGCCCGAAGGGCTGGGGCCTAGCCTTCGCGCACTCGCATGAAGCGCGCGAAGCGGGGCAGTCCCTTGGCGGTGGTGCCGTTGTAGCGGTAGGTCACCCAACTGCCGATGGCGGGTGGGTTCTCCCGTTCGGCATCGGTCAGTCCGGTGCCAAGCTTGAAGCGCTTGCCGTCGGACGTCTCGACCACCAGTGCGCCGAGCCGGGCACTGTGCTTGCCTTTGCCGGGCACGTGCTCGATCACGCGGGCCTCGGCGTCCTCATAGGGTTTGACCTTCAGCAGGTCGCTGTTGCGCTCGCCACGGTACAGGGAGCTGCCGCGGTGGAGCATCAACCCCTCTCCGCCCATCTTGACCGTCTTGTCGAGCAGCGCCTGCAGTTCTGCATGTGTGGTCGCGCGCTGCTGCGGCACCGGCACCACCCAGGGGGCGTCGGTGATGGGAAGCAGCTTGCGCAGCGCGGCCAGCCGCGTCGTGAAGTCGCCGCCCTGGGCGGGCAGGTCGAAGACCATGAAGCGCATCTCGTGCCATGCGATGTCGTTGGGTGTCTGGCTGCGCACTGTCGACACCGCATGGGCGAAGCGGCCGCGTCCAGCCCACAGCTCGCCGTCGAGCGGCTGCCTGGGCAGCGGGGCGGTGAACCATGCGGGCGCCATGATCCGCTCGCCGCCGCGCGTCCAGAGCTGCTTGCCGTCCCAGTAGCCGCGCACGCCGTCGTACTTCTCGCTGACCCAGTAGTCGTTCAGCGACATGCCGGGGCGATAGACGTCGGCCAGCATCAGCGAGGGCGCTGCCTCGCGCGCGAACGCGGAGGGCGCGGCGATCACGCCGAAAGCGGCAAGCAGCAAAGAGCGTCGATTCAGCACGATGTGTGAAATGGGTTGCGCAGCACGGCCGTTTGGCAGCCGTGCCGGGGTTTGGCGCAGGACTACTCGGCCATCCCGCCGACGACGTTGCTGAAGCCGCCGTCCACATAGGTGATCTCGGCGGTCACGCCGCTGGCCAGGTCGCTCAGGAGGAAGGCGGCCACGTTGCCGACTTCCTCGATGGTCACGTTGCGGCGGATCGGCGAGGCGTCGGCCACGGCCGCCAGCATCTTGCCGAAGCCCTTGATGCCGCTGGCCGCCAACGTCTTGATGGGGCCCGCGCTGATGCCGTTGACGCGCATGCCCTTCGGGCCGAGCGAGGCGGCCGTGTAGCGCACCGAGGCTTCGAGTGAGGCCTTGGCCAAGCCCATGGTGTTGTAGTTGGGCAGCGCGCGCTCGGCGCCCAGGTAGGTCAGCGTGAGCAGGGACGACTTGTCGTTGAGGTAGGGCAGGGCCGACTTGGCCATGGCCGGAAAGCTGTAGGCGCTGATGTCGTGCGCGATCTTGAAGCCTTCGCGCGAGAGCCCGTCGAGGAAGTCGCCCGCGATGGACTCGCGCGGCGCGAAGCCGATGCTGTGCACGAAGCCGTCGAACTTCGGCCAGGCCTGTGCGAGGTCGGCGAAGAGCTTGTCGATCTGCGCGTCGTCGCCCACGTCGCAATCGAAAATCAGCTTCGAGCCGAAGTCTGCGGCATATTCGGTGATACGGTCCTTGAATCGCTCGCCGACATAGCTGAAGGCGAGCTCCGCGCCCTGCTCATGGCAGGCCTTGGCAATGCCATATGCAATGGAGCGATTGCTCAACACGCCGGTGATCAACAGTTTTTTGCCGGAAAGAAAGCCCATGAAGTTGCCTCGTGAAAATCTTGGGCAGAATTCTCGCATGCGGTTTCTCCGGGTCTGGTGGTTGATGGTGTGTGCGGTTCCCGCGTGGGCCGCGCATGGATATGCGCTCTGGGACGACCTGAAGTACGCCCCAGGCTTCAAGGCCTTCGACTACGTCAACGTGGACGCCCCGAAAGGCGGCGAGTTGCGGCTGGTGAGCAACCAGCGCTACTCGACTTTCGACAAGTACAACCCTTTCACCATCAAGGGGGCACCGCCGGCCTACCTCGACAGCATGCTGTTCGAGTCTCTGTTGGCCGGTTCGATGGACGAAACCGGGTCGGGCTACGGCCTGCTGGCCGAGGACGTCGCGGTAGCCTCCGACCGCCGCAGCGTCACCTTCCGCCTGCGACCCGAGGCGAAATTCCACAATGGCATGCCGGTCGAGGCGGCCGACGTGAAGCACAGCTACGACACGCTCATCGGCCCTTTCACCTCGCCAGGCTACAAGACGCTGCTGCAGGAAGTCGACGGTGCCGACGTGCTGGATGCGCGCACCATCCGTTTTCGCTTCAAGACGGTCAACCGCGAGTTGCCGCTGATCGTGGGCAGCCTGCCCATCTTCAGCCGTGCCTGGGGTGTAGAGAACGGCAAGCCCAAGCCCTTCGACCAAGTCGTGATGGATATTCCCATCGGTAGCGGCGCCTACAAGATCGGCCCTGTGCGCTTCGGCAAGGACATCACCTACGTGCGCGACCCCGGCTACTGGGGCCGCGAGCTGGCCGTGAACCGTGGCTTGCACAATTTCGACCGGATCACTGTCAAGATCTACAAGGACAACACGGCCCGGCTCGAAGCCCTGAAGGCGGGCGAGTTCGACATGATGAGTTTCTACTCGGCCGGCGACTGGGCGCGGCGGGTGAACGGCAAGCGCTTCACCACGGGTGAGCTCGTCAAGCACGAGTTCCCGCACAAGAAACCGGCGGGTTTTCAGAGCTTCGTGCTCAACAGCCGCCGCGACAGGCTGAGTGACCCGCGCGTGCGCGAGGCGCTGGGCCTGGCGCTCGACTACGAGTGGATGAACCGGCAGATGTTCTACAACGGCTATCCGCGCGTGAAGGACCTGTTTGGAAATACGGATTGCGAGGCGCAGGGCTTGCCGTCGCCCGAGGAGAAGGCGCTGCTCGAACGTTGGCGCGGCAAAATCCCCGACGCGAGCTTTGGTCCAATGTTCACGCCGCCCATCACCGAGGGCGAGGGCCAGTCGCTGCGCAACAACCTGCGCCGCGCGCGCGACCTGCTCAAGCAGGCCGGCTGGGAATACCGCGACGGCGCCTTGCGCAACGCCAAGGGCGAGGCCATGACGTTGGAATACCTCGACAGCAAGGAAGGCGGCGTGCGAACCGTGTCGCCTTGGATCCGCAACCTCGAGAAGCTCGGCATCACCCTGAACTTCGCGACCGTCGACTTCGCTCTCTACCAGGAGCGCCTCGACCGCTTCGACTTCGATATCACGACCATCAATTTCCCGGGCACGAACAACCCCGGGCAGCAGTTGCTCGAGATCTTCGGCAGCAAGGCGGCCAAGACGGAGAGCTCGGGCAACTACATGGGCGTGTCGACGCCGGCGGTCGATGCCTTGCTCAAGGACATCGTCGATGCCGACACCAAGGCCGACCTGATACCCGCGTGCCGTGCGCTCGACCGCGTGATCATGCACAGCCATTACCTGATTCCCCAATGGACGCTGAACTCGCACCGCATCGTCTATGACGACTGGCGGCTTGCGTTCAAATCGCCCATGCCGCCGTACGCCAACGGCGAGGACTGGGTCATGGGCACATGGTGGGCCAAGCCGGCGCGCCAGAAATAGAAGAGAGGAAACAGACCGTGCTCTCCTATGTCCTCAAGCGTCTGCTGCTGTTCATCCCGACCCTCCTCGGCGTGCTGCTGGTGACTTTCCTCGTGATCCAGTTCGTGCCCGGCGGCCCGGTGGAACAGTACCTGGCTGAAGCCAAGACGGTGGGGCGGGGCGGCGGTGGCGGCGGCTTCGAGTCCGGCGGTGGCAGCTATCGCGGCAACCAGGGCGTCGACCCGAAGCGGCTCGAGCAGATCAAGGCGCTGTATGGCTTCGACAAGCCGCCGCACGAACGGCTGTTTCTGATGCTAGGCCAGTTCGCGCGCTTCGATCTGGGCAAGAGCTTCTTCCAGAACAAGGACGTCTGGACGCTGATCCTCGAGAAACTGCCCGTCTCGATCAGCCTGGGCCTCTGGACCTTCTTCATCAGTTATGGCGTGGCGGTGCCGCTGGGTGTCGCGAAGGCGGTAAAGGCGGGAACGCGCTTCGACCTGATCAGCACGCTGATTGTGCTCATCGGCTATGCCATCCCGGGCTTCGTTCTGGGTGTGGCGCTGCTGGTAGTGTTCGGCGGGCAGTTGCAGTGGTTCCCGCTGCGAGGCCTGACCTCGGCCAACTGGGACGACCTGGGCTGGGGCGCGCGCATCGTCGACTATCTCTGGCACATCACGCTGCCTGTCACGGCGATGGTGCTCGGCAGCTTCGCGGTGACGGCCATGCTCACCAAGAACGCCTTCCTCGAGGAAATCCGCAAGCAGTACGTGTTGACGGCGCGGGCCAAGGGGCTGGGCGAGAAGCAGGTGCTCTGGAAGCATGTGTTCCGCAATGCGCTGATTCCGATCATCACGGGGCTGCCTTCGGCGTTCATCGGTGCGTTCTTCGCCGGCTCGCTGCTGATTGAGACGCTGTTCTCGCTAGACGGCCTGGGTTTGCTGGGCTACGAGAGCGTGATCCGGCGCGACTATCCCGTCGTACTCGGCACCCTCTATCTCTTCACGCTGATCGGCCTGGTGACCAAGTTGATTTCCGATCTTTGCTATGTTTGGGTGGACCCGCGTGTCAAATTCGACTGAGGGCGTTGTGCCCATGAGTGCGGCCGGTGGCACGGAGACGAAGGCAACGCCGGTGGCCACAACGGCCCACCTCTCGCCTGGTCGTCGTGCGTGGATGCGTTTCAAGCGTGACCGCCTCGGCTTCTGGAGCTTGGGGGTCTTCGCGACGCTAGTGGTGCTGAGCCTGTTCGCCGAGGTGCTGTCGACGGACAAGCCGCTTGTCCTGCGCTATGAAGGGCACACATATTTCCCGGTGCTGCGCGACTACTCCGAGAAGACTTTCGGCGGTGACTTCGAAACGCCAACCGACTACCTTGACCCCTTCATTCGCGAGCGCATCACGAAGGGCGACAACTGGGCGATCTACGCACCCAATCCCTACGGCCCCAAAACGCTCAACTACTTCGCCAAGTCGCCGAGCCCGGCTGCCCCGACGGCCGACAATCTGCTCGGCACTGATGACCGTGGCCGCGACTTGCTGGCGCAACTGATCTATGGCTTCCGCGTGAGCGTGCTGTTCGGCCTGGCGCTCACCGCCATCGGCACGGTGCTGGGCGTGGTCGCCGGTGCCGTGCAGGGTTACTTCGCCGGCAAGACCGACCTCGCGTTCCAGCGCTTCATCGAAATCTGGGGCTCCATGCCGGAGTTGTACCTGCTGATCATCTTCAGCGCG
Source organism: Variovorax sp. Root434 (assembly GCF_001426595.1). Lineage (NCBI taxonomy): Bacteria > Pseudomonadati > Pseudomonadota > Betaproteobacteria > Burkholderiales > Comamonadaceae > Variovorax > Variovorax sp. Root434. The sequence goes on from NZ_LMEK01000025.1 coordinate 22,345, forward strand.
ATCTTCGCTCCCAGCGTGGCACTGCTGCTCATCCTGCTGAGCCTGTTCGGCTGGATGGGCTTGGCCGACTACGTGCGCGCGGAGTTCCTGCGCAACCGCCAGATGGACTACGTGCGTGCCGCGCGCGCTCTTGGCGTAGGCAACCTGCAGATCATGTGGCGCCACATCCTGCCCAACAGCATGGTGCCGGTCGTCACTTTCCTGCCGTTTCGCATGAGCGCGGCCATCCTGGCGCTGACCTCGCTCGACTTCCTGGGCTTGGGCGTACCGCCGGGCACGCCGTCACTCGGCGAGCTGCTCAGCCAGGGCAAGGCCAACATCGATGCCTGGTGGATCTCGATATCGACCTTCGGCGTGCTCGTCGTCACCCTGATGCTGCTGACATTCATGGGCGACGCGCTGCGCGACGCACTCGATCCGCGCAAGGCCGACAAATGACGAACGATCCGCAACTCAAGCAGGCCCTGCTGGACGTGAAAGGCCTGCGTGTCGCGTTCGGCGGCAAGGAGGTCGTGCACGGCATCGACTTCCAGATGGCCGCCGGCGAAAAGCTCGCGCTGGTCGGCGAGTCGGGCTCGGGCAAGACGGTCACGGCGCTGTCGCTGCTGCGGCTGGTGCAGAACGCCGATGTCACCGGCGTCGCGAGGCTCTTCGGTGGCGCAGCGCCGCAGAGCGTGCGCGACCTGCTGTCGATTCCGGAGCGCCAACTGCGCGGCATCCGCGGCAAGGAGATCGCGATGATCTTCCAGGAGCCGATGACCGCGCTGAATGCGCTCTACAGCGTCGGCGACCAGATCGCCGAGGTGCTCGAACTACATGAGGGTCTGTCGGCTCGCGCCGCGCAGGCGGCCGCCGTCCAGTTGCTGGCCGATACCGGTATTCCCGAGCCGGCGCGGCGGGCGAGGGCGTTTCCGCACCAACTCTCGGGCGGCCAGCGCCAGCGCGCGATGATCGCGATGGCGCTCGCCTGCAAGCCGCGCCTGCTGCTGGCCGACGAACCGACCACCGCGCTCGACGTCACGGTGCGCGCGCAGATCCTGGAGCTGCTGGCCGACCTGCAGCGCAAGTACGGCATGGCCGTGCTGCTCATCACGCACGACCTGAACCTGGTGCGCCGTTTCGCCGACCGCGTGGTGGTCATGGAAAACGGCCACGTCGTCGAGCATGGCGCCGTGGCGCCGGTGTTCGATGCCCCGCAGCATCCCTATACGCGCAAGCTGATCGACAGCCATCCGCAGCGCAATGTGGCGGCCGTTGCCGCGCGTGCCGACGCATCGCCCGTGATCGAGGCGAAGGCCTTGCGCGTGATCTACCCCGTGCCGAGGCCCGGCATCGCCGGCTGGTTCCGGAAGGGCGAGTTCGTGGCGGTGCAGGGCGCGGATTTCCGCATCGTGCCGGGCGAGACGCTGGGCGTGGTGGGCGAATCGGGTTCAGGCAAGTCGACGCTTGCGCTGGCGGCGCTGGGGCTTTTGAAGCACCAGGGTGCACTGGAGGTCGCGGGCAAGAGCTGGGCGGTCGATCGCGCCTCCGATCTCGGCTTGCGCCGCGTCATGCAGGTGGTGTTCCAGGACCCGTTCTCGTCGCTGTCGCCGCGCATGACGGTGGAGCAGATCGTGGGCGAGGGGTTGCGCGTGCATGCACCCGAACTCGACGTCGGAGCGCGCCGCGCCCGCGCGCTCGCCGCACTGGCCGACGTCGGGCTGACGGAGGCCCAGTTCCCCTCGCTGCTCGATCGCTATCCGCACGAGTTCTCGGGCGGACAACGGCAGCGCCTCGCGATCGCCCGTGCGCTGATCGTCGATCCGCAACTGCTGGTGCTCGACGAGCCGACCAGCGCGCTCGACGTGACGATCCAGAAGCAGGTGCTGAGCCTGCTTCAGCGCCTGCAGCGCGAGCGCGGGCTGAGCTACCTGCTGATCACGCACGACGTCGAGGTAATCCGTGCCATGGCGCACCACGTCATCGTGATGAAGGACGGTGCCATTCTCGAAACCGGGCCGGTCGAGCGAGTGCTCGACGCGCCCGATCACCCGTACACAAAAAAGCTGGTAGCCGCCGCGCTGCTGGAATAAACGGAGATTGCAGTAAATGTCGGAAACCGGACGCGACCGGCGCGGCGCCTGGCGCGCGGCGCTGGCCTGCATGGTCACCCTTGCGGTGGCGATGGGCCTGGGGCGCTTCGCCTTCACGCCCATGCTGCCCATCATGCTGCACGAGGGAAAGCTGGAGCTGGCGGCGGGCGGGGTGCTGGCGTCGCTCAACTACCTGGGCTACTTCCTCGGCGCGCTGAGCTGCGCAGCCATCGGCATCAGGGCTTCGAGCATGGTGCGCGGCGGATTGGCGGCCACGGCGGCCCTGCTGATCGGCATGGGGTTGCTGCACAGCTTCACGAGCTGGGGCGTGTTGCGGACGGCGGCGGGCGTGATGAGCGCCTGGGTGTTTGTCTTTGCCTCGGGCTGGGGGTTGCGCCGCCTGTCGGAAACGAATGCGCCAACGCTGGCCGGGGTGATCTACACCGGACCGGGCATCGGCATCGCCATGACCGGCCTGCTCGGCGGGGTGCTGGGGCGCTGGGGTTCCGAGGCGGGGTGGATCGGCCTGGGCGTCCTGGCAATCGTGCTGGTCGCGGTGATCTGGCGGGTTTTCGACGACGGCGAGCGGGCACCGGTCGGCGGCGGGGCCGCGCCGGCGCCTGTTGCCCCGGCCCGCGCAGCCGGATCGGCGGCTGACCGCAGCGACGCGATCTGGCTGGTTGCGCTCTACGGCCTGGCCGGTTTTGGCTACATCATCACCGCCACCTTCCTGCCGGTGATCGCCCGGCAGGCGCTGCCGGGGTCGCCCTGGCCCGATTTCTTCTGGCCGCTGTTCGGGCTGGCCATCATTCCGGGGGCGTTGATCGGAGCCCGCGCGCCAACGCATTGGGACAACCGGTTGCTGCTGGCTGGCGCCTACGCGCTGCAGGCGCTGGGTGTCGTTCTGTCGGTGGCGTGGCCGAGCATCGCCGGGTTCGCGCTCGGCAGCCTGCTGTTGGGCATGCCGTTCACCGCCATCACGCTTTTCGCCATGCGGGATGCCCGTCGTCTGCGAGGCAATGCGGCGGCCGGGTTGATCGGCTACGCAACGGCTTCCTATGGGGTGGGGCAGATCATCGGGCCGCTGTTTGCGGCGCCGCTGGCCCAGCGGACGGGGTCTTTTCAGCTGCCGCTGCTCGTCGCGGCGGCGGCACTGGCACTCGGTGCGGTCCTGTTTGCGTTGGTTTGGTCTAAATCGCGTCGCGCAATAGCCGATTGAGGGGCAAAGCCCCTTCATATATTGCACAAATAGCATATAATTCGAGGCTCACGACCAAACGGGCGGGTACCAACCGCCCGTTTTTTTTGGTCTATGCATTCTGGGCTGAGCATTCATGGCTGAGCTCATGGCGATTTGGCATCCGTGGCGGGCGGGTGGCATGAACCCAGTTATTCAAAAGGCGCATTCGAACACGTGGCATTGCAGCAAATAGTGGAACAAACTGTGGCCGGTCTCGGCTATGACCTGGTCGAGATCGAGCGCTCGGCCGGGGGATTGCTGCGCGTGACGATTGATTTGCCCTGGACGGCCCCCACCTCCGAAGCTGTGGCTGCCGGTGTGCCCGAGCCCTTCGTGACGGTCGAGGACTGCGAGAAGGTGACGCGCCAATTGCAATTCGCGCTTGAGGTCGATGGTGTCGATTACAAGCGGCTCGAGGTGTCCTCGCCGGGTATTGACCGTCCGCTGCGCAATGAGCAGGATTTCGAGCGTTTCGTGGGCGAGGTGATCGACATCACGCTCAAGGCGCCCATGGGCGCGGCAGCGGCGGGCCAGGTGTCGGCCAACCGCAAGAAGTTTCGCGGCACGCTGGAGCGGATCGCACAGGTAGAGGGTGCCGCTGGCGCCCAGGGCTGGCAAATCGTCTGGAGCGATGCGCCGGAGCCCAAGCCAGGTCAAAAAGTGAGCAAGAAGCGCGCGCCCGCAACGCTGCAGGCGCTGGGCTTCGTGCTGGACGAGCTGCGCGACGCGCGGCTCGCGCCCATTGTGGATTTCAAGGGCCGCAAGGCCAAAACCCAACCGGGTTTTTCGGATATTGACGACGGAACGCAGGTTCCGGACTGACCAGAGGAGTGGTGGCATGAATCGCGAAATGTTGATGTTGGTGGATGCGATCTCGCGCGAGAAGAACGTCGAACGTGACGTCGTCTTCGGCGCGGTCGAATCCGCACTGGCGCAAGCCACCAAGAAGCTCCATCAGGGCGACGTGGACATCCGCGTCGCGGTCGATCGCGACAGCGGCGACTACGAGACCTTCCGCCGTTGGCATGTCGTGCCCGACGAGGCCGGCCTGCAGCTGCCCGACCAGGAAATCCTCCTGTTCGAAGCCAAGGAGGAAATGTCGGACATCGAAGTCGGCGAGTACATCGAGGAAGCGGTGGACTCGGTGCCGATCGGCCGCATCGGCGCCATGGCCGCCAAGCAGGTCATCCTGCAGAAGATCCGCGACGCCGAGCGCGAGATGCTGCTCAACGACTTCATGTCGCGCGGCGACAAGATCTTCGTGGGCACCGTCAAGCGCCTGGACAAGGGCGACATCATCGTCGAGGCCGGCCGCGTCGAAGGCCGCCTGCGCCGCAGCGAGATGATCGCCAAGGAAAACCTGCGCAATGGCGACCGCGTGCGCGCCATGATCATGGAAGTCGACCTGACGCTGCGCGGCGCGCCCATCATTCTTTCGCGCTCGGCTCCCGAGTTCATGATCGAGCTGTTCCGCCAGGAAGTGCCCGAGATCGAACAAGGCCTGCTCGAAATCAAGAGCTGTGCCCGCGACCCCGGTTCGCGCGCCAAGATCGCCGTGCTCTCGCACGACAAGCGTGTCGACCCGATCGGCACCTGCGTCGGTGTGCGCGGCACGCGCGTCAACGCCGTGACCAACGAGCTCGCCGGCGAGCGCGTGGACATCGTGCTGTGGAGCGAAGATCCGGCCCAGTTCGTGATCGGTGCGCTGGCCCCGGCCAACGTGTCGTCCATCGTGGTGGACGAAGAAAAGCACGCCATGGACGTGGTGGTCGACGAGGAAAACCTCGCGATCGCCATCGGCCGCGGTGGCCAGAACGTGCGCCTGGCTTCCGACCTCACCGGTTGGAAGATCAACATCATGGACGCCAACGAGTCGGCCCAGAAGCAGGCAAGCGAAACCGACGCCAGCCGCAAGCTCTTCATGGAAAAGCTCGACGTCGACGAAGAAATTGCCGACATCCTCATTTCCGAAGGCTTCAACAGCCTCGAAGAGGTGGCCTACGTGCCGATCTCCGAAATGCTGGAGATCGAGGCCTTCGACGAAGACACCATCAATGAGCTGCGCTCGCGTGCCAAGGATGCGCTGCTGACCATGGAAATCGCCAAGGAAGAGGGTGTCGAGCCCCAATCGGCAGTGTCGCAAGACCTGCACGATCTCGAAGGCCTGGACCCCGAGCTGATTCCCAAGCTGACCGAAGCGGGTGTGAACACCCGTGACGACCTTGCCGACCTCGCGGTCGATGAACTCACCGAGATCACCGGCCAGAGCGCCGATGACGCCAAAGCCCTCATCTTGAAAGCCCGCGAACACTGGTTCGCTGGCCAAGAGTGACGGTCATGGAGGCACGAAACCAATATGTCCAGTACCACTGTCGCCGAGTTCGCGAACGAGCTCAAGAAGACTCCCGAAACCTTGCTTGACCAGCTCAAGAGCGCAGGCGTGCCCAAAGCGGCCGCCACCGATGCACTCACCGAGGCTGACAAGCAGCGCCTGCTCGGCCATCTGAAGGCCAGCCACGGCACCGTCGAGCCCGAGCGCAAGAAGATCACGCTGACCAAGAAGTCGACCAGCGAGATCAAGCAGGCCGACGCCACCGGCCGCGCCCGCACCATCCAGGTGGAGGTGCGCAAGAAGCGCACCTTCATCCAGCGCGAGGATGGTCATCCGGCCACCCCCGAACACGCGCAGCAAGCTGCCGAAGCCCCGGCAGCCCCGCCGGCCGCACCCCGCGTCGATGAAGCCGAACTGGCCCGCCGCGAGGAAGAAGCGCGCCGCCAGGCCGAGCTGATCCGCCGCCAGGAAGAAGAGCTGGCCGAAAAGCGCCGCCTGCGTGAAGAAACCGAAGCACGTGAACGCGAACAGGCTGAAAAAGCCGAACGCGCCGAACAAGCCGAGCAGGAAGCCGCACGCATCGCCGCCGAAAAGAAGGCTGCCGCCATCGCGGAAGCCGCGGCAGTGAACGCCGCCGCCAGGTCAGCCGCCGCGCCGGCCGTGGCGCCAGCGCCCGCAGCGACAGCGGCTGATGTTGCTGCCGCCGCCGCGGCGCAGCAGGCTGCCGACACCAAGCTCGCCGCGCAGACCGCTGCGATGCAGGCCAAGGAAGACGCGAAGGCCAAGGCTGCGGCCGAATCGAAGGCCCGTGCCGACGAGGAAGCTGCGCGCGCCAAGGACCTCGACGAGCGGCGCCGCAAGGCCCTCGCCGAAGCCGAAGCCATCCGCGCCATGATGAACGCACCGGCCCGCGTGCTGGTGCCGCACAAGGCGCCCGAGAAGCCGCAGCCCGAGAAGGCCGCGGTCAAGGGCACGCTGCACAAGCCGGCTGCACCTGCAGCGCGCCCCGGCGCGCCTGCCGCGCCCGGCGCTGCAGCAGCACCCGGTGCCGCCGGTGCCGGCAAGGAAGTCAAGTCCGCGAAGCTCTCGTCGAGCTGGGCTGGCGATCCCGCCAAGAAAAAGGAAATCAAGACCCGCGGCGATGCCAGCGGCGGTGTCGGTCGCGGCAATTGGCGCGGAGGCCCGCGTGGGCGTCGCGGCAACGACCGTGGCGGTCATGACGAGCAGCACGCACCGGCCGCACCGGTCGAGGCACGCGTGCTCGAAGTGCACGTGCCCGAAACCATCACCGTGGCCGAGCTCGCGCACAAGATGGCCGTCAAGGCGCAGGAAGTCATCAAGCAGCTGATGAAGCTCGGCATGATGGCGACCATCAACCAGTCGCTCGACCAGGACACCGCGATGATCATCGTGGAGGACATGGGTCACAACGCCGTGGTTGCCGCGCTGGACGATCCGGAAGCCTTCACCGACGAGGACGTGTCGGCGCAAACCGCCGAAGCCCTGCCGCGCGCACCGGTCGTGACCGTCATGGGCCACGTCGACCATGGCAAGACCTCGCTGCTCGACTACATCCGCCGCGCCAAGGTCGCCGCGGGCGAAGCCGGCGGCATCACGCAGCACATCGGCGCGTACCACGTGCAAACCGAACGCGGCATGGTGTCCTTCCTCGACACCCCGGGTCACGAGGCCTTCACGGCCATGCGTGCCCGCGGTGCGCAGGCCACCGACATCGTGATCCTGGTGGTGGCGGCCGACGACGGCGTCATGCCCCAGACCAAGGAAGCCATCAAGCACGCAAAGGCGGCAGGTGTGCCGATCGTGGTTGCGATCAACAAGATCGACAAGCCCGATGCCAGCCCGGACCGCGTGAAGCAGGAACTGGTGGCCGAAGAAGTCGTGCCCGAAGAGTACGGCGGCGACGTGCCGTTCGTGCCGGTGTCCGCCAAGACGGGCCAGGGCATCGACGACCTGCTCGAGCAGGTGCTGCTGCAGGCCGAAGTGCTGGAACTCAAGGCGCCGGTGGATGCCGCCGCCAAGGGCCTGGTCATCGAGGCCCAGCTCGACAAGGGCCGCGGCCCGGTCGCCACCGTGCTGGTTCAGTCCGGCACGCTCAAGACCGGCGACGTGGTGCTGGCTGGCTCGACCTATGGCCGCGTGCGCGCCATGCTGGACGAAGACGGCAAGTCGACCAAGGCCGCGGGCCCGTCGATCCCGGTCGAAATCCAGGGCCTGACCGAAGTGCCACAGGCTGGCGACGAGTTCATGGTGATGAGCGACGAGCGCCGTGCGCGCGAAATCGCCACCTACCGTGCCGGCAAGTTCCGCAACACCAAGCTGGCGAAGGCGCAAGCCGCGAACCTGCAGAACATGTTCACCGACCTGTCGGCCGGCGAAGTGCAGACGCTGCGCATCATCATCAAGGCCGACGTGCAGGGCTCGCAGGAAGCGCTGGCGCAATCGCTGCTCAAGCTGGCGACGGACGAGGTCAAGGTGCAGGTGGTGTACGCGGGCGTGGGTGGTATCAGCGAAAGCGACATCAACCTCGCCATCGCCTCCAAGGCGGTCGTGATCGGCTTCAACGTGCGTGCCGATGCCGGTGCGCGCAAGCTGGCCGAAGGCAACGGCGTGCAGCTGAACTACTACAGCATCATTTACGACGCCGTGGACGAGATCAAGGTCGCGATGTCGGGCATGCTGGCGCCGGAGCGCCGCGAGGAAATCATCGGCTCGGCCGAGATCCGCACGGTGTTCGTGGCCTCGAAGATCGGTACGGTCGCGGGTTCGTACATCACCTCGGGCTCGGTCAACCGCAGTGCGCATTTCCGCCTGCTGCGCGACAACGTGGTGGTCTACACCGGCGAAGTCGACTCGATCAAGCGCATGAAGGACGATGTGCGCGAAGTCCGCGAAGGTTTTGAGTGCGGTATCAAGCTCAAGAACTACAACGACATCAAAGAAGGCGATCAGCTCGAATTCTTCGAAATCAAGGAAATCGCCCGGACGCTGTAAGCGTTCGAAGCGAGAGAGTCCATGCCGAAAAGAAAAGCCGCCGCCCCAAACCGCGCGTTCAAGGTTGCCGACCAGATCCAGCGCGATCTGACGGAGCTGATCGCGCGCGAGTTGAAGGACCCGCGCGTGGGCATGGTCACGATCCAGGCGGTCGAGGTCACGCCGGACTATGCGCACGCGAAGGTCTTCTTCAGCCTGCTCACGGGCGACGTGGACGAGACCACCGAAGCGCTGAACCAGGCCGCGGGATTCCTGCGCAATGGCCTGTTCAAGCGCCTGCATATCCACACCGTGCCCACGCTGCACTTCCTGTTCGACCGCACCACCGAGCGTGCGGCCGACATGAACGCGCTTATCGCGCAGGCCGTCGCTTCGCGCTCGAAAGACGACTAGCCATGAACGCGCCACGCACAAGGGTGCAGCGGCGCCCTGTGCATGGGGTGTTGTTGCTCGACAAGCCGCTGGGACTCTCCAGCAACCAGGCCTTGCAGAAGGCCAAGTGGTTGCTGCGCGCCGAAAAGGCGGGCCATACCGGCACGCTCGATCCGCTCGCCACGGGAGTCCTGCCGCTGTGCTTTGGCGCGGCCACCAAATTCAGCCAACTTCACCTTGATGCCGACAAGACCTACGAGGCCACGGCCCGTCTTGGCGTCAAGACCGCGACCGGCGATGCCGAAGGCGACGTGATCGCCGAGCGGCCTGTGCACGTCACGTCGGAAGACCTGGCGCGCGTGGAAGCGCAGTTCACAGGCTCGATCCGCCAGGTGCCCCCGATGCACAGCGCGCTCAAGAAAGACGGCAAGGCCCTGTACGAGTACGCCCGCGAAGGCATCGAAGTCGAGCGCGCGCCGCGCGACGTGGTGATCCACAAGCTCGAACTCGCCGCCATCGATGACAACACGATCCGCATCCTTGCCGCCGTCAGCAAGGGCACCTACATCCGCACCCTCGGCGAAGACATCGGCGAGGCGCTGGGCTGCGGTGCGCACCTGACCTCGCTGCGCCGCATCGCCACGGGCGGTTTCGTCGAAGCCCAGTGCATCACGCTCGAGGCGCTTGAAGCCATGGACGAGGAGGAGCGTCTGGCACAGCTCCTGCCTGCCGAAACCTTGGTGGACGGCCACAGCCGCGTCACGCTCGGCGCGGAAGATTCGGCACGTTTTCTCTCGGGCCTGCGCCGCCGTGGCAGTTGGGCCGATGCGAGCGAGGTGGCCGTGTTCGGCACCGATCCACCTGCCTTCCTCGGCACGGCCCACGTCACGGCCGGCGAACTGATACCGGGGCGCTTGCTGAACCCCATCGAAATCCAGCAAATTCTTTTGAACGCACAACAGACCGAAGCGACACCATGAGTACCAAGCAAATCCGCAATATCGCCATCATTGCCCACGTTGACCATGGCAAGACCACGATGGTTGACCAGTTGCTGCGCCAGTCGGGCACCTTCGCCGAGCACGAAAAAGTGGTCGACACGGTGATGGACAACAACGCCATCGAAAAGGAACGTGGCATCACGATCCTGGCCAAGAACTGCGCCGTGACCTGGGAAGGCACGCACATTAACATCGTCGACACCCCGGGCCACGCGGACTTCGGCGGTGAAGTGGAACGCGCGCTGTCGATGGTCGACGGCGTGGTGCTGCTGATCGACGCGCAGGAAGGTCCGATGCCGCAGACGCGCTTCGTGACCAAGAAGGCGCTGGCCCTGGGCCTGAAGCCCATCCTCGTGGTGAACAAGGTCGACAAGCCCGGCGCGAACCCTGACAAGGTGGTCAATGCCGCCTTCGACCTGTTCGACAAGCTCGGCGCAACCGACGAGCAGCTGGATTTCCCCGTGGTGTACGCCTCGGGCATCAACGGCTGGTCGTCGCTGGAAGAAGGCGCACAGGGCGAGCAGTGGGGCCCCGACATGTCGGCCCTGTTCAACACCATTCTGAAGCACGTGCCGTCGCAAAAGGGCGACCCCGCTGCGCCACTGCAACTGCAGATTTCCGCGCTCGACTTCTCGACCTTCGTCGGCCGCATCGGCGTGGGCCGCATCAGCCAGGGCACGCTGAAGCCGATGGCCGACGTGATCGTGATGGAAGGTCCGGACGGCAAGGCCGTGAAGGGCCGCGTCAACCAGGTGCTGACCTTCCAGGGCCTGGACCGCGTGCAGGCGACCGAAGCCGGCCCCGGCGAGATCGTGCTGATCAACGGCATCGCCGACATCGGCATCGGCGTTACCGTGACCGACGCTGCCAACCCGGCGCCGCTGCCGATGCTCAAGGTCGACGAACCGACCCTGACCATGAATTTCTGCGTCAACACCAGCCCGCTGGCTGGCCGCGAAGGCAAGTACGTCACCAGCCGCCAGATCTGGGACCGCCTGCAGAAGGAACTGCAGCACAACGTGGCGCTGCGCGTGAACGAGACCGACGAAGAGGGCGTCTTCGAAGTCATGGGCCGCGGCGAACTGCACCTGACCATCCTGCTGGAAAACATGCGTCGCGAAGGCTATGAAATGGCCGTGTCGAAGCCGCGCGTGGTGTTCCGCAACGTCAATGGCGAAAAGCACGAACCCATCGAGCTGGTCACGGCCGACATCGAAGAACAGCACCAGGGCGGCGTGATGCAGGCACTGGGCGAGCGCAAGGGCGAACTCGTCAACATGGAACCGGACGGCCGCGGCCGCGTGCGCCTCGAGTACCGCATTCCGGCGCGTGGCCTGATCGGCTTCACGAACGAGTTCCTGAACCTGACGCGCGGTTCGGGCCTCATCAGCAACATCTTCGACAGCTACGAGCCGCACAAGGGCGAGATCGGCAGCCGCAAGAACGGCGTGCTGATCTCCATGGACGACGGTGAAATCTTCACCTACGCCCTGGGCAAGCTCGACGATCGCGGCCGCATGTTCGTGAAGGCGAACGACCCGGTGTACGAAGGCATGATCGTCGGCATCCACAGCCGCGACAACGACCTGGTGGTGAACGCCACGCGCACCAAGCAGCTGACGAACTTCCGCGTCTCGGGCAAGGAAGACGCGATCAAGATCACGCCTCCGATCGAACTCACGCTCGAATACGGCGTGGAATTCATCGAGGACGACGAGCTGGTCGAAATCACGCCCAAGAGCGTGCGCCTGCGCAAGCGCTACCTGAAGGAACACGAGCGCAAGCGCGCAGGCCGCGACACGTCGCAGGGCTGATCGCTTTCGGATTGCAGCCCCCTTCATGCGCCTGACGCACGGCAGCGCTGTCTGGCTGATGGCCGTCGTGACCCTGATGTGGGGCACGGCGGGCGTCGTCACGCGGCACCTCGCGCAGGCGCACAGTTTCGAGATCACCTTCTGGCGCAGCTTCTTCACGATGCTGGCGCTGCTGGTGATCTTGCCGCTTTGGCGGGGGCGCGCGGTGTTCTCGCAGTTGCGTCATGCCGGGCGCGAACTCTGGATTTCCGGCGTGTGCTGGGCCGTGATGTTCACGGCCTTCATGGTCGCGCTCACGCTGGCTTCGACGGCCAGCGTGCTCGTCACGATGTCGCTCGGGCCGCTGTTCACTGCGCTGGCTGCGCGCTTTTTCATCGGGCATCGGCTGCCCGCGCGCACCTGGCTGGCCATCGTGGTCGCGGGGGCCGGCATCGGCTGGATGTACGGCACGCAACTGCTGCAGGGTGGCGGCGCTTCACTGGCCGGCACGCTCGTTGCGCTGTGCGTGCCTTTGGCCGGCGCGACCAACTGGACCGTGGTTCAGCACGCGCAAGCCAAGGGTCACAGGATCGACCTGGTACCTGCCGTGCTGATTGGTGCGGTGCTCTCGGCGCTGTTCACGTTGCCCTTCGCCTGGCCCTTCAGGGCCGATGCGCATGATCTCGGGCTGCTGGCTTTCCTGGGCGTGTTCCAGCTCGCCATTCCCTGTGTGCTCTCGGTGCTGTGCGCCCAGGTGCTGAAGGCGCCTGAGGTCGCGTTGCTGGCCTTGCTGGAGGTGATCTTCGGGATCGCGCTGGCCTGGATCGGCGCGGGAGAGCGGCCTGCAGCGAGCGTGCTGACCGGCGGGGTGCTGGTCATCGGCGCGCTGGTGTTCAACGAACTGCTGGCATTGCGCGGGCGGCGCACCACGATCTCTGACATCGCGGTGCCGGGCGCCCACTGAGGAACCGGTTCTGCCGCGTGCGGCGCGGGCCTCCACACCGCGAAAACCAGAAAAAAACGCCGGCAGATGCCGGCGTTCTTGCGTCAGATCCGCAGGGGATCAGGGACGGGCGACCTTCCAGGCGCCGTTCAGGACGCCGTCGCCGGTCTTGTCGCCGGGCTTGGCATCCTTCGACCAGTAGTACAGCGGCCAGCCCTTGTAGGCCCACTGGCGCTTGCCGTCTTCGCGAATGATGATGGTGTAGCCGCCGATGGGCTTGGCGGCGTCGGCCACGCCGAGCGCGGGCCAGTTGGTGGCGCACTGGGCGTTGCAGGCGGAGGTGCCGGAGCCCGCGGTGTCCTTGGCGAAGGTGTACAGCGTCATCCCGTTCGGTCCGACCAGCACGCCGTCAGCGGTGCGGGTGGGCGTGTCGGGCGCGCTGGCGGTCTTGTTGGACATGCCGCCGCAGCCGGCGAGCAGGGCCGCCGCGAGGATCGAGGCGCTGAGCAATTTCATGCAGTTTCTCCTTCAGTTGAAAAATCGCGACAACGAGCTTGGTGACAGGCCAGGCGAGATGATTGCGCGAGCCGGCAGTTTATGCGGTCGGCACGACAAATTGCGGTAGGCCGGGGTCGCGAGTTCGAGCAAAAGGGCGGTGCGGCCACCTGCCGGAGATGGCGCCTGCGGGAAAAGACTCAGCGGCTGCGGTTCTTCATCGCGCGCTCGACCTCGCGCTTGCCTTCGCGGTCCTTGATGGTGTCGCGCTTGTCGTGCTCGGCCTTGCCTTTGGCGAGGGCGATCTCGCACTTCACCTTGCCGGCTTTCCAGTGCAGGTTGAGCGGCACCAGCGTGTAGCCTTTTTGCTCGACCTTGCCTATCAGGCGACGGATTTCGTCCTTCTTCAGCAGCAGCTTCTTGGTGCGGACCGAATCGGGATTGACGTGGGTGGATGCACTCTTGAGCGGGTTGATCTGGCAGCCGACGACGAACAGTTCGCCGTTGCGGATCACCACGTAGCCGTCGGTGAGCTGCACCTTGCCTTCGCGCAGCGATTTGACTTCCCAGCCTTCGAGGACCATGCCGGCCTCGAAGCGCTCTTCGAAGAAATAGTTGTACGCGGCCTTCTTGTTGTCGGCGATGCGGGAGGAGGTATCTTGTTTCTTTGTGGCCATGACTCGGGAATGTGGGGGCTGCATGGCTTCAATACAATCCGTCGCGCACGCTGTGCCGATTCTATGAAAACAGTCAACAAGTCCGTCCTCATCTGGTACAGCGCCGAAGAGATGTATGCGCTCGTCACCGATGTGGCGAGGTATCCGCAGTTTCTTCCGTGGTGCGACAAGGCCCGCATTCTCGAGGAGGACGAGGCCGGCATGACGGCCGAAGTCGGTCTGGCATTCGCCGGTTTGCACCAGAGCTTCACGACCCGCAACTCGCACGTGCCGGGGCGCGAGGTGCAGCTGAAGCTGGTCGACGGGCCATTCTCCAACCTCGATGGCAAGTGGAAGTTCGTGCCTGTGGGCGAGCAAGGCGAGCGCGCCTGCCGCGTTGAGCTGCACATGAGCTACGGCTTCAGCAACTTCGCCCTGCAGGCACTGGTGGGGCCGGTGTTCGACACCATCGCCTCCAGCCTGGTCGAGGCGTTCGTCAAGCGCGCCGAGCAGGTCTACGGCTCGTCCTGATGATCATCGAGGTCACGCTGAGCTGCTCGCCGGCGGCGCGCGAGGTGTTCGAGCAGGTCCTGCAGCTCGCGCCCGGCACGACGCTGGCCGATGCGGTCCGGGCCAGCGATCTTTCCCTGCGCTTTCCGGATCTGGATTGGCGACACGCCATGACCCCGGGCATCTGGGGCAGGGCGGTCGAGTGGGAGCAGGCCTTGAAGGACGGCGACCGCATCGAGCTGTGCCGTCCCCTCAAGGTAGACCCCAAGGTGGCGCGCCGGCAGCGGTTCCAGCGTCAGGGTGCTCGGGGCACAGGCCTGTTTGCGAATCGCCGCAAGGGCGGCAAAGCCGGCTACTGAGCGCCGGTTACTTGCAGTCGCTGTTGATGACCGTCTGAAGGCGCTTCTGCTCGGCGGCGCGCGCAGCGTCGTCCATGATCTCGCGCTCGCCCTGCGCATTGACCTTGGCAATGCGGATGCCGCTGTCGACCGTGGCCTTGCCCTGGCGCGCGAGCGCGCAGTTGTCGGCCTTGGCCTTCGCAACCTTGGCTTCTTCCGCAGCCCGCTTGGCCTCTTCCTCGGCCTCGGCTTTCTTGGTCTTTTCCTCGAGTTCCTTGTCGACGCCGGTGGGCTTCGGCGTGCCCGCCGTCTTGGCAGGTGCACCAGCCTCCGCGGCCGCGCCTTCGGCGGGCGGTGCATCGACGTTGGGATTCGCGCGCGACACCGGCGGAGGACCCACGCGGCGCAGGATGTTCTTCTCCGGCACATCGGGCGGTGGCGCCTGATCGCTGAAGACCTTCTTGCCGTTCTTGTCGACCCATTGCCATTGCGCGCTCGCCGACAGCGGCAGCGCAACGACACATCCCAGTACCAGCCAGTGCACGAATTTCATCCCTGAAGTTTAGCCGGGCCTTACTTTTTGCAACATGCGGGGTGGGTGGTTTTGCAACGCTTCGAAAAAGCCCGGCCCGGCAAACGGGTCGGGGGCCTCGTTACAATCCGTCTTTTGGAGCTTCACCCATGCGCCTTCTCGGCAAAGCGCTCACCTTCGACGACGTGTTGTTGGTGCCAGCGTTCTCCCAGGTCCTGCCCAAGGACACCTCTCTCGCCACCAAATTCTCCCGCAACATCACGTTGAACCTGCCGCTCGTCTCGGCGGCCATGGACACCGTGACTGAAGCCCGCCTCGCGATCGCCATCGCGCAGGAGGGGGGTATCGGGATCGTGCACAAGAACCTCACCGCGCAACAGCAGGCCGCCGAAGTGGCCCGCGTGAAGCGCTACGAGTCGGGCGTGCTGCGCGACCCGGTGGTGATCACGCCGACGCACTCGGTGCGCCAGGTGATGGCGCTGTCCGACCAGCTCGGCATCTCGGGCTTCCCGGTGGTCGACGCCGGCAAGGTGGTTGGCATTGTCACGGGACGCGACCTGCGCTTCGAGAACCGCTACGACGTGCCCGTCAGCGAAATCATGACGCAGCGCGACCGGCTCATCACCGTGCCCGACGGCACCACGCTGGCCGAGGCCAAGGCGCTGCTGAACAAGCACAAGCTCGAGCGCCTGCTGGTCATCAACGGCGACTGGGAGCTCAAGGGCCTGATCACCGTCAAGGACATCACCAAGCAGACCAGCTTCCCCAACGCCGCACGCGACGCCAACGGCCGCCTGCGCGTGGGCGCGGCGGTCGGTGTGGGTGACGGCACCGAAGAGCGCGTCGAAGCCCTCGTGAAGGCCGGCGTCGACGCCATCGTGGTCGACACCGCCCACGGCCACAGCGCCGGCGTGATCGAGCGCGTGCGATGGGTCAAGAAGAACTATCCGCAGGTCGACGTCATCGGCGGCAACATCGCCACCGGCGATGCCGCGCGCGCACTGGCCGACGCCGGCGCCGACGCGGTGAAGGTCGGAATTGGCCCTGGCTCCATCTGCACCACCCGCATCGTGGCCGGCGTGGGCGTGCCGCAGATCATGGCGGTCGACAGCGTCGCCACCGCGCTGCAAGGCACGGGCATTCCGCTGATCTCCGATGGCGGCGTGCGCTACTCGGGCGACATCGCCAAGGCCATCGCGGCCGGCGCCAGCACCGTGATGATGGGCAGCATGTTCGCCGGTACCGAAGAGGCGCCGGGCGAAATCGTGCTGTACCAGGGCCGCAGCTACAAAAGCTACCGAGGCATGGGCTCCATCGGCGCGATGCAGCAGGGCAGTGCCGACCGGTATTTCCAGGAATCGACCACCGGCAATCCGAACACCGACAAGCTCGTGCCCGAGGGCATCGAAGGCCGCGTGCCCTACAAGGGCTCGATCGTCTCCATCGTCTACCAGATGGCCGGCGGCGTGCGTGCCAGCATGGGCTACTGCGGCTGCGCCACCATCGCCGACATGCAGAACAAGGCCGAGTTCGTCGAGATCACCACGGCCGGCATCCGTGAGAGCCACGTCCACGACGTGCAGATCACGAAGGAAGCGCCGAACTACCGCGCTGAATAGTCTGGCCCCCACGCTCCCCCACTGCGTGTGGGTCGCTGCCCCCCGAGGGGGCCGCAGGCCGCCTTGGGGCGGCCCGGCGCCGGCCTGAAGCCCATTCTGGCCAGACCTTGAAAGTCGGGCCAGACTTAGTTTAGAATTTGGGCCAGATTCAGATTTTCTGGCCCAAATGCAATCCATCGGCATCGCTGAAGCCAAGAACAACTTCTCGGCCCTGATCGACTCGGTCGAAAGGGGCGAGGAGGTTCGCATCACCCGCCACGGCAAGGAAGTCGTGCGCATGCTGCCGGTGCGCCGCAAGCCGGTCATCACCGACGAGCAGATCGAGCGCGAACTCGGGCAGATCGACGCGCTGCACGCCGCCATCCAGCCGGGTCTGCCACTGCGCGTGCTGCTCGACGAAGGGCGCCAATCGTGACAGCCTTCGTCATGGACGCCTCGGTTACCTCCGCCTGGCTGCTGCCCGACATGGCCAGCGAACACACCCGCAAGCTCTACGCCGCCATCCGCCGCGACGAGGTCGAGCCGCAGGCGCCCAATGCCTGGCAATGGGAGTGCGCCAACATCCTCGCCAACGGCGTGCGCAGCGGCCGCATTCCGACGTCGGCAGTCGAAGGGCTGTGGAGTGTGCTCGACGCCATTCGCCACCGCGTCGAACTGCATGAGCTCGCTCCCGCGCAGCACAAGGCCGTGCTCGCCGTGGCCATCGACGTTGGCGTGTCGCTCTACGACGCCGGCTACCTCTGGCTCGCCAAGTCGCTCAATCTCCCGCTCGCCACCTTCGACGAGCACCTCATCCAGGCAGCGCCCAAGGCGGGCGTGAAGCTGTTCGACATTTCAACGCTCTGAGTCCCAACGCCCATGCAACACGACAAGATCCTCATCCTCGACTTCGGCTCGCAAGTCACGCAACTCATTGCACGCCGCGTGCGCGAAGCCCACGTGCTGAGCGAGGTGCACCCCTGCGACGTCACCGACGAATGGGTGCGCGAATACGCGGCCGACGGTCACCTCAAGGGCGTGATCCTGTCGGGCAGCCATGCCAGCGTGTACGAAGAAACCACCGACAAGTGCCCGCAAGCCGTGTTCGACCTCGGGGTGCCCGTGTTCGGCATCTGCTACGGCATGCAGACCATGGCGCATCAGCTCGGCGGCAAGGTCGAAGGCGGCCACAAGCGCGAGTTCGGCTTCGCGGCTGTGCGTGCCCATGGCCACACCGCGCTGCTGAAGGACATCTCGGACTTCACCACGCCCGAAGGCCACGGCATGCTCAACGTGTGGATGAGCCACGGCGACAAGGTCACCGAACTGCCTCCGGGCTTCAAGCTCATGGCCAGCACCGACAGCTGCCCCATCGCCGGCATGGCCGACGAGGCGCGCCGCTACTACGCGCTGCAGTTCCACCCCGAAGTGACGCACACGGTTCAGGGCAAGGCGATCATCGAGCGCTTCGTGCTCGGCATCTGCGAAGCGAAGCCCGACTGGGTCATGCGCGATCACATCGCTGAAGCGGTGCAGAAGATCCGCGAACAGGTGGGCGATGAAGAAGTCATCCTAGGCCTCTCAGGCGGCGTCGATTCGAGCGTGGCCGCCGCGCTGATCCACCGCGCCATCGGCGACCAGCTCACCTGCGTGTTCGTCGACCATGGCCTGCTGCGCTTGAACGAAGGCGACATGGTCATGGAGATGTTCGAAGGCAAGCTGCATGCGAAGGTGATTCGCGTGGATGCCAGCGACCTGTTCCTCGGCAAGCTCGCCGGCGTGAGCGACCCCGAAGCCAAGCGCAAGATCATCGGCGGCGAGTTCGTCACCGTGTTCAAGCAGGAAGCCGCCAAGCTCAAGGCCGGCGACGGCGGCCACAAGGGCGCGACCTTCCTGGCCCAAGGCACGATCTACCCCGACGTCATCGAGTCGGGCGGCGCCAAGAGCAAGAAGGCCGTCACCATCAAGAGCCACCACAACGTGGGCGGCCTGCCCGAGCAGTTGGGCCTGAAGCTGCTCGAGCCGCTGCGCGACCTGTTCAAGGACGAAGTGCGCGAACTCGGCGTGGCGCTCGGCCTGCCGCCCGAGATGGTGTATCGCCATCCGTTCCCCGGCCCCGGCCTGGGCGTGCGAATCCTCGGTGAAGTGAAGAAGGAATACGCCGACCTGCTGCGCCGCGCCGACGCGATCTTCATCGAGGAACTGCGCAACTTCACGGACGAAAGCGGCAAGACCTGGTACGACCTCACGAGCCAGGCCTTTACGGTGTTCCTGCCAGTGAAGAGCGTGGGCGTGATGGGCGATGGCCGCACCTACGACTACGTCGTCGCATTGCGCGCCGTGCAAACCAGCGACTTCATGACCGCCGACTGGGCGGAGCTGCCTTATGCGCTGCTCAAGAAGGTGTCGGGGCGGATCATCAACGAGGTGCGCGGGATCAACCGCGTGACGTACGACGTGTCGAGCAAGCCGCCGGCGACGATCGAGTGGGAGTGAGGAACGCAAGTTGAGCGGTATTCGAACGGTCATCCACTCGAGTGCGTGACCGTTTCGCCGGCCACCGCCACGCCCGGCAGCATCGCGACCGCCGGATCTCGCGTTCAGTTCGGAAAGCGAAGCTCGAAGCGAATTGTTCCGGTCGGGGAGCACGAGACACGCGCCTCCCCGCGATGGATTCCCATGATGGCCTTGACGATCGCCAATCCCAACCCGCTGGACTCGGCTGGACGGTCATGCGTCGCGTCGGCGCGATAGAAGCGGTCGAACAGTCGCTCGAGTTGCTCAGGTGGAATGGGGATGCCGTCGTTTTCGACAGCGATCGTCGAACCGGATTCGTGCTGCGTACCGATCAGGCGCACAGTCGTGTTGATGGTGCTGTAGCGAAGCGCGTTGACGACCAAATTGTGAATGGCTCTGCGCGCCAGCGGCGCGTTGGCCAGCACGGAGCCGCTCGCCTGTACCGAGAACTGCAAACCGGCTTCTTCTGCAGGCCCTTCGAAATAGTCGGCGATTCCCCGCAGTTCGTCAGCCATCGCAAGCGGCACGCGCTCGATGTCGAGCGCGGCATGATCGGCCCTGGCCAGGAACAGGATGTTGTCCACGATCAGGCTCAGGCGGTTCATCTCCTCGAGGTTCGAATCCAACACTTGCTGGTACTCGGTTGGGCTGCGCACGCGGTTGAGCGCGACTTGGGTCTGCCCGATCATCGCTCCCACCGGCGTGCGAATTTCATGCGCGAGGTCAGCCGAAAACTGGGACAACCGGTCGTAACCCTGGGAGATGCGGTCGAGCATCGCGTTGAACACGGCCACCATTTCCCTTAGTTCTCGCGGGGCGTCCTGTTCCGGAAAACGAATGGCGAGGTTGATCGGGTGTATTTGCGCTGCCTGTTCCGACACACGACGCAGAGGACGGAGTCCATGGCGCAGCGCCACGTAGACCAGCAGCACAGACGCGACTATCGACATCAGCGTGCTTCGGATGACCTGAAATCGACTCTCGCCGATCATCCGCATCTCGCTCTCGAGGGGATGCCCGGCCACCACCTCCACCAGTTCTCCGTCTTGTCCCGAGCGGGCGAGGCCCGCCACCCAATGCATCCGAGGATGGTCGGTCGTCCGCAGCACGTCCTGCGCCACCATCTGTCGGCCAACAGGCGCAAGCATCACGGCAGCGGGCACCTCCACGCGATCCGGATTCACCTCGACGAAAGGAGTCTCTCCAGCGCGGCGCAGTATGAGTACGTCGGTGGTCCCACCCCGGAGGGCTTCGAAGAGCAGAGATCGATCGCGCAGGTCTTGCATCGTGCGCGCGTCACCAACGAGCCGGCGGAAATGCTCGGCACGCCCAATGAGCTGGTCGTCGGCATGCGCAGTGATGGCGGTTCGCGCGAAGAAAAAGAAGTAGCCACCGAGCATGCTCGTCATCGAGAGTGCGATCAAGCCGCACAGCAGCGTCACCCGCATCGCGAGCGATTGCGGAAGCCAGTGCCCCTTCAATCCGCGCTCCTTTCCAAGTCGTTGAGCGCATCGCCGAAGGCGTAGCCCACGTTGCGCACCGTGTGTATCAACGGCGTCGCGAATGGCCGGTCAATCTTGGCACGCAACCGCTTGACCGCTACATCGACGACGTTGGTGTCGCTGTCGAAGTTCATGTTCCAGACTTCGGAGGCGATCAACGTACGCGAGAGCGCCTCCCCCTGGCGCTTCACCAGCAGGTGCAGCAGCAGGTACTCCTTGTTGGTCAACGCGATTTCCACGCCCTCGCGCGTGACCTTGCGTCGCAGAGCGTCCAGCTTGAGGTCGGCGACCTGGTACATGTCGGCATCGCGAGCGACGCCGCGTCGCAGCAGTGTGCGGATGCGCAGCACGAGCTCGGTGAAGGAGAAGGGTTTGACGAGGTAGTCGTCTGCGCCAAGTTCAAGGCCGCGGATGCGATCGCTCAGCTGGTCTCGGGCGGTCAGGAACAGCACGCGCATGTCGCCCTTCTCGCGAAGCGCCGGCATGATCTGCCAGCCGTCGATACCAGGCAGCGTCACATCGAGAACGACAAGGTCGTAATCGTTGTTCAGCGCCGCGTGGAGGCCGTCGGGCCCGGTGCGTGACAGGTCCACGGCGTAGCCACTTTCCCGGAGCCCCTTCTTCAGGTACTCGCCGGTCTTGGGGTCGTCCTCGATGACCAGGATCTTCATGCGAGTGGATTCTCGCCTCGACGGAGGTACGGACGACATGACGTTTTTGTCATTGACTTGTCACCCCCGACCGGCGAGCGAATACCTAAAGTCTCCTCGACCGCCTTGCCCCATTCACACATCTCAAGGAGATTCACATGCATCAACGTCCCAACTCGCTTTTCGCAGCCAGCCTCGTCGCGCTGGCCATCGTCATTCCCACGGCCTCGTTCGCGGCCGGCCCGGAGGCGACAGTGCGCGTTCGCGGCACGATCGTCACGCGCAACGGCGACCAACTCGAAGTGAAGGCCCGCGAAGGCAATTTCGTCTCGATCAAACTCAAGCAAGGCTGGACTGCCAACGGCGTTGCCAAGGCAGCAATTTCCGACATCAAGCAAGGCGACTACGTCGGCATTGCGTCCTTGCCCAGGGCACAGGGTGGCGACGGCGCGCTGGAGGTCCTGATCTTTCCGGCGGCGATGAAGGGCATGGGCGAAGGCAGCTTCGGATGGGACCTCAAGCCGGAAAGCTCCATGACCAATGCCACGGTTTCCAACGCCGTGAAGTCGGTCGACGGTGGCGTCGTCACGGTGACGTATCACGGGCAGGAAAGGAAGATCGCGATCCCGACGGGTACGCCTGTCGTGACGTTGACTCAAGCAACCTCGGACGACGTCAAGGCCGGCGCAGTCGTGTTCGTCTCTGCAGAGAAGGGCGCCGACGGCAGCCTGTCCTCAGGACGTCTGGTGGTCGGCAAGGACGGCGTCGTTCCGCCGATGTAAGCGAAGTGGCCGGCACTGCGCCGGCCGTGCGACCTCAGAACAACACGAGAGCCAACTTCCATGTCTACAACATTTGATCTCCCCGATGCCAACCAGGAACAGTGGCTGAAGCGCTACTACTACTTACGCGCCTTGTTCTCGATAGTCTGGGTAACCGCTGCTTTCGCTGTCGGTACCAAAGTGCCCGCAATTGCGGCGCTGCTGCTGGTTGTCTATCCCGCATGGGATGCGACCGCCAACTGGATCGATGCGACCCGCAGCGGCGGTCTCGCGAAGAATCGCACGCAACGCATCAATGTCGGGGTGAGCGGCGTTGCGACGGCGGCGGTACTTGTCGCATTGAATTCCGGAATGGGTGCCGTGATCGCGGTCGTCGGCGCATGGGCCATCGCTTCCGGCCTGCTTCAACTGAGCACGGCGGTTCGGCGATGGAAAAGCCATGGTGCGCAGTGGACGATGATCCTGAGCGGGGCCCAATCCGCTCTGGCAGGTGGCTTCTTCATTGCCCAGTCACGAATGGAGACGCCTCCCTCCATCGCGAACGTGGCCGGCTATGCGGGGGTCGGTGCGCTTTACTTCCTGATTTCGGGCGTATGGCTGACGGTGCGTCACATGCGGAGCATTGGCCCGAGCATCCAGAACAGAAATTGATCATCTGCACAGACAGCGCAAGACCGGTTTGACAAGTTCGCATGCAAGCCGAAGGTGCGCCAGATGCGCGAGACGGCCAAAGGGAAGCCACGGTTCGCGATAACAGGTGGTCTTAATTCAAATCAAGAAAACCGGAAGATTCGAATTTTCCGGCCTGGCGATCGTTCGCAAGGCTTCACGCGGGGCGCTCCTGCCAGGGACACCACCTTGAAGCCTTGGCCGGCTACCGCGATCCGGCACTCAGGGCGCCAACGCGCTCGACGTCGCCAGCGAGGCCGCCTCCGCTGTGCAGTCACGCGCTGGTTTTGCGCCATGGGTGCGGGCTTTTTTGACTTCGTCACGCGCGGCGTTGAACTGCGCCATGAACGTCGGGTTCGTGTGCAGCCGCGCCACGGCTGCAGCGCCAACCAGGCGTCCGGCTTCGATATCGCTCTTCCAGTGCGCACCGCAGATTCCGCGGCTTTGCCCGTAAGCCCGTCCGCGTTGCAGCAGCGCATTGCTGCGGTCGGGCGCGAGTTCCGCCAGCACCAGTGCCTGGGCCCAGCCGGCAGCCGCATGGCCTGACGGGTATGAACCGTTCTTGCGCAGAAAATCTTCTTCCTCCGGGGTGCAGCTACTTTCCTTGAATGCGACAAATGGACGCGTCCGGTTGTAGTTGTTCTTTGCTTTGGAAGTCGAGGCGGCCGCATCGGTCAACACGCGCCGCAGCAACATGTTCAGATGCGGTGTGGCCTGCTCGGAGACCGGAACTCCCAGCGCGCAGGCAAAAACCTGTTCTGCCGGGGGGAACTTGAGATTGGCATCCTCCCTGGCGAGTTCTCCTCGTGCGCTGTTCTGCAGCGCACGCAGCGCATGGAAGGCTGCATTGTCGGCCTCCTGGTCGGCAGAACCGACAGCGGGGGGAGCGGCCAGCAGCGCCAGGCTGTCAGGCAGTTCATCCGCCGCAAGGTAGCCCTTGAGGAAGCCCGAGCCTGGTCGAGATTCACCAACCGCGCTTGGGCTGATGGAGGGGGGCGCGGCAGACATGGCACCGCCTGGATGAGCCAGATCGGTGCTGGTACAGGCGCTTGCCATAAGAGCGGCAAGGAGCAGGGGAAGGGAAGGGGGAATTCGCATAAGGTCTCCAATATTTCTTGAAACGGTAAATCGGAACGGAATCGAATGAGCGACGGATGCCGAGGTCGTGGGAAGTGGCGACGTGGTGTTTGAATCGTTGTTCACGTGCGAGACATCGCCGAAAAGCTCGACGACCATGCCGAGGTCGTACGACGCGCCGAGGTTCGCGGTCTTGAGTAGAAGGTTGCCGACCTTATTGGGTCGGATCAATACGCAGTTTGCTTTTGGGGTGCGCAGACCAGGGTCAGCGCGGCAAAAGCGGCGACCACGATGCCGGGGCCGCTGGCGGCCATCACGCCCGCCACGCCCAGGCCTGCGGCCAGTACCTGTCCGGCGATCAGCGGGCCGCCGATGGCACCCAGGCGGCCCACCATGATGGACGCGCCCACGCCGGTGCCACGGATGGAGGTGGGGTAGAGCGCCGGGGCCATGGCGTACAGCACCAGTTGGCGGCCCGTGGCGCAAAACCCGGCACCCAGCCCGGCGAGCAGCATCATCGGCAGACCTTGAGCCCAGCCCAGCCCGGCAAGCGACAACAGCATGCCCAGGTAAATGCAGACTGCGGTCTTGACGCGGGCGGACGAGTCCATCAGCCGTCCCACCATCAACGAGCCTGCGGCACCGCCAAAGTTGAACAACAGCGACACGAGGCTGCTGTCCTCGCGGCTGAAGCCCTTGCCCTGCATCAGCGAGGGTAGCCAGTTCAGCAGCATGTACAGCACGGTCAGCACGAAAAAGCTGGCCAGCCACAGCAGCAAGGTGGACTTCCACATGCCGCCCGTAAACAAGCCGGACACGCCTTCGGTGGCCACCGGCCGGTGGGTGGCGGCGGCTTGCTGCTGGCGCAACTGGTAGGCCTGCGACTCGGGCAGCATCAGCATCAACAACACGGCGATCGCGATGGGCACCACGCCGCCCACGTAGAACAGGCCGCGCCAGTCGCCGCCAAAGTTGACCATGCCCAGCACGGCGGCAGCGGCACCGCCCAGAGGCACCCCGGCGTAAGTAATGCTGACCGCGATGCTGCGGTGGCGCGGTTGGGCCGCCTCGGACGACATGGCAATCAGGATGGGCAACGCCGCACCCAGGCCCAGTCCGGTCAGGAAGCGGGCGGCCAGCAGGCTGTGAAAGTCCCACACTTGGGTGGTGGCCAGCGAAAACACGCCAAAGATCAGCACCGACACCACCAGCACCTTCTTGCGGCCAATCCGGTCCGACAGCCAGCCGCCCAGCAGCGCGCTGGGCAGCAGCCCCAGCAGGCCGGCGCTGAACATGGCACCGATCTGCGGTTGCAGCAATTGGAATTCCTTGCCAATGCCGCCTGCCGCGATGCCTGCGGCCTGCAGGTCCAGGCCCTCCAGCAGCGCGACGATGAAGCACAGTATCAGCGTCTTGAATTGTTGCCCCGGTGTGCCGGGGCTTGAATGTGTCTCGATCATTGAGGTTGCTCCCATTTATATAGCGACTGACACAGGTGAAATGCGCGCCGGGAGTTCGTCGGGCCTTCGAGCCCTTTCCAATCCAAAGGCAGGCGCAGCGAAAGAGATGCCAGTCATCGTGTGCTCTTCGCTGGCTGGATTGTGGTTATGAAAAATAACCAATACAAGCGGGATTCGGCGCTCGACCGTAGGTGCTTTCCCTCGCTTTGGAAGGTCGGAATATGGTTTCAATAAATAATCAAATTTGCCGGATTCGACACGCGAGAACGAGGCCCGATCTAGTCACCATCGGCAAAGTTGTCGAACAACAGCCCGCGCAGCCACTGGTTGCCCGGATCGCGGTGCACCTTCGCGTGCCAGAACAGGTTGATCGCGATCTGCGGCAGCGCCACCGGATGTGGGCGCCACACCAGTCCGAACGGCTCGGCGATGCTCTGTGCGAGCCGTTCGGGCACGGTCGCGATCATCTCGCTCGATCGCAGGATGTGGCCAATGGCCACGAAGTGCGGCACCTTGAGCCGGATGCGCCGCTGGATGCCCTGTGCCGCCATCACGTCGTCTGCCTTGCCGTGGCCCGTGCCGGCAGCCAGCACCTGCACGTGGTCGGCCGCGCCGAAGTCCTTGAGCGAAACGCTGCGCTTGTACGCGAGCGGATGCGCGTTCGAGAACAGGCACACGTAGCGCTGCAGGAACAGCCGGCGCTGGAACACGCCCGCTTTCAGCTGTGGCAGCAGGCCGATGGCGATGTCGACGTGGCCGGCTTCCAACTCGTCGCGCAGGTTGGTCGCGGTGTTGTTGCGCACCGTGCTGATCGTCACGCCCGGCGCCGCCACCGACAGCGCCTCCATCAGCCTCGGCGTGAAGTAGATCTCGCCGATGTCGGTCATCGCGAGCGTGAATCCGCGCGTGCTCGTGGCGGGGTCGAACACCACCTGCTGGTTGAGTGCGGTGTGCAGCGCGCCCATGGCGTAGGCCACCGGTTCGGCCAGCTGCAGCGCGAAGGGGGTGGGCTCCATGCCGCGCGCGGTGCGCAGGAACAGTTCGTCGCCCAGCAGCTTGCGCAGCCGCGCCAACGCATTGCTGATGGCCGGCTGCGAAAGCCCGAGCGATTCAGCCACGGCCGACACGCGCTTTTCGGCCAGCATGCGGTCGAACACCAGCAGCAGATTGAGGTCGATGTCCTTGAGTTGCATGGCGTACCTTTATTCAGCACAGTGATGCAGATGATTCACCAAATTCTATTGGTCAATCGGCCGGTGCCGAGCATCATCGGTCCCGGAGACAAGCTGGATCCACACCGGCGCAAGAGAAACCCACGATGGACCTTCACATTCACCCCCTTGCCCGCACCCTCGAGGTCCGCCCCGGCGCGAACCTGCTCGAAGTGCTGCGCGAACACCATGTGCCGGTGTCGTACAGCTGCATGTCGGGGCGCTGCGGCACCTGCCGCTGCAAGGTGGTGTCGGGCCAGCTGCTCGACGGCGGCCAGGACGCGATCCGACCGGACGGGCAGGGCGAGCGCTACGTGCTGGCCTGCCAGAGCACGCTGACCGAAAGTTGCGCCATCGAGATTCCGGAGCCCGACGAAGTGGTGGTGCACCCGGCGCGCATCCTGAAGGCGACGGTCACCGGCATCGACGTGCTCACGCACGACATCCGCCGCCTGCGCCTCAAGCCGAACAAGCCGCTGGAGTTTTCCCCGGGTCAGTATGCGCAACTGCAGTTCGCGCCCGACTTGGCGCGGCCGTATTCCATGGCCGGACTGAGCCGCGACGCCGAGCTTGAATTCCACGTGCGCAGGGTGCCCGGCGGGCGCGTCACGGCGCACATCTTCGAGCAGCTGCGCGTTGGCGATTCGGTCCGCGTGAGCGGGCCGCTGGGCACCGCCTACCTGCGTACCAAACACCGCGGGCCCATGCTCTGCGCGGCAGGCGGCACGGGGCTGGCGCCCATCCTCTCGATCGTGCGCGGTGCCATAGCGACCGGGCTGACGCAGCCTATCCACCTCTATCTGGGTGTGCGCTCCGATGCCGACGTCTACGGCCTGGGCGAGCTGCGCGAACTGCAGGCGCAGCATCCAGGGTTGAATGTGCACGTGGTGGTCGTCACCGGCCCCGCGAAAGAAAACCAGCGTGTGGGCCTCATCACCGATGCCATCCGCGCCGACTGGTCCGGTAACCTCGATGGATGGCGCGCCTACCTGTGCGGCTCGCCGCCAATGGTCGAGGCCGTGACTCAGCTAGTGCGTGGCCGGAGCCTCGCGCCCGAGCAGATCCACGCCGATGCCTTCTACCTGCAAGGCGTCTGAAGCAAGAAACCACGAGAAAAGAGGAGACCCGCGATGACCACGCAAACCGTGTTCCCCATCGAGCTGAAATGGGAAAGCGAAAAGAGCAGCCGCATTCCCTTCATGGCCTATACCGACGAGGCGCTGCACAAGAAGGAGCTGCAGCGCTTCTTCTACGAAAAGCACTGGTGCTACGTCGGTCTCGAAGCCGAGATTCCGAACCCCGGCGATTTCAAGCGCACTGCCATCGGCGAGCGGTCGGTCGTCATGTCGCGCGACGAAGAGGGCGTGATCCACGTCTTCGAGAACGTCTGCGCGCACCGCGGCATGCAGTTCTGCCGCGAGCGCCATGGCAACCGCAAGGAGTTCGTCTGCCCCTACCACCAGTGGAACTACACGCTCAAGGGCGACCTGCAGGGCGTGCCGTTCCGCCGCGGCGTGAAGCAGGACGGCAAGGTCAACGGCGGCATGCCACCGGACTT
The DNA here is from genome assembly GCF_001426595.1 of Variovorax sp. Root434. Classification (NCBI taxonomy): domain Bacteria; kingdom Pseudomonadati; phylum Pseudomonadota; class Betaproteobacteria; order Burkholderiales; family Comamonadaceae; genus Variovorax; species Variovorax sp. Root434. Next base: position 50,665 of record NZ_LMEK01000025.1, read on the forward strand.
CAAAACCGAGGAGCACGGCCTGACCAAGCTCAAGGTGGCCTCGCGCGGCGGCGTGGTGTTCGCGTCGTTCGACCATGGCATCGAGTCGCTCGAGGACTTTCTCGGACCCGACATCCTGCACTACTTCGACCGCCTGTTCGACGGCCGCAAGCTCACCATCCTCGGCTACAGCCGCCAGCGCATTCCAGGCAACTGGAAGCTCATGCAGGAGAACATCAAGGACCCGTACCACCCGGGCCTGCTGCATACTTGGTTCGTGACCTTCGGGCTCTGGCGCGCCGACAACAAGTCGGAACTGAAGATGGACGCGCACGGCCGCCACGCCGCGATGATCTCCACGCGCGGCACCGGCGGCAAGGCGTCGCAGGTCACGCAGGTGTCGAGCTTCAAGGAGAGCATGCAGCTGAAGGACCCGCGCTTTCTCGACATCGTGCCCGAGCCCTGGTGGGGCGGGCCGACCGCGGTGATGATGACGTTGTTCCCCAGCCTGATCCTTCAGCAGCAGGTCAACAGCGTCTCGACCCGGCACATCCAGCCCGTGGGACACGACGCCTTCGATTTCGTCTGGACGCATTTCGGCTTCGAGGACGACACCGAGGAGATGACACAACGGCGACTGCGCCAGGCCAACCTGTTCGGCCCGGCGGGTTTCGTCTCGGCCGATGACGGCGAGGTGATCGAGTTCTCGCAGGAAGGCTTCGAGCAGAAGCCCTTCCACCGCACGCTGGCCGAACTCGGCGGGCGCGAGGTGGAGAACACCGACCACATGGTGACGGAGACACTGATTCGCGGCATGTACCGCTACTGGCGCGAGGTGATGGAAGCATGAAGAACCTCGACGCCAACGTCTACCTGGAGCTGTCGCGCCTCTATGCGGCCTATGCCCATGCGGTCGATTCCGGTCACTGGGACCTGTGGCCCGCGTTCTTCACGGAGCAATGCAGCTACCGCCTTCAGCCGCGCGAAAACCACGAGCGCAATTTGCCACTGGCCACGCTCTCGTTCGAGAGCCGGGGCATGCTGGAAGACCGGGTCTACGGCATCAAGGAGACGCTGTTCCACGATCCGTACTACCAGCGCCACGTTGTCGGCCTGCCACTGGTGCACAAGGTCGACGAAGACGGCACGATCCACAGCGAGGCCAACTACGCGGTGTTCCGCACCAAGCTCGACGGGCCTTCGACGGTGTTCAACGTCGGCCGCTACATCGACGCCGTGGTGCCCACACCTGAAGGCCTGAAGTTCGCGTCGCGCCTGTGCGTGTTCGACAGCGAAATGATCCCGAACTCCATCATCTACCCCATCTGAAAGCGACCATGAGCACCATGACCTGGGTCGACGCCGCGGCCGTCGACGACATTCCCTCCGACGACGTGGTGGGCATCGAGGTGCAGGGGCGCGACATCGCCCTCTACGGCACCGAGGACGGCATCCACGCCACGGACAACATCTGCACGCACGGCCATGCGCGGCTGTGCGACGGTTTTCTCGAAGGCCACGAAATCGAATGCCCGCTGCATCAGGGGCGCTTCGACGTGCGCACGGGCAAGGCGATGTGCGCGCCGCTCACCGAAGACTTGCGCAGCTACCCGGTGAAGATCGAGGGCGGGCGGGTGTTTCTCGCGTTCGAGGGCTGATCTGTTCTGCCGCTGATCTGCAGTCTCTGTATCTGTTGCGCGGTGAGAGGGCTGGCGACAATGAGCCTCCCTTTCACGGAAGCGCCATGACAGCAGAAAAGACCCGGGACCAGATCGCCGACCAGATTGCCGCGGAGCTGGGCCACAGCTTCGACGGCGAGATCATTGCCGGCGGCCACTATGTGCCGCTCGTGCGCGACGGCCGCACGGTCTACCTCAGCGGCCAGGTGCCGCGCGTGGGCACCACGGTGGTGGTCACCGGCCGCGTCGGCGATACGGTGTCGCTCGACAAGGCCCGCGAAGGCGCGCAGATCTGCACGCTGCGCAGCCTGGCGCTGCTGCGCAGGGCCTTCGGTTCGCTCGATGCCATCGAGAAGGTCTTGCGCGTCGGCGCGTTCGTGCAATGCACGGCCGACTTCACGCAGCAGAGCGAAGTGGCCGATGCCGCTTCCGACCTCTTGCACCGTGTGTTCGGCGAGGCCGGCGTGCACGTGCGCACGGCGGTCGGCGTGTATGCACTGCCGAAGAATGCGACGGTCGAAGTCGAGATGACAGTCGCCGCCAAGCAGTACATCGGCTAGCGCGACGCCAGGCCGATGAGGTCGCGTGCCAGCTGGGCGATGGTCAGCGGCGCGCAGCCTTCAGCGTTGTTGCTCACGGTGACGAAGGCGTTCTGGCCCGCGCGCGTGGTTCCCGCGATCACCTTGGCCAGCGCCGCGCGCGTCTCGGGATCGGGATCGACGATCTTGTCGAAGGGGCCGTAGAGCTTTTCCGCATCCTCGTAGCCGAAGCGGCCGTGGCGCCGGTGCAGGTTCCAGCGGCACACCAGCGGACCGGGCCACATGGCGCGCAGCATCGGCAACTGCTCCTCGATGGGGGGCATCTTGGCGTGCAGGCCCATGCAGAAGGTGGCGCGCACGCTGCGCAGCATCCCGGCGAAGGCGGGGTTCAGCAGCTGCGGGTCGCGCACTTCGACGGCGATCACCGCATCGGGCGCGACCGACGTGAGGTCGGGCAGCGAGTCGAGCATCTCGGCGATGCGCGCCAGCAGCGCGGGCTGGTCGGCCAGAAGGTGGCCGGGAATCGGGCTCAGCTGGAACACCAGCACGCCGATGCGATGGCCCAGCCCTTCGAGCGCGGGCAGCACGAACTCCTGCCGCGCGATCTCGCTGCTGAGAAACACGGGGTTGGCCTGCATGCCGCGGCCGCTTTCGTCGCGCACGGTGGCGTCGGTCACGAGGCTCGGCGCCTTCACCACGAAGCGGAAGTCGTCCGGCACCATCGCCGCGTAGCGCGCGTACTGGCTGGCGGTGAGGGCGCGGTAGAAATTGCGGTCCAGGCTCACGGTGCGAAACAGCGGGTGCTTCGCCAGCGCCGAGAGGCCGTTCTTCGACAGCACGGTCTCGGCATATTCGCCATCCCAAACCAGGTTGGCCCAGCCCGGATAACTCCACGACGAGGTGCCGAGCCGCAGCTTGGGCGGCAGCGCCGTGGACAGCTCGACCAGTGCCGGATCGGTGGGGGCGGGCTCGACCGTGCCGGTGCGCGGCTTCTTCTTTGCGGGCGGTTCGGCTTCCGCCTTGGCGGGCGCCGGCGCGGCCGCTGACGCCTCTTCAGGGCGCGGAAGATCGGGAAAAAGAGAGTCCTGTACGTCAGCCATGTCTATGTCTGGGCCCGCATTCTCGGCCAACGCCGGACGGGCGCGCCGCGCCGGGCACAATTCGCGCCATGAAACAGTGGTTGCGCACGCAGGGTGGTTGGTGGCTGGCATGGCTGGCGCTCACCGCCGCGGGCGCGGTGTGGCTCGCGCGCGCCGAACTGGCGCAGGTGCACCAGGACTTCGAGACCGACGTGCGCATCGCGCACCGGCTCATGAGCCAGCAGATGGTGCAGTACGACGCCGTGCTGGCCACGCTCGCGCTGCTGGAGCCCAGCACCGGCGCGGACCATCCGGAGCAGCGCCTGCCTTCGGTGTATTCGTCGATCCTGCGCGTGCAGCGGCGCGACCGCGACGAGCCCTGGGCAGACAGCGCGCAGGCCGGCGCATTGGCCGCGGCCGAGGCGCGTTCGCGCAGCCTGCAGCGCCCCGAACTGGCCGCGCTCGACCTGGCCCATGGCCGCTATGTGCTCGTGATCGGCGCCACGCCGTTCAGCTACGCGCTCGACATCGACCTGGCCGGTTCCGTGCCGTGGCGCGACTGGCCGATGAATCCGCAGCGCAGCCCCGTGAGGGTGAGCCTGCAGCGCGACGGGCAGCAGCTCGTGCTGCAGCCCGGTACGCCGGCCACGAACGGATGGCGCTTCGACCTGACCAAGGCGCTGGCCTCGCCGAGCCAGCCCTTCGACCTCGTGGCCGAGCGGCAGGTGGGGTGGGGCGAGCTGCCGTGGCGCGGCATCGCCGGCTGGGCCGTGGCCGCGGCCGCGCTGCTGGTGGGCCTGTGGGCCGCGCAGCGCCAGCGGGTTGCGCGGCGGCGGGCCGAAGAGCTGCTGCGGCTCGGGCAGGTCGCGCGGCTCAATGCGCTGGGCGAACTGTCTGCCGGGCTGGCGCACGAACTCAACCAGCCCCTCACGGCGGTGCTGGCCAACGCGCAGGCCGCGCGCCGTTTGCTCGACGACGAGCCGCCGGACCTGGCCACGGCGCGCAACGCGATGGGGCAGGCCGTCGAGCAGGCGCGCCGCGCGGCCGGCGTGGTGGGGCGCCTGCGTCGCGTCATCGAGCGTCCCGAGGCCGGCGGCGACGCGAAGCCGCTGGTGCTGCAGGAGGTGGTGCGCAGCGCCATGCACCTGCTGGCGCCGGAGTTCGCGAAGCACACGATCAATGCGCAGTTCGACGCCGCCGCGCAGGCGCCGGTGCGCGTGCAGGCCGAGGCAGTGGCCCTCGAGCAGATCGTGCACAACCTGCTCATGAACGCGCTTCAGGCGCTCGAGCTCGTGCCGGCGGCCGAGCGGCGCCTTGTCGTCTCGGTCGGCCGCAACGGGCAGGAGGGCGTGCTCACCGTGACCGACAACGGACGCGGCATCGCGCCCGAAGCGCTGCCGCGCCTCTTCGAACCTTTCTTCAGCACGCGCGAAGGCGGGCTGGGCCTAGGCCTGAGCCTCAGCGAAACCCTGGCCAGCGGCATGGGCGGCAGTCTGAGCGCGGCCAACGCCTCGCCCCGCGGCGCGCGCTTCACCCTGCTGCTGCCACTGGTCGCACCGAACCCGTGAACACATCGAGCATCCATCCTCCGCAATCCCCGCTGGTCCACCTGATCGACGACGACCAGGCGGTGCGCGACAGCCTGTCGCTGCTGATCGGCACGGTCGGCCTGCGCGTTCAGGCCTGGGCCGACCCGCAGGCCTTCATCGACGGCTTCGACCGCGCGAGCGTCGGCGCCATCGTGCTCGACGTGCGCATGCCCGGCATCAGCGGCCTGACGGTGCTCGACCGTCTGGTGGCGCAGGGCGTCGACCAGCCCGTGATCATGCTGACCGGCCACGGCACGGTCGAGATGTGCCGCCGCGCCTTCAAGGCCGGCGCGGCCGAGTTCCTCGAAAAGCCGGTGGACGACGAGCAATTGCTCGAAGCCCTACAGCAGGCCGTGCGCCAGCACGTGCGCTCGCGCGAACGCTCGCAGGCCGACAACGCCGCGCGCGAGCGGGTGGCGCAGCTGTCGGAGCGCGAGCGCGAGGTGCTCGCCTTCATCGTGCAGGGGCTGACCAACAAGGAGATCGCGCGCACGCTCGCGCTCTCGCCGCGCACGGTCGAGACGCACCGCGCCAACCTGTTCGCCAAGCTCGGCTGCGATTCGCTCGCGCAATTGATCCGGCGCTATGCCGTGCTGGTGGACAGCGCTCCGTAGAACTACGGAGCACCGCGCGTAGCCGTACGAATGGCCGTTGCGCGCCGGGTTTTCTACAGTGGCGCAGCCGTCGGCAACTGCCGGCGCAATCACCCGCATCCACTGGAGAAAACGAACAATGCATTCCATCCTTCGCCTCGGCGGCCTCGCCGTTCTGCTCGCCGCTTCCGCAGTCCAGGCCCAGACGCCCGCACCCGCGGCTTCGGCCGTGCGCACCGAAAAGAACATGTCGCTCGCACTGGCCAACCAGATCGCGGCCGAAGCCGTGGCCGCCTGCGCGGCCAACGGCTACAACGTGGCGGCCACCGTGGTCGACCGCGCCGGCACCGTGCGTGCCGTGCAGCGCGCCGACAACGCCGGCCCGCACACGCTGGCTTCGAGCGAGCGCAAGGCCTGGACCTCGGCCTCGGCCAAGAGCCCGACGCAGGCCATGATGGAAGGCGTGCAGAAGAACGCAGGTGCGGCCAACCTGGTCTACCTGCCGGGCTTCCTGCTGCTGGGCGGCGGCGTGCCGGTCAAGTCGGGCAATGAGGTGATCGGCGCGGTCGGTGTGGGCGGCGCACCCGGCGGCCACCTCGACGACCAGTGCGCCAACGCGGCGCTGGAAAAGGTCAAGGGCCTGCTCTGATGAAGGCGCGCGGCATCTGGCCGGGTGTGCTGGCGATCGCGCTCGGGTTGGGCGTGCCGGTCAGCGTGCTCGCCCAGGTGCCGCCGCTGGCGGCGGAGGTGCTGGCCTACGAAGGACTGCACCAGGCCGCATGGCATGGCGACCTGCAGAAGCTGAAGGCGCTGGCCGCCTCGGGCGCCAACCTCGATGCGCGCGACACGCGCGGCCGCACGCCGCTGCATGTCGCCACGCATGCGCGGCAGCGCGAGGCGATCAAGCTGCTGGCCAAGGCCGGCGCCAACCTCGACCTGCTCGACGACGATCGCTACGACGCCGTCACCATCGCGTCGGTGGCCGACGACACGCCGACGCTTTCCCTGCTGCTGTCGCTCGGCGCCAAGGCTGGGCAGACCACGAGCCGCTACGACGGCACCGCGCTGATCGCGGCCGCGCACCTCGGGCACGACGAGGTAGTGCGGCGGCTGATCGCGGCCGGTGCGCCGCTCGACCACGTCAACAACCTGCACTGGACGGCCGTGATCGAATCCATCGTGCTCGGCGACGGCGGCCCCCGCCACCAGCGCACGCTGGCCGCGCTGATCGATGCCGGCGCCAGCCTCAAGCTGACCGACCGCCAGGGCAACACGCCGCTGCAGCTGGCCAAGGCGCGCGGCTACACCGCGATGGTGAAACTGCTGGAGGCGCCGCGTACAAGATAGGGGCAGCTCGGGGACAATCGGGCCTCGCCACGAGGAAAAACGCCCATGTACATGCCCCCGCAGTTCAATGCCAAGGATCCGTCCATCGCGCTGGAGCTGATGCGCTCGCACCCGTTCGCGAGCCTGATCTCGAACGACGACGACGGGCTGCCGTACGTCACGCACCTGCCGCTGGTGGCCGAGCCGCGCGGTGGCGACGAACTGGTGCTGCTGGGGCATTGCGCCAAGCCCAATCCGCACTGGCGCTACCTGCAGGCGCGACCCCAGGCGGTCGTTACCTTCCTCGGCCCGCATTCGTACCTGTCACCTTCGGTGTACCCCGACCTGGCCCGCGTGCCGACCTGGAACTACCTGGCCGTGCACTGCACCGTCGAGGCCCGGCTGATCGAGGAGCCCGCGGACAAGGACGCGCTGCTCAAGAAACTCATCGGCGACCACGAGCCTGCCTATGCGCAGCAGTGGCGCGACCTGGGCGAGGAGTTCCAGCTCAAGATGCTGGCCGGCATCACAGGCTTCGAGTTGCGCGTGACGGCGCTGCAATGCAAGGTCAAGCTCAACCAGCACCGCCGCGAGTCGCATGCCGCGATGCATGCGGTCTACAGCGCGGGCACGCCGGACGAGCAGGCGCTTGCCGTGTGGATGGGCCGGCTCGGCATGACGGCCGATGCGCCCGTGGCGGAGGAACGCTGAGATGCGCGGATTCGGGCTCATCGGCCTCGTGCTGGCACTCGTGATCGCCGGGCTGGTTGCGAAGAAGCAGATGACGAGCATGGCTTCTTCTTCGCGACCGGCCGTGCCCGGCGTTGCCGCACCGGCAGGCGAAGCGCCTGTGAATGCGCAACAGGTGCAGCAGCAGGTCAAGGCGCGCCAGATGCCGGATGACAACTGAGGCCATTCCCGCGCCGATGCCGGGCGACGCGCACTGGATGGCGCTCGCGCTCGCCGAGGCGCAGCTTGCCGCCGAGGCAGGCGAGGTGCCCGTCGGCGCTGTGCTGGTCAAGGACGGCCAGCTGATCGCGACGGGCCGCAACACGCCGGTCGCGCAGCACGATCCGAGCGCGCATGCCGAGATCAACGCGCTGCGCGCCGGTGCCGCCGCGCTCGGCAACTACCGGCTCGATGGCTGCGAGCTGTTTGTCACGCTGGAACCGTGCGCGATGTGCTCGGGGGCGATGCTGCATTCGCGGCTGGCGCGCGTCGTGTACGGCGCGACCGACCCAAAGACCGGTGCAGCCGGCTCGGTGCTAGATCTCTTCGCCGAACCCCGGCTGAACCATCGCACGCTGGTGCAGGGCGGTGTGCTGGCGCAGGAGTGCGCCGCCGTGCTGCAGGCCTTCTTCCAGCAGCGCCGGAGCGCCGCGCGCGCGCAGGCCGAACCCTTGCGCGACGACGCGCTGCGCACGCCGCAGGAGCGCTTCGACGCGCTGGCCGGCTACGCCTTCGCGCCGCACCACGTGCAGGACCTGCCGAGCCAGCAGGGCTGGCGCATGCACTACGTCGATGAAGGCGGTAAGGGCGACGCCTGCTGCCTGTGCCTGCACGGCCCGGGCGAATGGGGCTACTTCTTCCGGCATCTGGTGGGCCTGCCGGGGCTGCGCACGCTCGTGCCCGACCTGATCGGTTTCGGCAAGAGCGACAAGCCCAAGCGCGAAGCGCCGCATCGCCTTGAATGGCACCGCGACGTGCTGCTCGAATGGCTGGATCGCATGCCGTCCGGCGCGATGGTGCTCGCGCACAGCGCGGCCGCGACCGACCTGGCAGCGCTGCTGCAGGCCGCAGCGCCCGGCCGTTTCGCGGCGATGCTGCTCGTGCCCGACGGCGGCGAGCAAATCGAGGGCGCTTGGCGCGCACCTTTCCCCGATCGGGGCTACGAAGCAGCGCTGCGCGCGCTCGGCCCCATCGCCACGTCCTCGGGACCTGCGCCGGCGCAAGCCCGAACGTTCGTGCGGCAGGTGCGAAACGCAATGGGATACTCGAACACGTGAGCAAACACATCTATATCTATTCCCCCGCCAGCGCGGTCCGCGACAAAGCCGCCTTCCGGCGTGGCGTGAAGCGGCTCCAGGCACTGGGCCATGAAGTCGAAATCGACGAGGCGGCACTCTCGGCGTACCAACGCTTCGCGGGCGACGACGCCACGCGGCTCGCCGCGATTTCGCGCGCCGCAGCAAGCGGTGCCGACGTGGCGCTCATCGCGCGCGGCGGCTACGGCCTCACGCGCATCCTCGACGCCATTCCGTACAAGGCCGTGGCCAAGGCGATCGGCAAGGGCACCGAGTTCGTCGGCTGTAGCGACTTCACCGCGCTGCAGAGCGCGCTGCTGGTCAAGACCGGCGCCGTGAGCTGGTCGGGCCCTGCGCTCGGCGAAGACTTCGGCGCCGAGGCCGGCCCCGACGACATCATGGAAGCCTGCTTCGACGATCTCGTGAGCGGGCAGGGCGAAGGCACCGGCTGGCGCATGCCGGTGCGCGATGCCGACCTGAAGTTCAAGCCCGTGCAGGACGCGGTGCTGTGGGGCGGCAACCTCTGCGTGCTGGCCAGCCTGCTCGGCACGCCGTACTTTCCTGCGGTCGACAAGGGCGTGCTCTTCATCGAGGACACCAACGAGCATCCGTACCGCATCGAACGCATGCTCGACCAGTTGAAGATGGCCGGCGTGCTGGCGCGCCAGCGTGCCATCGTGTTCGGGCAGTTCACCGGCATCCGCAAGGTGCCGGGCTACGACCGCGGCTTTGGCCTGGACACGGTGATCGACCGGCTGCGCGCGTCGCTCAAGGTGCCCGTGCTGGCGGGCCTGCCATTCGGCCACGTGCCCACGAAGGTGCTGCTGCCGGTGGGCGCGAAGGTGTCGATGGCGGCGGAAGGGCGCGACGTCTTCCTCGTTTGGGGCCACTTGCACGCGTCGGCGCACGGGCACCACCACGAACATGATCATCATCACGCCCATTGACCACGGGCAGGGAGAAGAAAGCGAAAAAAGAAAAACGGCCCCGAAGGGCCGCCGCAGCTTCAGCTGTTGTTGCTGGTAAAGCGCTGGTGCGCGCGAGGCCCCATCGAGCCCGGCAATCCGCCCTTGAACATGCTGTTGATGGCTTTCATCTGGCGGCGGGCGGCGGTTTCGCCGTCGATGGCGCTCAGCGCCATCATCACGTCCTGGCGCAGGTACCAGAGCGCCTCGACGTCGGCCGCGAAGCGCACGCGTTGGCTGACGCGCTGCACCGAGTGGCCGCCATGGGCCTGGAGCACCGACAGCATCGCGGTGCGAATGCGCCCCAGCTGGCTCTCCGTCGCCTGGCGGGATCCGGAGCCGGGTACGTTCAGCAGGCGAAGGAGGCGGAGAAGCATGGGCGGGATGCGTGTGGGAAGCCAGGACGGCCGCTACCTTAAGCCTCAGTCAACAGTTCCACAAGATCTGAAACGATGTTTCTTGTTTGCAAACAACACCCTTGGCTTAGTATTTTTTCCGTCGTTGTGTTTTGTTTTCAAAAGCACTACAAGCGGCCAAAAGACCCCTGGTATGTCTGCTCCGTGCCCAACGGGGTATACCCGGCGGTCAACACGAAGAGAGCGCAACCCGCTTCTTTTTGTGCGCGATGGATAGCCAGGAGAGCTGTTTGCGGAGGAAGGTAGAGAGCCTGAACGTTCACAACCTGCGATAGAAAAATCGAGAATCACAACAATATGGGTGTCAATTCCACAGTCGTATTCGCGGACTTGACGGGGAGTACGAGAGTCTTCGAGGCCATGGGGAATGCGCGGGCCACGGAAACGGTGACGCGGCTGACGCAATGGATCGGCGGCGTGTGCCAGGCGCATGGCGGCCGGGTGGTGAAGTCGCTCGGAGACGGCGTGTTCGCCATCTTCTCCAGCGGTGCTGCCGCCACGCACGCCGTCGTCGAGCTGCAGCGCTATCACCAGAAGCGGCTGCTCGCGTGGCCTGTGCCGTTGCGCATGGCGCTGCAGATCGGCGTGGCCAGCGGCGAGGTGGTCGAGGTCGAGGGCGACTGCTACGGCGACGCCGTCAACCTGGCCTCGCGCCTGAGCGACCTGGCCGGCCCCGGCCAGATCTGGGTGACCGATGCGGTCATCTCGCAATTGCGCGAAGGTACGGTGCAGCACCGCGACCTGGGCCTCATCAACATCCGAGGCCGCAGCGAGATGTCGGTGGTGCACCGGATCGACTGGCAGGAGGAGGTGACGAGCTTCCTCACGGTGCCTGCGGCGCTCGCTCCGCTGCGGATGCCCGACTCCACCTTCGGCCAGATCGAACTGGCCTGGCTCGACGTTCGTTCGATGTTCCGTACCGAAGAACTCCCGATCCACCTCGGCCGCGTCAACGACGCCCAGTTCGTGGTCAACGATCCCCGCGTCTCGCGGCTGCATGCACGCATCGAGTTGCGACAGGGCAGCTGCGTGCTGATCGACGTCAGCACCTACGGCACCTGGGTGCGCTTCCACGGCAACGGCGGACCGAGCACCGAGATCGCCCTGCGGCGCGAGGAATGCGTGCTGCACGGGCGCGGCGAGATCGGGCTGGGCGCGCCGCTCAGCGATGTCAGCGCGCCGACCATCGCCTTCAACACGAACAGCGGCGATGTGATGCTGTCGCGCCGGGAGATCGCGCGTTGACGCTGCACGCGTGACATTGCCAGCCGTCTACAGCCCTCGGCCCGGCTGCAGCTACTACGGCCCCGCCAGTCGCGCTGGCATGCCAATTTTGTTTCAGGAAGTGACTAAAAAGTCACATTGATACACATTAATGTGGCGGCGGCGCTGGCTTCTGGATGTCCGCCAGCCTGTTTCCCGCAGGGCATGCCGCTTGCCTTGGATCGCTCGGTCGGCGCCGATACGCCGGAGGAGCGAGGATCATGGTGGAACAGTTCGAGGCCGGCTGCGCAAGCCCGGTCGACGAAGCGATGTGCATCGCCGCGGCGCCGGCACATGTGGCGGCAGCGGCAACCGATGAAACAAGGTCGGACGTCCCGCCGCGGCCCCTGAAGGCCGCAGCCGCGTTCTCCATGGCCGCCGCGTTGGCCGCATGCGGTGGCGGCGGAGGCGGCGCTGGGGGCCCCGGCTTTCCCATTGGCGGCGGTCTCGGCGCAGGTCCGGGCGCCAGTCCGGGCGCTGACCCGGGCGCCGTTCCGGGCGCGGCACCCGACACCGGCCCCTATCACTATCCCCAGGCCCGGAGCGACGCGGAGGCCGCGCGCTTCCTGCTGCAAGCCCAGTTCTCCGCCTCCGACAGCGAGATCGCCGCCGTGCGCGCCAAGGGCTACATGCCGTGGCTCAGCGAGCAGTTCGGTGCGGCCAGCGAGCCTGACGCCTGGGACTGGGTCAACGGCAAGACTTACGGGGCCGTCGACACCGACGCCATGATCTGGCGCCAGCTCATGACCGCGGCCGACCCGGTGCGCAAGCGCATGGCGCTCGCGCTCAGCGAGATCTTCGTGGTCTCCGGCACCGACATCGGCTCGAGCTGGCCCACCGCCATGATGGCCCAGTACTGGGACATGCTCGTGAGCGGCGTCACCGGCAACTTCCGCCAGCTGCTGGAAGACGTGACGCTCAACCCCGCGATGGGCTTCTACCTCAATACCCGCGGCAACCGGAAGGAAAATGCCTCGGGCCGGCAGCCCGACGAGAACTACGCCCGCGAAGTCATGCAGCTCATGACCATCGGCCTGTACCAGCTCGAAGGCGACGGCACGCTGAAGACCGGCCCCGACGGCCTGCCCATCGAAACCTACGTGCAGAGCGACGTGTCGAACCTCGCACGCGTCTTCACCGGCTACGACCTCGACATCCGATCCGCAGAGCGCAACGCCTTCCGCCCGCCCGACGCGAGCTACACCATCGAGACCAATGCCTGGACCACGCGGCCGATGGCCTACACGGCGGGCAACCATTCGATGCTCGAAGCGCGCTTCCTCGGTGCCACGGTGCCCGCCGGCACGCCAGGCCCGGCGGCATTGAAGATCGCGCTCGACACGCTCTTCAATCACCCGAACGTCGGCCCCTTCATCGGCCGGCAGCTGATCCAGCGGCTGGTCACGAGCAACCCCAGCGCGGCCTACGTCAGGCGCGTGGCCGACACCTTTGCCAACAACGGCGCTGGCGTGCGCGGAGACATGAAGAGCGTGTTCGCGGCCGTGCTGCTCGATGACGAGGCGCGCGGCCCCGCCGGCCTTTCCGACCCGAACTTCGGCCGCCTGCGCGAACCGATGCTGCGGCTCGTGCAATGGGGCCGCAGCTTCGGCATCGGTTCGGCCGATGACACCTGGGAGATCGGCAACACCTCCGACCCGAGCCAGAGCCTCGGCCAGAGCCCGCTGCGCTCTCCCTCTGTGTTCAATTACTTCCGCCCCGGCTATGTACCGCCCTCGACCGCCATCGCCAGCAACAAGCTGGTGGCGCCCGAATTCCAGCTGGTCAACGAGACCAGCGTAGGCGGCTATCTCAACTTCATGCAGAACGTGCTTCAGGGCGGCTTCAACGGCAAGGACGTGGTGGCGAACTACGCGGTCGAAAAGGCGCTGGCGCTCGACCCCGCCGCACTGGTGCTGCGGCTCGACCTGCTGCTCACCGGCAACCAGCTTTCGGCCGCCACCGTGGCGTTGATCACCGACGCGCTGGGCAAGCCGCCACTGGCGAACCCCGCCACCGACGCCCGCAGGCTCGACCTCGTCTGTGCCGGCGTGCTGCTGGTGATGGGCTCGCCCGAATATCTCGTCCAGAAATAAGAAGCCGGAGCCGACCGACCATGCACCTGATCCATCCTGCCCTGCACACGCGCCGCGCCTTCCTGCGCCGCACGGGCCAGCTCGCGATCGCCGGCACCGCGCTGCCATTCGCGCTCAACCTCGCTGCCATGGGCGAAGCCGCCGCGCAGGCTGCGCCCGGCGACGACTACAAGGCGCTGGTCTGCGTCTTTTTATTCGGCGGCAACGACTACGCCAACACCCTCGTCAACTACGACGCCGACAGCTACGCGAAGTACAGCGCTATTCGCGGCGCCATCGCGCTGCCGTTCGATGCGGCGCTCGCGGCCACCGAACTCAAGCCCGCCGTCTCGCTCGCCAACGGACGCAAGTACGCGCTGAACCCGGCGATGACCAGGCTCGCCACGCTGTTCGACGAAGGCAAGATGGCCGTTCAGCTCAACGTCGGCCCGCTCGTCAAGCCGCTCACGCGGGCGCAGTTCGAAAGCCCGAACCGCAAGGCCTTCCCGATCCCGCCCAAGCTGTTCTCGCACAACGACCAGCAATCGGTCTGGCAGTCGTCCTCGCCCGAAGGCTCCACCATCGGCTGGGGCGGCAACCTCGGTGACCTGATGCTGGGCGGCCAGCGCAACGCGTCGCTCTTCACCTGCATCTCGGTGGCTGGCAACACGGTATTCCTGTCGGGCGACGAGGCGCTGCAGTATCAGGTCGGCACGCGCGGCGCGGTGCGCATCAACAGCGTGAGCGCCACCACCGGCAGCGTCTATGGCTCCTCGGCCGTCAAGGCGGCCATGCAGCAACTCGCGCAGCAGGCGCGCAGCCACACGCTGGAGAACGAATACAACAAGGTCACCACGCGCGCGGTAGAGGCCGAAGGCAAGGTATTCGCGGCCATCCAGCCCGACGATCTGAGTGGCAACTTCCCCAGCGGCAACAACCTGGCCGACCAGCTCAAGATGGTGGCGCGCCTGATCCGCGGACGTACCGCGCTGGGCGTGCGGCGGCAGGTGTTCTTCGTCTCGATGGGTGGCTGCGACCTGCACGACGACCTCGACACGAAGCAGGGTGGTCTGATGCAGCGGCTGTCCGATGCAATGACCGCGTTCCAGCGGCAGATGGAAGCGCTCCACCTCGCCGACAAGGTGACGGCCTTCACCGCCTCCGATTTCGGCCGCACGCTGTCGAGCAACGGCAATGGTTCCGACCACGGCTGGGGCAGCCATCACTTCGTGGTCGGCGGCGCGGTGAAGGGAAAGGCGCTGTACGGCACACCGCCGCCGGTGAGCGTGGGCAACACCACCGGCGACGACGACCAGTGGCACGTTGGCCAGGGCCGGCTGCTGCCGACCACCTCGGTCGACCAGTACGCGGCTACGCTGGCCAAATGGTTCGGCGTGCCCGACGCGGAGCTCGACGGCATCCTGCCCAACCTGAAGAACTTCAACAACGTGACTGCGCCGAGTGGCATCAGCTATCCGCGCGATATGGGATTCATGGCATGAACGAAATGAGCAGCATGGGTGCCATCGGTGGCCTCAACGGCATGGAAGGTGGGGCCAGCGTGAATTTCAGCGCGGAACACCCCGCGAATGAGTCCACCCCGATGCGCAGCAAGGGGGTGACGCACGTGCGTCCCTTCACCCGCGTCGAGGCCGCCATCGCGGCAGTGGAGTCGCTGGACCGCGAACTGAAGAAATTCGAACTCGCGGTGGCCGACAGCCTGCAGGACTACCTTGGCGTGCAGATGGCACAGATCACCGACTGCGCGCTGGCACGCGGCTGGGAGCCGGTCAGCTTCATGCAGAAGGACGGATTCCGCGTTTACCGCTATGAGGCCATGCCCGCCTACAAGGGGCGCCGCAAGAAGCGTTGAGGCGCCGCCGCAGAGCCGAACGTTCAGGCGTTGGCCGTCGTGTCGAAGACGGTCAGCGTGCCAAGCACACCGCGCGTCTCGAGCACGGCCAGCTGGCGCGCCACTGCCGCGACGAAGCGCGGTTCGCCGCCAAGCTCGCCGAAGACTGGCGAGAACCCCGCGAAGAAGGCCACGCGCTCCTGCACCGACGGTGCCGCGTTGGCTTGCACGAGCCGTTGGGCCAGTGCTTCGGCGAGAGGGTCTTGTATGTCGTGCGTGGCACCGGTCTCGTCCACGCCGCGCAGGTAGTGAATCCATGCGGCGATGGCGAGCGCGAGCCGGTCGATGGGCTGTCTGGCAGCGAGCCGGTCGCGCACCGTGCCGAGCAGGCGCTGCGGCAGCTTCTGCGAGCCGTCCATCGCGATCTGCTTCGTCTGGTGCTGCAGCGCGGGATTCGAGAAGCGCTGCAGCAGCCGCGCGCGATAGCTGTCCAGGTCGAGGCCCTGCATGGCCGGCAGCGTGGGGGCGATCTCTTCGCGCATCAACGCGTCGATGAAGTTGCGCAAGGCCGGCTCCGCCATCGCGCGGTCCACCGTGCGAAAGCCCGCCATCGCACCCAGGTAGGCGAGCGCCGAATGGCTGCCGTTGACCATGCGCAGCTTCAGCCGCTCGAAGGGTTCCGCATGTTCGACGAAGCGCGCGCCTCCCGCGGCCCAGTCGGGGCGCCCGTTGGCGAAGCGGTCTTCCACCACCCATTCGAGAAAGGGCTCGCCGATCACCGGCCATGCATCTTCGGCACCGAGGCGCGCGGAGATGCGTTCGCAATCGGCGTCGGTGGTGCGCGGCACGATGCGATCGACCATCGAATTGGGGAAGCTGCAGTGCGCGTCGATCCAGCTGTGCAATGCCTCGTCGACCTGCTGCGCAAAGGCCAGCACGATGCCGCGCAGCGTGTCGCCGTTCGCGGGCAGGTTGTCGCACGACAGCAGCGTCACGGGCGGCAGCCCGCGCTGGCGGCGCAGGTTCAGCGCGTGCACGACGAAGCCGGGCATCGTGCGCGGCGCTTTCGGGTGCGCGAGGTCGTGCACGATGCTGGCGTCGTCCAGCCGCAGCGCGCCGGTGGCCGGGTCGTGGTGGTAGCCCTTCTCGGTGATCGTCAGGGTGACGATGCGCGTGTCCGGATGGGCGAGGCGTTCGAGCACGGCCTGCGGGTCTTCCGGCCCCACGAGCACGTCGAGCAGGTTGCCCACCACCTGCAGCGCCTCGCGCGGGCTGCCGTCGTCGGCCGCATCGCGCAGTGCCAGCGTGTAGAGGCCGCCTTGCGGCTGCAGCGCATCGCGCGTGTCGGCCGCGCGCAGCGACACGCCCACCGTGCCCCAGCGCAGGTCGCCGCTGGCATGCAGCGCGGCCTCGTTGACGATCGCGAGGTGCGCGCGATGGAAGGCGCCCACGCCGAGGTGGACGATGCCGGCCCGCAGCGCGTCGCGGTCATAGCGCGGCTTCGCGACGTCGATGGGCAGCGAGGGCAGGGTGTCGGGATTCAGGTGTGGCACGGCGCTTTCCCCGCTCACCAGTTCCACAGCGTGCCGTCGTGCTGCAGCCGGTTCACCGGGAGGTAGGCGCGCTGGTACGGGTACTTGGCGGCGAGCTTCTCGTCGATGTCCACGCCGTGGCCCGGCGCCTCGCCCGGATGCAGCATGCCGTTGGCGAAGCTGTAAGCGTGCGGGAACACCGCGTCGGTCTCGTCGGTGTGGCGCATGTATTCCTGGATGCCGAAGTTCGGCACCCACATGTCGAAGTGCAGCGCCGCGCCCATACAGGCCGGCGAAAGGTCGGTCGCGCCGTGGCAGCCCGTGCGCACCTGGTAGAGCGAAGCCAGGTCGGCGATGCGGCGCAGCTGGGTGATGCCGCCCGCATGGACCACCGTGGTGCGGATGAAGTCGATCAGCTGGTTCTCGATCAGGTCCTTGCAGTCCCAGATGCTGTTGAAGATCTCGCCCACGGCCAGCGGCGTGGTCGTGTGCTGGCGGATGAGCCTGAAGGCCTCCTGGTTCTCGGCCGGCGTGGCGTCTTCCATCCAGAACAGGTTGAAGGGCTCGAGCGACTTGCCCAGCCGCCCGGCCTCGATGGGCGTCAGGCGGTGGTGCACGTCGTGCAGCAGGTGGATGTCGGGGCCGACGGCGCTGCGCACTGCGTCGAACAGCTTCGGCGTGTGCTCCAGGTACTTGGCGGTCGACCAGTCGTGCTCGCTGGGCAGGTCGGCGTCGGCCGGCTCGTAGAACATGGTGCCGCGGCCCACGCCGTACACCTTTTCCAGGCCCGGCACGCCGCTCTGCGCGCGAATGGCGAGGTAGCCTTCGTCCTTGTAGCGAAGCACCTCGTCCACTGTCTGTTCGATGTCGCGGCCGTTGGCGTGGCCGTACACCATCACGCCGGTGCGGCTCTTGCCGCCGAGCAGCTGGTACAGCGGCATGTTCGCGGCCTTGGCCTTGATGTCCCACAGCGCGGTGTCGACCGCGGCGATGGCGGTCATGGTGACCGGGCCGCGGCGCCAGTAGGCGCCCTTGTAGAGGTACTGCCAGATGTCTTCGATCTGGTGCGCGTCGCGCCCGATCAGGCAGGGGATGACGTGCTCGGTGAGGTAGGCCGCCACGGCCAGCTCGCGCCCGTTGAGCGTGGCATCGCCGATGCCGGTGAGGCCCTCGTCGGTTTCGATCTTGAGGGTGACGAAGTTGCGCCCGGGGCTGCAGACGATGACGCGTGCGTTGGTGATTTTCATGATGCGTGGCTTCAGGGGGTGTGTGGTTCAGCCGTTCCAGCCGAGGTGACCGAGGAAGTCGCGGGTGCGCTCCACCGTCGGGTTGTCGAAGATCTGCGTGGGCGGGCCCTGTTCGATGATGGCGCCGGCCTCGAACACCACCACCCAGTCGGCCACGCGCCGCGCGAAGCCCATCTCGTGGGTCACCACGATCATGGTCATGCCTTCCTGCGCGAGCTTCTGCATCACGCTCAGCACTTCGCCGACGGTCTCGGGGTCGAGCGCCGAGGTGGGCTCGTCGAACAGCATCACCTCGGGCTCCATCGCCAGCGCGCGGGCAATGGCCACGCGCTGCTGCTGGCCGCCCGAGAGGTTGGCCGGGAAGTTGCCGGCCTTGTTCGCCAGGCCCACCTTTTCCAGCAGCACCATCGCGCGGGCGCGGGCCTTGTCCTCGGGCATGCCCAGCACGGTGACCGGGCCCATCGCCACGTTGTCGAGCGCCGACTTGTGCGGGAACAGTTCGAAGCTCTGGAACACCATGCCCATGCGCTGGCGCACCTTGCGCACCTGCGACTCCTGCGAGGGCAGCGCCACGCCATCCACCAGCACGCGCCCGCCGTCGATGGTTTCCAGCGCGTTGGTGCAGCGAAGCAGCGTGGACTTGCCCGAGCCCGAGGGGCCGATCAGGCACATCACCTCGCCCTTGTGCACCTGCAGCGACACGCCGCGCAGCGCCACGAAGTCGCCGTACAGCTTGCGGACGTTCTCGTACACCAGCACGGGCGGCTGGTCGGCGTTCTTGCGCGCCGGGGAAAGAGCGGTTGGGGTGGTTGCGTTCATTCCTTGACTCCGTATTTGCGGTGGATCCAGTCCACCAGCTTGGCTTGCGGGTAGCCCATGAGCCAGTAGATGACGGCCATGGCGGTGAGCATTTCCAGCACGCGGAAGGTCTGCGCGCGAATCTGCATCGAGGTGTAGGCCAGCTCGCTGACGGCGATGACCGAGACCAGCGAGGTGTCCTTGAACAGCGAGATCCAGGTGCTCGCGATCACCGGCAGGATGCGGCGCGCGGCCTGCGGGATCACCACCTTGAACATCGCCTGGCGTCGCGACATGCCCATGGCGAGCGCGGCCTCCATCTGGCCCTTGCGGATCGAGTTGATGCCTGCGCGGAAGGTCTCGGCGTTGTAGGCCGCGACGTTCAGCACGAGCGCCACGAGCGCGGTGGTGATGGCCGAGAACTGCACGTCGAAGGCCATGGGCATCACGTAGAAGGCCCAGTAGATGATGAGGATCAGCGGCAGGTTGCGGAAGAACTCCACGAAGCCGAGCGAAACCGACTGCAGCAGCTTGTTGGGCGACAGGCGCATCAGCGCGAGCACGATGCCGCCGGGCACCGCCAGCAGCATCGTGAGCACGGTCAGGCCCACGGTGAGGGCGGCGCCTTCGAGCAGCGCGGCCCGGTGCGTCCAGATCACGGACCAATCGAATGTCATGGCTGTGTCTTTCCTAGGAGCGGCCGAGGTGCGCGAAGCGGCGATAGAGCCGGTCCACGCCCCGCGTCACGGGAAACAGGATGCAGAAGTACGCCACCATCACCGCGGTGAACACCTCCACCGGCCGGTAACTCTGGCCGGCCACGGTCTCGGCGCGGTGCATCAGCTCGGGCACCGCGATCACGGTGGCGATGGCCGTGTCCTTGATCGCGATGGTGAGGATCGAGCCGAAGGCCGGCAGCATCCGCACGATGGCCTGCGGCAGCAGCACCTTGCGCAAAATTTGCGCGCGCGACATGCCCAGCGCCAGCGCGGCGCGCGTCTGGCCCGGCCGGATCGACTCGATGCCGGCGCGGATCACCTCCGCTGCGTAGGCCGCGATGTGCAGCGTGAGCGCGACCAGCGCCGCCCAGAATGGCGGGAAGGTCACGTTCGCGATGATCGGAAACGCGAAGTAGATCCAGATCAGCACCACCAGCACCGGAATGGCGCGCATCGAGTCGATGTAGAAGACCAGCAGCGACCGCAGCCAGCGCGGGCCGTACAGGCGCAGCAGCGCAATCACGAGCCCGGCCAGCAGGCTCGTGGCCGCGCTGACGATGCTCAGCAGCACGGTCATGCCCAGGCCGCTGGCGAAGAAGCGCCAGTTGTCCGCGATCGGCGAGAAATCGAAGTTCATGGGAAGAACCCCCGTGAGGTGATGAAGGGAAGGGCGGGCGCGTTCTTCAGAACGTGACCATCACCTTCATGGCGCGCTGCCGGTCGGCGGCCAGCGCAAAGGCCTCGTGCACGCGCGACACCGGCAGTGCGTCGGTCAGCAGCGGCGACACGTCGAGCACGCCGCGGCTCAGGTAGTCGACCGCCCATGCGTACTCGCCGATGAAGCGGAAGGTGCCCACGTAGGTGAGGCTTTTCACCATGACCTGGTTGAACGGGCAGCCCTCGCTGCTGCCGTTGAGTGTGCCCACCTGCACGACGGTGCCGCGCGGGCGCGTGAGGCGGATGCAGTTGGCCAGCCCCGCGTAGTTGCCCGACACCTCGAAGCTCACGTCGACCTGGCCCTTGCCCTCGGCCAGCGCGTCCAGCGCCGCCGGGTCCTTCGCGGCGTTGATGGTCTGCGTGGCGCCCACGCGGGTGCAGGCGGCCAGCGTCTGGTCCTGGATGTCCACCGCGATCAGCCGGCTCGCGCCCGCCAGCTTCGCGGCCATGAGGATCAGCGCCCCGATGGGGCCGGTGCCGATCACCATCACCGTCTTGCCCAGCAGCGAGCCGGCCTCCTGCACCGCATGCAGCGCCACCGCCAGCGGCTCGCCGAAGGCTGCCAGCTCGAACGACAGGCCGTCGGGTACGGGCACGCACTGGCTCGCTTCCACCACCACCTGCTCGCGCATCGCGCCCTGCATGTGGGGCCACTTGCTCGCGCTGCCGAAGAAGTGCACGTTCTCGCAGTGGTTGGAAGCGCCCATGCGGCAGAAGCGGCAGTGGCCGCAGGTGCGCGAGGGGTTGAGCGCCACGCGGTCGCCGGCGCGCACACAGGTCACTTGCGCGCCTACTTCCAGCACCTGGCCCGAGGCTTCGTGGCCCGGCGTGAGCGGGGCGCGGATCAGGAAGTCGCCGACGCGGCCGTGCTGGTAGTAGTGCAGGTCGGAGCCGCAGATGCCCACGGCCTTGACGCCGACGCGCACTTGCGTGGGCGAGAGCGTTTCAGTGGGTACGTCTTCCACGCGCAGGTCGCGGGCACCGTGGATCTGGCAATTCAACATGTTGAAGGTCTTGAAATGATGGGCAAGGGAGTCCCCGCGGGCCGCGCCGATGGCGGCGGCCCGAAAGGCTTCGATGGGGGGTGGAGGAAGCGCCCGAAGGCGCTCGACTTACTTGAGGTTCTGCGTCATGCGCCGCTCTTCCGCGGTCAGCGCGGGCTGCATGCGCTGCGCCACCGAGCGCAGCCAGTCGAGGTACACCTGCTGCTCCTTGGCCACGCCCATGCCGGACTGGATCTCGAAGATCTTGCTGTCCTGGCAGTCGTTTTCCTTCGGGAATGCGGCCAGCCCCTTCACCTTCTTGCTGATGTTGGGCCACAGCATGCGGTTGAGCGGCGCCACGTCGGAGCGCCCGGCCACCACTTCCTCGATGGGTGCGACCGAGCCCGAATTGGCCACCCCGCGCAGCTTGGCCTTCGGGAACTGCTGGCGCACCAGCGGCTCTTCGCCGGCACCCGAGAAATAGGCGATGGTGACCTCGGGCCTGTTGAAGTCCTCGAGCGTCTTCGCGCCGGTGAACTTCGGGTTGTCGGCGCGGCCGAACATGCACACGCCGGTGCTGGAGAAGGTGACGAAGTCGATGATCTTCGCGCGCTCGGCCGTCTGGTTCAGCGGGCCGATCATGATGTCCATCTGGTTGGCCACCAGCGCCGGCACCTTGGTTTCGTGGCTCACCGCCACCGGCATCATCTTCACGCCGAGCAGCTTGGCGAATTCCTTGCCCAGCATCCACGACGGGCCGGCCCAGTCTTCGCCGTCGCCGCTGGTGTTCTGCACCAGCCAGGGCGGGTTGTTGACCACGCCGACTCGCAGCACGCCGGCCTTGCGGATGGCGTCGATGCGGGGACTGGCACCCGGCGCGGGCGGGGTCTGCGCCAGGGCCGTCGAGCCAAGGGCCGCGAGTGCCGCAGCGAACACGGCACCGCGCGATGCGCGCGCCAGGAAGGTCTTGATCTTCGTCATGCTGTCTGTCTCCTGATATTGCTGGGATTCATGCTCACTTGAGCGTACCGACGATGCGGGCCTCGTCCGCGTCGAGGCGCGCTTTCTGCGCCTTGGCGACCTCGCGCAGCCAGTTCAGGTACGCCGGCTGGTTCTTGTCCACCGCGAGCCCGACGGGCGAGGCCTTCTCGGTGCTCGACTGGCAGTTGTTGTCCTTCGGCAGCACGGCGAGTCCCTTGACCTTCTGCTGCAGGCCGACCCATGGCACGCGGTTGATCGGCGCAGCATCGGCGCGGCGCGCCATGATTTCCTCGATGGGGGCGGTGGCGCCCGAGCTGGCGACGGCGCGCAGCTTCGCCTTCGGGAAGCGCTCCTTGACCCAGCCTTCCTCGGCGCCGCCGGTGAAATAGGCGATCGTCACGTCGGGCTGGTTGAGGTCGTCCACCGAGGCGGCCTTGGCCAGCTTCGCGTTGTCGGCGCGACCGAACATGCACACGCTGGTGGCGGAGTAGATGACGAAGTCGACCACCTTGAGCCGTTCGGGCGTTTCGCCCAGGGGGCTGATGGTCATGTCGACCTGGTTGGCCGCGAGCACCGGCACCTTGGTTTCGTGCGACACCGGCACGGTGCGCAGCTTCACGCCGAGCTGCCGCGCATATTCGTTGGCCAGCAGCCAGGCCGGGCCGCTCCACGGCTCGCCCTGGCCGGTGGTGTTTTCCATCAGCCAGGGTGCGTTCTGCAGCACGCCCACGCGCAGTTCGCCTGCCTTGCGGATGGCGTCGATGCGTGGGCTGGCGCCGGGCGCCGGCTGGGCGGACGCGCCACCCGCGGTAGCGGCCAGCAATGTCAGGGCGAAGCAATGCGCGGCGATGCGGCATCGCCGAAGGACTGTCGATCTCATGGTCTTGTCTCCGTGGTTCGGGTGGCGCCAGCCGGAGGCCGGACGCCGGGTGCCTGCTCAGCGCCAGGCTTGCGCGAATTCGCTGATCACGCGCTCGATGTGCGCGCGCATGGCTTTGCGGGCCGCGTCCGCGTCGCGCTCCAGCAGGGCGGTGAACACGCGCTGGTGGTCGTCCTGCGAGGCGCGGCGCAGCGCCGGGGTGTGGAAGTGGGCTTCCAGCTGCGACCAGATCGGGGCCTTGGTGTGGTCCCACACCGCGGTCACCATCTGCAGCAGCACGCTGTTGCCGGTCGACTCGGCAATGCGCAGGTGGAACAGGCGGTCGGCCGCTTCGTTGGCCTCTTTGTCGTGCATGTTCTCGCGCATCTCGGCCAGCGCGCTGTAGATGCGGTCGAGGTCGCTGTCCTTGCGGCTCTCGGCGGCCACCGCCGCGATCTCGGCCTCGATCAGACAGCGCGCGCGCAGCAGCTCGAAGGGGCCCGGGCCGGGCGACAGGGTGTAGGCCGAGGCCGGCGCCACCGCGCCGGATGCCGGCGCACAGACATAGATGCCCGAGCCGCCGCGCACTTCGACGTTGCCCTGGATCTCCAGCACGATGATGGCCTCGCGCACCAGCGTGCGGCTCACGCTGAAGCGGTCGGCCAGTGCGCGCTCGGACGGCAGGCGGTCGCCCACCTTGAATTCGCCTTCGGTGATGAGGGCGGCGATGCTGGCTGCGAGCTTCTGGTAGGAGCGGTCGGAATCCAGCTCGGTCGCAGGCAGGCGGGGGAGTTCGTGAATGGTCGCCATGTGGTGAGCCAGTCTAAAAGTGGTTCACCAATTTACCGATAGTGGTTTACCACTAGCCGAGTGCCGGCTTGCTGGGAGCCGGCCGCGCTCAGCCCTGCGCCAGAAGGCCGCCGAGCCTGTCGATGTCGATCGGCTTCTGCAGGTGGTGGTCGAACAGCCCTTCGGCCGCCTCGCCGCCCGTGTCCTCCGCCGAAAAACCCGAGATCGCGATCAGCAGCTTCGGCGTGCCTTGGGCGGTGCTGGCGCGCAGTCGCCGCGCCACCTCGGTGCCCGGGAAATCGGGCAGCGTGAGGTCGATGAGCGCGGCATCGAAGCTCTCGGCGGCGGCCGCGTCCAGCGCCTGCTGCGCCGTGTAGGTGCAGCGCGCGGTGTGGCCGAACAGGCCCAGCAATTCCTGCAGCAGGTCGGCCGCGGCCTTGTTGTCGTCGACGATCAGCACGTTCACGAGGGGGTTTCTTTCCTTCAGGTTGAAGAGGGAAGTATGGCGGGCGGCTCCAGCGGCAGGTCGACCACGAAGCGCGAGCCTTCGCCCGATGCGCTTTCCACGCCGATCTGTCCGCCATGCAGGCTCACGATCTTGTGCGTGATGTACAGGCCGAGGCCCAGCCCGGCCGCGTGCTTGCGGCTGTCCTTGGTGCGCTCGAACTGCTTGAAGATGCGCTCCTGGTCTTCGGGCGCAATGCCGATGCCCTGGTCGCGCACGGCCACCCGGGCGGTGCCTCCCATCTGCTGCACCACCATCTCGACCGGCTTGCCGCCGCCGTAGCGCAGGGCATTGGTCAGCAGGTTGGTCAGCACCTGTTCGATGCGGAACTCGTCCCACACGCCGTGCAGTTCGGCGGGCGCAATGAGCGTGATGGCCGAGCCCGCGGCTTCGGCCTGCTGGCGCAGGTTTTCCACCACTGCGCGCGCCAGCGCGGCCAGGTCGACCGGCTCGGTCTTGATCGACAGCGCGTCGCGCCGCATGCGCGTGACGTCGAGCATGTCGTCGATCAACCGCACCATGTTGCGGATCTGCCGCTGGTCGCGCTCGATCATCGCGGGCAGGCGCTCGGGCGCGAAGTTGGCGAGATTGCCCTTGGACAGGTGCAGCTGCCGCAGCTGCGCCTCGAGGTACAGCGTGTTGAGCGGCGTGCGCAACTCGTGCGACACCATCGACATGAAGTCGTCGCGCATGCGCACCGCGCGCTCCAGCTCGTGCTGCGTCTGCTGCAGCTGCTGCACCAGCTCTTCCTGCTTGCGGTGCGCGGCAGCGAGCGATTCCATCTCGTGCCGCAGCGCCTTGCGGTGCCGGTACAGGTCGACGAACACGTGCACCTTGCTGACCACCGCATGCGGGTCCAGCGGCTTGTGCAGGAAGTCGACCGCGCCGCTCTCGTAGCCCTGGAAGGCGTAGTTCAGCTCGCGCCCGGCCGCGCTCACGAAGATGATGGGAATGTGCCGCGTGCGCTCGGTGCCGCGCATCAGCTCGGCCAGCTCGAAGCCGTTCATGCCCGGCATCTGCACGTCGACGATGGCGAGCGCGAATTCGTGCTCCAGCAGCAGCGCGAGCGCGGCGTCGGCCGAGGCGGCGCGGTACACGATGCGCCCCGGCGCGCGGATCAACGCCTCCAGCGCCAGCAGGTTTTCCGGCAGGTCATCGACGATGAGCAGCTTGCTCTGGACGTCAATGTTCATGGGCGGCCTCCAGTTGAAGCAGCAAGGTGCGCAGTTCGCGCAGGGGGAGCACGTAGTCGGGAGCGTGGCGCGCGATGGCGGCTTGGGGCATGGTGGGAATCTGTGCTTCTTTCGGTTCCTGGACGGCGGTGAGCCCGCCGGCCAGATGGATGCGGTGCAGGCCTTCGGCACCGTCTTCGTTCGCGCCGGTCAGCAGAAAGCCGGCGAGGGCAGGGCCGTAGGCGTCGGCGGCGGAGGCCATCAGCACGTCGATGGACGGCCGCGAGAACAGCACCGGCGGCTCGCAGCTCAGCGAGAAGGCGCGCTCGCGCTCGATCGACAGGTGATAGCCGGGCGGTGCGAAGTAAAGGCTGCCGGCCGCCAGCGGCATCTTGTCGGCGGCTTCGTGCACCGGAATCGGCAGGCGCTGCGCGAAGATCTCGGCGAGGTGGCTCGCGTGCCCCTCGGGCAGATGCAGGACCACTGCCATCGGAATGTGCCAACCAGCGGGCAGGCCGTGCAGCAGCGCGGAGAGCGCATCGATGCCGCCGGCCGAGGCGCCGAGCACCACGGCGTCCACGCGCTTGCGAACGGGTGAGCGAAGGTGGCGGTTCATGTGGCCTTGCGGTAGATGCGCTCGGCACGCGCATGCGTGTCGAAACGGTCGGAGTAGCCCGAGAAGTCGATGCTTTCCTTCGAGCCCAGCCCGAGAAAGCCACGATGCGACAGCGACTCGTGGAACAGACCCAGCGCCCTGTCCTGCAGCTCCCGATTGAAGTAGATCAGCACGTTGCGGCACGACACCAGCTGGGTTTCGGCGAACACGCTGTCGGTGGCCAGGCTGTGGTCGGCAAAGATCACGTCGGCGCACAGAGAAGGGTCGAAGCGCGCGGCGTCGTAGGCGGCGGTGTAGTAGTCGGAGAACGCGCTGCGTCCGCCCGCGCGCTGGTAGTTGGCGGTGTAGCCGCGGATCGCCTCCAGCGGAAAGATGCCCAGCCGCGCCTTCTCCAGCGAAGCGGGGTTGATGTCGGTGGCGTAGATCTGCGTGCGCGCGAGCAGGCCTTCCTCGCGCAGCAGGATGGCCAGCGAGAACACTTCCTCGCCGGTGCTGCAGCCCGCCACCCAGACCTTGACGGAAGGGTAGGTGTGCAGGATCGGCACCACATGCTCGCGCAAGGCCAGGAAGTAGGCCGGGTCGCGGAACATCTCGCTCACCGGGATCGTCAGGAACTGCAGCAGCCGGCCGAACAGCAATGGCTCGCGCAGTACCCGCTCCTGCAGCGCCGAGATGCTCGGCAGCCCGAGTTGCTCGAGCGCATGCAGCACGCGGCGCTTCTGCGAGGCCACGGTGTAGTTGCGGAAGTCGTAGCTGTACTTCAGGTAAATGGCTTCCATCAGCAGGCGCAACTCGATCTCCGTGTCGCTCAGCGGGTGAAGTGGCGGCGTCTGCGCGGCCTGCGATGTGCCGGGGCGTGTGGTCACAGGCGCTCCATCTTCGGCATCCACACGCGCAGCAGCGAGAACAGGCGTTCCAGGTCCACCGGCTTGGCGAGGTAGTCGTTGGCGCCGGCAGCAAGGCACTGCTCGCGGTCGTCCTTGGTGGCCTTGGCGGTGATGGCGATCACCGGCATCTTCTCGAAGCGCGGGTCGCCGCGCAGGCGGCGCGTGGCTTCGAGGCCATCCATCTCCGGCATCATCACGTCCATCAGCACGAGGTCGATCTCGCTGACCTGGTCGAGCCGCTCCAGCGCCTCGCGGCCGTTGCGGCCGATCTCGACGATGGCGCCGCGCTGCTCCAGCGCGCTGGTCAGCGCGAAGATGTTGCGCACGTCGTCGTCCACCAGCAGGATGGTGCGGCCCTCGAAGATGCGGTCGCGCCCGCGCGCCGTCTTCAGCATGCCCCGGCGCTCGCTGGACAGCTCGGCCTCCACCTTGTGCAGGAACAGCGTCACTTCGTCGAGCAGGCGCTCCGGCGAGCGGGCACCCTTGATGATGATCGAGCGCGAATAGCGCTGCAGCTCGGCTTCTTCGTCGCGCGTGAGGTTGCGCCCGGTGTAGACGATGACCGGCGGGAACGACACGATCTCCTCGGCCGCCATGGCCTTGAGCAGCTCGCTGCCCTGCATGTCGGGCAGCCTCAGGTCGGTGATCATGCAGTCGAACACGCGGGTGCGCAGCAGCTCCAGCGCTTCCTCGCCGGAGCCGACGGCAACGATCTCGATGTCCTCGTCGCCGATGAGCCGGATGACGCTCTCGCGCTGCAGCTCGTCGTCTTCCACCAGCAGCACGACCTTGACCTTCTGCGTGAGCTTTTCCTCCAGCCGGCCGAACACCTTCCTCAGCTCGTCGCGCGTGGCCGGCTTCAGCGCATAGCCGATGGCGCCCATCTGCAGCGCCGCGCTCTGTGCGTTCTCGGCGGCGGACACCACGTGGATCGGAATGTGGCGCGTGTGCGGCGAGTCTTTCAGCCGCTGCAGCAGGCCGAGCCCGGTGCTGTCGGGCAGGCGCATGTCGAGCAGGATCGCGTCGGGCAGGAACTGCGTGGCCAGCTCGAAGCCGTCGGCCGCGCCATGCGCCACCAGGCAGCGGTAGCCCAGCTCGTGCGCCAGGTCGTAGAGGATGTGCGCGAACTGCGGCTCGTCCTCGATCACGAGCACGCGGCGCACCTGGTCGCGCGGGAGGCTGCGGTCGTCGGCGAACTGCGGTGCAGGCGCCGGGGGAGGGGGCTTCGGCGCCAGCGGCGCAGCGGAAGGCACGGACGGTGCGGGTGCAGGCCGGGGCGTGTAGATCGTCGACGACTGCTGCGGCAGCCCCGGCGAAGCCTGCGGCGCCTTCGCCGGCAGTTGCAGCGTGAAGGTGCTGCCCCGGCCCGGCTCGCTCTGCACCGTGAGCGTGCCGCCCAGCAGCTGCGTGAGGTCGCGCGAGATCGACAGGCCCAGCCCGGTGCCGCCATAGCGCCGGCTGGTGGTGCCGTCGGCTTGGCGGAAGGCCTCGAAGATCAGCTCGTGCTGCTGCGCGTCGATGCCGATGCCCGAGTCGGACACCGCGAAGGCGGCGCCACCGTCCGGTGCCGGCGCAACGACCAGCGCCACTTCGCCGCTGTCGGTGAACTTGAGCGCATTCGACAGCAGGTTCTTGAGGATCTGCTCGACCCGGTGCCGGTCGGTGACCAGCGAGGCCGGCGCGTCGGGCCGCACCTCGAGCCGGAAGCCCAGGTTCTTCTGCATCGCCAGCGGGCCGAAGGTGCTCTCGAGGCTGCGGGCCAGCTTGGCGAGCGCGACGTCTTCGGGCACTACTTCGAGCTTGCCGGCCTCGACCTTCGCGATGTCGAGGATGTCGTTGATCAGCACCAGCAGGTCGTTGCCCGACGAGTAGATCGACTCCGCGAACTTCACCTGCTCCAGCGTGAGGTTGCCCTGCGGGTTGTCGCCCAGCAGCTTGGCGAGGATGAGCGCGCTGTTGAGCGGCGTGCGCAGCTCGTGCGACATGTTGGCGAGGAACTCCGACTTGTAGCGGCTCGCGCGCTGCAGTTCGTCGGCGCGGTCTTCCAGGTCGCGCTGCACGCGGCGCAGCGCGGTGTTGCGCTGGTCCAGCGCCTCGGTGCGCTCGGAGAGCTGGCTGTTGGTCTGCTCCAGTTCGGCCTGCTGGTTCTCCAGCATCGCCTGCGAGGCATGCAGGGCGCGCGACTGTTCTTCGAGCTCTTCGTTGGCGGTGCGCAGTTCTTCCTGCTGCACCTGGAGTTCCTCGTTGAGCTGCTGGGTCTGGGCGAGAACGTCCTGCAGCTGCTCGCGGTAGCGCGCCGCCGCCAGCGAGCTGCCGATGTCGTCGGCCACCGTGTCGATCAGCTGGCTGCCGCGCTCGTCCAGGGGGCCGGGCAGGCCGAGCTCGACCACGCCGTTGACCATGCCGGCGCTGGCAACGGGCACCAGCAGCACGGCCTTGGGCGACATTTCACCGAGGCCCGAATTGACCTTCAGGTAGTCGGCATCGACCGGGTCGAGCAGCATGCGGCGCCGCTCGGCCGCGGCCTGGCCCACCAGGCTCTCGGTGGGGGAAAAGACCTGCGGCATCGCCTCGGCCGAACTCGAAAAGCCATAGCTCGCCGCCCGACGCAGCGGACCGTGGCGCTCGCGCACATACATCGCGCCGACCGAGGTGCCCAGGTAGCGCGAGAAGAACGCGAGGATCTTGCGGCCCATGTCCGGCGCGCTGAGTTCGCCTACAAGTTCTCCCACCAGCTCGGTCTGTGCGCTGCGCAGCCAGGCCTCCTGGGCGAGCCTGTCCGCGTGCTCGGCCTGCTCCTTCAGCACCACGTCGTAGCTGTCGGACAGCAGCACCAGCTGGCGCCGCCCGAAGTAGGCCGCCAGCCCGGTGATGACCAGCGTGAACAAGAGGAACAGGCCGACCACCCACCATGCGGTGCGGTTGGCGTCGTTGTTGCGCTGGAAGCGCAGGGTCTGCTCGGTTTCCATGAACGCCGTGAACTCGGCGCGCATGGCGTCGGCCAGCCGCTTGCCCTGGCCCAGGCGCACCTCGAGCTGGGGGTCCGGGCCGGCACGGCGCGCGGCGATCAGCTGGGCGGCCAGCTCGTTCCAGTTGCTCTGGATGGCGGCGATGCGGTCGACGCGTTCCACCTGCTGGCGGTTGTCCGACACCAGCTTGCGCAGCGTGGCCGTGTCGCCGTTGATGCGGGGCAGGGCGCTCTGGTAGGGCTCCAGGAAGCCGTCGTCGCCGGTGAGAAGGAAGCCGCGCATGCCGGTCTCCATGTCGACGCTCTGGTGCTGCAGCTCGCTGGCGACACGGGTGACGCGGTCGGTGTGCTCGACCCAGCCGATGGTCGACAGCAGGAAGAGGATCAGCCCGACGAACACCACCGCACCGAACACGCCGCCGATCAGCGGGAGCTTGAGGTTGCGGCTCAGCAGACGCTCGAAGTGGTCGGGGTCGATCGCGGTGGGAGTTTTCATCAGGCGCATTTGTAAGCAAAACCTATCGAGTCTTGCCGATAAATCGGGGGGACCCTGTCGGAGAAGGGCCCGTCGCAATTTTGACGCGGGCGAGGAAGCCTTATCGTCGGCACCCTGTGGCTATACTGTGAATTCATACAGCATTGCCAGATGGGCGCCACACCCTCCAACCCGCAGAACGATGCGGCCACCGTTGCCGCACATGTCGTTTCCGTCAAGGCCCTGTGCGCCTTCGGTGCGAAGGCGGGCGACCTCGACCTGCGGTTCGTGCCCGCGCCCAGCGCGCTCGAAGGCATGGCAGGCCACGCGCTGGTGCAGCACCGGCGCGATCCCGAGCACTACGCCTGCGAAGTCGGGCTCGAAGCCACTTGCGGTTCAGTCCGCGTGCGCGGCCGGGCCGACGGCTACGAAGCGCGCAAGGCCCGCGTCGAAGAGATAAAAACCTTCCGCGGCGACTTCGACGCCATCCGCGGCAACCACCGCGCGCTGCACTGGGCGCAGGCCCGCACCTACGGCTGGATGCTGTGCGAGCTGAACGGCCACGACGAAATGACGGTGGCGCTGGTGTACCTCGACCTCGCCACCGGCGACGAGACCGTGCTCGAAGAGCATCACACCCGCGAAGCGCTGCGGGAGCATTTCGAGCTGCTGTGCGGCCGTTACAGCGCCTGGGCCGCGAGCGAAGCCGGGCACCGCGCCGCGCTCGACGAAACATTGGCCCAGCTCGAATTTCCGCATCGCAACTTCCGCACGGGCCAGCGCGAACTGGCCGAAGCCGTCTACCGCGCGGCGATGGGCGGGCGCTGCCTCATGACGCAGGCGCCCACGGGCATCGGCAAGACGTTGGCCACCATCTTCCCGCTGCTCAAGGCCCGCGCCGCGCGCAGGATCGACAAGGTGTTCTTCCTCACCGCCAAAACCTCCGGCCGCCCGGTGGCGCTAGACGCGCTGCGCGTGCTCGACAGGGGGCAGGGCCAGGGCCGGCTTCGCGTGCTCGAACTCGCCGCCCGCGAGAAGGTCTGCGAATACCCCGACCGCGCGTGCCACGGCGATGCGTGCCCGCTCGCCAAGGGCTTCTACGACCGCCTGCCAGCCGCACGCGAGCAGGCCGCGCAGGTGGCGTGGCTCGACCGCGAAGCTTTGCGCCACATCGCGCTCGCGCACGAGGTGTGCCCCTATTTCCTCGCGCAGGAAATGGCGCACTGGGCCGACGCCATCGTCGGCGACTACAACTATTACTTCGACAGCAGCGCCTTCCTCTACGCCACCATGCGCGACGCCGACTGGCGCGTGGCCGTGCTGGT
The DNA here is from genome assembly GCF_001426595.1 of Variovorax sp. Root434. Classification (NCBI taxonomy): domain Bacteria; kingdom Pseudomonadati; phylum Pseudomonadota; class Betaproteobacteria; order Burkholderiales; family Comamonadaceae; genus Variovorax; species Variovorax sp. Root434. Next base: position 82,614 of record NZ_LMEK01000025.1, read on the forward strand.
GGACGAGGCCCACAACCTGCTGGAGCGCTCGCGCGGCATGTACACCGCGCAGCTCGAAGGCGCGGCGCTCGAAGAGGCGCACCGAGTCGCGCCGGCCGCGCTGCGCGGTCCGCTGGCCCGGCTGTTCCGCGAATGGGACACGGTGCAGCAGGCCCAGGTGGCCGACTACGAAACCGGCGACGAGATTCCCGAGCGCTTCCTGCGCACCCTGCAGGCCGCCAACACTGCCATGGCCGAGTACTTCGCCGCCACGCCCGATGCGTCGCAAGGGCCGCTGCAGCGCTTCTTCTTCGACGCGCTGCACTTCGCCCGGCTGGCCGAGGCCTTCGGCGACCACTCGGTGTTCGAGCGCACGCTGGGCGCGGCGCAGCAGGATCGCGGGCTCGCCATCCGCAACCTCGTGCCCGCGCCATTCCTGGAGGCGCGCTTCGGCGATGCGGTGTCGGTCACCTGCTTCTCGGGCACGTTGTCGCCGTTCGAGTTCTACCGCGATGCGCTCGGCCTGCCCGAAGGCACCGCGTTGCTCGACGTGGCATCGCCCTTCAACAGCCAACAGCTGCGCGTCGAGGTGGCGATGCATGTGTCGACGCGCTTCCGCGACCGCGCGGGGTCGCTGCGCAACGTGGCGGACATCATCGGCGCACAGTTCGAGCGACTGCCCGGCAACTACCTGGCCTTCTTCAGCAGCTTCGACTACCTCGAGAAAGCTTGTGCCGCCTTCTCGCTTCGGCATCCTGGCGTGCCGGTATGGACGCAGACGCGCGGCATGCGCGAGGCTGACCGCCACGGCTTCATCGCGCGCTTCGAAGAGGGCGGGCAGGGCATCGGCTTCGCGGTGCTCGGCGGCGCGTTCGGCGAGGGCATCGACCTGCCGGGCAGCCGACTGATCGGCGCCTTCGTGGCCAGCCTGGGTCTGCCGCAGTACAACGAACTCAACGAGATCACGCGCGAGCGCATGCAGACGCGCTTCGGCAAGGGCTACGAGTACACCTACCTCTACCCGGGCCTGCAGAAGGTGGTGCAGGCGGCCGGCCGCGTGATCCGCACCGAGCAGGACCGTGGCGTGCTCCACCTGCTCGACGACCGCTTCGCGCGTGCAGAAATCCGGGAGCTGCTGCCGCGCTGGTGGCATGTGCAACTGGGCGGAGGCCATGAAGAAGATGCGCGCCGCTAGACGCCTCGAACACGCCGGCCAGCCCGACCTGTTCGGCGAGGCGCCCGTGGCCGCCATCGAGGGGCTGCGCTACGAAAGCGGGTTCCTGTCGCCCGAAGAAGAGGCCGCGTTGCTGCACATCGTCCAGGGCCTGCCGCTCAGGGAGATGCGCTGCAAGGAATACACGGCGCGGCGGCGCGGCACCAGCTTCGGCGGCAGCTACGACTTCGACACCAACCGCCTCAAGCCCGGCCCGCCGCTGCCCGAGGCATTGCACCCATTGCGGGCGAAGGCGGCCGCATGGGCCGGCATCGCGCCCGAAGACCTCACCCACATGCTCATCGCCGAATACCGGCCCGGCACGCCGCTGGGCTGGCACCGCGACGTACCGGACTTCGAGGACATCGTCGGCATCTCGCTGTTCGGCGATGCGGTCATGCAGTTCAGGCCGTATGTGCCCGGCGCGGCGGCCTCGCGACCGAGCTCGCTGGAATTTCTTGTCGAGCCGCGCTCGATCTACATGCTGCATGGCCCGGCACGCTGGGAGTGGCAGCACGCCATCGCGCCGACCGAGGCATTGCGCTATTCGATCACGCTGCGCACGCGAAGAAGATCGCCCGGGCCGTGATCGCGGCTGTCATCGCGTGCCGCCGCCGCGGCGCGCCTGCAGCTGGTTGCTTCCGCCGACGTGACTCTCGCGGTCGTGCCGGCTTTCCGGCGTGCGGCGCGGCTCGTTCCTTGGCGTGGCGGGCTGATTGCCCGCCTTGTTGTGCTGCGTGGGCACGGTGTCGTGCTCGTCGGTGGTGATGGTGTCGGGGTTGTGTTTCGGGTGCTGCCTGTGGCTCGTCATGGGGCTTCCTGGATAGGGGTGGACAAGACATTCATTTGTCCTGCGGCCGATGCAGGATGCCTGTGGGAATGGACCGACCCCGTACGTCGTCCAAGCCGCGCGGCAGCGGCCGATCTACGCCATGGGTCGGAAGACAGACTTCGCTGACGCGCAGCGCGTGCGTCTTCTTACCCCTTGCGCGCGCCGTGCGCCCAGCATGGGGGCTTCTCAACCCGCAGGAGCAATGCCATGCCAAGAGGCGACAAGTCGTCCTACACGGACAAGCAGAAGCGAAAGGCCGAACACATCGAAGAGGGCTACGAGCACCGCGGTGTGGGCAAGGGCGAGGCCGAGCGCCGCGCCTGGGCCACGGTGAACGCCGAGACAGGCGGCGGCAAGAAGTCGGGTTCGGGCCGGGGCAAGGCGGAGAACCGCGCCCCCTCGCGCAAGGGCGGACGCCTGGGCGGCGCTGCCGCTGCCCACCGCACCGCCGCCGAACGCTCGGCCTCGGCGAAGAAGGCCGCCGCCACGCGCAAGCGCAACGCCGAAAAGCGCGGCTGAGCGCAGTGAAGAGGAACATGGCCTGAACGTGCGAGTTCCGGCGGCCCGCTGAAATCAGCCATCGGGCATGTCCGAAAATCGGATTTCTCTTCGGAAAGCCGTGAAAACCGGACATTCCTGACCTGTTTCTGGCGCCAGCCGGACGACTTGCGATTTCCCGCCACCCGGCGGTGAACGCGGGTTGCCGGCTTGTTCGGCGACGCTGCGCCGAACACGGCTTCTATGCCGCCCAAGATCGGGCAACCGGCGGCCATTCCACCGCCGTTTTCGTCGTTTGCCGCGCCTTCGACGCGTCGATACGATCCCGCGCCTTGCCCTTCACGAAAGGACCGCGCGAGTGCCCATCACCACAGCTTCTTCCCCTGGCTCCGATGCCAATGCGCGCTGGCAGCAACGCAGCCGGCGCCATGTCTGGCATCCCTGCACGCAGAGCATCCGCCTCGAAGCGGTGCCGCCCCTGCCCATTGCGCACGGCGACGGCGTGTGGCTCTTCGACGCCGAAGGCCGCCGCTACATGGATGCCACCAGCTCGTGGTGGGTCAACCTCTTCGGCCATGCGCATCCGGCGATCAACGCCGCGCTCAAGGACCAGCTCGACAAGCTGTCGCACGTGATGCTCGCGGGCTGCACGCACGCGCCGGCGGTGGAACTCGCCGAGCGCCTGTCCGCGCTGACGGGCCACGCGCTCGGCCATTGCTTCTACGCGTCCGACGGCGCCTCGGCCGTGGAGATCGCGCTGAAGATGAGCTTCCACGCATGGCGCAACGCCGGGCGCGGCGGCAAACGGCGCTTCGTGGCGCTCAGGCAGGGCTACCACGGCGAGACGCTCGGCGCCTTGCATGTGACCGACGTGCCGGTATTCCGCGATGCCTATGCGCCCTTGCTCGCTGATGCACACCTCGTCGCCTCGCCGGATGCGCGCAATGCCCGGCCCGGCGAGGACGCGGCCGCCGTCGCGCGCCGCGCCGCCGCCGAACTCGAAACGCTGCTGGCCGAGCAGCACGACACCATCGCCGCAGTGATCGTCGAGCCGCTGGTGCAATGCGCCACCGGCATGGCGATGCACGACCCCGAGTACCTGCGTCGGCTGCGCGCCCTGTGCGATCGCCATGGGGTGCACCTCATCGCCGACGAGATCGCGGTGGGCTGCGGGCGAACCGGCAGCTTCTTCGCGTGCGAGCAGGCCGGCATCTGGCCCGACTTCCTGTGCCTCTCGAAAGGCATCAGCGGCGGCTACCTGCCGCTGGCGCTGGTGATGACGCGCGACGCCATCTACGAAGGCTTCGTCGACGACGACGCGGCGCGCAGCTTCCTGCATTCGCATTCCTACACCGGCAATGCACTGGCCTGCCGCGCGGCGATTGCCACGCTGGATCTTTTCGAGAGCGAGGATGCGCTGCAACGCAACCGCGGCCGTGCCGCGCGCCTGCTGCGGCACCTGCGCGAGGGGCTTGCAGGGCAGGCGGTCGATCATCTGCGGCAGCGCGGAATGATCACGGCCTTCGACGTGCGCGAGCCGGGCGCGCGTTTCGCCGAACGCTTTCACCTGGCGGCGCGCACGCACGGGCTGCTGATGCGGCCGATCGGCAACACCGTGTACCTCATGCCGCCGTACACGATCGGCGATGCCGAGATCGATCAGCTGATCGACGGCACGCTGGCCACGCTGAAAGCCGTCATGGCCACGAACCAGGAAGAAGGAGCCCGCGATGTCGCGCTTGCTTGACCGCCTGCAGGGCGAGATCCACGCGCTCGATGCGCAGTCGCTGCGCCGCCGCCGGCAGATCGCCGAAACCGCCTGCGCGCCCGAACAGGTCCTCACGCTGGCCGGCGCCACCGCGCCGCGCACCATGCTCGGCTTCAGCAGCAACGACTACCTCGGTCTTGCCGCGCACCCGGCATTGGCCGCGGCATGGGCCGAGGGTGCTGCGCTGTACGGCACAGGCAGCGGCGGTTCGCACCTGATCCTTGGCCACTCGCGCGCTCACGCGCAACTCGAGGAGCGGCTCGCCGAGTGGATGGCACCTTTCATCCCCGAAGCGCAGAGCCTGTTCTTCTGCACGGGCTACATGGCCAACCTCGCCGTGCTGTCGGCGCTCGGCGGCGCCGAGGCGGTCATCTTCTCGGAAGCACTCAACCACGCCTCGCTGATCGATGGCGCGAGGCTGGCCAAGGCGCGCGTCGAGCGGTATCCGCACTGCGACGTGGCCGCGCTCGACGCGCAGCTCGCCGCCTGCGACGCGCCGGTGAAGCTCATCGTCAGCGATGCGGTGTTCAGCATGGACGGCCACATCGCCCCCGTGGCCGAACTGCTCGCGCTGGCCGAGCGGCACGATGCCTGGCTGGTGATCGACGACGCGCACGGTTTCGGCGTGCTGGGCGCCACGGGGCGCGGCGTGCTCGAAGCCATGGGGCTGCGCTCAGAGCGGCTGGTGCTGATCGGCACGCTGGGCAAGGCCGCAGGCGTGTCGGGCGCGTTCGTGGCGGCGCATCGCACCGTCGTCGACTACCTGGTGCAGCGCGCGCGGCCGTACATCTTCACCACGGCCGCACCGCCGGCCGTCGCGCACGCGCTGCTCGCGAGCCTGGCGCTGATCGAGGGCGAGGAGGGCGCCGAACGCCGTTCACGGCTGCGGGAACGCATCGCGCAATTGCGCCGGGGCCTGACCGCTGTGCTGCCAACAGACGGCAGCGCATGGCTGCCCGAGTCGCCCACCGCGATCCAGCCGCTGATCGTCGGCGACAACGCGCGCGCAATGCGCACCATGGCGCAGCTCGATGCGCGCGGCCTGCGCGTCGGCGCGATCCGCCCGCCGACCGTGCCCGCCGGCACCGCGCGGCTGCGCATTGCGCTGTCGGCCAGCCACGGCGAAGCCGACGTCGCCCGGCTCGTCGATGCATTGGGCACTGCACTGGCGCAGCCCTGGAAGGAGGCCGCATGAACTGGTTCGTCACCGGCACCGACACGGGCATCGGCAAGACACTGGTCAGCAGCGCCATGCTGAGCCTGCTGGCCGGCTCCGGCCTGCGCGCGGTCGGCATGAAACCGGTGGCGGCCGGCCTTGAAGAGAGCGATGGCGAATGGCGCAACGAAGACGTGGAGCAGCTGCACGCGGCAGGCAACGTCGATGCGCCGCTGTCGCAGCGCTGCCCGTACCTGCTGCGCGCGCCGATGTCGCCGCATCTGGCGGCCAGGGAAGAGGGCGTGCACATCTCGCTACTGCCGATGCTCTCGGCCTTCGCGGAACTCTCGGCGCGCGCCGATGCCGTGGTGGTCGAAGGCGTGGGTGGCTTCTGCGTGCCGTTCGGCGACGACCTCGACAGCGCCGACCTCGCCGTGGCGCTGGGCCTGCCCGTGATCCTCGTGGTCGGCCTGCGGCTGGGTTGCCTCAACCATGCGCTGCTGAGCGCCGAGGCGGTTCGCGCGCGTGGCCTCGTGCTGGCGGGCTGGGTGGCGAGCGTTGTCGATCCCTCGATGCTGGCGCCGCAGGCCAACCTGCAGACGCTGCGTGCCCGGCTCGGCACGCCGCTGCTCGGCGTGGTGCCGCATCTGCAACACCCCAGTGCCGCGCAGGCAGCCCGCCACATCGACTTGCGTGCACTGCGCGCGACGGCGGCCCATGCCGCGCGCCGTGCCGCGGCGGAGGAATCAGCCGCGCTGGCCTGATTCGACGAGCCGCTTGGCTCGCACGCCGCCCTGGCGCTCCAGCATCCAGCCCGGGTACTCGGCCGGCAGCGCGCTCACCTTGTCCAGCGCGGCCAGTTCGTCGCCCGTGAGCTTGATGGCCGTGGCGGCGATGTTGTCGTCCAGCTGCTCGGCGCGCTTGGCACCGACGATCACGCTGGTCACCACCTGCTGGTGCAGCAGCCACGCCAGTGCGATCTGTGCGACCGACACCTTGCGCGCTTCGGCCAGCTCGCGCATCACGTCGATGCAGTCGTAGGCACGCTCGACGTTCACCGGCGGAAAGTCGAAGGTGGTGCGGCGGCTGCCTTTTTCCGCCTGCGTGTCGCGGCCGTACTTGCCGCTCAGCAGACCGCCCGCGAGCGGACTCCAGACCATCAGGCCGACGTTCTCGCTGCGCAGCATGGGCGCCAGCTCGCGTTCCAGGTCGCGCCCGGCGATGGTGTAGTAGGCCTGCAGCGACTCGAAGCGCGCGAGCCGGTCGCGCTCGGCGATGCCCAGCGCCTTCGCGATCTGCCAGGCCGCCCAGTTCGACACGCCCACGTAGCGCACGTGGCCCTGGCGCACGAGGTTGTCGAGCGCGTGCACGGTTTCCTCGATGGGCGTGATGGGGTCGAAGCCGTGGATCTGGTACAGGTCGATGTGGTCGAGCTGCAGGCGCTGCAGGCTGGCCTTGACGCCATCCATGATGTGAAAACGCGAGGCGCCCGCCGAGTTGACGCCCTTGCTGCCGGTTTCGCCGAGCACCTTGGTGGCCAGCACGAAGCTGTCGCGCGGCACCTTGAGGTTCTTCAGTGCCTGGCCGGTGATGACTTCCGACTGCCCTTCGGAGTACACGTCCGCCGTGTCGATGAAGTTGATGCCGGCGTCGAGCGCGCGGCCGACCAGCCCTTCGGCCTCCGACTGCTGCAGGTTGCCGATCTGGCCCCAGATGCCGGAGGAGCCGCCGAAGGTCATGGTGCCGAGGCACAGTTCGGAAACCAGGAGGCCGGTGCGGCCGAATTTGCGGTATTGCATGCAGAGGTTCCTTTGCGTTGGAAGCAGCCGCCGAAAGGGGCCGACAAGCCCGGGCGACTGCAGAAAAGTATCCGGCCGGCGCCCGGCCCATGGCGAGCGCGTTCCTGCAAAGTATTTGCCTGATTCTCCAGACCTCCCGCGTGGCGCGTGCGAATCCGATGGAGGAGCGCTAAGCTTCGAACCGCTCATTCCTCCATGGTGGCCGCCCCTTTGGCCCCCAACCATGACAAGGCCTCGAACATGTCCGACGAAACACCCGAAATCGCCGCCGTCATCGCCCAGCCGATGCCGCTGGAGCCCGAACTCGACGAAGCCCGCAAGGAACTGGTGGCGCTGATCGAACACATCACGCGCGGGCAGGACGGCACCGTCATCACCGCCGTGCCCGGCCTGCAGGTGTTCTGCATCAGCAAGCCCGAAGGTCCCAAGCACGCCTTCGCATCTCCGGCGCTGGGCCTGATCGCGCAGGGCTCCAAGCGGATCATCGTGGGCGACGACATCTACGTGTACGACCCGATGCACTACCTCGTCACCTCGGTCGACCTGCCAGTGTGCGGCCAGGTGTGCGTGACGAGCGAGAAGGAGCCTTACCTCGGCGTGCGGCTGGAACTGGCCCTCGACGAGATCGGCGAGCTCATCGGCGACGAGAAGCTGCCCGCCAAGGCCAATGCGCCAGCCTCGCGCGGCATGTACGTCAACCGCATCGCGATGCCGGTGCTCGAGCCCGTGCTGCGCCTGCTGCGGCTGCTCGATACGCCGGAAGACGTGCCGATCATGGCGCCGCTCATCAAGCGCGAGATCATGTACCGCCTGCTGGTCAACGGCGAGGGCGCGCGGCTGCGGCAGATCGCGCTGCAGGACAGCCACACCCAGCGCATCGCGAAAGCCATCAGCGCGCTGCGCGTCAACTACGCGCAGTCGCTGCGGGTGGAAGACATGGCGCGGGCGGTGCACATGAGCGTGTCGTCGTTCCACCACCACTTCAAGGCCGTCACCGCGATGAGCCCGCTGCAATACCAGAAGCAGCTGCGCCTGCAGGAGGCGCGCCGGCAGATGCTGATCGCCGGCGCCGACGTGGCGAGCGCCGCGCACAACGTGGGCTACGAAAGCCCGTCGCAGTTCGCGCGCGAGTACGGCCGCATGTTCGGCGCGCCGCCGCTGCGCGACAAGCGCCGCTGGCTCGGCGAGGCGGGCAACGACGCGATGGGTGCCGCGTCGATGGAAGCGGCCTGAGTCTGACCACCGAGCGCACGGAGCGGATCTTCGTCGAGGCGAGCGACGCACCAGCAGGCGACGCCAGCGCCGCAAGAACAGGCGCAGCCCTGTAGCACTTGCTGCAATTTCCTGCGCCGCCGCTGCCATGCAGGTTTCGCGGAACTCCGCTATCGTTTTGTTCGCTGCAGCAACACGGAGTAATGCATGCTTTGGCAAAAGAAGCTGGCACGATGGAGCGACGTGGTCCGCGAACGCGCCAACCTGCCTGTGCGGCTTACCTTGTGGGACGGTCAGTCCTACGACTTCGGCACCTTCAGCGGGCCTTCGGTCACGCTGCATTTGAAGTCGCCCGCCGCGCTGCCGCTGATGCTGCATCCCACACTCGACAACCTCGGCGAGGCCTACGTCAAGAGCAAGATCGACATCGAGGGCAAGCTCAGCGACGTCATCGACATCGCCTACGGCCTCGCCAGGACCTCAATCGACAAGCATGGCGGGGCGGTGCGGAACATGGCGCGCTATTTCGCGCACACGAAATCGGCGGACAGGAAGTCCGTCCAGTACCACTACGACGTCTCCAACGAGTTCTATAGGCTGTGGCTCGATCCGAACATGGTCTATTCATGCGCCTACTTCGAGAACGGCGACGAAGACCTTGCCACTGCGCAACTGAAGAAGATAGACCACATCCTCACCAAGATCGAACTCAAGCCGGGGCAGACCCTGCTCGACATCGGCTGCGGCTGGGGCGCGCTGGCGATCCGCGCGGCGCAGAAGTTCGGCGCGCGCTGCGTGGGGGTGACGCTCTCCCGGAACCAGCTGGAGCTGGCGACCGAACGCGTGAAGGCCGCCGGCCTGCAGGACCGCATCGAGATCCGCCTGCAGGACTACCGCGACGTGACCGGCCGGTTCGACCGCATTACCAGCGTCGGCATGTTCGAGCACGTGGGCCGCAGGAACCTGCCCGCGTACTTCAGGCGCATGCAGGAGCTGCTTGCAGACGACGGCGTGGTGATGAACCACGGCATCACCTCGTCCGATCCCGCTGGCGGCGGCGTGTCGTACGGCGGCGGCGACTTCATCGACCGCTACGTATTCCCCAACGGCGAGCTGCCGCACATCAGCCTGGCATTGCAGGCGATGCAGCAGGGCGGCCTCGAAGCCTTCGACGTGGAGAACCTGCGCCGCCACTATGTGCAAACGCTGCGCTGCTGGAGCGACGCCTACGAAGCCAACAGCGAGAAGGCGCACGCATTCGTCGACGAAGAAAAATTCCGCATCTGGCGCATCTACCTCGCGGGCTGCGCCTATGCCTTCGAGAACGACGATGTGGCCATCTACCAGATCGTGGGCCGCAAGGCCGGGCGGCCGGCGAACACGCTGCCGTGGTCGCGCCGCTCTATCTACGACGGCACCTCGTTCGGAAGCCCCTAGAGCTTGAGCGCCGGACAAGGGCTCAAGCCGTCTATAGCATGCACGGCTCATGACCTCCACCAGCAGAACAACAAACCGCCCCCTCGTCATCGCCTCGATCATGGCCTCCATGGCGATGGTGGCCATCGAAGCCACCATCGTCTCCACCGTCATGCCGCAGATCGCCTCCGAACTGGGCGGACTGCATCTGTACAGCTGGGTGTTCGCCTCCTTCCTGCTGGCGCAGACCGCGATGACCGTGGTATTCGGCAAGCTCTCGGACCTGTACGGCCGCAAGCCCATCATGTTCGTGGGCATCGCCGTCTTCGTCCTCGGCTCGGTGCTGGCGGGCTTCGCATGGTCGATGCCGGCCATGATCTGCTTCCGGCTCATCCAGGGCATCGGCGCGGGCGCCATCCAGCCGGTGGCGCTCACCATCGTGGGCGATCTCTATCCGGTGCGCGAACGCGGCAAGGTGCAGGGCTGGCTTGCGAGCGTCTGGGCCGTGTCGGCTGTGGTGGGACCGATGATCGGCGCGCTGATCGTGCAGAAGCTGTCCTGGGCCTGGATCTTCTGGGTCAACGTGCCCATCGGCCTGGCGGCGGCGGCTGGCTTCTGGCTCTTCCTGCACGAAGCGCCGACGGTGCGCCGCTCGTCCATCGACATGGTGGGCGCGGTGCTGTTCACCATCGGCATCGCGGCGCTGATGATCGCGCTGACGGAATTCGGCGTCGGCAATTCGGGCGTGGCACTCGCGTGGGCCGGGTTGTTCGTCGTCACGCTCGTGCTGTTCATCGCGCAGGAGCGCCGTGCGACCGACCCGATGGTGTCGCTGAAGCTCTGGGGCGCGCGGATGATCGCCGCCGTCAACGGAGCGGCAATGCTGGCCGGCATGGTGCTGATCGGCATCACGACCTTCCTGCCGATGTACGTGCAGGTGGTGCTCGAGCGCTCGTCGGTCACGGCCGGCCTCACGCTCACGATGGTGATGCTCGGCTGGCCCATCGGCGCGACGCTGACCTCGCGCACCTTCCATCGCATTGGCCTGTGGCGCATGGTGGTGGTCGGTGCAGCGCTGATTCCGGTGGGCACCTCGGCCTTCGTCCTGCTCGCGTCAGGCAGCTCGCCGGTGCTGCCCGCCATCGGCTCTTTCGTCATCGGCCTGGGCATGGGCGTGATGAGCCTGAGCTCGCTCATCCTCATCCAGGAAGGCGTCGATCTCGCGCAGCGCGGCATCGCCACGGCCTCGAACGTGTTCTCGCGCAACCTCGGCAGTGCGCTGGGCGCGGCCTTCTTCGGCGCGGTCTTCAATTTCGGGCTGACGCGAGGGGATGGCAGCCCGATGTTCACCGACGACCAGCTGCGCCTGCTGCTGCAGGGCGTGCAGGGTTCGGCGGCCAATGATGCGGGCATTCGCCTGGCGCTGGGCGGTTCGCTGCATCTCACCTTCGTGGCGATGCTGGCCGTGAGCCTGGGTGTGGTCGCGCTGGCGTTGCTGTTGCCGAAGGAAGGGCTGGAGAGCCATGCGGTCGGGGCGAGGAAGCCGGCGCCGAAGTAGGCCGCTTCAGCGCAGCAGCGACTTCTTCATGTACGCCAGGTAGAAACCGGGCGCGTAATCGTCGATGCGGGCGAACTCCTCGTAGCCGTGCTTCAGGTAGAACGGGCGCGCCTGCCACTCGAAGGTGTCCAGCTTTGCGTTCTTCGCACCCAGCGCGATGGCTTGCTGCTCGGCCTCGGCCAGCAGGCGGCTGCCAAGGCCCGAGCCTCGCGCGTCTTCTTCGACGAAGAGCACTTCGATGTTGAGCCAGTAGAGAAACACGAAGCCGCGCAGTCCACCGAGGAGGCGGCCGTTCTCGTCCCTTGCGTTGAGGCGGATGTACTGCTGTTCGGGGTACTCGCCGACGAAGCCATAGTTGTAGTGGCGCAGCTTGAGGCCGAGCTCGCCGGAGCGGACTTCTTCAGGCGTGGCGGGGGCAATGGTGAGGTTTTTCATTCGGGAGAAAAGCTGTGCGATGGAACGGCGCAACTCTACCGGTTCGCCCGAAGTCCGAACCCGAACCACAGCCCGCTCACGCCCCTCCATCGCGAACCTCATCAGGTAACTTGGAATCTGTCTTTGGAAAAGCGGTGGCATTACACAGAATCGGCCGAAGCGTTCGTTCGACCATTGCCATGCCACTGCGTACCTTTCATCTTTCTCCGTCGGCCCAGGGCCGCAAAGTTCTTGCCCTGACAGCCACTGCCTGGCGCATTCCGCCGCGCTCGGCACGCGAAGTGGCGCGCCGGGCGCCACATGGCTATATGCCTGTGCGGGCGCTGCGGCGGCTGCATGCGGCCGCGGTGCTGGCCTTGCTGCCGCATTCGTGGTGAACTTGGCGCCAGGGCCATGAACCTGGAGACAAGAGAAGATGCTGATCGTCCTGGGTGGTCTGCCGGGCACGGGCAAGACCACCATCGCGCGCGAGATCGCCGAACTCGTGCCGGCCGTCTACCTGCGCATCGACACCATCGAGCAAGCGCTGCGGTCGGCCAGGGTGCTGGCCGGTGACGTGGGGCCGGCCGGCTACATCGTGGCCTATGACCTGGCCCGTGCCAATCTTTCCCTGGGGCAGGCGGTTGTGGCCGACTGCGTGAATCCCTTGCCGGTGACGCGCGAGGCCTGGCGCACCGTCGCGGCAGATACTGCATCGCGCATCGTCGAGGTCGAGATCGTGTGCTCCGATATTGCTGAACATCGGCGCCGCGTCGAGCAGCGCAGCGTCGACGTGCCGGGCCTCGTGCCGCCGACGTGGGCCTCGGTGCAACGCCACGACTACGCGCCCTGGACCACCCAACGCCTTGTCATCGATACCGCAACCCTCAGCGCGCGCGAGGCCGCGCAGTCGATCCTGTCCCAGGTGCGCGACTGAGCATTCAGCAAATATCGATATAGAAATTCAGCGCAAACGGTGCGCACGATGCCTCTGAGAATTTGCAGCAATTCTTTCCGAGGCGTCTTTCGCCGCATACCGTGTCCTACTCGCTGTCCCTGCTCGACAAGAGCCTGATCCCAGAAGGCGCCGACGCCACTCAAGCGTTCCAGCACACCATTGCGCTCGCGCAAAGCGCGGAGCGGCTGGGCTACCGCCGCTACTGGCTCGCCGAGCATCACGGCAACAGGAACTACGCGGGCTCCGCCCCCGAGGTGCTGGCCGCGCACGTGCTCGCGAAGACCTCGCGAATCCGCGTGGGCACGGGCGGTGTCATGCTGCAGCACTACAGCCCGTTCAAGGTGGCCGAGACCTTCCGCGTGCTGGCCTCGCTGGCACCGGGGCGCGTGGACCTAGGCATCGGCAAGGCGCCCGGCGGCCTGCCGCTGACGAGCAAGGCGCTGCAATGGCTGCACGATCCGGTGAAGGCGAAGGGCGAGGACTTCGGGCTGCGCCTGGCCGAGCTCGATGCCTTCCTGCACGATGGCATTGCCTCCGGCCATGCGCTGGCCGGCGCGGTGGTCACGCCCAATCCGCCGCAGCTACCGCAGCGCGTGCTGCTCGGCGGCAGCCCTGAAAGCGCGGTGCTGGCGGCGCGCCTCGGCTGGGACTTTGTCCATGCGGGGCATTTCAATGGCGACCCGGTGAACCTTGCGCAATCGATCGAGGCCTACCGCGCCGAGACGGGCCGCGCGCCGTTGCTCGCGCTCTTCGCCTTCGCGGCCAAGACGCACGAAAAGGCCGCGGAGCTTGTCGGTGCGCTGCGCAGCTTTAGGGTGCACCTGCCCACGGGCCAGAGCGTCAACCTGCCCAGCCTCGAAGCCGCCGCCGAGTTCGCGCGGCAGGCCGGCGTGAGCGACTACCGCACCGAAGAACGCCGCCCTCATGTGATCGCCGGCACCGGCGAAGAGGTGCGCGACGCGCTCGACGCGTTAAGCGAGCGCTACGGCATCGAGGAGTTCGTCATCGACATCCCCGTGGCCGGCTTCGCCGAGCGCCACGCCTGTGTCGAACTGTTCGCCAAGGCGCGCGAACCCGCGCTGGCCTGAGCCTTTTCTTTCAACCCCACAAGAACGATCGTCATGAGCAACATCAAGTTCGGCGTCATGCTGCAGGGTGCCGGCAGCCACATGAACTCCTGGAAGCACCCGGGCGGGCCGGCCGACGCCAGCGTCAACCTCGGCTTCTATGTGCGCACCGCGCAGAAGGCCGAAGCGGCGGGCATCGCCTTTGCGTTCGTGGCGGACGGGCTCTACATCAACGAGAAGTCGATCCCGCACTTCCTCAACCGCTTCGAGCCGATCTCGATCCTGTCGGCGCTCGCCACCGTGACTTCGAAGATCGGCCTCGCCGGCACCGTCTCCAGCTCGTACAGCGACCCGTTCACGGTGGCGCGCCAGTTCGCCTCGCTCGACCTCATCAGCGGCGGGCGCGCGGGCTGGAACGTGGTGACCACGCCGCTGGAAGGCAGCGCCAAGAACTACAGCCGTGCGCACCCCGAGCACGCGCTGCGCTACGAGATCGCCGACGAGTACCTGGCCGTGACGCAGGGCCTGTGGGACAGCTGGGACGACGACGCCTTCGTACGCGACCGCGAGAGCGGCCGCTTCTTCGACCGCGACAAGCTGCACACGCTGGACCACAAGGGCAGATTCTTCGAAGTGTCGGGCCCGCTGAACATCCAGCGCTCGCCGCAGGGCCAGCCGGTGATCTTCCAGGCCGGCTCGTCGGACGCGGGCATCGGGCTCGCGGGCAAGTACGCCGACGCCGTGTTCACGCACTCGCCTTCGCTGGAGGACACGCGCTCCTTCCTGCGACAGGTGAAGGCCAGCGCCGTCGCGCAGGGCCGGCAGGCCGGCGACGTGAAGATCTTTCCCGGCATTGGCCCCGTGGTCGCGGCCACCGAGGAAGAGGCCGAGGCCAAGTACCGCGCCATCCGCGAGCTGCTGACCGTGGAAGAGGCGCTGGCCTACCTCGGCCGCTTCTTCGACCACCACGACTTCAGCCAGTACCCGCTGGACGCGCCTTTCCCCGAACTGGGCGAGCTCGGCCGCAACAGCTTCCGCTCGACCACCGACCGCATCAAGGCCAACGCGAAGGCCAAGGGCCAGACGCTGCGCGAAGTGGCGCTGGAAGTGGCCACGCCGCGCACGCAGTTCGTGGGCACGGGCGAGCGCATCGCCGACGAGATCATCCGCTGGGTGGACGAGGGCGCGGCCGATGGCTTCATCCTCGGGTTCCCGGTGCTGGGACAGGGCCTGGACGACTTCATCGAGTTCGTGATTCCGGTGCTGGAGGCGCGCGGGCGCTACCAGCGCGAGCTGCCCGGCCAGACGCTGCGCGACCACATGGGCCTGCCGCGCAAGGCGAGCCGCTACGCCGCGCAAGACGACGCGTCCGCAGCGAAAAAGAAGGTCGCCTGATGGGAGTGAACCGCAAGGAGACGGAGACGAACCGCATGAACGAACACTTCCTCTACACCACGCCGCTCGACCCGCGCGCAAAGCCGTTGCTCGAAGGCCTTTCGTTCGAGTACGACAGCCGCTATGGCGACGTGCTGCGCGAGCCCGGCGCGCCGCGCGAGATAGACCGCTATCCGGCCGAGGTGTTTGCGCCGTCGCACGGCGGCAACTTCGTGCTGCTGCTGCGCGACGGCGTGGCTATCGGCGGCGGCGCCTTCATGCGGCATGACGAGCGCACAGCGGAACTCAAGCGCGTGTGGACGCACGGCCAACTGCGGCGGCAGGGTTTGGCCAGCAAGGTGCTTGCCGAGCTGGAAGCGCAGGTGCTGCGCCAGGGCTACGAGCGCATCTACCTGACGACGGGCTTTCGCCAGCCCGAGGCCGTGGGCCTGTACCTCGGCCATGGCTACACGGCGCTGTTCGATCCGCCCATCGACCCCGAAACGCCGCGCAAGCTGCCTTTCGAGAAGCACCTGAACGCGGGGCGCCCTCACGGTCGTCCCGCCGCGCAACGAGTCGAGGCGGTACAGCGATGAACACGACCGTTCTCGACGCCGGCGCCGAGTCGCGCAGCCCCTTGCCCGTTCGCGCGCCTCAACCGCAGCGCGTGGCACCGGCACCAACGCCGGCACCCGCCAATGGCGACTACTCGCACTTCCGCGTCGTGCCGGCGAAGTACCCGGCCCGCACGGCCGGCACCATCTTCGCCGTGGCGGTTATCGGCATCGTGCTGCATTCGACGCTCACCAACCCGCGCTGGGGCTGGGGCGTGTTCGCCGAATGGTTCTTTGCGCAGCCGGTGCTCGAAGGGCTGGGCCGCACACTGCTGCTGACGGCGCTGGGCGCGCTGCTCGGCTTCTTTTTCGGCACCGGGCTGGCGCTGGCACGCGTCTCGCGCTCGCCGCTGCTGGCGCGGCTGTCATGGGTGTTCACGTGGATCTTCCGGTCGATTCCGGTGATCGTGCTGCTGCTGATCATCAACAACCTCGGCTACCTCTACGAGACCGTGACGCTGGGTATTCCGGGCACCGACGTCACCTTCTTCTCGTATCCGACCACGCAGCTCATCAGCCCGTTCGTGGCGGCGTTGCTGGGTCTCACGCTGAACCAGGCGGCCTTCGCCTCGGAGATCGTGCGCGGCGGCATCCTTTCGGTGGAGCAGGGGCAGCTCGAAGCGGCGGCGGCACTGGGGCTGTCGCGCGGAAGGCAGTCGTTGCGCATCGTGCTGCCGCAGGCGATGCGCACGATCTTGCCTACGGCCTTCAACGACATCATCGGGCTGGCCAAGGGCACGTCGAACCTCTACATCCTGGCGCTGCCCGAGCTGTTCTACACGATCCAGATCATCTACCGGCGCAACCTCGAAGTGATTCCGCTGCTGATGGTGGCGACGGTGTGGTACCTCATCATCCTCACGGTGTTGTCGGTGGCGCAGCATTACATCGAGCGGTATTTTTCGCGCGGCGCGCTGCGCCATCCGCCGCGTTCGTGGCTCGGCGGCGTGGTGCGCGGCCTGTGGCGATCGAAGGCTCCGGCCGTGGCGCCCGTGGCCGGAGCGCCTGTCGTCGCCGACGCCCCCGCACAGGTGCCGCGCTGGACCGATCCGCTAACGCAGGGCGGCGAGGTCACGATCCACGGCGTTTCGAAGAGCTTCGGCACGCTCAAGGTGCTCGACGACGTGACGCTCACCGTGGGGCAGGGCAGCGTGACGGTCATCCTCGGCCAGTCGGGCTCGGGCAAGTCGACGCTGCTGCGCGCCATCAACCACCTGGAGCGCGTGGACGACGGCTTCATTGCCATCGACGGCGAACTCATCCGCTACCGCCGCGACGCGGACACGCTCTACGAGCTGCACGAGAAGGAAATCCTCAAGCGCCGCGTTGATGTGGGCATGGTGTTCCAGAACTTCAACCTGTTCCCGCATCTCACGGTGCTGGAGAACATCGTCGAGGCGCCGGTGTCGGTGCGCGGCCTGCCGCGCGCCGAGGCCGAGGCACTGGCCTCCGAACTGCTGGTGCGCGTGGGCCTGGGCGACAAGACGCATGCCTATCCGCGACAGCTTTCCGGCGGCCAGCAGCAGCGCGTGGCCATTGCCCGTGCGCTCGCGCTCAAGCCCAAGGTGCTGCTCTTCGACGAGCCCACCTCGGCGCTCGACCCCGAGCTGGTGGGTGAGGTGCTGGCCGTCATCAAGGAGCTCGCGCGCTCGGGCACCACGCTGGTCATCGTGACGCACGAGATCGGTTTTGCGCGCGAGGTGGCCGACACCATCGTCTTCATGGAGCGCGGCCGCATTCTCGAAACCGGTACGCCCGACAAGGTATTCAACGCGCCGGAGCACCCGCGCACGGCCGAGTTCCTGGCCAAGGTTCTTTGATTCCTTCTCCTTTTCTTTCTCTACTGCATCGCTCTTCATGATCCATCGACGAAACATCCTGTCCGCTCTTCTGGCGACGTTGCTGCCCCTGGCTGCCCTGGCGCAACCCGCCGCCGATCTGAGCCCCGAGCAGGCCGGCCGGCCGCGCGCGCAGAAGCTCGACGAGGCCATCAAGCTCGCGAAGGACTTCAAGTTCCAGAAGGAGGGCGTGCTCGTCGTCGGTACGACCACCGGCCGCCTGCCGTTCGCGGCCTATGCGACCGACACGAAGACGCCCGTGGGCAACGCCCCCGACATCGCCCAGCTGGTAGCCGACAGCCTCGGCCGCAAGCTGGAGCTGGTGTCCACCGCCTGGGCCGATTGGCCGCTGGGCCTGCAGTCGGGCAAGTTCGACGTGGTGGTGTCCAACGTGACAGTGACCGAGGAGCGCAAGGAGAAGTTCGACTTTTCCACTTACCGCAACGACCAGATCGGTATCTACGTGAAGTCCGACAGCAAGCTTGGCGCCATCAAGGAGCCGAAGGACATCGCGGGCCTGAAGGTGATCGTGTCGGCCAGCACCAACCAGGAGCAGATCCTGCTGCGCTGGAACAAGCAGAACGTGGCGGCCGGACTGAAGCCGGTCGAGATCCAGTACTACGACGACGATGTGGTACAGCGGCTGGCGATCCAGTCGGGCCGCGCCGATGCGTACGTGGGCCCGAACGCCATCGCGGCCTATGAGGCACGCGACGGCAAGACGAAGCTCGCGGGCGTGTTCTCTGGCGGCTGGCCGCAGAACGCCGAGATTGCAGTCACCTCGCGCAAGGGCTCGGGCATTGCAGATGCCATCACGCTCGCACTGAACGCGCAGATCAGGAACGGCAACTACGCCAAGGCGCTTTCGCGCTGGAACCTGAGTTCCGAAGCCATCGAGGCCTCGCGCACCAATCCGCCGGGCCTGCCGAAGAACTGAGCGATGGGCATGACTTTCAAGTACGCACCGGGCGCCTGGATCGCCCGCAGCTTCGTCGCACTCACGCTGGTTGCCGGCGCGGCGCAGGCCGCCGACAAGTTCGACTTCAGCCCCGAGCAGCGCAGTCGCCTGCGCGCTGGCAAGGACGCCGAGGCCGTCAATGCCATTCCACCGAGCTTCAGGTTCGTGAAGGAAGGCGTGCTGACCGTCGCCATCGCGCCGTTCGCGCCGCCCATCTCGACCTACGCCACCGACGCGAAGACGGTCGTCGGCTTCGACGCCGACTTCGCGCTGCTCATCGCCGATGCGCTGGGCCTGAAGCTCGACCTGCAGCCCATCGCCTGGGCCGACTGGCCGCTGGGATTGAGCTCGGGCAAGTACGACGCGGTGATCTCCAACGTGGGCGTGACCGAGCAGCGCAAGGAGAAGTTCGATTTCTCGACCTACCGCCTCGGCCTGCATGGCTTCTATGTGCGCACCGACAGCGCGATCAAGTCGATCAAGGAGCCGAAGGACGTCGCGGGCCTCAGGCTGACGACCGGCGCCGGCACCAACCAGGAGCGCATCCTGCTCGAATGGAACCGGCAGAACGTTGCGGCGGGTTTGAAGCCCGTCGAGATCCAGTACTACGACGACGATGTGACGCGCACGCTGGCGGTGGTCACCAAGCGGGTCGATGCCAATTTCAATCCGAATGCGCCGCAGGCCTATGAGGCTGCGAAGAACGGGCAGATCCGTTTGGTCGGCACGGTCAACGCGGGCTGGCCGCTGAAGTCGGACGTGGCCATTGCCACGCGCAAGGGCAGCGGTCTCGCGGTGGCGCTGACCACCGCGGCCAATGGCCTGATCCGCAGCGGCACCTACGCCAAGGCGCTGGCGCGCTGGAGCCTCACGGAAGAAGCTTTGCCGAAGTCGGAAACCAACCCGCCCGGTTTGCCGAAGTTCGCGCCATGAGCATCCGCCATCTTGCATTCCTCGCGCCCGGCAACTACGCCGAGGGCGATCCGCACACCGGGCTCGAAGCCGCGCTGAAGCTCTTCGAATTCGGCGAGAAGCTCGGCTTCAATGGTGCATGGGTGCGGCAGCGGCACCTGGAGCGCGGCGTGTCGTCGGCCGCGACCTTCCTGGCCGCCGCAACGCAGCGTACGCGTCGCATCGAGCTGGGCGCGGCAGTGATCCAGATGGGCTACGAGAATCCGTTCCGGCTTGCCGAAGACCTCGCCACGGTCGACGTGCTCTCGCGCGGCCGGCTGCAGGTGGGCCTGAGCGCGGGCGCGCCGCTGCATGGCGCGCTGTTGGGCAATCGCTTCCACGACGCGGCGCCGAACACCATCGACTTCACGCACAAGCGCGTCGGGCGGCTCAAGGCCAACCTGGAGGACACGCTGCTCGGCGATGAGCAGACCTTTGTCGAGTCGGCCGGCGGTCGCGTGCGGCCGCGCATTCAACCGTATGCGCAGGGCTTGACCGACCGGCTCTGGTACGGCGGCGGTTCGCTGCGCTCGGTCGAGTGGGCGGGACGCAATGCGTTCAACCTGCTGCTGGGCAATGTGCTGTCGGGCGAGACCACCGACGACTTTTTGCAGGCGCAGCTGGGCCTCGTCGAGCGCTATCGCGCCAGCGAAGTGGATGGGCGCGGGGGCAGGGTGGCGCTGGGCCGCGTCATCGTGCCGCTCGATGGCGCAGATGCCGCCACGCGCAAGCGCTACCGCGAGTTTGCGGCCGGCCGCGTCGAACGCACGCTGACGCCGCAGGGCGAGCGGCGCACGCTGTATGCGGCCGACCTCGTGGGCACGTCCGACGAGATCCTGCAGCGCCTGCGGCGCGACCCGGTGCTGCCGCATGTGAGCGAGTTGCGGGTGGAGCTGCCCTATAACTTCAGCGGTGCGGAATACGAACAGATCCTGACCGACTTGTCTGGCCGCATCGCGTCGGAACTCGGTTGGCGGGCGCTTTGAACTGGAGGATGGAGAGAGAAGAGAGGCCCTGAGGCGTTGAGTTCGAGGTGAGTCGGAGTCGGGTTGCGCTTTAATTCGACGGGCGACTTTTCGACGGGCCTTCGGCCCGTTTTTTTCTTTCCAGGAGAAGGCGAGCCCTACAGCATGTATGTCACGAGCTTGAAGTCCGGGTCCTCGGGGAAGGGCTTCACCGTGAAGCCCAGCCGCCGCACCAGCTTCAGCATGTCGGGGTTGTTGGCCAGCACCAGCCCGTCGATTTCCGCGAGGCCCTTGTCGCGCGCCACGTCGATGATGCTTTCCATCAGCCGCGAGCCGATGCCCTTGCCGCTGAACTCGTCGGCCACCACCAGTGAGAACTCGCAGCTGGTCTGGTCGGGGTTGGTGACGTAGCGCGACACGCCCACGATGTGCTCGCTCTCGAGCACGGTGCCTTCGGGCGACACGCTGCGCTCCAGCATCACCGCCACCAGCGCCATCTCGCGGTCGTAGTCGATCAGCGTGAAGCGCGACAGCATCGACGGCGGCAGTTCGTGGAAGCGCGAGACGAAGCGAAACCAGCGGCTCTCGGGCGAAAGGCCCTGCACCAGCGCCTGCAGCATCTGGGCGTCGTTGGGGTGCACCGGCCGCACGATGTAGGTGCCGCCGCCGGTGCCCGGCAGGGGCCACTCGCGTCGGTAGCGCGCGGGGTACGGCATGATCGCCAGATGCTGGTAGCCGTTGCCCAGGTGGCCCGCCGCCGCCTGCGTGCTGCTGCCGATCACGATGCGCGCATCGACAGACACCGCGCCCGACTCGTCCACGATGATCGGGTTGATGTCCATCTCGCGCAGCTCGGGCAGCTCGCACACCATTTCCGACACGCGCAGCAGCACGTCTTCGATCGCTTCCATGTTCACGGCACTCGCGCCGCGCCATTCGCCCAGCGTCTGCGCCACGCGCGAGCGCTCGATGAGCCGGTGCGCGAGAAACTGGTTGAGCGGCGGCAGCTCCATTGCGCGGTCGTTCAGCAGCTCGATCATGGTGCCGCCCGCGCCAAACACGATGACCGGGCCGAAGGGCTCGTCGGTCACCATGCCCACGTAGATCTCGCGGCCGCGCCGCGCCCGCACCATCTTCTGCACGGTCACGCCGTTGATGCGCGCCTCGGGCGCGAGGCGGGCCACGCGCTCCATCATCTCGATGTAGGTGTCGCGCGCGCCGGTGCCGTTCATCACGTTGAGCGCGACGCCCTCGACGTCCGACTTGTGCGGGATGTCGGGCGAATCGATCTTCAGCGCCACCGGAAAGCCAAGCTGCGTCGCGATCATCATCGCCTCGCTGGCGCTGCGCGCGAGCATCGTGCGCGTGATCGGAATGTGGAAGGACGACAGCAGCGACTTCGATTCCATCTCCGTCAACACACGGCGCCGCTCGGCCAGCACGCTTTCGATCAGCAGGCGCGCACCCTCGATGTCGGGCTTGGCCAGCGCCGACAGCGGCGGCGGCGTCTGCTGCAGCAGCTGCTGGTTCTGGTAGAAGGCCGCGATGTTGCCGAAGGCGCCCACCGCGGCTTCCGGCGTGCGAAAGCTCGGAATGGTTGCCTCGGCCAGCACCGAGCGCGCCTTGCCGACGGAAGAGTCGCCCATCCAGCAGGCCAGCAGCGGCTTGTTCATCGGCCGCGGAATGTCGGCCAGTGCTTTCGCGGTGGCGGCCGCATCGGCGCCGGCCTTGGGCGAGAAGATGGCGAGCACGCCGTCGACCTGGCTGTCGGCCGAGGCTGCGTCGATGGCGGCGCGGTAGTGCTCGGGCAAGGCCTCTTCAGAAAGGTCGATCAGGTCGGCCAGCGAGGCGAGCGGGGGCAGGGCGGGCTGCAGCACTTTCTGCGCGGGCGCGGAGAGCTTGCCCAGGTCGAGCCCGATCTCGTTGATCCAGTCGGCCGCCAGCACACCGGGCCCGCCGCCGTTGGTGACCACCGCAAGCCGCTTGCCCACGGGGCGGTAGCGCGAGGCCAGGCACTTGGCGGCCGAGAACAATTCGACGAAGGAACGCACGCGCACGGCGCCTGCGCGGCGCAAGGCGGAATCGAACACGTCGTCGCTGCCCACGATGGCCGCGCTGTGCGTCTGCGCGGCCTCGTTGCCCGCGGGCTTGCGGCCGGCCTTGAGCACCACCACCGGCTTGGCATGCGAGGCCGAGCGCAGCGCGCTCATGAAGCGGCGCGCGTCGGCAATGCCTTCGAGGTACACGATGATGCTGTGCGTGGCCCGGTCGTTGGCGAGGAAGTCGAGCACCTGAGGAATGTCGACCGAGGTGTGCGGACCCAGCGACACCACGCTGGAAAAACCGACGCCGTTCTGCCGCGCCCAGTCGAGCATCGAGGCCGTGAGCGCACCCGATTGCGACACCAGTGCGAGCGGCCCCGGCCTGGCCAGCGGGCCGGCCGCACTCGCATTCAGATGCAGCAGCGGCCGCTGGAAGCCCAGCGAGTTCGGCCCCAGCAGATGCACCCCTTCGCGCTGCGCGATCTTGCGCCACTGAGCAGCCTGGTCCGCGCCGATGCCGCTCGAAAGAACCGCTGCCGCCGTGCAGCCGATGCGCCCCGCGATTTCAAGCGCGGCCGCCACGTCGCGCGGTGCCAGCGCGATCAGTGCGAGGTCGGCATGGGTATGGGCCAACTCTTCGAGCGTGCCCTTGGTGCGCACGTCCAGAAAGCGCAATGTGCCGTCGAAGCGGTCGGCGCGAAAGGCCTCGCGCAGCGTGTGGCCCGCCGGGGTCTGGCCGCCCGGGTCGTCGGCGTGGCCGACGAAGGCCACGATGGAGGCGGGCGCGAAAAGCGGGGTCAGAAAATGCTTGTCCATGCCCCCAAGTCTGCACCGTTCGCCGGCCGTTGTGCAGTGCGATGGTCAGGACGGATTCAGCACGCTTGGCTATAGTCAAGGTTCCATGCAAAAACGTATTGGCGTGATCTTCGTCTCGCGACGAAATTCATTACGCAGCATCCTGGCCGAAGCGTGCCTCGCGCACCTGGACCCGAAGCGGTTCTCGGCATCTTCCTGCGGTCAACCCGGGCACGTCGCCCGCGAGTTCCATCCCGCAGCCGTCGCCGCATTGAAGAGCACGAGCATCCCCGTGCCGCTGCGGCCGCCGCGCAGCTGGGACGAACTGGTGCGCGCGAATGCCGCGGCGGCAGACTTCGTCATCACGCTGGATGCAACCACCGAATCCCGCCAGCCGCCATGGCCCGGCCAGCCCGACGCGGCGCTGTGGGCCTACCCGGACGTGGCCGATGGCAGCGACCTCGACAAGATCGCGCACGACGCGATCCAGATGCTGTTCTCGCTGCGCCGCCGGCTGGAACTGCTCGTGAGCCTGCCGATACAAGGGGTGGATCGCTCGGCCGTGCGCTCCGACGTGCGGGACCTGGGGTACTTGCGCTAGCGGGCCTGCGCGCCCGTTCGCTTCACTCCAGCGTGAAGCCGATCTTCAGCGTCACCTGCCAGTGCGCCACCTTGCCGTCGACCACATGCCCGCGTGTCTCGGTCACGGTGAACCACTGGATGTTGCGCACCGTCTCGTGCGCCTTGGCGATGGCCGCCTGCACGGCATCTTCGATGCCCGTCGGCGAAGAGCCCGTCAGTTCGAGCGATTTGTAGACATGGTTGGACATGGGATCGGTCTCCTTCAGGTTGTTGGTTGGACAGCGGCGGCAAGGCGGCCGCAAAACATCGTAGTCCTGTTGCGGGTAGCCGTGGACGAATCCGGCTATCGATATGCGCCCGGCTGCTTTCCCGCAGCCCCGAAGCTCTCGACCAGGAACCCGACGACGGCCTGCACGCGCGCCGTGCGGCCCTTGCGGCTCGGTACCAGCAGCGTGACCGGTGCACTGTCGAACTGCCAGTCGGCCAGCACGCGCACCAGCGTGCCGCGCGCGACGGCGTCGGCTGCGTCCCATTCGGAACGCAGCACGAGGCCCATGCCTTGCTCGGCCCATTGCCGGGCCACGCCGCCATCGTTGGTGACGTAGGCGGGCGAGATGCGCAGCGTCTCCCGCGCGGCCAACCGCTTGCCCGATGACCCGGCTGTGCCTTTGGCCGGACGCACGTGCCACAGCGTCACGTCCTCGTCGTTCTCCCGGATGCAGATGCAGTCGTGCGCCAGCACATCGCGCGGCGCACGCGGCACGCCGCGCAGGCGCAGGTAGTCCGGGCTCGCGCACAGCCAGCGCTCGTTGGCGCTCAGCGTGCGCGCCACCCATGAAGAATCGCGCACCGTGCCGATGTGGATCACCGCGTCGGCGTCGTGCCGGTCGGGCCACGGGGTTTCGCGCAGGTCGAGCTGCACGCGCAGCCCCGGATGCAGCCGGGCGAAACGCGCCAGCATCGGCGCGATGTACTGCCGGCCGTAGCCGAAGGGCGCGGCGATGCGCAGCGCGCCGGTAAGCCGCCGGTCGTCGCGCTGCATCGATTCGCGCAGGCCTTCGATTTGCCCGAGCAGCGCGGCGGCCTCGCGCGCGAAGCGTTCGCCCTCGGGCGTGAGGCTCAGCCGCCGCGCGGTGCGGGTGGCGAGCGACAGGCCCAGCGCGGCTTCGAGCTTGCGCAGCCGCATCGACAGCGCGGGTGGTGTCACGTCGAGCGCGCGGGCCGCGGCGCTCAGTGAGGGTTCGCGCAAAAGGGCGGCGGCGAGCTGCATGTCCTCGATCTGGATCATTAACTTCTGCTTAACGATTGATGAGCGTGCATTGAAGCACAGGCATGGCCTTGAAACGTACAGTCGGTGGCCATGAGCACCCTTTCCACCATCGACACACCTGCCGCTCTCATCGAACAGGCGCGCATGCTGCACAACATCGCGCGCATGCAGCAGCGCATGAACGAACTCGGCGTGCGCTTTCGCCCGCACGTGAAAACCAGCAAATGCATCGACGTTGCCAAGGCACAGCGCGACGCGGGCGCGCAAGGCATCACCGTTTCCACGCTGAAGGAGGCCGAGCAGTTCTTCGCCGGAGGCTTCACTGACATCCTCTATGCCGTCGGCATGGCGCCGCACCGGCTGCCGCATGCGCTGGACCTGCGCCGGCGAGGCTGTGCGCTCGGCATCATCACCGACGGCGTGGAATCGGCGCGGGCGATTGCCGCGTTCGGCCGCGCGAACGGCGAAGTGTTCGACGTGCTGATCGAGATCGACACCGACGGCCACCGCTCCGGCATCCGCCCGGAGGAAGACGCGCTGCTCGACGTGGCACGCGCGCTGCATGACGGCGGCATGCGCCTTGGCGGCGTGATGACCCATGCCGGCTCCAGCTACGAGCTGGACACGCCCGAAGCCCTGAGGGCGATGGCCGAGCAGGAGCGCTCGGGCTGTGTGCGCGCGGCACAGCGCCTGCGCGGCGCGGGCCTGCCGTGCCCCGTGGTCAGCGTCGGCTCCACGCCCACGGCGCTGATGGCCCAAGCGCTCGATGGCGTGACCGAGGTGCGGGCCGGCGTGTACGTGTTCTTCGACCTCGTGATGCGCAACATCGGCGTTTGCACCGAGGCCGACATCGCCTTGAGCGTGCTCACAACGGTGATCGGCCACCAAGCCGAAAAGGGCTGGGCCATCGTCGACGCGGGCTGGATGGCCATGAGCCGCGACCGAGGTACGCAGAAGCAGAAGCGCGACTTCGGCTACGGGCAGGTCTGCGGTATCGACGGCAAGGTGCTGGACGGCTACGTGCTCAGCGGTGCCAACCAGGAGCACGGCATCCTCTCGCGCGAAGGCGCGCCGGACACGGACATCGCGGCGCGCTTTCCCATCGGCACGCGGTTGCGCATCCTGCCGAACCACGCCTGCGCGACCGGCGCGCAGTTTCCCGAATATCACGCGCTGTCGGAAGAGGGCGCGCTGAAGACCTGGGGACGGTTTCACGGCTGGTGACGCGGAGGGCGTGCGTGATCAGGAATGCATCGCCTACCTCTGGGAGCAGCAGCTTCTCAACACGCCAGTGCCTGGCAACGCAAAATGATCTGAGCTAAACAAGACTTGTGTGTCGACGGGTAGCCTCGTGCGAGGCTGACGACATCTCCAAGAGCTGGTCGAAGGGTTTTGCGGGCGCACGGACCGCGTCCCCGTTCGACCATCCCGAAGATTTCTGCCCCTGAGGCCTTCCGCCTTGGGTCAGCTCTTGGGCTTTGCGTATTCCTCTGCGCTCATCACCTCGAGGCCGACGAACGGAGCGTTGCCTTCGACCCACGCGTCGTGACCCGGCGGAATGGTGTACGACATGCCTTCCTCGATGACGGTCTGCGAGCCGTCATTCATTTGCACGGTGATCCGCCCGGACACCGCATACCCGACGTGAGCCACCTGGCAACTGTCCGTGCCCACGACCGGCTTGATGCACTTCGACCAGCGCCACCCGGGCTCGAACCTGAAGCGTCCGAGCGTGTAGCCCTCGAGGCGGACCACTTCGACGCGGGTCTTGTCGGGCTGCCGAACCTCATCCGGTTCGTCATGGGATTTCGTCTGAAGCTTGCTGACGTTCATCGGACTTGCCATCGCGACTCTCCTTGCGGCACGAGTGAGCAGACAGTCCGCGGCAGTCTCGTGCCGAACCGCACGTGAACGATGGAATGGTAGTCCTGGGTCACGCTTGCGATGATCTGTTTCTTGCACGGCAGTGCCGCTCTTGCAGCGGGTTTCATGTGGCAGTTTGCGTAATCCGGGTTACAGAAAATCTTCGTTCACCACCAGCGACAACACGGACCAGCGCAGTCGCTGGGCCCAGTTCGATTCGGGCTCCCGATGCAGCACCCAGCGGCGTCCGTCGCGCAGGAAGCTCCATTGCAGGCCGCCTCGCTGGGGTACCTCGCTCACGGTGAAGCTCGCAGGCATGCGCACGCGCTGGATCAGGTCGGCCAGCTCGCTTGCAAGCGCGGGGCTGTCGACGATCAGGCCCAGTTCGGTGTTGCAGTGCGCCGAGCGCCGGTCCATGTTCATCGACCCCACGTAGAACCAGCGCCGGTCGACCACCGCCAGCTTGGCGTGCAGGCGCCCGAGCGAGCCGCGGCCGCTTTCGGTGTTGCTCCAGGCCGGCTGCGGCTCGCTGGCCGGCATCAGCTCATACAGCATGGCGCCCATCTGCAGGAGGGCGCTGCGGTAGCGCGCGTAGCCATAGTGCACCAGCGGTTCGTCGGTGGTGGCGAGCGAATTGGTCATCACAGACACGCGCGCGCCCTCGCGGCTCGCATGGCTCAGCGCCTCGATCATGCGGGGCATGGGCACGAAGTAGGGCGAGACGACGAGCACCTCCGAGCGCGCGGTCCGGAACAGGTCGAGGTTCGCGGCCATGACCGCGCCCTCGCGGCCTTGGGGCTCAGCGGCCTCTTCGACACTGCCGCCGGCATCGCCCGCGAAGAGGCCTGGCACCGCCGCGTCCGCAACCACGCGCACCTGCGCAGGCACCAGTGCGACGCGCCCCTGCGCCAGCTGCGCACCGACGGGGCCGCGTCCCAGCGCATCGGGTTCGTCGGCGGGAGGCATGACGCGCCCGAGGTCGCGCACCAGCGCGGCGAAGCGTTCGCGCGCAGGGGCGGGTGCCGGGGAGCCGCTGGCTGCGATGGCTTCGAAGGGGTACGACAGCGGTCCGTTCCAGAAGGCGTCGAAGCTCGCCGACAGCGCGCGCACCGCCGGCCCGGCCAGCAGCGCGTCCATGTCGATGAAGTTCGCCGGCTTGCTGCGCCCGAAGTACTCGTCGGCGATGTTGCGTCCGCCGGTGATGGCGAAGCTGTTGTCGGCAATGAAGAGCTTGTTGTGCATGCGCCGGTTCACGCGGCCGATCTCGTGCAGCGACAGCAGCACGCGCGTACGCAGGCCGCCGCTGCGCACCGGCAGCGGGTTGAAGACGCGCACCTCCACGTTCGCGTGCGCGGCCAGCCCGGCCAGCATCTCGTCGTCTCCGCCCGTGTACAGGTCGTCGACCAGCAGGCGCACGCGTACGCCGCGCTGCGCCGCGTCGCGCAGCTCGCGCAGGAACTGCCGCCCCGCGCTGTCCTGGGCCACCACGTAGTACTGTGCGTCGACGGTGTGTTGTGCGGCCTGCGCAAGTGCGATGCGTGCGTCGAAGGCCTGGTCGCCACCTGGCAGCAGACGCACGCCGGACACATCGGACATTGCGGACATCGCACTGTCCGCGGCCGGCAGCGACGCGGCGGCAATGCGCGCCAGGGGGCTGTCCCCAAGGTCGGTGCGCGCGTGCGACGCAACACGGGGTACCTCGTCGGGCAATGCAGCGCAGCCCGCCAGCAGCGAGACCGCGAGCATGGCCGCGGTGCACAGCCAGCGGGCGAGCGCCACATGGTGCAGCGCCAGGATGCAGAAGCGGCATGCAAGGGGTTCCCATGCGGCACGCAGCGCGGCAAGAGACTTGGGGGTGTTCATGGCGGTCCTCGGTGCATCGGATGCGAAGTGGCGATCGATGCAGCCAGTTTTCCGCGCGGCGCGCGCCGCAACCATTGGACGCAGCGCCTAGTCCCCGGCGTGGCCATCCGACTAGGCCTTTGGTGTAGGTGCGCACGCTCGCTTCTTGGGGGGCTTTGCGCTAATCTGCATTCAGGACGGGGAGGGTCACCGTAGACGAGAGGCCTGTATGAAGGTTCTGCTGGTCGATGACCACGAGATCGTCTGGAACGGCACGCGCCTCCTGCTGGAGCGCATGGCCGCCGAGATCGAACCCGGCCGTCCCTTCCATTTCGAAGCCGTGCGGGACGCCGAGCAGGCCTGCCAGCTCGACCCCGCCGGTATCGACCTGCTGCTGCTCGACTACCACCTGCCCCAGCTGTCCGGGCTGGCGGCGCTCAAGGCCGTGAAGGCGCATTTCGAGGCCACGCCCGTGTGCATGCAGTCGGCGGAAAGCTCGCCGCAGCGCGTGCGCGAGGTCATCGAGGCCGGCGCGGCCGGCTTCATTCCCAAGTCGTACCGGCTCGAGGACATGGAGGCCGCCCTGCGCGTGGTGCTGCGCCACAAGATCTACCTGCCGGCCGAGTTCGTGCTGGCCGACGACGTGACCCGCGCGCGCGACCCCGACGAGCTGCCGCGTGAGGACCTCGCGGGCTTCCTGCGCGTCGAGCTGTCGCCGCGCCAGCGCGAGGTGCTGGCGCTGGCGATGCGGGGCATGCCGGTCAAGCTGATCGCGCGCCAGCTGCTGATTGCAGAGGGCACGGTGAAGGTGCACCTGTCGATGGTCTACCGGGCGCTCGGGGCGCGCAACCGCACCGATGCCATGTGCCGCGTCTTCGACGCGCAGGCGGCATGGGCGCTCGAGGCTGCGTGAGCATGCCGGCCGCGCTGGACGATCTGGACGAGCGGCGCCTGCAGGTGGTCGCCGAGCAGGCCGTGGGGTTGCGCTGGCAGATCCTGCTCACCGCCGTCGTCGTCGCGGCCATCGTCTGGCGCGACGTTCCAACACTCTGGGTGCTCGGCTGGTTCGCGGCGGTAATCGCCAGCCGCGAGTGGCGCGCCGCCGCGCTCGCGCGCATGGCCGCCGACCGCGCCCGCCCGATCGCCGCGCGGCTGCGTGCCACCGTGCACTGGAACGTGCTGATCGGCGCCTGCAACGGCTCCGCGGCGCTGTTCATGGCCCGGCTCGACCCGACGCTGGACGCGGTCCTCACGATGATCCTGGTGTCCTGGGGCGCGGGCGCCGTGTCCACCAGCGCGACCGTGATGCCCGCCTTCCTGGCCTACGCGGGGCTGCTCTTCGTGCCCACGGCCGCCATGTGGCTGGTGGCCGGCGGCTGGCTCGGCGGGGGCGTGGCGGCGCTGGTGCTGATGTTCTTCGGCGTGCAGACGCGCTTTGCCCGGCGCAACCTGCAGACCTTCGAGGAGTCGTTCGGCATCCGCGCCGAGAACCAGGCGCTGGCCACTTCGCTGGAGTTCGAGCGCGCGCAACTGGCCATCGCGCGCGACCAGGCGGTGCGCGCCAACAACGACAAGAGCCGCTTCCTTGCCGGCGCCAGCCACGACCTGCGCCAGCCCCTGCAGGCGATGGCGCTCAACGTGGGTGCGCTGCGGCACGTGGCGATGGCGCCCGATGCGCGCGCGATCGTCGAGGTGGTCGACAGCAGCCTGGAGCAGCTGCGCGCCATGCTCGACGCGCTGCTCGACGTCTCGAAACTCGACGCCGGCGTGGTGGTGGCCCAGCCGCAGCGCGTGCAGATCGACCGGCTGCTGACCGCCGTGATGGCCAGCTTCGGCGCCGCGGCGGCGGCGCGCCGGGTGGCGCTGCACACCGACTGCCCGCCCGGCCTGGCGGTGCGCACCGACCCCGACCTGCTGCGCCGCATGCTGGCCAACCTCGTGGACAACGCGATCAAGTTCTCGCCCGCGGGCGGGCAGGTCGAGGTGCGGGTCCGTACACAGGACGCATCGGATGCCGAGGTCGAGCTGACCGTGCAGGACAGCGGCCCCGGCATCGCCCCCGAGAACCACCGGCTCGTGTTCGAGGACCTGGTGCAACTCCAGGCGTCGGGCTCCGGCGCCACGCCCGCCGCGGGGCATGGCCTGGGCCTGGGCATCGTGCGGCGGATGGCCGAGTTGCTGGGCGTGCCGGTCAAGCTCGAGTCCCGCCTCGGCGCGGGCGCCTGCTTCCGCCTGCGGCTGCCGCGTGCCGCGCCCGTCGGCGCCGATGGCTCAGGGGGTGACGGCGCCGGCGCGCCGTGGAGCCTGGCCGGGCGCTGCGTGCTGGTGCTGGAGGACGACCCGATGGTGCGCGGCGCCTACCTCAACGCGCTGGGCGCGATGGGCTGCCGCGTGCTGTCCGCCGCCACGCTCGACGAGGCCCTGGCGCAGGTCGACGAGCCCGATGCGGTGGTGCTCGACTGCCGGCTCGGTGGCGGCGCCTCGGGCTTCGATGCCGCCGAGCGCTTGCGCGCGCAGCGCTCCGCACACCCCGCGCTGCCCATCGTCATGGTCACGGCCGACACCGACCCGGCGGTGGTCGAGGCGGCGCGGCAGCAGGCGCTGCCACTGCTGCGCAAACCTGTCGACGACCAGACGCTCGGCCGCGCGTTGGCCGCAGCCATCGAGCATTCCTGAATCCGCGACCATCCTGCGAGGAGCCGAACATGAACGACGGTGGCCGCGACGACGAGGGTGATCCCGGCGACCGCCTGCTCTCGCAGGGCGCCGAGGTGCTGGTGCGCGAGATCGCCGCGGCGCCGCCCGATGCGCTGCACTGCGATGTGCTGGTCATCGGCAGCGGCTACGGCGGCGCGGTGGCGGCGGCACGGCTGGCGGGTGCGATGTCGCTGGACGCGGCGCCCGGCATCGCACCGGGCGCCGTGCCGATCAAGGTCTACGTGCTGGAGCGCGGCAGCGAATACCTGCCCGGCGAATTCCCGGCCACCTTCGCCGAGTTGCCGGGGCATGTGCGCTTCAGCATGCAGGACGGCAGGCCCGCGCGCGGCAACGCCTCGGGGCTGTTCGACCTGCGCCTGGGCGGCGAAGTGAATGCGCTGCTCGGCAACGGGCTGGGCGGTGGGTCGCTCATCAATGCGGCGGTGATGGAGCGCGCCACGTCCGATGCCTTCGAGGGCGGCGCCTGGCCCGCGGGCCTCGACCTTGCCGCGCTGGCGCAGGGTTACGGCAAGGCCGAGGCCATGCTGGCGCCGGAGCAGATTCCCGAGAACGTGTCGAAGCTCGACTCCCTGCTGAAAGCCGGTGCACGGCTGCATGCGGCGAGCGGCAAGGCCCATGTCGCCATCGCCTTCGCCGACGGCACGCGCACGCCGGCCCAGGTGGCGATGCACCGCTGCCTGCGCTGCGGCGACTGCGTGAGCGGCTGCAACCACCGCGCCAAGAAATCGCTGGACACCAACTACCTGGCGCTGGCCCATGCACGGGGTGCGCGCCTGTTCACCGGCGGCACCGTGCACCGCATCGCGGCCCTGCCGGGAGGGGGCGGCTATGCGGTCGAGTTCTTTTTCACCGACCGGCGCAAGGCACGCACCGACAACGTCCGGCCCTACGTGGTGCACGCGCGACGGGTGGTGGTGGCCGCCGGCACGCTGGGCTCCACCGAGCTGCTGCTGCGTTCCAGGGGCGCGGGCCTGCCCGTCTCGCAGGCCGTGGGCCGTGGCTTCTCGGCCAACGGCGACATGATCGCGGTGGCGGCGGCGCAGAACGACGAAGCGCTGTCCAGCGCGCCCGAAGGCGATGCGCCGGCTCAGCGCGGCATCGGGCCGACCATCACCGGGCTGCTGCGCACCTGTGCGAAGCAGGGCGAGCGCCCGCTGGTGATCGAGGAGTTCGCCATTCCCGCGCCGCTGCGCCGCCTGCTGGCCGAAGTGGTGACCACCACCGACGCGCTGCAGGCGCTCGCGCACATGGACCTCGACCTGCACGCGCCGGACGAAGGGCGCGATCCGCTGGCCGTGGACGACGACATGCTGCGCCGCACGCCGGTCTACGGAATGATGGGCGACGACGGGGCGGCCGGCCAGGTCAGCTTCGTCGGTCATGGCGGCGAGGGCGCCGTGCTGGCCGATGCGCAGGTGCGTGTGGCGTGGCCGAAGGTGGCCGCACTGCCCGTGTTCGAGGCGCAGATGCGCGCATTGCATGCGGCCCACGATGGCGCGGGCGGACTCGGCGGTCGCGTGCTGCCCAACCCGCTGTGGAAACCGATTCCGCCGTTCGGCAGCCTCGCCGCGCTGGTGGACCAGCTGGAGGACGTGGGCTCGGTGCTGACCGTGCACCCGCTGGGCGGTTGCCGCATGGCCGACGGGTGCGAGGGCGGCGTGGTCGACAGCTGGGGCCGTGTCTACGACGGCGCTGCTGCTTTAACTGCGCCGTCGCTGCTGCCGGGCCTGGCGGTGCTCGACGGCTCGATCGTGCCGGTGTCGCTCGGCATCAACCCCTCGCTCACCATCGCCGCGCTGGCCGAGCGCGCGGTGCCCGTGCTGGCCACGGACTGGGGCCTGGTGCTGGCCGGTTCGCCGCAGCCGCCGCCGTCGCCGTCGCAGCGCCCGTTGCGCCGCGACCTGACCCATCCCCGCGCGCCTGCGCCGACGCGCATCTCGCTGCGCGAGCGCATGACGGGTCGCGTGCACATCGACGGCCAGGCCTTCGCGCTGAGCGCCGAAGTCGAGTTCGAGCCGTTCGACGTGCCGTCCTTGCGCGCGACGCCGCGCGTGCTGTCCCAGCCGGTGGTGCTCCTGCGCTTCGGCAAGGGCGACGACGCGCCCGTCGCGCATTGCACCGGCACCGCATCGATGCTGGTGCGCGAGAAGAGCGACAGCATCGAACGCATCCTGCGCAGCCACGCGCTGGCACGCAAGAAGCTGCTGGCACTGGTGCAAAGCCTGCTGGACGTGCGCGCCGCATCGGCCGGCGGCGCGATCGATGAGGACGACGCTGTCTTCGAGGGCCCCGCCATGGCCGACCTGCTGGCGCTGTGCTCGCACCTGGGGCAGGTGCGCCTCATCGAGTACGACTGGACGGTGGCGCGCATCGCGCACGGCGCACCACTGAAGGAGGGCGACCGGCTGCGGCTCACCAAGCGCATCGCGTTCGTCGAAGGCGGCAATCCGTGGCGGCAGCTGAGCGAGGGCGACCTGCAGCAGCTCGGCCCCGATGCGCCCAAGCCGCTGGGCCGACTGGTGCTGGACCCTTCCTACTTCGTCGAGACGCTGCAACCCCTGCTGCGCGTCGAGCACCAGCAGGACATGCCCAACCAGCTGGCCGACCTGGCCGAGCTGGCGCTCTGGGTGCTGCGCATCGTGCTGCAGGTTCACCTGCTGCGCTTCGTGCCGCCGCCCGACTCGCCGCAGCGGGACTGGGAGCGCCTGCCGGGCGAGGTGTACGGCGTGCGGCCCGAGCCGATCGAACTCGTCACCGCGGCCGGCCCGGGCAGCGAGCCGCCGCGGCTGCTGTCGCGCTACCGCCCGCCGGCGCGCCGCGCGGGCACGCGGCCCGTGATGTTGATCCACGGCTACGGCGCAAGCGGCTCCACCTTCGCGCACAGGAGCATCCCCGGCAACCTGGTACACAGCCTGCTCGCGGCCGGGCGCGAGGTCTGGGTGCTCGACCTGCGCACCAGCATCGGCTTCCCGAATCGACCGCGACGCTACTGGTCGTTCGACAAGGTGGCCGAGACCGACATTCCGGATGCCTTGCGCACCGTGCAGGCGGCGTATGCGACGCCCGACGAAGCGGCGCCCATCCAGGTCGACGTGGTGGCGCATTGCATCGGCGCCGCCATGTTCAGCGTGGCGGTGCTGCGCCTGCCGGGGCTGCATGCATCCATCGGCGCGGTGGTGCTGTCGCAGGTGGGGCCGCTGCTGCGCGCCACGGCCTTCAACCGCTTCCGCGGCTATGTGGCGGGCTACCTGCAGCAGTTCATCGGCATCGACGAGTTCGACACGCGACCCACACTGACGCGCATGAAGCGCCTGCTCGTCGACGGCCTGCTGGCGACCTTTCCCTATCCCGACGACGACGGGGAGGCCGAGCGCCTGCGCGAGGCGCCGGGCTTCGCGGCCGTGCGGCACCGGGCCGACGCCATCTTCGGCCAGACCATGCGGCTGCACAACATCGGCAAGGACACGCTCGATGCGCTCGATTCGATCTACGGCTTTGTGAAGGTGCGCGGCCTCGCCCAGGTCGGCAACTACGCCCGCGAAGAAGTGCTGACCGATGCCGGCGGGCAGGGCCACGCGGTGGGCTTCGAGCAGGTCGGCCAGCGCTTCGGCTTTCCGGTGTTCATGCTGCACGGGCAGCGCAACGCGGTGTTCGACTGGCGAGGCTCGTACGAGAGCTTCTGGCTGCTGAAGCGCGTGTTCGGCAAGGATGAGGGCCTGCCGCGGGAGCCACCTGAGCTGCCGGAATCGTCGGACGCTTCGAAGCCTTCCGGGGGCGACCTGTTCCTTGGCGAAGGCACGCCGCACCAGCTGCTGGTGCTTGGCGACTACGGCCACCAGGACACGCTGATCGGCGAGAAGGCCTGCATCGACGTGTTCCCGCACATCGTGCGCTTCCTCGAGGCCTTCGACAGCAAGCCCGGCCGCGGCAATCCGGTGCCGCCCGACTGGCGGGCCAGCCTGCCGTGGACAGGCCCGTGGCTCGGCCATGCGAGCCGCGTGGCGAACAACGCGGGCCGGCTGCATTGCCGGCTGGCGCTGCGCCCGCCGCCCGCGCATGTGTCGGCGCGCGCCGTGGTCTTCGTGCCCGCGTGGCGCCGCGACGGGCGCTGGTGCTTCGACTTCGAATGGATGGTGGGCCTGGAGACCACGCGCGAAAAGCTCCTGCAGGAGGCGGTGGAGATCGACCTGTTCGACGACCGACTTGCCGACTACCAGGGCTTCGCGGTGCTGACGGCGCACGACGACCTGCCCATGGCGCGCGGCCCCCTCGAGGTGCTGGGCCGGAGGCTGGCGCCCGGGCTGTTCGCGCAGCCGCAGGACGAACCGATCGAGCCCATCCGCGAGCAGGTGATGAAGACACTGGACGCGGCCACCGACGCGCAGCGCGAGCGCGCCATGGTACGCCTCGACCCCGCATGGACCGGCGCCGTCCAGAGCGAGGGCGAGCCCGCGCAGGCCTCGCTGTGCTTCGTGCTCGCCAGTTGCCAGTACGTGCCGGGCCTGGTCGACCGGGTGCCCGCACAGGCGTCGTACCGGCGGCTCGCGCAGCGGCTCGAGGTGCTCGCGCCGCCGCACAAACCGCAACTGCTGGTGCTGGCCGGCGACCAGGTGTATGTCGACCAGACCGCGGGGCTCTTCGTGCCGGCCGGCGGCGACGACGTCGGCCAGGCCTATGCGCTCACCTTCAGGCTGGAAGCGCTGCGCCAGGTGATGGCCTCGCTGCCGACCTGTCCGCTGCTCGACGACCACGAGGTGATGGACGACTGGGAGCCGGGCCCCGGCCCCTACGGAACGCCGGCCGTGCGCGCCGCGCTCGACGGCTACGTCGCGCAGCAGCACAAGCTGGTGCGGGGTATCGGCCTGCACCGCGACCCGCGTCCCTTCGACTACCGCATGGCGCCGGCCGGTTTTCCGTTCTACATGCTCGACACGCGCAGCACGCGGCAGCGGCGGGCGCTGCGCACGGACGCGCAAGCCACGCCGCTGGACCAGGCGGCGATCCGTGCCGAGGCCGGCATGGGCGACCTGAAGAAGTGGCTCGAGGCCGCGCCCGCCGGGCTGCCCAAGTTCATCGTGTCGCCGGTGGCGCTGTTCCCGATGCCGCGCGCGGCGGTCTTCGGCGACCCGGCGCAACGCCTGGGGATGGACGACTGGAGCGGCTACCCGGCCTCGCAGCGCGCGCTGCTCGAACTGCTGCGCAACACCACCGCGCGCCACGTGGTGGTGCTGTCGGGCGACCGCCACATGTCGAGCGTGTCGAGCCTCTGGCTGCAGGCGCCGGGCGGGCCGGTGGAGGTGATCTCGGTCGTGTCCTCGGGCCTGTATGCGCCCTGGACCTTCGTCAATGCGCGGCCCGACGTGTTCTGGCTCGACGGCCAGGTCGAGCTCGGCGCCGTGCCGGGTGCCTTCGGCGCCACCATGGTCACGGCGGCCGTGGGCACCGGCAACGGCTTCGCCGTGCTGCAGGTGGAGCGCGGCGCCACCGGCCATTGGCGGATCGGCGTCACCCTCGACCTGGACGACGGGCTCACGCAGTGCCTTCGCGACCTCGATCCGACCGGCGGTGGCTGGACGGTGACGGGGCCGGCG
The DNA here is from genome assembly GCF_001426595.1 of Variovorax sp. Root434. Classification (NCBI taxonomy): domain Bacteria; kingdom Pseudomonadati; phylum Pseudomonadota; class Betaproteobacteria; order Burkholderiales; family Comamonadaceae; genus Variovorax; species Variovorax sp. Root434. The sequence goes on from NZ_LMEK01000025.1 coordinate 119,887, forward strand.
CGCTTCGCACGCGGGGAGCGCTTGTGATCCGCGACAGCAGACAGACGCTTTGCTGCGAAGCGATCGTTCGTGACAACTTCACGCACGAACCATCGACATGAGCAGATCCGTTTGCACAGCGATCAGGTGGGACCTGCGAGGAATTCCTTGGCCCGCGCCAACAATTCCTTGGTCGTCTTCTTGGCTGGGCGTCGATCCGCTATCTTCCCGGCAAGCCGCTCGACGATAAGGCGGTGCCCCATTCCAACCGCGATCTCCAGCAGCTCCTCCTGGTGCGGATGGATCACCGTGTAGTCCCTGTCGACTTCCGCACACCGTGACACGGCTTCATCGAACAGCCGCGCAAAGCGGCCCGTATCGTGCCGGGCGTTCAACAGCAACTGGAAGAAAGCCCACTCCACCATATGCTTGTCGTTTGGAAGCCCTTGCCCGGCCCAATCGAAGGCGATGGCCTGGCGCAGTAGCAATTCTGCCGTCTCGATCTCCGCTGCACGATTGAATGCGATGCCCGCGCGTACGAGGTAGTTCATTGCCTGGTTGGGCTTGGACTGATTCGCACGATGTTCGGCATTCGCCCGTTCGGCTGCAAGACAGAAAAGCAAGGCGGCCTCGGCGTGAAGCTGTCGGTCCTGCCGGCGATGCGCGCGGTCGCCAATATCGAATGCCGAGAAAGGCGCATCGGCTTTCTCTTTGATCAGTGCGCGCGTGGCGTCGTGGTCAAAAGTCGGCAGGTTCATTGCTGGATAAAAGCGAGATGAATTGTGCGATGACCGTGCAGGCCCGCTGGTGGTCAACTGTAGCCATGCAGGCTGGCGGCGAAAAGGGGCTGAACCGGAAGTGCAGATTTCTCTGCAGCCGCCCAGCATAAGCGCCTACGCCGAATCGGCGCTCAGGTCGCCTGAGCCTGCATCGTTGTTCAAGCTTGAAGCGGGCTCCACGCCTCAGAAAAGCTTTCGAGGCAAATCGGCTGCGCGTGAGGGTCTTCTTCTCTAAACAATCCGCGGCCAACGCCGAAATCCTGCACGGCATCCCGAAAGCCACCCGCAGCGCCTGACGCGATACCCCAAGCTCGGCGCTTGCAAACCGCAAGAGGGCTCTCGAGCAGCGTTGCGATGGCGCCCATTGCAGAGAGAAGCTCTCGCTGGCGCGTTTCAGAGGCAGAAGCTGCTAATGCGACCACCAATATGGAACCGAACTGAGGTACGCCTCTTTGTCGGACGTCAGGCGCCCGAAGTAGATGCAAGTAGAAGTCGGGCGCCTCATGTTCTTTCTCGCACACCGTCCATGATGGTGCCCATGCTTCCGTCCCAAGGAATCTCCAAGGATTCGACTCGAGGGCGTTGGAGGGCGAACCGTGCGTCCAACGTGCATGTGACTTCAAATCCCATCCCAGCTTTCCGAAGGCGAGCGATCGATGTTCTTTCCCCAAACCCGAGGCCTGGCTTGAACGGACTGTCGGCTTTCCACGGTCTGAGGAGGCAAATGACGCTAGCAACGGCTCGATCTTCACCCATACCTGCCATTGCCAAGGTAACAAGCCCGGCGCACCAAGCAGTACAAATACATCGTAGTTCTTGGCGTAAAACGGAATTGAGTTTGTCACGAGGAGAGGGGCATCATTCAACTGGACGGCCACGCAACCGATGCGTGTAGCGAGCTTGCCTGGGGAGCGAATGTCTGTTCCTGGCAGCCTGTAGTCTTAGTCGTCACCCAGGGCGCTGCGCAAGAACGCGAGCATTCTGGGCCATGAGTCCTGTCGTGCGCGCGCGGTCCCTTCAGGCGTCCCACCCATGTCCATTGCTTCGCCGGACACGGGATGCTTCGATTTAAGCATTGTTGTCGGACCGTTCGGCCAGGCAATGCTGTGTCCCGCATTCGCGTACGCCAAGTGCTCCACGCGATGGCGAAAGCCTTGTTGCTTGAATCGCCGCACGGCGAACTCCGTCAATTCGGTCGACGGCCAAAGCTTGTCGTCGATTCCTGTAATCATAAGCACGGGCCCGTTGATGTTTTCAACGCGGATGGAAGCTCCATTCGCGTATGCAGCATCTCTTAACGGAATGGAATACCAGTCGAAGCTGTCCTTTCTTGCGTCGCCGGCGGCCAGCGCCTTGTCCCATTGCTCATAGGTAAGTGTTCGGGCATAGGGAATCTCTTGGCCGTTCTGCGTCCACGCGCCGTAGCCGCTTTCGGGGTACGACGGCCACAGGATGCCGCTGGGCACATAGGCGACCACCGTCCGAATTTCCGGATAGGTCGCACCTAGAAGCAACGCAAGTTCTCCGCCTCGCGAAACACCTACGACGCCGATGCGGTTCGCGGCGACGCTAGTTTGATCCGACAGCCAATCCAGTGCCGTGCCGAAGTACTCGAGCGGGATGCGGTCGAGCGTTGTCGGCAAGCCTTCTGCGGCGAAATACGCCAAGGCAAGCGCCACATATCCGTGGGACGCCAACAGTGCCGCCATCTCCTGAGACCAGGCCAGCCCTCCGTTGGAACCGCCAACCACAAGCACAGCCTCGTGCGGTCCGGTTTGGGCGGGCTCAAACATCTTGCCGAAAAGCTTGCGCTCTCGCACTTCTCGCGACACGACGCCTGGACCAATGTAGACGCGCCGAATTGGATGTGAGATAGGCGATGCACCGCTCTCCATCTCCGCAACCAGTGTCGCGGTCAGAGGGTCCCTGCTCATGCCCTCGAAGCCCTTGGCAAGGGCTCCATAAACTGGCGCCCGAGACCAAAACAGCCCCATGGCGTCTATACCTTCGTATGACCCTGAAGTCGGAGAATGAGTGCTGAGGTCTACAACGCCGTTGGCGTCAGCCTTGAAGGTGGCGCTCGACAGCAGAACGACATCATTAAAGCTGCTCCAGAGCTTCAAGGTGACTACCACCCCCGGCTGAAGATCCAGAACGCGAATTGCAACGGTCTCATCGACGAGACAGGTTTGGGGCAACGTGTCGAACTTCATAGGCTAAGAAGGAGTGCCCTTGCGCGCTCGGCCACGCTTGAAACGTAAGAGTATTCCGATTGCCAACATGGCAAGTATTCCTCCCAAGATCAGTTGCCCAACGAGGGCAGCTAGGGCGGCCCCGGAGATGAGACCTAGCCCAACCGCGCCCTCAATGAAGTGGAGGACTGCATCTAGCTTTGCGCCCGGATAGAACTTGGCCATCTTTTCGGAGGGATCTTGTCAATACGCGGTTTTGGCCGACTTTTGGTTTGCCCTCGCCGAGGAACGCAGCAACCAAGCTTTAGCCTCTTCAAGAGCTTTGCCCGCGTCGATTCGGTCTTTGGGTTCTGCATTTCTTCTTCCCGCTCGAGATGGGCAGGGCCACTGTGGACGAGACCACGCGGGCCGAGGCCCGCCTATCCGCCAAAGTCAGTTCGTCGCAAAGCAGTACATCAGCCCATCACTGCCGCTCATTTTGAGTTGGTCGACGCTGCAGCCGCGCGTACCGTGCGAGGAGTTCCACGAGGCATTGGCCACTGGATCGGGATTGGTGCCCTTGTGGTCGTGATGACCCACGATGGCGGAGCCGCCGTCGCTTTTGGTCCAATTGCCGCAAGTGGTGTCCTTGCCGGGATCGGGCACGGCCAGGGTGCCGTCAGGGCGCGAGCCAGTGAGGATGTCGTGGCGGTTGACCGGGTCGCCGAAGCCAGAGACAACTTCGCCCTTCTCGGTCAGCGAGGTGTCCTTGCCCACCTTGGCGTTGGCGCTGTGCAGGTCAGCCACGCTGGTGGCGACGACGACTCCCTTGGCATTGGTCCACGGACCGGTGCCGATCCGGTCGCGCGCATTGACAGCCGGCTGCCCGTTCGCGGCAGCGGTGCTCAAATAGGCATGCCAAGTTTTGCTGCCCGCCCCGGCGCTCGTGGCCAGCGACTGGCAGAAGCGATCGGCTCCGGCCAGGCCTCCGAGGTCGCCGCCCTTGCCAGGGTTGGCGCTGGTGATGAAGAAGCTCATGGCGTTGCCGCCCGACGACCCCATGGCACCGCAACCGATGATCAGAGATGCGGCTGCGACGGCGGCGCCAGCGGAAAGAATGAAGCGACTTGGCATCGGAGTCTCCTGGCTGTATTGGAGCGGGGAGGCTACCGCACCATCGTGTCAGCGGCAACCCAAGCCCGCTACCCATGCGGCGACCGCAACTCAACATCATTGCGGGGCTGCTGCTTGCCCCAGTCATCGCGCGGCCGGACCGCGTTGCGCCGGGTTTACTTCGAACGCCCGTCGAAATGCTGTACCGGCACCGCCTCGAGGTCGATGCCCTCGAGGCAGCGAATGTTGATGGCCGCAATCTTGTTGCCCTTGGGATCGGTGCCTTCGCCGAAGGGATGGATGCCGCAGACCGGGCAGAAGCGATGCGAGATCACGTGCTTGTTGAACATGTAGTTGCTCATGTCCTCGGGTGGCGTCTTCAGCCTGAGCCGCTCGTGCGGCACGAACCACAACAACGACCCCTTGCGCTGGCACATCGAGCAGTTGCATGCCATTGCCCCCTGGATGTCGCCCTCGACTTCGAAAGCGATCCGACCACAGTGACAGCTGCCTTGGTAGTTCATCGGTCCTCCATAAGAAAAGTTGCGCGTGGACAATGATCGGTCGCGCATTCCGTGCTCGCCTCACCGGCGATTGCTCACACCCCTTCGATGATCCGCAGATCCCGTTCGGCACCGTCGCCCAGTGCAGCCAGCGCGGCTTGGTAGTCGGGGCTGTCGTGAACGGATCTTGCATGGTCGATGCTGTCGAATTCGACCAACACGGTGCGCTGGGCCAGTCCGAATTCGTAGACCTGGGCCGGCAGCCCCCGCGCTAGAAAGCGTCCGCCGCCGGCGGTGATTGCCGGGCCGGCCAGTTTTGCGTAGGCCGCAAGTTTGTCGGCGTCCTTGATGGCACGGTATGCACTGACCCAGTAGGCTTTTGCCATGGTGATTTCTCTCAGGTTGGGGAGCTGGCAATATAGCTTGCGATGGCTCCTCGCCGCCGCTCGCCGGCATGCAGGCACTCTCAGAAGGACTGTTCCGCAACCACCCGGCGCACTGTCTGCAATGCACTGCGCAGGCTGTCCAACCCGACGGAGCCGAGCGCCAGCCGCAGTGCATGCGGCACGTGCTGCGAGGCGGAAAAAGGCTCGGCCGTCGACACCGACACGCCATCGCGCATCAGCGCCGCCGAGATGCGGTCGGCGCGCGTTTCTTCCGGCAAGGGCAGCCAGACGAAGTACGACGCCGGGTGGCGCACGCAGCGCAGCCCGGCGAGTGCGTCGCCGGCAATGGCTTGCCTCGTCGCGGCGTCGTGCCGTTTCTCGGATTCGAGCCGGCCGACGGTGCCGTCCTCCAGCCACGCGCAGGCGATTGCGGTAGTCACGCCGGGGTTGCACCAGGTCGTGGCCCGGATCGACCGTTCGATCTTCGGCACCCAGGCTTCCGGGGCCACGACGAAGCCCACGCGCAGCCCGGTCGCCACGCTCTTGGACAAGCCCGAGACGTACACGGTCGTCTCCGGTGCCAGGGTTGCCAGCGGGGGAGGCGGGTCGTCGGCCAGAAAGGCGTAGGCCGCGTCTTCGATGACGAGCAGGCCGTGCCGCCGCGCGATGGCTGCCAGGCGGCGGCGCCGGCTCGCGCTCATCACCCAGCCGAGCGGGTTGTGCAAGGTCGGCATGGTGTAGACGGCGCGCACGCGGCGCTGCATGCACAGGCGCTCCAGTGCATCGAGGTCGGGTCCCTGGCCGGATGCAGGAATGGGTGCCAGCTCCAGCCGCTGCGCCTCGGCGAGCACCTTGAAGCCCGGGTAGGTGAGGGCATCGACCGCGACCACGTCGCCCGGCTGCAGCAGCGCCATGACCGTCACTGCCAACCCGTGCTGCGCGCCGTCGACGATCAGCACGCTCGACGGTTCGGCCGCCAGCCCGCGCGACTCGAGGTGCCGCGCAATGCAGGCGCGTTCGTGCATCCGGCCGCCATGGGGCGCATAGCGCAGCATCGCTTCCAGTTCGCCGCCGGCGGCAAGCTGGCGCAATGCGCCGCGCAGCAGTTCGGCCTGTCCGGGCAGCGAGGGGTAGTTGAAGTTCAGGTCCACCAGGCCCGCGGCCACGGCCTGCTGGTCGATGCCCAGTCCGCGAGGCCGCACGGTCTCGCGCACGAAAGTGCCGCGACCGACCTCGCCGCTGACCAGCCCCATGGCCTCGAGCTCCGCATAGACGCGCGATGCAGTGACCAGCGCCAGCCCGTGGCGTTCGGCCAGCCGCCGGTGCGTGGGCAGGCGGGTGCCGGGCTGCAGGCGCCCCGCGCGGATCTCGGCGGCGAGTTGATCGACCAGTTGCTTGTAGCGGGCTTCGGCCATCGCGGGATGTATCCATGACAATTTTTTGATTGTATTGATCGTCTCTCCTACGATGGATGAGCCCCTTCTTCTCAACGCACGAGCACCACGAACACCATGCACATCGCGATCCTCACCTTCGACGGTTTCAATGAACTTGATTCGCTCATCGCGCTGGGCGTCCTCAACCGGATCAAGAAGCCGGACTGGCGCGTGAGCCTGTGCTGCCCGACGGCTGAAGTCACGTCGATGAACGGCGTGACCGTTCGTGCGCAGTCCCTGCTCGAAGACGCGCGCCATGCGGATGCCGTTGTCGTCGGCAGCGGCATCCGGACGCGCGATGTCGTCGCCAGTCCCGAGTTGATGGGGCGCCTCGCACTCGATCCGGCGCGCCAGCTGATCGCGGCCCAGTGCTCGGGCACGTTGATCCTGGCAAAGCTGGGCCTCGTGGGCAGCGTGCCGGCATGCACCGACCTGACCACCAAGCCCTGGGTGCAGGAGGCGGGCGTGGAGGTGCTGAACCAGCCCTTTTATGCGCGCGGCAATGTCGCCACCGCGGGCGGCTGCCTTGCTTCTCCCTACCTGGCCGGCTGGATCATCGCCCGCACCGAGGGGCTCGAAGCCGCCACCGCGGCGCTCCACTACGTCGCACCCGTGGGCGAGAAGGACGCCTACGTTGCCAATGCGCTGAAGAACATCGCGCCGTACCTGCCGCTATGACACCCGGGCTCGGCTGAACGTGGACCTCAGTGGTCCACGGGCGCCTGCAGCACCGCGGTCGCGCCCGATCCGGCCGACGCGTCCGCCAGTATCCTGGCCGGCCCGCAGCGGCCGTAGGTGTCGTCGAAGCGCACGATGTCGTCCTCGCCCAGGTAGCCGCCGGTCTGCACCTCGATCACTTCGAGCACGGTCTTGCCCGGGTTCTCCAGCCGGTGGATCGCGCCCAGGGGCAGGTAGATCGATTCGTTCTCGTGCACCAGCGTGACTTCGCCGTTGCAGGTGGCCCGCGCCGTGCCCTGCACGACGATCCAGTGCTCGGCGCGGTGGTGGTGCATTTGCAGCGACAGCTTGCCGCCGGGCTTGACGGTCAGGCGCTTGACCTGGAAGCGCTCGCCCAGGTCGATGCTGTCGTACGCGCCCCAGGGCCGCACCACGCGGCGGTGCTGGGTGGCCTCGGCGCAGCCTTCCCGCACGAGCTTGCGCACGACGTCAGCCACCTGCTCGGCGCAGCCCGCGCCGGCCACCAGCACGGCGTCGGGGGTGTCCACGATGATCAGGTCTTCGGTGCCCAGCGCCACCACCGGCCGGTGCGGCGCGTGGATGAAGGTGTTGCGCGAATTCAGCGCGCTGGCCTTGCCGCTCAGGCGGTTGCCCGCATCGTCCGCCGGATGCAGGCTGGCAACCGCGTTCCAGCTGCCGACGTCGCTCCAGGCGCCTTCGAATTTCACGACCGCGATGTTCTTGTGCTTTTCGAGCACCGCGTAGTCGATGCTGTCGGCGCGGCAGCCCTCGAAGGCGACGGGCTCCAGCCGCAGGAAGCTGCCGTCGGCGGCCACCGCGGCGGTAGCCTGTTCGCAGGCCAGCAGGATGTCGGGCGCGTGCTCGCGCAGTGCCGCGATCAGCGTGCGCGCCTGCACGAGGAAGATGCCCGCGTTCCAGCTGTAGCCGCCATGCAGGATCAGTGTTTCGGCCACCGCCGCCGTCGGCTTTTCCACAAAGCGCGCCACGGCCTGGCTGCGCCCGTCGGCCGAGGGCTCGCCGGCCTCGATGTAGCCATAGGCGGTGCTCGGAAAACTCGGCACCACGCCGAAGGTGACGATCTTGCCGGCCAGTGCCGCCTTGACGCCGGTGCGCACGGTGCGGGCGAACAGCGCGGTGTCGGGAATGTGGTGGTCGGCCGGCGCGAACAGCAGCAGATCGCCGGGATCGGCCAGCAGCGCGGCCGAGGCCATGGCCGCGGCGGTGTTGCGCGCCACCGGCTCCAGGATCTGCCGGCCCGTGGCATTGGTGTTCTCCATCGTTTCCTTCACCAGGAAGCGATGGTCTTCCGACGTGATGCAGGTGATGTCGCGGTTCAGCGCCGACAGTCGTTCGAGCGTGAGGTGCAGCAGGCTCTTGCCGCCGACCAGCGGCGCGAACTGCTTGGGCAGCGCCTTGCGCGACAGCGGCCAGAGCCGCGTGCCGCTGCCGCCGCACAGAACCACGGGATGGATGAGAGGAGTTTTCATGATGGCCTGCCTGCGTTTCTTCTTGAGGGAGTGGGAAAGGGGAACTTCAGATCAGCCCGGAGTACGCCGCGTAGCTCACGGCCTGCGCACGCGAATGCACGTGCAGCTTCTTGTAGATGTTCTTGATGTGCGCGTTGACGGTCTGGCCCGAGATGCCGAGCTTGGTACCGATCTCGTCGGTGACGTGGCCGCGCGCCACGCAGCGCAGGATCTCGCACTCGCGGGCCGTCAGCGTCGCTTCGCGCGCGGGCGGCTCCACCGACGGCGGCATGTTGCCGGGCCGATGGATCAGCCGCGAGAGCAGCCGCCGCGCCAGCCGCGGCGTGATGGCCGCGCCACCGTTGACCACCTGCAGCACGGCCTGGGAAAAGCTCTGCAGCCAGGCGTCCTTCAGCAGGTAGCCGGTGGCGCCCAGTTCGAAGGCATGCAGCACGTGCGCCTCGTCCTCCATCGCGGAGATCACGATGACCTCTCCCGCGCGGTGGAGCTCGCGGGCCTCCTGGATCAGTTCGAAGCCGCTGCCGTCGCCCAGGCGCAGGTCGACCATCAGCACGTCGAACTCGTGCGTGACCAGCAGCCGGCGGCCGTCGCGCAGGCTGCCGGCCTGGCCTTCGAGCTGGATGCGCAGGTCCGACAGCAGTTCCTGCGCGATGACCCGGCGCATGAACTCGTCGTCGTCGACGAGCAGCACGCGCACCGGCGCGTTTTCCTGCCCCCTCAGGAAGCCGGGCCATAGCGGCGCGGCGGGCGCGCAGACACCCGGTGGATACCCCGAGTGGCCGGCGGCCTGCTCGCCAGGAGATGAGGATGCGTTTTCAGGCATGGCTGTGTCCCGGTTTGGAGTTGATGCTCGTGCTGGTGTTGTCCTGGAAGCGCGGCAGGCCCGAGGCATGGGCCGGTGCCGGGTCGTCGAAACCGTGCGGATTCGCGGCTTGCCAGCGCCAGCTGTCCGCGCACATCTGGTCGAGGTCGCGGCGCGCGCGCCAGCCGAAGGCCTGCCAGGCACCGCGCGCATCGGCCCAGTAGGCGGGTGCGTCCCCCGGTCTGCGCGGCCCGATGCGCAGCGCGATGCGGCGGCCGCTCGCGCGCTCGAAGGCCGACACCACCTCCAGCACCGATGCGCCGCGGCCGGTGCCGAGGTTGGCCATGAGAATGCCGGGCCGGCGGGCAGCGTGGCGCAGCGCCGCCACGTGGCCCTCGGCTACGTCCATCACGTGCACGTAGTCGCGCACGCCGGTGCCGTCGATGGTGTCGTAGTCGGCGCCATGCACCACCAGGCATTCGCGCTGGCCGGCCGCGACCTGAGTGATGTAGGGCATCAGGTTGTTGGGCGGCCCGTGCGGCCGCTCGCCGAGCAGTCCGCTTTCGTGTGCGCCGATGGGGTTGAAGTAGCGCAGGCAGGCGATGCCCCAGCGCGCATCGGCCCGTGCGAGGTCGGCCAGCAAGCTTTCCACCATTGCCTTGGTGCGGCCGTAGGGGTTCACCGCAGCGTACGGCGCGCTCTCCGCGATCGGCGAGGGCTGCGAGTCGCCGTACACCGTGGCCGACGAGGAAAACACCAGCGTGCGCACGCCGGCCCGGTCCATGGCCTGCACCAGCGCCAGCGTGCCGGCGAGGTTGACGTCGTAGTAGCTCACCGGGTCGACCACCGATTCGCCGACCGCCTTCAGGCCAGCGAGATGCACGACCGCCGAGACGTCATTCGCCGCGAACACCCGGTCGAGCGCCAGCGCGTCGCGCACGTCGCCGCACACGAGGACGGGCTCGACGCCCGTGATGCACGCCACCCGCTGCAGCGAGCGCGCGTCGCTGTTGACGAGCGTGTCGAGCACCACCGGCAGGTAGCCCGCCGCGATCAGCGCCACGCAGGTGTGGCTGCCGATGAATCCAGCGCCGCCGGTCACGAGAATTCTGGGTGCGCGCATGGTCGTGGTCCTGGTGTGCGGCGCGTTTCGTCAGCGCGCGATGCAGCGCTGCAGTTCCTCTTCGAGGCGCTGCAGGATGGTGTTGCGGTCCAGCTCTTCCTCCGCGAAGCGGCGGCCGGCCGAGCCCAGCAGATCGCGCGTCGCGGGCGACATGGAGAGCTGTTCGATGGCATCGGCCAGCGCGGCCGCGTCGCCCGGCTCGACCACCACGCCGCGGCCCCACACGGCCTCGCTGAGCGCGGTGCCGGCGTGCGCGGTGACGATCACGGCGCGGCCGCTCGCGAACATTCCGCCCAGCTTCGACGGCATGACGAGGTCCGCGGCATCGGCGCGCTGGGGCAGCACGTGGATGTCGGCCATGCCCAGCAGTTCGTTGAATCGCTCGGCCGGCTGCAGGTCGAGAAAATGCGTGTTGGCCAGCCGGACGCAGGCGTCCATCAGCGAAGCGCGGCTCGGTCCGTTGCCGCAGAACACGAAGTGGATGCCGTGCGAGCAGACCAGCAGGCGCGCCGCCTCGGCCAGCAGCTCGATGCCCTGCTTGCTGCCGAGGCTGCCCGCATAGAGCACCACCACCGCGTCGGCCGGAATGTTCAGCTCGGCCCTATAGCCCTGCGGCGGCACGCCTTCGGCCACCGCCGGCCGTGCGACAGGCTGGACGGCCTCCACGTCGACCCAGTTCGGAAACAGCACCAGCCGGGCCTCGTCCACGCCTTTTTCGAGGGCCTTGGTGCACATCGCTGAAGAGATGCTCGACACCCGGTCGAACCGCTGCATGAGCCAGCGCTCGGCCGCCAGCGCGAAGCGCCGCACCCGTTCGCCGCGCACCCAGCCGAGGCCGAATGCCGCGTCCACCTCGTAGTCCTGGATGTGCAGCCACGACCGGATGCCGAGCAGCTTCGCAAAGCACAAGGCGGCCGGTGTGCAGGAAATGGGCGGCTCCACGACGAACATCAGGTCGGGCTTCCAGCGCAGCTGCGCCAGCAGCAGCGGAATGCTCGACAGCGTGAAGGACAGCAGGTGCCCGATGCGCCCCAGCGCACGGGGCTTCGACGGTACCCAGGTGGGCGCGCGCCAGACCGTGACACCGTTCCAGCCGGTCTTGCGCCAGGTCCACGCCGAGTAGCCCTCGAACACCGACCATTGCGGAAAGAAGGGCGGCGACGCGATCACCCGCACCTCGTGCCCGCGGACGTGCAGCCACTCGGCCATCTCGCCCGAGTACTTGCCGATGCCGGCCAGCTCGGGCGCGAAGTTCATCGAGTAGAGGAGGATCTTCACGATGCCTGCCTCCGCGCCAGCAGGCGCAGCAGGGGGAAGAAGCCGAAATGCAGGCGCATGCGTGTTTCGTACAGCGCGAGGTCGGTCGCACAGGCGATGAAGAACACGTAGTGCGGCTTGCCCGGGAACATCGCCGCCACCGCGACGTAGGACGCCAGCCGCAGCGCAACCTCCAGCAGCGCCCACCGGCCGAGCGACCCCATCGAGGTCTTCAGCGAGAGCACCATCTCGTGATGGATCGTGTAGGTGCGCAGCAGGAAGTACGGCGCAATGCACAGGAAGATGGAGCGCGCCTCGTTGCCCAGCTTGAGCAGCGGAGCGGCCACCGAGATGAGGGCGGCCAGCCCGACGAAGAGCCCGCAGCCCAGCAGGAAGGAATACTTGGCGAGGCGCAGCTTTTCCGCGGAGAAATCGTGCGCATCCGTCTCCAGCATCGCGGGTGTCTTCGTGATGAGAAAAGCCTGCACGAACTGCGACGGTGCCTCGGCCAGCAGGAAGGCGATCTTGAAGGCCCCCACGTAGCCGAGCGGCATGAAGTACGCCACGATGAGCAGGTCCGACTTGCGCAGCAGGAACATGAGCAGCGAGTACACCGTTGCGCCGGCCTGCGACGCCAGCCCGAGCGCAGCCCGCCCGGCCGGTGGCGCCGCGCCGTTGCCCGGCAGGCCGATGGCCACGCACACCACCACCACGGCGAACAGGTTGATGAGCAGCAGGTGCGCCACGCCCAGCTCGAAGCGCACCGCCACGCAGAGGCTCACGCCGGCGACCAGGATGGTCGAGCGGATGCCGGTCTCCAGGTTGAGCAGACCCGCATGGCCGAGGCCGCGGCTGAACGAGAGGCGCAGGCTGTTGAACGCGAAGACCGCCAGCGTGGCAATCACGAGCAGGAAGGGCGCGTCCCCCACCGGCATGTGCTGCACCGTGAGGATCACGGTCGCCAGCACCGCGGCCAGCGGCAGCCCGATGGCCAGCGTACGCACCACGTCGCCGCGCGTGACGCCCGGCGGCACGGTGGCCGCATTGCGCGAGAACAGCAGCGAGCTGCCCAGCGTGCCCACCACCAGCGCCACTTCCATGACCGACTGGTAGATGGAGTACTCGCCGAAGCGCGCCGGGGAAATGCTCGCCGCCATCAGGAAGATGGCCAGGAAACCCGACAGGTACACATACAGCCGCGAGGCCAGCGCGCCCACGCCCGAAAGCCAGGCCATGCGGGCGCCGGGTAGTGCGAGTTGCGGGCTGAAGTGCTTCATGGCGCGGACCGGTTCACGGTTGCTTGGTGGCCGAGGCGCGGGGCGCGCGGCGTGGGTCGAACAGCCGGCGCGCGAACGCCGCGGCCCGAAACGCGCTGTTCCTGGCGCGGCGTGCCATCTGCAGCGCAAAGGTCACGCCCGCCACGGTGTACGTGTGGCCGCGCAGTGCGTAGGGCATGGCCATCTTGGCGCTGCCCTGGAAGTGCAGTGCCACCACGCGCGTCATTTCGCCGGTGGTGCTCGTCAGCCAGGCCTTGCCCTCTCGGTACGCGATGCGCTTGGCGCCGCCCAGCACCTTGAACTCCCGCTGCAGCTGGTTGTGCATGCCGTTGATGTTGTGGTCGATGACGGTGCCGTTGAGCACGCGGTTGATGGGCGCGTCGTTGCCCGTGGCGTGGGCCCAGAGGTAGAGCAGTGTCATGTCCGACACGCCGCCGCGCACGCCCCGCGCGGCAAAGCGCGCGGCAATCTCGCGCAGCTTCCTGCGCCCCGACGGGGAGGCGTAGCAGTCGAGCACGTAGGCCACGAAGCGGCGCAGGCCGTTCGCGGTCCAGTAGCTCACGTGCGGCGAGATCTGGCAGTGGTTCCAGCCGTCCGAGGTCTGCATGCAGGAACCCGAGAAATCGGCCTTGCCCACGAGCCGGGCGACATGCGGCCCGGCCCCCTGGAAGAGCAGCACGTCGCTGTCGATCAGCGTGAACTCGCGCACCTCCGGGTTGGATTCCAGAAACTGCGCTAGAAGAAAGTAGCGCCGGAAGCAGATCTTCTCGAACTCGGGCGAGTTGCTCGACAGATGCACGTACGACCGGCAGAAGCGTTCGTAGGCCGGGCCGGCGTCGGTGCTCGAGAGCACGAGAAGCGGCTCGCCGGCCAGCGCGGCCGATTCGCGGCATAGCGCGAGGGTCTTGTTCTGGCGGTCTTCCACGACGATGAAGGGCAAGGATGGGTTCATGGCTCTTGTTTTGAGGGTTGAAGGGATGTGACAGCACTCGTTGAATTCAGGGGGTACGCGCCGTGACGCTCTTCATCAGCGCGACATGCGCGGGAAGAAAACGGCCGGTGGCGTCGATGGGCATGTCCAGCGTGAAGAGGCCGCGCGCGGCGGCCGCTTCCGAGATCCAGTTGCGCAGCTGCGTGGCCGAGAAGCGCGCCGGCGCCTCGCGGCCCCACGAGGCAGTCAGCGGCGTGAGCACGTGCAGCGCCAGCTCCGACGGCGGCGCCGACAGACGCGCAGGCGGCTGCATGTACTCGCCGGCCATCAGGTTCTGGCAGGGCGCCGATTTCGCGCTGAAGCGCTCGGCGCCTTCTCCCGCGTTGAAGGCCAGCCAGCGGTTGACCCCGCCCGCGCGGGCTGCGCTGCACAGCAGCTCCCAGCCGGCAGGCGTGATGCCCTTCGTGTTGTAGGTGCCGTCGAACCACCAGCCGCTCAGGAGCGACCCGTAGCGTTCCGACCAGTCGCGGATCACGCTCGACCAGGCGGCGATGAAGCGCGCGGGCGGTGGCTCCTGCTCGGACACGTCGCCCAGGCATTCCATCAGCGCGCGGTCGCCTTGCGGCGCGCGGAACGGCAGGTACAGGATCAGCGCAATGCCGCGGCTGCGAAGCGCCTGGCCGATCTCCATCGGCAGGTCGCGCGGCGAACGATTGCCTGCGCTGGCCGGGCAGAGCACTTCGAGCGCGGCATTGGGCGCGATGTACTGGCCGTTGTTCTGCCCGAGCGTCAGGATCAGGTGCGAGGCGCGCATGTCCGCCAGAGCCGACGCGAAGGCCTCGACGTCGAAGCGCCCGATCTCGCCGATCGACTGCTTGTCGGGCAGGTAATGCACCATCACGCCGAAGCCCGGCACCGGACTGCCCACAGGCTGCGCATGGCCGGCCAGCGGCAGCGCCGCCAGCTGGAACAACAGCAGCGCCGCGAGAAATCGCATGGCGCGCAGCGGCCGCTTCGTCATGGCATGGCCCTGGCGAGCGACAGCGTGCCGCGCTTGAGCATCAGGTAGCGCCCCGCGATGGTGGCGGGCGCGCAGGCGGCGGCATGCGCCCACACCGGATGCGTGCGCTCGTGTTGGGCGAGGTGCTTGGCGAGCCGGAAGGGGTCGCTGGAAGCGCTCCCCACGAAGAAGCCGTAGCCCTCGAACAACTCGCGGTGCACCGGAATGTCCGACAGCAGCAGCGGCACGCCCAGCGTCGCCGCCTCGGCCGCCGAGAGGTTGAAGCCCTCGAAGGTGGACAGCGAGATGAAAGCGGTGGCGCCCTGGTAGAGCCGCAGCAGTTCCTCGCGCGACACCAGCCCCCGGTGCCGCACGAAGCCGCGCACCTCGGGCGCCAGCGCGGCCACCATGCGCTCGACCTCGGCCGCGCCGTTGCCGGTGATGTCGAGGTAGTCGACGAGGCCGGCGCGCCTCATGCGCTCGAACAGCGTGAGGATGCCGCCGAAGTTCTTGTGCGGGTAGTAGTGGTAGGCCGCGATGAGGTAGCGCTCGTTCGGCATCGCGGCGGGCGCCGCGGCGACCCGGGGCGCGTCCACCGGGTTGAAGATGACCGTCGAATGCTCGCAGTGGCCGAAGTGGCGCTCGAAGTCGCGCTGGCTGCTGCGGCTGATGAAGACCACGTCCGCCGCGCTGCGTGCCGCGCGCCACAGGCTCCAGTCCAGGAAGAGGCGCTTGCTGCGCTTGAAGTACTGCGGATAGGCCTTGTACTGCAGGTCGTGGACGATGACGATCGAATTGCGGTGCCGCCCGAAAAGCGTGAACGGCAGGAAGTAGTTGGGAAAGAACGAGTACAGCCGCTCCCCCGTCAACAGCGTGCGCAGGCAGTGGAAGTTGTAGAGCAGCGTGTCGAGGATGAAGCGGCTGATCTTCAGGCGCTGCGCCAGGGCGAACAGGCGCGGATGCCGCTCGCTGACCGGCTCGACCCGGTCGTCCTGAGACAGCCGCATGTGGCGCAGCAGCACCTCGGACACGTTGAGCACGCCGCCGGCCGCTTTGTTGAGGCGCACGGTGTCGTAGTAGAGGTAGGTGGCCATGGCGATGCCCCTCTCATGCGCTCGGAAGGCCATGCCGCACGGCGCGCGGCAGCGGGCGGCGGGCGCGGGAACTCAGGGCGCCGGCAATGAGAGCGGCGATCAGGCCCGAAGCCGCGAACGGGCCCCAGCCCAGGATCGGGCCGCGCATGAACGGCACGTAGGCCGCAAGCAGCACCAGCGCCGACAGGTAGGCGCCTGACAGCGGCCGGTTCGGATCGACGGCGCGGTCGACCATGCGAAAGCCCGCCGAGATCGCAAAGCCGAACAGCGCCGGCCCCGCCAGGCCGAAGTCGAAATACGCCGTGGTGAAGGGCGGCAGCGACAGGTTGCTCTGGGAGAAGTTGCCGAGGATGGCCGACCAGCCGAGCGGGTCGAAGTCGGGAAACATCTTCAGGTCACGCGGCAGGAAGAAGGAGAACGCCGAGAGCAGGTAGCGGCCCCAGCCGAGGTCCGGAATGGGCGCGCGCTCCAGGATGCCCGCGACAACGAACATGGCGTCGAAGTCCTGGCTGAACGGGAAGGTCGTGAGCTCCTCGCCCCACATGCTGCCGCGCGAGATCAGGTTCAGCACCGGGCCCAGGCCGGCGATGGAACCGAAGATCACCCCAGCGAGCAGCCAGCGCCGGCCGCGCCCCATCCCATGGATGAGCAGCGGCAGCAGCCCGACCAGCAGGACCTGCCGCGCCGTGTTCACCGGATTGGCCGCGGCCATCGCCAGGCCGAACGCCAGGCCCGCCGCGCACCAGGACCACAGCGTGCGGCGGCGCACCGCGTGGATGGCCAGCGCCACGAAGCACAGCAGAACCACCAGCTTGGGCAGCGTGGAATAGAAGATGTAGTCGATCGGCACGTTGTCTTCGCCGCCGCCGGCACCGCCCACGACGCCGCGCGCCACGAAGTTGAGCTCGGGCTTGATGAACAGCGAGGCGAAGGCGGCCAGCGAGCAACTCAGCAACAGAAGAAGAGGGTGGGCCACGCCGACCAGTCGCCGGTCGTGGCCCCCCGGCAGGTGCTCGGGCGCGTCGGGCACGCCCAGCCGCGCGGCCTCCACGCCGGCCATGTACAGCAACAGGAGCATCAGCGCCTGGGTGTACGCGTCCGTGCGCATGACGCCTGCCTCCCAGAACTCGACGTCCTGCGAGATCTGCATCGCCGGCGCGATCGAGAAGTAGGTGAGGATCGTCGCGTAGTGGATCAGCAGGAACACGCTGCCGCCGGAGGAACCCAACATCGAGAGTTGGATCAGCGACAGCGCGAACACCGCCGCATAGCCCCACACCGGATCGACCAGGCCGCACAGCATGGCGCAGACGATGCCGGACCAGAAGGAGAGGGTTCGCATGGCGGGCCTGCCGTGGGTGGGTCGATGGATGGGTTGGAACGGTTCAGGCGTGCACGTGCGCCTGGACCGGGTTGCTTTCCTCGAGTGGCCGGGGCGCCTTCTGGTAGTCGGCGTAGGTGCGGCGAAGCCCCTCTGCCAGCGGCACGGTCGCGTGCCAGCCGAAGCTGGCGGCGCGCGACACGTCCAGCAGCTTTCTCGGCGCGCCATCGGGCTGCGCGAGGTCGTAACGGATGCTGCCGGTGTAGCCCACGACTTGGCTGATCAGCTCGGTGAGCTCGGCGATCGACACGTCTTCGCCGGTGCCGAGGTTGATGTGCCCGCGCATCGCGTCGGTCTGCCGGTCGTAGTCGGCACGCGACAGGTTCATCACCTCGAGGCAGCCTTCGACCATGTCATCGACGTAGAGGAACTCGCGCCGCGCGCGCCCGCTGCCCCAGATCAGCACGCTGGGCGCATTGCTGATCTTGGCCAGGTGGAAGCGCTGGATCAGCGCCGGCACCACGTGGCTGTTCTCCAGGTGGTAGTTGTCGCCGGGGCCGTACAGGTTGGTCGGCATCACGCTGCGGTAGTCGATGCCGTGGCTGGCCCCGTACTGGCGGTTGTAGCTCTCGCACAGCTTGAGGCCTGCGATCTTGGCGATCGCATAGGGCTCGTTGGTGGGTTCGAGCTTGCCGTTGAGCAGATACTCCTCGCGGATCGGCTGCTCGGCCATGCGCGGATAGATGCAGCTGGAGCCGAGGAACAGCAGCCGCTTCACGCCCGACACGAAGGCCTGGTGCGTGACGTTGGTGGCGATCGTCAGGTTCTCGTAGATGAACTGCGCGGGGTAGGTCATGTTGGCGTGGATGCCGCCGACCTTGGCGGCTGCCAGGTAGACCTGGTCGATCTGCTCCGTCGCGAAGAAACGGGCCACTGCCGCCTGGTCGAGGAGGTCGAGTTCGCTGTGGGTTCGTGTCACCACGTCGTGGCCCAGTTCGCGCAGCCGCCTTGCCGTCGCCTGACCCACCAAGCCGCGATGACCTGCAACAAAGATTCGCATATGAGCTTTCGTGAAGGGGTTGATGAAGTTCGAGGCCAGACAAAATCGAAGCCGGCTACCGGGACCCGCGCGCGCCGGCGACCACGCCGAAGGTTTTCAGCAGGATCACGAAGTCGCGCCACAGCGACAGGTGGGCCACGTATTCCGCGTCCATCGCCGCGCGCCGGCGGTAGCTGATCTCGTTGCGCCCGCTGATCTGCCACAGGCCCGTGATGCCCGGGCGCACGGCGCGGTAGTGGCCCCAGTACTCGCCGTACAGGTCCTTCTGCGCGAACATGCAGGGGCGCGGGCCCACCATGCTCATGTCGCCCTTGAGCACGTTCCAGAACTGCGGGAACTCGTCGATGCTGTACTTGCGAAGGAAGGCACCGAAGCGGGTGATGCGCGGGTCGTTCTGCAGCTTCTGGTACATGGCCCATTCGCGCCGCGCGGCCTCGTTGTCGCGCAGGTGGCGCGCCAGCACCGCGTCGGCATTGGCCACCATCGAGCGGAACTTGTAGAACTTGAAGACGCGGCCGTCCTTGCCGTAGCGCGGCTGCATGTAGATGGCCGGGCCGCCCGAGGTGTAGAGCACGCCCAGCCAGATGAGCGCGTAGGCCCAGCCGAAGAACAGGAAGAACGAGCCGGCCATCAGGATGTCGGCCGCACGCTTGGCGCGGCGCAGCGATGGCGTGCCGCCCAGCGGCCCGTACGCGGCCGTGTTGGCCGCCGTGCCACCGGCGCCTCGCCCGGTGGAGGATGTCGATCGCAGCGTGTTCATGATTCTGCGTGCTCCGGGTGGATGCGCTTGGGCATGACGGTGTCGGCCGTTTCCAGCGCGTAGGTGGGTTCGCGGCGGGTCGGGGCATAGCCGTAGTAGCCGTAGCTGTAGCTGCGGTAGTGGCGCTTCGAGGTGTCGACCGCGTTGAACACCGCGCCGTGGAAGGCCGCGCCCACGTGGGCCAGCCGCTTGGCGCTTTCCACCAGCTCGCCGAGCTCGCTCTCGCCGGCGCGGGCCACGAGCAGCACCGTGCCCATGCTCGGTGCCATCGCGGCGGTCTCGGACGCGAGCAGGGCGGGAGGACCATCGACGACCACGACGTCGTAGCGCGCGGACAGCGTAGACAGCATGTGCGCGAAGGTGTCGCTGGTCATCATGGAGGCGGGGTCCGGATGCAGGGTGCCCGCGGCCAACACATCCAGGTGCGGCAGCACATGTTGGTGAATGGCGTCCTCGAGCGGCACGCCGCCGGCGATGACGTCGGCCAGGCCCTCCTTGCTCTGCAGGCCGAACTCCTGGCTCAGCTTGCCGCGGCGCAGGTCGGCGTCGATCAGCAGCACGCGCTGGCCCGATGTGGCCAGCAGCGTGGCGAAGTTCGACGACACGAAGGTCTTGCCTGCACCCGCCGTGGCGCTCGAAATCAGCACCCGGTTATTGGGCGCGCCCATCATCACGAACTTCAGCGCGGTGCGCAGCCGGCGCAGGCCCTCGAGCGCAGGGTCTTCCACATGCAGCGCCGCCAGCACCTTGATGCCGGGCTTGCCCTTGCGAACGGCGCGGTCGAGCACGCGCTGCTGGCTGCTCATCGGGATCGAGGTGTACACCTGCAGGCCGGTAACGGCCTCGATGTCCTCGGGTTTGCCGATGGAGCGCTTCAGGTTCTTGCGCGCCATCGCTGCGGCGCCGCCGAGGAACAGGCCGCCCGCCAGCGCCAGCGCGACGACGATCAGCGGCTTCGGCCGTACCGGCTTCTCGGCCAGCAGCGCCAGGTCGAGCACGCGCACGTTGGCGACCTTGCCTTCCTTGGCCAGCCGCATCTGCAGCGAGCTGTTCAGCAGTGTGGCGTAGAGGTCGGTGTTGACCTTGATGTCGCGCTGCATGCGCAGCGAGTTCTGCTGCAGCATGGGCATGCGGCGGATGCGGCCGTCAACCGAACCGAGCTCCTTCTTGAGCGAGGCGATCTGCGCGTCCAGCGTCTTCAGGTCGGGGTGCGCGGCGGTGAAGCGGCTTGCCAGGTCCAGCCGCTTCTGCTTCGCATCGAGCAGCTTGGCCTGCAGGTCCACGTTCTGCGACAGGGCATTGCGGGCCTCGTCGTCCAGGCTGATGGTGCCGTTCTGGTTGCGGTACTGGTTGTAGGCGTCTTCCGACTGCTCCAGCTGCTGCTTGAACTTGGGCAGCTCGGTGCCCAGGAAGGCCAGCGCGCGCTCGGCCTGCACCGTCTTCTGGTCGATGTTCTGGCGCAGGTAGAGGCGCGAGATCTCGTTGAGCACGTCGGCCAGCTGGGCGCGGTTCGGGGCCTGCAGGCTGACGTCGATCACGCCGGACTGCTTGCCTTTCTCGACCACGCGCAGGTCTTTCTGAAGGCCCAGCAGGGTGAGCTGCTTCGAGTAGCGCACCAGCTCGAAGGCGCCGCCGGGCCGGGCTTCGAAGGAGCCCACCAGCAGGTGCAGGGTGCCGCCGGGCACGGAGGCCTCCAGCGGCACGCCGGCCGTGCCCTTCAGCGGTGTGTCCAGGTCCGGGTTGGTCAGCGTGTAGTTGCCGTCGCTGCCCGCGATCAGCGTGAACTTCTTGCCCTCGAACGCGCTCGGCACATCCATCTGCGCGACGGCGATCCGCTCGGTGCCCGAGACGAAATTGCCATATCCGAACACGCCGGGGCTGGAGAGCTGGCTCGAATGCCGAGCGATGAACTCGCCCACCACCGGTATGTAGCGCGGCTTCGCGCTGATGTACAGCCGCGTGTTCTCCATCGCCTGTCCCAGCACCATGCGCGACCTCAGGATCTCGGTCTCGCCGGCGGTCGGCGTCTTCACGCTGATGCCCCCGCCGCCGTTGGAGTCACCGGGAAAGTTGCCGCCCGAGCGGTCGGGGTCTTCCACCTGGATCAGGATGTTGGCCTCGTACATGCGCGGGCCGAACAGCGCGTAGCCCACGCCCACCAGCAGCGCCAGCGCGGCGATGGAGGCAATCAGCCAGCGGCTGTCGATCAGGACGTCGAGGTACTCGTGGAACCGGGACTCCCGGGGCCAGGCCGTGGTCTCGATCACCGTCATGGGGGAGGCCGCAGGTGCGGGAAGCGAAGGTTGCCAGCGCGCGTTCATGGGGTTCACCTTTTCGTGTTGCGGGGCGAGGCTGCGTGCTTACCGGCGGGCGGTATCGCGGCCGAGGTTGACGACCTGGGCAGACGGCAGGATCAGGCTGATGACGCGGTTCCAGGTGACCAGCGGCACGTGGTCGACGTAGACCACGTCGCGCGGCTGCAGCTCGAAGCGGTCGGCCAGCGCCAGCGCTGCCGGGTTCCTCGCGTTGAGGTTGAAGATCTGCTGCGTGTCGAGGTTGTCGGGCGCGTTGCGCACCACGTAGATCTGCCCCGTGCTGGCCGACAGCAAGTCGGGGCCGCCGGCATCGCCCAGCGCTTCGTTGAGGCTCAGGCGGCCGTTGTTGCGCATCAGCAGCGCGCCGGGGCCGCGCACCTCGCCCATCACGAAGACCCGGCTGTCGTCGCGGGAGCCGACATTCACCACGTCGCCGTTGCGCAGCGCGATGCTGTTGCCGTCCAGGCCCATGGACTGGAGCATCGGCAGGTCGATCACCGTCGAGACGCCGCCGCGCGTCAGCGTGACCCGCGAGCGGTCGCCGCTCTGCGTGAAACTGCCGGCGCGGCCAATGGCTTCGGCCAGCGTCATCGGCACGTCGGTGAAGATCTGCAGGCCGGGCGTGCGCACCTCGCCCTGCACGTAGGCGCGCTGGCTGCGGAACGACTGGATGCGCACCGAGACCTGCGGCTCCTTGATGTAGGTGCCGATGCGCCGCGCGACCAGCTCGGACGCGCCGCTTTCGGTCAGGCCCTGCAGCTTGACGCGCCCGATGAACGGAAAGCTGATCTCACCCTTGGCGTCGACGATGAAGCCGGGCGCTACGGCAACGCCGGTCGGGTCGGTCTGCTGCGCGATCACCGCGCCGGCGTTGGGCAGCAGTTCCGGGTGGTTGTAGACGATGATGCCGACCACGTCTCCGGGCCCGATGGTGTAGACCGGCGGCGCGGCCAGCAGGCGCTTCATGCCGTCGGGCGTGGTCTTGGGCCTTTGCGCCATCTGCGAGCGGATCAGGTCGGGCGTGATCGGAATGACCTTGCCGCTGTCGGCCGAGGCGGTGCTGTCGCCCGTGGTGCTGGTGAAGCCGAGCGGTCCCACGCCGCCGAAGCCCGGCGCGCAGCCGGAGAGCAGGACCAGTCCCAGCGACAGCAGCAGGCACAGGCCCAGCCATCGCAGCCGGGCATCGACCTGTGCCGGTGCCAGGGCGCGGGCTCTGGCTGGAAGGGCGCGTGTGCCGCGTGTCTGCGTCGCTGGATCGGGGCGTTGCATGGTGATCTCCTTGACGGCCGGTTGACGGTGGGTGGATGGGGAACGACTGGGTGAAAGGAGCTGGGCCGCGCGTCAGGGCGCGGCCCAGGTGGCGGGCATGGCCCGATCGGCGCCAGCCGCCATCGGGCGGTTCTGGTTGCGGCGCTCGGTGCTTGCGCCGAAGCAGCGCTCGGCGACCCAGTCGCCGACGGACTGGAGGAACAACCTCTGTCCCTGTTCCGTGCAGACGGTGTGGTCGGCTTCGGCGATGAATTCGTACTGCAGCGCCTGCGTGAAGGGCTGGCGGGCGAAGGCTCCGAGCTGGTCGCGGCCGTGGTCGCAGACGTGCAGCGACCCCGAATACAGCAACTGCACCGCCACCTTGCGTTCGACGAGGCGCCGGAGGGTGGCGCCGAACCAGGCCGCATTGACCTCGGGTGTGCGCTTCTCCGCGAAGAAGCCCGGCAGCGGCGTCGTCGAATGGCTGGGCAGGAAGTGGCGCTGGAGCCAGCGTTTGGCCTTGCCGGGGAAGGACGGGTGCGCGGGCGCGGCCAGCGCGCGGCGCACGTTGCGCTCCCAGCGGGCGCGCCGCTCCGGGAAGGCGAAGCCATCGAACAGCGAAAGCGCCACCACGCGCGGGTCGGCCGCGGCTGCCAACATCGCATGTTCGACACCCGAGCACATGCCGACGATCACGAACTGCCGGGCGCCCAGCATGCGTTCGCAGGCGTCCATGGCGGCCTGCAGGCTGTGCACGGCACGGGCCTGAAGGTCGGGCGAAGTGTCGAGCGCATCGCTGTCGCCGATGCCGCCCAGGTCGAAGCGCAGGCTGCTCACGCCGCGCGCGGCCAGCACATGCGCCAGCTTCACGTTGATGCGGCGCGGCCCGACGCGGTGGTTGGCGCCCATGTTGAACATGAGGCAGGCCACGTCGCCCGGCGCCTGCTGCGCGGGCCCGGTGAGCATGCCCATCAGCGCGTCGCCGGGGCCGAAGCAAACCGGTGTCTGTGTCGCGTCATTCATGGAGAGCCCCCTGGAGGCGGTTGAGCGCGTCGGCGGGAACCATCGCGCTGTTGGGGTAGGGGTCGGAGGTCCAGTCGAGCTGGTGCCGGAAGTACGCAAGGCGAACCGGCATGTGGCGCGACTGCTGGTCGGCGGCCCACTGCGCGGTGCGTTCGTCGTCCGGCTCGGCCAGCACCAGCGTGTCGTGCAGCGCCGTGAGCGGCAGCGATTCGGGAACCAGCGCCGCCAGCTGCGCGCGCAGCGCGGGCGAGAGCACCGTGCCGAGGGCTTCCTCGGGCACCGCATCGGGCTCCTGCGCCAAGCTGCGGTGCCAGGCCCGGTCGGGGATGCAGAAGGTGGTGTCGATGGCGGTCACGTGCTGTTCCCGCAGCAGCCGCGCATAGCGGCGCCCGTCGATCACCGGCTCCCACAGCACCAGCCGCACAGGGTCGCAGCGTCCGCCGCGCGCGGCCAGCACGGCCAGGGTGGCGCCGAGCCGCGCGCCGACCCACACGATGGCTGCGCCCGGCGCGCGACGGCGCAGTTCCTCGTGCGCCGAGCACAGGTCGCGGCGCCAGCCGTCGAATTCGCCCTCGTTCTCGTCGCCCGGCGAATCGCCCGAGCCGTAGAAATCGAAGCGCAGCGTGGCGATGCCGTTGCGCGAGAGGCGCTCGGCCAGCACCTTGAAGAAGCGATGGGTGCGCAGGCCCTCCTGCCCGAACGGTGGACACAGGAGCACGGCGGTGTTCTCGGCCCGGTCTTCCTCGGCCGGATGGAACACGCCGAAGATTTGGCGTGAGGCGGGCCCGAACATGAGTGGCGCGAAACGAGTCATGCATGCGCCTCCAGCAGCTGCCCCGAACGGCTGGCGCGGGCCTCGGTCTGGCGCCATTCGGCGAGCGAGCCCACGCAGTCGAGCCGCGCGGGCGCCGGCCCCAGAACCAGCCATAGGATGCGGCCGGCCACCAGCAGCTCGACGCTTCGGCAGTCCGGCTCAATGCCCACCTCGAAGCTCTGCGACGACACCAGCAGGCCGACGCCAATGGCCTTCAGGCAGGCTTCCTTGCGAGTCCAGCAAGTCAGGAAGGCCTTGTCGCGTTCGTGCGCGGGCAGGGCGGCGAGCGCTTCCTGTTCGCGCTGCGTGAAATATTCCGCCGCAAGCACCGCCGCGTCGGGCACCGAGCGCAGCAGTTCGACGTCGGCGCCCAAAGGGCCGCGCCCGCCGATGGCCAACAGCGCCAGGCCCTGGCTGTGGCTCAGCGAGAACTGGGTGCGCGTATGGCCCGACAGCGAGGGCTTGCCGAACGAGCCGGTGGCCAGGTGCAGTGCAGCGTGGTGCAGGCCGGTGTACTCGCAGAGCGCTTGCCGCAGGGCGACGTGCGCGGCCACGAAACGCTGGCGGTCGATGGGAAACCGCAAGCCGGCGGCGCGCGCGCACTCCTCCTCCGACAGGATCTGCGCGGGAGGAAGCGCAGGGAAGCTGTCCAGGTCGACATACCGGCAGATCGGCGCGTCGATGGAAAGTGCGTAGTCGGAGTTGTCCATGATCACCCCTTGCGCAGCCAGCTGCCGAGGGCGCCCAACAAGCCGCGCTGCGCGTGTGCGGCCGTGTCGGCGGCCAGTTCCGCGAGGTCGGACGGCACGCCCTGCGGCGCGGCCTGCGCCGACGAGGCGATCTGCCCGAGGTTCTCGAACAGGTAGCGCCGCGGCTCCACGCGGTGCCCCAGCGTCTGTGCCGCCTGCTGCACGGCGCGCAGCACCAGCAGCGAATCGCCGCCGAGGTCGAAGAAGTTGTCGCTGGCGCGGATCTCGCTCACGTCGATGCCGATCACGCCGGCCCAGATCTGGGCGAGCTGCGCGTGCTCGGGGCTGAGCAGGCCCTGCCTGGCCTTGCGCTCGTCGCCGTTGGCGGCGCCGGCCGGCACGCCCTTGTCCGTGTCGCGGGTGGCCAGCTTGCGCAGGTAGAGCGCGCTGGCCGAGCCTTCGGTGTTGGCGATCTCCGCGAGCGTGGCGCTCGGGTGGTCCGCAACGCGGCGCAGCACCTCGAGGTAGCGCTCGCGCATCTGGGCGCCGGTCTCGCGCAGGTACACGTCGGCGTTGTAGATCAGCGCGCCTTCCAGGCCGTGCGGCTTGTCCATCAGCCACACGCCGATGTCGTCGGTGGCGCCATGCTGCATCACGTGCATCTGGCGGGTCTGCAGGCTGCCGATGGAGCGCGAGCGCTCGCGCGCGTCCTGGAACGAGAACATCGATTGGTAAGGGCCGGAGGTCTTGATCTGCCCCGCATAGCCCGGCTCGGCCATCAGGCGCTCGAACGGCACCTGCTGGTTGTTCATCATCGACAGCAGCTCCTGCTTCACGTACTGCATGAAGCTGGGCAGCGGCAGCGCCATGTCCACCGCGAGCGAAACCGGCAGCACGTTGTTGAAGTAGCCCATGACGTCTTCCGTCTCGGCCTGCTGGCGGCCGCGCACCGGGTTGGCGATGACGATGGCGTCGTTGCCGGTCACCTGGGCCATGGTCAGCGCGTAGACGCCGAAGGTCAGCATGCTGAGCGTCACGTCCATGTCGCGCGCGATCTCGCGCAGCCGCTGCGTGCTTTGCAGGTCGATGCTGATCCAGTGCGCGCCGCCCTGGCCGCTCTTGCCCGCGCGGCGCGGCATGTCGGTCACGGGCGGCCGTACGGCCTTCGCGCCTTCGAGCCGGCCGCGCCAGAACGCGAGCTGTTCCTCGCAGGCGGGCTCGGTCATCCACTTCTCCAGCCACTCGGCATAGTCGCCGTGGGTGGTGGCGAGCGCGGGCAGGTTGTGCGGACGGCCGCGCTCGGCGGCGTCGTAGAGCGCGGCCAGTTCGCGCTGCATCAGGTCGAAGGACCAGCCGTCCCAGATCAGGTGGTGCGGCACGAACATGAAGACGTGCTCGTTGTCGTCGATCTGGAACAGGGTCGCGTGCATCATCGGCGCGCTGTGGATGTCGATCGGCCGGTCCGCCAGCTCCTGCATGCGCTCGGCCAGCTCGGCCTCGCGCTGGTCGGCCGGCAGGCCGCGCAGGTCGACCAGCGGCAGGGCGAACTCCACGGACTCCGCGATCAGCTGCACCGGCTTGCCGCTTTGCTGGTCGATGTCCATGCGGGTGCGCAGCGAGGGCTGGCGCCGGATCACCTCGCGCAGCACGCCTTCGAAGCGCGTTGCATCGAGCTGCCCGATCAGCCGCTGCGCCGAAGGCGCGTTGTAGACCGAGCGGCCCGGGTGCAGCTGCTCCATGAAGCGGATGCGCTCCTGCGAAAGCGTCAGCGGGGCGCTGCGGCGCTCCGGGCGGCATGCAATGGGAGCCTGCAGCCCGACGCCCGCGCCCTGCAGGCCCTGGATGGCCGCGGCCAGCTTCTCGGCCGTGGGCGACTCGAACAGCGAGCGCAGCGGCAGCGTGACCTGGAACTCGCGGCTCAGCAGCGTGGTGAGCCGCGCGGCCAGCAGCGAATGGCCGCCCACGCTGAAGAAGTTGTCGTGCATGTCGAGGCCCGGCAAGCTCAGCACCTTCTCCATGATCGCGAGCACCTTGCGCTCGTGGTCGTTGCGCGGGCCGGCGCCGCGCCGCACCTCCTCGCGCGCGGCCGCCTGCGGCGGCGGCAGCGAGACGCGGTCGATCTTGCCGTTGGCCAGCGTGGGCAGGGCATCGAGCGTCACCACGTGCTGCGGCAGCATGAAGGCCGGCAGGTGCTTGCGCAGGTGCACCATGAGCGCATCGAGGTCGAAGCCGGCGCCCGGCATCAGCGCGAGGTAGGCCACCAGGCGCACGTCGCCGGGGTTGTCCTCGCGCGCCACGACCACGCTGCGGGAGACGCCCGCAACCTCGCAGCAGCGCACCTCGATCTCGCCGGGCTCGATGCGGTAGCCGCGCACCTTGACCTGGAAGTCGAGCCGGCCAAGGTGGTCGAGCAGCCCGTCGTT
Source organism: Variovorax sp. Root434 (assembly GCF_001426595.1). Taxonomy (NCBI): domain Bacteria; kingdom Pseudomonadati; phylum Pseudomonadota; class Betaproteobacteria; order Burkholderiales; family Comamonadaceae; genus Variovorax; species Variovorax sp. Root434. The sequence goes on from NZ_LMEK01000025.1 coordinate 147,577, forward strand.
GCGCCAGCGGCCGCGGTCGCCCGAGCGGTACACCCTCTTCGCGGTGCCGAAGATGCGCACCGTGACGAAGCGCTCGGCGGTCAGCTCCGGACGGTCGAGGTAGCCCAGCGAGACGCCTTCGCCGGCGATGCAGATCTCGCCCGGCACGCCGATGGGGCAGGGCTGCAGTTCGGCATCGAGGATCCATATCTCGGTGTTGTCGACCGGCCTGCCGATCGACACGCCGCGCGACGCGATCTCTTCGGGGCGAACGTGCCAGGCCGTGGAGTACACCGTGGTCTCGGTCGGCCCATAGCCGTTCCACAGGCCTTCCATGCGTTCGCAAAGCGCCAGCGCCATGCTCGGACGCAGCGCCTCGCCACCGGTCCAGCCGCGAAAGCCGGGGGAGCCGCCGGCCCACTGGGCATCCAGCAGGAGCTGCCACATGCCGGGCGTGGCCTGCAGGAGCGTGATCTGCTCCTGGTCGAGCGTCTGGGACAGGCGGTTGCCGTCCATCGCGACGTCGCGTTGCACGATCACCAGCTCTGCGCCCGCCGCCAGCGGCAGCAGCAGGTCGGGCACGGCCATGTCGAACGACAGGGTGGTGACGGCGGCGATCCGGTCGGCCGGGCCGATGCCCGATTCGCGCTGCATCCACTGCAGCAGGTGTGCCACGCCCCGGTGATGGGCAATGACGCCCTTGGGCAAGCCGGTCGAGCCGGAGGTGTAGATCACATACGAGGCGTCTTCGGGCCCCGGGTCGTCCATGCTCGGCGGCAGGGTTTCGCCGGACAGCTGCCGCCATGCGGTGTCGCGGTCGATCTCGAAGATCCGCTGGCCCGCGTCGGCACACCAGTCGCGAGGCGTCGCGGCGATGTCCGACGTGGTCAGCATCAGGCTGAGCCGGGCGTCGCTGGCGTAGTGGTCGAGCCGCGCATGCGGAAAAGCCGGATCGAGCGGCACGTAGGATGCGCCCGCCTTCAGGATGCCCAGCATCGCGACGACCATTTCCAGGCTGCGCTCCAGGCACAGCCCCACGCGCTGGCCGCGGCCCACGCCGCGCGCGTGCAATGCACGCGCCATGCGGTTCGACAGCGCATCGAGTTCGCCGTAGCTGCAGCTTCGCGCGCCGTCGCGCACCGCCGGGCGATCGGGCTGCCGAGGCACGCGCGCGACAAAGCCGGCATGCGCCAGCGGCATGCCGACCAGCGGAACGCGCGCGGGCTGCAGCTCGATCAGCGAACGCGCGGCGCCGACGGACAGCACTTCGAGCCGGCTGACCGTTTCGTCCGGCTTGTGCGAGCCCGACTGCAGCACGCACTCGAACATGTCCAGCCAGCGCTGCACGCTGACGTCGTCGAACAGGTCGGTGTTGTACTGCGCCTCCACCATCAGGCCGCCATCGAGCGGGCGCAGGTTCAGGAACAGTTCGAAGTTCTCGTAGCGGCGGGGGATGGTGTCCTGCGCCACGTCGAGGCTCGTGAACGCCTCGGCGCTGCTCGCCACGTCGGGGTCGACGTTGAACGCCACGCTCACCAGCGGCAGCCGGCTCGGGTCGCGCTCGAGCGACAACTGGCCCAGCAGCGCGCCATAGGTAAGCGCCTGGTGGTCGAAGGCGTCGAGCACGGCGGTGTTGCATTCGTCCATTAGCGCGTCGAAGCGCATGCCGGCATGCGTGGCGATGCGCAGCGGCAGCAGGTTCACGCAATGGCCGACCAGCCCGGGCATGTCGTGCGCGAGCTGGCCCGACGCCGGCACGCCCACGACGATGTCTTCCTGGCCCGTGAGGCGATGCAGCGTCGCGACGAAGCCACTGAGCAGGCCGGTGAACAAGCTGGCACCGGCCTTGGTGCTCGTCACGCGCAGGGCGCTGACGAGGCGCTTGTCGAGCAGGTGCTCTGTGCGGCGCGAATTGAAGGTGCGTGCGGCCGGGCGCGGACGGTCCAGCGGCAGGTCGAGCACCGGCTGCATGCTGCCGGGGAAGCGCCCGAGCCAGTAGTCCACGTGCGCCTGCATGTCGGGATGCGCGGCCGTGGCGGCCTCCTCGGCGGCGAAGTCGGAGAAGAGCGGTGCCGCCCTGAGCTTCAGCCCGGTGCCGCTCTGCTCGGCATAGAGGTGGCCCAGCTGCTCGGTGATGACTCCCCAGGACCAGCCGTCGCAGACCACGTGGTGCGCCGACATCACGAGTTCGTGCTCGGCATTGCCGAGGCGGTACAGAACGGCGCGGAACAGCGGGCCATGTTCGAGCGAGAAGGGCGTGCACACCGCCTGGCCATGGGCCGAGCGCAGTGCCTGCGCACGGGCTTCAGGCTCGAGTCCGCTCAGGTCTTGCCGGGTCAGGACGTTCCCGCTTGGATGGCTGACCAGCATGCAGGTGCCGTCCGGCGAGATCGTGGCGCGCAACGCCTGGTGGCGTTCGAGCAGCCGGTCCATGGCACGCGCCAGGGCCTCCTCGTCCAGCGCGCCGCGCAGGCGCAGCAGGACCGATTCGTTGTAGGCCATCGAGGCCTCGGTGCTGAGGGTTGCGCCGAGCCAGACTTCGCGTTGCGATTCCGTCGTGGGAATGATGCATTCGATGGCACCGTCGCTGACGGTGGGCTTGAAAACGGCGTTCATGCTGCGGCCTTTCCATTGAAGATGTGCTGGCTGGGGGTGGGCGCGCCGGGCACGTACCAGAAGGGCTGGCCGTCGATGTCGCGGGCCAGCACCGAGCCTTCCTCGGTCGGCTTGTGCGCGTCGAAGCCGGCGACGGCCACGGCGCGGCGCGGCAGGAACCCGGACTCCTGCATCTCTGCGACCGATTCCTTGAATGCGTTCTGGATGAATGCGATGTCCTCGGCGCTGTGCGCGCTCGTGAGGAAGCACGGGAAGTTGTCCAGGATGTGCACGCCGCGGCTGCGCATCATTGCGAACAGCAGGTCCTGCAGCGGGTGGTCCTCGAGCCAGCTCACGCGCCACAGCGACGCGAAGTGGCGGATCTCGACAGGCGCGCCGACTTCCTTGCACCAGCTCGAAAGCTCGGCGGCCATGGCGGCGGTGCTGCCGTTGAGTCCGGCCTGCAGCGCGGGGCCGGCTTCCTTCAGGTGGGTGAGCGAGGCCTTGGCCGCGGCGAGTGCGAGCGGATGGCGCACGAAGGTGCCGGCGAAGTAGGTCACGCCGACGCCAGGGATCGAGTCGTCGCCGTACTGCCAGGCGCCGCCGTCGAGCGCGTCCATGAACTCGCGCTTGCCGGCGATCACGCCGACCGGGAAGCCCCCGCCGATCACCTTGCCGTAGGTGGCAAGGTCGGCGCGCACGCCGAACAGCTCCTGGGCACCGCCCAGCGCGGTGCGAAAACCGGTGATGACCTCGTCGAAGATCAGGCAGCAGCCGCTCTTCGCGGTGATGTCGCGCACCTCGCGCAGGAACTCGCGCGGCTGGAAGTCGGGGCGGCGGCTCTGCACCGGCTCGGCCAGCACGGCGGCGAGGTCGTCGGCGTTCTCGCGGATGAACGCCAGCGCCTCGGGCGTGCCGTAGTCGAGCACGCGGATGTCGCCGAACATGCCGCTCATCACGCCCGGCGCGGCCGACAGGCCCTTGCCGCCCTTGCCGGCGCGCACCAGCACCTCGTCGAAGGTGCCATGGTAGGAGCCGGTGAACACTACCACCGTGCTGCGGCCGGTGACGGTGCGCGCGATGCGCAGCGCGGCCATCACGGCTTCGGAGCCGGTGTTGCACAGGGCGGCGCGGTCGCTGCCCGTGAGCTCGCAGATGAGCGCCGTGACCTCGGCCGCCAGCGGATGCTGCGGGCCGATCTCGTAGCCCTGGTCGAGCTGCCTGCGCACGGCCTCCTGCACGAAGTCGGGCTGCCAGCCGAACATGTTCATGCCGAAGCCGTTGAGCGCGTCGACGTATTCGTTGCCGTCGAGGTCCCACATCTTCGAGCCCTTGGAGCGCTCGATGACGATCTGGTAGGTGATCTCCTTCGTGATCGGGCGGAAGCCGTTGACCACGCGCGGGTCGGCCATGTGCGGGCGGTTGGCGGCGGTGAACTCCTTGCTCTTGCGCGTGCGCTCGACATAGCGCCGGATGAAGGCGGCGAGGCGTGCCTTCTGGCGGCCGCTGGGTTCGGCCATGCGCTGGGTGTGGATGCGCGCGATGGCGCCGAAGGCCTTGGACACGTCGTAGCGCACCGGCTCTTTCTGCGCGGGCTCCTCGGACGGAACTGCAGCCACCGGCTGGACCGGCACGGCCTGCAGCGTCATCAGCGGCGCGGCCGGCGCCGCACCCGACAGCAGTGCGAGCTGCTGGCGCATCAGTTCCATCTGCTGCGCAATCAGCTGCGACAGCTGTGCGTCGCCCGCGGCACCGCCTTGCATCGGCATGTATACGGGCATCGGCTGGCGCGGCGCGGCCTGCGGCACGGCAACGGCACTTTCCACCGGCGCTGCCACGACGGCGGGTGCAACGGCCGGCGCAGGCGCTGCCTCGGGCGGCAGGCTCTCGCGCAGGAAAGCCGAGAGCGAGTCGAAGCAGCGGTATTTCTCCATCAGCTGGCGGAAGCTGAGGTTGACCTTGAAGTGCTTCTTGATCTGCGTGGCCGCCTGGGTCAACGTGAGCGAATCCAGGCCCAGCTCGCCGAAGGGCGCGTGTCCCTCCGCCTGTGCCATGTCGAGGCCGGAGATGTCCTCGAACAGGGTGCGCAGGCGTGCGTCCATGGACGAGGCGGGAGGGGGAAGAGGCGAGGGCGTTGCTGCTGCGGTCACGATCGGCTCCAGGGGAATGGATGGAATGAAAGAGGCAGGGGCCGCGACGGCAGCGCTGACGGATGCGGTCGCGGTGGAAAGGGGGAGAAGGGTGGGAACGGCGATGTCGACCCAGAAGCGCTTGCGCTCGAACGGCGTGGTGGGCAGGCACACGCGCTGGGCGCCGTTGCGTGCAGCGAGGCGCGACAGCTCGACCTCGGCGCCGCAGGTCCACAGGCGGCCCAGCGCCAGCCGCAGAGTGCGAGCCTCGTCGGCCGGCTCGCCGTGCAGCAGCGGCACGACGCTGCTCGCGCCGTGCTGGCGCACCAGCGTGGAGAGCATGTTGCGCGGGCCGGCTTCCACGAACAGCGGGTTTGCCGTCTGCGCCATCGCGCAGCGCACGGCCGGCGAGAAGCGCACGGTTTCGCGCAGATGCCGGGCCCAGTAGGCCGGGCTGGTGGCTTCGGTGTCTTCGAGCGGCTGGCCGGTCAGCGTCGAGTAGATCGGCGTCTGCGGCGCACGCAGCGCCACCTTGCCGACCAGTGCCTCGAAGGGCGCGACAGCCGCGTCCATCATGGCGGAGTGGAAGGCGTGCGAGGTCTGCAGCGGGCGGGCCGGAATGCCGTCTGCTTCCAGCGCCGCCTGCAGCGCCGCGATGGCGTCGAAGGGGCCGGCGGCGACGCAGGCCGTGGGGCCGTTCTCGGCGGCGAGCGACAGCTGCGGGCCGAGCCGGCCGGCCAGTTCGGCCGCGCCCAGGCGCACCGACAGCATCGCGCCCGCTGGCTGGGCCTGCATGAGCGCGCCGCGGCGGGCCACGAGCCGGGCGGCGTCTTCGAGTCGCATCACGCCCGCGAGCACGGCCGCGACGAATTCGCCGACGCTATGGCCGATCAGCGCATGCGGCCGAGCGCCCAGCGCCAGCAGCCGCCGCGCGAGCGCGTATTCGAGCGTGAAGATCGCGGGCTGCGTGACGGCCGTGGGCACCAGCGACTGCGCGTCGCCGAAGAACATGCGCTCGCGCAGGTCGAAATCGGTCGCGCCGTCGAAAGCGGCCATGCAGTCGTCGAACGCGGCGGCGAACACCGGGTCGTTCGCGCGGAGGTTCTTGCCCATGCCTGCGTACTGCGCGCCCTGCCCGGGGAACATCAGCACGAGCTGCGGTGCACGCGAGGCGGTGCGGCCGCTGGCGCGGCTGGGCGAATCGGCGCTGCGCAGGGCCGCGATGGCTTCGGCCGTTCCGCTGGCCACCACCGCGCGGCGGAAGGTGTGAGCCTTGCGGCCGACCGCGAGGGTATGGGCCACGTCGGCCAGCGACAGTTCGGGGTGCGCCTCGAGGTGCGCCGCGAGCTGCTCGGTGGCCGTGTCGAGCGCGGCCTCGGAGCGCGCCGACAGCGGCAGCACGTGGTCGCCTGTCGCCGCCGGCGAGGCCTGCCGCGGTGGCGCTTCTTCGACGATGACGTGCGCGTTGGTGCCGCCGACGCCGAAGGAACTGACGCCCGCGCGGCGCGGCTGGTCGGCACGCGGCCACGGCTGCAGGCTCGCCGTGACGTGGAAGGGGGTGCGTGCGAAGTCGATCGCCGGGTTTGGCGCGCTGAAATGCACGGTCGGCGGAATCTGTTCGTGATGCAGCGCCAGCGCCGTCTTGATGAGGCCGGCCGCACCGGCCGCCGTGACCATGTGGCCGACGTTGCTCTTGAGCGAGCCGAGCGTGCAGTAGCCGAACGCGTCGGTGTGCTCGGCATAGGCACAGGCCAGCGCCTCGACCTCGATCGGGTCGCCCATCGGCGTGGCGGTGCCGTGAGCCTCCACGTAAGAGATGCTGCGTGCATCGACGTCGGCCGCCGCGAGCGCGGCTCGAATCACCGCCGCCTGCCCGTCGACGCTGGGCGCCGTGAAGCTGGCCTTGGAGCCGCCGTCGTTGTTCACGCAAGCGCTGCGCAGCACGGCGTAGATGGTGTCGCCATCGGCCTGCGCGTCGGCCAGCCGCTTGAGCAGCACCACGGCCGCGCCGTCGCTGAAGACCGTGCCACGCGCCTGCGCGTCGAAGCTGCGCGTGCGGCCATCGGGCGAGAGCATCGAGCCCTCGTTGTAGAGATAGCCGCTGCGCGGCGGGCAGGTGACCGAGGCGCCGCCGGCGAGCGCCATGTAGCACTGGCCCGTGCGCAGCGCATGGAAGGCGTGGGCCACGGCCACCAGCGAGGTCGAGCAGGCGGTATGCACGCTGACGGCCGGACCTGTGAGGTTGAGCCGGTTCGCCACCCGCGTGGTGATGTAGTCCTTCTCGTTGGCCAGCATCACCTGGAACTCGCCGACCGGCTCCACGAGGTCGGGCCGCGTGCTCACATGGCGCTGGAAGTAGGTCGCGTTGTACATGCCGGCATACACGCCGACCGGGCCCGGCGCGGCATCGGGCACGTAGCCGGCGCGCTCCAGGCATTCCCAGCAGATCTCGAGGAACACGCGCTGCTGCGGGTCCATAAGCTGTGCTTCCTTCGGGCTGATACCGAAGAAGGCAGCGTCGAAGTCCTCGATGCCGTCGATCACGCCGCGTGCGCGAACGTAGGACGGGTCGCTGCGCAGGGCCTCGCTCACGCCGGCGTCGAGCGTGGCGTCGTCGAAGAAGCTGATGGTGTCGCGCCCGGCAACGAGGTTGTCCCAGAACTGCTCGACGTCGGCCGCGCCGGGAAAGCGTCCGGCGGTGGCGACCAGGGCGATGGCGTCGTGAATGCCGGCGTCCGGCCGCGCTGCAAGGGTGGCCGCTGTGGTCGGTCGATCCTCCGAGACGACCACAGCGGCCGAGGCGGGCAGATCACCCACCTGCTGCATCCGCGCACCCATCGCTTTTGGCGTGGGATTGCGGAAAAAAAGGTTGGTCGACAACGGCAGGCCGGTGCCGCGCTGCAGGTCGGCGAGCACCTGCAGCACCAGCAGCGAATCGCCGCCGAGGTCGAAGAAGTTGTCGTTGCGCCCGACCTTCGAGATGCGCAGCGCGCGGGCGAAGGCCTCGCACACCTGCTGTTCGACGGTGTCGCGCGCCTCTTCGAAGGGCTGGGCGAGTTCGGGGCGTTCACCGGCCGGCTCGGGCAGCGCCCTGCGGTCGAGCTTGCCATTCGGCGTGACGGGCAATTGCGCGAGCCATACCTGGGCGGCAGGAATCAGCGCCGCGGGCAGGCGGGCCGCGAGGTGCGCACGCAGCGCATCCCACGAAACCTTCTGCGAGCGCGCGACGAGATAGGCCACAAGGCGCAGCTGGCCGCTGCCGTCGGGCCGCGCGACCACGGCGCAGGACTGGATGTCCGGGTGGGCGAGGATCGCGGCCTCGACCTCGCCGGTCTCGATGCGGTGGCCGTGGATCTTCACCTGGCCGTCGCGACGTCCGATGAACTCTACGGTGCCGTCGGGCAGCCAGCGCGCGAGGTCGCCGGTGCGGTAGAGCCGCTCGTCCGCACCGCCGAAGGGGTCGGGCACGAAGCGTTCGGCATTGAGCGCGGGCTGCCCCAGGTAGCCGCGGGCCAGGCCCTGGCCGCCGATGCAGAGCTCTCCCACGAAGCCCGTCGGCAGCAGTGCCATCGAGGGGCTCAGCACGCGCAGGACGGTGTCCTTGATGGGACGCCCGAGCGGAATCGAACGCAGGTCTTCCGGCAGCGGCAACGCGATGCGATGCGTGGCCGCGAAGGTCGTGCACTCGGTGGGGCCGTAGCCGTTGCTCAACGCGAGGCCGGGCAGGGCGGCCAGCGCGCGCCGCACGTGCGGCACCGACAGCGCTTCGCCGCCGGTGAACAGGTGCCGCAGGCCCGAGAGATGGGCTGGGTCGTCGTCGATCACGGCGTTGAACAGCGCGGCGGTGAGCCATGCCGTGTGCACGTCGTGGCGCGCGATGGTGCGCGCGAGGCCGGCACCCGTGGGCACGCGCTCTTCGTGCACCACGCAGCAGCCGCCGTTGAGCAGCGGACCCCATATTTCGAGCGTGGCCGCGTCGAAGCCCAGCGGCGCCGCGTGCAGCATGGCGCGGCCCGGAGCGAGCGCGACGTAGTCCACGCCCACCACGAGCCGCAGGATCGAGCGGTGGCAGATCTCGATGCCCTTGGGCGTGCCCGTCGAGCCCGAGGTGTACATGACGTAGGCCACCGATTCGGCGTCGATCGCCGGTGGTTTCCATGCACTTCGATTTGTGTTGTCTTCGTATTCGTCGAGCAGCAAAACGCCGTGGTGGAGGGGGACCAGGTGGTGGTGCGCCTGCATGGTGAGCACGTGGTGCGCACGCGCCTCGCCGAGCATGTAGGCGATCCGCTCGGGCGGGAAATCGGTGGGCACCGGCACATAGGCGCCGCCAGCCTTGAGGATGCCGAGCTGGGCCACGATGGCAGCCATCGAGCGGTCGAGCAGCAGGCCGACGCCGTCGCCGCTGCGAACGCCCAGGCACTGGAGGCGCCGCGCGAGTTCGTCGGAGCGCCGGTCGAGTTCGCCGTAGCTCATTTGCGCATCGCCTTGTGCGATGGCAATGGCATCGGGGGTGGCCGCGGCCTGGCGGCTGAACACGCCGGTTACCGTGGTGGCCGGGTCCACCGGGGCGAGGGCGATGTTCCAGGCTGCGAGCTGATCGGCGCGATCGGTGCGCGGCAGCGTGCGGATGTCGTCGAGGGCGGCATCGGGGCGCTCCAACAGATCTTGGGCGGTGTCGGCAAGGGCAGCGAGCAGCTGTTCGATTGCGGCGGCGTCCATCGAGCCCGTGGCTGCATCTATATGAAGCAATGCCGAAGCGGCGTCGAAGCGCAGCCGCACGGGGGCGTCGGCGTCGACCTCTCCGCGCAGCCAGAGCGAGTCCGGTGGCGCAATGGGCTGCGGTGATTGCGACGCCGCGCGGCGGGCGAGGTCCAGTTCAGCCAGCCAGGTACCCGCGGCCTTGGTGGCGTCGAACGCGACGGTGGTCGAGCAGCGCGCCGGGGCAACGCCAGCCTCGTGCAGCACGGGCCAGAGGCTTCCGAGCCAGCGCGACTGCAGCAGCAGCCATGCGCCCGCGAAGAGGGCGTCCGGCAGCTGGCCGGTGGCGGCGAGCCATTGGCTCCAGCGCCGGGCAAAGCCGGGCTCGAGCGCCAGCGAACCGGTGCAGCCGCCGGCCGGTCCTTCCGGCTTGCATCGCGGCACGAACAGGTCTTCCAGGGCGAGGCCCGGAGAGCTTTCCTGCGGCTGCGAAACACTTCGAATTTCCATCTGAATATCCCAGAAGAAATACAATGGGAACAATTGGGCAAATGAAAATTCCATTTGCCCAATTAATGGGGGAGCATTTGTTGTGTTCTTTTCGTGACTTCATCCTAGGAGCTTTCCCGGGGCCGATGTGCGCACTTTAGGCCTGGGTTACAAACAGACAAGGTTATTTCTAAAACGTACTACCCGAATCATCCAGTTTGAGGTAACTGATGCGGGATTTGGAGGACGCAAGCTTGTGCGCGAGGCACTTTCGAAAGCCGAAAGGCGGGGTTGAAGCGGGGTACTCCTGGGGAGAAATGCCGAAATTCCGGAGGAAAGCGCCTGGCCTGAGGCTGCCTGGCGCGAACGGGTTGGTCTCGCGTCCGCTCTCTGTAGTCATGCGAAAAATGGGGCGTCTTTGCTGTCGAAAAATGAAACATCCTCCCGGCGGCGGCTGTTATCAATTCGCCCCTTCTGTAACCGGATAAAAAATAACTGTACAAAACCTTGGATTTGAAAAGACTGAAAGAAGCGCCCGCTTCCGCGCGAATCAATCCTTTCCAAGGTCGAAAATGCTTTACGAAATCCTATTGCCCGACGTTGCCCTGACGCCTTGCGATCACTATTGGAAATCAATTCTCCCGAACAATTCAGACGCATTGACCGCCAATGCCACATATTTCAGCAATGCGGCCTGGGCGCAGGAATACCTGGATTTCTGTCACCGCGATGCCCACTTCCGCAGCCGCTGGCTCGCCGCCGGGGGCGAGTGGACGGACAAGGTCGTCATCGACCTGGGTTGCGGCCCTGGCAATGTCTTCGCCACGCTGGGCGGAAAACCCCGGCTGCTCATCGGCGTGGACGTGGCCCCGGGCTCGCTGGAGCTGGCCGCGGGCCTCGGCTACACCACGGTGCTGGCGGATGCGGCGCATACGCCGTTCCGCTCGCGCGTGGCGGACATCGTGGCCATCAATGCCACGCTGCACCACTGCGACGACATGACGGCAGTGCTGCGCGAGGGCGCCCGCCTGGTGAAGCCTGACGGCATCCTGATCACCGATCACGATCCCCAGCTGACGGCATGGGACTACAAGGGTCTGGCCAGGCTGTTGTGGGACGCGCGGCTGTGGGTCTACCGCATGACAGGGCGCGGTTTCCACAAGACCGGCAGCCAGCAGTCGTGGGGGCTGAAGACCGAGGTGCATCACCGGCCCGGCGACGGCGTGACGAAGGAGTTCTTCGAATCCACGCTGCGGCCGCTGGGCTTCGATGTCCGTGTGCATCCGCACAACCACCGGATAGGCGCCGAGGCGCTCGCCGGCAAGGTCGGGCGGGCCCAATGGAAATACCGCATGGGCAACGTGCTGTCCGGCCGCGACCCAGCTTCCCCTGCGAGCGCGCTGTCGTTGATGTGCATCGCAAGGCGCACGACAGGGGAGGAACCGGAGGCCGGTTGAACACCCCGCGACTGCTGGTAGCCTTCCCGGATTCTTCGAACGCGGTCCCCGGAGCACCGGGGAGCGCGAGATTCAGGTCATCAAGGAAGGAATCCGCTAGTGGTTGTGACAGGAAGGAACTGGCGCGCGGGCATTGCGCTGACCGCGGCATTGATGGTGGCAGCGTGCTCCACCTCACCCAAGGCGCCGGTGGCGGGACCGGGCGAGTACGTCGTCCAGCCGGGCGACACGCTCTATCGCATTGCGTCAAAGGCGGGGCGTTCGCCGGGCGAGGTTGCGCGCTGGAACAACCTGCAGGACCCCGATCGGCTCGAGGCAGGGCAGGTGCTGCGCGTGGTCCCGCCGGGCGGCGCGTCGTCCGAGCCGCCCCACGCAAGGAGCGCAGGCGCCGAGCGCCCGGAGCGTTCGAGGCCGCCCCGGGCCGCGGTGCCGGAGCCGGAACCGGCCGCACCACCCGCATCGCGGCGAAGCGACTGGAGTTGGCCCGCGCAGGGCCAGGTGATCGCGGGCTTCAACGGCAGCAGCAACAAGGGCATCGACATCGGCGGCAGCCTCGGCGAGCCGGTGATGTCCATCGGCGCGGGCAAGGTGGCCGTGACCGAAACGCTGCGCGGCTACGGCAGCGTGCTCATGGTCGATCACGGCGGCTCCTACATGTCGGTCTATACCAATGTGCGCTCGATGCTGGTGAAGCAGGGCCAGCAGGTGCAAAGAGGCCAGAAGATCGCCGAGATCGGCGGCGCCGACGGCGGGCGCGCGATGCTCCACTTCGAGATCCGCCACCGCGGCAATGCGGTCGATCCGCGGCAGTACCTGCCTGCGAGGTGACCGCGGCGGCGCGGCCTCTGGCGAAAGGCATCCCCCGAATTGGTGATATCGCGGCGCCGGCGGAATGCGCAGACTCTCGCCCTCACTCTGTACTGGAGCGGCTATGGAACTCGTGCACTGGATGTTCGTCATTCTTGGCATCGCGCTGGCGCTGACCACGCAATGGTTCCTTCTTGCCCCCTTCAGTCTCGACTGGCAGCCGCTGCGTGCCCGGATTGCCGAACAGGTCACCCAATCGGCCGCGCTGCTGGAAGAGTGCGCGTCGGCGATCGACTCCAGGTTCTAGCCGTCCGCCTGCCGCGAGGGCCGCGCCAAGCTCGACGCGTCCCCGGCCCCTCTAAGATGCTCGCTGTTTTTTAGATGACCTGAAGACGCGAGAGGCAAGGGGAGGGCCGCGCATGATTTCTTTGCTCCACACCGCGGACTGGCAGATTGGCCGCGTGTTCTCGCAGTTCGAACCCGACGACGCCGCGGCGCTGTTCGAGGCGCGCTTCAAGGCGGTCGAGCTGCTGGCCGGCATCGCCGCCGAACGCAAGGTCGACGCCGTACTGGTCGCGGGCGACGTGTTCGATCTGCAGACCGTGTCCGACAAGACCATCCGCCGCATGTTCAATGCCATGCAGGGCTTTGCCGGCCCCTGGCTGCTGATTCCGGGCAACCACGACTCCGCGCTGAGCGAATCGGTCTGGAGCAGGGCGCAGCGGCTGGGCGCCATCGCGCCGAACGTCGTCTGCTGCCTGGAGCCCAAGCCGCACACCGTGGCCGGCAAGTTCACGCTGCTGCCGGCGCCGCTCACGCAGCGCCACACCTATGGCGACCTCACCGAGTGGTTCGCCACCGCCGAGCCCGACGAAGAAGAAGGCCTGCCCCGCATCGGCCTCGCGCATGGCAGCGTGCAGGGCATCCTCTCGGAAGACATCGACTCGACCAACCCCATCGCCGCTGGCCGCGCGATGCAGGCACGGCTCGACTACCTCGCGCTCGGCGACTGGCACGGCACCCGGCAGATCGACGAGCGCACCTGGTACGCGGGCACGCCCGAGACCGACCGCTTCAGGGCCAACGATTCGGGCCAGGCGCTGCTGGTCGGCATCGCCGGAGTTGGCGCGGTGCCGGTGGTCGAGCCCATCCGCACCGGCCAGTTCGACTGGCAGCAGTGGGAGCCACGGCTCGCTGTGGCTTCCGACATCGACGAGCTGGTGCAGAAGCTGGAGCAGATCGGCAGCAGCGACGTGCTGCAGCTGCGCGCCCAGGGCAGCTGCGACCTCGCCGGCCACAACCGGCTGAACGACGCCCTCGACGCCGCGCGTGCCCGCGCCCGCGCGCTGGTGTGGGAAGGCGAGGCGCTGCGGCTGGAGCCGACCGAAGACGACATCCAGGCGCTGCACGCCGATGGCTTCGTCGGCGAGGCGCTGCAGGCATTGCGCGAGCAGCAGGGCGGCACCGATGCCGAGCTGGCCCGAGACGCACTGCTCACGCTGGCGCGAATCCTCGGCGCGCAGCAGGGCAGTTCTTCGCAGGCGGGAGCCGGCGCATGAAGCTGCAGCGTCTACGCATCGAGAACTTCAAGCTGTTCCGCGCGCCGCTCGAAATCGACGGCCTGACGGACGGGCTCAATCTTTTCGCCGCACCCAACGAGTCGGGCAAATCGACCGTCGCGGAGGCGATACGCGCCGCCTTCTTCGAGCGGCATCGCTCGAACGTGGTTGGTCATCTGCGGCCTTGGGGCGAGAGCTCGGTAACTCCAACAGTGGAAGTTGATTTCGAACTCGATGGAAAGCCATGCCGGCTCGCCAAAGGCTTCCTCGGGAAGAAACGCTGCGAGCTGGTGATCGATGGAGCGCACATGGATGGCGCAGCAGCAGAAGATCATCTCGCGGCATTGCTTGGCTTTAGCTTCCCAGAAAAGGGCGTCAGTGCACCAAAGCACATGGGGATTCCAGGATTGCTGTGGATCAAGCAGGGCACATCGCAAGACATAGCTGAATCAGTGGGCTTTGCGAGCGATCACCTACGCAGCGCGCTTGGTGAGTCACTGGGCGAACTGGCCTCCAGCAACGGCGATGCGGTGTTGAAGGCTGTGGATGTTGAGCGCAACGAGCTGCTCACACAAAGCACCGGTGTTCCGCGCGGCGCCTTCGACGAAGCCCTCAAGTTGCGCATAAAACTCGAAGCCGATCTCGAACGGCTGAACGCCGACATCGAGTCGTACCAATCAGGCGTCGACCGCCTCTCCGCGCTACGACGCGACCACCAGCGCGACGAAGCCGCGCGGCCGTGGGCGGTATTGCGGGAACAGCTCGTCGTCGCGCAGCAGCGGCTCGACGAAGCCCGGGGGCTGGACGAGAAGAAGACCGCGCAGGAGGCCGCGCTCAGGCAGATCGCCGCGCAGGTGAATTCATGGCGCACCCAGCTCCAGGCGATGGAGCGCGAGGAAGGCTCGCTCGCCCAGCGGGAGACGAATCTGCAGAGGACGCAGGAAGCCTTGGCCAAGGCGCTCGGCGAACTGCAGGCCTGGGAGCCGCGCCACGCGGCCGCGACGAAGGCCGATGCCGAGGCACGTGAAAACCTCCGTCTGGCGCGACAGGCTGCCTCACGCATCGCGCAGGAGAAAACCGTCGAAAGCCTGGCCGAGCAGCTCGCCACGCTTTCGCAGAGCCACGAGAAGGCGAAGGCCGAGCAGGAAAAGGTCACGCGCCTTCAGGCTGAGGCGCAGGCGCTCGCGGTGCCGGATGGCGAGCTCAAGCGCCTGCGGCATTGCGCGGACGCGCTTCGCACGGCTCAGACGAAGCTCGATGCAGTGGCAACAGCCCTGGAGTTCGAACTGCAGCCCACAGCCAAGGTCCGTGTGGCCGGCGTGGAACTGTCGGGCTCGAAGCGCCAGACCGTCATCGCCCGCACCGACATCGAGATCGAAGGCGTGGGCCGCATCAGCGTGCTGCCGGGCGGCACCGACCTGGAAAGCCTCGCCATCGAGCGCGACCGCGCGCGTGACGAACTCGCGGCGCTGCTGCAAGGCCTGCGCGCGGAAAGCGTGGCGGCGGTCGAGGAGCGCGCGCGGCAGCAGGTTCTGCGCAAGGGCGAAGCCGGTGCCGCTGAAGCCGTGCTGGCGGCGCTGGCCCCCAAGGGACTCGGCACGCTCGCTGCCGACGTGGCGACGCGCGAAGCCCGCCTCGCGGAAGCCCGGCAGGTGTTGCAGGCGATGCCATCCGTGCCGGCTGCAGGCATCGCTGTGCCTTCGGCCGAATCGGAGGAGGGCGCCGCGCGCGCCACATTGGAGGTGGCCGTCGCCGGCCTCAACGACGCGAAAGTCGCGGCGGGCAATGCACGCGAACAGGTAAAGGCCGCCGAAGACGAGCTCGCCGCCGTCAAGGCCACCTTGAGCGATCCCGCCCGCGCCGGCAGAAAGACCGAAGCCGGCGGCGCGCTGACCGACGCGCTGGCGCAGCAGTCGGCGATGCAGGACAGGCTCGCGGAGTTGGCCCAGCGGCTGCAGACCGTCAACCTGCCGGTGCTCGCGCAGGACGTGGAGCGGCTGGAGCGCAGCGCAAGGCAGGCCGAGGCCGCGCACAGCCAGCGCGCCAACGAAATCACCCGGCTCGAAGTCGAACTGGAAACCAAGGGCGCGATGGGCCAGGAAGAAGCCGCCTCGGAGAAGCAGCGCGAACTCGACCACGCCAAGCGCCGCTGCACCGAACTCGAACGCCGGGCGAGGGCGCTCGACCACCTTCTGAAGCTGTTGCGCGAGAAGCGCTCGGCCCTGGCGCGGCGCCTGCGCGCGCCGCTGCAGAAGCACCTCGACCACTATCTGCAGATTCTTTTTCCCGGTGCGCAGATCGAAGTCGGCGACGATCTCTCGCCCGGCCGCATCACGCGCCAGGGCCTGCGCGGCGCCCAGAGCGGCGAGTTCGAGGAACTCAGCGTGGGCGCACGCGAGCAAATGGGCGTGGTCGCCCGGCTGGCCTACGCGGACCTGCTGAAGGAAGCGAACAAGCCGACGCTGCTCATCCTTGACGACGCGCTGGTGAACACCGACGAAGAGCGCCTGCGGCAGATGAAGCGCGTGCTGTACGACGCGGCACAGCGGCACCAGATCCTGATCTTCAGCTGCCATCCCGAGGCCTGGCGCGATCTGGGCGTGGTGGCGCGAAGCATTCCCTGAAGCCGTCTTCCAGTTTTGGCGGCTCGACGAGCGGGCGAGAGCCCGGCCGGTTTCCACAGTGATTGCCCGGTAGTCCAACTCGTCGAGCCGCCGCCCCGTTTGGGCGTGGCTATACTGCGCCGGTCACGTCAAAAAGAGGCGTGATCGGGATTGGACTCCCGTTGAAACCACTGCGTCGCAAGCCGCAGTCACCCCGCAGGGTCTGCGGCTTCGTCGTTCGTGCTTCCAGTTTTGGCGGCTCGATGGGCGGGCGCAAGCCCGGCCGGTTTCACGCAAGTGGTTTCCCGGTAGTCCAACCCGTCGAGCCGCCGCCTCCGCTTGGACTCGGGTGCGTCGGTTTCTGCAAACCGAAACCCTTGGAGGCCATTCATGGCTGCATCCGCTCGCGCATCCGCGCGCGTCTCTTCCCCTTCCGAATCTTCCGCCTCACAGAGCGCCGAGCTGCTCGCGCTGCAGCTGTGCGACGACATCGGCGGCCTTCAGGCGATGCAGCGCGCGTATGCGTGCCTCGAAAAGCTCATCGTCCAGCAAGGGGTGAGCGATACGCCGGAGGTCTATCCGAGCCGGGCCGAACTCGCGGCGCTGGTGGGCGTGGTCAACGAGGAACTGCAACGGCGAATCGAAGCGGCGGACGCCACGGCGCAATCACTGCGCGCCGGCCTGGGAAAGGGCGGCACGCAGTGAATACGCTCCCGGCTACTTGTTCGCCGGCACGAAGAACAGATATTCGCCGCGCCCCAGTTCGGGCGTGATCGTGTAGCCCGCGCACAGGTCCTCCGTGCACTGGATGACGATCACGCGCGGCCAGATGGTCGCGGCCGTGGGAAAGCCTGGCAGGTACTGCGGCACGTGCCACACGCCGAGGGAGCCGACCGGCAGCGCGTTCTCGGTGCCCCGTGCGTTCTGCAGGCCGCTGCCCATATTCATCCGCTCGACGCGCAGCGTGGGCTGCACGGCCGCGGCCGCCGCTGAAGTTGCCGCGCAGCAGGCCGCCAGCCAGAGGAGGAGTACGGTCCTGGTCATTTGGCGCTCCGTGCGGTCATTGCGCGGCGGATGCCGGACGCGGTGCGGCCGCGATGTCGTCCACCCGCTGGTCCAGCATGAGCGACGCGGCACGGATGGACGCCACTTCGCCCGGTTCGATCGGCGTTACCGTGGCGCTGACGACGGGCATCGTGACCACCGCGGTGGACTCTTCCGGCGCAGCCGCAGCTTGCTGCTGCTGCGGTTGCTGCGGGGCAGGCGCGACTTCCGCAACGGGCGCGGGCAGCGTTGCCGGGGCGGCTGGAGGAATGACAGCCACGGGCTGTGAAGCCACCGGCATCGGGGCCGGCGCGGGTGCTGGTGCCACGACAGCCACCGGCCGCGGCGGTGCGGCTGGTGCCCCGCTTGCCGATGCCTGCGGCCCGTAGGCCGTCACGCGCTCGTCTGCTGTCATTGACTGCGGGCACTTGGTCCCGGTCATTTCCAGCGCTGCCATGGCCGCCGGGTCCATGCAATCCATGGCGAGCGACGCCGCCTTCATGCCCTTGTTCCAGAGCTCGCGGCTCATCTTCAGGCGCTTGCAGTGCTCGTCCGTCCAGGTGGTGCCGAAACTGAGCCCTACGCCCGGGCCGTTCGCGCTGGCGCTCGAGCTGCCCATGCAGGTGTCGTTGCTCGTCGTCAGGTTGGGTCCGTTGACCGACGGCACGTTCTTGATCGTGTAGCTGCCGCGGTAATCGACGGTGTTCGTCGTCGCACCCGTGTTGTTGACGTTCTGGTTGCTGGTCATCGTCGACTGGGTGGTCACGCTCGCGGGACTCGCGAACGTCACCGACTGGCTGTTGCCCTGGGCCGATGTCGTGGCTGAGCTCGAAGATCCGTTGTTCGCACCGGTGTTGGTGTTGGTCTGCTGGGCAACGGCCGCTGCGGACACGGTCAGCAACGCGAGGAAAAGCAGTTTTTTCATTTTCTCGACTCCTTTGAGGACTGGGGAGAGGCACGGGCCTCTCCCCATTTCCAGGTTCAGCAACCGGTCTGCGCGAAGCTCAGGGAGCCGATGCGGTTGCGCCCGCGCCAGCCGTGCCGCTGGTGCCGCCACCGTTGGTGAAGCCGGCGGCATTGCCGAAGGCGAGGTTGGTGACACCGAAGGAGCCGCCGGTGGAGCCGGCCGTGGCCGAGGTGCTCGTGCCGTTGATCGGGCCGTTGATGGCGCCCGACGAGGCGTTGTAGCCCGAGGTCGTGGTGGAAGTGCGGGTTACCACGGCGAGCCCGCCGCCAGGGCCTGCTGCCGTCGCTGCGGTGTTGTTGGTGGTGGAAGAGGCTGCACCGCCTGCGCTGCCGCTCACGTGCGTGGCGCCGCCAGCGGAGTAGTTGGCCATGCCTGCCGAGGTCGCGTTGGCGGAGGCATTGGCACCGCCCGTGGCCAGGCCGTTGCCGGTTGTTGCTGCCACGCTGGTCACGCGACCGGTGGTCGTCGCCGAGCCGCCTGCCGTCGCACCGCCCACGGCGAAGCCAGGAACCGCGAATGCGCCGCCCGAAGCATTGGCATTGGCCGCCGAGCTGGACGTGGCCGAGTTGTAGCTCAGTGCGCTTCCCGTGCCGGAACTGGCAGCGACCGATCCGGCGGAGCTGGAGGAGCCGGTCGTCGTGGAGGTGGCTGCGATTGCGGTGCTGCCGACGGTTGCCGACGCGACGCCGCCGACCAGGACTACCGCGATGGCGATGAGAGTCTTCTTCATGATGCTTCCTCGAATGGTGTGAAACAAACCTGATCGCCGGAACCCGGCCATCAGCTGACGGTCGGTGACGCGGAACGGAATGGATGCGTGACGACCGGGGTGCAGTTTCAGCGTCGGGGAAGCAACGAAGAATGCCCTGTGCTGGTTAGCACAAGGCTATGGCGAAAGGCATGGGTGAGTCCCTTGCCGGTGGGGCGGAAAAATGCTGCCGCCATACGGTGGCCGCGGGGGAAATTACGGCATTCGACGACCGGTCAGGTAGATGGAAACCGGATGAAAGCGAAGTAATCGAATCTGCTGCCCGCCGTCGATGTCTCCCGTGTCTACGCCTGGAGGAGCTCGGCGCGCCCTCGGCGGCATCCCTGAGCTCGCTGAACCTTCGCAACACGGTAGCCAATGGCGCCAGTTCCGGCCAACTGGCCATCCGGCCATCGGCTGGTTGTCACGCTGCACCAGAGCGTTTTGTCATGCTCCCGCCCCGCACGGGCAGGGCGCTTGACTCCCCCAAGAAAGGGCGCTTCGCTCATGTGCGAAGGCGGCGTGATTCCTAAAGTCATCCCCAGGCCGAACGCTTCTGCCCATACCGGGCAAACAGACAGTTCAGGCCGGTCACGACAACCGGGGAACACACATGCAAACGCTCGCACTGCCGCCGAGACTCTTCATGAACCTGCTGCGCGAAGACGCAGGCATGTCATTCATGGAGTTCGCGCTGATCGGTGCGCTCGTGGTGGTTGTGTGCCTCCTCCTGTGGCTCGCCATTCGGCGCAGCGCCTGAAACCACGGAGCCCACCATGCAGGAATTCAACGCCGTCCTCGAACTGCTGGCGATGCTGGCTACCGACGTTCGCATGCTCGTGCTATTCGCGCTGCTCGGCGTGGCCGCCGTCAGCGACTGGCGCTTCTACCGCATCCCCAACTGGCTGACCTTCGGTGGCGCGCTCTTCGCGCTCATCGCCGGAACGCTTGCGGCCCGCACGCCCACCGTGGGCGCATTGAGCGCATTCGGCGGACTGGCCGTCGGCTTCGGCGCAATGCTGACGTTCTACGTGATCGGGATCATGGGCGCCGGCGACGTCAAGCTGATGGCGATGGCAGGTGCCTTCCTCGGGCCCCAGCAGACGCTGATGGCCGTGCTCTGTACCTTCATCGCCGGCGGCGTGGTGGCCCTGGCCTTCGCGATCCATCGGCGCCGCCTCGGGCACATGCTGGCCAATGTCAAGGCTGTGGCACAGGGCATGGCGGTCTCCAGCATCGTGGGAATTCGTCCCAGCGGGCACGTTCCGGCGGAGCAGTCCGTCGGGAAGCTGCCCTACGGAATCTGCATTGCGGCGGGCACGGTGATCAACGTGCTTGCGCACCAGCTGGGCTACGTCTAGCCCTTTCATTCATTCACCAATTTCTCATCCAACGCGAGGTTCACATGAAGAACATCAAGGCGCTCGGGCTGATCTTTCTGGCCTTGCTCACAGGGCTGGCCGCCGCGGTCTATGCGACCGGGTGGATATCGCGGCAAGGCGGAATCGCCTCCAACAAGGTGGTCGTGGCCGCCGTCGACATCGAACTGGGCAGCCGCGTCAACGCGCAGATGCTCTCCACGGTCGACTGGCCCGCCGGCTCCATACCGAGCGGTTCGTTCAGCGACATCAAGGCACTGAACGACCGCGTGGTGAAGGTCGGCGTGCTGCGCGGCGAAGCGATCATGGAGGGCAAGTTGGCGCCGGTGGGTACCCAGGGCGGGCTGTCGGCGGTGATCGCCAGCGGCAAGCGGGCCATGACGGTGCGCGTCAACGACGTGGTCGGCGTCGCCGGCTTCGCACTGCCGGGCAACTACGTCGACGTGATGGTCAACGCCCAGCAGGACAAGGACAAGGCCAAGGGCGAGCAGAACAGCCAGATCAGCAAGACCGTGCTGGAGAAGGTCCTGGTGCTGGCGGTCGCACAGGAGGCCAATCGCGACGACACCAAGCCGAAGGTGGTGAGCGCCGTGACGCTGGAGCTCTCGCTCGAGGATTCCGAAAAGCTCGACCTGGCACGCAGCGTGGGAACCCTGTCGCTCGTGCTGCGCAACCAGATGGACAAGACCACCGTCGCAACGGCCGGCATCACCAAGGGCCAGTTGTTCGGTGAGAAGGAAATCCTGCCGATCGCCACCACGGTGGCGGCGACGCCGCCGGCCCGGCCGCATGTGGTGCGCACCGGCGCCGTCGCGGTGCCTGCGTCCCAGTGCGTGGAAGTGATCCAGAACGCCGCTCGCTCTCTCACCTGCTTCTGATTCAAACCTCCAGGAGGAACACCAAGTGCAATATCTCTCTCCCACCCCCGCCTGGTTGCTGGCGGCACTCACGATGATGGCGGCTCCCGCCATCTCTGCCGAACTCGCGGTGCCTGCCGCCGCCGCGGCCGCCACAGCCGCCGTCGCGGCACCGGCAGCAGCCTCGGCCGCAGCCGCGCCCGCCACCCGGCGCTGCACCGCCATCATCCCGGACGACCAGCCTACCCAGGCGGTGCTAGGCAAGTCGGTGGTCATTCCGCTGAAGGCGCGCGTCGTTCGCATCGTGGTCAGCGGGCAGCCTCCGAGCCGGGCGCCCGCTGCGGCTGCCATGCCGGCGGGCATGGCGCCGCCTGCACCGGCCGCGGCTGCGAATGCCGGCGACGGCGTTGCCGATGTCGACGTCACGCTGCTGAGCCCGACCGACCTGTTCTTCCGCGGCCGCCAGGCCGGCTCGATGAACGTCGTGCTGCAGAGCGCCGACGGCACCTGCTACATCAAGGACGTATTCGTCACCATCGATCCGGGAGCGCTGCAGTCCAAGTTGGCCGAGCTGATGCCGGAAGAAAGCCGCATCCGCGTGCGCAGCGCGGAGAAATCCATCGTGCTCACTGGCGAGATCAGCGATGCGCTCAAGCTCGACGACGTGATGAGCCTGGCGTCGGCCTATGGTGCCGACGGCAAGAAGGTTGTGAACCTGCTGCGTGTGACGGCGCCGCAGCAGGTCATGCTCGAAGTGAAGATCGCCGAAATCAGCAAGACCCTGCTGGACAGGCTGGGCGGACGCGTCAACTTGAACCGCTCCGGCAACGGCGGCCTCAACAACTATTCGCTGATCTCCAATTTCCTGAGCGGCGGTGGCGGCCTGATCGAGGCGCTGAGGATCGGCCGCACGTCGATCGGCCTCGACGGCCAGAAGGACGACGGCCTGGTGCGCATCCTGGCGGAGCCCAACATCATGGCCATCAGCGGCCAGCAGGCGAGCTTCCTGTCGGGGGGGAAAATCTTCATTCCGGTGGCGCAGAGTTCCGCTAGCGGCAGCGGCACCAACATCACGCTGGAAGAAAAGGAGTTCGGGATCGGGGTCAAGTTCACCCCGACCGTGCTCAACGGCGGCCGCGTCAACCTCAAGATGGTCTCGGAGGTGTCGGACCTGTCGCAAACCGGTTCGCCTTTCACCACCATCGGCGGCGTGACTGCCGTGCTGCCGTCGCTGACGGTGCGCCGCGCCGACACCACCGTGCAGCTCAACGACGGGCAGAGCTTCGTGATCGCGGGGCTCATCAAGAGCAACGTCACTGAGTCCATCAAGCGCTATCCCGGATTGGGCGAAGTGCCGGTGATGGGGGCGTTGTTCCGCAGCACCGAGTTCCAGAACGACCAGACCGAGCTGATGTTCGTGATCACGCCCCGCATGGTCCGGCCGCTGGTCGATTCGCCCCGCCTGCCGACCGACAACCACGTCGTTCCCAGCCGTGCGGAGGTCTATCTGAACGGCAGCCTCGAAAGCGCCACCCCGGCACCGGCCCCCGATATCCAGTGAGGAGCAACACCATGTTCATCAAGTCGACCACTCTCGCGCTGACGCTGCTCCTGGGCACCGGATGCTCCCACGTCACACCCAACTACGACGCGCGCTTTGGCGATGCGGTGCGCGACGCGAAAAAGAGGATGACGATCAATCCCGATGCCGGCAGGGACGGCAATCCGGTCGCGGGCATGGACGGCCGCTCGGCGAGGGAGTCGATGGTGCAGTACCACGAGTCGTACAAGGCGCCGCCACCGGCGGTCAATGTCATCAACATCGGCGGCGGCATTGGTAGCTCGGGGAAGTGACAGGCTGCCTTTCGCGGATTTGTTCCACAGAGTCTTTACATGGAAAGGAGAGCACCACGAATCGCAATGAAATTTCTTCCCTATCACGTCATTTTTTCAAACCTGATTTCCAACTGTTCAAACCTTGAAAGGAAAGAACCATGAAGAACTTTCTCCAGGCCATCGGCCAATCGACACGCGGTTTCTTGCTCGAGGAAGAGGGCGCACAGGTCGTCGAGTACGCGCTGATCATCGCGGTCGTCTCCATCGCGCTGGTCATCGCATTGAGGGCACTCACCACAGGGGCCACCTTCACGAACTTCATCAATCGCGTCAACGTGTGCCTGAACGGGCCGGGGCCCTGCGTCTAAGTGGCGTTCGAGGAGGGGAGCGGGTCCTCCGACTCGCTTCGCTCTACCTTTTCATCCGCTTCCGCGTCACTCTTTTTGTACAACGAATCGAGGTCATTACCATGTTCAAGAAATTCCTGAAAGACGAAAGCGGTGCTCAGGTCGTGGAGTACGCGCTGATCATCGCCGTCGTTTCCATTGCGCTGGTTATTGCGCTTCAGCTGCTCGCCAGCGGGGCGCCCTTCACGAACTTCATCAGTCGCCTGAACGTGTGCCTGAACGGGCCGGGCCCCTGCGTCTAAATGGCGTTCGGGGAGGGGAGCGGATTGGGCTCTCTGGTCCGCTTCGCTCTACCCCTTCATTCGCTTCCACGTGACTGTTTCTCCACAAGAGCCGAGGTCATCACCATGTTCAAGAGACTCCTGAAAGACAAAAGCGGTGCCCACGTCGTGGAGTACGCGCTGATCATCGCCATCGTCTCCATTGCACTGGTGCTCGCGCTGCAACCGTTGTTGATTGCGGCGGGTTTCGGATCCGTCATCGCCCGGGTCGTCGTCTGCTTGGGCGGCTCCGGCTGCGTGTAGAGCAGACGACGTCTTCTCCATCGTCCAACAGGAAGACCGATCATGAAAGCCAACCGCTCCCATCGCCGCCAGCGTGGCGCGATGATCGTCACCGCCGCGCTGTTCCTGTTGTTCATGCTGGGTTTCATGGGCATCGCGCTCGATTTCGGCCACTTGTTCGTCGTCAGGACCGAGCTGCAGACGGCAGTGGACAGTTGCGCGCTGGCCGCGGCGCGCGAGCTCGACAAAACGAGCTCGGCGATCACGCGAGGCAAGAGCGCCGGTCAGACGGCCGGCAACGCGAACCGGGTGAACATGCAGTCGGCCACCTGGGGCGGACAGGGCCAGATCGTCGCCACTGAAGTCACGTTCCGCGATGCTTCCTATGCGCCCACGACCGTTCCCACCGCGGCCGTCTACGCGCAGTGCGCGCACACCCAGCCCAACATCAGGATGTGGCTGATGCAGGCCGTGGGCGCCTTCTCGGGCGATACCGCCGGCAACCCCGCGACACGCAGCGTAGCGGCGAGCGCAGTCGCCACCCGCGCGAGCGCACAGACCGCGTGCCCCATTCCGGTCGCGGCGAAGCCGAAGCCGGGCGGCACGGCACCGAACTACGGCTTTGCCGTCGGCGAATGGGTGACGCTCATCATGGCGCAGAACGCTGCCGTGGGCGGCCAGATCGGCTGGGCCAATCTCGACGGCAGCAACAGCGCCTCGGAAACCGAAGCCGAACTCAACGGCCGCTGTGGCGCCAAGGTGGGCGACACGATCGGCACCCCCGGCGTGCAGACCTCGGTGGCCGACGTCTGGAACCAGCGCTTCGGCATCTATAAGAACACTAGCGACCCGAGCGTGGATCGGCCCGACTACACCGGCTATGCCTACACCTCGCTCAACTGGCCCGCGCGGTTCAATGCCTACAACGGCGCGCCAGGCGCCGGAGCAGACCCGACCGCTCAGAACTTCGTGACCAAGCGAGCCGCCTTCGCTTCCTGCGCAGACACCGGCACCAAAGTGAAGGGTGCGAACAGCTGCGAGTCGATCACCGGGCTGTCGCTCAACAGTTTCCAGAAGCTGGCCAATCCCGGCAACGTTGCCGGAGGCCACATGCAATACGGACTGGACCGTCGCTTCGTCACGGTGCCAGTCATCGACGGCGGCAACCGCGTTACCGACTACCTCTGCATGCTGATGCTGCAGCCGCTGAGTATTCCGATGACCGACACGCAGCTGGAATTCCTCGGCAACGCGGGAGCCGCGGGCAGTCCCTGCACCACCAGCGGGCTGGCGGGTGGATCGGCAGGCCCGTTGGTTCCGGTCCTGGTGAGATGAGGTGAGCATCATGAAAAAGTCCCATCGCACCCAGCATGGCGCCGCGCTGATCGAGCTGGCGCTCATCATGCCGCTGCTGCTGCTGCTGACCTTCATCACCACCGAGTTCGGCCGTGCGGTGTATGAGTACAACGCGGTCGTCAAGTCGACCCGCGATGCGGTGCGCTACCTGTCGGTACAGACACCCAACACGCACATCGACGAGGCGCGCAACCTGATCGTGTACGGCAACACCGCCGGCACCGGGACGCCGCTGGCGCGCGGGCTAAGCCTTTCGAACGTGCCGGCCGGCAGTTGCTGCACCTGGCAGTCGGCCGGTGCAGGCCCGATCGTCACCACGGTCACGGTGCGCGTCAGCAGCTACTCCTTTCAGTCGCTATTCCCTTCGGTGATGGGTGTCGTTCTCACGGGTGCGAACGGCAACATCGTCTTCAGCGACATCACTGCCACCATGAGGGCGCCATCATGAGACACCACGTCAACGGTGCGACCACGGTCGAATTCGCCCTCGGCCTGCTCATCTTCCTCATGCTCGTTCTGGGCATCGTCGACTTCTCGCGCATGCTGTTCACGTGGAGCGCGGCCCAGGAGGCAACGCGCGCAGGGGCCAGGTATGCGGTGGTGTGCGACGACACGGCCCAGCAGGCGCTCGTGCTCGCCCGTATGAAGGCGCTGCTGCCGCAGATCAACACCGTGTCGGTGACGTGGGCGCCATCGGGCTGCACGGCCTCGACTTGCGAGGGCGTCACCGTGAGCATCACCGGCCTGAACTATCAATGGATCTCTCCCATCGTGGGCGCTACCGCGCCGCTGATCCCGATGCCGGGCTTCTCCACCTACCTGCCGCGCGAGGTGATGCGCAAGGACCCGAACAGCGCTGCCATCTGCTCCTAGCAACCTACTGGACACGACCATGAAGATCGCCATCATTTCCCCCAATCCGAACCATCTCCAGGACATGCGCAAGGTCCTCGAGGCGCGCTCCCATCAGGTGTCGCTGTTCGAGGGCGGCAAGAGCCGCATGCAGTGGGTCGTCGAGAAGGCAGCTCCGGAGCTTTTGCTGGTCGACGGCATGTGCTGCGACCTCCAGGAGCTGGCGCTGGTAGAGAAGCTCACGCTGCAGTACCCGGCGATCGCGGTGGTGCTGCTGTGTGCCATGCAGACCCCGGAGTTCCTGATCCATGCGATGCGCGCGGGGGTGCGCGAGGTGCTGCCGTCGCCCTCCGACACCGCCGCGCTCGAGGCCGCCGTCGAGCGCATTGCGCTCAAGATGGCCAGCACGCAAGCGCGCAGCCCCGGCCAGGTGGTGGCATTCATGCCCTGCAAGGGCGGCAGCGGATCGACCTTTCTCGCGACCAACATCGCCTACCAACTCTCGCGGGAGCGCTCAGTGCTGCTGATCGACCTGAACCTGCAGTTCGGCGATGCGCTGTCGTACGTGAGCGACATGCGCCCGAGTTCCACGATGGCCGACGTCGCGCGCGACATCGGCCGCCTCGACGCCTCGCTGCTCGCAGCCAGCGTAGTGCGCGTGGCGCCGGGCTTCAGTATCCTGCCGGCTCCCGACGACCTCTCGCGAGCGATGGACGTCAAGGCCGAGCACGTCGATGCGATCTTGCAGGTCGCGCTGACGATGTACGACTTCGTGCTGTTCGACCTCGGACCGCGCATCGACACGCTCTCAATCCGGGTGCTGGACCGCGCGGACCGCATCTTTCCGGTGCTGCAGCCGAGCCTGCCGCACATCCGCAACGTGACGCGCCTGATGCAGGTGTTCAAGTCGCTGGGCTACGCTCCCGGCAAGGTCGAGCTGCTCGTGAACCGCAGCGCCGGGGGCGGGGAGATCGGGCTGTCGGACATGCGCCGCTCGCTCGTCGGGGCGACGCTCACGATCGTTCCGGACGGTGGCAAGGACGTGGATGCGTCCATCAACCGGGGCGTACCGCTGGTGGAGATGTCGCGCGGCAGCGTGCTCGCCAAGCGGCTCGCCGAAATCGCTCACACGCTCAGCCCGCGGCAGGAAGCGGCGCCTGGTTTCATCGGGCGACTCTTCCGCCGCGCCTGAGTTCCGATTCATTCTTCAACAGCAAGGCAGGTTCCCATGTCATTCAGAGAACAGCTCAATGCGGTCGAGACCGACCCCGGGCAGGCAGCGCATGCCGCCGACCTGACCGCCTCGCCCTTTGCATCGGACGCCTACAAGCTGCTGAAGGAGCGCATGCACCTGAAGCTGCTCGACCGCTTCGACCTCGCGGCGCTCGAAACCCTGAAGCCCGACGTGCTGCGCCAGGAAATCTCGACCATGGTCGGGCGGCTGCTGCAGGAGGAGCCCGAGGCGCTCAACGACATCGAGCGGCGCACGCTGATCCGCGACATCCAGCACGAGATGCTCGGCTTCGGGCCGATCGAGCTGCTGATGGCCGACCCATCGGTCTCGGACATCCTGGTCAATTCGCACGAGAAGGTCTACGTCGAACGGCGGGGCCGGCTGGAGCTGACCAACGTGAGCTTCACCGACGAGAAGCACCTGCTGCGCATCATCGACAAGATCGTCTCGCTGGTGGGGCGGCGCATCGACGAATCGAGCCCGATGGTGGATGCGCGGCTGCCCGACGGCTCACGCGTCAACGCGGTCATCGCGCCGGTGGCGCTCGATGGGCCGATGATGTCGATTCGCCGCTTCGCGAAGATTCCGCTGCGCATGGAGAACCTCGTGAACGAGCTCAAGACGCTGACGCCGCCGATGGCGCAGATGCTCGAGGGGCTGGCCCAGGCGAAGGTCAACATGCTCATCTCCGGCGGCACCGGTGCGGGCAAGACCACGCTGCTGAACATCCTCTCGGGGTTCATTCCGCCGACCGAGCGCATCATCACGATCGAGGACGCCGCGGAACTCCAGCTGCAGCAGCCGCACGTGGCGCGCATGGAGACGCGGCCGATGAACATCGAGGGCAAGGGCGAGATCACGCAGCGCGCGCTGGTGCGCAACGCGCTGCGCATGCGGCCCGACCGCATCGTGATCGGTGAGGTGCGCGGCGCAGAGGCGGTCGACATGCTGCAGGCGATGAACACCGGCCATGAAGGCTCGCTCACCACCATCCACGCCAACACGCCGCGCGACGCGCTGGCTCGGCTGGAGAACATGATCGGCATGGCGAACCTGAACCTGCCGCACCGCACCGTGCGCCAGCAGATCGCCTCGGCCATCACGGTGGTCGTCCAGGTCCTGCGGCTGGTCGACGGGCGGCGCAAGGTCACCAGCATCCAGGAGATCACCGGCATGGAAGGGGAGGTGGTCACCATGCAGGAGATCTTTACCTTCCAGCAGACCGGCATGGGCCCCGACGGCCAGGTGCGCGGCCATTTCCAGGCGACCGGTGTCAGGCCGAAATTCGCGGAACGGCTGCATGCCTACGGCGTGGACCTGCCCGACACCATGTTCGAGCCGGGCAAGCATTACGAATAAGGAGACTGCCATGTTCAACAACCTGGGCGGCAATACGCTCATCACCATCACCGTGCTGGTCTTCGTGACCGTGCTGATGATGATCGAGGGCCTGTACCTGCTGTGGCGCTCCTACAAGGGGCCCGAGGCGCGCAAGATCGAGAAGCGGCTGCAGGCGTTTTCCGCGGCAATCGACCGCACGTCGCAGGCCCATCTGGCCAAGGAGCGCATGCTCAGCGAGGTGCCGTGGATGCAGCGCATGCTGCTGACGCTGCCGCGGGCGCACCGGCTGGACCGCTTCATCCTGCAGGCGGGGCTGGAATGGACGGTCTCCAGCTTCCTGCTGGCGTGCGGAGCACTGGGCGTGTTCGCGTTCGTCCTGACGATGTGGATGGCTCGCCAGCCGGTACTGCCGGCACTCGTCGTCGGGAGCGGCGCGGCGATGCTTCCGGCGATGTATCTGCAGCGCCAGCGCAGCCGCAGGCTGGCCCGCATGGAGAAACAGCTTCCTGAAGCGCTGGACCTTGTGACACGCGCCCTGCGCGCCGGGCACTCGTTCGCGAGCGGCGTGCAGATGATCGGCGACGAAATGGCCGACCCGATCGCCAGCGAGTTCCGCATGGTTGCCGATGAGGTCAACTTCGGCGTCTCGCTGCAGCAGGCGCTGACCAATCTCAGCGAGCGTGTGCCGCTCACCGACCTGCGCTACTTCGTGGTGGCGGTGCTGATCCAGCGCGACTCCGGCGGCAACCTGACGGAGGTGCTGAGCAACCTGAGCCGGCTCATCCGCGACCGGCTCAAGCTGCTCGCGCGGGTGCGGGTGCTGTCGTCCGAAGGGCGCCTGTCGGCCTGGATCCTGGGCCTCATGCCCTTCGCCCTGGGCGGGCTCATGAACATGTTCAACCCCGAATTCATGGCACCGCTGTGGACGGACCCGATCGGGCAGACGGTCGTCAAGTACATGCTGGCACTGATGCTCGTGGGCATCGTGATCCTGCGCAAGATCGTGAAGATTCGCGTCTGAAGGAGAAGAGCCATGACCATGCTGTTTCCCATCCTCGTCTTCCTCGCCGTGTCGCTGGCCATCGTCGGCTTGGCGGCCTGGTTGTCTCCAACGCGCACGGAGCAGCGCCTGCAGGCGGTGGCGCCGTCGGCCGGCAAGTCGGCATGGACCGAAACCGCCGTCCGGCTGGTCGGTCCCTTCGCTCAGTTGTCATCGCCCACCAGCGACGCCGACCTGTCGCCGTTGCGCGTGCGGTTCCTGAACGCCGGCATTCGCTACCCGGACGCCTATCTCGTCTACTTCGGCATGAAGACGCTGCTGCCGCTGGGCTTTGCCGCGCTCGCCTTTCTGGGAATGCGGGCGGCGGGTTCGGCGGACGACACGGTGATGATGCTGTGGCTCGCGGTGGCGGCGCTGACCGGCTGCTACCTGCCCAACCTGGTGCTGCGCCTGCTCATCCGCGCGCGCCGCCGCGAGATATTCGAGAACTTTCCCGATGCCGCCGACCTGATGCTCGTGTGCGTCGAGGCCGGGCTAGGCCTGGACGCCGGCCTGACCAAGGTCACGGAGGAAATCCAGGTCAAGAGCGCGGCCCTCGCACAGGAACTGCACTGGACCAACCTCGAAATGCGCGCCGGCAGCACGCGCGAGAAGTCGCTGCGCAACCTGGCGCTGCGCACAGGCGTGGAGGAGATTGGCACCTTCGCGACCATGCTGGCCCAGTCGGACCGCTTCGGCACCAGCATCGGTGAGTCGCTGCGCGTGTTCTCCGAGGACCTGCGCCACAAGCGGCAGGTGCGCGCGGAAGAACTGGCGGCCAAGGTGCCGACCAAGATGCTGGTCCCGCTGGTGCTGTGCATTTTCCCCTGCATCTCGATGGTCATCCTCACGCCAGCGGTTATCCGCATCATCCGGATGATCGGGCCGATGTTGAGCGGGTCTTGAGCGCCGGGGGGCAACCCGGCGCGGCGGTGGCTCAGTGCGCGACAGCCGCCGCATCGAGCTGATGCTTCACCGCGTGGATGTACAGCTCGAGGCGGTTCGTCACGCCGAGCTTCTGGTAGATCGAGGTGAGATGGTTGCGCAGCGTGTGCTCGGTGACGAAGAGCTTTGCGGCCAGCGCCTTGTTCGAGGCGCCACTGCCCGCCACGACGATGCGGATGATCTCGCGCTCCTTCTGCGTCAGGCTGGCCAGCTTGGCGGCTTCGGGGTCGGCCTTCGGCGGCTTCTTCGCTGAGGTCAGCTGGGAGAAGACGCGGCCCATGGTCTGCGGATCGACGCAAAGCTCACCGTTGTGGACGCGTTCGATGGTCTCGAGAACCTGCTGTGCCGAAGCGTCCTTGCGCATGACGCCGCGCGCGCCGTGCAGCACGGCAAGGTCGAGCATGCGCTGTTCGCGCTCTGCAGTGAGCACGAAGACGCGCGACACCTCGTTCGACAGTAGGCTGGGCAGGATGTCGATGGCGCAATGGCCGTCCAGGTCCAGGTCGAGCACAACGACGTCGGGCGCGAGGCTTGCTGCCGTCGCCACGGCGTCTTCGCAGCTGCTGGCGGTGCCGACCACCTTCATGCGAGGTTGCTCCCCCTCGATCAGCCTGGACAGGCCCCACAGCATCGTCTGGTGGTCGTCAACGAGCAGAACGCCGATGGAATGGGCAGCAGGTTGCATGACGGACTCCTGGTCTTGTCTTTTTTCAAATGGGAATTTCCACCACCACCGCGGTGCCGCCGCTGACGCACTGGCGGACCTGCGCCCGCCCGCCGAGGGCGGTGGCGCGTTCGGTGATGGAACGGGGGCGGAATTTGGTGAAACCCTCTTCGCAGGCTTCGTTCTCGATGCGCAGGTGCAGCCGCCCGTTCTTGCAGCCGAGGCGGATGCTGCCGTGGTGCGCGTGGGTGTGCTTGCAAATGTTGTTCAGCCCTTCGCCGACCATTTGCAGGACTTCCGCGGTCATGCGGTCGTCCAGCAGGACCTGGCCGTCGACGGCGACGGCGATGTCTATGCCGTAGAGCCCCTTGATGCGCTCGGCCTGGCGATGCAGGTGGGGCAGCACGAGCCCGCAGGGGCTGTTCGCGCCGTGCTTGACCGCGCCGGCATAGCGGCGCAGATCGGCGATTACGCCGTCGGCCACGCTTGCGAGCTTGTCGAGATCCTCGCGCAGCGGGTTGTCGGTGGTGGCCTTCTTGAGCAGTGCGCACAGGCCCATCCGCAGGCCGATGTAGGGCTGTACGGCCGTGTCGTGCAGGTCCAGCGCGATCTTCAGGCGCTCCGCGGAGGCGGCTTCGGAGGCCATCCGGTCGAGCACTTCGATGGTCTCGATGACCGGGAAGATCTGCTCCATGAGGTGTGCCAGGAACAGGGCGTCGGACTTGTTGAACAGCCCGTCGCTGGACGACACGAAGACCCGGCCCTCGCCCAGCCGCATCGGCAGCGGAGCGCTGATGAAGCCACGGGCCTCCAGCATGGCGGCCACGGCGGCGCAGCGCTGCGCGCCTTCCTCGTCCTCGATGCGCCAGCCGCTCGCGCCGGCTTCGAGGGCATGGCTTTGTGGCCACAGGCGGCTCAGGGGCCAGGGCATGCGGTTGCTGACCACGGTGAGGTCCGGTGCCAGCGCCATGAGCGGCGACTCGGCGATGCGGCCGATCGTCTCGACGCTGACGTGTTCGCAGGCGTCGTTCTTGCGCAGCGTGCGCAGGATCCAGTCGCCGGTGGAGGTGTCGCGCGTCAGGAGGATGCAGTGGCTCGCCCGGAAGAAGGCCAGCGTCTTTTCCATCGTGCGGGCGATGGTGCGGCCCGCGCCGAACCGCGGGTTGGACAACTGGCTGACATCGCCCAGGAGTGCCAGGCGCCGCTGCAGGGCCAGCTTGGAGCCGCCCCAGTGCACGATCATGTGCCCCAGGGCCAGAAGGAACGTCGCGCGCATCAGCAGCTGCGGCGTTTCGTCGCCAGTGCTGGTGGCCAGGCCGCAGGCAGCAAAGGAGGCGACCGATGCAACTGTTACACGGGCGCCTTCCTCGAAGCCCCAGCGGAACGAGGAGGTCAGGATCGCGAAGAAGTAGAACAGGAAGAAAAGGCTCTGGACGCCGTCGGTCACGGAGACGATCAGCGTGAACCACAGCACGTCGGACCAATGGATGGCCTTGCCCTGGAAATACGGGCGGCCAATGCGGGTGCACACGTAAACCAGCAGGCTATGCAGGATGTAACCGGAAAAGGCCAGCCAGACCGCACCCGAAACCTGCTGCCGGTGGTCACCCGCGTCGACGGCGACGGCGAGCAGCGCCGCAAAAGACAGCACGAGGCGCATGCGGGCCACCATGAGAGCATCCGCAGCGACGCTCGCGTCGACGTCGGGGGCAGTGGTGCGTGTGAGCATGGAAAAAGGGGGCAAGCGATGTGTGTGAAGGTTTCACATTACTACTTTCGTAGTCGAAGACAATGCAAATTGATACCTTTAGTCACATCGTGACATTTGTTACGCATGGTTTCAATTGTGGATCTTGAGGGTTTTTCAGACCACTGCCGAGGGAGCCGCCCCCACCGATCAGCAAAAAGCGCGCTGATTGCAGGTACCTCTCCCGTGCGAAACAGCGAAGCCGCTATCGAGCGCGCGGATTCAGGTCCGCCGCGCGACCAGCGCTGTCTGCCCCAGGGGAGTCACCCGCAGGATGACCGCCTGCCTGAACTTCTGCTGGGTCTGCCTGGCGCGGCAGGGCGGGGGAAGCGTGGCTTCCACCATGCCCGCCGCATTCAGTACGGCCACCGAGTTGATTTCGGCCGGATCGTCGGTGCGCAGCGGGAAGACCGAGTTTCCGATCTTGCGCAGGTAGTCGAGCGGCATGAGGGGCCACTTCGGACCGTCGGCCGCTGCAGCCCCGCTTGAGCGAAGGCCGGCGATCTCCGCGTGCCCTTCGTCCGTGATGGTGAACACCACGGCACTCTCGTACTTCTGGTAGCCGAGGTCATCCAGATGGAATTCGGCTTCGACAAGTCCGGTCGCAAGCAGGACCGCGGCGTGCCTGATGTCCGGCTCGGCTGTGAGCGTCACCGGAAATCTCTCGTGAAGAAGCCGAAGGAGGAGGGTGAGCGGCATACATGCTCCTGTCCGCACTGGATGTGCGCTTCGAGACATGGGGATGGGGTGCGAGCGGGTTTCCCCGTCTGAGCACCTGGACTGCGCCGCCTCCCGCAAACCCCCTCAGGACGCGTGACGAAACCACGGGCGGAAAGCCGTGGCTGCATGGATGCCGTTCGTCACGACGGAGATAGGGCATTGGCGCCTTAAATGTGATTTTTTCACTTTAGGCGTTTTGTTGTACAGCAACCGACCGGCCTTGTCGATAGGCAGGACGGCCTGGGCATGAATCGAGAGCGCCCATCGTCGCGGGCGCTCGGCGTGTCAAGGCGTGAACGTCACCCGCTGCGCGATCAGCACACCGTTGACCACCCGGTCTCCCACGACGGTCACGCGCTGGCCGTTGGCCAGGTTCGCAGCGATTCCGTTCTCGAAGACAGTGCCGGGGCCGCTGGCATCCACGGGCTGGCCGCGGACCCTGAAATCTGCAGGCGAGTTGTACGTGCCGATGGCGCCGATCAGCGTGAAAGAGGCCGGGCCGCCGGTGCCCGGAATGTTGCGGATGCGCAGTTTCTTCACCACGAGCACGCCGCCGGACATGAAGCCATCGACCTCGACCTTCACGCCATTGCCGAGCGAGCCCACGGGCCCGCCCGTGACCAGGGCGTTGGTCGCGTCGACCGGCGTGCCCAGTACCTTGAACGAGCCGCGCGAGGCGAAGTTGGTGATGACGCCCGCCAATTGGACAGCGACGCCATTGCTCACCGGAATGGCATACCAGCCCTCTACCTTCGTGGCTACGAGCAGGTTCGCGAACGGCGCGGCGGTGCCCCGGACGCGCACGATGGTCCCGTTGGCGAGCGACGATGCGTCCAGGCCCGTGAACGCAGCCGCGCCGAAATCGATCGTCAGCTGCCCGAGCTTGAAGGTCTTGCGCGCGCTATCGAGGTTCTCCACGGTGCCCGTGACCAGAGGAGCGCTCAGGGTTGGAGCGACCTGAATCCTGGTGGCTCGCAGGGTGCCCGGCGCACCGGGCAGGCCCCACACCTGCACGATGTTGCCCGAGACGACGTCGGTCAGCCCGCTCGCGTCGGCCCAGACGGTGGCCGAGTCGATGCTCACGGTGGTGCCCATCACGACGAAGCTGCCGCCCGCGACGTCGATGCCCGAGACCGCACCCCGCAGTTCGGCGGCCGACAGCACCTGGGTGGCGACGCCGGCGGTGAAGTCGGCGTCGACCTTGCCAGCTACGCGCGCGCTCATGCCGATCTGCAGTTCGGTGGCGTCCTCGATGGTGATGGCGGCGCTGTCGGTGTCGTAGCGCAGCCCGTTGAGGATGATGCTGCCCAGGCCGTCCGCCGCGCCGATGCCAGCGGCGTCGGCAGTCACGCCGGTGCCGCCCGAACCCACGCCGGAGCCGTCGGTGCTGCCGTTGCCGGCGGTGCTTGTGTCGCCGCCGGTGCCGCTGCCCGTTCCGGATGCGTCGCCGGTGGCACCGGTGCCCGTTCCGGCCGTGGCGTCTGCGCCCGCCGTCGCCGTGCCGGCCGCACTACCGCTGCCAACGCCCGCCACCGAGCCGCCGCTGGCACCGTCTCCGCCCCCGCCGCAGGACAGCAGCAGGGCCACGAGGCCGGCGTACAAAAGACCGAGCATGAGCCGGCGAGGTGTCTTGATGGTGCTCATGGCGTGGGCTCGCTTTCAGGGGGACGGGACGGCGCAGGCGCGCTCTCGTCTTCGTAGTAGGTGTAGATGCCGACGCGGATGCGCGCCTTGGCACCGGCGGGGGCGCTGTCGACCGCCCGCGTCATTTCCTGCGCCAGTTCGTGGTGCAGGGTCGCCCAGCGCTCCCGCACGAGGCGCTGGATCTGCTCGCATTCCTGCAGCGTCAGCCCGCGCGCGTACACCGCGCGCTCGAGCATCCTGGGCTCCTCGCCCAGTGTGTTGGACACGGCTGCCAGCAGATGGTCGCGGCCGTTGTCACCGAGGAAGGCGAGCATGGACTGGAGGTTTTGCACGGGCACGAAGCCGTCGGTCGTGAGTTCGACCACGCCTTCGTCCTCGGTCACCATGTTCAGGCGCACCAGTTCGTCGAGGATGGTGCGATGGTGCACGTTGCCGCGGCTGCTCATGCGCGCCACGGCCTCGAAGGAGGGGGCGGCATTGCCGGTGGTGATGGGCAGGCGCCGGAAGGAGTCGTCCTGGGTCAGCATCTGCAGCCACAACGTGAAAGTCTTGGCCGCTGCCGACAGCTCGGTGTGGGGCAGGGGATCGACGGTGGCCCGGACCTTGGCGGTCACCGCCTTGCGGTTCAGGCCGGTGGTCACCGAAAGCTGGCTCAGGTTGGGCTTGGGCACGCCCTGGCTGCGCCAGGTTCGCTGTGCTTCCTCGATCAGCAGGTCGCGCAGCAGTTCCTCGAGGTGGGGATGCTTGACCCCCATGGCGAGGGCCAGCCGGACCACCGGACGAAGAATGCGAGCGCAGGCGGCAAGGGCCCAGTCCAGCCGGTGTTCCATGGAGGCGAGCGTTTATTCCTGAGGGTGCGGTTCGAAAAGGGGCAGCGGCGCTGGCCGCCGACCACGGGTATCACGCTATTGTCCTGCGCAACAGCACCCGTGTGAAAGCTTTGGACCACTTTTAGCCGCTTCCGCCGCAAGTGCCGTCGGCCAAACGTTTGACACTGGTCCGGCCCGTGGCGCTGATGTTGACCTGGCGGGCCTGGCTGGCGCTGGGCGAGGCCCGGCAGATCGTGATGCTTGCAGGGCTTGCGCCGACGCCGGTGGCCTGGAAGGTAAGGGCACTCGTCCCCCCGGAGTCGCGCAGCTGGTAGCCGCCGGCGGCGGCGGGTTGCTGCAGCAACACCTTCGTGCCGCTCAGCACGATCCAGCCGGTTTCCCATTGGCCGGAAGTGCTGCAGCTGGCGCCGTCGGCCGAAACGCACAAGGTGACGGCGGCATTGCGCTTGATGGCCTCGCTGCGCGCAAGCTGGCCGCTGGCGACCAGGGCCGTGGCGTAGGAATTCAGCCGTGTCGACAGGCGCACGCTGTCGAACGAAGGCACGGCGATGGCGATCAGCACCACCATCACGGCCAGCGTGACCATCAGCTCGACCAGCGTGAAGCCGCGCTGCCGGGGTGCCCGGCAACCCGTGCCGGGGCGGTTGCTCCTGCTCTTGGAAATCACGGGCGCGCCTATTTCTGGATGAACCAGTAGACCCGGCCCTTGGGCTGCTTGAACGCCGCCTTCGGGGTGGCGCCCTTGGGGCTCAGGAAAGAGTCGGGCCGGGCGCCGATCACCACGTCGCGGATGCTGCCGTCGTCCAGCTGGATCCGGCCCACCACCGGCGAGGGCGCCAGGCCGCCGCCCACCACGTTCTGGAAGCGGCCGGTGCTGCTATCGGGGGGCGCGGCATTGGCATACGACACGTTGTAGACATTCGCCGTGCCGAGGTCGGCCTTGCAGGACTGTGTGTTCGGCGTGGTGGGTATGTGGGTGTTGAAGGTGGTGATGCCGTAGGCCGTCACCGAGGCGGTCACTACCTTTTCGCCGGGGGCCAGGGCCAGGTACCAGCCCTTCTTGCTGGCGAGGTCGGTGGCCGTGGGAGTCGCCGTGGTGGCGATGGCCTGCAGGGAGGCGTGGCACAGCACGGAGGTACTGCTGCAATTTGTCGATTCGGAACTCAGCCATGCGGTGTCGGACGGCTTGTCCACCAGCATGTAGAAGCGGTTGGCCACGCTGAGCGCGGCGCTGTAGTAGCGCAGCGGCTTCTCGCGGTCGCCTGAGCCCAGCAGGACCACGTAGACGCCGTTGTCCTCGACGACGTCGGGGCCGAACATGAATTTGCGGTTGGGCGTGCAGGTGGTCACGGTGTCGCAGCCGAGCGAGGCGATCTTCGTCATGCTCCAGCTGCCGGGCGTCGCGTCACCGATGGTGATCCGGTAGACGTTGCCGCCCAGGTCGGCCGCGTAGGCGATGCGCGCCAGTCCGAGGCTGTCGTTGATGATAGTGACTTCACCCACCACGGCGCGGTCGGTGACGAAGCTGTTGAGCTGCGTTCCGGTGCCGGCGTCGAGCACGTAGACCCGGTTGCCCTTGGCGCCTGCGCCGCAGGCCTGGGCGGCCGTGGCGGCGTCGACGTCCTCGCACTTGTCGTAGCCGCCGCCGAACACCAGCATCGGGCTGTTGCCGCCGCCGTAGCCGGTCGACTTGACGATCTTGGGCGCCGACCATGTCTGGCCGATGCCGGACATGCCGGTGTCGCAGCCGGTGTCGTCGTCCTGGTTCGGGCAGCCCTTGCGCCACTTGAGGCTGGGCGCCGCAGGATTGGACACGTCGAATGCATAGATCAACCGGCCGCCGCGGCGCATGCTTGCGAACAGCCAGGCGGTGGAGCTCTGCCGGTAGGCCGCTACCGCACCGTCCATGCCGTAGGGCTTGGGCGCCACCGAGCCCGTGCTCACCGGCAGGCCGGGGAAGTTGATGCGGGTGCTGTTGTCGTACAGCCGCTTGAGGCTGCCGTAGAACTCGGGGGGCACGAAGGACCACAGTTCGTCGCCCGCTGGCGCCGAGCCGATGGCCGCGCTGCGGTTGCCATTGATGGCGCGCAGCACGCCGTCGTTGCCGCCGTAGAACACCACCACCTGCGGCTGTGCGTCGGTACCGTAGTTGATGGCCACCGGTCGCGAGTGCACCACGTCGCCGTGCACCGAGGGGCGCATGGCGGTGGAGGTAAGGGGGTTGCCGCTGGCGTCGGTGCGCTCGTCGCCCTTGTTGTCGGCGCCCCGGACCCAGTTGATCAGGTTGGTGCGATCGGTGGTGCTCGCCACGCCCAGGGCCGCCTGGGTGATGGAGCTGTTGCCGTCGTCGAAGCTGGTGAGCGCCGAGCAGGCGCCGGGGGCGCAGGTCTTCACGTTGCGGTTGGCCACCGCAAGGCGGCGCAGCATGTAGCCCTGGGCACCTTTCTCGACCACGTTGCCGTCG
The DNA here is from genome assembly GCF_001426595.1 of Variovorax sp. Root434. Taxonomy (NCBI): domain Bacteria; kingdom Pseudomonadati; phylum Pseudomonadota; class Betaproteobacteria; order Burkholderiales; family Comamonadaceae; genus Variovorax; species Variovorax sp. Root434. Next base: position 186,473 of record NZ_LMEK01000025.1, read on the forward strand.
GGGCTATCGGCCGCCTCCTTGCCGAGGCAGTCGCCGGAGGGACGGAAGCTCCAGTAGGCATCGGTGTTGCTCGGCAGCGGCGTCCAGTAGCTGCGGGCGCAAGGGGCGACGAAGCCGGTCTGGTTGTTCACCGCGTTGGCGCTGGCGGCGTCCTGCAGGACGAGCTGGTTGCTGCTGTCGAGGCCGAGCTTGTATTGCTTGAGGTTGCCATTCCAGCGCGGCAGTGCGTCCTGGTCGGGGCGGAACATGCCGACGAACACCTGGTTTAGGTAGGTGCCCTGCGTGTTCACGCTCACGGGAAGGCTCACCGAAGAGAACACGCTGTTGACCGACTGGATCTTGCTGAAGATGTCGTCGATTGCCGCGCCTAGCGAAGCGCCCAGGTCGGGATCGGACGAGATGTCGTAGTACTCGCCCTTGCTCTGGGTGGCCATGCTCTTGAGCAGCGCGCTCCAGCCGGGGCCCTGGCCACCGGAGGCCTTGGCCGCCTCGACGGTATACAGCTTGACGCCCATGCTGGTCTGCAGGAACCGCGCCCACTCGTCGGCCGTGTTGTCTTGCGAGCCGCTGGGGCTCAGCACGATGGGGGTGGTGCTGCCGCCCGCGGCGCGCAGTGCGTCGGTGGAAGTCTGGCTGTCGCTGTTGTTGTCCTGCGCGGCGCCGTTGCTGATGTAGATGACGTACGTGCCCACGCAGTTTTCGGTGCTGGGGCCCACGTAGGTGGTGCTGCTCATCGCGGCCAGCGCGTTGCGCGGCAGCGCGTACACGGCCTTCGATGCGTCGGTGCCGTAGACATTGCCGCTGTAGTCGGCCTTCCGCTTGTTGTTGCCGGCGATCGGGGTGCCGCTGGCCAGGTAGCGGTAGACCTCGGCCATGGTCTTGCCGGCCTTGCCGCCGTTGGACTTGTCGTCGAGCTTGTCGAGGCTGCGGATGAGCGCGCCATACTTGACCTTGGTGCCGTCGTCCAGCGTGCGCACCGCGGCGCGCACGTAGCCGCCGTCGGAGTTGGAGTTGCCACCGCCCGTTTCGGTGAACATCATCAGGCCGACCTTGAACTTGTTGGACGGCAGGCTTTCGAAAGCCTTCGCGAGCGCGGTGATCTCGGCCGTGAACGGCTGGTTCCAGTTGGCCGTGTTGTCCAGCACGAACAGCACATTGGGCGCCTGGGCGGCCGCCTGGTTGTAGCCCACGAAGAGGTCGATGTCCTCGGCATGCGCCGCACTCAGGGGCAAGGCCAGCAGGGCGGCTGCGCACAGCGGCGCGAAGAATTTCTTTGTCATGGTGTCGGCCCGTTGCACAGCGCCTCGAACTGCGCCTTGTTGAGTAGCGCGCGCACGCCTTGGCGCACGGCGGTGGTAGTGCCGCTGGCGGCATCGGTCACGGTGGTGCTGATGTCCCAGACCGAGTTGTACTGGTCGGGCAGGGTGGACAGGCCCGAGCCGCTGCTGGAAGCCCCGCCCGTGATGCCGCTCGGCCCGGTCACCGTGCCCCCGCCGCTGTCGACCGCCTTGGTTGCGCGCACGCACACCGGCGGGGCGACCACGACCGTGTAGTCGGGGGTGCCGTCGTTGTTGATGTCGACCAGGCTCTCGGTGCGCTGGGGCGGCGTCAGCGAGGGCGTGCCGTCGGAGCCCGGCGCCAGCAGGCTGGTGGCGACTTCCTCGATGGCGCGGTTGGCTGCGGCAACGGCTTCGTTGCGGGTCTGCAGGTTGCCGACCGATTTGAGGTTGGCGCTGCTGAGGTTGAACGCTGCGGTGACCGTGAGGGTGATCAGCAGCAGCATGATCATTCCTATGAGCAGCGCCGCGCCCTGCTGGCGGCGCGTGGCCGGTGTATGGGTCATGGCGTCTCCCTTCGACCGGTCACGTTGGTCAGGCGCACGGTGGTGGAGAACGCGTGGCGCTTGTAGTGGTCGTTGAACGGGCCCAGCGTGGCGGAGCCCAGGTTGTAGGTGCGCGTGTCGGTGTGGCCCGGCGAAACCTCGGTGCTGCGCGCGAGCACATGGAGCTTGACCGCCACCACGTTCACCAGTTGGTCGGCAGTGCAGGGCGCGGCGACGCTGCAGTGCACGAAACTGCCATCGGGGCTGCCGTCGCCGCGGTTGGAAGGGGTCATCCGGTCGGCGGCGTCGGCCCAGTTGATCGCTGCGGCGTAGTTCACGGCGCCGCTGGTCTTGCCGATCGTGTCCAAGCCGAACTCCACCCTGAACCCCTCGACTCCCTCTATCAGAGGGACCGGCGGCTGCTGCGCCAGGACGCCGCTTGCCAGGTCGAAACGCGAGCGCGCCAGCGTCGGTACGCCGTCGCCCACCGTCTCGGCGTAGTCGCGCACATAGTAGATGTCGGCAACGAACTTGCGCTTGGGCGAAGGCGTCGTGCAGTCCTTCATGAACATGTTGCCGAAGCCGCTGGTGGACAGGTCGAATGACGAGGGCTTCTGCGTGCCGCACAGCGAGGACTGGAAATACAGGTTGCCGGCGATGTCCGCCTCGCAGTTGGGCGTGCCGGGCAGGCAGGTCTCGGCGTGCCGCACGACCAGGACGTCGGTGTTGGCCTTCTTGTTCTTGAGCAGGTCGGTGCAGGTGGCGGGCACGGTCTCGTAGCTCTGCACCCCGAGGTCGAGCAGCTTGCGCTTGTAGTCGTCGGTCCAGTTGGCGACGGAATAGGCCAGGCAAGGGTCGGGAGGTGTACCGGTGGGCACGTTCTCCGGCACGCCATTGACCGTGAGATCGTCGAACTGGGGCATGTAGTTTTCCCAGAACCCGGCGTGGGAGAGCTCGTTCTCCAGGACGAAGATGCTGAGCCGCCCGCTTTCGATCTGGCGGTTTACGCGTTCCATTTCGCGCTGGGTGCCGCTCACGTTGAGGAACAGCGCGAGCAGGGCTGCCATCACGATGAGCATGATGGTGATCGACACCATCAGTTCGATCAGCGTCAGCCCGCGCTGCCGATGGCGCGACGCGGTGGCCGTCATGAAAGGGCTCCGATGCGTACGAGCGTGGTGACCGTCCTGCGGCACAGGTCGTTCACGCAGCGCGTGCCGGTGGCGTCGTACAGGTCCTTGCCGCAGCCCACGCCGGCGGATGGGGCGGAGATTGGCACCAGGCCCTGCCATGCGACGGTGACGAGGTATTCGTTGTTGCCCATGTCCTGCACGCAGCCGCGCCCGCCGATCACCGTGCCGAGCTTGCTGCTCCCCGAGGTTTCGGCCGCGCCCTGCAGCGCGTTGCACCATTCGGCGGTGTCTACCTGCTGGCGCGTGCCGGTGGCAGCGGGGCACGTGCTGCCGCTGCCCAGCGGGGTGCTGGTGACGTAGCTCGAGGCCATCCGGCGATTGATCGCGATGCGGTTGGCCATGTCGTTCAGCATGACCAGCGCCTGCGAGCGCTGGTACGACTCCATCTCCGACGCCTGCAGCCGCGCCTGCAGTCCCACGAGGCCGAACAGCCCGAAAGCCACCACGACGATGGCGACGATCACTTCCAGCAAGCTCACGCCACGCTGGTTGCGCGCCTGACGGGTGCCGCGGGCGCCTCTCACCATTTCGCAAGCGGCGTCTTCACGCCTTCGCTGTTGAGAGTGAGCGCGCCGTCGCCCGACTGGCTGCCGAGCGGTGTCAGCGTCAGCGTGTAGCCGGGGACACCGGTCGTAGACAGAGTGATGTCGTAGCTGTAGTTGCTGCTGACCTCGGCCGGCAGTGCGTATCCGCTGGCTGTCAGCGCAGCCTTGTCGGCATAGTTGCGGTTCGCCAGGAGGAACTGCTGCTGCCGGTTGGCGATGTCCATCATCTGCGCCTGCGCCGCCGATCGCTTCGAGCGGATGACGTACTGCTGGTAGCTGGGCAGCGCGATGGCCGCCAGGATGGCCACGATCGCCACCGTGATCATCAACTCGATCAGGGTGAAGCCGCCGGTTTTGCGCGCGTGCGAAGGCTCGTTCATCGTGATGCGTTTAGAAATGTTTCACATTGTTATAAATGTGAATTTATCACATCAAACGCATGTGTGAACCTTTTTCCCAGCGCGATTCGCGGCACGGGCGCAACAGGTGCGCCAAAGGGTGTCAGAGGACGTTGCAACTTGCTTCTCCTTGCCACGGATTGATATTGGCCCGTAGAGGCGGCAAAGTCCAGTTCGATAGCGATGGGCACGCCGTAGGACCAGGACTACTGGCGTGAGCGCAGGCCAACCGTCGTCCGGAGCACTTCGCGCGCAATTGGGGTACCCAGCGTGAGGGGCCGCCTAGCACGGCGTGCGCGAGGGCCTTGCGCGTTGCCCGCTCGTGGCCGCAGGCCGCCACGAGGGGGAGGGAAGAGGGTGGTCCGTCAGTCGGCCACGGCGCCCGATTTCTTCACCAGCGCGGCCCAGCGCGGAATTTCCCTGGCCATGTGATCACGCAGTTCTTCCGGCGTACTTCCCACGATCTCCATCGCCAACTGGTCCGAGAGCCGGGCCTGCACGTCGGGCTGCTTGAGCGCCTTGACGATCTCGGCATTCAGGCGCTGGACGATCGGCTTGGGTGTGCCCTTGGGCGCGTACACGGCCTGCCACGACGACATCTCGAAGCCTGGAATGCCCGATTCGATCATGGTCGGCAACTCGGGCGCCAGGGCGATGCGCTTGCCCGTGGTCACCGCCAGCAGCTTGAGCTTGCCGCTCTTCACCAGCGGCAGTGCGGCCGTTACCTGGTCGAACATGAAGGGCACCAGTCCAGCGGCCACGTCGGTCATGGCCGGCGGCGTGCCCTTGTACGGCACGTGGGTGAGCTTCACGCCGATGAGGTCGCCGAACATCTCGCCGGCCAGGTGGGTGGAGGTCCCGGCGCCGGAAGAGGCAAAGGTGCGCTTGCTCTCGTCTTTCTTCAGCAGCGCCACCAGTTCGGCCACCGAGTTCACGCCGAGTTGGCTGTTGACGATCAGCACGTTGGGCAGGCGCGCGACCAGCGAGACGGGCTCGAAGTCCTTCATTGGGTCGTAGGGCAGGTTCTTGTACAGGCTCGCGTTGATGGCGTGCGTGCTGATGGTGCCGCCAAGCAGCGTGTAGCCATCGGGCTTGGCCTTGGCGACGTAGGCCGCTCCGATGCCGCCGGCCTGGCCGGGCTTGTTGTCGACCACCACCGACTGCTTGAGGCTGTCGCCCAGCTTCTGGGCCAGCGTGCGCGCCACGATGTCGGTGGATCCGCCGGCGGTGAAGGGCACGACGTAGACGATCGGCTTGGCGGCCGGCCAATCGGAGGCCTGGGCCCAGGTGGCCACGGGGACGAGCGCAGCCAGGAACAGCGCCGCGGCGCCACGGATGAATCTCATGGATTTGTCTCCTCGGGAATTGGGGGAAAGAGAAAGGGCTTCAGCGGCCACGGGCGCTGCGCCAGGACGCGAAGTCGGCGCGGCTTTGTTCCTCGGTGGGCGGATACAGGCCGAGGATGGAGCGGCCTTCGAGCACCTTTTCCTGCACGAAGTCCTCGAAGGAGGTCATCTCGGTCGCCTCGGCGGCGATCTCGTCGGCCATGTGGGCCGGGATGACGATCACGCCTTCCGCGTCGCCCACGATCACGTCGCCAGGGAACACCGGCGCGTCGCCGCAGCCGATGGGCACGTTGATGTCGATGGCCTGGTGCAGCGTGAGGTTGGTCGGCGCGCTCGGGCGGTGGTGATAGGCCGGGAAGCCCAGCTTGGCGATGTCGGGGCTGTCGCGGAAGCCGCCGTCGGTCACCACCCCGGCCACGCCGCGCTTCATCAGCCGCGTGACCAGGATGCCGCCGGCCGATGCGGCCCGCGCATCTTTTCGGCTGTCGATCACCAGCACGGCGCCTTCGGGGCATTGCTCCACTGCCTTGCGCTGCGGATGGTCGCGATCGAGGAAGACGCTGATCGGATTCAGGTCTTCGCGCGCCGGCATGTAGCGCAGCGTGAAGGCTTCGCCCACCATGTTCGGCAGGCCGGCGTCGAGCGGTCGCACCTCCTGGATGAACTGGTTGCGCAGGCCGCGCTTGAACAGGGCGGTGCACAGGGTGGCGGTGCTCACCTTCATGAGCAGGTCGCGAGTGGCGGGATTCACGTGTTGTCTCCGTTGTCGAAAGAATGAGAAAAAGGGGAGGAGGGCGGGCGCGTCAGAAGATGTCGGGTTCGGCCACCGGCTTGCCGAAGCTGGTTTCGAGGAAGTCGAAGTCGCAGCCTTCGTTGGCCTGCTTGATGTGGCGGCCGAACATCCAGCCGTAGCCGCGCCCGTAGCGCGGCGGCGGCGGCGTCCACGCGGCCTTGCGGCGGGCCAATTCCGTGTCGTCGACGTCGAGGTGGATGCGCCGTGCGGGCACGTCCACGGTGATGCGGTCGCCGGTCTTCACCAGCGCCAGCGGGCCGCCGATGGCCGCCTCGGGCGAGCAGTGCAGCAGGCAGCCGCCGTAGCTGGTGCCGCTCATGCGCGCGTCGGACAGGCGCAGCATGTCTGTCACGCCCTGCCTGAGCAGCTTGGTGGGAATCGGCAGCATGCCCCACTCGGGCATGCCGGCGCCGCGCGGGCCGGCGTTGCGCAGCACCAGGATGTCGTCGGCCGTCACGTCGAGTTCGGGGTCGTCGACCGCCTTCTTGAGCGACGGATAGTCGTCGAACACCAGTGCGCGGCCGGTGTGCCGCAGCAGGTGCGGCGCGCAGGCGCTGGGCTTGATCACGACGCCGTCGGGCGCAAGGTTGCCGCGCAGCACGGCCAGCGCGCCTTCGGCGTAGATGGGGTTGGCGAGCGGACGGATGACGTCGTCGTTGTAGACCTCGGCGCCCGCGATGTTCTCGCCGAGCGTGCGGCCGTTGACCGTCAGCGCTTCGGTCTTCAGGTGGCCTCGGATGCGCTCCAGCATCGCCGACAGGCCGCCGGCGTAGAAGAAGTCTTCCATCAGGTAGGCGTCGCCGCTGGGGCGGATGTTGGCGATGACGGGCACGCGGCGGCTGAAGTCGTCGAAGGCGTCCAGGCTCACCGCATGGCCGGCGCGGCGCGACATCGCGATCAGGTGGACGATGGCGTTGGTGCTGCAGCCCATGGCCATCGCGCAGGCGATGCCATTCTCGAAGCTGGCGCGCGTGAGCATCTTCGCGGGCGTCCAGTCTTCCCACACCATGTCGACGATGCGGCGGCCGCAGTCGGCGCTCATGCGGATGTGGTTGGCGTCGGCCGCGGGAATGCTGGAGGCGCCCGGCAGGGTGAGTCCGACGGCCTCGGCGATGCCCATCATGGTGGCCGCGGTGCCCATGGTCATGCAGGTGCCGTGGCTGCGCGCGATGCCTGCTTCCATCTCCGCCCAGGCCTGGTCGCTCAGCCGGCCGGCGCGGCGCTCGTCCCAGTACTTGAAGGCGTCGGAGCCCGAGCCCAGCACCTTGCCCTTCCAGTTGCCGCGCAGCATGGGGCCGGCGGGCAGGTAGATGAAGGGGATGCCCATGCTGATCGCGCCCATCGTGAGGCCGGGCGTGGTCTTGTCGCAGCCGCCCATCAGCACCGCGCCGTCCACCGGGTGGCTGCGCAGCAGCTCTTCCGTTTCCATGGCCAGGAAGTTGCGATAGAGCATGGTGGTGGGCTTGACCATGCTTTCCGACAGCGAAATGGCCGGCAGTTCGAGCGGGAAGCCGCCGGCCTGCAGGATGCCGCGCTTGACGTCGTCCACCCGCTGCTTGAAGTGCGAGTGGCACTGGTTGGCATCGCTCCAGGTGTTGACGATGGCAATGAGCGGCTTACCCATCCAGTCGGCGTGGCTGTAGCCCATCTGCAGCACACGCGAGCGGTGGCCGAAGGAGCGGAAGTCGTCGGGTGCGAACCAGCGTGCGCTGCGCAGGGATTCGTAGGGGCGTTTCATGGGGGTGTCTCTGTGGGCGCGAGGCGCGGCGGGGCAATGCCGGCGGGATTAAAACACTAATATATTAGTACGTCAATGCCACAATCCGGCCCGATGAGTGCCCTTCCAAAATTTCGACTCGACCGCACCCGCCTCGCCGCGCCGCAGGTGACGGAGAAGCTGCGCGACGCCATCCTCTCGCTGGACCTGGTGCCGGGTACCGTGCTGGCGCGGCAGGAACTGGCCGATCGCTTCGGCGTGAGCCAGACCCCGGTGCGAGAAGCGCTGCTGCGGCTCAACGAGGAAGGACTGGTGGACGTGTTCCCGCAGCACGCCACGCTGGTCAGCCGCATCGACATCGCGGCGGCGCGGGAGGCGCATTTCCTGCGCCGCTCGATCGAGCTGGAACTGGTGCACCAGCTCGCGCTGGAGGCGCCAGCGGGGCTGGTCGAGCAGATGAAGGCCGTCATCGCGCAGCAGGTGGCGTTGTCGACAGCACAGCGCTATGGCGATTTCGTCGGCGCCGACCGCGCCTTCCATCACCTGATGTACGAGGCCGGCGGCGTCGCCAGCCTGTGGGAGCTGGTAGGGCGTGTCTCGGGCCACGTCGACAGGCTGCGCCGCCTGCACCTGCCCACCGCCGGCAAGACCGAGGCGATCCTGCGCGACCATCGCGCCATCGTGCGCGGCATCGAGGCGAAGGACCCGGCGGCCGCGCAAGCGGCATTGCGCAGGCACCTGTCGGGCACGCTCAGCGCGGTGGACGAGATCTGCCGGCAATATCCGGACTACGTGGCCACGTCCTGATCGGAACCATTCGCCAGATCACCGCCACCGCTTGCAGCCGCAGGCCAGGGCGGCTATCTCGCGCAGGATTCTCCGCGTTCTGAATTTAACATAATGCACATTGTGTTCATTTCAGATGAGCACAACGAGGCACCCCCAGCCGGTATCAACGCTTCAGCGCGCCCCCCGAACCCCGGCCTTCGTAGTTCACGCCCTTCGTCTGCTTGACCTCGATCTTCTTCGCGTCCGGGCACGGCTCGTTCGAATAAGCGACCTTGCCGCCCTGGACGCACTTGTAGATCGAATGCTGCGCCATCGCGCCAGACGCGAAACCCACCAGTCCAAACGCCAGCAACATGGCGCCCGCCGGCCTCACCATTTGCCGTCCTTCGGGATCGCCTTGGGCGCATTGGCTTTGGCTGCCGCCGCCGCAGTGATCAACGACGCCGCTTCCGGACGGTTCGCCTTGTTGGCAAAGTCGACGGCCGTCATGCCCAGCTGGTTCTTCATCGTCGTATCCGCGCCTTCGGCCAGCAGCAACTTCACCGCCTCGCTCGAGCCGTACATCGCAGCCATCATCAGCGGCGTGGTGCCATTGGGCGATTGCGCATCGATGAATGCGTAGTTGTCGAGCAGCACCTTCATGATGGTCAACTGGCCGCTGGTCGCGGCGTAGTGCAGCGGCGTCCAACCCGTCTTGTTGACCGCAGCGTCGCGCTTCAGCAGTTGTGTGACCAGGTCCTGCTGGCCCTTGATCGCGGCCAGCATCAGCGGGGTTTCGTCCTTGGCGTTGGCCAGGTCCACATTGGTCTGAGGCGACTCGATCAGCACCTGGATCACTTTCGGCGAAGGCTCACGCAATGCGATCAGCAAACCCGTCTGGCCGTGCTCGTCACGCGTGTTCGGATCAAAACCGCGCTGCAGCAGCGTGCGCACGCCGCTGGCGTTGTCTCCACGCACGGCCCGGAAGAAGTCTTCGAACGAACCGGCATGCACTGAAAAAGATGCAGCAAAAACAATAAGGTAAAGCGATTTTTTGATGTAGTTCTTCATGATTTAACATCCCTGAACAACGTTTCGAAGTTGTCGCTCGTGGCCTTGGCGATGGCCTCCACGGGCACTTTTCGCAGCTCGGCGATCTGCCGTGCCACGAACGGCACGTACGACGGATTGTTGGTCTTGCCGCGGTACGGCACGGGCGCGAGATAAGGGCTGTCGGTCTCGATCAGCATGCGGTCCAGCGGCACAAAAGCGGCTACGTCGCGCAGATCCTGGGCCTTCTTGAAGGTCAGGATGCCGGAGAACGAGATGTAGAAACCCAGATCGAGCGCCGCGCGCGCCACCTCGGCGGTTTCGGTGAAGCAATGGAACACGCCGCCGGCCGCCCTGCTGGCGCCGTCCTCGCCCTCCTCCTTGAGGATCGCCAGCGTATCGGCCGAGGCCTCGCGGGTGTGGATGATCAGCGGCTTGCGGGTCTGTTGAGCGGCGCGGATGTGCACGCGAAAGCGGTCGCGCTGCCATTCCATGTCGGAGATGCTGCGCCCGCCCTTGCGTTCCTCCATCTGGTAATAGTCGAGGCCGGTCTCGCCGATGGCGACCACGCGGGGCCGGGCCGACAGCCGCACCAGGTCTTCGACGCTGGGCTCGGCGATGTCCTCGTTGTCGGGGTGCACGCCGACGCTGGCCCAGAAGTTGTCGTAGCTGGCGGCCAGCGCCTGCACGTCGTCGAACTCCTCGAGCTTGGTGCAGATGCAAAGCGCCCGGTCGACCTGCGCGGCGGCCATGGCGGCACGAATCTGCGGCATCTGGTCCGCGAACTCGGGGAACGTGAGGTGGCAGTGGGAATCGGTGAACATCGGAAATGGTGAAGTGCGCGGCGCACTCCCTGGTGGGAGGTGGCGCCGTCGACGGAGTTCCGCGTCACGGGGACGGCGGAAAACTCAGATGGTTTGCGTGGGACGGTCGGAGGCCATCGAACCGCCCAGTGCGGCCTCGATGCGTGCCTTGAGCTGGCGCGATTTTTCGTCGGACGGGAACCGGATCCCCACGCCTGGCGCCCGGTTGCCAGCCGCACGCGATGGCGTGATCCAGGCGACCTTGCCGGCCACCGGATAGCGCTGCGGGTCTTCGGGCAGCGTCAGCAGCACGTAGACATCGTCGCCGAGCCGGTATTCGCGCGTGGTCGGAATGAAGATGCCGCCTTCTGCAAACAAAGGGATGTAAGCCGCGTACAGCGCGCCCTTCTCCTTGATGGCGAGTTGAATGACGCTCGGCCGGGCGGGCGTGGCGTTGGGAACGGCGGAGGCGACAGGTTGGTTCATGGGCGACGAGCGGCAGAGTTTAGGGTGGTTCGCGCTTCGCTCACAAGCGCTTCCAGCATGAGGCCCGCATTGAACGGGTGTTCCGCGGTTCTCGCGGCACTTGCCAACGACTTCGACCAGCGCGCCAGCGCCAGCCGCGACGGCGCGGCGGGCAGGTCGGCGGCGTCGAAGAACCGGGGCGCGGCACCATTGCCGACAGCCATCAGGTCGTGGCAAAGCTTCTGCAGCGCACCGACGGCCTGCGCCGGCGCGTGATCGGCCAGCGCGCCCACGTCGCCACGCGTCATGGCCTTGGGAAGCAAGGACCAGGCCTTGGGCGACTGACCCGAGCGCGCGAGCCGCAAGGCGTCGCTCGGCCGGCCACCGGCGGCGCGCAGCAATGCGGCCGCATCGGCGGCGGGCACGTCCTGCGCGGCCAGCCAGGCTTCGGCCTCGGCGGTTTCAGGCCAGGGCAGCGTGAAGCCCAGGCAGCGGCTGCGGATGGTCGGCAGCAGTTGCCACGCGGCCTCGCTGACGAGCACGAAGCGCACATCACCGACGGGCTCTTCGAGCGTTTTCAGCAGCGCATTCGCGGTGATGGTGTTCATGCGCTCGGCCGGATACACCAGCACCACCTTGCCACGGCCGCGCGCGCTGGTTCGCTGCGCAAACCCGACCGCGTCGCGCATTGCCTCGACGCGGATCTCGCGGCTGGCCTTGCGTTTCTTGTCGTCGATGTCGGCCTGCGCCTTCTCGTCGAGCGGCCAGTTCAGTTCCTGCATGGCGACTTCGGGCATCAGCACGCACAGGTCGGCATGGGTGCGAACCTCGATGGCATGGCAGCTGGCGCAGTGGCCGCAGGCCGTGCCCTCCTGCGTCGGCTGCTCGCACAGCCATGCGGACGCGAGCGCCAGCGCCAGTTCGTACTGGCCGATGCCGGAGGGACCTTGCAGCAGCCAGGCATGGCCGCGCTGGCGCAGCAACTCGGTGAGCGGCTGGCGCAGCCAGGGGGACAGAGCCGGCACGCTCATCGGGCAATTCCGCTGTTCAGCACGCCACGCGCCACCAATGCCGTTTCAACCTGCTGCCACACCTGGTCGCGCGACTGGCTGGCATCGATGCGCACGAAGCGCGTCGCATCAGCGGCCGCGCGGGCCGCGTAGCCCCGGGCGACGCGGCTGAAAAACTCGACGGGCTGGGCTTCGAACTTGTCGGGCACGCGAGCGCCGGCCAATCGCTGCGCGGCGATCCCGGGCGCGAGGTCGAACCACAGCGTGATATGCGGCTGAAGCAGCGCCGCCCTGCCCGCCTCCGCCTGCACCCATTGTTCGAGCGTCGAAAGCACGGCTTCATCGAAGCCTCGCCCCGCCCCCTGATAGGCAAAGGTCGCGTCGGTGAACCGGTCGCACAGCACCACGTCGCCACGCGCCAGCGCCGGCTCGATGACCTGCGCGATGTGGTCGCGCCGCGCCGCGAACACCAGCAGCGATTCGGTCAGCGGGTCCATCGGCTGCTCGAGGATCAGCCCGCGCAGCGTCTCGGCCAGCGGCGTACCGCCTGGCTCGCGCGTGCGCACGACCTCGCGGCCCTGCGTCCTGAACAGAGCCTCCAGCGCATCGAGATGGCTCGACTTGCCCGCCCCGTCGATGCCTTCGAGCGTCAGAAACAGGCCGTTGTCACTCATTGGGTTGCCTTCGGTTTGGAATCGCTGCCGCCGCCGCGCTGATAGCGGTTGACCGCGCGGTTGTGGTCGTCGAGCGAACTGCTGAACTGGCTTGTGCCGTCGCCGCGCGAGACGAAGTACAGCGACTTGCTCTGCGCGGGCTGCACCGCTGCCAGCAGCGCGGCTTTGCCGGGCATGGAAATCGGCGTCGGCGGCAGCCCGCCGCGCGTATACGTGTTCCAGGGCGTGTCGGTCAGCAGGTCTTTCTTGCGCAGGTTGCCGTCGAAGGCGGTGCCCATGCCGTAGATCACCGTCGGGTCGGTCTGCAGCGGCATACCGATGCGCAGGCGATTGGTGAAGACAGCCGCGATTTCCGAGCGGTCTTTGGCCTTGCCTGTCTCCTTTTCGACAATACTGGCCAAAATAAGCGCCTCATCGGCCGATTTCAACGGCAGATCGGAGGCGCGGGCGGCCCAGGCGGCTTCGAGCTTCTTGTCCATGGCCCGCATCGCGCGCTGCATCAGGGCGATGTCGGTCGAGCCTTTCGAGTAGGTATATGTGTCCGGAAAGAAGCGCCCTTCCGGGTGCAGGCCCGGCTTGCCCAGCCTGGCCATCAGCGCCTCGTCGGTCAGGCCCACGCTGTCTGGCTTGAGCTGGTCGGCCTTGGCGAGCGCGGCGCGCACCTGGCGGATGTTCCAGCCCTCGACCAGCACCAGGCTGCGCGTGGCTTCCTCGCCGCGCACCAGGATGTTGAGCAGTAGCTTGGGCGAGACGCCGCGTTCCAGCTCGTAGCTGCCGGCGCGCATCTGGCGGTCTTGTCCCGAGATGCGGAACCACAGGTAGAGCAACTGCGGCTGCACGTCGACGCCCGTGTCGGCCACGGCTTGTGCGATGCCGCGCGGCGTGGTGCCGGGCTCGACAGACAGGTCGACGCTGGGCGCCGGCAGCTTGAGCGGCTGGTGTACCCACCAGAGACCGGCGCCGCCAAGCGCGAGCGCGATCAGGGCGGCAAGCAGGAAAAGCGTAAGGAAGAAGCTGCGCACGGATCCGATGTGGGGAAGACGGAAAAAGCCGGAGAAAACCGGTGGATTCGCAGGCTGCAGGGAAGGAGCCCCTGCCGCCCCGAAGGAACAGGCCCGGCCATGATAATTCAGCGATGACCACAGTCGTTCTCAATGGCGTGACCGCCCTCTCCCACCTCGGTGTGATCCGTGCCGAGGGCCCGGACGCCGCCAGCTTCCTGCACGGCCAGCTGACCCAGGACTTTTCGCTGCTCGGCGCCTCCGACGCCCGGCTGGCTGCGCTGTGCACCGCCAAGGGCCGTGTGATCGCAAGTTTCATCGGCATCAAGCCGCAACCCGAGCTGATCCTGCTGGTGTGCAGCCGCGACATCCTGGCCGCGACGCTCAAGCGCTTGTCGATGTTCGTGCTGCGTGCCAAGGCCAAGTTGACCGATGCCACCGACCAGTTTGCGCTGTATGGCCTGGCTGGCACTGCCCTGACCGGCAACGGCCTCGACGCCGCCGCCTCGCCCGGCAAGCGCACGGCCGTCGGCGATGACGTCAGCGCCGTGTCGCTGTATCCAGCCGACGGGGTGCCGCGTGCGCTCTGGATCGCGCCGGCCGGCCACGCCGCACCCACGGGCCCCGCGCTCGATGCCGCCCTGTGGCAGTGGAGCGAGGTGCGCAGCGGCATCGTGACGCTGACCACGCCGATCGTCGACGCCTTCGTGCCGCAGATGATCAACTACGAATCGGTCGGCGGCGTGAACTTCAAGAAAGGCTGCTACCCCGGCCAGGAAGTGGTCGCGCGCAGCCAGTTCCGCGGCACGCTGAAGCGGCGCACCTACCTCGTGCAGGCCGATGCGGCCGTCTCCGCCGGACAGGAGGTGTTCGCGGCCGCCGATGCCGAGCAGCCCGTGGGCATCGTGGCGCAGGCCGCGCCGGCGCCAGACGGCGGCTGGTCCGCGCTGGTCTCGATGCAGATCGCCGCGCTCGAGGCCGGTGGCCTGCGCGCGGGCGCGGCCGACGGCCCGGCACTCACGGTCGATCCGCTGCCCTACCCCCTGCTCGAGGACATCTGAGTCTCCCATCCCCCCAACGCCCTTGAAGAAAAGGGGCGTTCGGCGCTATCGAACAGATGGCGCCATTTTTTTGCGCGTCGTTTAACCCTGCCGCCGATGCAGCGCCGTAGAAGCCTGCACCGATCAACTCCCGGCAAGGAAGACACCATGAAGCGCAGACTCTTTTCCACCGCCTTGGCCCTGAGCGCCGCGGCCTCCTTCTCGGCCTGCGCGCAGAGCCCGGAGCGGCCTTACGCCCCGCCCACGCCGTCCAGCCGCATCGGCTCGCTGATGCAGATCAGCGTGGTCGACCGCGGCACGGGCACCGAACTGCCGATCTACCGCCACCGCGGCGAATACTGGGTGGCCGGCCGCCCCGGTGCGCGCTACGCCATCCGGGCGCGCAACACGATGGGTGAACGCATCATGGCCGTGATGTCGGTGGACGGCATCAATGCCGTCACCGGCGAAACGGCCGGCGTCGGGCAGAACGGCTATGTGTTCAGCGGAGGCGAACGCAGCGACATCACAGGCTGGCGCAAGAGCGATTCGCAGATCGCGGCCTTCGAGTTCGCCGCGGCCGGCAACTCCTATGCGAGCCGCACGGGCCGCCCGGACGATGTGGGCGTGATCGGCGTCGCGATGTTCCGCGAGCGCATACCCGAGCCGCTCCCGCCGCCGGTCACGCCTTTTCCGTACCGCGACGAACACGGCGAGCGCGAGCGCCGAAGCGAGTCGTCGTCCCTGGGCGATGCGCGGGCGAAGGCCGGTTCGGCCGACGGTGCCACCGCGGCAGCGGAATCCCCTGCGGGCAGCCTGCGCCAGCCCGCGCCCAGCCCGAGCCTGGGCACCGCCCACGGTCGTCGCGAAACCTCGTACGTCGGCAAGACCACCTTCGAGCGCGCACAGCCGTCGCCCGATGAAGTGGTCCGCATCCGCTACGACAGCCGCGAGAACCTCGTTGCCGCGGGTGTGATCCCGGTGCCGCCCGCGCCGCGCTGGCCGCGTCCGGCCGGTCCGTCGCCGTTCCCGGGTTCCGACCCGGGCTACGTGCCGGACCCGCCCGCGCGCTATTGAGAAGAAGAAGGAAGAAGGGACCGGCGCATCTCGATGTGCGGGATGCCGGCCTCCTCGAAGCCGTCGCCGTGCGGCACATAGCCCAGCCGCGCATAGAAACGCTCGGCGCTGCGCTGCGCATTCAGCGCCACCATGCTGTCGCCGCGCGCCCTGGCGGCGTCTTCGAGCACCTGCATCACCGCAGCGCCGTGCCCGCCACTGCGCAGGTTGCGATGCACCGCCATGCGGCCGATGTGCGAGATGCCGTTCTCGGCCGCCAGCAACCGCCCTGTGGCGATGACCTGTCCGATGCGGTTGCGCGCCACCGCGTGCAGCACCACGGCGTCCTGCGCGTCCCATTCCATCGCTTCGGGAATGTTCTGCTCCTCGATGAACACCGCGCGCCGCAGGGCGCCAGCGCCTTCGCCGAGGGTGGCCCAGTCGCCGGTCTCGACGCTGCGCATCGTCTCGCCGGCCTCGTAGCCGGTCAGCACTTCTCGCAGGGCTGCAGGCACCGGCTTCGAGGTCTGCGTCGCTGGGTCGGCGAACACATAGACCAGCTCGCAGCCGACCAGGAACTGGTCCTGCCGGAACAGCCCGCCCTCGAACACCATCGACGAATTGCCGATGCGCGCGCAGCGCACGCCCATGTCCAGCATGTCGTCCATGCGCGCCGAGGCGCGGAAGTCGATTGTGGCCTTGCGCACGTAGAGGTCGCCGCCCAGCGCATGCATCGCCTCTTCGTACGGCAGTGCCAAGGCGCGCCAGTAGTCCGAGATGGCTGTGTCGAAGTACATCAGGTAGTGCGCATTGAAGACGATCTTCTGCATGTCGACTTCGGCCCAGCGTACGCGCAGGCGATGAAAAAAGCGGAAATCGCTGCGTTGCATTCTTGTCTCCGGAAAGGGTTGGAATTGTAGGAACCGGACGCTTCAGCCCCGAGCGCCTGCGCCCAGCGCCAACAGGCTCTTGCGCACCGCACGGCCCTTGCCACCGAGCTCGAGCCCTGCCAGCAGCTCCAGCGTTGGCGCGGGCAGCGTCCGCTGCGAACTCAGCGCAATCTCGAGCAGCAGTTCCATCAGCGCAGCCAGGTCCTTGGGCGGATTTCCGGCATCGGCCGCCAGCATGTCGCAGAGAAGGTCGAAGACCGGCGCAGCCAGCCGTGTATCGGCCCGTACCGCCGCCTCCAGGCTCTTGCCATGGCGCTTGGCCATCGTGAGCGACGACGCCAGCAGCGCACGCAATTGCGCTCCCAGCGCCGGCACGTCGAGCCGGCCTTCGGTAAAGGATTGCACCAGCGCATCGACCGCAAGCGCCGTCTGGCCCGGCTCCTTGCCGGCGAGCGCCAGTGCAAGCAGCAGCACTGCCATCGGCTGCGAAGCAGTGACGGGGACCGTGGGATCGAGCAGCGGCATGAGGTAGGCCCGGTTTTGCCACTGTGCTTCCCACCAGTCGAGGTTGTTGCCTATCTGCCGGCAGCCATCGGCGAAGAAACTCTCAAGCGACGACGGCAGCACCGTGGCGGCATGGCGCAACAACGCCTCGTCATGGGCGCCGTCCATGCCGGCGCGGCGCACGGCCACCAGCGCGTGCGGCGTGTCCGGGTGCACCGCGGCGGACGCCAACTGCAAATCGTGGTGAATGTAGGTCTTGCCTTCGTAGGTGGAACTCCTGGCATTCACCGACCATGTGTAGCGGGCTGCGCTCGCCCCGTCGGGCCCGAGGTCACCCCAGGCATCCAGCACGCGCGAATCGTCGCCGCCGGGGTGGCGGATGCGTGCCGCGGTCGCGAACAGGGCCTGTTGCGCCTCGTCCGCCTTGGCGGAAATGGCGACGCCATCCTCGCCCAGCGCGTGGCGCAACGCGCGCACCAGAGGGGCATCGGCCAACTGGCGAGCCTTCTCGCGCAAGATGGCTGCGCCTTGTCCCTGCGGCGGAGCCAGCCGCAGCATGCCCCGCACCTGCTCGCCCAGGCATGGCTGCGCCCCGCGCCCCTGATACGCCGCAATGCGCTCGATGAACACCGCCGGGTCGATGAACCCGCGCGCATGCGTGGCCGATGCCAGCGGCGCGAGGCCCCAGCCCTGCGCGGCCTGATTGATCAGGTCGTCCACCCGCAGAGCCAGAAATTCGTCGGCCTGCGGTTTCTGCAGGCCGCTGCGGTGCGGGTTGTCGCGCAGATCGGGCAACCGCTCTGCGCTCGCGACGAAGACCAGCAGCCTCGCCAGCCGGCTCGGCACCTCGCTGCGCAGCAGCTTGCGGGCACGCTTGACCACCGGCGCGCACTGCTTCACCAGCGCTTCCGGCAGCGGTGCCATGCGCACCAGCGCTTCGACGACGCGCTCCAGTTCGTCGGTGTCGTTGGGGTTCTCCAGCACGAAGGCCAGCCGTTCGGTCAGCTCGGCGGGATCGGTGACAGGCGCGAGCGCGCGGCCGGCGTCGAGCGGATCCATCGGGCCGCTCCCCATCGGCAATGACCCGGCCGTTGCCGGCGCAGGGGCCGCGGCGTCGGATGCGTCGCCGAGCAGCGCCCCAAGCGCCGGTCGGTTGACCGTTGCCACGCTGCCGATGTGTGCCGCCAGCTCACCGCGTGCAGCGTCGTCCATGCCCCAGGCATCGAGCCGCTCGATGATCTTCTTCTGCAGTTCGGCCGCCTCGTGCACCAGTCCGTGCAGCGCCAACGCCGAGGCTTCATGTGCCAGGGCGGGTTCTCGCTTGACGACGGCCTCGACCAGCTTCAGCGCCGCATCGACCTGCGACTTGGCGCTCGCATAGAACACCGGCCTCAACGCGCCCAGCAGCGAGGCTCCGTCGATGTGCTTCGCCGCATGCAGCGTTTTCAGCGCGCCGAGCGCCAGTGCCACGGTCGGCGGAATGCGGCTCTGGCAAAGGCCCAGATAGCGCGCGGCAAGGGGCGCCATCTCGCTCGCGGAGGGAGCCAGGGTCTCGTGAAAGCGCGAGAACCAGCCCGCGCGGAATTGCGGCCAGTCTTTCTCGAGCGTGCCGAGGGCCCTTTCGAGCAGTTGCTCCCGCGTGAATTCGCCCCGCGCCACGCCCTCGATGAAGATGTGCGACCAGGAGTTCTCCGGCGAGTGGTTGTATTTGTCCACCGCCGACAGGTTGTGCTCGCTCGTTCCCTCCACATCGAACAGGCGGAGCACGGCTTGATACAGGCCGGGGTCGCGGTCGAAATGCCGGTCCATGGTGGCCGAGCGATACGAGGCACGCGGCAGGGCCATCAGGCCAATGGCGTAGTCGTCGCCCTGCGGCCGGTCGATCAGCCCCGCGGCCACCAGGTTTTGCACCGGCAGGATGTGGGCGACGAAAGTGCGCAGCGTCGCTTCGGCCGCCTTTTGCAGTGCGGCACGCCAGCCGGCGGCGTCGATGCCGAACCGCTTGCATAGCGCCGCGGCAGTTTCCGGGTCGAGGGCGACCTGGGGACCGGCGTGATCGAGCAAAGCCTCGGGTCCCATGCAAACGACCATGGCCCCCTGCAGGGCGCGGTATTGCGCCGCCTGCGCCTCGCCGCCCCACTGGCGTGCATACGGGCTGCCTTGCCAGTGGCTTGAGCGCATGATCTGGCCCATCTTCTCGAGCGATTCGGCACATGCCTTGGGGCCGGCCGCTGGCATGGCCTGCAGGGCGGCGATCGCGGCCTCGAAATCGCCCCGGTGCACCGCCTGTTCCAGCGCGCCGGCCGGCACTAACACCGGCAGTTCTTCTGCGTTTCTCATCGATCGCCTTCCGCAGCCGAGGCTGAAGCCTCCACCGCCAATACGTGCTTGCAGGGGCCGCGCTCGCCCTGGTGCTTTGCATACCAGGGGCAGGTGCAACGCAGTTCGCCGTCGATCTCGCGCACGCTGTACACGCTGCCCGCACTGCTCACCTGAGCCTCGACCGGGCTGGCATTCGCGATGCTGACGGCGCCGCGAGCCAGGAGTTCGCGCGCATCGGCCAGGCGCGGATGCATGTCCTCGACCGACGACAGGTCGAACGGCAGCACACGGTGGAAGTAGCGCCGCTCGACCACGTCGAAGCCCACCAGGCCCGAAGCACCGAGGATTCGCAGGCTGTCGTCCACGCTCGCCTCGGTGATGCCCAGCGTGTACGCCAGGGCCGCCGGGTCGATTACCGTCTGCCAGTTCAGCTGCGCTCTCACCAGCGCCACCGCGCGTTCGTCGTCCATGCGCATCAGTGCGCGCAGCGCCTGCCCTTCGCCCGAAAAGCCGCGCCAAGGCTCCGCACTGAGCGCCAGCGTGAGCCGCGCGCCGGGAAACGCGAGTACCCATGCACTGGCCTGTTGTGTCTCGTCGGCATGCACGGCGAGGCTGCGCGCCTTGGGCAGCAGTGCTTCGAGCACCCGCAGCCGGCTGGTGTCGGTCACGCGCACGCCCTGCGGATGCGGCCGCGTGGTGGTAAACGGCCCCTTCGGCGAGGGCACCACCCAAAGGGGAGTGCGGCTGGTCGATGCCTTGGGCAGCGTGCGAAGAAAACGCAGGCCCTCCAGCCCCTTGAGTTCGAAGCGATGCCGCATGCCGGCAAGGTACGACTGCACCTCGACCATGCCGCGCAGCCAGCGCAACGGCAGCGCCACCTTGCGCTCGACCACCTCGCCGCCGCCCGATTGCAGCGTCAGCGCGTCGCGCCCGACCGACAGTGCCAGCCCGTCGGCGTCGCGCAGCCGGGCCAGCGCGGCGCGCATCGGGGCGTTGAAATCGACATTGGTCGTGCCCTTGCCGACCACCTGTCCGTCATAGGCATCGGGCAGCAGGTCCACACGCACATAGCAGCTGCAGCAGGCCGAGAAACCCTCGAAGCGCAACAGCTCGCCGCCGGCCGTGACCACGGGATCGGCCAGCGCGACGGCGCGCGCAACACTGTTGGCTGGCGTGAAGAAGCGCGAGCCGACCACCAGGTGAACGGCGCTGAGCAGTTCCGCGTAGAGCCGGGGCTGCAACAGGCGGCCCTCGAAGAAATGCGGATGCGCCGTGCCGCCATCGGCCTGCAGGCTGGACGTTGCCAGGCTCAGCCGCGGGCCCGACGGCTCCGCCAGCGTGGCCGACATGTGCGCGTACCGGTAGGCGTGTGTGACAGCGTTCAAGGCTGCAAGGCCTCGCGCAGTGCGCGGGCCGCGTCCTCCTGCGCCTGCAGCGCCTCGGGAATCGCCCGCCCCATCTTGATGAATTCGTGGATCACGCCGCGGTAGATCTCCAGGTCGACCGGCACGCCCGCGGCGCGCAGCTTGTCGGCGTAGGCGATGCCTTCGTCGACCACCGGATCGCATTCGGCCAGGCCGATCCAGGCCGGCGCCACGCCCTCGACGTCGTCGGCCAGCAGCGGCGCAAAGCGCCAGTCGTCGCGGTCGGCCGGTGTGCGGACGTATTGCGCGAAGAAGAAATCGATCATCGACTTGGTCAAGAGCGGGCCGTCGACGTGACGCAGATGCGAGGCCGTGTCCTGGTGTGCGGTGGTTCCGGGGTAGATCAGCATCTGCAGCGCGAGCGGCAGGCCCGCGTCGCGCGCAAGAATCGCGCAGACGGCCGCCAGCGTGCCACCGGCACTGTCGCCGCCCACCGCCAGGCGCCGCGAATCGACACCGACGCGCCCGCCCTCGCGGGCCAGGAAGGCGAAGGCGTCCCATGCGTCGTTGGACGCGGTGGGAAACTTGTACGCCGGCGCCAGGCGATAGTCGACCGACACCACGGCGCAGCCGCTCCTGAGGCTCAGCACGCGGCACAGCGTGTCGTGCGTGCGGATGTTGCCGACGGTGAAGCCGCCACCGTGAAAGTACATCAGCGCGGGCAGCGCGTCGACGGACGGCGCATACAGCCGCGCCGGAATCGCATGCCCGTCGCGTGCCTCGATGCTGAAGTCTTCGACCCGCGCCAGTTCGGGCTTGGGCACTTCGAGCACGCCGGCGCCCTTTTCGTAGGAGGCCTTGGCCTCCTCGGGCGTGAGCCGGTCGAGCGGGGGGTGGCCGGCGCGCGCCATGCGCTCCACCACGCTGGCCATCTTCGAGGTGAGCCGCGTGGCCGGCGGTGTTCCGGGCGCGACAACGGCAAGGGTTTCTTTCGTGTGCAAGACTGATCGCTCTTGTTAGATTTGGCTGGTCGGCAATCGTACTGCCCCGAGGCATTTCCACATTCATGGCACTCATCCAATACCTCACCCAGATCCAGTTCGAATTCGGCGCAATCAAGCTGCTGTCCAGCGAATGCGCGCGCATCGGCATCAACCGCCCGCTGATCGTGACCGACGCCGGCGTGCGCGCGGCCGGCGTGCTGCAGAAGGCGCTCGATGCCATTTCCGACCTCGAGGTCTCGGTGTTCGACCAGACGCCCTCCAACCCCACTGAAGCCGCAGTGCGCGCAGCCGTCGAGCTGTACCGCAGCGGCCGCTGCGACGGGCTCATCGCCGTGGGCGGCGGCTCGGCCATCGACTGCGCCAAGGGCGTGGCCATCGCGGCCACGCACGAAGGCCCGCTCAAGACCTACGCCACCATCGAAGGCGGCTCGCCCAAGATCACCGAGCGCGCAGTCCCGCTGATTGCGGTGCCCACCACCAGCGGCACGGGCAGCGAGGTGGCACGCGGCGCCATCGTCATCGTCGACGACCACCGCAAGCTCGGGTTCCACAGCTGGTTCCTGATGCCCAAGGCCGCCATCTGCGACCCTGAGCTCACGCTCGGCCTGCCGCCCAGGCTCACGGCCGCCACCGGCATGGACGCCATCGCGCATTGCATGGAGACCTTCATGTCGGCCGCGTTCAACCCACCCGCCGACGGCATCGGCCTCGACGGGCTGGAGCGCGCCTGGGGCCACATCGAACGCGCAACAAGGGACGGCAGCGACCGCGAGGCGCGACTGAACCTCATGAGCGCATCGATGCAGGGCGCCATGGCCTTCCAGAAGGGCCTGGGCTGCGTGCATTCGCTGAGCCACAGCCTTGGCGGCGTCGATCCACGCCTGCACCACGGCACGCTCAACGCCCTCTTCCTGCCCGCCGTGATCCATTTCAACTCGGGTGCCGAATCGGTGCAGAAGGAGCAGCGCCTTCAGCGCATGGCGCAGGCCATGCACCTCGATTCGGCCGGCGACCTCGGCGATGCCATCCGCGACATGAACGCGCGCCTCGGCCTGCCCAAGGGCCTGGCCGAGGTGGGCGTGACGCCCGCGATGTTCGAGCAGATCATCGATGGCGCCATGGCCGACCACTGCCACAAGACCAATCCGCGCCTGGCCACGCGCGACGACTACAAGGCCATGCTCGAAGCCTCGATGTAAGGGCTTCTTCTACGCTTGTTTTCAGAGGGGAAAGCGGCCCGTGCCGCCCCCTGCGCGTCATGTATATGACATAAGGAATTTCTAGACTGCCCATCGAAGGTTTCGCATCCGCAGAAGCCCCATGGGTCAGGGAAATTTCGAATGCCGCGTACCGTCCAAGTCCACACCGTGATGAGCTCCGAGCAGCTCAAGTTCCGCGCCATGCGGGGACGGGAGGGGCTCTCGCAACTCTTCGAGTTCGAGGTGGACATGGTCAGCACCAGCTTCAGCCTCGACCTGAAGCAACTGCTCGGCACCTCGCTCACGCTGGAGCTGGCCGACGAAGGCGCACCGCGCTTTCTCAACGGCACGGTGGTGCGCTTCGAGCTTGTAGGCCGCGCCAACGAAACCGGCCGCCACTACATCTACCGTGCGCTGGTGCAGCCGTGGCTGTGGTACCTCACGCGCACCACCGACTGCCGCATCTTCCAGAACAAGAGCGTGCCCGAGGTGCTCGACGAAGTGCTGGGCAAGTACGGCTTCCAGTTCGACAAGCGCCTCACGGGCAGCTATCCCGCCATGGAGTACTGCGTGCAGTACCAGGAAAGCGACTTCGCCTTCGTGAGTCGCCTCATGGAGCACGAAGGCATTGCCTACCACTTCGAGCATGGCAACGGCTCGCACCTGCTGGTGCTGGCCGACGACACCGGCAGCTACAAGCCGCTGCCCGGCCACGCCAGCATCGCCTACCGCCCGCGCGACCGCGTGCTCAATGCGCTGGAGCCCTGCATCGACCAGTGGCGCGTGGCCGAGCAGATCACCTCGGGCCGCGTGATGCTCGACGACTTCGACTTCAAGAAGTCGCGCGCCTCGCTGCAGAGCGTGCAGCAAGACCCCAAAGCCCATGAGCATTCGACCTACGAGGTCTACGAATGGCTGGGCGGCTACAGCGAGCACCAGCAGGGCGATGCCTACGCCAAGGTCCGCCTGCAGGAGCTGCAGTGCGCGCACGAGCTGGCTTCGGGCCACACCAATGTCGTCGGCATGGCGCCGGGCTACCTGTTCGAGATGACGCACTGCCCGCGCGAATCGGACAACCGCGAATACCTCGTCACCGAGACCCGCTACAACCTGCAGGAGCCCGAGTACTCCACGGGCGGCAGCAGCGAATCGGTGTGCGAGTTCGACTTCACCGTGCTGCCCTCCTCCGTGGCCTACCGCCCCGCACGCACCACGCCGCGACCGCGCACCAACGGCCCGCAGACCGCCACCGTGGTCGGCCCCGAGGAGATCTGGACCGACCGCTTCGGCCGCGTGAAGCTGCAGTTCCGCTGGGACCGCTACGGCCAGTCGGACGAGAACAGCTCGTGCTGGGTGCGCGTGTCGAGCAACTGGGCCGGCGCCAACTACGGCACCATGCACATGCCGCGCGTGGGCCAGGAAGTGATCGTCGATTTCATCGGTGGCGAGCCCGACCGCCCCATCATCACCGGCCGCGTCTACAACAGCGACCAGATGCCGCCATGGGAGCTGCCCGCCAACGCCACGGCCAGCGGCATCCTCACGCGCTCCAGCGCCGGCGGTGCGGCCAACCAGGCCAACATGCTGCGCTTCGAGGACCGCTCGGGGGCCGAACAGATCCTGCTGCACGCCGAGCGCAACCTCGATGTCGAAGTGGAAGCGGACGAAACCCGCGACGTGGGCGGCAACCGCACCAGCGTCATCCACGGCAACGAAAAGATCGACGTGCTGGGCACGCGCACCACCACCATCACCCGCAAGGAAACCGCCACCTACAACGGCGGCGAAGAGCGGCTCGTGAACAGCGGCGGCGTCGAGACCATCAACGGCGGGCAGACCCGCACCGTCAACGGCGGCGAGACCGAGACCATCCACAGCGGCGAAACGCGCACCGTGACCGGCGGCCGCACCGAGACGATCTCCGGCGGCGAAACCCGCAGCATCACAGGTGGCCAGAGCGAAACCATCGCGGGCGGCGAATCCCGCACCATCACCGGTGGCGCGACGTGGACCATCACCGGCGGCCTCACGGCCACGGTGGACGGCGCGGAGATACTCAACACCAAGGGGCCGCGCACCGAGAACATCACCGCAGGCGAGACCCGCAACATCACCGGCACCGTCACCGAGAACGTCAGCGTCGAGATCATCGTGAACGCGCCGAAGGTCACCTACAACGTGCCGCAGCACACCATCAGTTCCTCGCAGGAGAACAACTGGCGGATCGGGCGCGCCAGCGGCTGCGTCTTCCGCTTCGGCGCAGTGGCCACCTCCTTCGACGTCTGGGGCGCGAGAGCGCAGATCTACGCGGCCCTCAACCTGCAGCTGGCAGCCGTGAAGATCGACATCTCGGCCTTCAAGAACAAGGACAACGGGCTCACCCTCGAAACCTCGGGCGCCAACGTGAAGGCCGCGGGCGCCAAGATCCGCAGCGGCGGGCTGGCGATCCAGGCCAAGGTCATGAGCATCTTCAGCTGAACACGACGACCTTGCCCATGCAGTTCTGGTTGCCAGTTATTTCCGGTGTGCTGATCGTCCTCTTCCTGGCGTTCGTGATCGTGCACACCGTGCGCAGCAACAAGCCCTACCGCGAAGAAGAACGGCGCTACGAACGGCTCGCGACCCAAGGTCAGCCCGCCAGCGCCCAGGTGCTGGCCCTGCGGGAGCTGGCGCAAGGCACCTACGACAACGACGTCGAACTGCGAGTGCGCACGGCCGCCCTGGCCGGTCGCCCACCACGGGAACAGACACTCAAGACCCGCATCGCGCGCGAGCTGGTGGTCAATTTCATGCCCGGCCAGACGATCCACGTGCTGGTCGACCCGGCCGACTCCACGGCCGTGGCCATCGACCGCCGGCAGTCGACCACGACTATTTCCCGCTGATCGCGCGCGCATCTCCCGTTTCATGAAAGTCATCAAGCCGCTCCGGCTCAGCGTACTGAGTCGCCCCTTTCCATGGCAGCGCCGCCAGCGACTGGGCCTTACCGTGATCGCCATGACGGGCATGGATGCCGTGCCCGTGCTCCATCCCGATGCCGAGCTCTGGCCCCTGGTCGCCGAGGAGATCGGCGAGCAAGGTGTGCTCGACCTGGGCATGCCCAAGCGCAGCGCGGAGTTTCTTGTCACCGGCCACGCCTATACCGCGCACCAGCAGATCCGCAACCAGTGCATGGTGAAGATGCGCGTCGGCACGATCGAGAAAAGCCTGCGCGTGTCGGGTGACCGCTACTGGCTCGACAAGCGCGCCACCCCGCCGCAGGACTTCGACAGCATGCCGCTCGACTGGCAGCACGCCTATGGCGGCGCGTCGTTCGCGGACAACCCGCTGGGCATCGGTGCCGACGAGGAGACCATCAACGGCGTGCGCACGCGCCGGCTTCCGAACATCGAGTCACCCGATGCACCCATCCAGCGCCACGACCAGCGGCTCCCCCCGGCCGGCTTCGGCGCCATCGACGTGATGTGGCCCCGGCGCTTCGCCCGCATCGGCAAGGACTATGGCGACCGCTGGGCGAAGGAAGACTTCCCGGCCTTCTCCGGCGACATGGACTGGCATCTCTTCAACGCGGCACCCGAAGACCAGTGGTGGTGCGACGCCGACTGCGTTCCCGGCGCAGTGCCCTACGAAATCTGGAACATGCACCCGCACAAGCCGCATCAGGAGGGCCGGCTGCCCGACTGGCGCGCACGCTGCTTCCTCACGCTGGCGTCCGAGGCCGGAGAGACCACCTTCACCGACGTTCCCATGCGGATGACCACCGCCTGGTTCTTCCCGCACCGCGAGCGCATCGTGCTGATCTATCACGGCGTGGCGGACATCCGGGAAGATGACGCGGCCGACGTCGTCCACCTGATGCCCGCGCTCGAAGAAGCAGGCGCCGAGCCGCTGCCGGTCAGCCACTATCAATCCGTCCTGCAGCAGCGACTGGACCCGGAAAGCGGCGCGCTCTACAGCTTTCGTGATCGCGATCTGGTTCCCGCCGCGGCAATCGCCCCCTGGCTCGACACCGTGTCGCTGAAAGACCGTCCGCTTGGCCCGCTGGCGCGCAATGCACATCGGCACGGCGCGTGGATGCGCGAGCAGATGCGCCAGAAGATGATCGACGACGGCCAGGACCCCGAGCGCTACTTTCCGCCACCGGACCCGGCCGACGAACTGCCCACACTGGACGCCTTGCCCGAATTCATTGCGCGCAGCAAGCGTCTGCAAGAGGACGCCAAACAGAAGCTGCACGCGCAGCGGCAGCAGCTGTCAGAGACGCTTCGCGCGGGCGCGGCCGAAACCGGCTCCACGGGACCGGACATGAGCCCGCTGCTCGCGCTGGCCGAAGGCCGCGAGCGCTCCGCGCTCAAGGGGCCTCCCGCCGCGGCAATGACGCCGCATCTCCGGAGCATGGGTGCATCCATCTCGGAAGTACCGGGGACGCTTGCGGCCGACATGGCTCCAGTCACAGAACTCCTGGGCCGCGGGGAGTTCATCGCCACGGCGCAACGCAAGATGTACCTGAGCAGCGCCCACCATCAGGACGCTGCCGACCCGATGACGCCGGAGCGGGCCGCCGAGACACGCCAACAGGTAACGGCGATCCTCGCCGGCAACCGCGATTTCTCGGACATGGACCTGACCGGTGCCGACCTGTCGGGCATGGACCTGAGCGGCGCGCACTTCCGCGGCGCTCTGCTGGAGAGCGCCAACCTGCGCGGCGCGCGGCTCGACGGCGCCGACTTCTCCCGCGCGGTGCTCGCGCGCGCCTGCCTCGACGGCGCCTCGCTGCGCGCAACGCTGCTCGAAGGAGCCAATCTCGGCTTCGCCCGGTGCCGGCAGACCGTTTTCGCCGGCGCGCGTCTGCGCAATGCCACGCTCGAAAACATCCTGTGCGAAGACTGCGACTTCAGCGCCTCGCAGTGGGAAGACAACACGGTGGTCGAAGCCTCATTCGCGCGCTGCCGCTTTCACCGCACAAGCCTCAAGGTGGTCATGTTCCTGGAGAAGGTGCGGCTGGACCAGCTCGACTTCGAAGAGGCGGAGCTCTTCAAGCTGCACTTCGTGCGCTGCAAGCCCGGCGCGATCGGCTTTGCTGCGGCCCAGCTCGACAGCTGCGTGTTCGTCGACGTGGAGGCCGACGGGCAGATGGATTTCGCGCGCGCGAATCTGCGCACCACCTGCATCGTGGGCACGAGCAGCTTTCGCGAGGCGAAGTTCCAGGGCTCTCATCTGCGCGAGTGCAGCCTGCGCGCGGTGGCGCTCTCCGGCGCCAGCTTTGCCGATGCCCGGCTGGACAACAGCGACTTCTCCGGCTGCGACCTCACGCGCGCCGACTTCTCGCGCAGCAACGCACGCGACTCGCGCTTCGTGCGCGCCGATCTCCAGCACGCCAGCCTGCGAGACGCCGACCTGATCGACGCGAGCTTCCAGAAGGCCGACTTTCGTTTCACCGACCTGCGCGGCGCCAACCTCTTCCGCGCCGACGTCTCCCAGAGCCTCATGGACGGCACCACGCTGCTCGACGGCGCCTATACGCACCTGGCCAAGGTCTATCCGATGCGCCAGGAAGCCGCGGCCGCATGACGCCGCACCGATTGCAAACCATGGTGCAGCGTGGCGAACCGATCCGGGAGCGAAGCTGCAAGGGCTGGCGCCTCGACGGAATGGATCTTTCCGGCGGCGTGTTCATCGAGGTCGATTTCGACGGCGTGAGCTGCATCGGCACGCGCTTCGAAGAGAGCCAGTTCGAACGCTGCACGCTCGGCGGCGTACGGCTCAACGACGCACAGCTGAAGAAGGCCGCCTTCTCCCAATGCGCGCTCACGTCGGCGGACCTGACGGCCGCCGTGCTGGACGACGCCGTATTCCATCGCTGCAAGCTGCCGGGCAGCGACTTCTCGCAGGCCAGCGTGGTCGACACCAAGTTCATGGAAAGCACGCTTTCGCGCAGCCGCTTCGCGGGCGGGCTGCTGGACCGGACGCTCTTCTTCCAGTCGCCACTGGACGGTGCCGATCTCTCGGGCACCCGTCTGGACAAGGCGGTGTTCTACCAGGTCGACCTGCGCACGACCGCGCTCGGCGGCGCGCGTTTCGAACGGGTCGTCTTCGTCGAGTCGCGCCTCGGTGGCCACGATTTCTCGAGGCACCACTTCCTGCTGTGCCAATTCACGGATGCGGACCTCGAAGGCTGCAACTTCGAGGGGGCGCACATGGCGCAGTGCAACTTCAAGGGCGCCAGGCTGCGCGACGCGGTTCTGCGCGGCGTGCATGCGCCGCAGGCGCTCTTTCCCGAGGCCGACCTGAGCGGTACCGACGCGCGCGGCGCGCATTTCGACCAGAGCCTCTGGATCGAGGCAGTGCTCGCGGGCACCGATTTCGGCGGGGCCAGCATGCAGCAATGCATCTTCCACCGCGCCGATTGCACCGGCACCAGCTTTGCCGGCACGGACCTCACCTACGCCGACTTCTCCGAGGCCATGCTCGCGGGCGCGAACCTCGATGCCCGCCTCTTCCGCACCCAGCTGCACGGGGCACGCGACGTTCCCGACGCCTTGCGCGGCAATGCCGGCGTGCTGCCCAACGACCCCGACCTGTTCGAGGCGCAGCGCTGGTCCGCGCACCGCACGCGACATCCCACCCCGTTCACGAAAGGCGAAACCCAATGAAGAACATCGCAGCATTGCGCAGCCCCCAGGCAGGCACGGCCGACGCTCCCGTGCAGCGCCTTGGCAAGGTGGTCGAGTTCCTGGCCGAAGGGTCGCTGTACCGCGTCGAATGCGAGGACGGTGCCTGGCAATGCCGCCGCGCCGCCAGCTGCCTGCTGCGGCCCGAGCCGGGCGACACGGTACTGATCTCGGGTCCCGATCGCTACCACGTCTACCTGATCGCGGTGATCGATCAGGCCGACCCCAGCGCGGCGCGCATCGAGACCACCGGCCGCCTCGTGCTGGCCGCGCCCTCGGGCGGCGTGCAGATCGAAAGCGGCGAGACCATCCGGCTGCAATCCGCCAAGGCAGTGGAGGTCAGCAGCGAGCGCTTCGCACTCAATGCGAGCGAGGCCGATTGCAAGGTGGACCAGCTCAACTACGTCGGCAGCGCGGTCCGGGCCATGACGGCCAGCATCCACGTCGTCGGCAGGCTGTGCGAGACCGTCATGGACCGGCTGGTGCACATCAGCCGCACGGCCTTTCGCATGACCGAGCAGACCGAGCAGCTGCGGTGCGGCCAACTCGACTACGAAGCCGCCGACCTTGCCCGCATCCATGCGGCGCAGACGGTGGTCACGGCGCAGGCGGTCGTGAAGGTCGATGCCAAGCAGATCCACATGGGCTGAGCCCTTTCAGGAAAAAGAGAAAGGAACCGACACCATGTTTGCCAACTGCCAGATGATGGGCATCGACCTGGCCTTTCCCGACGTGTGCAAGACACCGCCGGCCATTCCCATTCCCTACCCCAACTTCGCGCTCGGCCCGACCGCGATACCCAATGCGTGGAACATCCTCTTCATGTTCGCGCCAGCGCACAACCTCGCGACCGTCACGCCGCTGACCAACGGCGACAACCCCGGTGTGACGCTGGGTGTGATCTCGCCTTCGGTCATGGGCCCTTCCCGCCACATCACCGGCTCGTTCACAGTGCTGTTGAAGGGTAGCCCGGCCACGCGCATGACGAGCCTGTCGGTACAGAACCGCAGCAACGCGATCGGCATGCGCATCGTGCCCAGCCAGTGCAAGGTGCTGATGCTCGCTGCCTGACGCGTCCTCCCAAGGCTATTCCGCCTTCACCCCCGCCGTACGGATCACCTTGCCCCACTTCGCCGTCTCGGCGGTGATGAAGGCGTCGAACTCCTCCGGCGTGCTGCCCACTGGAATGGTGCCCATCGCATCCAGCTTGGCACGCGTCTCGTCGCTCCTGATGATGCGGGCCAGTTCCTCCGACATGCGCTTGACGATGTCGCGCGGCGTGGCCGCCGGCGCCACCATGCCGGCCCAGGTGCTGCCGGTAAAGCCCGCGAAGCCCTGCTCGATGAAGGTCGGCACCTCGGGAGCCGCCGCCAGGCGCTTGTCGCCCGCCACGCCGATCAGCCGCACCTTGCCTGCCTTGGCCTGGTTGATGAGGCCCGTGGGCGCGTCGAAGAAAAGCTGGATCTGCCCGCCCATCAGGTCGGTCAGCGCCGGCACCGCGCCCCGGTACGGGATGTGGATCATGTAGGTCTGCGTGAGCGACTTCCACAGCTCGGTGGTGAGGTGCGCGGCCGAGCCGTTGCCCGAGGAGCCGAAGCTCACCTTGCCCGGGTTGGCGCGCGCATAGTCGATGAGCTGGCGCGCCGTCTTGAACGGCGCATCGATATTCACCGCGGCCAGCAGCGGCGACACGCCCATCAGCGACACGCCGGTGAGGTCCTTGCGCGGGTCGTATGGGAGCTTGGGGTACAGCGTGGTGTTGGCCGCGTACGCGGCGATGACGACGCCGAAGGTGCTGCCATCGGGCGCGGCCTTGGCGATGGCGTCGACGCCGATCAGGCTGTTGGCGCCCGGCTTGTTGTCGACCAGCACCGGCTGGCCGAGCTTTGTCTGCAGGCCGATCTGCACCAGCCGCGCCATCTGGTCGGTGAAGCCGCCCGGCGTGTAAGGCACGATGATGCGGATCGGCTTGGTGGGCCATGTGCCCTGCGCGAACGACGGCAAGGCGAGGCTTGCGGCGGCAGTGGCGAGCGTGAACCGGCGGCGCGACAGCGTGGCGTGGGGCATGGTGGCGGGAACCTTTTCTTCGTTGCTTCGGAATGGATCGGATCATTCTCGAAGCGCCGCGCGGGCGGCACGGTCAGGGTTTGCCCGGCCGGCCGCCGTGTCATCACGCCAGCGGCAACCGCATGTCGAAGCGCGCCCCGCCACCCGCTTCATTCGCCGCCTCGATGCGCCCGCCATGCGCATGCACCACGGCCTGCGACAGTGCCAGCCCAAGTCCCAGGCCCGGTGTGTTCTCGTCCGAACGCGCGGTGGCGCCGCGGTAGAAGCGCTCGAACAGATGCGGCAGTTCGTCGCCGCGGATGCCGGGCCCGCTGTCCGCCACGCTGATGACGGCCTCGTTTGCTTCCGCATCCGCGCGCAGGCTCACGCGCACCGTGGTGCCGGCCGGCGAAAACTTGAGCGCGTTGTCGAGCAGGTTGGCCAGCGCCAGGCTGGCCGCGCCGCGCGCCACCCGCGCGGCCACGGGCGGAGCAGGCGCCAGCGCGAACTCCAGTTTCCGCTCGCGAGCCAAGGGCTCCAGTCGCCGCACCGCCTCTTCCGCCAGCTGGTTCAGCGACACCGTCTCGGCCGCGCCGCGCTCCTGTCCAGCGTCGAGCCGGGCCAGCACCAGCAGTTCTTCCACCAGCAGCGTGAGCGACTCGACTTCTTCGAGCGAAGAATGCAGCGTCTCCACATAGGCGGCCGGTTCGCGCGGCCTGCGCAGTGCGAGTTCAAGCTCGGTACGCAAGCGCGACAGCGGCGAGCGCAGCTCGTGCGATGCATCGGCCGTGAACCGCCGCTGCGCCTCCATGCCCTGCTCGATGCGCCCGAGCATGTCGTTGAGCGTGTCCACCAACCGCCCGATCTCGTCGTGCGTGCCGGGGTGCGGCAGGCGTTCGCCGAGGTTCGCGTCGCCGATGCGGTGCGCGTGCTGCACCACGTCGTCGATGGCGCCGAAGGCGCGCCGCGTGATCATCGCGCCCGCCGCACCCAGCGCCAGCAGCAGCGCGCCGCCGAGGATCACGAACAGCACGCTGGCCATCGCCACCGTGCGGTTCACGTCGTCCAGCGAGCCCGCCACCTGCACCGCCAGCAGCGAACGGTGGCCCTGCACGGGCACGGAGACCATGCGCGTCGGCTCTTCACCAAAGCCGTCGAGCGTTTCGAACACGGTTTCGCCCGCCGCGAGCCGCTCGCGCAGCACTGGGGGAATGGGCAGCTGCGCCTCGCCGAGGTTGGCGCTGCGCGCCAGCACACGGCCCTCGGCGTCGACGATCTGCACCAGCCGGTCGAGCCGCACGAACGACGGCGCGCCGGGGCCGGGCGGGGCCTCGTGCACGATGACGGTGTCGCCCTCGCCGGCGGACAGCAGCATGCCCATTTCGGTTTCGGCCAGCGCCAGCAGCGCCGCGTCGAGCTCGCGGTGCACGTTGCGCGCGAACACGAGGTACGAGCCGAAGGCGGCAATCGCCATCACCACCACGATCGCGCCGACGTGCGCCAGCGCCAGCCGCTTGCGAAAACTAAGCATGTGCGCTGCCGCCGCCGTTGTGGTCGTCAGCCAGCGCCAGCCTGAAGCCGCGTCCGCGCACGGTCTGGATCAGCGGCGCGGCCGGCGGCGCGTCGACCTTGCGGCGCAGGTTGCTGATGTGCACGTCGATCAGGTTGTCGATGGCGATCAGGTCGTCCTTCCACACCTGCTCGGCCAGGCGCGAGCGGCTCACCACCTCGCCGGCGTGGCGCAGCAGTATCTGCAGGATCGCGAATTCCTTGTGGGTCAGGTCGAGCGCCATGCCGCCGCGCAGCACGCGCTGGCTCTGCGGATCGAGGCTCAGGTCGGCCAGCGCGAGCACCACCGGTCGCATGATCTCGGAGCGGCGCAGCAAGGCGCGCACGCGGGCCAGCAGCTCGTCGAAGGCGAAGGGCTTGGTCAGGTAGTCGTCGGCGCCGGTGTTGAGGCCGGCCACGCGATCGCTCAGCGCATCGCGGGCGGTGAGCATCAGCACGGGCGTCTTGCAGCCGCGCTGGCGCAGGTCGCGGCACAGGGTGAGGCCGTCCTTGCCGGGCAGCATCCAGTCGAGCACGATCAGGTCGTAGGCGACGACGAAGGCTTCTTCGTCGCCCTCCTCCGCCGTGTGCACGACATCGACGACAAAGCCCTCTTCCTGCAGGCCCCGGGCCAGCAGCCGGGCGGCCTTGCGGTCGTCTTCGATCAACAGGATTCTCATGGGCGCGGATCATGCCGGGCCTACCTGACTGCTGGCCGCCGGGTCCCGGATCCTGAAGACATCTTCAGGATTTCTTGAGGGCTTCTTCAGTCGCGCTTTCGTACCCTCCCCCGCAGGAGACGGGAGCGGATCGAAGGCACGGGAAGCATCCCGCGCACGGCGCGCCCGTCCGTGACGGACGCATCGCGATGAAGAAAAAATCCCTCTACCAGATCACCCCCGCACGCATCGTCTTCGGCGTGCTGACCTGCGCGGCCCTGTGCGTCGATTCGTTCGACAACACGGCCCATGCCGCCACCACCGTGGCCGCCGCACCGGCGCCGATGCTGGTTCGCAAGGACAACCGATTGAGCGTGCCCGCCGGCTCGCCGCTGCGTGACCGCTTGCTGGTCGCCACGGTCGGCCAGGACACCCTGCCGCATGAAGTGAGCCTGCCCGCTACGGTAGAGGCCAATCCGGCCAACACCGTCAACATCCTGCCGCCGCTGACCGGCAAGCTGCTCGAGCTGAAGGTACGCCTGGGCGACACGGTCAAGCGCGGCCAGGTGCTCGCCACGATGGCCTCGCCCGACCTCGCGCAGGCCGTGGCCGATGCGCAGAAGGCTCGCGACGCGCTCGAACTGGCGAAGCGGGCACTGGTGCGGGCGCGCGGCGTGAATGAGGCCGGCTCCAACGCCGCGAAGGACGTCGAAGCGGCGCAGAGCAGCGTTGCCCAGCAGACGGCCGAGCTGCACCGCAGCGAGACGCGCCTGCGCAGCCTTGGCGCGGAAGGCAGCGGCGGACAGGCGGGCCAGGTGCTGAAGATCGTCGCGCCCTTGGCCGGCACGGTCACGGCCCTGAACGCGGCCGCGGGCGCCAACCTGAACGATGCCAATGCAGTGCTCATGACCGTGTCGAACCTCGATTCGGTCTGGGTCACGGTCAACGTGCCGGAGAACATCGTCGGCGCGGTTGCGCCTGGGCAGAACGCGGTGATCACGCTGGCGGCCTACCCGGGGCGCAGCTTCACCGGCAAGGTCGGCTTCGTGAGCGCGGTGCTCGACGCGGACACGCGCCGAGCCCGCGCGCGCATCGTCTTCGCCAACCCCGACGGCCTCTTCAAGCCCAACATGTATGCGACGGCCGTGCTGGGCGTGCCGCAGGGCGCGCAGCCGCAGGTGCCGTCCTCGGCGCTGCTGATGAACAACGACAGCGTGAGCGTGTTCGTCGAGGCCGAACCGTGGACCTTCGTGCGGCGCACGGTGGAACTGGGCCGGGAAGACGGCGACAAGGTTCGCATCCGCAGCGGCCTGACCGCCGGCGAGCGCGTGGTGGTCCGTGGCGGCGTGCTGCTGAATGATTAATCTCATCATCACCCAGTTCTTTCGCCGCAGGCACCTGGCCTGGGCGATGTCGATCGCGCTGGTGCTGTTCGGCGCCTGGTCGTGGACGCAGATGACGGTCGAGGCCTACCCGGACCTCGGCGACGTGACCGTGCAGGTGACGACGCAGGTCAACGGCCTGGCCGCCGAGGAGATCGAACAACAGATCACCACGCCGCTGGAGCGCGCGCTGAGCAACACGCCGGGGCTGGCCTCGATCCGATCGAGCAGCACCTTCGGGCTGTCGCTGATCAACCTGAGCTTCAAGGACGGCACCGACGACTATTTCGCGCGCCAGCGCGTGACCGAGCGCATCGGGCAGGTCAGCCTGCCTTCGGGCGCGCAGCCGGGCCTGGGGCCGGTGGCGGGGCCGGCGGGCGAGATCTACCGCTACACGCTGGAGTCGGACACGAAGAACCTGATGGAGCTGTCGGAGCTGCAGCGCTGGAAGGTGATTCCTGCGCTCAAGCAGGTGGCGGGCGTGGTCGACATCAACAACTTCGGCGGCTTCACCAAGGAGTTCCAGCTCGAACTCGACCCGGCGCGTATGCAGAAGTACGGGCTGGTGCTGAACGACGTGGTCACGGCCATCAACAACAACAGCGCCAATGCGGGCGGCGGGCGCATCGCGCGCGGCGACCAGAGCTATGTGGTGCGCGGCATCGGCCAGATCCACACGCTGGACGACCTGGGCACGGTGGTGGTGGCGCAGAACAGCGGCTCGCCGGTGCTGGTGCGCGACCTGGGCCGGCTGCAGTTCGGCCACCAGGAGCGCGGCGGCATCCTGGGCAAGGACACCAACCCCGACACCGTCGAGGGCATCGTGCTGATGCTCAAGTACGAGAACCCCTCGCGCGTGCTCGAAGGCGTGCACCAGAAAATCGACGAGCTGCAGGCGCAGCTTGCGCCCATGGG
The DNA here is from genome assembly GCF_001426595.1 of Variovorax sp. Root434. NCBI lineage: Bacteria > Pseudomonadati > Pseudomonadota > Betaproteobacteria > Burkholderiales > Comamonadaceae > Variovorax > Variovorax sp. Root434. The sequence goes on from NZ_LMEK01000025.1 coordinate 222,658, forward strand.
CGTGAAGATCGTGCCCTACATCGACCGCGACGACCTCGTGAAGCTCACGGTCGACAAGGTGACGCACACGGTGCTCGAAGGCATGGCGCTGGTGTGCTTCGTGCTCATTCTTTTCCTCGGCAGCCCGCGCAGTGCGGTGGTGGCGGCGGTGGCCATTCCGATGTCGCTGGTCACGGTGTTCATCGTGATGCACTTCACGCGCATGCCGGCCAACCTGTTCTCTCTGGGCGCGATCGACTTCGGCATCATCGTGGACGGGGCCATCGTGGTGATGGAGGCGATATTGCGGCGGCGCGAGGAAGAGCCCGAGGCCACGCTCACCGAGGGCAACATCCTCGAAACCGTGAGCCACGTTTCGGGGCCGATCTTCTTTGCCACGCTGATCATCATCACGGCGTACTTTCCGCTCTTCGCCTTCGAGCGCGCGGAGGGCAAGCTGTTCAAGCCGATGGCGTTCACGGTCGGCTATGCGCTGGTGGGCGCCCTGCTCTGCGCGCTCACGCTCATTCCCAGCCTGGCCTACGTGGCGCTGCGCAAGCCGAGCAAGCCCTTCGTCAACAAGCCGCTGGTGTGGCTCACGGGCGCGTACCGCCGCGTGCTGTCGAAGCTGCTGGACGTGCCGGCCATCGCCTACGGCCTGAGCGTGCTGGCGCTGGCCGCGGTGGTGGTGCTCGGCGCCACGGCCGGGCGAGAGTTCTTGCCCGACATCGACGAAGGCGCGCTGTGGCTGCAGGTGCAGCTGCCCTCGGGCCTGTCGCTCGACAAGGCCAGCGACATGGCGACCGAGCTGCGCCACGTGCTGCTCGAATACCCCGAGGTGTCGTACGTGGTGACGCAGATCGGCCGCAACGACGACGGCACCGACCCCTGGACGCCCTCGCACATGGAAGTGCCCGTGGGCCTCAAGCCGTACGGCGAGTGGCCGGCCGGCGTGAACAAGGCCGCGTTCGTGCACACGCTGACCGAGCGCTTCGCGCGCATGCCCGGCTTCGATGTGGGCATCAGCCAGCCCATCATCGACGGCGTGAACGACGCGGTGGGCGGCGCGCACAGCCCGCTGGTGCTGCGCATCTACGGCGACGACCTGAAGGAAAGCCGGCGCATCGGCAACCAGATCGTCGAGCTGCTGGGCACGGTGCGCGGCACGGCCTCGGCTTCGCTGTTCCAGGAGCCGCCGATTCCGCAGGTGGTGATCCAGCTCAACCGCGAGGCAGCGGCGCGCTTCGGCGTCAATGCGAACGACGTGGCCAACCTGGTCCAGACCGGCATCGGCGGCGCGCCCGTCATCACGGTGTATGCGGAGAACCGCACCTACAACGTGGCGGTGAAGATGCCGAAAAGCGCCAAGGGCAACACCGAGGCCCTCGGCGCGCTGCTGCTCAACAGCTCGAGCGGCGCCAAGGTACCGCTGTCGCAGGTGGCCGACATCCGGCTGCAGACTGGCGAGAGCACGATTTCGCACGAGATGAACGAGCGCCAGATCACGGTGCGCGTGGACAACCGCGACCGCGACCTGGCCTCCTACCTGGTCGAGGCGCGCGAACGCATCGCGAAGGAAGTGAAGTTCGATTCGACCAAGTTCCGGCTGCAGTGGGCCGGCCAGTTCGAGAACCAGCAGCGCGCGCAGTCGCGGCTGGGCATTTCGCTGGCCATCGTGGTTGGCATCATGGCGGTGCTGCTGTTCTTCCAGTTCGGCAAGATCCGGCAGGTGGCGCTGATCCTGGGCGTGGTGCCGATGGCCATGCTGGGCGGGCTGATCGCGGTGCACGTGGCGGGCGAAACGCTCAACGTGGCGACGGCGGTAGGCTTCATCGCGCTGTTCGGGGTATCGATACAGAACGGGATCATCATGGTCGCGAATTTCCGGCGCGTGCGCGGCGAAGGGCTGGCGCTGCAGGCCTCGGTGCTCGAAGGCGCGGCCGAACGGCTGCGTCCGGTGCTGATGACGGCCACGGTGGCCTCGGTCGGCATGCTGCCGGCGGCACTGGCCACCGGCGTCGGCACGGATGTGCAGCGCGGGCTGGCGACGGTGGTGGTCGGCGGGCTGGTCGTGTCGACGCTGCTCACGCTGTTCATCCTGCCGACGCTCTACTTCGCGATGGAACGTGTGTTCGAGAGCAAGGGCTGGGGCATGCGTTCGCGCCGCGACCGCTAGGAAAGCAGAAAAATGACGACGAAGAACACAAGCCTTGCAACGCCCGTGGCGGCCTGCATCGTGCTGCTGCTGGCCGGCTGCGCGGTCGGCCCCGACTATGCGCGGCCGCCGCTGAACCTGCCCATGCCGTACACGGCCGCACCGCCCGCGAGCCGGGAGGCCGAAGGCGTGCCGCTGGCGCGCCTGTCGCCCGAACTCGACGTGCCGGCGCAGTGGTGGCAGGCCTTTCGCTCCGAGCCGCTGAACGCGCTGGTCACGCAGAGCCTGGCCGGCAATCCGACCATCGAGGCCGCCGACGCCGCCCTGCGCGCGGCGCAGGAGAACGAAGCCGCCGACCGCGCCGCCTTCTGGCCCAGCGTGGCGCTGGGCTACTCGCCCACGCGGCAGCGCGTGGCCGCTACGGTCGCGAGCCCGGTGTCGTCGAACGCGAACCTCTACACGCTGCATACGGCGCAGGTGACGGTGTCGTACACGCCCGACGTGTTCGGCGCCACGCGCCGGCAGGTCGAGGGCGCGCAGGCGCAAACCGAACTGCAGCGCTTCCAGAGCCTGGCCGCAAAGCTCACGCTGAGCAGCAACGTGGTGACGGCAGCGATCACCGAGGCGTCGCTGCGCGCGCAGCAGCGCGCCACGCTGGAGATCATTGCGGGGCAGAAAGAAGTGCTGCAGGCCTATCGCAAGCAGCGGACGCTGGGCCAGGTGGCGCTGGCCGACGTCGATGCGCAGGAGGCTTCTCTGGCCGCCACCGAAGCCACGCTGCCGCCACTGGACAAGCAACTCGCGCAGCAGCGCAACCTGCTGGCCACGCTGGCGGGCCGCTACCCGAGCGAGGGCGTGGCGGCGCATTTCGATCTCGACGCGTTGCAGCTGCCGACGGAGCTGCCGTTGACGCTGCCTTCCACGCTGGTCGAGCACCGCCCCGACGTGCGCGCCGCCGAGGCGCAATTGCAGGCAGCGAGCGCCGCCATCGGCGTTGCAGTCGCCGCACGGCTGCCCAACATGACGCTGGGCGTGAACTCGTACGGTTCGTCGGCCTATACGCTGTCGGGGCTGTTCAAATCGTCGTCGCTGTTCTGGACCGTGGCCGCGAGCGTGACGCAGCCCATCTTCGACGGCGGCGCGCTGAAGCACCGCGAAGCCGCCGCGCGGGCCTCGTTCGACCAGGCGGCTGCGCAGTACCGCGCGACGGTGCTCACCGCCTTCCAGGACGTGGCCAACACGCTCGAAGCCATCGACGCCGACACGCGCGCGCTGCAGGCTGCCATCAAGGCTGAGCGCACGGCCTCGCAGAGCCTGGCGCGCACGCAGGCGCAGGTGCGGCTCGGCGATGCCAGCGCGCTGTCGCTGCGCGTCGCGCAGCAAGCCCGGCAGCAGGCGCTGCTCAACCTTGTGCAGGCCCGCGCGCTGCGGTTGACCGACGCGGCTGCACTCTTCCAGGCGCTCGGTGGCGGGTGGTGGAATCCGCCGCCGGCGCAACTGGCCGCTTCGCCCTCTTCTTCTCTTTCCCCCCAACTGCCATGAACATCATCCGCCACGAGATGGGCCCCCGCTTCAGCGAGATGGTGACCGTCGACCTGGGTACCGCACGCCTGCTGTACCTCTCGGGCCAGGTGGCCGAGAACCCGTCGCTCGACATCACCGGGCAGATGCGCGAGATCCTGCGTCACATCGACGACATGCTCGCCACGCAAGGCGCAACCAAGAAAGACTTGGTGAGCGTGACGATCTACCTGCGCACCGTGGGCGACTACGCGGCGATGAATTCGGTATGGGACGAATGGGTGCCGGCCGGCCACACGCCGGCGCGCGCGACCGTGGGGGCGAAGCTGATCGACTCCGAATACCGCGTCGAGATACAGGCCACGGCGGCGATCGGGCCCAGGGCATGAAACGCATTCGGCGCGCAACAGCCCTGTGCGCATTGACGCTCGGCGGCTGCACCGCCTTCGACGCGCACTCCTTCGACCACTCGGCAGGCTGGCGGGCCGCAGAGGTGGTCAGCGTGGGCCGCGCGGGCGAGCTGGCCAGGTCCGTCGATCGCGATTGCGGTGCCGAGGGTGGCGCCGCGGCGCCCTACGCCATCGTGCGCTACCGCAACGGCGGCGTGCATTCGCACTCGCTCGGCACGGGGCACTGGCCTGCGCGCGCCGATCCCAAGGTCGGCGATGCGGTGGAGGTGAACATCCTTGACTGCGCCGTGCCGCTGGCGCTGCCGGGTCAGAGCGGAAGCATCTCCGGTACGCCGTCGCGCTGAAGCCAACCCTCGAACTCGTCCGACAGCCGCTGGGCCTCGCGCGTGGCCCGTCCCCACGCCGCGATGCGCGCCTGCGCGTCGTTGGCGAAGTGGATGAAGTCCTTGCGATCGGGCAGCTTGCCGTTGGGCAGCGACCGCACCCATTCGGGGTCGGGCGCGAGCAACACCATGCGGTCGAGGAAGCCGCTGGCTTTGTGACGCCAGCGCAAGCCCTTGTCGAGCCAGCCCGGCACCACCGCCTGCTGGAAGTGCGGGTACAGCACGATGCCGTCGTCGGTCGGCTGGTAGTCCAGGTGCAGGTGGTAGTCGGTGATGCCGCCATCCCAATAGGCGCCGCGCGGCGCGCCCGGAATGTCGTGCACCGCTGCCAGCAGGAAAGGAATGGAGCACGAGGCCTGCAGCACCATGTTGAAGTTGGCCTCGCTCAGCGCGTGCTGGCGCGTGCGGAAGTCGCGCGTGCCGAAGGGCAAGGCGGCGCCGGGCGTGGAGAACACGCAGCGCTCCAGCCATGCCCCCAGGCTCTTGCGGTGCAGGCTGTTGGTCGCGAAGGCACCCAGGTAACCAACGGGGGTGCGTGCCCTGCCCTCGCGCCCGAGGATGTGGCGTCCGCGCGAGGTCACCACGTGCAGGCGGTAGCGCGGATGGTTGAGCACCTCGCCGATGCGCCCGCCATAGAAGTCCTCGAGGCTCTGGGCGAACTTGTCGCTGAGCTGGCTTGGGCTGAGCCGCTTTTGTCCCGGCGGCACTTCGAACTGCTGGTGCACGTAGTCGTGCTCGAAGCGTTCGAAAGCGGCGTCAGGGTCGGCCAGGCAGGCCGTCGAGAGTCGCCATGCGCCGATGGACGCGCCCACCAGATGCACCTGCTGGCTCGACTGCGTGAGCCAGCGCCCGAAGATGAAGCGGTCGAGCGGCCCGAGGATCAGCCCCTTGGGACCGCCGGCCGCACCGGGGATGGTGCGCACGTCCTGCGGGCGCAGGCCGTGCCGTTCGATGTGCTTGCGGGCCGCGGGGCCGGCGTAGATGCGCAGGGCTTTCATGCCGGCCTCAGCGAAGTAGCGCGACGCGGCGTCGGCGCGCGACACCCCTCGGCGGGACGAGGAACTCGGTACGCGCCTCGGCGCAGAGCAGCAACTCCTTGAGTGAGTGCTCGGCGCCTGCGTTCGATCGCAGCCACCACGCCGCAGGCACGAGCACGGCGGTCTCGGTACCGTGCTTGGTGATCATCTGCGGCCCATCCACCAGGCAAGCTTCGAGAAGCTCGCCGAACCGGGCTTCAGCTTTCTGTACAGACCAGGTTTTCATGGCGACCACCTATCAATCTGGAATGCGCAGGCGCACCGTTACTTGCGCAACCCCTGCAGCTTGGCAAACGCGCTGGCCATCTGCCCCGCCGGCTGCGGCGAGTTGTCCCGCCGGCCTTGCTGCTGCTGGCCGCGCCCTGCCCCTTCGAAGCGGTTGTCGCGCGGACCGTCGCGGCGCGCGGGCGCCGCGTCGAGCTTCATCGACAGGCCGATGCGCTTGCGCGCCACGTCCACTTCCATCACCTTGACCTTGACGATGTCGCCGGTCTTGACGACTTCGCGCGCGTCGTTCACGAACTTGTGGCTCAGCTGGCTCACGTGGACCAGGCCGTCCTGGTGCACGCCCAGGTCGACGAAGGCGCCGAACTGGGCCACGTTGCTCACGGTGCCCTCGAGGATCATGCCCTCGGCCAGGTCGGAGATGTCATCCACGCCGTCGTTGAAACGCGCCACCTTGAAGTCGGGGCGCGGGTCGCGGCCCGGCTTCTCGAGTTCGCCCAGGATGTCCTTGACCGTGATGACGCCGAATTTCTCGTTGGCGAACAGCTCGGGCTTGAGCGTTTTGAGCATGTCGGCGCGGCCCATCAGCTCGGCAATCGGCTTGCCGGTCTTCACGATGATCTGCTCGACCAGCGGATAGGTTTCCGGGTGCACGCCGGTGATGTCCAGCGGGTCGGTGCCGCCGCGGATGCGTAGGAAGCCCGCGCTCTGCTCGAAGGCCTTGGGGCCGAAGCCGGTCACGTCGAGCAGTTGCTTGCGGGTGGCGAATGCACCATTGGCCTCGCGCCAGCGCACCACGGCCTTGGCCACGCTGCCCGACAGGCCCGAAACGCGCGACAGCAGCGGCACGCTGGCCGTGTTCAGGTCCACGCCCACCGAGTTCACGCAGTCTTCGACCACGGCCTGCAGCGTGCGCGCGAGTTCGCTCTGGTTCACGTCGTGCTGGTACTGGCCCACGCCGATGCTCTTGGGATCGATCTTCACGAGTTCGGCCAGCGGGTCCTGCAAACGTCGCGCGATGGAGGCTGCGCCGCGCAGGCTCACGTCGACATCGGGCATTTCCTGCGAGGCGAATTCGCTGGCGGAGTACACCGAAGCGCCCGCCTCGCTCACCACGACCTTCTCGACCTTGATTTCCGGCGCGCCGGCCTGCGCGGCCATCTTGGCGAGCAGTTTGATGAGGTCGGCGGCCAGCTTGTCGGTTTCGCGGCTGGCGGTGCCGTTGCCGATGGCGATCAGGTTCACGCCATGCTTGGCACAAAGCTTGCCCAGCGTGTGCAGCGAGCCTTCCCAGTCCTTGCGCGGCTCGTGCGGGAACACGGTGGCGGTCTCGACCAGCTTGCCGGTGGAATCGACCACGGCCACCTTCACCCCGGTGCGGATGCCAGGGTCAAGGCCCATCACGACACGCGGTCCGGCCGGCGCAGCCAGCAGCAGGTCGCGCAGGTTGTCGGCAAACACCTTGATGGCCACCTTCTCCGCATCTTCGCGCAGGCGGGTGAACAGGTCGCGCTCGGTCGACAGCGCCAGCTTCACGCGCCAGGTCCAGGCCACGCACTTGCGCAGCAGGTCATCCGACGGGCGGCCCGCATGGCTCCAACCCAGGTGCAAGGCGATGCGGCCTTCGGCGATGCTCGGCTTGCCCGGTTCGGGCTCGACCGGCAGCACCAGCTTTGCATCGAGGATGTCGAGCGCGCGGCCGCGAAACACGGCCAGCGCGCGGTGCGATGGCACGCGGCCGATGGGTTCGTCGTATTCAAAGTAGTCGCGGAACTTGGCGACGTCGGCGTTGTTCTCGTCCTTGCCGGCCATCAGGCTGGACTTGAGCAGGCCTTCGTTCCAGAGCCATTCGCGCAGGCCCTGGACCAGAGCAGCGTCTTCGGCCCAGCGCTCGGAAAGAATGTCGCGCACGCCGTCGAGCACGAGGGGCACGGTGGAGAAATCGGGGCCCGGCTTGCCGTCGTCCAGCGTGGTGGCGGGCTGCAGGAAGGCCTTGGCTTCGACGGCCGGGTCCAGCATGGGGTCGGCCAGCAGCTTGTCGGCCAGCGGCTCGATGCCGAATTCGCGGGCGATCTGGCCCTTGGTGCGGCGCTTCTGCTTGAACGGCAGATACAGGTCTTCGAGCTCCTGCTTGGTGGGTGCGAATTCGATCGCGGCGCGCAGTTCGGGGGTCAGCTTGCCCTGCTCGTCGATGGCCTTGAGCACGGCGCCGCGGCGATCTTCAAGTTCGCGCAGGTAGGAAAGGCGAGCTTCCAGTTCTCGCAGCTGCACGTCGTCGAGGCCGTCAGTGACCTCCTTGCGGTAGCGGGCGATGAATGGAACCGTGGCGCCCCCGTCGAGCAGTTCGACGGCGGCCTTCACCTGGTTCTCGCCGACCTTGATCTCGGCGGCGAGCTGGCGAATGATTTTCTGCATGCTTGAGCGCGTCCCTGGCAAAGCGCGGAAGTTTGCCATAGGCGCACGGTGCCCGGCCGGGCCGCCCGGCGGAGCGCGTTACAGCATGCTTTCCGCTTCGGGCCGGGTGCCGGCCTGCGCCCGGCTTGGAACCACCAGTTGCACACACAGTCCACGGGGCACGATATTCGCCAGCGTCAGTTCGCCGCCAATGGCGTCGGCCCGGTTGCGCATGCTGCGCAGGCCCTTGCCCATCGAGGCGGAAGAGGCACTGCGGGCAGCCCCCAGGCCGCGGCCGTCGTCGTGCACCTCCAGCACCAGCCCCTGCGGGTGGACCTGGATGCCGAAGCGCAGTTCGACGCGGGTCGCACGGGCGTGCCGCAGCGCATTGGACAGCGCTTCCTGCGCCACCCGGCAGATCTGCATTGCGGTCTCGGGCGGCACGGAGTGGGTTTGTGTCTCGCTGGCGATGTTCCATACCAGCGCGATGCCGAGCCGGTCGAACGCAGGCTGCAGCCGGTAGCGCAGATGGGCCAGCCGCTCGACGACGGTGGCGGAGGTCTGGTCGTCGAGGTCGTCCACCGTCATCTGGAGTTCGAGCAGGCAGGTTTGCAGGGCCATCGACAGGCTGCCTGGCCCGTTGAAGCGGGGGTCCTGGCTGGCCAGCAGCGCCACCAGCCGCGAGCCAACCCCGTCGTGCAGGTCGTGGGCGATGCGCCGCCGCTCGATCATCACCTCCTGCGAGGGCCCGTGGCTTTCCGCGCGGTGCCGGGAAACGAGCCAGATGCCGACGACCGTGGCAAGCACTCCCAGGTTCAGCGCCTGCATTGCCCAAAATGTGAATGGCATGTCATTCCCCATCAAGTTGGCGGCCGATGCAGCCCGGATCACCTGCGCGGTCACCGGGGTCAGATGCAGCGCCGCCGCCAGGCCAGCCCACATCAGCAAACGCCTGCGCGAGATGCGCAAGCGCAGCCACATCAACAGCACGCCCCACGAGCCGATCGACAGCCACACGAACTGGTCTTCCAGAAAGTGCGGCAAATCAAGGACCTGCGGCGACAGCATGGCATGGCCTACAGGAGCCCCCGGTGGGAGGCAAAGCTCACGGCCTGCGCGCGGGTATGGGCGTGCAGCTTGCGGTAGATGTTTTTCACATGCGCATTCACCGTCTGGGCGCTGATGGTGAGCTGCAGCGCGATCTCTTCGGTTACGTAGCCCGTCGCCACAAGTCGTAACACTTCGCGCTCGCGCGTGGATAACGTCGCCTTGCTCTCCGGGGGACGCACCGGGTTCACGTTGGAGCGCTTGTGATCGAGGTGCACGAGCAGCCGGCGTGCCAGCCGCGGCGTGATGGCGGCCCCGCCATTCACCACCTGCAGCACGGCCTGGGCATAGCTCTGGAACCACGCGTTCTTGACGAGGTAGCCGGAGGCGCCAAGCTCGAAGGCGTGCAGCACCTGGGGTTCGTCCTCGAGTGCCGAGATGACGATGATCTCCGCCGCGCTGCGATGCCGCTTGGCCTCTTCGATGAGCTCGAATCCACTCCCGTCACCGAGGCGGATGTCGACCATCAGCACGTCGAACTCATGCTGCATCAGCAATCGTCGCCCTTCGCGCAGGGTGCCGGCCTGCCCCTCGAGCTGGATGCGCAGGTCGCCCAGCAACTCCTGGGCGATGACGCGACGCACGAAGGGGTCATCGTCCACCAGCAGGACGCGCACGGGTTTGGTGTGCTGCCCGGTAAGAAAATCGGGCCACGGGAGCGTGTCGGCGGACGGCGCGAGCAGCCCGCCAAACTGACCGGGGTTGGCATAGTGCTTAGCCCCATTCCCTGTTTCCGTCAACGAAATGTCGAGATCGCTTTCCATTCCAGCCCCTTTGTGACAATTAATGCACTTTGTTCGTGTCGAAAAGTTAATCCATTTCTACTCAGATTTTGAGTTTCGGCTTTTTTGATTACTTTGGTTGCATCTTGTTTCCATTGATTTTCGATGTCAACTGAAAGTTGTAATTTCCATGTTGGCGTCGCGTGAAAGGACGCCTTCCTAAGCCAGCGGAGAGGAAGCAAACCACTACTTTCGTCATAGCCTTGCACTACCCAGCGTGAGACATCTCTGGCTGGTTTCCCGACCCGGAAACTGCATTCCGGTCATGGCGAAAGCCCCTAAAACGCGCCACTGACCGATAACCGATGGCCGGATCGTCCCGTGATCGGGCGAGCATCGGTCTGCTTCCCGTGCCTTCGGATCGGCGGCGAGACGGCAAGCGGTTCGGCGAACGCGCAGGGCCAGGTAACCAGCGTGGCCGCGACAACCGGCAACGGCCTTGCAACAGGCGGAGCGTTCCAGGTGGCCGGGGCACGTGCTGCCTTACCCTTCGCGGATGACCTCACTCGCCCGCGCACTGCGCGCACTGCTCCGTGCCATCGGTATCGTGCTCGTCGTTCCCGTGCTGCTCTTCGAGGAGTGGGGCTGGGAGCCATTGGCTGCGCTCGCCGCGCGCCTGTCCCGCCTGCCCTTCTGGGCAGCGCTCGAAGAACGGTTGCGCCGGCTGCCGCCCTGGGGCGCGTTGCTGGCTTTCTTCGTGCCGGTTGTGCTGCTGCTGCCTGTCAAGGTACTGGCGCTCTTTCTCTTCAGCCGCGGCCATGCGGCCAGCGCCCTCACCGTGCTCGTGCTGGCCAAGCTGGTGGGCACGGCCATCGTCGCGCGGATCTTCCAGCTGGTCGAAGGGCCGTTGATGCGCATTCCGTGGTTCGCCCGCTGGTATCCGCGATGGAAGGCATGGAAAGACCATGTGCTCACCCTCGTTCGCCAGAGCCGGCCCTGGCGCGTGGTGCGGGCGTTGAACCGGCGCATCTCGCGCGGCTGGCGTCGGCTTAGGGAAGGTTGAGCAGTTATTTTTACCCGGGTATATTGCCATCAACATTTAACCCGGGTAATATTTGAAGCATGAACCTCTCACCAGAAAGCCGGCGAGCCATCTCCCGTCAATACAAGGAAACCGCGCGCCCCGCCGGCGTCTTCGTCATTCGCAACGGGTTGACCGGCCGCATCTATGTGGCCGGCAGCCTCGACGTCGAAGGCGCCATGAACCGCGCCCGCTTCGAGCTGAACTTGCACTCGCACCGCAACAAGGCGCTCGGGCGGGACTGGATCGCGCACGGCGCCAATCGGTTCACCTTCGAGGTGATCGACCGGGTCAAGGAAAGCGAAGACCCAACCTTCGACCGCGCGGCGGAACTCGAGAAACTCCTCGCGCTCTGGCGCGAAGAACTCCAATGCGACGGCGAGAAGGGCTACAACACGCCATCCGCCCCGGCGGCCGAAAAAGCCTGCCGCAAATCAACGCCGCGCTTCTTGCGCTTTGCCTCGACGACACACCAAACACCTGAGCCGTTCAACGGGTAGATTACGCACCTCGTTTCGAACGGACCGGAAGAAAGAACAATGCCCTCCGACACGCCACCCACCAACCTGATCGTTTTCGCCGGTTTCAAGTGCATTGCCCAGGGAAGCACCGCCGACGTGCTCGCGCAGTTGCGCGAGCGCAAGGACGACACGCCCTACCTCGTGTTCAACGAGCAGACCGGCGAGCCGCTCGACTTCGACGTGCACAACCGGGCCGGCCTCGTGCCGCACGCCGCCGGTGCAGAGGCCCATGAAGACACGCCCCGCGGCGTAGGCCGCCCGAAGCTGGGCGTGGTCGCGCGCGAAGTCACCCTGCTTCCACGCCATTGGGACTGGCTCAACCGACAGCCCGGCGGCGCATCGGTCGCGCTGCGGCGCCTGGTGCAGGAGGCGAGCCGCGTCAACGCCGACCGCGACGCCGTGCGCGCCTCGCGCGAGGCCACCTATCGCTTCATGACCGCGATTGCCGGCGCCCTGCCCGGCTTCGAGGAAGCCACGCGCGCGCTGTTCGCCGGTGAGCGCAATCGCTTCGAGGGACTCATCGACGCCTGGCCCGTGGACCTGCGCTCCCATCTTCAAAAACTGTCAGCCGCCGGCTGGAGCACCCCCGCATGAGAGCAACCCCCGAGACTTCCGCAACCGGCCGGAGCGGCCCTCAGGGCGTGTCCGTAGCGCCAGTGGGCGCAACGCGTCCGCTGTGGAAGGTCTTTCTTTTCTTCCTCGCGCCGATGCTGCTCAGCAACATCCTGCAGTCGCTCTCGGGCACGCTCAACAACGTCTACGTGGGGCAGATGCTCGGCGTGGGCGCGCTGGCGGCCGTGTCGAGCTTCTTCCCGGTGATGTTCTTCTTCATCGCCTTCATCATCGGCCTGGGCGCGGGCGCCTCGGTGCTCATCGGCCAGGCCTGGGGCGCGCGCGACGTGGACAAGGCCAAGGCCGTGGCCGGCACCACGCTCACGGTGGGCGTGCTCATGGGCCTGGTGATCGCAGTGTTCGGCGGTGCTTTCACCACGCCGATGCTGGCCGCACTGGGCACGCCGCCCGATGTGCTGGCCGATTCCACGCGCTACGCCCGCATCATGCTGATCGCGATGCCGGGCGTGTTCGTGTTCCTGCTCGTCACGGCCATGCTGCGCGGCGTGGGCGACACCGTCACGCCGCTGCTCACGCTGTTGATCTCCACGCTGATCGGGCTGGTGGTCACGCCCGCGCTCATCCGCGGTTGGGGCGGCCTGCCGCAGCTTGGCGTGGCCAGCGGTGCGTGGGCCTCGGTGCTGTCCTTCGCGGTGGCGACCACTTGGCTCGGCTTCCGGCTGCGCAGCCGCAAGAGCCCGCTCGCGCCCGACGCGGCGTTCGTGCGCAACCTGCGCATCCAGCCGCACCTGCTGAAGGCGGTGCTGAAGATCGGCGTGCCCACGGGCGTGCAGATGATCGTGGTCGCGCTGGCCGAGGTGGTGCTGCTGTCGATGGTCAACAGCTACGGCTCGAGCGCCACCGCGGCCTACGGCGCGGTGAACCAGGTGGTGGCGTACGTGCAGTTCCCGGCCATCTCGATCGCCATCGCCGCGTCGATCCTCGGCGCGCAGGCCATCGGCGCGGGCCGTGCCGACCGGCTCGGCGCCATCGCGAAGACGGCGCTGCTGATGAACCTCGTGCTGACCGGCGGCCTCGTGCTGCTGGGCTACCTGTTCTCGCGCCACCTGATGGCCTTCTTCATCACCAGCGCACCGGTGCTCGAGATCGCGCAGACGCTGCTGCACATCATGCTGTGGAGCCTGGTGATCTTCGGCATGGCCGCGGCGCTGTCGGGGATCATGCGCGCCAGCGGCTCGGTGCTGGTGCCTACGCTGATCTCCATCCTCTGCATCCTCGGAATAGAAGTGCCGGTGGCCTGGCTCGTGAGCCATCGCATCGGCCTGAACGGCATCTGGATCGCCTACCCGGTGACCTTCGGCGCGATGCTGCTGCTGCAGACCGCGTACTACCAGCTGGTGTGGCGCAAGAAGGGAATCCGCCGGCTGGTATAGCCGCCGGCGGCGGCGGATCACTCCCCGTCGAAGGCCTTCTGCACCGTGGCGATGTCGAGCTTGACCATCTTCATCATCGCCTGCATCGCGCGGGCTGCCTTGGCCGGGTCCTTGTCCTGGAACATGCGGATCATCGGCATGGGCGCGACCTGCCAGGACACGCCGTAGCGGTCGGTGAGCCAGCCACACTGCACCGGCTGGCCGCCGCCTTCGAGCAGCTTGTCCCAGTAGTAGTCGACCTCGGCCTGGGTCTCGCACTTCACGAGCATCGAGATGGCCGGGGTGAACTTGTACTCCGGTCCCCCGTTGAGCACCATGAACTCCTGCCCTTCGAGTTCGAAGGTCGCGGTGAGCACCGAGCCCTTCTTGGCGGGGTTGACGTCGCCCCAGAGCAGCTTGTCGGTCACGCGCGATTTCGGAAAGATCGCGGTGTAGAAATTCAGCGCTTCTTCGCCGTTGCCATCGAACCAGAGGCAGGGAACGATCTTTTGCATGGGGTCTCCTTCGCTTGAATGATGAACCAGAGGGTTCAGTATCAAATCGGCAGGAGGACCTTGTCAACCCGTGTGCGCCTGTCAGCGGGAAGTTCCCATCGAGGCTCAGGCCCCCACGCCGAACGCCTGCCGCCAGCGGAATGCCTCGGCCGCATTGACCGCGCCCTGCGGCGCCCTGCCCTGGAAAATCTCCGCCAGCTGCGACACGGTCTCCATGGCCTGGTGCTCCACGGCCGGCGGCGTAAGTCCGCCGATGTGCGGCGTGGCGATCACGCGCGGGTGCGCCGCCACGCGCAGCGACGGCATCTGGTCGGGTGCACGGCCCACGTCCAGCGCGCAGCCGGCAATGACTCCTGCATCGAGCGCAGCAAGCAGCGCGTCTTCATCCACCAGATCGCCGCGCGATGCATTGATGAAGAAGGCATGCGGCTGCATCGCTGCGAAGGCCGCGGCGTTCATCATGTTCTCGGTCTCACCGGTGGCCGCCGCGAGGCAGGCCACGAAGTCGGCTTGCGCCAGCAGCGCTTCGAGCGTCGCCTGTGCGAACTCGGCCCGACCGGTTGCGGTGTGCGGGTCGTGCACGACGATGCGCATGCCCAGCGCCAGCGCGATGCCGCACAGGTAGCGGCCGATCTGCCCGTAGCCGATCACACCCAGCGTGCTGCCGCGCAGTTCGCGCCCCATTGTCGATGCCACGGGCCGGCCTGCGTGGTAGCCCTCGGACGACGCGCTGATGTGCCGCCCCAGGTCGATCATCGCGCCCACGATCCATTCCGACACGGCGGGAACGAACCCCGCGCTCGCCTGCGTCACCAGCACACCATGCCGGCTGGCCGACGCCACGTCGATGTTGCGGATGTCGATGGCGCAGCGCACGAAGGCTTTCAACTGCGGCAGCGCGGCGAACAGCGCCTCGTCGCCCACCGTCTGGCGGTAGGAAACGATGGCGTCGCAGTCCCGCGCCTGCTCGGCCAGGTCGGCCGACGAAAGATCGGTGTCCGTGGGGTTGAAGCGCACCTGCGCGATGGCCTCCAAGGCGGCAGAGGCCCGATCGCCGAAATAGTGCGCGAGCTTGCTCTGCGGATGGCTGACGAAAACCGTGGTCATGAAAAAAGCACCTGTCCGGCTGGCGACTCTCCGCGCAGCGGCGCCGCGACCGAATCGCGTGCCACCAGCGTGGGCGCAAAGACAAACTCCTGCGCCGGCATCGACGGGTCCGACAGCCGGTTCATCACGCGCTCCACCATCACCTGCGCCATCTCGGGCACGGGCACGCGCACAGAAGTCATGGCCGGATACATCAGCGTCGATAGAAACACGTTGTCGATGCCGATGACCGACACGTCCTGCGGCACCGCAAGCCCGGTGTCGCGAAAACCCGCCATCAGGCCGAAGGCGAGCAGGTCGTTCACGCCGATCACGCCGGTCGGGCGCTGTTTCGACTTCGCCATCAGCACCGCCTGCGCGCGGCCCAGTTCGCTCATCATCGAATCGCCGTACTCGTCGACCGGCATGCCTTCGACCACCTGGGCGCTGCCTTCGAGACCCGCAGTCCGGACGGCAGCGAGGAAGCCGTCGACCTTTTCGCTGCGGCTCATGGTGCGCCCCGAGGGCGTGACGAACGCCAGCCGCAAATGTCCCTGCTCGATCAGGTGCTGGGTGGCGAGGCGCGAGGTCTCGAAGTTGTCGACGGTCACGTGGTCGATGACCGAGGCCATGCCCGGCGTGGCGCGCCGGTCGTAGCTGACCACCACCAGCCCGCCCTCGGCGGCGGCCTCGACGTGCTGCTCGTCGAGCAGCGACGAGATGATGATCACGCCGCGCACGCCGTGCGCCATCAGGTCCTCGAAGAAATGCGCTTCCTTCGCGGCGTCGCGGTAGGTGTTGCCGATCATGATCCGGAAGCCGTAGCGCTCCTGCGCCAGCGTTTCGACTTCGCGCGCGATGAAGCCGTACATGGGGTTGGCCATCGACGGCACCAGCAGGCCGATCAGCGGCGTGTGCCCGGTCTTGAGCTGCCGCGCCGAGGTGTTGGGCCGGTATTTCAGATCGCGGATGGCGGCCTCGACGCGCGCCAGCGTTTCCTTGGCCATGCGATCGATGCGTCCGTTCATCACGTTCGATACGGTGCTGTTCGAAACGCCTGCCCGCTTGGCCACGTCGCTGATTCTGCTCATGGCATCTCCCCCTTCTGTCTTATGTTTTTCGAGTCGCTCCCCCGCGTGCATTGGCGGCCACGCGGAATACGCCGGCACTTCCGCCAACGCACAACGAAGGTAACGGACTTCGTCGAGTCCCGCCTCCGTACCCGCCCTAGTTATTTCTCCGTGGCCGGCCTGACCGCAGGCTCCGCACCGATCATCAGCCAGGCACTCACCGCGCTCAGCACAGCCAGCCCCGCGCTCAGCAGCATCACCCAACGAAAGCCCGCCACGAAGGATTCGGCCACGGCCCTTTTGAGGGCTGCCGCCGTGGCAGCATCCACGCCCGGCGGCAGCGCCGCGCCCGCCAGCTTGCTGCGCTCGCCTTCGAGAAAAGCCGCCACCTGCGCCGAAGCGCCCATGCCCCGCAGATGCTCTTCCAGCGCAACGTCGAAGGCCCAGGCCATGATTGCGCCGAACACCGCAATCGCCAGCACCGCCGCCGCGCGCGACACGGCGTTGTTCACGCCCGAAGCCACGCCCGCCAGATCCGGCCCGACCGAGTTCATGACGGTGGTGGTCAACGGTGCCACCGTCACCGTCATGCCAAAGCCAAGCACCACCACGGCCGGCAGGAAGCCGCTCCAGTAGCTCGCGCCAACGCCCGGCACGGCAAAGAGCGCAAAGCCGACCGCCGCAATCGAAGGCCCGATGACCAGCGGCAAGCGCGGCCCGAAGCGGTCGACCAACTGTCCGGCCCAGCGCGAGAGCGCGAACATGGTGAAGATGAAAGGCAACAGCGCCGCGCCCGCCACGGTGGCCGAGTAGCCCTGCACCTGGATCAGGTTGAGCGGAAAAAAGTACAGCCCGCCGCCCAGCGCCGCATAAAGCAGCAGGGTCAGCAGGTTCGCGCCGCTGAAGTTGCCGATGCGCAGCAAGGCCAGTGGCAGCATCGGCGTGCGCACCTTGCGCTCGGCGGCGATGAAGCCCGCGCTGCCCAACACACCCAGGGCCAGCGCCCCGAGCACGGCCGGCGAACCCCAGCCTTGCGTGGGCGCCTCGATGAAGGCATAGACGACGCCACCAAGCCCGGCCGTCGCCAGCAGCGCGCCCCAGAAGTCCAGCCTGCCGGTGGCCGATGCGCCGCGGCTCTCGGGCACGTGGCGCCACACGATCCACAGCACCAGCAGCGCCATCGGTACGTTGATGAAAAAGGCCCAGGTCCACGAGAAGTGATCGACCAGGAAGCCGCCCAGCACAGGCCCCACCGCCGCCGTGATGCCGCTGAAGCCTGACCATGTGCCGATGGCCTTGCCGCGCTCCTTCTCGGGAAACGACGCGCTGATGAGCGCCAGGCTGCCCGGCACCAGCAGCGCGCCGCCGATGCCCTGCACCGCCCGCGCGGCAATGAGCTGCTGCACGGTCGCCGCGAGCCCGCAGGCCACCGAAGAGAGCGCGAAGATGCCGACGCCGATCGCGAAGATGCGCCGCCGGCCATAGCGATCGCCCAGCGCGCCGCCCACGAGCAGCAGCGCCGCCAGCAGCAAGGCATACGACTCGACCACCCATTGCGCCTGGAACGCCGTGGCCTGCAGATCGGCCTGGATAGCCGGCAGCGCCACGTTGACCACCGTGCCGTCAATGAAGGCCATGCTCGACCCCACGACGGCCGCGGCCAGCACCCAGGGCTTGGAAGCCTCGGGGCAGGTCCCCTCTTCCGCCCGCGCGCCATGCAGGATCAACGCGTCGTCGCAAGGAGCCTTGCCGATCTGTGCCATGGGATTTCCGTCGATTGGATTCCGTTTTGCTCCGTCCCCCTCTGGGGGAAGGTTGGGATGGGGGCTGCCCCCCGCACGATACGCCATGCTCGATCGATCGCCGTCGCGCCCCCACCCCAGCCCTCCCCCAGAGGGGGAGGGAGAAAGACGAGGTCAGGTCGTCGCGCAGACCGTGGCCGACGGATTCGCACGCGCCGCATTCAAGCTGCGCGCCATCGCTGCGGCCGCCGCCGACGCCACGCGCTGCGCCCCTTGCGCCACCGCGTCCATCCCGGTGCCCACGGCCTCGCCGAGGTCCAGCTGACACACCACCGTGCGTGCCTCGTCCGAGCGCCGCAGCGTCCAGTCGAAGCTGGCATCGACGCGCCCGCCATCGACCGCGTCGAACTGCCGCAGCTGCACCGCGATGCGCCACACCGGCTGCGAGCCCTGCCGGCCGCCCTTGGTCACATCCAGCGCGCCGAGCCGCCCGGCAATGCCGCTGGCCAGCGCATCGCGCAGCTCGTTCTCGAACGAAGAGGCCCAGCGGTGCTGCTCCAGCACCTCGACCTGCACGCTGCCGTTGGGCTGGCGCACCACCATCTGCGGCCGCGCGAAGCGCTCGGGCACGGCCACGGGCGCGAGCTCGATGTAGAGCGGCGCGGCGCTGCCGAGCGTCGAAGGCGCAGCCTCGGCGGCGGCCACCGGGCTGGCCAGCGTGTAGTAGCTGTCGGGCTTGCTGGCGCAGCCCGCAAGCAGGGCCGCCAGCGCGAGGAAGGCTAGGTTCTTCTTCATTTCTTGTCGTCCGGTTTGCCGCGCAGCAGCGACTCGGGATGGCGTTCGAGGTAGTCGGTCAGCACGCGCACCGAGCCCGCGGCGCGAGTCAGCTCCTGCAGCGTCTGACGCATGTCCTGCTGCAGCGGCGAGTCGTCGGCCAGCGTGCGCTCGGCCGAGTTCACGGTCTTGCGCACGTCCTTCATGGCCGCGGCCAGCTCGGGCGTGACGTCGTTGTTGATGCGGTTCACCGTCTGCTCGGTGGTGGTCAGCGTCTTGTTGAGCGCCGCGAGCGTGGTTCGCAGGTCGCCCGCGATCTGCTCGTACGGCACCTTGTTGAGCTTGGTCGCGATTTCCTGCACCTGCGACTGGATCTCGTCGAGGCTGTTGGCCACCGTGGGCAGCTCGACCGGGTTCTTCGTCAGGTCGATCTTGACCGGCGGCGCCTTCGGGAAGAAGTCGAGCGCCACGTAGACCTGGCCGGTCAGCAGGTTGCCGCTGCGCAGTTGGGCGCGCAGGCCCTTCTCGGCCAGGAAGCGCAGCCGCTCCTGCTGGGTGGCGCGCGATTCGGTGCCGCTCTCGCCCGCGCGGCGGCGCAGCCGGTCGGGGTAGACCTGCACCAGCACCGGCATGCGGAACTCGCGCTCGGCGCGGTCGAACTCGACGCCGATCGACTTGACCTCGCCGATCACCACACCGCGGAAATCCACCGGCGCACCCGGCGTCAGGCCGCGCAGCGACTGGTTGAAGTACATCAGCAGCGGTTGCGAAGGCCCGTCGGGCTCCTTCATGGCGGCGGACTCGTCCTGCGCCAGCGTGAAGGCGGCGTTCTCCTTGGCGACCGGGCCCATTGCGTCGTCGGGCGCCTGGAAGGCGATGCCGCCGAGCAGGATGGTCGCCAGCGACTGCGTGCGCAGCGTGAAGCCGCTGGCGCTGAGCTGCGCGTCGATGCCGCTGGCCTGCCAGAAGCGCGTGTTCATGCCCACGAACTTGTCGTAGGGCGAGTTCACGAAGACACGCATGGTCACGCCGCGCCCGTCGCCATCGAGTTCGTAGGCCGCCACCTGCCCGACCTTGACGCGCCTGAAGTACACCGGCGAGCCCACGTCGAGCGAGCCCACGTCGTTGGCGCGCAGCAGGAACTGCTTGCCGGAGTCGTCACGCGTGACGATGGGCGGGGTCTCGAGCCCGGTGAACTCGCCCGCGGTGTCTTCCGATACGCCCGCGTCGGCGCCGATGTAAGCGCCCGACAGCAAGGTGTTGAGCCCCGAGATGCCCGAGGTGTCGAGCCGGGGCCGCACCACCCAGAAGCGCGAATCCGCGGCGGTGAAGCCCTTGGCGTCCTTGTTGAACTGCACCAGCACGCGCACGTGCGAGCGGTCGCGCGCCAGCCGCAGGTGGGTGACGAGGCCGATCTGCACGTCCTTGTACTTCACGGCGGTCTTGCCGGCCTCCAGCCCCTCGGCCGTCTTGAAGGTCAGCACCACCTCGGGCCCGCGCTCCAGCAGGATGCGGGCGACCAGCGTGATGCCGACCAGCGCGGCCACGATGGGAATCAGCCAGATCAGCGAGGGCAGCCATTCGCGCCGGCGCACCACGCGCGGCTTGGGCAATGCGGGCGGGGGGGCCGGTTTGTCCTGGGGTTGGTCTTCTTCACTCATGCTGGTTTCTCGTCTCTGATTTCATGTCCCTGTGCAACCTCGCTGTCCCACGTGAGCTTCGGGTCGAAGCTCAGCGAGGCCAGCATCGTGAGCACCACCACCGACCCGAAGGCCGCGATGCCCACGCCCGCGGTGATGACCGCGAAACCCTGGATCTGCACCAGCCCGGTCAGCAGCGACACCACGAACACGTCGAGCATCGACCAGCGGCCGATGACCTCGATGATGTGATACAGCCTCGCGCGCTCGCGCCGGCGCCAGGTGCTGCCGCGCTGCGCCAGCACCACGAGCAGGAAAAGCACCGCCAGCTTGAACAGCGGCACCAGAAAGCTGGCGATGAAAACGATGGCTGCCAGGCCGTAGGCGCCCGACACCCAGAAATAGATCACCCCGCTCAGGATGGTGTCGTTCTGCGTGCCGAACAGCGTGCGCGTGATCATCACCGGCAGCAGGTTGGCCGGGATGTACATCATGCACGCTGCGATCAGCAGGGCCCAGGTGCGGTTCAGGCTCTGCGGCTTGCGCGTGTGCAGGCGAGTGCCGCAGCGGCCGCAGGCCTCGCCCTCCTCGGCGTTCTTCCAGACGGCGGCGCAGTGTGGGCAGGCCGTGAGGCCGAGCGAGGCGGCGGTGGGGACGTGCGCGTCTTCGTCGTGGAGGTCGTGGGTATCGTCGGCCTCGCGGGGTTCGCGCGGCCACGGGAAGGCGAAAAGCTTCATGAGGCCGGCGCTCCTTCATCCTGCGCCTCGCCCTTCGGGCGGAACGTCATCTCCCAGAACGCGCCGGGGTTGAACGACAGCACCACCGTCAGCATGACCGTGAGCGCCATGAAGGCCCACAACGCCGCGCCCGGCACCACGGTCGCCATGCTGGAGAGCTTGACGATGGCCACCAGCACGCCGAGCAGGAACACTTCGATCATTCCCCAGGGCCGCAGCGACTGCATCAGCCGCACCAGCAGCGCGAAGCCCAGGGGCCGCCGCTCGCGGCTCAGCGGAACCAGCAGGTACGCGAGGATGCACAGCTGCAGGAAGGGAAAAAGAATGGTCGTGGCCAGCACCAGCAGCGCCACCACCGACATGCCCTCGGCGCCCAGCGCTACCACCGCACCGGCCAGCGTGGTCTGGCTGCGCAGGCCCTGAAGCTCGATCTCGACGATGGGAAACAGGTTCGCGATGGCGAACATGATCAGGCAGGCCACCGTCAGCGGAAGGATGCGGCGCTCCTGCCGGCCGGGGTGCCGGTCGAGCTCGGTGCCACAGCGCGGACAGTGCGCCACGTCGCGCGGCTGCAGCGGCGTGCGGCTGTAGACCGCATCGCAACCCGGGCAGACCACGGTGTCAGGTACTTCCGTCATAGGTGAGTACCCTAACTCATTCAGCCGCCGGGGCCTGGAATTGAAACCAATTAACCGCCCTCGCCCGGCCCTACGTCCTGAGGCGCAGGGTGCTGAAAACCGCCGCCACCGCGGCACAGCTGGCTGCCAGCACCAGCGCCACCACCGGGCCATGCCCCCCGTGCGGGCTCCAGACGCTGAAGACGCCCGCCAGCACCACCGCCCCCAGCGTCTGCCCGGTCAGCCGGGCCGTGCCCAGCATGCCGCTGGCCGCGCCGCTGCGGTGCGCGAGCGGAGAGGTCACGATGGTGTGGTTGTTGGGCGACTGGAACAGCCCGAAACCCAGCCCGCACAGCGCCATGCGCCAGGCGATGTCGGCATCGCCCGGGCGCGCGGGCAGCGCCGCCAGCAGCGCCAGGCCGCTGGCCAGCAGGCCCAGCCCGATGCCGCCCAGCAGCCCGTCGGGGTAGCGGCCGATCAGGCGCCCGGCGATGGGCGCCATCACCACGATGGCCAGCGGCCATGCGGTGATCAAGAGCCCGGCCTCGATGTGGCTGCGCCCGTACACGTCCAGCAGCAGGAACGGCAGCGCGATGTAGGCCAGCATCTGCGCGCAAAACGCAGCGACCGAAGTGCCCATCGACAGCGCGAACACCGGGATGCGCAGCAGGTCGATAGGGAACAGCGGCACTGCCTGCCTGCGCTGGCGCTGCAGGTAGACGACGCCGACCACCACCCCGGCCAGCAGGATGCCCCAGGCCGAGGCCTGCGAACCACCGGCCCCCTGCACCGCCCCTTCGCGTACGCCGAGCCGGTCCACGCCGAGGAACACGAGCGAGAACATCAGCACGTTGAGCGCCACGTCGACCGGCGAGAACCGCAGCCCCGCGGCCGGCGCCACGCGGTTGAACGGCAGCGCCCGCATGCCCAGCGCGAAGGTGACGATGCCCAGCGGCACGTTGATGGCGAAGAGCCACGGCCACGAGGCCACCGACAGGATGGCCGCGGCCACCGAAGGCCCGGCCACGGAAGACGTCGCGACCACCAGCGAGTTGATGGCCATGCCCTTGCCCAGCTGCGCTGACGGATACGTCAGCCGCACCAGCGCCGCGTTCACGCTCATGATGCCGGCGGCACCCAACCCCTGGAAGGCGCGTGCCGCGATCAGCGTGCCGAGCGAATTGGCGAAGGTTGCGGCCAGTGACGACAGCGCGAACACCGCCATGCCCACGAGGTATACGCGCCGGTAGCCCACGAGGTCGCCCAGCGAAGCCAGCGGCAGCAGCATCACCAGCGTCGCGATCTGGTACGCGTTGACCACCCAGATCGCCTGCGACGGACTGGCCTGCAGTTCGCGCGCGATGCCCGGCAGCGCGAGGTTGACGATGGTGCCGTCGAGCACCGCCACGATCAGCCCGAGGATGATGACCAGCATCGCCCAGCCGCGCTCCGGCATGGCCAGCCCGTCGACGGGCTTGTGGCCCGCGTTGCTGCTGTCGTCTTCTTCGACCGCCGGGAGCCCGGCGCCTGCGCGCACCGTGTTCATCAGGCCTGCTGCGCCCTGCGCGCCTGTTCGGAGCCCACGCCGCCTAGCGTGAGCCAGGTCAGCACCAGCGCGATGAGCGCGCCGCCGGCCATGCCGGCCACCATCGGCAGCGGTCGGCCGTCGGTGAAGAAGCCCACCACCGCCATCGCCAGCGCGCCCGTCAGCATCTGCAGCGTACCGAGCAGCGCCGAGGCGGTGCCCGCGATGGCGCCGTGCATCTCGAGCGCCAGCACGCCGGTGGTCGGGATCACCAGGCCCATGAAGCCCGAGGCGATGAAGTACAGCACGATGAGCACCCAGAGGTTGTCGCCGCCCATCGCGAAGTAGGCGAACATCGCGAGCATTGCAACGCCGCAGCACACCACGCCGAACTTCACGAGGTTGACCAGCCCGTAGCGCTCGCCCAGCGAGCCGGTGAACTGCGAGGCCCCGATGAAGGCGGCCGCGTTCACGCCGAAGGCCACGCTGTAGAGCGCGGGCGACAGGCCGTAGTGGTCGATCATCACGAAGGACGAATTCGCGAGGTAGGTGAAGAAGCCCGCCATCGCGAAGCTGCCGATGAACACCAGGCCGAGGTAGTGCGTGTCGCGCAGCAGCAGCCAATAGGCCGAGAGCGCGCTGCCGAGGCTGCTTTCGACGCGTTCCGAGGCGGGGCGCGTTTCGTCGAGCAGCTTGACCATCATCGCGAGGCCCGCGACGGCCGCGATGGTCACGGCCCAGAACACGCCGCGCCAGCCCGCAACCGCGATCACCGCGCTGCCCGCGAGCGGCGCGAGGATCGGCGATACGCTGAACACCAGCATCAGCAGCGACATGAGCCGTGCGGCATCGGTGCCCGTGTGCAGGTCGCGCACCACCGCGCGCGGGATCGCCATGCCGGCCGCGGCGCCCAGGCCCTGGACGAAGCGCAGCACGATCAGCGTCTGGATGTCGGTCGCCATCGCGCAGCCCACGCTGGCGAGCGCGAACAGCAGCAGGCCCGCATACAGCGGCGGCTTGCGGCCCACCATGTCAGAGATCGGCCCGTACAGCAACTGGCCCGCGCCGAGCGACAGGAAGAAGGCCGTGAGGCTCATTTGCACGGCGCCGATGTCGGCGCGCAGGCTCTGTCCGATGGCGGGCAGCGCCGGCAGGTACATGTCGATGGCGAATGGCCCGATGGCCGAGAGCAGGCCCAGCAGCAGGGCCATCTTGAAGAAGGGGGAAGAACGCATTGAACCGATTGTCGTCAAGCACGGCAATCGCTGCAGGCGTGGGGTCTGCTTCTCGCCAGAGCTAATCCTGGCCAAAGAATCGCGCAGGCGCGAGGCCGCAAGACCTCGCTCGGATGAGCGGTTTCGACTTACTTGCCGGCGGGCCAGAACACCAGCGCGCGCAGTTCGATGCTGCGGCGGGGCGGCGCCTCGCGCGAACCTGTCGGGTCTTCGAACGCGGTGTGCGCGGTGAAGCGCGCCACGCCGTCTTCGCGCGAGTCGTAGATCTTCAGCAGCAGCGCCTCGTCGGGCCGCAGGCGCGGGAACCAGTACCACCGGTGGTTCGGGTTCCAGGTGAAGGAATAGATTTCGCCGACCTTGTCCGGATAGACGAGGTCGCTCGGCACCATGTCTTGCGGTGAAATGGAGCGTGCATCGCACAGCGCAAGCGGCGAGCGCTCGACAGTGGCCAGCGGGCGCCACAGGTTGACGATCGCGAAGCGCTGCTTCAGGCGTTCCTCGGCCTCTTCGGGCGGCAGATGGTCGCGCACGCGGCGCGGCGCAGAAACGAAAGTCTGGTCGTTGTGCACGCGACGCACCGGCTCGCGCAGTTCGGCCGTGCGGCGCGAGCCTTGTGCGCTGTCACGCAGCGTGTGGTCGAACACGACGATCTTCTCGGCACCGGTGAGGTCGCGCAGCAAGGCCTCGGACTCGCGGTAGTAGATGTCGCGGATCGTTGCATCACGCGAGAAATCGGCGAGCGCGCTGCGATGCGAAATCTGCGTGAAGCCGCTGCGGTCCAGCGTCAGTTCGTTCAGCGCCACCAGCGGGCGGCCGTCGTGGATCGTTACGCGGCGCGGCTCCAGTTCGCCAGTCACCCAGGGCGTACCTGGCGGCGGCTCGAAGGTGTAGCTCACGGGCCGGCCCTGGCCCGCCTTCAGGTAGTTGAGCTCCGCCACCACCGAAGGCAGCGTGGCTGCCAGCATCTGTCCGTTCGACCCAGCACTCATGCGATGCGACTCCTCGAAACGATTGCTCGAATGGCCGCGAGCCTGGAATGGGAAGAAAGCACAGAAGAAGTGATGATGAAGCCTGCGGCCACGGATGATCGCCAAGGCTATACCTGCACCCCGCGAAACAGAAGAATGCAAAGGGCATAACCTTGCTCGCCGACTGGTCGGTGCCCTGCGCCGCTTGACGTTGCAGCGGGCTTCACTCCACGCGCCGCACCCGCTACCCTATCGCCTTCCCGGACCGCCCCCACAACAACTCACAGCATCCGCTATCCAGGAGCAGCACCCTTATGGCCCTCGCCCGCACGATCCACGCAGACCTCCTGCGCGTTTTCGTTCTCACGCTCGTGTCGCTGTTCGCCATTCCGGCGGCGACGCTGGCCTTCACCGAATACGCGCTGCGTTCGCAGGACGCGGCCTTTCTGCAATCGATAGAGAAGCGCATCGCCGCCGATGCACAGCTCTCGTCCAAGGACAAGGCCGAAGCCACCGATTTCTATCGCAGCCATCCGCTTTCCAGGGCCTGCGACGCCACCGCGCCGGAAGACAGGAATTTCCACGACAAGGTGTGCAGCCCCTACTCCATGCAGTGGCAGTTCCACTGGGCCGACCGCGCCGCCATCTGGACCATCGTGCTCGGTGCCGCGCTGCTCGCGGCGGCGCTGGTGCTGGGCGCGCTGGCCTTCGCCAACCGCGGGCTGCGCTACGCCAGCTTCGTTGCGGGCTGGCGGCTGATGACGGTGTCGAGCGCGGTCGAGGTCGTGCTGCAGAGCGCGATGCTGGTGTGGCTGTCGTTCTGGCTTACGGCCTATTTCTGGCAGAGCTACTACGTCAAGCTGATCGCGCTGGCGGGCATCATGGCCGGGGCCGCTGTGTTCTACGCGATCTACACGCTGTTCAAGAAGCTGCCCTGGGGCAACGAGATCGAGGGCGAGCTGATCGCGCAGGCGGACGCACCGCGCCTGTGGGAGCGCATCCGCCAACTTGCGGGCCGCGTGAAGACCGCGCCGCCCGACCAGATCGTGGCCGGCATCGACACCAATTTCTTCGTGACCGAGGCGCCGTGCGAAGTCAGGGGCCGCACCCTGCAGGGCCGCACGC
The DNA here is from genome assembly GCF_001426595.1 of Variovorax sp. Root434. NCBI lineage: Bacteria > Pseudomonadati > Pseudomonadota > Betaproteobacteria > Burkholderiales > Comamonadaceae > Variovorax > Variovorax sp. Root434. The sequence continues at coordinate 249,212 of NZ_LMEK01000025.1, forward strand.
TGTTCGTCAGCCTTCCGCTGCTGCGCGTGCTCGACCAGGCCGAGGCCGATGCGGTGCTCGCGCACGAGCTGGCGCACCTGGGCGGCGGCGACACCCGCAGCAGCGCGGCGCTCGGCCCCAAGCTGCAGCAGTTCGACCAGTACACCTGGAAGATGCGCAGCGGCGGCCTCACCATCGTGGCGCACTACCTGCTGCGGCTGTACCGCATGATCTTCGCGTTCGCCCTGGCGCGAGACAGCCGCGAGCGCGAATACAAGGCCGACCGCGTGGCCGCCGGCCTCACGGCGCCGCATGCCATCGTGCAGTCGCTCATCAAAATCTCGGCCTACGCGAGCTACCGCAACGACGTCGAGCGCAAGCTGTTCGCGCAGAACCGCGAGCATGACGGCGCACTGGGCATCGCCCGCTTCGTGGCGGACGGCCTGCCGCCTTACGCCAGCTCCGAAGCGTTCATCGAGGCGATGAAGACCGCCGACGTGCCACACCCCTACGACAGCCACCCTCCGCTGCTGGAGCGCATGCGCAATGTCGGCCACCACGTGCCCGAGAGCGCCTACGGCGCCATCGTCGCGACCGCACCGCAAGCCTCGTGGGCCGATGACATCGAGACCGCCCCCGCTATCGAGCAACGCCTGTGGAGCGACTACGAGCAGCGCTTCGTGCAGAACCACGAGCTGAGCCTGGCCTACCGCTACGAGCCGGCCACCGAGGAAGAGCGTGCCATCGTGCTGCGGCACTTTCCGCCGGTCGGCTTCGCGCTGAAGAACGGCGACCGCATCGACATCACCTACGCCGGCATGCACCCCAGCGCCGACGGCGGCTCGACGATCGCGTGGGACGAAGTCAAGGGCCTGACCTACAAGGACGGCAGCTTCGGCGACACGCTCATCGTCACCCACCACGACAAGGGCATGCTGGGCGCGCGCACCACCAAGGTGAAGCTCGCGGGCCTGGGCAAGCAGAAGGAAAACTTCAAGGCCGCCACGGGGCACTACTGGCAGCGGCACCAGATCATGAGGGCGCAGCAGCAACGGCAGCCATGAGGCCCGGTGCCGCCATCGGCAGCCGCCCTGTGCAATATTTCATGCGCCAGGCGGTTCGGAATGTCATCTGGACGTGACCCGGGCACGTTTTGCAAGAGCGCCTGGAACGACGCATTCCTTCGATGTCTTTGCTTAGAAAGAACCCCATGAAGACCAAGCAGCTCATCCTCTCCAGCATCCTTGCATTCGCCGGCCTCGCCATGCTGGCGCCGAGCATCGCCTCGGCCGCGCCGTACCACCCGAAAAAGCACAAGGTGTGCAAGTGGGACGCACGTCATCACCACCGCGTTTGCCACTGGGTGCGTTGATTCTGTCGGTGTAGACCCGCTCCAGGAAGCCCGCTGATGCGGGCTTTTTTCATGGGCGGCCAGAACAGGCCGTCAGTACAAGGTCGCCCGCTGCCGCGCCGGCAGCTCCCGGTCATACGTCTCCCCGTCGAACGCCGACTCGGTCAGCGCCGAAAGAAGCTCGCCGGGCGTCGGCACCTCGCGCTTCGCGTCCGCCGGCAGCGGCGCCCACAGCTTGGAGCGCTGGATTGCGCGAGCGCACTGGAAGAACACGGTTTCCACGGCGATCCGGATCACGCATTGCGGCGGCTTGCCGTCCATTGCGAAGCGCTCAAGCAACTCAGGCTCGACCGTGACGTGCGCCCTGCCGTTCACCCGCAGCGTCTCGCCCACCCCGGGTATCAGGAACAGCAGCGCCACGCGCGGGTCGGCCACGATGTTGCGCAGGCTGTCGATGCGGTTGTTGCCGCGGCGCTCGGGCAGCAGCAGCGTCTTCTCGTCCTGCACCGCGACGAAGCCTGGCGGATCGCCGCGCGGAGAAGCATCCAGCCCGTCCGGGCCGATGGTGGCGAGCACCGCGAAAGGCGACGCGGCAATCAGCGCCTGGTAGCCCGGATGCAGGTAGGGCACCTCCTTCTTCAGCGAAGCCTCGACGGGTTGTCCGAACAGGGCTTCGAGCTGGGCGACGGTTTCGATGGCGTGGGAGGTTGTCATGTGCTTTCTTGCCGGATGTTGGCGGATTGTGGCGATGCGCTCCAGCCGCAGGCCAGCGCCATCAGCGCGAGCAGCGAGGCAGCCACACCGTAGATCCATGCCGGTGACGCAATCGGCAGCAGGAGGCCCGCGATCAGTGGACCGGCGCCGGCGCCGATGTCGCGCCAGACCGAGCGCGCAGCCAGCGCCTGCACGCGCTCCGGGCCGGGCGTGCGGCGGGCCACGATGGGTGGCAACAACGGCAATTGCAAAGCGCGCAGCACCACGATCAGTGCCGCACAGCTCCACAGCCAGCCAAGGCCGAAGCCCACGAGCGCGATGGCGGTGAAGAGCGACAGGCTCACAAGCAGGCGCTCCGCGCCGAAGCGCTCTGCCATGTGTCCGCCGACCGGGCTCAACAGAATCTCCGCCAGATAACGCAGCGCCATCAGCACGCCGGCCACGATCACCGCGCCGCCCGGCAGCAGGTCCTTGCCGAGGTAGGACAGGCCGACGATGAAGAGCCCGTCGAGCGTCAGCCCTTCCATGAAAGACCATCCATCGAGGCTGTTGGGCCGCGTAAAGCGCCGCCCCGGCTTGCCGACGGGGTGCGGCGCCACCGGCAGCCGCCGAGTGACGAAACACGCGAGCAGCGAGAACGCCGCGAGGATGCCGAAGATCGCGCGCGGCCCGGTCCAGTGCGCCAGCAGCGCACCCAGCGGCAGCGCCAGCACCGGCCCCATCGCGATGAAGGCGCGCGAGCGTCCGTTGCGCCGCGCCGCACCCATCGGGTCGGCTGTGGCCAGGGCCTGCGTCGACAGGTTCAGCATCGCGAAGCACAGGCCCCAAATGAGCCGCAACGGCAGCAGCGCCCAGAAGCCCGAAAGCGTGGCGTAGCCCAAGCCGCACACGGCAGCCGCCGCCACCGCAATGGTGCAGGTCAGCCGGTCGCCGTTGCGGGCGTAGAAGCGCGCGACGAAACCATAGCCGGCGATGCGCACCAGCCGGTTGGCCGCGAGCAGCATGCCGGCCTCGGCGAGCGTCACGCCGAACTGGCTGGCGTACATCGGCAGCAGCAGGTAGAGCACCACGTCGGCCGGCAGTGAAAGGCCAAGCGCCATCGCCGCGTGGCGGGAATTCAGGTCGGTGGACGTGGGGCTGGAAGCGGGTTGGGTGCGAGACATCGAGCCCTGATGGTGCGCCGCCGCCTGCTTCGCCGACAAACGACATTAACGCCTGTCATGCGTGAGAAAATTGCACGCATGCCGCTTCGAGAGCCTCCCCTCAACGCCGTGCGCGCCTTTACCGCCGCGGCACGCCACCTGAGCTTCACGCGTGCGGCGCTCCAGCTGCACGTCACGCACAGCGCGGTGAGCCGGCAGATCAAGAGCCTGGAGGAGTTCCTCGGCGTCGCGCTGTTCGAGCGCCGCATCCGGCAGGTGGCGCTGACTGCCGAGGGACAACAGTTCTTCGCGGAGGTGGAACCGGCTCTCGCGCAGATCGGCGCGGCGGCGCGGGCGCTGCAGTCGCAAGGGGCGGCCCGCGCGGTGCGGATCAACGTGCGCCCTTCCTTCGCGGTGCGCTGGCTCATTCCACGCCTGCCCTCCTTCGTCGAGCGCTACCCCGACATCGAGCCGCAGGTCGTCACCAGCACCGTCATGCCCGAACAGGCCGTCGGCAGCTTCGACATCGCGGTGCGCCGGGGCCTCGAAGGCTGGCCCTCCTCGATGGAGGTGCAGCCCTTTCTCGAAGACGAGGTACTGGTGGTCGGTGCACCTTCGCTGTTCAAGACCCATCCGCTGGGCGACCTGCGCGCGCTCACCTCGCACGTGCTGCTGTCAGCCCGCACGCGCAAGGACGACTGGGACGCCTGGAGGAAGCAGGTCGGCGCGCCGCGCACGCGGCCGGCGGGCCGGCTGCAGTTCGACCATCTGCACTTCGTGCTGCAGGCAGCGGTCGACGGGCTTGGCATCGCGCTGGCGCCCACCTCGCTGGTGGCGCACGACCTGGCCTCGGGCCGCCTGCAATCGCCGCTGCCCATGCTGCGCATGACGCTGGAGCGGTACTACTACGGCCTGGCGCCCGATGCCGCGCCGGAAGCGGCGTACGTGGCCGAATGGCTCATGGAGATGCAGGCCCAGGGCGCGTAGTCGATCAGCGTGCGGCGGATGCTCGTGCGTCCGGAAACGGCCGGCGCCACGAGCTCGCTGCTCGCAAGATGCGTGCATGCCCCCTACATTCCTCCCCCGCTCCTTCCAGAACCTGGCCTGGTCCAACCTTGCCGCGCAGTCCGCCGAGCAGCTGAGCCTTGCGGCCGTGCCGCTGGTAGCCGTGCTGGCGCTTGGCGCAGGGCCGGGCGAAATCGGCTTTCTCGCGGCGGTGCAGACGCTGCCCTTCCTGCTGGTCTCGATGCCCATGGGCCTGCTCGCGGACCGTATGTCGCGGCGGCGGCTGATGGTGTGGGCCGAGGGGCTGCGGGCGATGTCGCTGCTGGTGCTTCTCGCCATGGTGTTCGCATCGAAGCTCAGCATCGGCTGGCTGGCGGTGCTCGGATTTTTGGGCGCTGTCGGCACCGTAGGCTTCAGCGTCGCGGCGCCCGCGCTGGTGCCGGCACTCGTGCCGCGTGAGGCGCTCGCCGTGGCCAACGGACGGCTCGAACTGGCGCGCAGCGCAGCATTCACCGCCGGCCCCGCGCTCGCGGGCGCATTGGTGGCGTGGGCCGGTGCGCCTGCCGCGTTCGTTCTGGCTGCGGTGCTGTCAGTGGCGGCCGTGGGCCTGCTGCTGCGATTGGGCGAGGTGCCGCGCGCACCCGCCTCCGGACGGCATCCGCTGCTCGAGGTGCGCGACGGCGCGCGCTTCGTCTGGCGACACGAGATGCTGCGCCCGATGCTGATGACCGGCGCGGTCTTCAACATCTCGTGGTTCGTGCTGCAGGCCGGCTACGTGCCCTATGCAGTGCGGGTGCTTGGCCTGGGCGCGCAGGCGGTCGGCTTCACGCTGGCGATGTACGGCGCGGGCATGGTCGTCGGCGCGCTGCTGACGCCGCGCGCAGTGGCGCGTCTGGCGTTCGGCCGCGCGATCCAGGTCGGGCCCGCGGTCGCGGTTGTTGCAGCGGCGACGATGGCGGCCACGCTCGTCGTGCCGACCGCCGCGCTGGCCGCGCTCTCGTTCTTTCTGTTCGGCGCGGGTCCGATGGTGTGGGTCATTACCACGACCACGCTGCGCCAGAGCGTGACCGCAGCGACGATGCTGGGCCGGGTGTCGGCCGTGTTCCTCACGATCAATGCGGGGGCGCGGCCCATCGGCGCAGCGCTGGGCGGCATGGTCGGGGCCGCTTGGGGCGAGCCGGCCTGTCTGCTGCTGGCGCTCGCGGGATTCGTGCTGCAGGCGGCAATCATCTTCGCGTCGCGCATCGCGGGGCTGCACCGGTTGCCGGTGCCGGTCACCTGATCTGCGGGGAAACGCCGCTAAAAAAGCGAAGCCATCCCGTTAGGCCGCGCATCCTCGATGTCGAGCATGCGCAGCTTCGTCAGCGCGCCACCGCCGGCCGAGAAGCCGCCGGGCTTGTTGCCCGCCGCCAGAACCCGATGGCAAGGAACCACGGGCGCGAACGGGTTGTGGCCCATGGCCTGGCCCACGGCGCGCGACAGGCCCTTGTCGCCCAGTTCCTCGGCGATCTCGCCATAGGTGCGCGTCTGCCCAGGTGGAATGCGCCGCGCGATCGCGTAGATGCGCTGGTGAAACTCCGACACGCCGCGCATGTCGAGTTCGATGTGGCCCAGGTCGTCGTGTTCGCCTTGCAGCAGGCCCTGGATGGCCGTGATGGCGCGTTGCGCCGCCTCGCTCGGCGGGCTTTCGCTCAGTTCCGGGAAGCGTTGCTTCATCCGCGCCCGCGTGGCTGCCTCGCCCTTGTCGGCGGGCAGTTGCACGCCGACCAGTCCGTGCGGTCCCCAGGCCAAGGCGCACATGCCGATGGAAGTTTCGAACAAGGCAAACCCGGTCATGACGCCTCCTGCAGCGCATATGCAATGCGGGTGATGCCGAGCAAGACCACCGCACCCATCGACAGCGCGAACGCGAGCCGCAGCGTGGGCAGTACGGGGGCGAAGGAAGTGAGCGTCATCAACATGAGGGCGGGCGGTCTGCCATTCTGTGCCCTCGGCAATTACCCCGAAAGCTGAGTTTCAGAATTCCATTTCTCATGGGTGGCGCAAAGTGCACGTTTCGGTGGACAATCGGCACTCAATGTTACCAAATGACACATGTGCCCTCGTCGCCGGAAGATCCGCATCTTTTGTGGGCGAGACGGGCAGTGAATGCGGAATGCGACTCTCAGGGTCGACAAAGCCGCAGCGGCGTGTGATCGACATCCAAATTTAAACCGCCGTTGATGCTGTATCTCATGCTCCTTTTTCCCGCGCGCCTGGTGCGTGCCACGATGATTCCTCCCTTCTCGATTGCAGGATAACCACAGGTTGTCTCGGCGCTGGCGCATGAGGAGGTCGATCGTCATTGCGCGCAGCGTTCGCGCCGTGTGCTTAAGCCTGCTCGCGGCCGGCGCGTTCGGCGCCGCCTGTGCGCAAAATGCGATCAAGGCGGTCGCAGGCTCCATCCAACAGGGCGTCGAGGTGATCCAGATCGATCTGGCGCAATCGCTCGCCGCCGTGCCCAGCGGGTTTTCCGTCCAAAACCCCGCGCGCATCGCGCTGGACTTCCCCGGGGTCGCAAACGATGTCGGACGCGCAGCCATCGAAGTGAATCAACCCAACCTGCGCTCGATCAATGTGGTTCAGGCAGGCGAGCGCAGCCGGGTGGTATTGAATCTCAGGCAGCCGACGCCGTACAAGGCAGAGATACGAGGCAATTCGCTGCGGGTCACGCTGCAGACCGTTGCCGAGACACGGTCGCCGGAGCCATCCGCACCGGCAGACGCCGCGACGGCGCCTGTTCGCGGCGGGCCGATCACGCTGAACTTCGCCAATGCCGACATCGAGGCCGTGGCCCGCACCATGGCGGTGGTCACGGGCCGCGACGTGGTGGTCGACCCGCGCGTCAAGGGCACGATGAACCTGGTCACCGACCGTGCGATCCAGCCGGCCGCCGCCTTCGACCAGTTTGCCGCGGCGCTGCGGCTGCGGGGCTTCGCGTTGGTAGAAGCCGACGGCCTCTACAAGGTGGTGCCCGAGGCCAGCGCCAAGCTGCAGAGCGGCACCGTCAACACCTCCATCAGCGCCACCGCGTCGAGCGGCAGCAACCAGATCGTCACGCAGATCTTCCGGCTCAACTACGAGTCGCCGAACAACCTGCTGCCGGTGTTGCGCCCGCTGATTCCGCCGAACAACACCATCAACGTGAACCCGGGCAACAACTCGCTCGTGATCACCGACTACGCCGACAACATGCGCCGGCTGGCGCGCATCATCGCGTCGCTCNCCGAACAACACCATCAACGTGAACCCGGGCAACAACTCGCTCGTGATCACCGACTACGCCGACAACATGCGCCGGCTGGCGCGCATCATCGCGTCGCTGGACGTGCCAAACGCGTCCGACATCGAGATCATCCAGCTCAAGCACTCGATCGCCACCGACATGCTGCCGCTGATCACCCGTCTCGTCGACGGCGGCGGCTCGGGTGCGGCGGGCGCCGCCGCACCGGGCGTGGCCGACACGTCGTTCCACACTACGCTGCAGGCCGATCCGCGCAGCAACTCGCTGATCCTGCGCGCGGCCAATCCTGCACGGGCGCAACTGGTGCGCACGCTGGTCGACAAGCTCGACCGCATGCCCGCAGAGAGCAGCAACGGCGCAGCCGGCAACATCTACGTGGTCTACCTGAAGAACGCCGATGCGGTGCGGCTGGCGGCCACGCTGCGCGCCGCGATGGCGGCGAACCAGCAGAGCACCACGCCGGGCGCGGCCGGTGGCGCAGGCGGCGGTGCCGNGATGCGGTGCGGCTGGCGGCCACGCTGCGCGCCGCGATGGCGGCGAACCAGCAGAGCACCACGCCGGGCGCGGCCGGTGGCGCAGGCGGCGGTGCCGTACCGCAACAGAACGCGCCGCAGGCCATGCAGGTGAACCTGAACAACAACCAGGGCGGCGGTTCGGCCGCGGCCAACGCCCCGCTCAACAACGCCAACCAGCCSTCCACCGGCGGCCAGATCCAGGCCGACCCGTCGACCAACTCGCTGATCATCACGGCRCCSGAGCCGCAATACCGCCAGATGCGCGCGGTGATCGACCGGCTCGACGGGCGCCGYGCCCAGGTCATGATCGAGGCGCTSATCGTCGAGGTCAGCGCCAACAAGGCCGCGAACTTCGGCGTGCAGTGGCAGAGCGCGCTGGGCAACAACGCGGTCATCGGCACCAATTCCAGCCTGAANGATCGTCGAGGTCAGCGCCAACAAGGCCGCGAACTTCGGCGTGCAGTGGCAGAGCGCGCTGGGCAACAACGCGGTCATCGGCACCAATTCCAGCCTGAACAAGACGAACATCCTGGCGCTGACCCAGGCGCTGGCCACCCGCAATGCCGCCGGCCTGGCAACGTCGATCCAGCCGGGGCTGAACCTCGGCATCGCCGGCAAGATCGGCGGCCAGTACATCCTGGGCGCGATCGCGAACTTCTTCAACAGCGACGGCGACGCCAACGTGCTCTCCACGCCCAACCTRCTGACGCTGGACAACGAAGAGGCCAAGATCATCATCGGCCAGAACGTGCCCTTCCCCACCGGCTCGTATGCCAGCACCTCGGGCTCGGTGGGCGTGAACCCGTTCACCACCGTCGAGCGCAAGGACGTCGGCCTCACCCTGCGCGTGCGCCCGACCATCAACGAGAACGGCACGGTGCGGATGACGATCTTCCAGGARACCTCGACCGTCGACCAGAAYTCGCTGAGCAACCCCAACGGCCCGACCACCAACAAGCGCTCGATCGAGTCCAGCGTGCTGGTGGAAGACGGSGGCCTGGTCATGCTGGGCGGCCTGCTKTCGGACACCTACAACAACAACATCGAGAAGGTGCCGCTGGCCGGCGACATCCCGGTGCTCGGCAACCTGTTCAAGAACGAGAACCGCACGCGCAGCAAGAGCAACCTCATGATGTTCCTGCGGTTACGACGAGATCCGCGGCCAGCAGCTGCAGACGCAGCCGAACACCGACAACGTCATGCTGCGCGGCGTGAACGCYGCGCCGGTACTGCCCGACTCCGCACTGCAGCGCTCGAACAACCGCGGCAGCGGCAGCACCCGCATGGAAGGCACGCAGCTCATTCCGCCGCCGCAGCCGCTCTCCGACAACCGCAAGCTGGCCCCGAGCCCGCTGCGCGGCGCCCTGCCGCCGACGGCCGACCCGGTCAGCTCGCGCGAACTGCCTTGATGTCCATGCGCTATCCGCTTCCCTACGCGTTCGCGCGCGCCCAGCAACTGCTGCTCGAGGAGTCCGACGACGGCCGCTACACGCTGTGGATGTCGAGCCACCCGGCGCGCAGCGCGGTCGGCGAGGTGTCGCGCAAGTACGGCGTGCAGGCCTTCGAGGTGCTGGCCGACGGCCCGCTGGCGCAACGCATCAGCGCGGCCTACGCGCAGGGCGAATCGAGCGCCGCCGCGGTGGTGAGCGAGGTGCAGAGCGATGCAGACCTCTCGCGCATGATGCAGGAGCTGCCGGCGGTCGAAGACCTGCTGGAGAGCGCGGGCGACGCGCCCATCATCCGCATGCTGAACGCGCTGCTCACGCAGGCCGCGCGCGACGGCGCCAGCGACATCCACATCGAGCCCTACGAGCGCACGTCGTCCGTGCGCTTTCGCATCGACGGCACGCTGCGCGAGGTGGTGCAACCCAACCGCGCGCTGCACGCGGCGCTGATCTCGCGCCTGAAGATCATGGCCGACCTCGACATCTCGGAGAAGCGGCTGCCGCAGGACGGGCGCATCAGCTTGCGCATCGGCACGCGCGCGGTCGACGTGCGGGTGTCGACGCTGCCCAGTGCGCATGGCGAGCGCGCCGTGCTGCGCCTGCTGGACAAGAGCGAGTCGAAGCTCACGCTCGAATCGGTGGGCATGCAGGGCGACACGCTCGCGCGCTTCGAGAAGCTCATTGCGCAGCCGCACGGCATCATCCTCGTGACCGGGCCCACGGGCTCGGGCAAGACCACCACGCTGTACGCCGCGCTGGCCCGGCTCGACGCGAGCCGCAGCAACATCATGACGGTGGAAGACCCGATCGAGTACGAGCTGCCGGGCGTGGGCCAGACGCAGATCAACGCGAAGATCGAACTCACCTTCGCGAAGGCTCTGCGCGCCATCCTGCGGCAGGACCCGGACGTGATCATGATCGGCGAAATCCGCGACTTCGAGACCGCGCAGATCGCCATCCAGGCCTCGCTGACCGGCCACCTCGTGCTGGCCACGCTGCACACCAACGACTCGGTCAGCGCCGTCACACGGCTCACCGACATGGGCGTGGAGCCCTTCCTGCTGAGCTCGTCGCTGCTCGGCGTGCTCGCGCAGCGCCTCGTGCGCAAGGTGTGCACGGTGTGTGCCGGGGCAGGCTGCGAGGCGTGCGGCCAGACCGGCTACCAGGGCCGCACCGGCATCTTCGAACTGCTGGTGGCCGACGAGACCGTGCAGGGCCTGATCCACAGCAAGGCGGCCGAAAGCGAATTGCTGCAGGCCGGCGCGCGCGGCGGCCTGCGCCTGATGCGCGAGGACGGCGAGCGGCTGGTGCAGGCCGGCATCACCTCGCGCGCCGAGCTGCTGCGCGTCACGCGGGACTAGGCTCCCGTTCCGCCATGCCCGCCTATTCCTTCGAAGCCATCGACGCCAGCGGCCAGTCGCGCGAAGGCGTGCTGGAGGCCGACACCGCCCGCAGCGCGCGCAGCCTGCTGCGGGCGCAGGCACTCATTCCGCTGTCGGTCAAGCCGGTCGGCAGCGACCACGTCAACGGCACCGGCCAGCGCAGCGGCCTCGGCCGCTGGCTCGGCGGCGGCAAGCGCGTCTTCAATTCCACCGGCCTCGCGGTGTGGACGCGGCAGCTCGCGGGGCTCGTCTCGTCGGGCCTGCCGCTGGAACGTGCGCTGACCGCGCTCACCGACGAAGCCGAGTCGGAACCGCAGCGCAACCTCGTCGCCTCGCTGCGTGCCGAGGTCAACGCGGGCTCGCCGTTTGCGCGCGCGCTGTCGGCGCACGCGCGCGAGTTCTCGCCCATCTACACCGCCGTGATCGGCGCCGGTGAACAAAGCGGCAACCTCGGACTCGTGCTCGACCGCCTGGCCGACGATCTCGAAGAGCGGCAGGCACTTCAGCAAAAGCTGATCGGCGCGGCGCTGTACCCGGCCATCGTCACGCTGGTGGCGATCGTGATCGTGATCTTCCTCGTGAGCTACGTGGTGCCGCAGGTGGCGCAGGTGTTCGCGGGCACCAAGCGCTCGCTGCCTTTTCTCACGACCGTGATGCTGTCGCTGAGCGCGGGCGTGCGCAACTACGGCTGGTGGATGCTGGGCGGCGTGGTGCTCGCGGCCATCGGTGCGCGCGTGGCGCTGGCGCAGGAGGCTTTCCGTCTCAAGTTCGATGCAGCCTGGCTCAAACTGCCGCTGGTCGGCAAGCTCGCGCGTGGCTACAACGCGGCGCGCTTCGCCAGCACGCTCGCCATGCTGGCCACCGCCGGCGTACCGATCCTGCGCGCGCTGCAGGCCGCCTCCGAGACGCTGGGCAACCGCGCAATGCGCGCCGACGCGCTCGATGCGCTGGTGCTCGTGCGCGAAGGCGCGCCGCTCGCCTCGGCGCTCGCGCAGAAGAAGCGCTTTCCGGGCCTCGTGTCGATGTTCGCGCGCCTGGGCGAGCAGACCGGCACCCTGCCGCTGATGCTGCAGCGCGCGGCCAACCAGCTCGGCGCCGAGGTGCAGCGCCGCGCGATGCACTTGGCCACCATCCTCGAGCCGCTGCTGATCGTGGCGATGGGCGGCGTGGTGATGCTGATCGTGCTGGCCGTGATGCTGCCGATCATCCAGTTGAACCAGTTCGTCAAATAGCGGGAGCCTCGCCGCCATGGCCAATCGCAGCTACCTGTTCGCCAGTCCTTTCGTGCCGGGAGCCGATCCCGAGAAGGACGATCCACGGCAGGTCAAGGGCATCTCGGAGCGCAGCTACGCCATTCCGCTGGTCTACCGGCTGCTGGTGTCAGCGGACGTGCGGCTGTGCCGCTCGATGATCTGGAACGTGCCCGAACCCACCGCGCTCGCGGGCCGCGCCGGCGCGGGCATCGACCGGCTGCAGCAGTTTCTCGCGCGCATCGACCATCCGGCGGTTGCGCCGTTGTGCAAGCAGGCGCTCGACTTCCTGAACAATCACGCCGACCGCAACGGCTACTTCGTGCTGGAGTGCGCCGAGATCCTCGACATGGGCGATGCACCGCTCGGCGAGCAGGCCGCCGACCTGCTGAAGGACGTGCAGAACATCGACGCCGAGATCGAAGCCACCGTGGCCGAGCTCGCGCCGAAGAAGAAGAATTTCTGGCAGCGCGTTTTAACGCCGTCCCAGGAGAGCATCGAGGCGCCGCTGCGCGAGTTGGGCCTGGGCTACTGGTCGGATACGCTCTACTACGCGCCCGACCAGGCGACCTGAACCCACCGCACGCTCATGCCAGTCACCCTCGAAGACAAGCTCGTGGTCGCGATCTCCTCGCGCGCCCTGTTCAACCTCGAAGAAGAAAACAAGATCTTCGAGGCCGGGGACAACGAGGGCTACATGAAGCTGCAGCTCGACCGCATCGACGTGCCGGCCGCGCCCGGCATCGCCTACTCGCTGATCCGAAAACTGCTGCGCTTCAACGAAGACGGCGTGCAGCGCGTCGAGGTGGTAATTCTTTCGCGCAACGATCCGGTCTCGGGCATGCGCATCTTCAAGTCGAGCGCGGCTGCCGACATCAAGCTGCAGCGCGGCGTGTTCACGCAGGGCCGCCCGCCCTTCGGCTACCTGCGCCCGCTGCGCGCGCATCTGTTCCTGTCGGTCAACGCGCAGGACGTGCGCGAGGCGCTCATCGCGGGCTTTCCGGCCGCGCGGGTGCTGGTCGAATCGGTGAAGGCCAGCGATGCATGGCCGAACGAAGTGCGCATTGCCTTCGACGGCGACGCGGTGCTGTTCTCCGACGAGGCCGAGCGCGTATTCCAGGCCGAGGGGCTCGACGCCTTCCAGGCGCACGAACTCAGCAAGGCCGATCTGCCGCTGCCCGAAGGCCCCTTCAAGCCGCTGCTGATGGCGCTGCACCGGCTGCAGATGGCGGGCAACGCGCAGATGCGCATTCGCACCGCGCTGGTCACCGCGCGCAGCGCACCGGCGCACGAGCGCGCCATTCGCACGCTGATGAAGTGGAACATCCGCGTCGACGAGGCCATGTTCCTGGGCGGCCTGCCCAAGGGCGAATTCCTGCGCGAGTTCGAGCCCGATTTCTTCTTCGACGACCAGACCGGCCACGTCGATGCGGCCTCGCGGCACGTGCCCGCCGGACATGTGTCCAGCGGTATCAGCAACGAGCCCTGAGCCCGGGCTCGAACGCGGCGCCAGGCCGCGCCACGCCGTCATTCCGCCGTTCCCGAAAGCGCCCGCCCGGCGGTGCGTTGTCACGCGCCTGACTTCGCTGCGTCACTGCAAGTTAACCGCCCGGTAACGGGTTCTCCCTAGTCTTGTGGGCCCGGGTGCGCGCTCCTGTCGCGCCTTCCAGACCCACATAACAAAGGACCGATTCCATGCGACTTCTTTTCCCCGGCACGCGGCTTGCGCCCGTGCTGCTGCTGGCCTGCGCGCTCTCGGCCTGCGGGGGCGGCAGTGGCGGCGGCGGCTTCTTCGGCGGCACGCCGACGGCCCCGGCCACGCCCACGACGCCCACGCCCACGACACCCACCCCACCCGACAACACCGTGAAGCCCGAGATGCGCTGCGCACCGTGAGCATTGCCAGGAACAACACCATGACCACCCGCCGCAAATTCCTCACGGGCGCCGCAACCACCGGCATCGCCGCCGCCGCGCTCAATGCCTTTCCGCCAAGCATCCGCCGCGCGCTCGCCATTCCCGCCAACAACAAGACCGGCACGATCATGGACGTCGAGCACGTCGTGATCCTGATGCAGGAAAACCGCTCCTTCGACCATTACTTCGGCACGCTCATGGGCGTGCGGGGCTTCGGCGACCGCTTCACCATTCCGCTGCCCGGCGGGCGCAGCGTGTGGCAGCAGAGCGATGCCACCGGCAAGCTGGTGCTGCCCTATCACCTCGACCAGACCAAGGGCAACGCGCAACGCGTGAGCGGCACGCCGCACTCGTGGAACGACGCGCAGAACGCCTGGGACGGCGGCCGCCTCAGCCAATGGCCCAAGTACAAGACCACCGCTTCGATGGGCTACTTCCAGGAAGCCGAAGTGCAGTTCCAGTACGCGCTGGCCAACGCCTTCACCGTGTGCGACAGCTACCACTGCGGCATGCACACCGGCACCAACTCGAACCGCCTGTTCCACTGGAGCGGCACCAACGGCCCATCGGGCGAAACGGGCGCCGGCCTCGCGGGCCTCTCGTCGATAGACAACACTTGGGAGAACCTCCGGTTCCCATGGGACCCGGTAAGCAACCCCGGTGTCGACTCGACCACCTACGGCTGCAACTGGAAGACCTATCCGGAGCGCCTGCAGGACGCCAAGGTCAGCTGGATGCTCTACCAGAACCTGCCCGACAACTTCACCGACAACCCGCTGGCGGGCTTCCGGCAGTACCGCGTGGCCAACAAGGCTTCGGGCAAGAACGACATGCGCTACGACGGCGACGCCAGCCCGCCCGACGGCGTGACGCTGCCGGCCTACGACCCCGCCAGCGACGATGCCGGCAACCCGCTCTACAAGGGCATCGCCAACACCATGCCCGACGGCGGCCTGCTGGGAACCTTCCGGCAGGACGTCCTCAACGGCAAGCTGGCGCAGGTGTCGTGGATCGTGGCGCCCGCCACCTACTCCGAGCACCCCGGTCCTTCGAGCCCGGTGCAGGGCGCGTGGTACATCCAGCAGGTGCTGGACGCGCTCACCGCATCGCCCGATGTGTGGAGCAAGACGGTCTTCATCGTCAACTTCGACGAGAACGACGGCTACTTCGACCACGTGCCGTCGCCCTCGGCGCCTTCACTGGCCGACCCCGCCGACCCGAAGAGCGCCGCGGGCAAGACCACGCTGTCCGACAGCGACATCGCCTTCGAGCGCCACACATACCCCCTCGTGGGCACCACCGTCGCGCCTGCGGACGGCCGCGTCTATGGCCCGGGCCCGCGCGTGCCGATGTACGTCATCTCGCCGTGGAGCCGCGGCGGCTGGGTCAACTCGCAGGTGTTCGACCACACCTCGGTGCTGCGCTTCCTCGAGGCGCGATTTGGCGTCGTGGAGAAGAACATCAGCCCGTTCCGGCGCGCGGTGTGCGGCGACCTCACGAGCGCCTTCAACTTCGCCACGCCCAACAACGAAGTACTGCCCACGCTCGCCGGGCGCCGCACCAAGGCCCAGGCGGACCAATTGCGCGCCGACCAGCAAGCGCTCGCGCAGGTGCCGCTGCCGCTCACGCCCGCGCTGCCGCAGCAGGCCACGGGCACGCGCCCCTCGCGCGCCTTGCCGTATGAACTGCACACCAGCGCCAAGGCCGACGCGGTCAACGGCAAACTGCAGCTGCTGTTCGCCAACACCGGCAAGGCCGCGGCGGTGTTCCACGTGTACGACAAGCTGCACCTCGACCGCCTGCCGCGCCGCTACATGGTGGAAGCAGGAAAGCGGCTCGACGACACCTGGGCCGCGATGGCCGACGATGGCGGGCGCTACGACCTGTGGGTGCTCGGGCCGAGCGGCTTTCATCGCCACTTCAAAGGCGACCTCGGCACGCTGCGCGCCGGCGATGCCGCGGCGCCCGAGGTTCGCGTGTGCTACGACATCACCAACGGCAATGTCTACCTGAGCATGCGCAACGACGGCAAGGCGGCCTGCAGGTTCACCGTCACTG
Organism: Variovorax sp. Root434; assembly: GCF_001426595.1. Classification (NCBI taxonomy): domain Bacteria; kingdom Pseudomonadati; phylum Pseudomonadota; class Betaproteobacteria; order Burkholderiales; family Comamonadaceae; genus Variovorax; species Variovorax sp. Root434. The sequence continues at coordinate 265,253 of NZ_LMEK01000025.1, forward strand.
CCAAGGCCTATCGCAACGACGGTCCGTGGACCGCGACAGTGAACGGCGGCGCCACCACCGATCAGCACTGGGAGCTCGCGAGCAGCGGCCAGTGGTACGACTTCGCAGTCACCTGCGATGCCGACCCGGCCTACTACCGCCGCTTTGCGGGCCGCGTGGAAACCGGCAAGCACACGGTGAGCGATCCGGCGATGGGCTTGCCCGACCTCTGAGCGCAGGCAAGAATGCCGGCATGCTGAAGATCCTTCGACATGCCGACGTTCTGGTCGCCATGGACGCCGCGCGGCGCGAAATCGCCGACGGCGCCGTGGTGTGCGATGGCCCTGCGATAACCTGGGCGGGCCCCACCGCCGAGCTGCCCATCGTCTACCTCGACGCCCTGCGCAACGGCCAGGCCGAGGCCATCGACATGTACGGCCACGTCGTAATGCCCGGCCTGGTCAACACGCATCACCACATGTACCAGAGCCTCACCCGCGCCGTGCCCGAGGCGCAGGACGCGGAACTGTTCGGCTGGCTCACCAACCTGTACCTGCTGTGGGCGCGCCTCACGCCCGAGATGATCCGCGTGTCGACGCAAACCGCGATGGCCGAGCTGATGCTCTCGGGCTGCACCACCACCAGCGACCACCTCTACCTGTTTCCCAACGGCTCGCGGCTCGACGATTCGATCGAGGCGGCCGATGCCATGGGCATGCGCTTTCATGCGGCGCGCGGCAGCATGAGCGTGGGCCGCAGCGCCGGCGGTCTGCCGCCCGACGAGGTGGTGGAAACCGAGGAAGCCATCCTGCGCGACAGCGAGCGGCTCATCGGCCGTTGGCACGACGCGTCGCGGCATTCGATGCGCCGCATCGTGCTCGCGCCCTGCTCGCCGTTCTCGGTGTCGCGCGACCTGATGCGCCTGTCGGCCGAACTGGCGCGCGAGCGCGGCGTGTCGCTGCACACCCACCTGGCCGAGAACGACAACGACGTGGCGTACTCGCGCGAGAAGTTCGGCATGACGCCGGCCGAATACGCCGAAGACCTGGGCTGGGTCGGCCGCGACGTGTGGCACGCGCACTGCGTGAAGCTCGACGAGGCTGGCATCGCGCTGTTCGGCCGCACCGGCACGGGCGTGGCGCACTGCCCCTGCTCCAACATGCGGCTGGCCTCGGGCATCGCGCCCATCGGTGCGATGCGCCGCGCGGGCGTGCCCGTGGGACTGGGCGTGGACGGCAGCGCGTCGAACGACGGCGCGCACATGCTCGGTGAAGCGCGGCAGGCCCTGCTGCTGCAGCGCGTGGGCTACGGCCCGGCGGCGATGACGGCGCGCGAGGCGCTGGAGATCGCCACGCTGGGCGGTGCGCGCGTGCTGGGGCGCGACGACATCGGCGCGATCGCGCCGGGCATGTCGGCCGACATCGTGGCCTTCGACCTGCGCGGCGTGGCGCATGCGGGTGCCGGGCACGACCCGGTGGCGGCGCTGGTGTTCTGCACGCCGGGGACGGTGTCGCTGAGCGTGATCAATGGGGCGGTTCGCATCCGCGACGGAGAGTTCACCGGCATGCCGCTCGCACCGCTGCTGGCAAGGCATCGCGACCTGGCGCGCACGCTCTACGACGGCGCACGGCACCCGCATACGGCCTGACGCCAGCGCTCGCGCTAGCACCGGGAGCGCGCCTCCAGGCTAGGCACCAACCCTCATTGCCAACGCCAGAGCCCCTCCGCAGAATCCGCCCACCAAATAGAACGAGCGTTCTATTTGGTGGCCGAACCCCTCGTCGGCCTTCCCCAAAGACTCACTACAACAGGGAACGCTCCCGATGAAACGCAGAGACATCCTCAAATGGTCGGCCTCGGCGGGCGGCCTGGGCCTGCTGGCCGGCAGGCCTTCCACCGCCTCGGCGGCCCTGCCGGTGCCCAAGCCCACGCTGCCGCAGAAGATCGACCCGATCAGCGCCACGCTGCGGCGCCTCGAACTGGTGGGGCGGCAGTCGACCTACCTCTGGACCGAATCGCACATCAACCTGGCTGGCGTACCGATGGGCGCGGTGGTGCCGCCGGGCGAACTGCCGGCGCTCGAACACCAGCTCGCGACCCTCTCGAAGGCGCTCGAAGCCGTCACCAATTTCGCGGCCTCGTTCGCCACCAGCGCGCTGGCCTCGGGCAGCCTGCAGTCGCTCGACAACCTGCGCACGCGCCTCGCCGGGCTGCAGGCCAGCTTCGACCAACTGCTGGCCGCCAACGGCGGATTGCTCACGCTGCCCGCGACGGTGTTGAACCTGCTTGCCACTCTCACCAGCACGGCGGGCGACATCGGCACGCAGCTCAGGCAGATCCATCACGACCTGCTCTCGCAAGGCCCGCTGGGCGCATTGAACGGACCGAAGACGGTGGCGCAGTACGACGCGCTGTTCGTCACCATCGAGAAGCCGGCCATCTCGCAGCTGCTGCACGACAACGACCTGTTCGCGGCCATGCGCGTGGCCGGCCCCAACCCGACGCTGATCCAGCGGGCGACGGCGCTGCCGGCCAAGTTCCCGTTGAGCGACGCCCAGTACCGCCAGGTGATGGGCGCCGGCGACAGCCTCGCCGACGCGGCCGCCTCGGGCCGCCTCTACATCCTCGACTACGAAGGCCTGGGCGACATGGCGCCGGCCGGCCCGCAGGCCAAGCCGCTCACGGGCACCGGCTACATCCACGCGCCCATCGCGCTGTTCGCACGGCCGAAGACCGGCCGTTCCCTGGTGCCGGTCGCGATCCAGTGCGGACAGGAGCCGACGCTCGCCCCGATCTTCCTGCGCGTGGACGACACCGCCAACGCCGAGGCCTGGTGGGCCTGGCAATCGGCGAAGACCGCCGTGCAGGTGGCCGACTTCAACTACCACGAGATGTTCGTGCACCTGGGCCGCACGCACCTGATGTCGGAGGCCTTCGCGATGGCCACGCAGCGCCAGTTCGCGACCGCGCATCCGCTGAGCCGGCTGCTGTCGCCGCACCTCGAGGGCGCGATGTTCATCAACGAGGCCGCGACGCTGATCATCATGGCGCCGCTGACCACGGGCGACGTGATCCTTGCCGCGCCCATCGAGACGCTGCAGCAGCAATGCGGCCGCGACCGGCTGGCCTACGACTTCTACGACCGCATGATGTTGCCCAACGACCTGCGCACGCGCGGCGTGGACGACGCGGCGGCGCTGCCCGACTACCCCTACCGCGACGATGCGCTGCTGGTGTGGAACGCGATCGCGCAGTGGGTGGGCGACTACGTGGCCACCTACTATCTGAGCGACGGCGACGTGACCGGCGACTACGAGCTCAAGGCCTGGGCCACCGAGCTCGCAACCAGCGGCAAGGTGCACGGCTTCCGCCCCATCACCACACGCGCGCAACTCGTCGACGTGCTGACCGCGATCATCTTCAACGCCAGCGCGCAGCACGCGGCGGTGAACTTTCCGCAGTACTCGGTGATGACGTATGCGCCCTTCAGCGCAGGCACGGGCGGCATGCCGGCACCGACGGGCAGTGCGGGGCAGAGCGAAGCGAGCTGGTCGCAGATGCTGCCGTCGCGGCTGGCGGCGCAGGAGCAGATCCTGCTGTTCCACATCCTCGGCGGCGTGTACTACCGGCCGCTGGGCGAGTACAAGGACAACGTGTTCCCGCACCTGCCGGTACTGATCGACCCGGCCATCGCCGGACAGGGCGGGCCGCTGGAGCGCTTCCGCACTGCGCTGGCCGGCATCGAGGCCACCATCCGCCAGCGCAACGCCACGCGCACGCGGCCCTACGAGCACCTGCTGCCGAGCCGCATTCCTTCGAGCACGAACATCTGAAGCCAGTGCAGGCGCCGCTCAGCGCCGCATGGTGTCGAGCTGCGTGACGGGCGCGCTGTCGTTGCCCCACGAGCCGCGCACATAGGTGAGCACGGCCGCGACCTCGGCCGCATCCAGCGTCTGCCCGAACGGAGGCATGCCATAGGGCCGCGGATTGCCCGGCGTCGAGGGCAGGAAGCCGCCGTGCGCGACCACCTGGATCAGGTTGGTGGGCCGCGCCATGTTGACGGCGCGGTTGCCGGCGAGCGGCGGATAGGCGCCCACGGCGCCCTGCCCCTGGTCGCCATGGCAGTAGGCACAGCGCTGGTCGTAGATCTTCGCGCCGCGCGTCATCGTGGCGGCGTCGCGGCGGATCGGGGCCTTTGCGATGGCCGCAGCCTCGGGCTTCGGTGCATCGGGCAGGTCCTTCAGGTAGCTCGCCATGGCCGTGAGGTCGGCGTCGCTCAGGTACTGCGTGCTGCGGAACACCACGTCGGCCATCGGCCCCATGACCGAGCCGCGCGGCGCGACGCCGCTCTTGAGCAGTGACACCACGTCGGCCGCGGGCCAGTCGGCAACGCCGGCTTCGTGCGGGTCGTTGAGCGAGGGCGCATACCAGTTCTCGACGGCGATCAGGCCGCCCGAAAGGCCGAGCCTCGTTTCCGTCGCGCCGAGCGAGTTGCGGCTGCCGTGGCACGCAATGCAATGGCCGAGGCCGTTGACCAGGTACGCGCCCCGGTTCCATTCAGCGGGCTTGCCGGCATTGGCCACGAAAGGCTCGGGCTTGAACGACAGCGCGCGCCACACGGCCAGCGCCGCCTGCGTGTCGTAGGGGAAGCGCAGCAGGTGCGCCCTGTTGGGCTCCGGCGCGGGCGGCAGGCTGCGCAGGTAGGCGTAGATCGCGTCCGAATCCTCGCGCGTCACCTGCGTGAAGTTGGGATACGGAAACGCCGGGTACAGCAGCCGCCCGTCCTTGCTGCGGCCGTTGTGCATCGCGCGCCAGAAGTGCGCGCTGCTCCAGCTGCCGATGCCGCTCTTGCCGTCGGGCGTGAGGTTGCTCGAAAAGATGGTGCCGAAGGGCGTCTCCAGGGGCAGCCCGCCCGCATAGGGCTGGCCGCCGCGCGTGGTGTGGCAGCCCGCGCAGTTGCCGGCCAACGCGAGATAGCGTCCGCGCTCGATCAGCTGCGGCGTGGCCGCGAAGGCTTCGGCCTGCGTGGGCAGCGGGTCTTCGCCGCGCAGGTTCATCGCGACGATGGTGCCTGCTACCGCGGCCCCCAGCACGATCAGCGCTAGCAGCGTCCAGCCCAGGCGTCGCAGTTTCATGATCGCGGCCCCGTCACTTCGACTTCGGCATGCCGCCGCAGTTCACGGGCAGCGGCGCAGGCAGCGAGGCCGCGGGCTTCGTGTCGGCCGGCATCGGCTGCACCGCCAGCCAGCTCGCGACGGCGTTGATGTCGGCGGTGGTCATGCGCCGGCCGATGTCGGCCATGCAGTCGGGCGGCAGCGCATGCCGCTCGCTCGTGAGCCATGCGCCGAGCTGCGACGACACGTACAGCCGCGGCAGCCCCAGCAGCCCCGGAATGGCCGGCTGCACGCCGGTGAGGGCCGCGCCATGGCACTGCACGCAGGCGGGCACGCCGCGCGCCGCATCGCCTTCGTGCACGAGCTGGCGGCCGCGCTGCAGCTGCTCGGGCGTCGCGTCGCTGGTGGTGGCGATGGGCGGGTAAGGCAGCTGCAGCCCGGCGAAGTACTCGGCCATCTCGCGCAGGTACGCATCCGACAGGTGCTGCACCATGTACGCCATGTCGCCGTTGAAGCGCCGCCCGTCGCGAAAGCTCACGAGCTGGTTGAACAGGTAGCCGGCCGGCTTGCCCGCAAGGCGCGGAAAGTAGCCGGCGTTGGTGGTCGCGCCTTCGCGGCCGTGGCAGGCGATGCAGGCGGCCGCGCGCTGCTCGATGGTGTCGGGCACGGTGGCGGGCGCTGCGGCACCTGCCATGCCCTGCGTGGCGAACAGCACCAGCCCGATGGCGGCGAAGCGAATGCGCAGCTTCATGTACCGGCAGCGTAATGCGCCAACGCGAGCAACCCCGCGATCAGCAGCAGCACCATCACCAGCGCCACGCCAATCAGCGGCAGGATGCCGACCTGTGCCGTCCGCTTGTCGGCATCGGCGCGGCGGCCACCCAGCCCGATGAAACTCCACAGAACGGCGCGCACCGCGCGCATGAGATTCGTCATGAGGCCGAGTGTGGACCAGTCGGGCCCAAAAAAACAGATGCAGATCGGCTCCATTCGACCGGTGCAGATAAAGTGCTGCCGAATGAAGAGCAAGCCGCAATGAAGCGATATGAAGCCCTGGCCGCCGACATCGAGGCCTCGATCCGCAACGGCACGCTGAAGACCGGCGACCGCCTGCCCTCGGTGCGCCACACGGGCCGCAGCCGTGGGGTCAGCGCGTCCACGGTGTTCCAGGCCTACTACCTGCTGGAAGCGCGCGGACTCGTGCGTGCACGCGACCGTTCGGGCTACTACGTGGCGGGCGGCGGCCTGCGCGATGCGCCACCCGAATCCACGCTGACCTCGCGTCCCGTAGACGGGCCGAAGTCGCTCGACGTGAGCGACCAGGTGTTCGACATCCTCGAAGCCAGCATGTCGCGCAAGGTCGTGCCCTTCGGCTCGGCCTTTCCGAGCCCGCTGCTGTTTCCGCTGGCGCGGCTCGGGCAATTCATGGCCGCCAGCGCCAAGTCGCTCGACCCATGGAGCACGGTGGACGACCTCACGCCCGGCAGCGCGGCGCTGCGCCGGCAGATCGCGCTGCGCTACCTCGCCGACGGTATGCCGGTGCCGGCCGACGAGATCGTCATCACCAACGGCGCGCTCGAAGCGCTCAATCTCTGCCTCGCGGCCGTGACTCGGCCGGGCGACGCGGTGATCGTCGAATCGCCCACCTTCTATGCCGCGCTGCAGGCGCTGGAGCGCATGGGCCTGCGGGCCATCGAGGTGCCGACCCATCCGGGCGAAGGCATCGATCTCGCAGCGCTGGAGTTGGCCGTCGCGGCACACAAGCCCGCGGCGTGCTGGCTCATGACCACGTTCCAGAATCCGCTCGGCAGCCTGATGCCGGACGCGAAGAAGAAGGCACTGGTCGCCCTGCTCGCGCGGCACGAACTGCCGCTGATCGAGGACGACGTGTACGCCGAGCTGTACTTCGGCGAGCGGCGGCCTCCACCGGCCAAGGCCTTCGACACGCAGGGGCTGGTGCTGCACTGCTCGTCGTTCTCGAAGTGCCTCGCGCCGGGCTATCGCATCGGCTGGACCTCGGCCGGGCGTTTCGCGCGCAAGGTGGCGCGGCAGAAGCTCACGACCACGCTCAGCACCTCGGCGCCCGCGCAGCTGGCGATCGCGGGCTACCTCGAAAAGGGTGGCTTCGACAAGCACCTGCGCAAGCTGCGGCAGACGCTGTCAATGCAGCAGGCCACCTTCACGCAGGCCGTGGGCCACTATTTTCCGCCGGGCACGCGCGCCACGCGGCCGCTGGGCGGGTACTTCCTGTGGGTCGAGCTGCCGCCGCACGTGAACGCGCTCGACATCCATCGCAGGGCGCTGGAACTCGGCATCAGCGTCGCGCCGGGACCGATCTTCTCGGCCACGCGCGCCTTCGCCAACTGCCTGCGGCTGAACTACGGCCACCCATGGAACGGGCTCAGCGAGCAGGCGATGCGGACACTCGGCCGGCTGGCCGCCGAAGCGTCCTGAACAGCAGAAACGCCGTGATGCTCACGTTCACCAGGTTCCAGCCGATGCCGTTCAGGAAGGCCGCGTGGTAGCTGCCCGTGAGGTCGAACACCTTGCCCGACATCCACCCGCCCAGCGCCATGCCGAACAGCGAGAACATCAGCACCGTGCCTACGCGCGCGCCCGCCTCCTTCGGCGGAAAGTGCTCGCGCACGATGATCGCGTAGGACGGCACGAGGCCACCCTGGAACAGCCCGAACAGCGCCGAGATCACATACAGCGGCACCAACCCGTCGAACGGCAGGAACAGCAGCAGCGCCACGCACTGGAGCACGCCGCCCAGCAGCAGCGTGCGCAGCCCGCCGATGCGGTCGCAGATGGCGCCCGACACCAGCCGGCTCACGATGCCGAAGCCCAGCATCAGCGACAGCATCATCGCGCCCTGCGCCGGCCCGTAGCCCAGGTCGCCGCAGTAGGCCACGATGTGCACCTGCGGCATCGCCATGGCCACGCAGCAGGCCACGCTGGCCACGCACAGCAGGCCCTGGGCCACGCCCATGCTCAGGCCGAAGGGCCGCGTCATGTCGCGCACGACCGCCGCGCTCGATGCATTCACAGGCGGCACATGAACGAGCGCAGGCGGGCGCGCGCGGAAGAACAGCGCAAGCAGCGCCATCGCCAGCCCGCAGAAGACGCCGATGCCGATGTAGGTCTGGCGCCAGCCCACGGTTTCGACGAAGTGCTGCGCGACGGGCGGCCACACCGCGCCCGCAAGATAGTTGCCGCTGGCGCACACCGCCACCGCGATGCCGCGCCGCTTGACGAACCACAGCGAGGTGTCGGCCACCATCGGCGCGAAGGCCACCGAGCTGCCGAGCAGGCCGACCAGCAGCGCCTGCGCGACGGTGAATGAAACGATGCCGCCCGACAGCCCCGTCGCGATGTAGCCCGCGCCGAGGAACGCCGAGCCCATCAGGAGCGGCCACATCACACCGAAGCGGTCGGCCAGCCTGCCCATGAGCACGCCGCCGAAACCGAAGCCGAGCATCAGCCAGGTGTAGGGCAGCGAGGCATCGGCACGGTCGATACCGAACTCGGCCTGCACCGCAGGCAGCATGACCGAGACCACGTACATGCCGCTGCTGCCGACCGTCATGATCAGCAGCGTGAGGCCGAGGCGGAACATGGCGTAGCGCGAATCCGCCGCGTGGACGGTTGTCTCGTGTGTGTTCATTGTTTTGCTCCGCAGCGAGGATACCCGGCGGTGTGAATCCGCCTTGCGCCAATTGCGCAGATCGGCCTGGTCGTTCGGAGGTGCGGGCGGCTTTCAGGTCCCTTTAAGAAAGATTTGTCTACCATGGCCCTTTCAAGATGACCGGCGCACGAGCGCCTGCGAGGAAAACCGAATGTCTCTATCAGTCACCGCTCGCGCGGGCTCGTTCATCCAGGTGCTGCGACGCGTCTTCAGGCTCGCGGCACCCTACTTCCGGTCCGAAGAGAAATGGCGGGCACGGGGCATGTTCGCTGCCATCGTGGCGCTCAATCTGGCCTATGTCTACGCGCTGGTGCTTTTCAACCAGTGGTACGGGCGCTTCTACGACGGACTCCAGAACAAGGACGCGGCGGTCTTCTGGCGCGAGATCCGTGTCTTCGTCGTGCTGGCCTTCTTCAACATCGCGCTGCAGGTGCTCAAGTTCTATGTGACGCAACTGCTGCAGTTGCGCTGGCGTGCCTGGATCACGCGCAACTACCTGGGCCGCTGGATGGCGGACCGTACCTTCTACGAGATGGAACTGGCGCGCTATGCAGGCAAGGACGGTGCGACGCCGGACAACCCCGACCAGCGTATCCAGGAAGACATGCAGTTGTTCACCAGCGCGACCATGACGCTGTCGATGGGTCTCCTGAACGCCGTGGTCACGCTCATCAGCTTCGTCGGCATCCTCTGGGGACTCTCGGGCACGACGGCGTTCTCGGTGGGCGGCACCAGCTACCAGATCGCGGGCGCGATGGTCTGGCTGGCGGTGATCTACTGCGTGGTGGGCACGGTCATCACGCACTTCATCGGACGGCCGCTGATCGGGTTGAACTTCCGCCAGCAGCGCTTCGAGGCGGACTTCCGCCATCACCTCGTGCGCGTGCGCGAGTACAGCGAGGCCATCGCGCTGGACCGCGGGGAGACGGTGGAGCACGGCCAGCTCGATCTGCGCTTCGGCGCCGTGCTGCGCAACTACCTGCAGCTCATCAAGCAGCAGAAGAACCTGGTGACCTTCACCGCATTCTTCGGCCAGGCGGCGGTGATCTTCCCGTTCGTGGTGGCGGCTCCGCGCTTCTTCAGCGGCGCGATCCAGCTGGGCCAGCTGATGCAGATCTCGTCGGCCTTCGGCAAGGTGCAGGATTCGCTGAGCTGGTTCGTCGACAACTACGACAGCGTGGCGGTGTGGCGCGCCACGACCGACCGTCTCACGAGCTTCGACGACGCGATCCGCGAGCATGCCGCGCAAGAGAACGCGCTCGAGCGCAGCGACGCGCCTTCGCTTCACACCGACGGCCTCACGCTGAACCTGCCGAACGGCACGCCGCTGCTGGCGAACGCGGCGCTCTCGGCAAAGGCTGGCGACAACGTGCTGGTGCAAGGCCCCTCGGGCAGCGGCAAGTCGACCCTGTTCCGGGCCTTTGCCGGCATCTGGCCGTTCGCGCGCGGACGCGTGCAGGTGCCATCGGACGCGATGTTCGTGCCGCAGCGGCCCTACATGCCCGACGGCCCGTTGCGCGTTGCGCTGGCCTATCCGGAAGATGCCGCGAAATACACCGACGAACAGTTGCGCCAGGCATTGAAGGATGCCCTCTTGCCCGAATTCGCCGATCGCCTGGACGACAGCGATGCATGGAGCCAGAAGCTTTCGGGCGGCGAGCAGCAGCGGCTGGCCATCGCGCGCGTGATGCTGAAGAAACCCCGCTGGATCTTTGCCGACGAGATCAGCAGCGCGCTGGACGCGCCAGCCGAACGCACGCTGTACCAGCGGCTCTCGGAGATGGTGCGCGCGCGGGGCGGCGCGATGGTCTCGGTCGCCCATCGGTCCGCGGTGGGCGAGTTCCACAGCCAGCGCTGGACATTGGTGCCCGAAGGCGAAGGTGCCGTCGCGCGCTACCGCGTGGAGGTGGTACCGGCGCCGGCCGGCAGCGCCGTCGCCACGTAGCGCTCCCAGCCCTTCTTGCGCAGCTCGCAGGCGGGGCATTCGCCGCAGCCGTAGCCCCAGGCCTGGCGGTGCACGCGGTCGCCCAGGTAGCAGGTGTGCGTCTCTTCCACGATCAGATCCACCAGCGGATCGCCGCCCAGGCGGTGGGCCATGGCCCAGGTCTCGGCCTTGTCGATCCACATGAGCGGCGTCTCGATGACGAGGCGGCGCTCCAGCCCGAGCGAGAGCGCGAGCTGCATCGCCTTCATGGTGTCGTCGCGGCAGTCGGGGTAGCCCGAGAAGTCGGTCTCGCAGACGCCGGTGACGATCACCTGCAGCCCGCGCCGGTACGCCAGCGCGCCGGCCAGCGTGAGGAACAGCAGGTTGCGCCCGGGCACGAAGGTGTTGGGCAGGCCGTCGGCCTGCATGGCGAAGGCGACCTCTTCGGTCAGCGAGGAGCCGCCGAGCTGCGCCAACGCCGCGAGCGTGAGCACGTGGTCTTCGCCGAGGCGGGGCGCCCAGTCGGGGAAACGCTCGCGCATCTTCGCGAGGACGGTGCCGCGCACGTCGAGCTCGACGCGGTGGCGCTGCCCGTAGTCGAAGCCCAGGGTTTCGACGCGCTGGTACTTCGACAGCGCATCGGCGAGGCAGGTGGCCGAGTCCTGGCCGCCGGAGAACAGAACGAGGGCGGTGGTGTGCAGGGGCATATCCGTCAACGGCGAGGCCGCTGTAGTGCAAAGCCGCGATTTTCGCAGGCCGTGCAAGGCCCCGCCCGGTCGGGGCCGCCTTCTGCTTCTTCTAGAGAAAACGCTCGAGCAGCTTGCGCGACGCGCGGTCGAGCGTCTTCACGTCGGGAATGCGGAACTGCACGCCGTGCGCGCTCGCAATGAGCAGCGCGCCGCCTTCGAGCCGGCGAATGTCTTCCTCGGCCTTGAGCACGAAGCTGGTGTCGCCGCGGTCGGTGCTGATGGTCCAGGTGCTGGGCACGCCGAAGCTGGACACGCCGTGCAGGCGCAGCAGCGTGGGCGCGAAGTCGCGCACCGCGAGTTCTTCTTCGAGCAGCGCCCTGGCCTGCGCCGGCAGTTGCTCGACGCTGTCGATCCAGACCAGCTCGCGGCCTTCGCTGCCGACCAGCGACACGCCATGGCCCGGCGCGCTCAGCGGAAAGGCCCGCACGGGCGTGACGCCCACATGGCGCTCGCCCTGCGCGTCGGTCAGCACGAGGCGGCCGAAGGCGTCGCGTTCGAGTTCGAAAGATGGGGTGTTGAGTTCGGTCATGCGTCGCCCGCCGGATGTGCTGCGTGGCTGATGGCCAGGGGGGCATGCGCAGCGGCGCGCTCGTCGGCGGCGCCTTCGCTCGCATCGTCGTCGCCCTGGCGCAGTTGCGCCTGGTAGAGCCGCCAATAGGCGCCCTGCTTCGCCATCAAGGCATCGTGCGGCCCGACCTCGACCACTTCGCCGCGGTCCATGACCACGAGCCGGTCGGCCTTGCGCAATGTCGACAGCCGGTGCGCGATGGCGATGGTGGTGCGGCCCTGCACGAGGTTGTCCAGGGCCTTCTGGATTTCCTTCTCGGTCTCGGTGTCCACAGCCGAGGTCGCCTCGTCGAGGATCAGGATGCGCGGATCGATCAGCAGCGCGCGCGCAATGCTGATGCGCTGGCGCTCGCCGCCCGACAGCCCCTGCCCGCGCTCGCCCACGAGCGAGTCGTAGCCGTGCGGCAGCCGCAGGATGAAGTCGTGCGCATGGGCCGCGCGGGCCGCGGCAACCACCTCTTCGCGCGTGGCGTCGGGCTTGCCGTAGGCGATGTTCTGCGCGATGGTGCCGAAGAACAGGAAAGGTTCCTGCAGCACCAGCCCCACGTGGCGCCGGTAGTCGGCCACGGCGAAGCGGCGGATGTCGGTGCCGTCGACCTTGATGGCGCCGTCGGTCACGTCGTAGAAGCGGCAAATGAGGTTGACCAGCGTGCTCTTGCCCGAGCCGCTGTGGCCCACGAGGCCGATCATCTCGCCGGGCTCGATGGTCAGGTCGAGGTCGTGGATCACGGCGCGCGAGCCGTAGCGAAAGCCCAGCCCGCTCATCTCGATGCGGCCCTGCACCCGCTCCACCTTCACCGGGTTGGCCGGCTCGGGCACGTTGCTCACGTGGTCGAGGATGTCGAAGATGCGCTTGGCACCCGCGGCGGCCTTCTGCGTGACCGAGACGATGCGGCTCATCGAGTCGAGCCGCGTGTAGAAGCGGCCGATGTAGGCGATGAAGGCCGTGAGCACACCCACCGTGATGCTGCCGCGCGCCACCTGCCAGATACCGAAGGCCCACACCACGAGCAGGCCGATTTCGGTGAGCAGCGACACGGTCGGCGTGAACAGCGACCACGTGCGGTTGAGCTTGTCGTTGACCTGCAGGTTGTAGGTGTTGGCGACACGGAAGCGCTCGGCCTCGCGGCGCTCCTGCGCGAAGGCTTTCACCACGCGAATGCCGGGAATGGTGTCGGCCAGCACGTTGGTCACCTCGGACCAGACGCGGTCGATCTTCTCGAAGCCGGTGCGCAGGCGGTCGCGCACGACGTGGATCATCCAGGCGATGAAGGGCAGCGGCACCAGCGTGACCACGGCCAGCAGCGGATTGATGGAGATCAGGATGGCCGCCGTCATGACGATCATCAGCACGTCGTTCGCGAAATCGAGCGCGTGCAGCGACAGGAAGACGTTGATGCGGTCGGTTTCGGAGCCGATGCGCGCCATCAGGTCGCCCGTGCGCTTGCCGCCGAAATAATCGAGCGGCAGGGTCAGCAGGTGCTCGTACGTGGTGGTGCGCAGGTCGGCGCCGATGCGTTCGGACACCAGCGCCAGCAGGTAGGTGCGCGCCCAGCCCAGCCCCCAGCCGACCAGCGCCGCGATCAACAGGCCGCCGAGGTAGAGGCCCACGCGCATGGTGTCGATCTTCTGCCCGTTCTGGAACGGAATCAGGATGTCGTCCATCAGCGGGATGGTCAGGTACGGCGGCACCAGGGTGGCGGCGGTGGAGATCAGGGTGAGTACGAATCCCAGGATCAGCTGCTTGCGGTACGGGCCGGCGAAACGGCCCAGGCGCAGCAGCACCCAGGTCGATGGCGGGGTCTGGAGTTCGGCGTCGGGGGTGCCCTCTTCGCCGTCGGCAACCTCGATGACCTCCGGTGTCTCCTTGGCGACACCGGCCGTTCGCTGGCCGAACAACTTGAGCAGGCGCAGCGCCGCGACCTGTCCGGCCAGGGTGTAGCGCCAGCGGGCCAAACGGCCCGAAGGCCCCGTCAAATCGAGGGTTCCCACCCCCGAGTGGTCGGACAGGCGCAGTTCGAGGGCCGCATCGGTTAGCGGCCACTCACGCCATTCGCCGCCCGGTTCGAGCGCGATCAGCCTCTGGTCAGTCAGCGCGACTAGGCCGCTAGCGAAGCGAAGTTGATCGTCGAGGTCAACCGACAGTATTACCAGAACGTTTTCCGCGACTGCGAGCCGGTTTTTCAGCGCGTCTGAAGCCGCCTCTGTTTCGCCCTCCCGGGTGCCGACTGGATCGTGATGTTGCATTGTGTTTCTCTGACTCTTGCCCGTCGCGGGCCGCATGGACCGCGTCATGGCGCCCTTGGTCGGGCGCCGATTCTGACCGATTGCCATGGGCGCGCCTGAAGGCGCCGTGGTGCTCGGCCAAAGCACTTCGAACGTTTGCATGACCCGTTTCGACGACATCCGCCTGCTGCGCATCAACTATTTGCGCGGTCCGAACCTCTGGACCTACCGTCCGGTACTCGAAGTCTGGCTCGACCTGGGCCAGCTGGAAGACTTCCCCTCCAACAAGATCGACGGCTTCACCGACCGCCTGACCGGCCTGCTGCCGGCGCTCATCGAGCACCACTGCGGCGTCGGCGAGCGCGGCGGCTTCATCCAGCGCCTGACTGAGGGCACGTGGTCGGGCCACGTGCTGGAGCACGTCGTCATCGAACTGCTGAACCTCGCCGGCATGCCTACCGGCTTCGGCCAGACCCGCAGCACCTCCGAGCACGGCGTCTACCGCATGGTGTTCCGCGCCCGTGACGAGCAGGTCGCCCGGGTGGCGCTGACCGAGGGCCACCGCCTGCTGATGGCCGCCATCAACAACGATCCGTTCAGCGCCGCCGACGTGCAGAAGGCCGTCGACGCGGTCAAGGCCAAGGTGGAAGACTGCTACCTCGGCCCGAGCACCGCCGCCATCGTGGCCGCAGCCACCGACCGCGGCATTCCGCACATGCGCCTGAACAGCGGCAACCTCGTGCAGCTGGGCTACGGCGCCAACCAGCAGCGTATCTGGACCGCCGAGACCGACTACACCAGCGCCATCGGCGAATCGATCGCCAGCGACAAGGAGCTGACCAAGTCCCTGCTCGCGAGCTGCGGCGTGCCGGTGCCCGAAGGCCAAGTGGTCGCCAACGCCGAAGAAGCCTGGGAAGCCGCCGAGGACATCGGCCTGCCGGTGGCCGTGAAGCCCTCCGACGCCAACCACGGCCGCGGCGTCTCGCTCGAACTGACCACCCGTGAAGAAGTCATGGCCGCCTTCGCGGTCGCCGAGCCCGAGGGCAGCGACGTGATGGTCGAGCGCTTTATCCGCGGCCACGAGCACCGTCTGCTGGTGGTGGGCGGCGAAGTGGTGGCCGCCGCGCGCGGCGAGATCATCACCGTCACCGGCGATGGCCAGAGCAGCGTGCGCGACCTGATCGACAAGCAGCTCAACAGCGACCCGCGCCGCGGCGCCGAGGAAGAGTTTCCGCTCGACGTGATCGTGATCGACAGCGACGCCAAGCTGCAGCTCGAGCTCAAGCGCCAGGAGCTGGACGCCAACGCCGTGCCGGCCGCCGGCCGTGTGGTGACGATCCAGCGCAACGGCAACATGGCCAACGACTGCACCGACCAGGTCCACCCCGAAGTCGCGCACGCCGCCGTGCTGGCCGCGCGCGTGGTGGGCCTCGACATCGCGGGCATCGACCTCGTGGCGCAGGACATTTCCAAGCCGCTGGGCCCGCAGCGCGGCGCGATCGTCGAAGTCAATGCAGGCCCCGGCCTGCTGATGCACCTGAAGCCGGCCGTCGGTTCGCCGCGCCCGGTGGGCCGCGCCATCTGCGACCACCTGTTTCCCAACGACGCGCCCGGGCGCATTCCCGTGGTCGGCGTGGCCGGCTCGCGCGACACCGCCGTGCTGGCGCGCCTCGTGGCCTGGCTGATCGGCCTGGGCGGGCGCCAGACCGGCCTCGCCTGCCGCGACGGCCTGTTCCTCGAACGCCGCCGCGTCGATGCGCGCGACAGCGCCAACTGGGACGCCGGCCACCGCCTGCTCGTGAACCGCGCAGTGCAGGCCGTGGTGATCGAGAACGGCGCCGAAACCATCCTGCGCGACGGTCTTCCCTACGACCGCTGCGAAGTCGGCATCGTCACCGACCTCGACGGCTTCGAAGCCCTGGCCGACTACGACATCACCGAGAGCGACCAGATGGTCAAGGTGCTGCGCACGCAGGTCGACGTGGTGCTGTCCGAAGGCACGGCCGTGCTGAATGCGGGCGACCCGCGCCTGGCCGGCCTCGCGCCGCTGTGCGACGGCGCCGTCATCCTCTATTCGGCCGACCCGCAGGCCGCCGAACTCACGGCGCATCAGAGCGCCGGCGGCAAGGCCGTGCTGGTGCGGCAGGACCGCGTGGTGCTGGCCAACGGCAGCAGCGAATCGTTCCTGCCCGGCCTCGGCCGGCTGACCGTGTGGCGCGCCACCCATGCCGGCGTGAGCCTCGAAAGCCTGCTGGCCGCCGTGGCCGCCGCCTGGGCGATGGGCATTCCGCTGAATCTGATCGGCGCCGGCGTGGAGGCCTTCGAGGCCGACCTGCAGGCGGCGCTCGCCTCGCTGCAGCTGTCGCAGACCCAGCCGCTCTCGTCGCAACACCCCCAATCACAATTCGCATGAGAGTCACCCGCATCCGAGCCCTCCGTGGGCCCAATCTCTGGAGCCGCCACACCGCCATCGAAGCGGTGGTTGCCTGCCAGGGCGACGAGAACGCCATCAGCAAGCTGGCCGGCTTCGAAGCCCGCCTGCGCGCACGCTTCCCGACCATCGGCGAACTGCACCCGATGGTGCTGGGTCAACCGCTGGCGCTGGCCCATGTGCTCGAGAACGCCGCCGTCGCGTTGCAGGCGCAGGCCGGCTGCGCCGTCAACTTCGGCCACACCTCGCCCACCGTGGAAGAAGGCGTCTACCAGGTCGTGTTCCAGTACAGCGAAGAAGCCGTCGGCCGCCGTGCGATCGAGTTGGCCGAGCAGCTGATCGAGGCTGCCCTGGCCGACACCGCCTTCGACGCCAACGCCGCCATCACCGAGCTGCGCGACCTCGATGAATCCGAGCGCCTGGGCCCGAGCACCGGCTCCATCGTCGATGCCGCCGTGGCGCGCGGCATTCCGTACCGCCGGCTGACCAGCGGCAGCCTGGTGCAGTTCGGCTGGGGTTCGAAGCAGCGCCGCATCCAGGCCGCCGAAGTCGACAGCACCAGCGGCGTGGCCGAATCGATCGCCCAGGACAAGGAACTGACCAAGCAGCTGCTCAACGCCGCCGGCGTGCCGGTGCCGCTGGGCCGCCCCGTGACCAGTGCCGAAGACGGCTGGGCTGCTGCCAACGAGATCGGCCTGCCGGTCGTGGTGAAGCCGCAGGACGGCAACCAGGGCAAGGGCGTCACCGTCAACATCAACTCGCGCGAAGAACTGTTCGCGGCCTACGACTCGGCCGCCGTCTACGGCGAGGTGATGGTCGAGAAATTCCTGCCCGGCTTCGACTTCCGCCTGCTGGTGGTGGGCGACCGCCTCGTGGCCGCCGCGCGGCGCGATCCGCCGCAGGTGATCGGCGACGGCAGCGCCACGGTGCGCCAGCTGATCGACACCGTGAACCTCGACCCGCGCCGCGGCGAGGGCCATGCCACTTCGCTCACCAAGATCCGCCTCGACGACATCGCCATCGGCCGGCTCGAGGCCCAGGGCCTCACGCCCGACAGCGTGCCCGCGCGCGGCCAGCGCGTGGTGCTGCGCAACAACGCGAACCTCTCCACCGGCGGCACCGCCACCGACGTGACCGACACGGTGCACCCCGAAGTGGCGGCGCGCGCGGTCGATGCGGCGCAGATGGTCGGCCTGCACATCTGCGGCGTCGACATGGTCTGCGAGAACGTGCTGCGCCCGCTGGAGGAACAGCACGGCGGCGTGGTCGAGGTGAACGCCGCGCCCGGCCTGCGCATGCATATCTCGCCCTCGTTCGGCCGCGGCCGCGCGGTCGGCGAAGCGGTGATGGACACCCTGTACGCCCACGGCGACGACGGCCGCATCCCCGTGGTCGCCGTCACCGGCACCAACGGCAAGACCACCACGGCGCGCCTCACCAACCACCTGCTCGCATCGAGCGGCCTGCGCACCGGCATGACCAACACCGACGGCGTGTACGTCGACGGCCGCCAGACCGACAGCGGCGACTGCAGCGGCCCGAAGAGCGCGCGCAACGTGCTGATGCACCCCGATGTCGACGCGGCCGTGTTCGAAGTGGCCCGCGGCGGCGTGCTGCGCGAAGGCCTCGGCTTCGACCGCTGCCAGGTGGCAGTGGTCACCAACATCGGCAGCGGCGACCACCTGGGCCTGAACTACATCACCACCGTCGAAGACCTCGCGGTGTTGAAGCGCGTGATCGTGCGCAACGTGGCGGCCGACGGCTACGCGGTGCTCAACGCGGCCGACGTGAACGTCGCCGCCATGGCGGCAGGCTGCCCCGGCCACGTGATCTTCTTCACCGCCGACCGCATGCACCCGGTGATGGCCACGCACCGCGCGCAGGGCAAGCGCACCGTATACGTCGACCAGGACACGCTGGTCGCGGCCGAAGGCTCGTGGCGCGAACGCATCGCGCTGCGCGACGTGCCCATCACGCGCAATGGCACCATCGGCTTCCAGGTCGACAACGTGATGGCCGCCGTGGCGGCCGCGTGGGCCGTGGGCCTCGACTGGGACACCATCCGCAGCGGCCTCGCGAGCTTCATGAACGACGCGGCCGGCGTGCCCGGGCGCTTCAACGTCATGGACTACCGCGGCGCCACCGTGATCGCCGATTACGGCCACAACACCGACGCCATGCGCGCACTGGTGTCGGCGGTGGACACGATGCCGGCGAAGAAGCGCTCGGTGGTGATCAGCGGCGCGGGCGACCGGCGCGATTCGGACATCCGCGACCAGACCGCCATCCTCGGCGAAGCCTTCGACGACGTGATCCTCTATCAGGATGCTGCACAGCGCGGCCGCGCCGACGGCGAAGTGATGGCGCTGCTGCGCCAGGGCCTGCAGGGCGCGGCCCGCACCCGCCAGATCGACGAGATCCGCGGCGAGTTCGTCGCGATCGACGCCGCGCTGGCCCGCCTGCAGCCGGGCGACCTGTCCCTGATCCTGGTCGACCAGGTTGAGGAAGCGCTCGCTCACCTGGCACAGCGCATCGCAGCGGGCTGATACCTGTCCTAGGCAGGAACACCGCGGAACCGGCTTTGCCGGGCCGCTGGTGTTGCCCCCGGTAGGGGGAAGGCGCGCGCGACACGAAGTGCGCGCAGCCTAGGGGGCGAGCAACGGCTTGCCGGACACGTCCCACATGCAGGGGCGCGTCCGGCCCGGTCGGCGGGCGCGGCTGTCCCACAGACTCGCGGCCCCCGGCCACGCCAGACTGAGGCTCCTGTCACGCACCTCACCACAGGGAGGGCGTGCTTTCCTTTCACCAAGGAGCCCGCATGACAACAGCAGTTCGTTCCATCCTGTCCGCCGCGGCATGCCTCGCCGCCAGCGGCTTCATGGCCTTCGGCGCACAGACCGCCGGCGCGCAGGCGCCGGGGTCGGACGCCCGCATGCAGAAGGAACGCGCCACCTGCGACGGTGTACAGCAGGACCGCGCCGCCTGCCTGCGCGAAGCCGGCGCGGCCCGTCAGGAAGCCAGCCGCGGCGGCCTCACCAGCCCGAGCCCGGCCCGGGGGCAGGTCAACGCCCTCGCCCGCTGCGGCGAACTGCCGGCCGCCGAGCAACCCGACTGCGAAGCCCGCATCGAGGGCGGCGCACGCACCACCACCGAGGGCAGCGTGATGGGCGGCGGCGTGATCCGCGAAACCGTGACGCCACTGCCGCCGCAGACCATGCCGGCACGCTGAAGGAACCCGCCCTCCTCGGGCGCTTCCAACATTTCCAAGGTTTTCAAGCTCGCTTCAAGGAGCCATCTATGAAAAGCACCACTCGCTCAATCATCTTCACCATGCTCGCCGCCGGCGGGCTTGCAGCCGGCAGCATCGCCTCGGCCGCGTCGCCGCGCGGCGCAGCAGCCTCCGGCACCTACCAGCAGGAACTGGCGGTGTGCGGCCATAACCAGCAGGACCGCGCCGCCTGCATCCGCGAAGCCGGCGCCGCGCGCCTGGAAGCTGCGCGCGGGGGCCTGACCAGCGCACCCGATTACCGCGCCAATGCACTCGCCCGCTGCGGCCTGCAGCAGCCCGCCGAGCGCAGCGCCTGCGAGGCCCGCGTGCTCGGCAGCAGCGGCAACAGCACGGCCAGCGTCGACGGCAGCGTAATGGGTGGGGGCGTGATCCGCGAATCGGTCACCACCACCGTGATGCCCGCACCGGCCATGGCGCCGGAACCGATGCCGATGCCAAGGCCGGCCCCGATGCCCGAGCCGATGCCCATGCCCCGGCCGATGCCCGCGCCACTGCGCTGAGCGTCTTCGCTGAAGAAGCATCGCCAGGCGCTGCCGGCGGCTGGCGATGCCCTTACTGTCACAGTACTGTCATAAAAGGCGCAGGCCTGCTAGCTATAGTTCTCGGTCCCTGCCTACCGAGGAATCCTTTCCCATGAATGCCATCAAGGTCGCTCGCCGATTCATCGAAACGGACCCGGCCAACGAATCGGCCAAGATCCTGGCCCAGCTCGTGTTGGCTCTCGAGTCCGAACGCAGCTTCGAACTGGTCACGCTCTACAACCTCGACTACAAGAGCTTCGAGCTCGCGATGGACATCCTGAAGGAATGGCGGCTCGACCGCTACTACGCCAGCAAGTCCAAGCTGTTCGACCTGTCGCTGCAAGTGACCGAACTCGAGAAAAGCTGAAGTCCGCGGGGCACTCCCCGCGTGTTCAGACCATCATCCCGCCCGACACCTCGATGCGCTGGGCATTCACCCAGCGACTCCCCTCCCCGAGCAAGCCCGCGATCGCACCGCCGATGTCGTCGGGCTGGCCCGCGCGTCCGAGCGCCGTGAAGCCCGCGACCATCGCGTTCACCTGCGCGTTGTCGCGCACCATGCCCCCGCTGAAGTCGGTCTCGATCGCACCCGGTGCGATCGTGTTCGCCGCGATGCCGCGCGCGCCGAGTTCCTTGGCGAGATAGCGCGTGAGCGTCTCCACGGCGCCCTTCATCGCGGCGTAGGCGGATGCACCGGCTATCGAGAACCGGGTCAGCCCCGACGACACATTGACGATGCGCCCGCCGTCGTTGATCAGCGGCAGCAGCTTCTGCGTGAGGAAGTACGTGCCCTTGAGGTGCACGTTGTAGAGCATGTCGAACTGCGCTTCGGTCGTGTCCTCGAAGTTCGCGTGCAGGCCCACGCCCGCGTTGTTCACCAGGAAGTCGAAGCGCTCGCGCTGCCAGGTGGCCGCGAGCGCCGCCTTCACCGAGTCCGCGAACGCCGCGAAGGCCGTGCTGTCGCCGACGTCGAGCCGGAGCGCGACGGCACGGCGCCCCTTCGCCTCGATCTCCGACACCACCGCCTGCGCGCTGGCTTCGTTCGACACATAGGTCAGGATCACGTCGACGCCATCGGCGGCGAGCGCCAGCGCGGCACTGCGGCCGAGGCCGCGGCTGCCGCCGGTGACAAGCGCGATGCGGGAGGGATGAGTGGTGGTGGAAGCGGTCATTTCAAAGTCCTTGGTGGTTCATCGGTAGATCGATGGATGGACTTTAAAAATTACCGGAAGAAAGATAAATTCCGCCAGACTACGCACACTGTTATCCGAGAAAGAAACAATCAGCCGCCATGATCACCGACGAACTGCGCATCTTCTCGAAGGTGGCCGAACTCGCGAGCTTCAGCCGGGCCGCGGACCAGCTCGGCCTGACCCGCGCGCGCGTCTCGGTGGCCGTGCAACAGCTCGAAGAGCGCCTGGGCACGCGGCTCCTGCAGCGCACCACCCGCAGCGTGCGCCTCACGGAAGACGGCGCGCGCTTCCTCGACCGCTGCAAGGACTACCTGGCCGAAGGCGAGCAGCTGGCCACCATGTTCCGCTCGAACATTGGCGGCCTCACGGGGCGCCTGCGCATCGACCTGCCGGCCACCGTGGCGCGCGACCTCGTCATTCCGCGGCTGCCCGAATTCCTCGGGCAGCACCCCGCGCTGGAGATCGGCATCAGCACGACCGACCGCCGCGTCGATCTCGTGAACGAAGGCTTCGACTGCGTGCTGCGCGTGGGCGTGCTGGGCGATTCCGAACTCGTCGCGCGGCCGCTCGGTTTCATGCGGATGGCAAATGCCGCGAGCCCGGCCTACCTGCAGGCGCACGGCACGCCGCAGACGCTTGCCGACCTCGCGCAGCACCGCATCGTGCACTTCGCACAAACCCTCTCGCCGAACGACGCGGGTTGGGAATACTTCGACGCGGCCCAGGGCCGCTACCGGATGCAGCCGATGCGCTCCATCGTCACGGTGAACGGCACCGATGCCTACAACGCCGCGGCGGTCGCGGGCCTCGGGCTGATCCAGGCCCCGATCGGCGGCCTCCTGCCGTGCTTTGCGGCCGGCTCGCTCGTGCAGGTGATGCCGGCGTTCACCGCCCGCGCGATGCCGGTGTCGCTGGTGTACGTCAACCGGCGCCACCTCGCGCCGCGCGTGCTCGCCGTGATGAACTGGCTGACCGAGATCCTCGCGCCCTACTTCGCCCGGGACGGCGAACCGGCTATCTCCCCCAGCGCAGCACCAGCGGATCGAGCCGCTTCGCCGTCTCGATCAGGCCGTCGCGCGTCGCGGGGTGCATCGCGGGCAGCGGATGCCGCGGCGCCTCGCAAGCGATCACGCCGCCCTCCTTCATGAGCGACTTGCAGGCCAGGAGGCCCGCCTGCCGGTTCTCGTAGTTGATGAGCGGCAGCCACTGCTGGTACAGCGCGAAGGCCTTGTCGCGGTCGCCCGAACGGTGCGCCTCGATGATCGGGCGAATGCCGTCCGGATAGCCCCCGCCGGTCATCGAGCCGGTCGCGCCGGCGTCGAGGTCGGGCATCAGCGTGATGGCCTCTTCGCCGTCCCACGGGCCTTCGATGGCGTCGCCGCCCAGTCGGATCAGCTCGCGCAGCTTGGCGGCCGCACCGGCCGTCTCGATCTTGAAATATGCGACGTGCTCGATCTCCTTCGCCATGCGCGCGAGGAACGGCGCCGACAGCACCGTGCCGCTGGCCGGCGCGTCCTGGATCATGATCGGGATGTCTACCGCATCCGACAGGCGCGCGTAGAACTCGAAGATCTGCGGCTCGGGCACGCGGAAGGTCGCGCCGTGATAAGGCGGCATCACCATCAGCATGGCCGCGCCCATGTCCTGCGCGCGGCGGCTGCGCTCGGCGCACACCTTGGTGCTGTAGTGCGTGGTGGTCACGATGACCGGCACGCGGCCCTTCACGTGTTCGAGCATGGTGCGCGTGAGCACCTCGCGCTCCTCGTCGGACAGCACGAACTGCTCCGAGAAATTGGCGAGGATGCACAGGCCGTCCGAGCCCGCGTCGATCATGAAATCGACGCAGCGCTTCTGGCTCTCCAGGTCGAGCTCGCCCTGTTCGGTGAAGGTGGTGGGCACCACCGGGAAGATGCCGCGGTATCTGGGGGTCATGATGTTTCGTTGCTTGCGTGGGTTCAATGCGAATGGCGCGGCACGGCCGAGCCGCGGCAGCCGACGAGGAAGTCGAAGTCGCAGCCTTCGTCGGCCTGCAGCACATGGTTGACGTAGAGCTTCTGGTAGCCGCCGCCGCGCGTGCTCATCGGTTGTGCATCCGAAGAAGACAGCGACGCCAGGCGCGCTGCCAGTTCCTCGTCGCTGATGTCGAGGTGCAATCGCCCCGCATCGCAGTCGAGCTCGATCCAGTCGCCGTCGCGCACTGCCGCCAGCGGCCCGCCGTCTGCCGCCTCGGGTGCGACGTGCAGCACCACCGTGCCGTAGGCCGTGCCGCTCATGCGCGCGTCCGAGATGCGCACCATGTCCTTCACGCCCTGGCGCAGCAGCTTGGGCGGCAACCCCATGTTGCCGACCTCGGCCATGCCGGGGTAGCCCTTGGGGCCGCAGTTCTTCAGCACCATCACGCAGCTGGCGTCGATGTCGAGGTCTTCATCGACGATGCGTGCCTTGTAGTGCTCCAGGTTCTCGAACACCACGGCCCTGCCGCGATGCTTGAGCAGCTCCGGCGATGCGGCCGAGGGCTTGAGCACCGCGCCGCGCGGCGACAGGTTGCCGCGCAGGATGCGGATGCCGCCGTCGGCAATGAGCGGCTTGTCGAGCGGGCGGATCACCTCGTCGTCGAGGCTGGGCGCATCGCGCACGTTGTCCCAGATCGACTGGCCGTTGACGGTGAGCGCGCCGGGGTGCGGCAGCAGCCCGTTCTCGCCGAGCCGGCGCAGCACGGCGGGCAGGCCGCCGGCGTAATAGAACTCCTCCATCAGGAAGCGGCCCGAAGGCATCAGGTCGACGATGGTCGGAGTGTTGCTGCCGATGCGCGTCCAGTCCTCCAGCTCCAGCTCGACGCCGATGCGTCCCGCGATCGCCTTCAGGTGGATCACCGCGTTGGTCGAACCGCCGATGGCCGCGTTCACGCGAATGGCGTTCTCGAAGGCCTCGCGCGTGAGGATCTTCGACAGCGTGAGCCCCTCCTTCGCCATCTCCACCGCGCGCATGCCCGACATCTGCGCGAGCACGTAGCGCCGCGCATCGACCGCCGGAATGGCTGCGTTGTGCGGCAGCGAGGTGCCGAGCGCCTCGGCCATGCAGGCCATCGTCGAGGCCGTGCCCATGGTGTTGCAGGTGCCCGCCGAGCGCGACATGCCGCCCTCGGCCGAGAGGAACTGGTGCAGGTTGATCTCGCCCGCCTTCAGCGACTCGTGCAGCTGCCACACGGCCGTGCCCGAGCCGATGTTCTTGCCTTCGAGCTTGCCGTTGAGCATCGGCCCACCGGTGACCACGATGGCCGGGATGTCGCAGCTCGCCGCGCCCATCAGCAGCGCGGGCGTGGTCTTGTCGCAGCCCGTGAGCAGCACCACCGCATCGACCGGGTTGCCACGGATGGCTTCTTCAACGTCCATGCTCGCGAGGTTGCGCGTGAGCATCGCGGTGGGCCGCAGGTTCGACTCGCCGTTGGAGAACACCGGGAACTCCACCGGAAAGCCACCCGCCTCCGAGATGCCGCGCTTCACGTGCTCGGCGATCTTGCGGAAGTGCGCGTTGCACGGCGTGAGTTCCGACCAGGTGTTGCAGATGCCGATGATCGGGCGGCCATCGAACTCATGGTCCGGGATGCCCTGGTTCTTCATCCAGCTGCGGTACATGAAGCCGTTCTTGTCGGCGGAGCCGAACCATTCGGTCGAGCGCAGTTTTTTTGTCATTGAGTCAGCGGCGCGGAGCGCGCGAGGTGAAAAAGCGTTGCAACAAACAGAAAACGAACAGCAGCGCGCCGACCACGATGCGGGTCCACCACGAGCTCAGCGTGCCGTCGAATGAAATGAGGGTCTGGATGATCCCGAGCATCAGCACGCCGAACAGCGTGCCCGCCACATAGCCCACGCCGCCCGTGAGCAGCGTGCCGCCGATCACCACCGCCGCGATGGCGTCGAGCTCCAGCCCGATGGCATGCAGCCCGTAGCCCGAGAGCATGTAGAAGGTGAAGATCACGCCCGCCAGTGCCGAGCAGAAGCCCGACAGCGTGTACACGCCGACCAGCGTGCGGCGCACCGGCAGGCCCATCAGCATCGCCGAGTTCTCGCTGCCGCCGATGGCGTACACCGCGCGGCCGAAGGGCGTGCAGTGCGCGATGAAGATCGCCGCCAGCAGCACCACGACGGCGATCACCGCGCTGATCGACACCGAGGCCTCGCCCCAGATCGGAATGCGGATCTGCGAGACCTCCGAGTAGAACTCGTTGGTGATGCTGATCGAGTCGATACTGATGAGGTAGCACAGCCCTCGCGCCAGGAACATGCCGGCCAGCGTGACGATGAAAGGCTGCAGCCGGAAGCGCTCGATGAGCAGCCCCATGAACGCACCGAAAGCCGTGCCCATCACCAGCACCAGCGGAATCACGATGCCGGGGCTCCAGCCGTGCTTCTCGACCAGCGAGGCCGAAACCATGGTGGTCAGCGCGATCACCGAGCCCACCGACAAATCGATGCCACCCGAAAGAATCACGAAGGTCATGCCCACGGCCACGACGATCAGGAAGGCGTTGTCGATCAGCAGGTTGAGGAACACCTGCGCCGAGAAGAAGCCGTCATAGAAAACAGAACCCAGCGTAGCCACCAGCACGAACAACGAAATCGTCGCCGCCAATGGCAGGTACTTCGGATTGAGCCCTCCCCTCTTGCCCCCTCTCCCGCTTGCGGGAGAGGGCTGGGGTGAGGGTCTTGTATCGATCACCGCGCTCATGCCCGCCCCTCTTCATGCACCGGCCGCTGCGCCAGCGCCCGCACTTGCGACCTGAACTCCGGCGACTGCAGCAGCATCACGGCAAACACCACGCCCGCCTTCACGACAAGGTTGATCTCCGGCGGCACCCCCAGCGAATAGATCGCATAGGTCAGTGTCTGGATGATCAGCGCGCCGATCACGCTGCCTACCAGGCTGAAGCGCCCGCCGGTCAGTGCCGTGCCACCCAGCGTCACCGCCAGGATCGCGTCGAGCTCGATGAGCTGCCCCGCGTTGTTGCCGTCCGCGCTCTTCACGTTGGAGCTGATGAGCAAGCCCGCCACACCCGCGCAGGCACCGCAGAACGCATACGCACCGACGATCAGCCGCCGCGCCTGCACGCCCGCCACGCGCGCCGCCGTCGGGTTGATCCCCACTGCCTGGATGAACAGGCCCAGCGCCGTGCGCGTGATTGCCAGGTACAGCAGCACGAACACCGCCGCCACGATGAACAGCGAGAACGGCAGCCCGAGCAGGTAGCCGCTGCCGAGGAAGAAGAAGGGCTTGTAGTAGATCGTGATGATCTGCCCGTCGGCGATGAGCTGCGCGATGCCGCGCCCCGCCACCATGAGGATCAGCGTCGCGATGATCGGCTGCATGCCGACCTTGGCGACCAGCAGTCCGTTCCACAGACCGCACAGCAATGCAATGCCGATGGCCGCGAGGATGGCGAGCGGCATCGGGAAGCGGCTCACGTCATTGGCCACCGAGCCGCCGATCATCCAGGCCGCGAGCGCCGCCGCGATGGCCACCACCGCGCCCACCGAGATGTCGATGCCGCGCGTGGCGATCACGAGCGTCATGCCTAGCGACACGAGCACCAGAGGCGCCGCGCGGTTCAGGATGTCGATCAGGCTCCCGTAGAGATGGCCTTCGCGCCATTCGAGATGCAGGAAGCTGGTGTTGAAGGCGATGTTCACCGCGAGCAGCAGGAGCAGCGTGACGAGAGGCCACGCGAGGCGGTGGCTCATGAAGGATGAAAGGCGTGTCATGTGTTCTGCCTTGCTCCTTCCCCTTCCGGGGGAAGGCTGGGATGGGGGCGTGCGGCCTCGAACACTGCGCGGCGATGAAGGCCGCCAGCCCCCACCCCTGCCCTCCCCCAGCGGGGAAGGGAGAAAGACAAGAGATCGTGGTGGCTCATGCTGCGGCAATCATTTCGTAGACCTCGTCCTCGGTCGAGCCGCCCGGCAGCTCGCCCACCTTCTTCCGATCCCGCAGCACTACGATGCGGTGCGCCACGCGCACCACCTCGCTCATTTCCGACGAGATGAAGATCACCGCCATGCCCGCCTTCGCGAGCCGCAGGATCTCTTCCATGATTTCCTGCTTGGCCGCCACGTCGATGCCGCGCGTGGGCTCGTCGAGGATCAGCAGGCGCGGCTCGGTCGCGAGCCAGCGCGCGATCATGGCCTTCTGCTGGTTGCCGCCCGACAGCAGCCCGATGGGCGTCTCGACGCTCGCGGTCTTGATGCCGAGCGACTTCACGAAGCGCTCGGCCATCTCGGTCTGCTCGGCATGCGACAGGAAGCGCCGCGTGCCCAGGCGCGCCTGCAGCGCCAGCGCGATGTTCTCGCGCACCGACAGCTCGGCGACGATGCCATCGGTCTTGCGTTCTTCGGGACACAGCGCAAGGCCTTCGCGAATGGCATCGGCCGGGTTCGAGAAGCTCATGGTGCGGCCATCGACCTTGAGCACGCCGCGGTCCGGCAACTCCAGCCCGAACAGCAGCCGCGCGAGTTCCGTGCGGCCCGCGCCGAGCAGGCCCGCGATGCCGACGACTTCGCCGGCGCGCACGCGCAAATCCGTCGCCTGCAGCTGGCCCGCCTGGCCCAACCCTTCGGTCTGCAGCAATGCGGGTGCGGCCTCGTCGAACGAAGGCAAGGCAGCGGGCCGCGCCGACTGCGCCGCCAGCTCACGCCCGAGCATCGCTGCGATCAGCGCCTGCGGTCCAAGGTCTGCGGCGCGCCACTCGCCGATCCAGCTGCCGTTGCGCAGCACCGTGATGCGGTCCGACACCGCATACATCTGGTTGAAAAAGTGCGTCACGAAGACGATGGCCAGCCCTTCGCCACGCAGGCGCCGCAGCACCTCGAACAGCTTTTCCACCTCGTCGTCGTCCAGGCTCGATGTCGGCTCGTCGAGGATCAGCACTTTCGACGACACGCCCAGCGCACGCGCGATCGCCACCATCTGCTGCACCGCCACCGAGTAGCTCGACAGCAGCCGCGTCACGTCGATGTCGAGCCCGATGCGCCCCAGCAGCTCTTCGGCGCGGCGGTTCACCGCAGCCCAGTCGATGCGAAAGCCCTGCGCCGCGCCGCAACGCGGATAGCGCCCCGCGAACACGTTCTCGGCCACCGACAGGTTCGGGCACAGGTTCACCTCCTGGTAGACCGTGCTGATGCCCAGCTTCTGCGCGTCGAGCGGCGAGTGCGGATGGATCGGCTGGCCGTCGAGGAACATCTCGCCGCCGCTCGACGGCAGCACGCCCGTCAGCACCTTGATCAGCGTCGACTTGCCCGCCCCGTTCTGCCCCATGAGCGCATGGATCTCGCCCGGGTACAGGTTGAGCCGCACGTCGCGCAGTACCTGGATGCTGCCGAACTGCTTGTGGATGCCCCGAAGCTCGAGCACGGGGCTGAGGCTGCCGTCTGTCATGCGCGGCTACTTGTTCTTGTTGTAGACGTCGATGAACACCGCGGCCAGCAGCACCAGGCCCTTGATGACCTGCTGGTAGTCGATGCCGATGCCCAGGATCGACATGCCGTTGTTCATCACGCCCATGATGAAGGCGCCGATCACCGCGCCCATCACGCGGCCCACGCCGCCCGAGGCCGATGCGCCGCCGATGAAGCAGGCCGCGATCACGTCGAGCTCGAAGCCCAGGCCGGCCTTCGGCGTCGCGGTATTGAGCCGCGCCGCGAACACGAGGCCCGCCAACGCGGCGAGCGCGCCCATGTTCACGAAGGTGAGGAAGGCGAGCCGCTGCGTCTTCACGCCCGACAGTCGTGCCGCCTTCTCGTTGCCGCCCAGTGCATAGATGCGCCGGCCGAGGGTCGTGCGGTTGGTGACGAAGTCGTACACCACGATCAGCACCGCCATCACGATCAGCACGTTGGGCAGGCCCTTGTAGGTCGACAGCAGGTAGCTGAAGAACAGGATGATGGCCGCGAAGAACAGGTTCTTCACGAGGAAGAAGGCATAGGGCTCCTGCTCCATGCCGTGCGCCGCCAGCTTGGCGCGCCCGCGCAGCTTGAAGAACACCAGCGCCGCGGCGGCCAGCGCGCCCACGACCAGCGAGGTGGTGCGCAATGCGTCGCCGCCCATCGGATCGGGAATGAAGCCCGAGCTGAGCCGCTGGAATTCCACCGGGAACGGGCCCACCGACTGCCCCGCCAGCAGCGCCAGCGTGAGCCCCTTGAACACCAGCATGCCCGCCAGCGTGACGATGAACGACGGGATCTTGCGGAACGCGACGAACCAGCCCTGCGCCGCGCCGATGACCGCGCCCGCGAGGATGCTCACGATCGCCGTCGGCACGAAGTGCCATTCGTACTCGACCATCAGCACCGCTGCCAGCGCGCCGATGAAGCCGCAGACCGAGCCCACCGACAGGTCGATGTGCCCCGCCACGATCACCAGCAGCATGCCCAGCGCCATGATGACCACGTAGCTGTTCTGCAGCAGCAGGTTGGTGAGGTTCAGCGGCCGCAGCAGCGTGCCGTCGGTCAGCACCTGGAACAGCACCATGATCGCGACCAGCGAGATCAGCATGCCGTATTCGCGCAGGTTGTTCTTCAGGAAGCCGACATGCAGCTTCGGCGCCTCGGAGGCGGGAACGGCGGCCTTCACCGCGTTGACTTCAGGCTGCGACATGGATCGAACTCCCCGAGCTCACGATGGCATGCATGATGCGTTCCTGCGAAGCCTCGGCCACCGGAAATTCGGCGACGAAGCGCCCCTCGTTCATTACGTAGATGCGGTCGCACATGCCGAGCAATTCCGGCAGTTCCGAAGAAATCATGAGAATGCCTTTGCCCTCGCTCGCAAGCTGGTCGATGATGGTGTAGATCTCGTACTTGGCGCCCACGTCGATACCGCGCGTGGGCTCGTCGAGGATCAGCAGTTCCGGCTTGGTGAAGAGCCACTTGCTCAACACCACCTTCTGCTGGTTGCCTCCCGACAGATTGACCACCAGCTGCTCAATGCCCGAGCAGCGGATGTTGAGTGCCTTGCGGTACTCGTTGGCCACCTTGAATTCGCGCCCGCTGTCGATGACCGACGAATCGGCGATCGCATCGAGGTTGGCCAGGCTGATGTTCTTGCGGATGTCTTCCTCCAGCACCAGCCCCAGGCCCTTGCGGTCCTCTGTGACGTAGGCGATGCCGTGGTCGATGGCCTTGCGCACCGTGCCCACGTCCACCGGCTTGCCGTGCATGAGCACGGAGCCGCTGATGCGCTGGCCGTAGGACTTGCCGAAGACGCTCATGGCGAGCTCGGTGCGCCCCGCGCCCATGAGGCCCGCGATGCCGACGATCTCGCCCTTGCGCACGTTCAGGTTCACGCCCTTGATCTGTTCGCGGTCGGCGTGCAGCGCATGGTGCACGCGCCAGTCGCGCACCTCGAACACGGTCTCGCCGATCTTCGGATGGCGCTGCGGGTAGCGGTGCGCCATGTCGCGCCCCACCATGCCGCGGATGATGCGGTCCTCGCTGATCGGCTGGCCGCGGCAGTCCATGGTCTCGACCGTCGCACCGTCGCGCAGCACGGTGACCGAATCGGCCACCTTGGAAATCTCGTTGAGCTTGTGCGAGATGAGGATCGACGCGATGCCCTGGCGCTTGAGCTCCAGCAGCAGCATCAGCAACGCATCGCTGTCGTTCTCGTTCAGGCTCGCGGTCGGCTCGTCGAGGATCAGGAGCTTGACCTCCTTGGCCAGCGCCTTGGCGATTTCCACCAGCTGCTGCTTGCCGACACCGAGGTCGGTCACGAGCGTGGTGGGCAGCTCCTTGAGGCCCACCTTGGCAAGCAGCTCTCGCGTCTTCGCATAGGCGGCGAACCAGTCGATCACGCCGCCGTTCGCAATCTCGTTGCCGAGGAAGATGTTCTCGGCAATCGAGAGCAGCGGCACCAGCGCGAGCTCCTGGTGGATGATGATGATCCCGAGCTTCTCGCTGTCGGCGATGCCCTTGAAGCGGCGAAGCTCGCCCTCGAAATGGATCTCGCCGGTGTACGAGTCGCATGGGTAGACGCCGCTCAGCACTTTCATGAGCGTCGACTTGCCCGCGCCGTTCTCGCCGACCACCGCGTGGATCTCCCCCGCGCGCACGGCGAGGTTGACGTTGCTGAGGGCTTTCACCCCCGGAAACGTCTTGGTGATCCCGCGCATTTCGAGGATCGTGCGTTCGCCTTGACTCACTTGACTTGGCTTTCCTTGTAGTAGCCGCTGTCGACCAGCACCTGCTTCCAGTTCGACGCGTCCACGCTCACCGGCTTCAGCAGGTACGAGGGCACGACCTTGATGCCGTTGTTGTAGGTCTTGGTGTCGTTCACCTCGGGCTGCTTGCCCGAGAGCATGGCGTCCGCCATGGCCACCGTCACCTTGGCCAGCTCGCGCGTGTCCTTGAACACGGTCGAGGTCTGCTCCTTGCGCAGGATCGACTTGATCGAAGGCACCTCGGCGTCCTGCCCCGACACCACCGGCATCGGCTGCGAGCCCGAGCCGTAGCCCACGCCCTTGAGCGACGAGAGGATGCCGATGGAGAGGCCGTCGTACGGCGACAGCACCGCGTCGACGCGGTCCTTGGTGTAGAAGGCCGACAGCAGGTTGTCCATGCGCGCCTGCGCCACCGCGCCGTCCCAGCGCAGCGTGCCGACCTTGTCCATGCCCATCTGCTTGCTGCGCACCACGAGCTTGCCGCTCTTGATGTACGGGTCGAGCACCGACATCGCGCCGTTGTAGAAGAAGAAGGCGTTGTTGTCGTCGGGCGAGCCGCCGAACAGCTCGATGTTGAACGGGCCCTTGCCGCTCTTCAGGTCGAGCGCCTTCTCGATCGACTGCGCCTGCAGCACACCGACCTGGAAGTTGTCGAAGGTGGCGTAGTAGTCGACGTTCTTCGAGCCCTTGATGAGCCGGTCGTACGCGATGACCTTCACGCCCTTGTCGGCCGCCTTCTGCAGCACGTCGGACAGCGTGGTGCCGTCGATGGCCGCGATGACCAGCACCTTCGAGCCCTTGGTCACCATGTTCTCGATCTGCGCGAGCTGGTTGGGGATGTCGTCGTCGGCGTACTGCAGGTCGGTCTTGTAGCCCTTGTCCTTGAAGTACTTGACCATGTTGGCGCCGTCGGCGATCCAGCGGGCCGACGACTTGGTGGGCATCGAGATCGCGATCAGGCCCTTGTCCTGCGCATTGGCCAGCGGCGTGAAGCCGACGATGGCGAATGCGATGCCCGCGAGCGATGCTTTGAGGAATTTGCGTTTCATGGGTGTGGGCTCTCAGTACTTGCGATTGGGAAACTCTTTGGCAGCGACTTCCATCGGGAAGATGCTTTCTTCGGTCACGATGCGCTTGGGCAGCGTCTTGCCGGCCTTGATGTCTTTCACGGCGCTCATCAGTTGCGGGCCGAGCAGCGGGCTGCATTCGACCGACACGTTGAGCTTGCCCGCGATCATCGCCTCGAACGCACCCTTCACGCCGTCGATGGAGATGATGGTGATGTCCTTCGCGGGCTTCAGGCCGGCCTCTTCGATGGCCTGGATCGCGCCGATGGCCATGTCGTCGTTGTGCGCGAAGAGCACGTTGATCTTCTTGCCCTCGGCCTTCAGGAAGGCTTCCATCACCTCCTTGCCCTTGGCGCGCGTGAAGTCGCCGGTCTGCGAGCGGATGATCTTGAACTTCGGGTCGGCCTTGATGATTTCCTCGAAGCCCTTCTTGCGGTCGATGGCCGGGGCCGAACCCACGGTGCCCTGCAGCTCGACGATGTTCACGTCGCCCTTCTGGTCCTTCATCTTCTCCACCAGCCAGCGGCCGGCCTTGCGGCCTTCCTCGGTGAAGTCCGAACCCATGAAGGTCACGTAGAGCGAGTCGTCCTTGGTGTTGACGGAGCGGTCGGTCAGCACCACCGGGATCTTGGCGGCCTTGGCTTCGCGCAGCACGGTTTCCCAGCCCGACTCGACCACGGGCGAGAACGCGATCACGTCGACCTTCTGCGCGATGTACGAGCGGATGGCCTTGATCTGGTTTTCCTGCTTCTGCTGCGCATCGGAGAACTTGAGTTCGATGCCGGCGTCCTTCGCGGACGACTTGATCGACTCGGTGTTGGCGGTGCGCCATTCGCTCTCGGCGCCCACCTGCGCGAAGCCGAGCACGAGTTTCTTCTGCGCGAGCGCGGAAACGGGCAGCAGCCCGCCGAGGGCGGCGGCGGCCAGTGCGGTGTTGAGCGTGCGGCGATTCATCGTCATGGGATGTCTCCTTCTGTTGACTTGCTTGTTGAGAACGGTTTTTGTGGCTCAGGCCAGCATGTAGCCGGTCTTCACCGTCGTGTAGAACTCCGCGGCGTGGCGCCCTTGTTCGCGCGGCCCGTAGCCCGACCCCTTGCGGCCGCCGAAGGGCACGTGGAAATCCACCCCTGCGGTCGGCAGATTGACCATCGTCATGCCGACCACGGCATGGCGCCTGAAATGCATCGCGTGCTTCAGCGAATTGGTGCAGATGCCCGCGCACAGGCCGAAGGGCGTGTCGTTGCACAGCGCGAGTGCTTCATCGTAGTCGTCGGCGCGCAGCACGCAGGCCAGCGGGCCGAAGATTTCCTCGCGCGCGATGCGGTGCGCCGGCTTGGCCAGGAACAGCGCGGGGCTCATGTAGTGGCCGGCGGTGGCGCGTTCGAGCGCTTCGCCGCCCCACACGTGCTCGGCGCCCTCTTCGCGCGCCACTTCGACCCAGGCGAGGTTCTGCGCGAGGCGCTCCTCGTCGGCCACCGGGCCGATGTCGACGCCGCGCTCCAGCGCATGGCCGATCTTCAGCGTCTTGAGCCGTTGGCGCAGTTTGGCCACGAAGGCGTCGTGCACCGCCGCCTCGACGATGAGCCGGCTCGACGCGGTGCAGCGCTGGCCGGCGGAAAAGTAGGCGCCCTGCACCGCGCAGTCGACGGCGCGGTCGAGGTCGGCATCGGCCAGCACCACCAGCGCGTTCTTGCCGCCGGTCTCGAGCTGCACCTTGGCGCGGCGCGAGGCTGCCGCCTGCAGGATGCGCTCGCCGTTGGCCATCGAGCCCGTGAAGCTCAGCGCATCGACCAGCGCGCTGTCGACCAGCGCCTGCCCCACTTCGCGGCCGCTGCCCATCACGAGGTTGAAGGCACCGGCCGGCAAGGCGGCGCGGCTGATGATCTCGGCCAGCGCCCAGCCGCAGGCCGGCACCAGTTCGGCCGGCTTGAACACCACGCTGTTGCCGTGGGCCAATGCGGGCGCGATCTTCCAGGCCGGGATGACAAAGGGCGAGTTCCACGGCGTGATGAGCCCGACCACGCCCACAGGCTCGCGCGTGACGTCGACCTGCACGCCTGCGCGCACCGACGCCACGTTCTCGCCGCCGCCGCCACGCAGGGCTTCGCCCGCGAAGAACTTGAATATCTGGCCCGCGCGCGCCACTTCGGCCACCGCCTCGGGCAGGGTCTTGCCCACCTCGCGCGCCAGCAGCAGGCCCAGGTCGTCCTTGCGTGCGAGCAGTTCAGCGCCGATGCGGTCGAGCACGTCGGCGCGCCGCTGCGGCGTGCTGTGGCTCCAGTGGGGAAAGGCCTCGGTGGCCGCGCGGATGGCGGCCTCGGCCTGGCGGCGATCGGCGCGTGCGTACTCGGCCACCACTTCGCTGGTGTCCGAGGGATTGGCGCTCACACCCGTGGTCGCGCTGGTTTCCCAGCGGCCATTGATGTACTGCCGCACGTTCTGATGGAGCTCGCCGTGAATCACCGGGCGGGGGCCTTGTCTCTGTAGTTTTGGATGTGCGGCGAGTCTAGGAACAAAATTGATATCAATCCAATCGTTTTTTAAGCAAAATGGATATCGATCATTGGATTCTGGAAAACCCGATCAGTCCTTCGTTTCAAGTCAAAGAGACATGACCAACTACAACCACTGGTTCATCCGCGCCCGCCTCAAGACCCGGCAGCTGTTGCTGCTCGTGGCCCTGGCCGAGGAAGGCAACATCCACCGCGCGGCGCAGGTGCTCAACATGACGCAGCCCGCCGCATCCAAGCTGCTGAAGGACCTGGAGGACGTGCTGGAGGTGCCGCTGTTCGACCGACTGCCGCGCGGCATGCGCCCGACCTGGTACGGCGAGACCATGATCCGCCACGCCCGCGTCGCGCTCGCGAGCCTGAACCAGGCGCACGACGAGCTCACCGCACTCAAGGCCGGGCGCTTCGGCCAGGTCAGCGTGGGCGCCATCACCGCGCCCGGGCTTACGCTGCTGCCACCGGCCGTGGCCATGGTCAAGCGCGAGCAGCCCGACCTGCGCGTGTCGCTGGAGATCGAGACCAGCCCGGTGCTGATCGAGCGACTCGAGCAGGGCAAGCTCGACATCCTGGTGGCGCGCCTGTTCGCCGAGCACGACAAGTCGCAGCTGCGCTACGAAGCACTGAGCGAAGAGCCGGTGTGCGCGCTGGTGCGGCCGGGCCATCCGCTGCTGGGCGTGAGCGGGCTCACGCTGCGCGACGTGGTGAGCGCAGGCTGGATCGTGCCGCCCGCGGGCAGCGTGCTGCGGCACCGCTTCGAGTTGATGTTCCAGGAGGAAGGCCTGGCGCCGCCGACCAACACCATCGAGAGCCCCGCGCTGCTCTTCATCACGCGCATGCTGCAGCAGAGCGACATGGTGGCGGTGCTGGCGACCGACGTGGCGCGCTACTACGCCGCGCACGGCATCGTGTCACTGCTGCCGCTGGACATGCCCTGCCACATGGACGCCTTCGGCATCATCACGCGTACCGACCGGCTGCCGTCGCCTGCGGCGAAGGTGATGATGAAGGCGCTGAAGACCGCGGCCATGAGCGTGTACGGGCGGAAGCTAGAGCTCGACTGACCGACCGGGTTCATACGCGGAATGCCGCGGAACCGGCTTTGCCGGGCCGCTGGCATTGCCCCCGGCGAGGGGGTGGAGAAGCGACACGAAGTGCGCGAAGCCTGGGGGAGTGCCCGCTCAGGTCCAGCCGGCGTCCACGGTGAACTCCTGGGCCGTGCACATCTTCGCGTCGTCCGATGCCAGGAACAGCACCATGCGCGCGATGTCTTCCGGCATCAGCTTGTCGGGCAGGCACTGGTTGCGCTTGAGCGACTGTTCGCCTTCGTCGTCGAGCCACAGCTTCACCTGGCGCTCTGTCATCACCCAGCCGGGCGACACGGTGTTGATGCGGATGCGGTCGCGGCCCAGGTCCACCGCGAGCCCGCGCGTGAGGCCGTTCACCGACGACTTGGCGATGGCGTAGCAGGGATAGCCCGAGCCCTTGGTCTGCCAGCCCGTGGAGCCCAGGTTGACCACCGAGCCGAAGCCCAGCCGCTTCATGCCCGGCACCACCGACTGGATCGCGAACAGCGCCGGCCGCTCGTTGATGGCCATGCGGTTGTCGTAGTAGTCGGGCGTGACCGATTCGAGCGTGTGGCGGTCGTCGCTCGCCACGTTGTTGACCAGCACCGCGAAGTCGCCG
Organism: Variovorax sp. Root434; assembly: GCF_001426595.1. Classification (NCBI taxonomy): domain Bacteria; kingdom Pseudomonadati; phylum Pseudomonadota; class Betaproteobacteria; order Burkholderiales; family Comamonadaceae; genus Variovorax; species Variovorax sp. Root434. Next base: position 302,398 of record NZ_LMEK01000025.1, read on the forward strand.
AGTTCGGCGGCCGCGTCGGCAATGGCCTTCTGCAGCGCGGCGATGTCGCGCACGTCGCAGGCGCGCCACCACGGCGCCGCGTGACCGGCCTCCTCGATCTGCCGTGCGAGCGCCGCGCTGGAACCCTCGGCAATGTCGATGAAGGCGACGCGCGCGCCCTGCGCCGCGAAGGCAGCGACGATGGCAGCGCCAATGCCGCTGCCGCCACCGGTGACGAAAACGGCGCGGTCTTTCAGGCTGGGATAAACGGAATGTTGGGGGGAATTCAAGAAAAGTCTCCAGGGTGCTCGATAAGTGACATTGCAAAATGCGTATGCATCAATGCCTCAATTTTAAATTTCCGTTATCAATATGCCTTGATACGATCCGCCGAGTCAAGAAGACATGACGAGGAAAAACAAATGAACAAGCAAGAGACAGGCGTCCTCTCCCCTTCATCCGCATCTGCATCCGCGCCTTCGGTCGCAGGCGAGCCCGAATGCATCTGGCCCGCTGGTGCCAACCTCGGCGAGGGCACGATGTGGTCGCAGCGCGAGCAGGCGCTCTACTGGATCGACATCCTCACGCCGCGCCTGTTCCGCTACGACCCCGCCAGCGGCGCGCAGCGAACCTGGACCTTCGACGAGGAGATCACCGCCATCGCCGAGCGCGCCGCGGCGCCGGGCCTCATCGTCACGCTGCGCCGCGGCTTCGCGCTGTTCGACACCACCGCGCCCGGCGACAACGCGAAGCCGCGCTACCTGCACCAGCCCGAGCCCGAGCGCACCGGCAACCGCTTCAACGACGGCAAGTGCGACAGCCGCGGCCGCTTCTGGGGCGGCAGCATGGACTTCGACTGCCATGCGCCCACCGGCGCGCTCTACCGCTACGACGCCGACGGCCGCTGCACGAGGCACGACGACGGCTTCGAGGTGACCAACGGCCCGACATGGTCGGCCGACGGGCGCACGATGTACTTCAACAACACGGCGCGCAACAACCTCTACGCCTACGACTTCGGTGTGGAGGCGGGCACGGTGTCGAACCGGCGCCTGTGGCACCGCTTCCCCAAGCCCGATGGCCTGCCCGACGGCATGACCACCGACGCGGCCGGCCGTCTCTGGATCGCGCACTGGGGCGGCTCCTGCGTGACCTGCCATGACCCGGTGAGCGCGGCCGAACTGTGCCGCATCCCGCTGCCCGCGAGCCACGTCACCGACTGCGCCTTCGGCGACGCCGACCTGCGCACGCTCTACATCACGACCGCGCGCAACGGGCTCACGGTTGAACAGCAGGCGGCCGAGCCGCTGGCGGGCGGGTTGTTCAGGGTGCGCATCGGCAGCGCCGGGGTGCCGGCGGCATTGTTCGCGGGTTGAAGAAGCTGCCGGATTCGCCCGCGACCTGCGCGACCCGGTGGCACGCGCAGCCCAGCAGAACAATGGCGGCGGGAGGAGCCATTGCGCTGGCAATGCAAATCAGCATACGGGATATTGGCGACAGAGAGGATGAGCAACAAGCGGACAGAAGCACCATGACTAGTTGCGGTTGGTGCCCACCCATGCGCGGCAATCGGTGGGCGGCGGCTTCGCCCTGGCGCTCCTGGAAACGGCATCCCCATGCGAGGCGCAGCCGCCGATGACCAGGGCCGCGAGCATCGCGCCTGCAGCCAGGCCGGTGCGAGAGAAGGTGCAAGCGTTCCTGTCCCCTTGCTGGTGTGACCGGTCCGCGCAAGCACTACGGCCGCGGCTGCTGCAAGCGCTGCAGCAGCTCTGCGCTCGGATAGCCATCCGCGGGCAAGCCGACGCTGCGCTGGTAGCGGCGCAGCCCTTCGCGGGTGGCGGGCCCCATGACGCCATCGGCCGCGCCGGTGGCAAAGCCGCGCTGGTTGAGCGCGGTCTGCAGCTCGGTCATCTGGCTGCGAGAGAGCGCGGACAGGTTCCTTGGCCACGGCACCTGCACGTCCGGGCCGCCGCCGAGGCGCTGCGCGAGCAGGCCCACCGCGAGCGCATAGTTGATCGAGTTGTTGTAGCGCAGCACGGCACGAAAGTTCGGCCCGACCAGGAAGGCTGGTCCCTGGGCACCCGCGGGCAGCAGCACCGCGCCATCGGCAAACTCCGGCAGCGGCCGATCGTCCATGGCCCTGAGCCCCTCGGCCGTCCACTGCGCGGTGGACTGGCGCACGGCCATGTCGGCGCGGCCGTAATCGAAGCTCGTCGGCAGCCGGACCTCCACGCCCCACGGCATGCCGGCCTGCCAGCCCGATCGCGCGAGGAAGTTTGCCGTCGAGGCCACGACATCGGGCATGCTGCCCCAGATGTCGCGCCGCCCGTCGCCGTCGGCATCCACCGCGTAGGCCAGGAAGTTCGATGGCAGGAACTGGGTCTGGCCCATGGCGCCCGCCCAGGAGCCGATCATGCGGTCGCGCGCGATGTCGCCGCTGTCGAGAATCTTCAGTGCCGCGAGCAGTTCGCGGCGCGCCCAGTCTTCGCGGCGGCCCTCAAAGCCGAGCGTGGCCAGCGCATCGATGACCGGCGTGCTGCCGTAGTTGCCGCCGTAGTTGCTTTCCATGCCCCAGATAGCGACGACGATGGTGCCCGGTACGCCATAGCGCGCGGCGGCCGCATCGGCTTCGGCGCGAACCTGCTGCAGCTTGTCCTGGCCCGTCGCAATGCGCTGGGACGAGACGGTGTTGTCGAGATAGTCCCAGGCGGTGCGCGTGAACTCGGGCTGGGCGCGGTCCAGTTCGATGACTCCCGGCAGAAACTGCACCGAGTCGAAGGCGCTTCGCAACGTGGCCTCGCTGATGCCTGCCGTGCGCGCGGTGGCACGGAAGTCCGCGACCCACTTTGCGAAACGCTGCTGTTCGAGCGCGGCCGCATCCGAGCCGGCAGGCGTGGGCGTGGTTGCGGGCCGTGCACCCGCTGTCGAGCCCGGCGGCTGCGTTGCCGATCCGGGTGGAGCGGAAGCGCAGCCTGCCAGGAGCGCGGCGATGGCCACGGCCGCAAGCGCGAGCCGGGTGGAATGCGGGAATGAAGTGCTGGCTGGATGCATTCGCGAATTCTCACCCGCGGCGCCCCGCGGCAAGCCGTTCTCACGCGCCGACGCGCCCCTTTCCTACACCTGGCTGGACAACGGTGTCATCCAGCAGATCGGCAGCCCCATCAGCCTATACGACTACCCGGCCAACACGGCCGTTGCCCGTGCAGTCGGCCAATGGAATCTGCTCACCGGCTTTGCGCGCTCCCGGCAAGGCGGGGCGCTGCTGCTCGACGTTAGAGATGTCGGCGAACTCCGCGTGCCGCTGCGGCCGGACACGCCAGCCGCCTCACGGTTTCCCATCGGCTTCCGCCCGCATGCCGTGAAGATCGGCCGTCAAGACGACGTGTACGACGCCCGCTACACCTGGCTCGAAGGCATGGTGGAGAACCTCGAATCCTGGGCGGGGCCGTCCGCTACCGAGTGCGCATAGGCGATCACGTCGTGCTGGTGGACGAACCGCATCATCGCGGCACGTCGCGCCATCCTGTCGGCACCGACATCACGCTTGGCATCGAATTGGTGCAGTGCCGGCAATTCGTGGCCTAGCTTTTCGCCCGGCGCGTGCCGGGTGCAATGCCCTTATGGCAGCCACTAGAAGACGTGATTGGAAGGAGGCCACCTGCTCTGCTACTTTGAGTCGCCCTACCGAATGGAGACCCTCGATGCGCATCACCCGCAAGCTCTGCTGGCTGTCCCTTGTCACCTTCTTGTTCACCGCCTGCACGACGCAGGTGCCGTCGCCGACCGGAGTGCCGCCGCTGGTCGGCGAAAAGGCCGTCGTCTCGCCGGCCAGGGACAAGACCTACCTCGATGCAGGGCAGATCGACACCACGCGCTTTTTGGCACCGCCTCCCGATGAAGCGGTTGCTCGGCGCGAGATTGAGCAGATGCTCGTGCTGCAGCAGCAGCGCACGCCAGCGCAGGCAGAGCGATCCATCGCCGATCTGGAGCAGAGCGTCTTTCGTTTCTCCGACGTGATGGGCGACAGGTTCAGGAAGGAAGACCTGCCGCGCACCGCCAAGCTGTTCGAGACCCTGTACAAAACCGAGAGCAATCTCAACAAACAGGCAAAGGAAAAATGGCAGCGCATGCGGCCACCGCTGTTCGACAAGCGCATTCAACCGGTGGCGCGGTATTCGTCCAGCGGCTCCTACCCGAGCGGCCATTCGACCTTCGCCTATCTGGCGAGCATCGTGCTGGCCGAGATGGCTCCGGAAAAACGCGCGCAGATCTTCGCGCGTACCAGCGAGTTCGGCGAGAACCGCGTGCTCGGTGGCGTTCACTACCCGAGCGATATCGAGGCAGGTCGACGCCTGGCGACGATGATCGCGGTCCTGATCCAGGGGAATCCGGCGTATCAAGGCGATTTCGCCGCCGCCCGGGAGGAACTGCGCGCGTGGGTCGACTTGGACAGGTGATGGTCGAGTGCTTCGGGTCAGCCGCGCCGGGCCGCCTCTATCGCGGCGATGTCGATCTTTCCCATGGTCATCATCGCGTCGAACGCGCGCTTGGCCGCCGCGCGATCGGGGTCGGATATTGCCGCGATGAGCGCGCGAGGGGTGATCTGCCAGGACAATCCCCACCGGTCCTTGCACCAGCCGCATGCGCTTTCCTGGCCGCCGTTGCCGACGACCGCGTTCCACAGGCGATCGGTTTCGGCCTGGTCGTCGGTCGCGATCTGGAACGAGAAGGCCTCGTTATGCTTGAACTCGGGGCCGCCGTTCAGCCCGATGCAGGGAATGCCGACGACGGTGAACTCGACCGTCAGCACGTCGCCCTGCTTGCCGGCGGGATAGTCGCCCGGTGCGCGGTGGATGGTGCCCACAGCGCTGTCCGGGAATGTTTTGGCATAGAAATTTGCGGCCTCGACGGCCGCGCCGTCGTACCACAGACAGATCGTGTTCTTGCGGGTCATTTCGTATCTCCTGAAGAGTTGAGCAGCCGGCACTCGCCACCGGCTATTCGACAAAAAGCAGGGCCGGGCATTCGAGCGAAGCCCGCAGCGCCTGCACGAATTCGGCTGCCAGCTGGCCGTCGACCACGCGGTGGTCGAACGAAGAGGACAGGTTCATCATGCGGCGCGCCACCACCGCGCCGCCCTGCATCACCGGGCGCTGCACGATGCGGTTGACGCCGACGATGGCCACCTCGGGCGCGTTGATGATCGGCGTGGAGACAATGCCGCCCAGTGCGCCGAGGCTGGTGACGGTGAGGGTCGAGCCGCTCAGTTCGTCACGCGTGGCGCGGCCCGCGCGCGCGGCCTCGGCCAGGCGCGCGATCTCGGCCGCGCAGGACCAGAGGTCGCGTGCCTCCGCGTGGCGCAGCACCGGCACCATGAGGCCGACCGCGGTCTGGGTCGCGATGCCGACGTGCACCGCGCCGTGGCGCGTGAGCACGCCCGCCTCGTCGTCGAAGCGGGCATTGATCTGCGGGAAGCGCGGCAGCGCCAGCACGATGGCACGCACCAGCAGCGGCAGCAGCGTCAGGTGCGCCCGCTCGCCGCCCCAGCGTTCGTTGAGCCGCGCGCGCAGCAGTTCCAGCTCGGTCACGTCGACTTCCTCGACGTAGGTGAAGTGCGGGATGCGGCGCATCGCATCCTGCATGCGCTGGGCGATGCGGCGGCGCACGCCGGCCACGGGCACGGCCTCCTCGTCGTTGCGCTCTGCGTAGCGCGTCGCAGCACTCGGCGCCTGCGGACCGGGCCTGCGGACCAGCCAGGCGTCGAGGTCTTCGTGCAGGATGCGGCCGTCCGCGCCGCTGCCCGGTACCTGCTGCAGATCGATGCCGAGGATCGCGGCTCGATGGCGCACTGCGGGCGCGGCGAGCGGCTTGCCGGCCGATGGGGGGGTGCGCTCGGCCGGTGCCGGTGCAGGCGCCGTTGCTGGCACCTGCGCCGGCGCGCGGACGGGCGCGGCCGGCACCGCCTCCGCCTGCGCGCCACCGCCCGCCACCACGTCGATCCGGATCAGCTCCGCGCCCACCGCGAGCTGCTGCCCCACTTCGCCGCCGAGCGCGAGCACCTGGCCCGCGACCGGCGAGGGAATCTCGACGGTGGCCTTGTCCGTCATCACGTCGGCCAGCACCTGGTCTTCGGCCACCGTGTCGCCGGGCTGAACGCGCCACGCCACCAGCTCCACCTCGGCGATGCCTTCGCCGAGGTCCGGCACCTTGATCGCATGCGTGCCCATTCAGTTCTCCATGGCGCGCCGGAAGGCCGCGCCGACGCGCGCCGGGCCCGGGAAGTAGGCCCACTCCTGCGCATGCGGGTAGGGCGTGTCCCAGCCGGCCACGCGCTCGATCGGCGCCTCCAGGTGATGGAAGCAATGCTCTTGCACCAACGCCGTCAGCTCGGCGCCGAAGCCGTTGGTTCGCGTGGCCTCGTGCACGATCACGCAGCGCCCGGTCTTCTTCACCGAGGCGACGAGCGTCTGCAGGTCCAGCGGCCACAGGCTGCGCAGGTCGATGATCTCGGCATCGATGCCGGTCTCCCGCGCGGCCGCTTCCGAGACGAAGACCATGGTGCCGTAGCTGATCACCGTCAGGTCGGCGCCGGGGCGGAACACGGCGGCCGATTCCAGCGACACCGTGTAGTAGCCCTCGGGCACCTCGCCCAGCGGATGGGCCGACCAGGACACCAGCGGCCGGTCGTGGTGGCCGTCGAAGGGGCCGTTGTACAGCCGCTTGGGCTCGAGAAAGATGACCGGGTCGTCGTTCTCGATCGAGGCGATCAAGAGGCCCTTGGCATCGCGCGGATTGGAGGGCATCACCGTGCGCAGCCCGCAGACGTGCGTGAACAGCGCCTCCGGGCTCTGGCTGTGCGTCTGGCCGCCGTAGATGCCGCCGCCGCAGGGCATGCGGATGGTGATCGGCGCGGTGAAGTCGCCCGCCGAGCGGTAGCGCAGGCGCGCCGCCTCGGACACGATCTGGTCGTAGGCCGGATAGACGTAGTCGGCGAATTGCACTTCTACCACCGGGCGCAGGCCGTAGGCGCCCATGCCGATGGCCGAGCCGACGATGCCGCCCTCGTTGATCGGCGCGTCGAACACGCGCGAGCGGCCGTACTTGGCCTGCAGGCCTTCGGTGCAGCGGAACACGCCGCCGAAGTAGCCCACGTCCTGGCCGTAGATGATCACGTTGTCGTCGCGTTCGAGCATCACGTCCATCGCGGAGCGCAGGGCCTGGATCATGGTCATCGAGGCCATGGCCCTCATCCCTCCGACGACAGCTGTTCGCGCTGCCGCTTCAAGTGTTCGGGCATGTCCTTGTAGACGTCCTCGAACATGGTCGCGGCGCCGGCGACGTGGCCGTCGGCCATGGAGCCGAAGCGCTCGGCCTCCTTCAGCGCGGTGTTCACCTGTGCCTCCACGTCGGCCTGCGTCCGCTCGTGCTCCTGCTGCGACCAGGCGCCGATCGCCGTCAGGTGCTGCGCCAGGCGCGGGATCGGGTCGCCGAGCGGGAAATGCGCCCAGTCGTCGGCCGGACGGTACCGCGACGGATCGTCCGAGGTCGAATGCGCGCCGGCGCGGTAGGTGACCCACTCGATCAGCGTCGGCCCCAGGTTGCTACGGGCACGTTCCGCCGCCCAGCGCGAGGCCGCCAGCACCGCGAGGAAGTCGTTGCCGTCCACGCGCAGCGACGCAATGCCGCAGCCCACGCCGCGCGCCGCGAAGGTGGTGGCCTCGCCGCCGGCGATGGCCTGGAAGGTCGAGATCGCCCACTGGTTGTTGACCACGTTGAGGATCACCGGCGCGCGGTACACATGCGCGAAGGTCAGCGCCGTGTGGAAATCGGACTCGGCGGTGGCGCCGTCGCCGATCCAGCCCGAGGCGATGCGCGTGTCGCCCTTGATCGCCGAGGCCATGCCCCAGCCCACCGCCTGGATGAACTGCGTGGCCAGGTTGCCCGAGATCGAGAAGAAGCCGGCCCGCTTCATCGAATAGCACACCGGCAGCTGCCGCCCCTTGAGCGGATCGCGCTCGTTGGACATCAGCTCGCAGATCAATTCCAGCAGCGTCACATCGTCGCGCGCCAGCAGCAGGCCCTGCTGGCGATAGGTGGGAAAGCACATGTCGCCCTGCTGCAGCACCAGCGCATGGCCGGTGGCGATGGCCTCCTCGCCCAGGCACTGGATGTAGAACGAGATTTTCTTCTGCCGCTGCGCGATCAGCATGCGAGCGTCGAAGGCGCGCGTCTTCATCATCGCGCGCAGCCCGCGGCGCAGCAGTTCGGGGTCGGCCTCCGGGGCCCATGGGCCGACCGCGCGGCCCTCGTCGTCGAGCACGCGCACCAGCGTGTAGGCCAGGTCGCTGGTGTCGGCCGGCGATGCGTCGACCGGCGGTTTTCGCACCTCGCCGGCACGCGACAGGTGCAGATAGGAAAAATCGGTCTCGTGCCCCGGCCGCCCGGTGGGCTCCGGCACGTGCAGACGAAGAGATGCGCCCTGGCTCATCGCGTTGTCTCCGCGCTCGATGGGATCGCTCGCCAGCAAAGCCTAGCGAATTTCAGGCTGGAGCGCAGTCGGTCAATCGCGTATTTCTTTTGGCGTGGGGCGCGGGGCCAGGCAAGGTTCACGGCACGGCGCCGATTGTGCGGCGACGGCATTTGCGATGGCGTAGAGTGGAGGATCGAGCCCGCTGGTGACGGCAGCCATCGCAGCCGCATGGGGCTCTCCATGAATGGAGGTCGAAGATGCCTCAGCATGCAATTACCGCTGTTCACCTCAAGGATGGGAAGATGGACCTCGTCGCCATTCATCAGGTTGTGGACGAGGAATTCGGTTCGAAGGAATTTGCCCTTGGCACGGTACAGCGGATCAGCGTCGGCAAATGCGCCGATCTCATCGCTGCCAGCGAGGAAGTGTGCCTTGCGCGGCGCACCGAAAGCCATGCCTGGGAAGTCGTTTGCGACGTCCAACTCCTGCCGGGCGGGGCCGGCATCACCGGCGTCGACATCGTGGGTCGTCCCAACAACGCTTTGCAGGACCTTCCCGTGTGGGACTGAAGGCAACGGGGTCAGGGCACCAGCAGCAGCTTGCCGGTGGTCGCGCGGCTCGCCATGTCGACGTGGGCTTTGGTGGCGCAATTCTTCGCGCCAAGCTTCCAGGGTTTGAACTGTCGCTCGATGAGGTTGTTGTCGATGGCCACTGCACCGTCGTCGATGTGCAGCGTCAGCGCTGTCCACGCGTTGAAGCTCTTGCCGGTAGTACGGCAGGTGATCCACGAAGCGGCTGATCAGCGTGTGCGCCACCAGACCGCTGGCCGGGATGCCGCCGTCCACCACGTCCGGTTCGGCCGGCTCCTGGCGCGTGCCCGAAGACCACACGCATGCGGCATCGTTCAACCAGGGGCATCGCCAGTCCTACGTGATAGAGGGGCAGCGGCCTCAATCGAGCAACTGGAAGCGGTGCTCGGTCGCGCTGTGAAAACGTTCACCGGGCCGCAGCACCGTCGACGGAAAGCCCGGCTGGTTCGGTGAATCGGGAAAGTGCTGCGTCTCCAGGCACAGTCCATCCCCCTGCCGCAGGCTCGCGCCCGCGCTGCCGAAGAGGCTGCCATCGAGGAAATTGCCCGAATAGAACTGCACGCCGGGCTCGCTGGTGTGCACTTCCATGACGCGGCCTGTGGCCTCGTTCTCCAGCCGTGCCGCGAGCGCAAGGCCGTGCTCGGCTTGAGCCCTGTCGAGCACCCAGTTGTGGTCGTAGCCATGCGCGAGCAGCAGCTGCTCATGGCCTTCGCGGATGCGCTCGCCGATGCGCGTCGCGGCGCGGAAGTCGAACGGCGTCGAAGCCACGTCGGCCACGCCGGTCGGAATCAGCGTCGCATCCACCGGGCAGTAGCGGCTCGCGGGAATCGTCAGGCGATGGTCCATCACCGAGCCGCTGCCCCCAAGATTGAAGTAGTCGTGATGGCTCAGGTTCAGCACCGTGGGCTTGTCGGTCGTGGCGCTGTAGTCGATACGCCATGTGTTGGCAGTTGCCGACAGCGTGTAGCGCACCGTCAGCCGCAGCTCGCCGGGGTAGCCCTCTTCGCCATCGGCGCTGGTGTAGCGCAGCTCGATGGCGATGTCGCCGCCGGCCTCCTGCGCCGTCACCGGCACGATCTCCCAGAAGCGCGTGCCCAGGCCTTTCGTGCCACCGTGCAGCGAGTTGATGCCATCGTTCAGCCCCAGTTGATGCGGCGTGCCGTCGAGCGTGAAGCGCCCCGCCGCGATCCGGTTGGCGAAGCGTCCGACGATGGTGCCGAAATGCGGATGCGGCTTGAGGTAGTCGGCGAGCGTGGGCAGGCCCAGCACGATGTTCCCGCTGCGCCCGTGGCGGTCGGGCACGCGCAACGCGGTGACGATGCCGCCATGGTTGATGGCGCTCAGGCTCAGGCCGCGGCCGTTGTCGAGGGTGTATTCGGTGACCGTCCGGCCGTCGGGCATGCGGCCGAACTCGCGCGACGTGATGTTGCTTTTGCTCATGTATTTCCTGCTTGCTGAAGCATCGCCTCGCGCGCGCACTGCGAGGCGGTGCGCAGCGCGATGCTGTCCTTGAGATCGTGGTAGTCGGGCGGCTCCCCCGCGTGCGTGCGCAGTTCGATGCGGTGGCCGGCCTTGGCCACGGCGTCGGCGAAGCGCTCCTGCAGCGCGAAGGGCGTGTTCCTGTCGTCGCGGCTGCCGATCAGCACGATGCGCCGCGCCGGGTCGCGCGCGATGCCACCCACATGGTCGAGCGGGTCGTAGAACTGCGCGCTGCCGGTGGTGTCGGTGCGGCCGTCTCTGGAGCGGCCCAGCATGCGTGCGCGTTCCAGCAGCCCGTAGGCGCCTGAAGTGAGCACCGCGCAGGCCACGCGCGTGCGGCCGAGCGTGAGCAGCGCAGCGCCCGCGGTGGCGCCGCCGCTGTGGCCGACGATGACGATGCGCTGCAGCCTGTGGCGCTGCATGAGCGCATCGAGCGCGGCATCGAGCGCGTGGAACTCCACCAGCTGGCGGCGTTTGCGGTGATCGCCCGATGAGCCGTACGTGCCGGGCCGCGCCATGAAGATCCACGGCACGCCGGCGCGGTCGCGGCTGCGCTGCGCATCGAACGTGCGCAGGGGCTCGGTGTTGCCCGGGATGCGCTCGGGCGCCTGGTCCATCACGCCGTCGCGGTCGCCCGAGAACTGCACGATGGCCATGCGCGCGCCGTCGATGTCGTCGCTCGCAAAGTAGCGGATGCAGGCCGGTCCCTCGGCAGGCCGCACCCACAGGTAGCCGGGCCGGTCGGGGCAGCTCGCGCGGTCGGCGGGCTGGTTCCAGTGCAGCACCTCGTCGTTGCTCGCGATGAAGGGCCGGGGCACGTCGGGGCCGGTGCGCTGCGCGCAGGCCGCCTGCGCCAGCGCGAGCAGCACCAGGACACCGCGCATGCACCGCAGCAAGAGGCCCTGCGTCCTCATAGCCGTTGCAGCAGCCCTGGCACGCTGCCGAAGTCGGAGCCGACGCGGTCGCCCTTCACCAGCACGAGGTCGCCGTCGCGCAGGAAATCGCCGAGATAGCCCGCGAGTTGCGCGGCGTCGTCGAAGTGCGGACCGAGCAGTTCGGCGGGCACCTCCTCGCGCAGCCAGCGCATCTCGTCGCCGTGCGTCACGAGGTGCTCGATGCCGGATGCCAGCAGCGGTGCGGCCAGGCTGCGGTGCATGGCCTCGGCTTCTCCGTCGAGATTGACGATGCGCCCCAGCACGCCGATCTTGCGCGCCACCAGGCCGCTCTCCGCACGCTGCCAGTTGCGCACGAACTCCATGGCGTTGCGCATCGACATGATCTCCGCGTTCCAGCTGTCGTCGATCAGCGTGGCCTGCACGCCGGCCTGCGTGCGCAGTGGGTGCACCTGCATCACCGAGGCCGGCAGGCGCACTTGGGGCATGCGCGCGCAAGCAGCGTCGCCGTCGAAGCCCATGGCGAGCAAGGCTGCGAGCGCAAGCGCCGAATTGCGCACCAGCCCCGCGCTCTCGACCGGGAACAGGTATTCCAGCGTGCGCCCCGGGATCGCGATGCGCACGCGGCAGCCGCCGCGCGGTTCGGGCCGGGTATCGAGCAGGCGCACGTTCGCGTCGGGCCCGCTGCCCACCACCCAGATCGCACCGGCCGTGCACGCGGCGGCATCCACCACCTGCCGCAGGCAGGGAATGTGGTCGGGCACGATCGCCACGCCGCCGGGCTCCAGGCCCAGGAAGATGCGTGACTTGTAGGCGGCCGTGAGTTCCAGCGTCGAGGCCTGCCGGGTCTGCGACAGGCCGATCTCGGTGATGAGGGCCACGTGCGGCCGCGCCACCAGCGAGATCGGGCCGCGGTCCATCCACAGCCCGCTCTGCGCCATTTCGAGAATGCACACGTCCACGTCGGGCCCGAGGTTGGCCAGCATGGCCGGCACGCCGACGCGCGAGTTGTAGTTGTCGACGGTGGTGTGCACCCGCGCACGCTCGGGCAGCAGGTCGCGCAGCATCGCGATGGTGGACGACTTGCCGACCGTGCCGGTCACGCCCACCACGAAGCCCTTGTAGCGCGCCCGCGCGGCGGCGCCCATGGCGAGCATCGCGGCGATCGGGTCGTTCACTTGCAGCAGCGGAAAGGCCGGGTCGAGCCCCTCGACCGCATGCGCGACCACGGCACCGGCCAACGCAGGGTGCAGGCTGGGCAGTTCGAGGTGACGGTCCCGGTTGTCGGTGCGCGGCTTGCTGTAGTTCTCGTGCACGGCGAGCGTGCGGTAGTCGGAAGCGATGAAGAGAGAGGGCTTCGGCATCAGCCCCATGTGAACCGGCCCGCGCACCACCGAGTTGACGAACCATCCGGGCGGCGGCTCGACCAGCCAGTGTCCGCCGGTGATCTGCTGCAGCTGCGCGGCGGTCCACACAGGCTCGGGCTCGGGGCCCGCGCCGGGGCGGTCGGCCGCGAGCACGGGCGCGGCGCGCTCGGGCAAGGGCGTCGGAAAATCAGGCATGCGCAGGCCGCACCACAGCGGGAGCCGGCGCGCGGGCGGCAGCTCGGGTGCGTCGCCGCGCACGCGCACTTCGAGCTGCAGCACGTCGCTTTCCAGCAGGCCGGCGCGCGGCGCACGCAGGCCGTAGCGGTCGCGGTAGATGCGGCCGGGCTTCCAGCGGCTGGTGGGCCACATCCAGTCGCAGGGGTCGTGCTCCATGCCCTCGCCCCATGGCGGCATGCGGGTGCTGCGCATCGGCAGTGCGCGGAATTGCACGCGCAGGTCGGCCGCGAGGGGCGCATCGACGGTCCAGAACGATTCGACCCACAGCAGCCGGCGCCCGACGATCTGCCGAGGCGCGCAGCGAACGCCCACGAGGCGCAGCGGGCCGATCTGCAGCGGCGTGATGCGCGCGTCTCCAGGCACCGCGTCGACCAGCCACTCGGGCCGCGGTGCAGGCACAGCACCGACGAGGGGCGCCGGCCGCGCAACCGGCGCAGCCGCGGCGGCCGGCTCGGGCCGGAAGCCGGGCCGCTCGGGCGGCGACAGCCGCACCGCGCAACGGCCCCCGGCCACCGGGACCATCTCGGTGCCGAGCGCGCGGCATTGCGCGGCGAAGCGTTCGCTCAGCGCTTGCGCCTCGTCGCCCGCGAGCTGCCGCGAGAAGCCGAAGCCGACGCCGATGGGCGTGAACATCACCTCCTCGACGCCGCGCGGGCACAGCGTCAGCGAGAACACACCCGAATCCCCGAAGTCGTTGCGCACCGAATCGAACAGCAGGTCGCCGGCGTCGTGCAGGATCGGCCGTCCGCGGTAGATCTCGATGCCCTGCAGCACATGCGCCGAGGTACCGAGGATCGCGTCCGCTCCAGCATCGACGATGGCATGGCCGACGGCGATCTCGGCCTGCGTCGGTTCGGTCTCCAGGTTGTCGCCCCAGTGCACCGCCACCAGCACCACGTCGGCCTCGCGGCGCGCGGCCTCGATGCGCGGTGCGAGCGTGGCGGTCCAGGCGGCCGGGTCGCCGAGCGGCAGCCAGGCAGCGCCCGCGCGTGCGGCAGTGGCAGCAAAGCGGGACTGCGTGGCGTCGAGCGAGAACAGCGCCACGCGCACGCCCCCCGCGCGCCGGAACGCGGGTCGCAGCGCGGCCTCCGGCGTGCGGCCGGTGCCGGCATGGGCAATGCCCGCGGCATCCAGCAAGCCGTGCTGCTCCATGAGCGCATCGGGGCCGTAGTCGCCGCTGTGGTTGTTGGCGGTGGCGACCATGCCGATGCCGGCCTCTGTCAGCACCGCGAGCATTTCGGGGCGGGCGCGGTAGTAGTAGGGAGCGGACTCGCCCTTGTCGACGCCCTGCTCGCCGCTGGCGGCGACCACGCATTCGAGGTTCACGATGCGCAGGTCGGCCTCGCGCAGCACGGCGATGTCGCCGAGCATCCTGTGCGCACCGCCGAGTTCGTGCAGCCGGTAGTGCTGGCGGCGCGCGAGGTTGACGTCGCCGCCCCAGGCGACGACGCCGGTCGCCGCCTTCGCCTGCTGCAGCGCCTCGCCCGCCTTCAGCATCCGGTGGTACGCCACATAGCCCGAGAGGTAGTGCTCCACGTCGTCGATGCGCACGCGAAAGCTGTGGTGCTTGATGAAGAACGAGCCCGCGATGCGCGCCGGGTTGCGGAAGAACATCGCCAGCTCGGGCCAGAAATGACCGTTGGCGAGATAGCGCGCGCGGTACGCCAGGGCGCGGTCGAACTTGTCGCGGTCGAGCTCCGCCAGCAGCGGGCGCAATGCGGGGTCGGCCTCCAGCCGCAGCACCATGTCGCGCGCGGCCATCATCAGTTCGAGCAGCGTGGGAAAGGTGGTGATGCGCTCCAGCACGAAGTCGAGGTACCCCGACACGTTCTGCAGGCCGAACCGGTAGTAGCGCGTCTCGGGCCTGTAGCGCGTGAGTTCGTTGACGCAGTAGCTCAGCCAGTGGTCGTGCGCGCGCCAGTGCTCGGCGGCAATGAAATGCTCGAAGGCTTTCTCGACGACCTCGAGCCAGCGCGCGTCGCGCGTGAGGCCGTACAGGCGCATCAGGCCGAAGGCGGCTTCGCCGTCGTAGTAGATGACGCGGAATCTGTCCTTGACGTCGAGCGCGGGCGCGTTGAGCACGTGCACGAAGCTGCCGCTCCGCGGGTCCTGCATGTGGCGGATGCCGAGCGCGAGCTGCTCCAGCAGCGGCAGGTACTGCGGGTCGCCCGTGAGCTCGGTGTACTTGACCAGCGCGAGCAGGCACACGGCATTGCCGCCGAGCTTGATCTCGTTGCCGATGTCCAGCAGGTAGGCGGCGCGCATGCCGTCCGGCAACTTCGCCGGGCGGATCAGCGTGCCGGTCAGGAAGGCCAGCGAGCGGTCGATGGCCGCCTTGAGCGTGTCGCTGCGCGTGAGCTCCCACGCCTCCAGCATCGCGTAGGTGGAGCTGGCATGACGCAGCGTGTTGTAGGTGGGAATGGTGCGGTCGAAGCAGGGAAACCAGCCGTAGTAGAACTCGCCCGTGGGCTTGACCTGCTCGGCGAGGTAGTTGCCGGCGGCGTCGATCAGCGCGTGGACCTGCGGCGCGTTCCATTCGCGCAGTTCGCGGAATCCGGCCGCCTGCCCTTCGGCGGTGAGGGGCCACGCGCCATCGGCGTCCACGTACACGGCCCGCGTGGTGAAGCACCAGACGGGCGCCGCGTCGTCTGCGGGAAAGTCGATCTCGCGGCCGAAGCGCCGCCTGCAGTGCAGACGCAGGTTGCCCGTATTGGGTTCGGCATGCTCCACGTCGCCGTTGTAGAGGATCGCGCTGCCGAGCATTTCCTGCGCGAGCAGCGCGACCTCGAAGCGCGCATCGAAGGCGATGCCCTCGTTGAAGTAGTTGCGCTTGGTCTGCGCCAACTTCGCTTTCAGCGCGCCCCAGCTCATGGGCTCGACCTTGTCCACCACCTCGGCGCGCAGGCGCTGCACTGCCTGGCCGGTGCGCTTCGCTTGCTCGGCGGCGGCACGCCATGCGGCGTCGAAGTCGGCGCCCCGCCCCGAAGCCACGCGGGCCCGGCTGCTGTCTTCGCCAACGGCCAGGAACACCACGCAGCCCGCCTCGTTGGTGGCGGGCGATGGCAGGGGCAGCGCACCCGCCGTATCCGCCAGGGCCTGCCGGGCGCGGCTCAGCAGATCGGCGAGAGGATTGGCGGCGGGCAGGGCAGCGATTTCAGCGTTCATGTAGAGCGGAGCATTGCGGCGGCGGGGATGGTACCCCGCGGCAATGCTTTGCGCCGCGTCGGGTGCGTTTGGGGGTGCGTGCACAGGGCACCGGGTACTCCCCTCCGCGAATGTCCCCCGCCCTTCGGGCTCCTCCTTTATTTCGCTGCGGGGAGCACCCGGCGCCCTGCGCACGATGGGCGCTGCCGTTGTTCCGCTCGATCAACAAGTGCTCTGAACGATCACGACGGCGGGGTGCCTTGCGCAGCGAAATAAAGGAGGAGCCGAAGGCGGGGGACATTCGCGGAGCAAGGTACCCCGTCGGCGTGATCGCACCCCGAACGAGAGGCGTCGTTTCAGCCCCAGGCCTCCAACACCGCGCTGCGCACCGCATCCACCGCCACGGGGCGTTTGCCCTCCCCCGGTGCAACCCAGCACAGCCACGTATGCGACCGCCAGCCGTTCCATATCGCGAGCTCGCCATTGCGCTCGCCCTGCTCGGCTTGGTCGAGCCGCATCAGTCCCGCGCCCATGCCGCTCGCGACCATGCTGCGGATGGCGCTCTCGCCGTCGGCCGTGCGGCCCTGGCGGTATTCGCGGCCCGCGCCGGCGAACAGTTTTTCCAGATGCACGCGCAGGATGCATGAAGGCGGCGTGCCTACCCACGGCATGTTCGTGAGCTGGTCGAGCGACAGGCCGGGGTGCGCCTCGGCGAGGGGCAACGGCAGGGCCACGACGAGATCGACCGCACCGAGGCGACGCAGTTCCAGCCCTTCGATCTGCTCGCTGTCGCTGAGCACGTAGGCGCAATCGAGGTCGCCGCGCTGCACGGCGGAAAGCGTTTCATACGACAGCCCCTGCCTCAGCTGCAGCGCGACCTGCGGATGGCGTTCCGCCAGCTTCACCAGCACCTCGCCGAGCCGCAGCGCCACCGGATCGACCACCGTGCCGAAACGCACCACGCCCTGCGCCGCTCCACGCAGCTGATCGGCCGCCGAGCGCATGCGCGTGGCGGAGGCCAGCGTGCGTTCGGCCTCTTCGAGCAGGCTGAGGCCGGCCTCGGTGGGTGACATGCCGCGCGGCGTGCGCTCGAACAGCTTCACGCCGAGTTCGTCTTCCAGCGCCTTGAGTTGCGCGCTGACCGCCGGCGCGCTGGTGAACACGCGCTCGGCGGCGCGGGTCAGGCTGCCTTCCTTCGCGATGGCGACGAAGGTCTTGAGTTGATAGAGCTCCATGGCGATGGATTGTGAGCTTCGGGGCCGGATCGGTCCGTTCGTTTTTCTGGAGGCCCCTGTCCAAAGAAGCGAATGGCAATGGCGGCCTCCAGCCCCGATTCTTGGGGCATCGATCATTGCAAGAAGAGGCTCCCCCATGTCCCAACGCCAACGCCTGAGCGGCATCGCCGCGCTGCTGCTCGCCACCTCCGGGTGGGGCTCCCTGTTCCTCGTGAGCAAGGGCGTGCTGCACCACGTCGAACCGGTGTGGTTCACGCTGATCCGCTACACCCTGTCGATGTTGCTGTTCGTGCTGCTGATCCTGCCACGCGGCGCGGCGCCCTGGCGCAAGCTGCGGCTGCATGCAGGGCCGCTGGCGCTGCGCGGCGCGGCCGGCTTCGGCGTGTTCAGCGTGATGCTGCTGGTCGGCCTCGCGCACTCGGTGCCTTCGCACGGCGCGGTGATCATCGCCACCACACCCATGACCGCGCAGCTGGTGCGCTGGGCGCTCGACGGCGTGCGTCCGTCGCGAGCGACCTTGCTGACCAGCGCGCTGGCGCTGGCGGGCGTGGCGATCGTGTCGGGCCTGCTGTTCGGCGCGGGTGCGTCCGCCGGGTCGACGACGCTCTTCGGCGACGCCATCGCGTTCGTCGGCACGCTGGGCTGGGTCTGGTACACGCGCGGCGCCACGCGCTTTCCCGGACTCGACGTGATCGAGTACACCGCGCTCACGGTGCTGGCCTCGTGGCCCGTGCTGCTGGCCGCGGCAGTCGGCGCTTCACTGCTGGGCTGGTCCGCCGCGCCGAACATGGAAGGACTGCGCATGTCATGGCATGCGCTGCTCTTCGTGGGCGTGGTGCCTTCGGCCATCTCGGTGCTGGCTTTCAACTACGGCGTGCGCGCGCTCGGTGCCGTCACGGGCACGGCGTTCCTCAACTTCGTGCCGGTGTCGGCCCTGCTGATGAGCGCGGCGCTGGGCAGGCTGCCCACGGTGGGCGAGGCCGCAGGCATGGCGATGGTGATCGCTGCACTGCTGATCCATACCGCATCGAGCCGCAAGGCTTCCGCCGCGGCGGCTGCGCCGATCGCACCTCCACAGCAGAATTACCGGACCTGTGGAGCCACACCCTCATGAGCATCAGCGATAGCGACAGCCCCCGAAGCCATCTTTTCGAGCCCCTGCAACTCGGCCCCTTGCGGATCGACAACCGCATCGTCATCGCGCCGATGTGCCAGTACTCCGCCACCGAAGGCACGCCGGGCGACTGGCACCTGATCCACCTGGGCCATCTGGCGCTCTCGGGTGCCGGGCTGCTGATCATCGAGGCGACGGCGGTGGAGGCCGATGGCCGCATCTCGCCCGGCGACCTCGGGCTCTACTCCGATGCCAACGAGGAGGGACTGGCGAGAGTGCTCCATGCGGTGCGGGCGCACTCGCCGATCAAGGTCGCCATCCAGCTCGGCCACGCGGGGCGCAAGGCTTCGAGCCGCGCGCCGTGGGAAGGCGGCAAGCAGATCCGCCCCGGCGAACCCGGCGGCTGGAAGGCCTGGGCGCCTTCGGCCGTGCCGCATGCGCCCACCAAAGACCCGCCGCTCGCGCTCGACGCCGCCGGGCTCGCGCGCGTGCGTGAAGCCTTCGTGGCAGCCGCGCGGCGCGCCGCGCGGCTGGGCATCGACGGCATCGAGATCCATGCGGCGCACGGCTATCTGCTGCACCAGTTCCTGTCGCCCATCGCCAACCATCGCGACGACGAATACGGCGGCAGCCTGGAAAACCGCCTGCGCTTTCCGCTCGAAATCTTCGAGGCGGTGCGCGAGGTGTTCCCCGCCGACCGGCCGGTGTGGGTGCGCGTGTCGGCCAGCGACTGGGTGCCCGGCGGCTGGGACCTCGACAGCACCGTCGCGTTCTCGCGGGCGCTTCAGGCACGCGGCTGCGCGGCCATCCATGTGTCCAGCGGCGGCGTGTCGCCGCAGCAGGCGATCGCGCTGGGCGCGGGCTACCAGGTGCCGTTCGCGGAACGCATCAAGGCCGAGGTCGGGCTGCCGACGATCGCGGTGGGGCTCATCACCGAACCCGCGCACGCGGAAGCCATCGTCGCCGACGGACAGGCCGATGCGGTGTCGCTGGCACGCGCGATCCTGTACGACCCGCGCTGGCCGTGGCATGCGGCGGCCGAGCTGGGTGCGCAGGTGAAGGCACCCCATCAGTACTGGCGCTCGCAACCGCGCGAGTTCAAGGATCTGTTCGAGAACGCGGCTTTCGGCGCGCGGTAGCTCCGGTCTTTGCCCTTAACATGCCGGCCGGCGTTGCATGCCAGCCGGCATGTGCGCGTTCATCGACCCCATCCGACGCGCATGAAGCAACCCTCCTCCCCGCCGATCGCCACGCCCCTGGAAGCCCTGGGCATCGTGGCCCTGTGTTTCGGCTGGTTCATCATCGGCTCGCTGTGGTCGGTCAACGCCGGCTTCCGCAACGCGGCATTCAACGACGCCTCCCTGTTCGGCATCGTGGCGTTCGAGCTGTTCGTGGGTCCGATCGCCCTGCTCATCCTGCGCAGCCGGGGCTACGCGGCGCGCGACCTGCTACCGTCGCCGTCGTTGAAGGGCTGCGGCGTGGGAGCGCTGCTGTACCTCGTCACCTTGCTGGCCATCGTGATCGTGCTTTCCCCATTTGCCGACGGCGCGGCCACGCAGCCGATCGAACGCATGATGGAAACGGCACGTCCGTCGATGGCGATGGTCCTCGCGCTGTCGGTGGTCAACGGCCTGTACGAAGAGGTCTTCCTGCTGGGCTATCTGCAGAAGGGCCTGCGCCACCATGGCGCCTCCTTCGCGCTGGGGGTGAGCGTGCTGGTGCGGGTGCTGTACCACCTCTACCAGGGGCCCCATGGCGCGCTGTCGCTGGTGGTGGTCGGCATCGTGTTCGGCGCGTTCTATCTGCGCACGGGCTGGCTCTGGCCGGTCGTGTTCGCGCACATGCTCGCGGATACCGTGCCCTTTCTCTGAACGCAGTTCGTCGAAGCTGGCGCTCGTTGCGCCGGTCTTCACTTCAGCTCGAGATAGAAAAAGGTGGTGGCGCAGGGCTCGCCCTGCGGCAGCAGCGCGAAGCCCGGAATCGAGCCGACGCGCACCCACCCCGCGCGCTCGTAGAGCCGTTCGGCTTCGGCGCTGGAGGTGTCGAGCACCAGCAGCGTCTTGCCGTGCTCGCGCGCCACCTGCTCGGCCGCCTGCATCAGCAGCGCGCCGATGCCCTTGCGGCGCGCGCGGCGGTGCACGAGCATCTTGGACACCTCGGCGCGGTGCGGCTGGTTCTCGGGCTGCGCAAGCACGAGCTGCACCGTGCCCACGATGCCTTCGGCGTCCTCGGCCACCAGCAGCGCGCGTTCGCCGCGCGCCACGCCGTCGGCCACGTGGCGCCAGAAGGCCTGTGCGCGTTCTTCGGTCAGCGGCTGCATGAAGCTCACCGACGCGCCGCCCTCGACGCAATCGGCCAGCACGGCGGCAAGGCCCTGCAGCTGCGTGTCGGTGACGGTGGACAGCAGGCGGATGCGCGGCGCATCGGCAATGGGGGTCGGCATGTTCATCTCCAGGAAGAGGGCGCGGTAGCGATCACGACGGCGTAGCGGGTGGTCTTGCGCGAGGGGTTGTAGTAGCTCATGGGGCGGTCGAGCACCATCGCCAGGCAGTCGCCGGTTTCGAGCCGGTGGCGGTCGTCGCCCAGCGTGAGTTCGATGACGCCGTCGAGCACCCACACCTGCTGGTGAATCAGGGGTTCGCGCGCCGCGGTCTCGTAGGCCACGCGGGCCTTGGGCGGGAACATCACTTCGACGATCTGGATGGGCGATGCGAAACCGCTCGGCGACACGTTGCGCCGCACATAGCCGGAGTGCGGGTCGCGCCACTGCAGTTGGCTGGCCAGGCGCGACACTGGATCGGCGGCGGGCGCGGGCGCCTCGAACAGCGAAGCCAGCGACACGCCGAGACCGGTTGCGAGCTTCTCGAGCAGCACGGCGGTGGGACTGCTTTCGCCGCGCTCGATGAGCGAGATCATCGAGCGGCTCACGCCGCAGTGCGTGGCCAGCGCATCGAGCGAAAGGCCTCGGGCCGCGCGCAGGTCGCGCACGCGCTGGGCGATGCGGTCGTTGAGGCCGGACGGGGCTTCCGTTTCGGTCGACTCTTTGATTTCCTTCATATTGGATTAAATGTCCACCATAAAGGAAATCGCGTCAAGCCCGCCGGCAGGCTGCTCCGATCAGCGAGAAGGGCCGACCAGCGCGGCGCGTGCCGCCTCGGAGGGAAACACGCAGGCCACGTCGTGCGCGCAGCCCGGCACCACCACGACCGCCCGGCGCTTGTCCGGCGCAAGCAGCTTGCGGTCGTACTGCGCATAGGCCAGGCCGCGCTGCATGCGAAACGAGCCTTGCGCAAGCGCTGCGCACGACTTGTCGAGCACGCGGTATGCCGTGCCCTTCGCGTCGTTGCTGTCCAGCGCGCCTTCGAGATAGCTGATGTCGGCCTGCACGTACTGCTGGCGCGCCTGCGCGGCGGTGCGCCCGAAGTAGGCGGGCAGGTCGTCGGTGCCGTATTTCCAGCGGTTCATCTGCGGGCACGCGGGTGCGTCGGGCACGGAGAAGCCGGTCACGGAGGCGCCGTCGGGCGAGAGCTGCGGACGCACCGGATCGAAGTAGAGCCAGGTGCTTGGATCGGCCACCACGTAGCGCATCGCCGGCTTGCCCGCCGCCGTGCCGTCGTGCTGCGTGAAGGCGATGTAGCGCTGCACGAACTGTCCGCCCGCCGAGAAGCCCGCGACGGTGATGGTGCGCAGGCTGGGCCAGCGCTGCGCGATGTCGGCCACCAGCGCGTCCATCACCGCGAAGGACCCGACGCGGCTGCCCGAGGCCGAGCGCGCGCCTTCGAGCCAGGAGCCGCAGGTCCACAGCAGGTCGCCGGGCTGCGCGACGGGCACGCCCACCGTGTTGCAGCGTCCAGCCACCGCCTTGTCGGCCGCGACCTGGAAGAGCGGCGCGATCGCCAGCGTGTCGCCGAGCGTATCGGCGTTGCGAAGAGTGCGCAGCGCTGCCTCGAATGTCTTGTTGGCGTCGCGCGAATGGCCGTGCATGGCGATCAGCGCTTTCGTCGGCCCGGCGGTGGCGCCTGTCGCCGGTGCATCGGGATCGAGCGAGGAGTAGTAGTGCAGCGCGCCTGCGGCACCCGGCGGTGTGAAGCTGCGGAAGCATTCAGCGGCGGCCGAATTCAAACAGGTGGAGGCATCGGCCGTTGCCGCATGCGTCGGCCAGGGCGCGATGTACGCGGCCGCGAGGGCCAAGGAAAAGAACCATCTGTAGCTGAGCATGTTCGTGCGACTCCCGGGATGGAACGGAACGCGGATTCTCTGCCCACCGCCCCCGACGAACCTGACTTGCCCGCTGCTTTACATAGCGATTTGCTCTACCGAAGCATCATTCTTCGAACACAAATTCGGCATCGGGACGCGGATCATCCAACAATTCCCAGCACGAACCTCCCATGAACCCCGACCCTCTGCCCTCTTCCTTCGCGGCATTCGCCGACGGACTGCCTCCCGATCCCTCGCCGCTGCGCGCCCGCATCACAGCGGCCTGTCGCCCTCCCGAACCGCAGGCACTGCCACCCCTGCTCGCGCAGGCCCGGCTGCCCAAAGGCCAGGCAGAGGAAGCACAGGAACTCGCACACCGCATCGCGCAGCAATTGCGCGACCGCAAGAACGCGGGCGGCCGTGCCGGCCTCGTGCAGGGCCTGCTGCAGGAATACGCGCTGTCGTCGCAGGAAGGCGTGGCGCTGATGTGCCTGGCCGAGGCGCTGCTGCGCATTCCCGATGCCGAGACGCGCAACGCGCTGATCCGCGACAAGATCGCGCACGGCCAGTGGCAATCGCATGCGGGCCGCAGCCCCTCGGTGTTCGTCAATGCCGCGACCTGGGGCCTGCTGCTCACGGGCAAGCTCGTGGCCACGCACAGCGAAACCAGCCTGTCGGCCGTGCTCACGCGCCTGATCGGCAAGGGCGGCGAACCGTTGATCCGCAAGGGCGTGGACATGGCGATGCGCATGATGGGCGAGCAGTTCGTCACCGGCGAAACCATCGCACAGGCGCTCGGCAATGCGCGCGAACTGGAGGCCGAGGGCTTTCGCTATTCGTACGACATGCTCGGCGAAGCGGCGCTCACCATGGAAGACGCGAAGCGCTACCGCATCGCATATGAAGAAGCGATCCACGCGATCGGCAAGGCCTCGAACCACCGCGGCGTGTATGAAGGGCCTGGCATCTCGATCAAGCTCTCTGCGCTGCACCCGCGCTACAGCCGGGCGCAGCATGCGCGCGTGATGGCCGAGCTGTATCCCGTGCTGCGCGAGCTCGCGCTGCTGGCGCAGCAGTACGACATCGGCCTGAACATCGACGCCGAGGAAGCCGACCGCCTCGAGCTCTCCCTCGACCTGCTGGAGCGGCTGTGCTTCGAGCCGGCGCTCGCGGGCTGGAACGGCATCGGCTTCGTGATCCAGGCGTACCAGAAGCGCTGCCCGTTCGTGATCGACTTCGTGGTCGATCTCGCGCGCCGCAGCCGGCACCGGCTGATGGTGCGGCTGGTGAAGGGTGCCTACTGGGACAGCGAGATCAAGCGCGCTCAGATCGACGGGCTCGACGGCTATCCGGTCTACACGCGCAAGGCCTACACCGACGTGTCATACCTCGCCTGCGCGCGCAAGCTGCTCGATGCGCCCGATGCCGTGTACCCGCAGTTCGCGACCCACAACGCCCACACGCTGGCCGCGATCTACACGATGGCGGAGCCGTCGCGCTACGAGCCGGGGCAGTACGAGTTTCAATGCCTGCACGGCATGGGCGAGCCGCTGTACGAGCAGGTGGTGGGCCCGCTCGGGCGGCCGTGCCGCATCTATGCGCCGGTGGGCACGCACGAGACGCTGCTGGCCTACCTGGTGCGCCGCCTGCTCGAGAACGGCGCGAACACCTCGTTCGTGAACCGCATCGCGGACCCGGCGATCCCGCTCGATGCGCTGGTGGAAGATCCGGTCGCCACGGTCGAGCGCATGGCTGCGCAGGAAGGCACGATGGGCCTGCCGCATCCGGCCATTGCGCTGCCCGCGGCGCTGTACGGAAAGCAGCGCGCCAACTCGCAGGGGCTCGACCTGGCGAACGACGACAGCCTTCGCGCACTGGGCCATGCGCTTGCCGGCAGCGCCCATGAAAACTGGCGCGCGGCGCCGATGCTCGCGCAAGCCGTGCCGCACGGCGAGGCGGCCGACGTCGCCAATCCCGCCGACCATCGCGACATCGTCGGACAGGTGCAGGAAGCCACGCTGGCCGACGTCGAATCGGCCGTTGCCCAGGCCCATGGCATCGCTCCGGCATGGGCCGCCACGCCGCCCGCCGAACGCGCCGCCCTGCTCGATCGCGCCGCCGGCAAGCTCGAGGAAGGCATGCCCCGGCTGCTCGGCCTGCTGACGCGCGAGGCCGGAAAGACGTACGCCAACGCCATCGCCGAAGTGCGCGAGGCCGTCGACTTCCTGCGCTACTACGCGGCGCAGGCGCGCAGCGACTTCTCGAACGACACGCACCGCGCGCTCGGCCCGATGGTCTGCATCAGCCCGTGGAACTTTCCGCTGGCGATCTTCACCGGCCAGGTGGCGGCCGCGCTCGCGGCGGGCAATCCGGTGCTGGCCAAGCCGGCCGAGCAAACGCCGCTCGTCGCGGCCGAGGCGGTGCGCGTGCTGTGGGAGGCCGGCGTGCCGCGCGCCGCGGTGCAGCTGCTGCCCGGCCGGGGCGAAACCGTGGGCGCCGCGCTGGTGGCGGACGCGCGCGTGCAGGGCGTGATGTTCACCGGCTCGACGGAGGTTGCGCGCATCCTGCAGAAGACGCTCTCGCAGCGGCTGGGCGCGCACGGCGCACCCGTGCCGCTCATCGCGGAGACCGGCGGGCAGAACGCGATGATCGTCGACTCGTCGGCGCTCGTGGAGCAGGTGGTCGCGGACGTGATGGCCTCGGCCTTCGACAGCGCCGGACAACGCTGCTCCGCGCTGCGCGTGCTGTGCGTGCAGGAGGAAGCGGCCGACCGGCTCGTCGAGATGCTCAAAGGCGCGATGGCCGAGGCCTGCATCGGCAACCCCGCGCGGCTGGCCGTCGACGTCGGCCCGGTGATCGACGCCGAGGCGCGCGACGGCATCGAGCGCCACGTCGCGGCCATGCGCTCGAAGGGCCGCAAGGTCTTTCGCCAGGCTCGCGAATACGCGCACGACACGCGCAACGGCACCTACGTGGTGCCCACGCTGATCGAGCTCGACAGCATCGCGGAGCTGCAGCGCGAGGTGTTCGGACCGGTGCTGCACCTCGTGCGCTACCGCCGCCGCGACCTGGGCGCGCTGGTCGGGCAGATCAACGGCACGGGCTACGGGCTGACGCTGGGCGTGCACACGCGCATCGACGAGACCATCACCCAGATCGTGGAGAACGCCAAGGCGGGCAACGTCTATGTGAACCGCAACATCGTCGGCGCGGTGGTAGGCGTGCAGCCGTTCGGCGGCGAGGGGCTGTCGGGCACCGGGCCGAAGGCCGGCGGGCCGCTGTACATGCTGCGCATGCTGTCGGCGCGGCCCGACGATGCGATGGCGCGCGCGGTGGCGGATGCCGCTTCGGCGCCGCAGGCCGGACTGTCGGCGCTGTCGCGCTGGGCGCAAGCCACCGGCCGCCCCGCGCTGGTGGCGCAATGCGCGCGCTTTGCCGCGCAGTCGCGCTCGGGCAGTTCGCGCACGCTGGCCGGCCCGACCGGCGAGCGCAACGTCTACACACTGGCGCCGCGCGAAGCGGTGCTGTGCCTGATCGACCCGGGTGCGGATGCAGAAGCAGACCGGCTGGCGCAGCTGGCTGCCGTGCTGTCGGTCGGCAGCACCGCGATCTGGCCTGCCGACGGCGCCGCGCAGGGCCTTCGCGCGTCGCTGCCGGCCGAAGTGCAGCAGTGCGTGGCCATCGCGAACGACTGGGCGTCCGACACGGTGGTGTTCGACGCCGCGCTGCGCCACGGCAGCGCGCAAGGACTGCCGGGCGTGATGCAGCGCATTGCGGCGCGCCCGGGCCCGATCATCGGCGTACGCGCCTTCGCGCCCGGCGACACGGACATCCCGCTCGAAAGCCTCGTGGTGGAGCGCGCGCTCAGCATCAACACGGCTGCGGCCGGAGGCAACGCGAGCCTGATGACGATCGGCTGAACGCGCCGCCGACGCCCGCTATTTGTCGAAGGCCGGATCGACGGGCACGCGGTAGCCGTTCACCAGCCGGTTGGTCTCGTTGGCCATGCCGACCACGGCCATCAGCTCGGCGAACATCGCGGGCGTCATGCCGGCCTTCTCGGCGCCGGCGTGATGGCTCGCAATGCAGTAGCCGCAGTTGTTGGTGACGCTCACGGCGAGATAGACCATCTCCTTGACGACCGGGTCGAGCGCGCCGGGCGCCATCACTTCCTTGAGGCTGCTCCAGGTGCGCCTGAGCGTGGCCGGGTCGTTGGCGAGGTACTTCCAGAAGTTGTTGACGTCCGGCACGTTGCGTGTGGTCCTGATGTCGTCGAAGACCGCCCTGACTTCCTCGGAAGCAGCGGCGTATTCGATGGGCTGGGGTTTCATGAGGCTCCTGGTGTCGAAAGCTGTTGTCCTTGAATACGCCCGAGCCTGGTTCAGGACTCTCCGGAACCAGGCTCGGGCTGCACTGCTGCTCGGCGCGGCCGCAACCGGCCGCCCGCGATCACCGCAGGTCGAAGCGATCGAGGTTCATCACCTTGGTCCAGGCGGCCACGAAGTCCCGCACGAAGACCTGTTGCGAATCGGCGGCCCCATAGACTTCCGCGACCGCGCGGAGCTGCGAGTTGGAACCGAACACGAGGTCGGCCACCGTGCCCGTCCACTTGAGCGCGCCCGTCTTGCGGTCGCGTCCCTCCAGCACGCCGTCGGTCGTCGCGGACTTCTTCCACCCGGTGCTCATGTCGAGCAGGTTCACGAAGAAGTCATTGCTCAGCGTCTCCGGGCGCTTGGTGAAGACGCCGTTGCCGGACTGGCCGACGTTCGCATTCAGCACGCGAAGGCCGCCGACCAGCACCGTCATCTCGGGCGCGGTGAGGGTCAGCAGCTGCGCCTTGTCGAGCAGCAGCCCCGCAGCGGACGCCCCGTCGATCCCCTTGCGGAGATAGTTGCGGAAACCGTCGGCCTGCGGCTCCAGCGGAGCGAAGGAGACAGCGTCGGTCTGCGCCTGCGAAGCGTCCATGCGTCCCGGCGAGAAGGGCACCGTCACGTCCTGCCCGGCCTTCTTCGCCGCGGCCTCGACCGCTGCATTGCCGGCCAGCACGATCAGGTCGGCGAGCGAGACCTTCTTGCCGCCGGACTGCGCGCCGTTGAATTCCTTCTGGATGCCTTCCAGCACCGACAGCACCTTCGACAGCTGGGCCGGCTGGTTCGCCTCCCAGTCTTTCTGCGGCGCGAGGCGGATGCGCGCACCGTTGGCGCCGCCGCGCTTGTCGCTGCCGCGGAAGGTCGAGGCCGAGGCCCAGGCCGTGCCCACGAGCTGCGCAATGCCCAGGCCCGAAGCGAGGACCTTGGCCTTCAGCGCCGCGACGTCCTTGTCGTCGACCAGCGGATGGTCCACGGCGGGAATCGGGTCCTGCCAGATCAGCTCTTCCTTCGGCACCAGCGCGCCGAGGTAGCGGGCACGCGGACCCATGTCGCGGTGCGTCAGCTTGAACCAAGCGCGGGCGAACGCATCGGCGAATTCCTGCGGGTTCGCCATGTAGCGGCGCGAGATCTTCTCGTAGGCCGGATCGACGCGCATGGCCATGTCGGCGGTGGTCATCATCGGGGCGTGGCGCCTGGCCGGGTCATGCGCATCGGGCACGGTGTCCGCGCCGGTGCTGCCCTTGGGCTTCCACTGGTGCGCGCCCGCGGGGCTCTTGGTGAGCTCCCATTCGTAGCCGAACAGCGTCTCGAAGTAGCTGTTGTCCCACTTGGTGGGCGTGGGGGTCCAGGCGCCTTCGATACCGCTGGTGGTGGCGTGGACGCCGCTGCCGCTTTCGAAGCTGTTCTTCCAGCCCAGGCCCAATTCCTCGATGTCGGCGCCTTCAGGCTCCGCGCCGACCTTGGCCGGGTCGCCCGCGCCATGGGCCTTGCCGAAGGTGTGGCCGCCTGCGGTCAGCGCCACGGTCTCCTCGTCGTTCATGGCCATGCGGGCGAAGGTCTCGCGGATGTCGCGCGCCGAGCCGAGCGGGTCGGGGTTGCCGTTCGGTCCTTCGGGGTTCACGTAGATCAGGCCCATCTGCACGGCGGCGAGCGGATTGGCGAGCTCGCGGTCGCCGCTGTAGCGCTCGTCGGCCAGCCACTTGCCTTCCGGCCCCCAGTAGATGTCTTCTTCGGGCTCCCAGATGTCCGGGCGGCCTCCGGCGAAGCCGAATGTCTTGAAGCCCATCGACTCCAGCGCGACGTTGCCGGTCAGGATCATCAGGTCGGCCCAGGAAATCTTGCGGCCGTATTTCTGCTTGATCGGCCACAGCAGCCGGCGCGCCTTGTCGAGGTTGCCGTTGTCGGGCCAGCTGTTGAGGGGTGCGAAGCGCTGCGCGCCGTTGCCCGCGCCGCCGCGGCCATCGGAGGTGCGGTAGGTGCCCGCGGAGTGCCAGGCCATGCGGATGAACAGCGGACCGTAGTGGCCGTAGTCGGCGGGCCACCAATCCTGCGAATCGGTCATCAGGGCTTGGAGGTCCTTGATCACCGCGTCGAGGTCGAGGCTCTTGAACTCCTCGGCGTAGTCGAACGCCTCGCCCATGGGATTGGACTTGGCGGTGTGCTGGTGCAGCAGCTTCAGGTTCAGCTGGTTGGGCCACCAGCCTGCATTTGCCGAAGCACCCGTCATGGAGTGCGTGCGCGCATGGCCCGGGAAGGGGCACTTCGTTTCATCGGACAAGGGGTTCTCCTTTGGTTGTCGATCACTCGCGATCGGAGCCAGTCTAGGTTTGGACTGCCCCTTCAACAACCAGATTGAGCATATTGATCTCATAGCGCATTGCTATGAGATCGCCCTCAGTCTTACGGAGGACCCCCGCGCGCGAACTCAGGCCATGGCGCCGAGCTCCTCCATCAGCTCTTCCTTGCGCGCGGCCAGTTGCTCGCGCATGGCGACCAGGTCCAGGCCGCGGGCGGCGCGCGCCTTCACGAAGATCTCGTTGCGCTCTTCCTTCACGTGATGGTCGATGTATTCGCCAAGGACGATGACCTTGGCATCAAACTTTTCGTCGATCTCGGTGGCTTCCTGGATCTGCGCGATCAGGTCCTTGGCGCTTGCATGCTCCACCTCGGCTTCGTCGAGCAAGTCCGTCTCCTTGATGGCCGCGCGCACCGCGGGGTAGAAGATCTCTTCCTCTATCCGTGCATGGACGGTGAGTTCCATGCAGATGTGGTTGGCGAGTTCGCGCTTCTTGCTCTCCGCAGAAGCCGCGCGCGAGTGGGCGAGTTCCTCATACTCCTTGAACAGCTTCTTGACGTTGCGGTGGTCGGTGTCCAGGAGGCTGCAGGCGTCGGGCTCTGCGCGTCGGGAAGTAGGCATCATGGGCTCCAGTTGAGTTGTGGGGAGCCCGAAAGATGAAGCGGCGATGCTGGTGGATTCGTAGGAAAACTCCGTGTCCGCATAGCGGCGCCGATCACCCGCTGCAACAAATCGACAACGCCCGGACGAAGTTCGCTGCGAAGCTTCTAGGCCGGATTCGCCCCTGGCGCGACGGATGCTCCTTGAATGCCATGTCTGCGCAATGCATCGGAGACAAAGCCGGAGCTCTTCATCTCTTCCACGAACTGGCACAGGGCCTGCGCGGCATCCGCGCCTCGCGTGCGCGGTGTTCCCATGGCCTGCCGTATCACCATGAAGCGGCCCGGCAAAAGCCGCAGGCCAGCGTGGGCACGGATGTCCGATTCGAGTTGCTGCTTCACACCGGCGGCCACGTCGAGGTTCTGCTCGAGAAAGGTCTGCACGACGGCGGGGGACGTCGGTGCGCGCACGATCTGCGCATTCTTCAGTTCGCGCGTGAGGTAGAGGTCGTAGGCACTGCCCTTTCCGACTGTCACGCGCAGCCCCTCCTGGTCGACTTCTTCGTTGCGGCGCAGGGGCGAATGCTCCCGAACGAGGTAGCTTCCTTCGATCAGCACATAGGCCTCCGTGAAGGCGATCTGAGCGCCGCGCACGGGGTCGATCGCGAAGAATCCGATGTCCGCCTGCTCGTTGGCTACCGCTTCGACCGATTTCCCCGCGGCGTCGAACACCACCAGCTCCAGCGCTACGCCAAGGCGCTCGGCGAAGGCGCGTGCCAGGTCCACCGAGACGCCAACGGGTGCACCGGTTGCCTTGTCCGTGTTGGCAAGGATCGGGTTCCCCAGGTTGATGGAGGCGCGCAGCACTCCCTTGGGGGTGAACGCTTGAACGATGGCGGGAACAATGGTCATGGTCGCTAGGTCTTGAGAATTCCGCTGATCTTCGCGAGATTGCGCAGCGTGCTGGAAAGATGCCGGTGCATGGCCTGCGAGGCCTCTTCATTGCGGCCGCGTTCGAGCAGCTCGAGCAGGTGCAGGTGCTGCTTGCAGTGCTCCACGTAGCGGCTGCGGTCCTGCATCGAGCGGTATGAAAGCAGCCGACGCACGCGGTTCACGCGGCGGATGGTATCGATGAAGAACGCGTTGCCCGAGCCCTCGACCAGCGACTCGTGAAAGCGCACGCCGCGGTCGTGCAGCTGGTCAGCGGTGTCGGTTTCGATGCCGCCTTCGAGCAGGTGCTTTTCCGCCGCGCGGCAGCGCGCGATGACCTGGGGCGAAAGGTGGTAGTTGGGTTCGAGCAGCGCGGCCGGCTCCAGCGCAAGGCGCAGACGATAGGACTGCAGCAGGCTGTCGGCCGTGGTGAGCATCGACGAGAACACCCAGCCGTAGCCGGGCTTCTTCTCGGCCCAGCCTTCGTTGGCGATGCGGCCGAGCACACCGTTCAATTGCACGGGGGTGAGGCCGTAGCGCTGCTTGAGGAGCGCTTCGGAGAATTCGTCGGGCAGCAGGCCTCTCAACCGGTCGTCGGCAATGCGGAAGTACACCTCGGTCACGATGTCGGACTCTTCGAGGCCCAGTTCGCCGGCCAGCGCCCTCGCCCCGTTTTCGATGGGTGTCACGAGGAAATAACCCCGATTGGGCTCGCGCATGAGCACGCCCTTCTCGGCCAGCAGCGACAGCGCTTCATTGACGGGCGAGCGCGACACCCGCAGGCGGTCGGCCAGCAGTTGCGCCGGAAGGTGGGTGCCGGCCGGCATGGCGTCCGCCTGGATCAGGTCGAGGATTTGCGAGGGAATGGATTGATCGGTCCGCATAGGGGCGGATTTTCCAGCGATTCCGGCCGCTCACGCCGCCGGTGCGTTCACGACGCCGTGTTTGCCCACCATTTTCCGAAGGGTCGATGGAATCACGCCTCCTGCCTGAAGGAGTTCGACTTCCAGCTTCGTCTCGACCGCAGCCACGGCATCGAAGCGCTCCGAGCGGCCGTCGGCCCGATGCAGCACGACGCCGACGGCGCCCCGCGGCTGGATGCCGCCCGGCCGGGCATCGATCTCGATGCGGTCGCCCGGCACCAGCCCGAGCGTGGAGGGCGTCATGCCCGCGGGCATGCGCAGCGGCAGCACGCCCATGCCGATCAGGTTGGAGCGGTGGATGCGCTCAAAGCTGTTGGCGAGCACCGCGCGGATGCCCAGCAACCGCTGGCCCTTGGCCGCCCAGTCGCGCGACGAGCCGGTGCCATAGCGCTCGCCCGCGACCAGCACGACCGAGTCGCCTGCGGCGCGGTAGCGCTGCGCGGCCTCCCAGAGCGGCACCACCTCGCCGCTGGGCACATGCAGCGTGTGGGCCACGGGGGCGCCGGGCGCCAGCAGGTTCTTCAGCGTCTTGCTGTGGAAAGCGGCACGCACCATCACTTCCCAGTTGCCGCGGCGCGAGGCGAACACGTTCAGGTCATCGCGGTCGTCGCCGCGCGCCACGAGGAAATCGGCCACGCCGCTGTCCCTGGGAATCGCGCTGGCCGGCGAGATGTGGTCGGTCGTGATGTCGTCGCCCACCACGAGCAGAGGGAATGCGTTGTAGTGACCGAGCATGCTGCCTTCCGAGAGCGCGGCAAACGGCGGGCGGCGCAGGGCGGTCGACGCGGGGTTCCAGGGGTACAGCTCGGTGTCGGGCGCTTCGAGTGCGTGCCACAGCGGGTTGCCGGCGGCGACCGCGAAGGCACGCGGGTAGTCCGAAGGGTCCTGCGAGAGCGCGAGCGCTGCATCGATCTCCTCGGCCGACGGCCACAGCTCGCGCAGGTAGACGGGGCGTCCTTCTGCAGTGACCTGCACGGGGTCGACGCGCAGGTCCTGCTCGGCGTTTCCCGCCAGCGCGAAGGCGATGACCAGCGGCGGCGACATCAGGAAGCCGAGGTCTAGATCGGGGTGCACCCGGCCCGCGAAGTTGCGGTTGCCGGACAGCACGGCGACCGGATGAACAGCACCCCCTGCCATCGCGTCCTGGATCACCCTGGGCAGTTGCCCGGAGTTGCCGATGCACGTCGTGCAGCCGTAGCCCACGATGTCGAAGCCCACTGCCGACAGGTCGGCGGCGAGGCCGGTGCGCTCCAGGTAGGCCGCCGCCGCGGGCGACCCGGGCCCGAGCGAGGTCTTGACCCAGTGCGGCACCTTCAGGCCGAGCGCGCGGGCCTTGCGCGCGACGAGGCCGGCCGCAACGAGCAGGCGCGGGTCCGAGGTGTTGGTGCAGCTCGTGATGGCCGCAATGGCCACGGGGTGCCGCGGCATCTGCGCGTGGGCGATCCGCGGCTGGAATGCGAGTGCGGCCAAGGCGGATGCAGCCTCGCCATACCCCAACAGGTCCTGCGGGCGGCGCGGGCCCGCGATATGCATGTCGATCGCGTCCAGCGCGATGTGCAGGGTGCGCGTGTAGATCGGCTGCGCGGCAGGGTCGAACCACAGGCCGGCCGCGCGAGTGTATGTTTCCACGCGCTCGGCGTGAGCCTGCGTTCGTCCGGTCTGCAGCAAGTAGTCGAGCGTGCGGCGGTCGACCGGGAAGAACCCCGTGGTCGCTCCGTACTCCGGCGCCATGTTGGCCACCACGCTGCGCTCGCCCGCGCTCAGCGTCGACACGCCAGGGCCGTAGAACTCCACGAATTCGCCGGACACGCCGATGGCCCGCAGGCGCTGCGTGACCGTCAGCGCCAGATCGGTTGCCAGCACACCGGGGCGCAACGCACCAGTGAGCCGCACGCCGACCACGTCGGGTATGCGCAGCATGGTCGGCATGCCGAACATGACGGTCTGCGCCTCGAGGCCGCCCACTCCCCAGCCGAGCACACCGATGCCGTTGACCATGGGGGTGTGGCTGTCGGTGCCGATCATCATGTCGGGCACCAGCCAGCGCGCGCCGTCGCGCTCCTGCAGCGTCACCACGGTGGCCAACTGCTCCAGGTTGATGGTGTGCATGATCCCCGTGCCGGGCGGGTTGATGCGCACACCCTGGAGCACCTTCGAGGCCCATCGCAGGAACGAATAGCGCTCGGCATTGCGGCGGATCTCGAACGCCATGTTCCTTTCGGGTGCGTCCCCACTCGCGAAGACCTCGACCGCCAGCGAGTGGTCGACCGACACGTCCACCGGCAAGCTGGAGTTCAGCAGCGACGGATCCACGCCGGCCTCTGCCAGCGTGCTGCGCATGGCGGCCAGGTCCACCAACGCGGGCGTGCTGGTCGTGTCGTGCATCAGCACACGACCGGGCCGGAAGGCGATCTCCGCTTCGCTGGTGCCCGTGTCGGTCCACGCGACAAGCGCTGCCAGCGCGGCGTCTTTCTCGGCGCCTTCCATGTTGCGCGCGACGTTCTCCATCAGCAGCCGCAAGACCACTGGCAGGCGATTCAGCTTGCCTTTGCACAGCACCGGCAGATCGACGGCCAGGTAGTCCTGCCCGGCCACGACAAGCCGCATGCAGGGCGTCTCAGTGTTTTCCATGATTCTTATTTTGCATTTGTCATTCATAAAATGCAATTCAGCACAAACCCTCAGCCCCGGGATCAGCCCCGCATCACAGCCCGTCGAAAGTGACCGCCGCCATGCATCCACCCTTCTTTCCGCCCGAGCCTTCCATCCATGGAGGCCGCCGCCGCGCATTGCTGGGCAGTCTGGCCATCGGCGGTTCTGCCGTGCTTGGCCAACTTGCCGGGTGCGCCTCGACGGCCTTCAAGTCCATCCCGGCCTCTTCAACCCAAGGACATCCCATGTACGCCTACGTCGGCAGCCGCACCACCCGAGAGCGCAATGCGCGCGGCGATGGCATCAGCATCTTCAAAGTCGATTCCGGGAAGGGAACGCTGGAACCCGTCGATATCGTCAGGAACCTCGTCAACCCGTCTTTTCTCGCGCTGAGCACGAATGGCGAGTTCCTCTACACCGTGCATGGCGACGAGAGCGAAGCGAGTGCCTTCAAGGTGGACCGCCGCACGGGTCTCCTCACCTTCATCAACCGCCAGAGCACGCAGGGCAAGAACCCGGTGCATCTGGCGCTGGACCCGACGGGCCGCTTCCTGGTGGTGTCGAACCACATCGGCGCCAGCCTGGCCGTGCTGCCCGTGAATGCCGATGGCTCGCTGGGCGCGCTGACGCAGCTCGTGAAGCTGGAAGGCCCCATCGGGCCGCATCGCGTGGAGCAGAAACAGGCGAAGCCGCATTTCAACCCCTTCGATCCGAGCGGCCGCTTCGTCGTCGTGCCGGACAAGGGCCTGGACCGTGTGTTCACCTTCCACTTCGATCAAGGCCGCCTGACGCCAGCGGCGGTGCCGTTCGCGATCACGCGCGAAACCGCGGGGCCGCGCCACGTTTCCTTCCATCCCAAGGCGCCGTTCGCCTACGTGGTCAACGAACTCGACTCGACCGTGACGGCCTACCGTGTCACACCCGCAACCGGAGCACTCGCACCGTTCCAGGTCCTGTCTGCGCTGCCCGAGACCTTCACCGGCAACAGCCGCGCATCCGAGTTGCAGATCGATGCCCAGGGGCGCTTTCTCTACGCCTCCAACCGCGGCTACGACAGCATCGCGGTGTTTCGCATCGACCCGGCCACCGGCGCGTTGAAGTTCATCGAAGCCGAACCCACGCAAGGCAGGACGCCGCGGTTCTTCACCCTCTCGCCGGACGGCCGCTTCATGTTCGCGCTCAACGAGGACAGCGACTCCATCGTGACGCTGGCCGTCGACCCCAACGCCGGAACGCTCAAGCCCACGGGTGCGTCGGTCAAGTCGGGCAGCCCAGTCTGCATGGTCTTCTCGGCATGACTCGGCACACACACGCAGCCCATTTTCAGAACCAAGGAACAACCCCGATGCATTCGATTCAACGCCGGGCGCTGCTGTGCGTCACCGCCACGCTCTGCGCCCTTCCGCTTGGTGCCCTCGCGCAGGACTACCCCACGCGCCCCATCACCATCGTCGTTCCCTTCTCGGCCGGGGGCGGTGTCGACGCGATGGCGCGGCTGGTGGCGGAGAAGCTGCGCGTGTCGCTGAAGCAGTCCGTCGTGGTGGACAACAAGCCCGGCGCGAGCGGCATGCTCGGCGCCGGGTTCGTGGCCAAGGCCAATCCCGACGGCTACACGCTGCTGCTGGGATCGGCGGGCGAGACCTCCATCAATCCGCTGGTCTACAAGGCAAAGATGCAGTACGCGCCGGAAAAGGATCTGGCCCCGATCACCGCGATCACGCGGGTGCCCAACGTACTGGTCGCGAACCCGGCGTTCCCAGCGAAGAACCTGGCCGAGTTCGTGGCCTACGCGAAGAAGAACCCCGGCAAGGTGACCTACGCCACCAGCGGCGTGGGAAACCCGCAGCACCTGAACGGCGAGCTGCTGCAGTCGCTTGCCGGCATCCAGATGCAGCACGTGCCGTACAAGGGCGCGTCGAGCCAGCTGGTCGATGTGGCCTCGGGCACGGTCGACATCACTTTCGTGAGCCTCGCTGGCGCAGCGCCTTTCATCAAGGGCAACCGGGTGAAGGCGCTGGCAGTCACGTCCGCCAGGCGTGCGAGCTTTGCGCCGGACATTCCGGCCATCGCCGAGTTCGCGCCCACGGCTGCCTACGACCTGGACAACTGGTTCGGCCTCTTCGCGCCGGCGAAGACGCCGCCCGCGGTGCAGGCAAAGCTCAATGAAGCGGTCAACGCCGTGCTGCGAGACCCCGAGCTCGTCAAGCGCTTGCGCGAGCAGGGCGGTGAACCGATGGGGCTCACGCAAGCGCAGTTCCGCGATTTCATCAAGACCGAATCCATCAAGTACGCGCGCATCGTCGACGCCGCAAAGATCGTCGCGGAGTAGTTCCTTCACCCATCAGCTGGTCTTCAAGGGCCTGAGATTCAGTTGCCGATTCCACCTTGACGCCCAAAGCCGCACCTCGGCTATGCTGCCTCGATGCGCCTTGAAGATCTGGATGTCTTTAGAGCCGTTCACGAGACCGGCAACTTCCAGCGCGCGGCGCTTCGCTGCGGGCTGAGCCAGTCGGCCGTCACCAAGGTCGTGCGCAAGCTGGAGGACGAGTTCGGGGTTCAATTGATGGAGAGGGGTGGCCGTTCGCTCGCACTGACGCCAGCCGGCCGCACCTTGTACCAGCGCGCCATGGAGCTCAGCGAGCTCACGGCTGCGACGCGGCGCGACATGGCCGGTGAGATGGCCGCGCTGCGTGGCGCGATACGGCTCGGCGTCGTGCCCGCGCTGCTCGGCAGCGTGGCCGCGCCGGTGCTGGCCGACAGGCTCCCGGGACCGCACGCCGTCCAGTTGCTGGTGAGCGTCAAGCATTCGGCAGAGCTGGTGCGAATGCTGGAAGAAGGCAAGCTCGACCTGGCGGTGTGCTTCGGCGTGCAGCACCTCCCGCCCGACGTGCTGCGCACGCGGGTCGGACCTCAGCGCTACAGGCTGGTGGTTCGCGCCGGGCATCCATTTGCGGCAAGCATCCCGAGCCTGGAGCAACTGTCGAAGTCGCGCTGGCTGCTTCCGACTTCCGACGTGACGCTCCGGACGGAGGTCGAGCGGATGTTCGCCGATGCGGGCTTCGGTGCACTGGACGTGCGCGTCGAGACCGATACCTCGGCCACGCTTCTGATTCCGCTGCTGCGGCGAAGCGACCTGATCACAGTGCTTCCCGAGCAAGCCTTCCAGCCGCTCGCGAGCGAAGGGTTGGCCGCACTGGACGTCGACCTGCATGCGCTGACGGGCGAAGTGACGGTCTATCACCGGCGCAAGACGCCTTCAGTGGGGCTGCTGATGGCGTTGAAGCATCGGCTCGAGGCACAGGCCCGCAGCAACGCACTGACCGGCCCGCATGGCCGGCATTCCGCCAAGGAATCGATGTAGGAAGAAAAGTCGTCGGGGCGTCCCTACAGTTCCCGAACGGCTCCGGGATGTCCTTTCGAAACATCCCGGATCAATTGGGCGCATTGCTCGCATTGACGGACGCTTGTTCGTGCCGCCGCGACGCGGTCGATGGCGAACAACCAGGCCGCGGCACTTCCCTGTCAACAAAGCCGAAGAGCAGCTTTGCAAAGAGAAAGCGACCGATGGACCTCCGGGACAGCTTGTACGAACGTTTCCGCCATTCGGCACAAGTGTTTGAAAAGAACCCGTGCCTGGCCGTTCCCGGCCGGCTGGCCGAAGCATGGGAGGTGCAGCGGGAGTTCCAGTTCGGCGAAGTCCTCGGTCGGGTGGATACGCTGAAGCTGCAGTATGCGGACCAGGGCGTGAGCGAGGGAGGCCGGGTGGCGCTGGCCTTCGAGTCGAGGCCCGAGTTCGTCTTCCACTACCTGGCACTCAACGCGCTGGGCGCCTGCGTGGTCCCGCTGAATACCGACCTGACGGTTACCGAGCTGTCTTACCAACTGGGGCACTCGGGCTGCAGCGCTGTCGTCGGTCTGCCCACGTTGCAGCCACTGCTTGCGAGTTCCATCGAGGCTTCTGGCCGCCCTATTGCGTTGAGCACCAACGGCCCCGAGGGACTGCCCCGCTTGCAACGCCGCGTGAACACTGCCGCCGTACAAGCCGTTCCGTTGGACAGCGCTGCCGCCATCCTCTACACCTCCGGCACGACCGGCCGGCCCAAAGGCTGCGTGCTGACCAACGCCTACCTGCAAACGGCAGCGGACTACGCCCGCCAGTTGCCGCCGCATCTGGCCTTCGCCGAAGGCGCCGAGCGGCAGATGAACCCGCTGCCGCTGTATCACATGAACGCCATCAACACGCTGGGCACAGCCATCGTGACCGGCTCCTGCTATGTGATGCCGGGACGGTTCAGCGCGACGCACTGGTGGAACGACATCGCCGACACGCGGGCCACGCGCTTCAAGTACCTGGGGATCATGATTCCGGCCCTGCTCGCCCAACCCGAGACCGAACGCGACCGGCACTCGGGCGCGACGGTGGCGTTCGGCGCGGGCGTCGACCCGGTGCTGCACGAGCGATTCGAGCAGCGCTTCGGCATTCCGCTCATCGAGGTCTGGGGTATGACGGAGACCGGCCGTTTCATGTGCGTCGACCGGGAGCCTCGCCAGATTCATACGCGAGCTTGCGGCAGGCCGCTGCCGGGCCTGCAGGCCCGCATCGTCGACGACGCAGGGCAGGAAGTGCCCGACGGCACGGTGGGCGAACTGGTGGTGCGCCACGCCGCGGAGAACCCCCGCCATGGCTTCTTCAGCGGCTACCTCGACGACGCCGAGGCGACCGAGGCCGCATGGGCCGGCGGCTGGTTCCACAGCGGCGACCTGTGCACCCGCTCGCCCGACGGCCTGTTCACCTTCGTCGACCGCAAGAAGAACATCGTGCGCCGCAGCGGCGAGAACATCTCCAGCGCGGAAGTCGAAGCGGTGCTGGCCGCCAGCCCGCTGGTCAAGCAGGCGGCCGTGATGGCGGTTCCCGATGAACTGCGCGACGAGGAAGTTCTCGCATGCGTGATTCCCGCCGCGGGAGTCGCCCGCGACCGTTCGCTGGCGCTGGCGCTGCATGGGTTCGCGGCGGAACGATTGGCCTACTACAAGCCGCCCGGCTGGATCTACCTCGTCGACGAGCTGCCGATCACCGGCACACAGAAGGTGCAGAAGCACCGCATCTTTCCTGATGGCTTCCGCGCCGAGCTGCCCGGTCTTCACGATGTGCGCGACCAGAAGCGCTGGAAGAAGTGAAGCAGATCGCATTGTCCCGACCCACGTCAACAGAGAGAAAGAACGCATGACAGAAGCCGCTACCAGTTCCGGCCACAGCCGCAGTCGTCCCTATGGTCTCGACGATCGCTATCACCTCCAGCACGTGCACCTGTTCGCATCGAACATCGACGAGACCATCGCGTTCTACAAGAAGTGGTTCGATGCCCGCGTCACCTGGGACGGCGAC
Organism: Variovorax sp. Root434; assembly: GCF_001426595.1. Taxonomy (NCBI): domain Bacteria; kingdom Pseudomonadati; phylum Pseudomonadota; class Betaproteobacteria; order Burkholderiales; family Comamonadaceae; genus Variovorax; species Variovorax sp. Root434. Next base: position 342,262 of record NZ_LMEK01000025.1, read on the forward strand.
TATGGCGGCGCACGCAATGTGTTCATGAAGATCGGCATCGGCGCCATGCACCTGTACGAGCAATCGCCGCGCGACCTGGGTCGCAATGCCGTGCATCACCTGGGGATGCAGGTAGTCGGCCTGCATGAGGTCTACGAGCGCATGAAGGCCGCGGGCCTGCATCTGCCCAACCCCGTGCGGGAGCACTCCGGCGGCGGCTACTTCATGGTCAAGGCGCCGGACGATGTGCTGCTCGAAGTGTTCGAACCCGGAAAGAGCCGCGATCCGCGGGTCAGGGAGTATTACGGACTGGGCACTGGCGAATAAGGCAGTCACGCCTGCATTCGTATTCACAAAAAAACGCTGCCCGTATTCACCGAACCGGCGCGGCAACCGAAGGAGACATACATGCGATTCAGCAAGATCATCATCGCGGCCGTAGCGCTCGCCTGCAGCGGCCTGTCATCGGCCCAGAACTACCCCAGCAAGCCGGTGACCCTGGTCGTGCCAGCCGCACCCGGAGGCGGAACGGACATTCTGGGAAGAGTGTTTGCCGAACAGTTGAAGAAGCGGCTGGATCAGCCGGTCATCGTGGACAACAAGGCGGGAGCGTCAGGAATGATCGGGACGCAAGCGGTAGCCAAGGCCGCGCCTGATGGCTATACCTTGCTGTTCAGCTATTCGTCTCCGATCTACTACGCGCAGCACACCTTCAACAACGTCCCGTACGACGTCAAACGGGATCTGGCCGTGATCTCGGAGGTCGCAACCAACACCATGATCCTTATGGTGAACAAGGATGTGCCCGCAAGGAACATGAAGGAGTTCGTTGCATGGGCCAGGAAGGAAAAAGGGCACCTCAGCTACGGATCGCTCGGGGCTGGCTCGGGTGGGCATCTCACGGCAGCCTATCTGAGCAAGATTCAAGGCCTGGAAATGGTCCATGTGCCCTACAAGAGCGAGGCGCCCTTCGCCCAGGATCTTGCAGCCGGTGTGGTGCCATGGGGCATGGGAACGCTTGCGCCCATGCTTGCGCTGATCCAGAGCGGCAGGGTGCGACCGATTGCCGTGCTTTCCGAAAAGCGCCTGCAGGGTTTGCCGAATGTGCCAACCATGAAAGAGGAAGGTTTTCCTGATCCCGAACTGGTCACCATGTCCTGGTTCGTCTTCGCAGCTCCTGCAGGAACGCCGAAGCCGATTCTCGATCGCCTCGAAAAATACGCACGCGAAATTGCCCATTCACCTGCAATGAAAGCGCGGCTGGAGGAACTTGGGATGGATGCGGTTGGCGGCAGTGCAGCAGACTTTCGCCGAAACTTCGATGCGACGGGTCCCCTCATCGAGAAACTCGTGAAGATCTCCGGCGCGCGCAACGAATAGCTCACTCACGAGGAGTTTCGGTGCACGATCGCGGCCTCCAGCATGGCCTTCAGTTCGAGCTGAACGGCGTCGAGCGCCCGCGTGCTGCGCGCGGCCCGGCACATCGCAACGGTGCCTTCGATTGCGGCCACCGTAAGCGCCCCCAGCCGTTGCGAGCGGCTTGCGGCCACGCCTTCGCGGCGCAGCGCTGCGGCCAGGATGGCTTCCCAGCGCTCGAAGGCCTCGTGAGCGAGTTCGCGAAGGTGCTCCCCCGACGCGATGTCTTCCTCGTCCGCCATGGGTTCGACCGCCACCGCCAGCACAGGGCAGCCGGCCTCGAAGCCGGAACTCTCGAGGATGCGGCGCCACCAGCCGACGAAGGCCTGCAGGCCTTCGACCGCGCCGCGTTCCTTCATCAGCGTTTCCAGCGGCACCGCCACGCTCTCGGTGGCGTAGCGCACCGCCTCTTCCAGCAGTTGCTGCTTGCCGCCGGGGAAATGATGGCCCAGCGAACCGCGCGGCGTGCCGGTGTGCTGCACCACGGTTCGCAAGCTTGTGGCGTGCACGCCGCGCCTGCTCAACAGGTCGGCGGCGCCGGCGATCATCTTGTCTCGGGTCAGGGAGGACATGCGGGTTCTTCTCTATGTCGAATGTCATAGCGAGTGTATGATGAAATCTTCTATGACACGTGGCATAGAAAAACAACGACCACTCGGCACGGGCCGATGCGCACCCAAACCCGATCCAAGGAGAACTCGCCATGACAGATGAAACCGCTGCGCCCCAGGTGCGAATGTCGGTCCAGGACCACGTATGCGTGATCTCGCTGGACAACGCGGCGAAAAAGAACGCCATCACGCCGGAAATGATGCAGCAGCTGTCGCAGCACCTCACGGCTTTCGACGACGACGACGAGCTGTGGGTGGCCGTGCTCGATCCGACGGGCGAGCACACCACCGCAGGATTGGACATGCCGAAGTTCTTCGGCCCCACCGCAACCGCGAAGCCGATCCCGCCGCAGCAGGTGGATCCGCTCGGGCTGGCCCGGCGCTGCCGCAAGCCCGTGATCTCGGTCGTTCACGGCATCACCTACACGGTGGGCATCGAGATGATGCTCGCGGCGGACATCGTCATTGCGGCCGACACGGCGCGCTTCCACCAGCTGGAGGCCAAACGCGGCATCGCTCCTCTGGGCGGGGCGCACTTCCGCTATCTGCAGCGCATGGGCTGGGGCAATGCGATGCATCTGCTGCTCCTGTGCGAGGAGTTCTCGGCGCAGCGCGCGCTGGAGGTCGGCCTGGTGCAGGAGGTGCATCCCTACGGCGCCCACCGCGAACGCGCGCTCGACATTGCCCACCGCATCTGCACCTGTGCGCCCATCGGGCTGCGCGCCACCAAGGCAGCGGCGCTGACCTACGTGCAGCAGGGCGAGGCTGCGGCGATCGCCGCGATTCCGGAGATCCGCAAGCAGGTCTTCGCCAGCGCTGACTTCAATGAAGGCCTGCAATCGTTCATGGAACGGCGCGAGGCCCGCTTCCAGGGCCGTTGAAGTCCGGACCATCGTCTTCATACATCCAATCGCAACCGATTTTTCCCATCATGACCATCGTCACCGTGACCACTCCCGAAGGCCGCCTGTCGCCCGAGCAGCGGCGCGAACTCGCCCTGTCGCTGACCGACGCAGTGCTCGTCCCCGAGGTCGGCCGGCTCGCGCCGCCGGCTCGCATAGGCTTCCAGGTGCACTTCGTCGAGCGCACGCCCGACCGCATGGCGATCGGCGGCCGGCTTCTATGCGACCAGTCGCCCGCACCCGACGTCGCCACCTTCGACATCTGCGTGATGGATGCGGCCTGGCCGCTGCCGGTGCGCAAGCAGGTGACCGAGAACGTGCTGGCAGCGATGGCCAAGGCGTGCGCCATAGACCAGCCCTCACCCGCATGGTGGACCACGTTCCGCACCATCGACGAAGGCAGCTGGGGCTCGCGCGGCAGCGTGCTGTCGATCCTGGACCTGCTGGCCAGCGGAGTGTTCACGCCCGAGCGCGTGGCCGAGATCCGCAAGGCGCTGGGTTGAACGCGCCAGGCTCGGGCCCTGCGGCCAACGAAGGTCGCACAGAAAGAAGGCATCCATCATGACGATCATCGTCGCGGTCAAGTACAGGCTCCAGCCCGGCAAGAGGGACGAGCTGCTGTCGTTCGTCTCCGAGAACGTCGCCAACACTCGGCGGGAGCCGGGCAACCTCGAATACACGCACTACCCTTCGCTCGAGGACGAGCAGGAGATGTTCGTATTCGAGATGTGGGAGGACCTGAAGAACCTGGATGACCACATCCGCATGCCCCATTACGTCGCGTTCTCCGACAGGCGCATGCCGATGCTGGAGTCCTGGGAGGCCCGGATCTACGAGGCCGGTCTCCTGCGCGAGGTGAAGAAGGCGCCTTTGTCGGACTGAAGGCCACTCGAGATCGCCGTGCTCTTGCCCGCGCCCGCGGCAGACCCGGTATCAGCGTGTCATGCGGTCCAGAGCCGCTCGGACTCGGCGCCCCGTCCCATCAAGATTCGTATGCAAGACTGGTCGCACTTTCCAGATGCCACAGCCGCTCAAGAAGCACACGCGCCCGCGCGGCACCGATCACCGGCGTGGACAGTTCGAGAAACTTGCTTTCCAGGTCGGCGTCACTCAGCGGCTCTTCGGGATCGCCCTTCCGATTGGGCTGCAGATGGCTGAGTCGGCGCCCATCCGCGGTGTCGATCTCGATGCGTGCGGCACGCTGGCCCGGAAAGGCCGCGTCGAGCGCCGGATCCACCGCGACCTCCATGCGCTCCATCAGAGCACGCGTCGCAGGATCCTCGAGGCGCGCCGACTCAAACGCCGCCATGCGTACGCTGCCATGCACAAGGGCCGACGCCACCATGTACTTCAGGCTGAAGCGCGCTTCGTTGGCGGAAGTGGGTCGCTCGTAGCAAGCGATATCCAATGCTGGCCGATAGGTGCCTACACGAATGCGAACGATGTCTTCAGTCGCAATATGGTGCTTCGACTGGAGCGCGAGGGCGCCGTCAATCGACGGAAAAGTGTGGCCGCAGCCAATATGGTTCTTGAACGTCAGGCGTGTGATGTGAAAGTCTCGCCCGAGCGTTGCACCAACCTGCGACCAATCCGGCCCGTTGCTCATGGCCTGGCCAAGCCCCGCGTCGCCATCGAGGACATCGAGCGAACCCGTCAGGCCGCGCCGCGCCAGTTGGGCAGCGAGGAGACCCGCCTCGGCTGCACGCCCCGCATGCAGTGGTTTGGACATCGAATCCATCCGGAACGCCTGCTGCAGTCCCGCCGTGAAGGTCGCAACGGTGGCGAGCGCGTGCGCGAAGGCAACTTCGCCGAGTTCCATCAACCCGCCAGCCGCCGCAGCCGCCCCGAAGCTACCCACGGTGCCCGTGCTGTGCCAGAACTTGTAATGCGATCGGCCCATCACGACGCCGATTCGCGTCGAGACCTCGTAGCCAAGCACCACGCCGCGCAGAAACTGAAGCCCTGAGACACCGATGTCCTGCCCCCCGGCCATTGCGGCCGCGATGGTCGCAGCGCCTGGGTGGTACATGGCCTCGCGAAAACTGTCGTCAACCTCTGCGGCATGCGCAGCCGTGCCGTTGACGAGCGCGGCAGCGCGCGCGGTGGCCGGGCGCCCTTGCGCCAGGAAGGCGCCACCACGATCGAGGTCGTCGACCAGGGTCTGCTCCAGCATGCGCACCGGTGCCGCATCCAGGCCCGGGAAGAGCGATGCATACCAGTCGATCACTGCGCGCTTGGCATGATGAATGACTTCGGCAGGGAGCGGCTGCCGGTAAAACTCGGCCGCGTACCGCGCAAATACTTCCGTTGCATGCATCCAGGTTCTCCTGATTGAGGGGTTCGATTTCTTCAGGCGAGAACGACCACGCCATCGGCTGCACGCACGCCCTGCCCCTGCGGCAGCACGAACACCGGATTGATCTCGGCTTCGACTAGACGGTCGCCCAGTTGGGCCGCCATGCGAGAGAAAGCGACGATGGCCGTCAGCAGCGCCTCGACATCGGCCTTGGGCCGGCCGCGAAAGCCGTCCAGCAGCGGCCACGTCTTCAGTTCCTGCGCCATGCTCAGCGCCTCGTCGCGGCTCAGGCCACCTTGCGCCGGCAGAAGCCGCATCGTCGTGTCCTTGAACAGCTCTGCGGTGATGCCGCCCATTCCCAGCAGGATGGCCGTGCCCAGCGCATCACGGTGCATGCCGAGGATCAGTTCGGTACCGCCGGCCACCATTTCCTGCACCAGGAATCGCCGCGGCCTCGTGCCGGTGTTGGCCTCGACCTCGGACGCCATCTGCAGCAGGCGCGCGCCCACCGTGTCGGGCGTGAGGTTGACCGCCACGCCGCCCACGTCGCTCTTGTGCGTGACCTGGGCCGACAGGATCTTCAACACGACGCGGCCACCCAACTCGCGCGCAGCGGCCTCGGCCTGTGCAGGCTCGGTGACGACAAGCTCTCGCGCGCACGGCACGCCGAAACGGCTGAAGAGCTGCTTGGCCTGCGCCTCGTCGAGCGAGCCTGAAGGCAGATCACCCACCGCAACCGGCTGCGTGGCGGCGGTCGGCTCGCCCGGGTCTTCCCACTGGCTGGCCCGCAGCATGGCGCCGAGCGCAGCGGTGCAGCTTTCCGCCGCGGCAAAAGCGGGAACGCCGCGTTGCGTCAGCAGCGCGCCGATTTCCGGCGCGTGCGGGCTCACGTAGGCAATGACGGGCTTGTCCGAGGTCGGCAGGCAGTCCTGGATCGCGCCGGCCATCAATTCGGGCATGGCCAGGCTGGACGAGCCGACGATGATGGTCAAGGCGTCGTAGCTGGGACTCTTCAGCAGCACGTCGATGGCGCCGCGCAGCAAGTCGGGCCGCAGGCCCGCCAGGGTCACGTCGATCGGGTTCCGATCGAGCACGGCGTGGTCGCCGGTCTGCAGCGCGCGCAATGCTTCGGCCGTCGCGGCATCGGGTGCAGGCGTATCGAAGCCCGACAGGCCCAGGTCATCCGACACCAGCGTCCCGGCGCCGCCCGTGGAGGTGAGGATCGCGACCCGGTTGCCGCGCAGCTTGCGGCCCGTGGCCAGTGCGGCGGGAATGTCCAGCAGGTCATTGAATGTCTGGGCACGGATCACGCCCACCTGCCTGAAGAGCGCGTCGTACATGCGGTCGGCACCGGCCAGCGCGCCGGTGTGCGACACCGCCGCCTTGGCGCCCGCCTCGGAGCGGCCGATCTTGAACGCGACCACGGGCTTGCCTGCGCGTGCCGCCTTCAGCGCCGCGGCGCGGAACTTCTCCGGATTGCGCACCGTCTCGACGTACAGCGCGATGACCTTCGTGGCCTCGTCTTCGGCCAGGTGAGCGATGAAGTCCGCCAGTTCCAGGTCGACCTCGTTGCTGGTCGAGATCAGCTTGGACAGGCCGATGCCGCGCACCGCGGCGCGAGACAGCAGCGAACCGAGGATGCCGCCACTCTGCGACACGACGCCGACGCCACCGACGGGAAAGTGCGCCATCTCTAGAGCACCCGTGGCCGACAGCACGATGTTGTCGGTGAGGTTGACGAGGCCGATGGTGTTCGGCCCCAGGATGCGCATGGACCCGGCCGCCTCCATCAGCTGCCGCTGGCGGCGCGCGCCCTCTTCACCGGTCTCGGTGTAGCCGCTGGCCAGCACGATGGCTGCCGCGGTGCCGCGGGCGGCCAGGTCGCGCACCGCCAGGTGGGCGCGCTCGGCCCCGAGCAACACGATGCCCACGTCAGGCACCGCCGGCAGCGAAGCCACGTCCGCATAGCAGGCCAGCTCGCCGATGCGATCGGCCTTCGGATTCACCGGATAGATTTCGCCCGAGAAGCCGTGCTTTACGAGGTACGAGATGGGCCTGCCCGCCGTCTTGGTGGCGTCGCCCGACGCACCGATGACGGCGACGCTGCGTGGCTTGAGGAGTCGGGAGATGGCATTCATGGCGTTCACTCCTTGGCGGCCGGGGCGGAGGTCTTGGCGAGGAACGCCATCACCGATTCGCGATGCTCGGTGCTGGTGTAGCAAATGCCTTGCGCCTGGCTGCCCTGGGCGAACACCTGATGGGCCGACAACTCGAAGCTCTGGTTGAGGATGGTCTTGCCCAGCGCCAGCGCCGTGGCGGAGCCCTTGCTCATTTCGGCGGCCCAGCGCTGCGCCTGTGCAATCAGGCTGTCCGCATCGACCTTGCGATCGGCGATGCCGAGACGAAGCGCCTCTTCGGCCTCGACCTTGCGGCCGCTGAAGATCAGCTCCTTGGCCTTGGCCAGGCCCACGCGGCGAGGCAGAAAGTACATGCCGCCGCCGTCGGGAATGATGCCGCGGTTGATGTAAGACCAGGTGAAGCTCGCCACATCCGACGCGATGATGAAGTCGCAGGCGAGCGCCGTATCGGCACCCAGGCCCGACGCGGCGCCGTTGACGGCGGCGATGGTCGGCTTGGGCATGGTGTGCAGCAGCGACTGCGTGTGGTGCACGCGTTGCTGGCGGCTCCAGCCGTTGAAGCCGACCTCGCCTGCGGGCGCTTGCATCCGGCGCTCCATGCCGGCGATGTCGCCGCCGGCGCAGAAGCCTTTTCCCTTGCCCGTCAGCACCAGGGCGCGAATCGCCTTGTCGTTCGCCACGCGCCCGAGGGCTGCGATGAATTCGGTGCGCATGTCGTCGCTCATTGCGTTGCGCTTTTCCGGGCGGTTCAGCCACAGCGTGGCGACGCCGTCGACGACGTCGAGTTGGATCAGGTTTTCGGTCATTTTTTTGCCCTTGGGCCTCAGTCAGTGGTGATGTGGTTCTCTTTGACCACCTTGCGCCAGCGGGCCTCTTCACCCTTGGCGTAACGGTCGAATGCCTCCGGCGAACCTGCGTCGATCACGAGGCCTTCGCTTTCCACGCGTTTGCGGAAGGCCTCGGTCTGGACGGCTTTCTTTGCGGCAGCGTTCAGTTTCATGATCACGTCCTGTGGCGTTCCGGCCGGCGCATAGAGGCCATACCAGCTGTCCGCCACGTAGCCGGGCACGCCGCTCTCCGCGACGGTCGGCACCTTGGCCAGCGAGGGCGCCGTGGAGCGCGAGGCGGTGGTCACGGCCAGCGCCCGCAGCTTGCCGCTTTCGATGAACGTGCCGACCGCAGCGGCCGTGGCAAACATCACATCGACCTGGCCGCCCAGCAGATCCGTGATGGCCGGACCGGCACCGCGGTAGGGGATGTGCGTGATGTCGGTCTTGGTGAGGTTCTTGAAGAGTTCGCCTGCGAGGTGAGCCGACGTGCCGGCGCCCTGCGATGCAAACGAGAGCTTTCCGGGATGGGCCTTGGCTGCGGCGATGATGTCGCCCACGGACTTGTAAGGACTTTCGGCTCGAACGACGAGCACATTCGGCGAAATGCCCACCAGCATGACGGGCGCAAATGCCTTCTCGTAGTTGTAGGGAAGCTTTGGCAGGAGGCTCGGATTCACCACGTGCGCGACGGTCGCCATGACAAGCGTGTAGCCGTCGGGTCGGCTCTTGGCCACTGCGTCGGTTCCGATGACGGTGCCTGCACCGGGCTTGTTGTCGATGATCACCGGTTGACCCAGCTCCTGGCCCATGGTGATGCCCACGGTGCGCGCAACGAGATCGGTGCCACCGCCCGGCGCGAATGGCACCACGATCTTCACAGGCTTGTCCGGAAACGCCGCGAAAGCGGAGAACGCCGTCAGGCTTGCTGCAACAGTGGCGCAAGAGAAGAAGACGGCTCGTTTGGCACGCGCCAAGGCCAGCGTGATCTGCATGGATTTGTCTCCAGTTTGACAAGGGAAGTACGGGAAGCCCTATCGACGGCCACGTTGACTGCGGTTCTCATCGAATGGGGGAAGCTTAGGTTTGCCAAGCGGTTCGCACACCCCCCTATTTCCAATGGATGGAAATCAGTGATACGCTGCCCGGCGCCACTCCTCACGTCTTCAGCGCCACGTGCCACTCGCGGAACATGTCGAACACACCCTCTGCAAAAGCGCGCCGGCCACACCACGAAGACCCGATGCTCAACCGGTCGCTCGTGCGCGGCGTCGAAGTGCTCAGAGCGTTCAGGCCAGGCGCCGATCTGCTTGGCAACGGCGAGCTCGCGGAACGCACAGGACTGTCCCGTGCCACCGTGAGCCGCCTGACGCAGACGCTGGTGGAAACCGGCCTGCTGGAGCACGATCGCGCCCGTCGGGCCTACCGCCTTGCGGCACATGTCTTGAGCCTGGCCCATGCGATGCGCGCGGGCTCGCCGGTGCTGAACACGGTCGCCCCGCTGATGCGCGCGCTGGCCGAGAAGATGCGCATCAACGTCGGCCTGGCGGTGCCCGATCGCGACGAAATGGTCTATCTCGAATCCGTTCGCTACAACCGCCGCGTTGCGCTGCGCCATGTAGTGGCAGGTCAACGGGTTCCGATGGAACTCACTTCGTTGGGCCGCGCCTATCTGGCGGTCGCTCCGGAACCCACGAGGCGAGCGCTGCTGGCGCAGTTCCGCAGCAGACGCCCCACCGGATGGGGCCAGTTGCGAGACGAGATTCAGTCCGCGAAACTCAGCGTCGAGCAGCGCGGCTACTGCAGCGCCGCATGGCAACCGGAAGTGATCGCCCTGTCAGCGCCGATCGTTCTGGCGGATCGCCCGATCTATGTGCTCAACGTCAGTGTCGCCACCGCAGCCAACATGGACGACGTGGAGCAGGAGCTCAGCGGCCCATTGCTTTCCCTGCGGGAGAAGGCGACAGCCGCTCTTCTGGCATCCGGCTGAGCAGGCCCTCGGCTGGAAGTCGATCCATCCGCTGCATCCGCACTCGACATTGCAGAAGCGCGGTTAGCCGATCGCATGGGGAGCGGAATCGAGGCGTCGGCAGAGCTGATGGTGCGATGGCACGATCTGCTGTAGCGACTCGCACAACCGCAGTCTGCTTTGTGCGAGCCCCCCATTGCAGCACCGGCGCGAGGGGCACGCGGCCTAGACTTTTGGACATCCAAAAGCCCGGCCTCTGCCCCTTTTCCAAAGGACCAACTCCGTGAACTCTTCCATCGTCGAACGCCTCCGGAGCGCTGGCCATCTGGACCGCATGTTCATCGACGGCGAGTGGGTGCTGCCCCAGGGGCAGGCTCGCGCCCCTGTCATCGACCCGTCGACCGAGGAACCCGCCGCGGAGATCGCGCTGGGAGCTGCGCAGGACGTCGATGCCGCGGTGGCTGCGGCGCGGCGCGCCTTCGCCGCCTGGTCCGTGAGTTCCGTTCAGACCAGGGTCTTGCTTCTCGACCGTGTCCACGCCTTGATCCTCGAACGGGCAGAGTCGTTCGCCCAGGTGATCTCGCAGGAGATGGGCGCTGCCATCGGCTTTGCGCGCAGCACACAGGTGCCGGTCGCGGCGCAGCACATCCGCGTGGCCCGGGACAATCTGGCCAGCTATCCGTTTCTCACCCATCGGGGGGACGTGGCCATCATGCGCGAGGCCATCGGCGTGTGCGGCCTGATCACCCCCTGGAACTGGCCGCTCTACCAGATCACCGCCAAGGTCGGGCCGGCCTTGGCRGCGGGATGCACGCTCGTCCTGAAGCCCAGCGAACTGTCGCCGCTGAGCGCCCTGCTCTTTGCGCAGGTGATGCAAGACGCCGGCATCCCGCCGGGCGTCNCGGGACAATCTGGCCAGCTATCCGTTTCTCACCCATCGGGGGGACGTGGCCATCATGCGCGAGGCCATCGGCGTGTGCGGCCTGATCACCCCCTGGAACTGGCCGCTCTACCAGATCACCGCCAAGGTCGGGCCGGCCTTGGCAGCGGGATGCACGCTCGTCCTGAAGCCCAGCGAACTGTCGCCGCTGAGCGCCCTGCTCTTTGCGCAGGTGATGCAAGACGCCGGCATCCCGCCGGGCGTCTTCAACCTGGTGAGCGGCACCGGGCCGGAGGTCGGCGCCGCGCTGTCGGCGCATCCGGACGTGGACATGATCTCGATCACCGGCTCGACCAGGGCCGGTGTCCTGGTGGCCCAGGCGGCCGCCCCGACGGTGAAGCGCGTGGCCCAGGAACTCGGCGGGAAATCACCCAACGTGATCCTGCCGGACGCGGACCTGGCGCGGGCCGTGCCAGCAGGGGTGGCGGCCGCCTTGCGCAACGTCGGCCAGTCGTGCAGCGCGCCGACTCGCATGATCGTGCCGCGCGAGCACCTCCAGGAGGTCGAACGCATCGCGCTCGAAGCGGCGTCCAGCTTCGTCGTGGGCGATCCGCGCTCCGAGCAGACCACGCACGGCCCTGTGGCGAATCGCGCCCAGTTCAATCGGGTGCAGGAAATGATCGGCATCGGAATCGCCGAAGGCGCGCGGCTCGTTTGCGGCGGCCCCGGCCGGCCCGAGGCCTTGAGCCGCGGCTTCTACTGCCGCCCGACCATCTTCTCCGCCGTGCATCCCCGGATGCAGATCGCGCAAGAGGAGATCTTCGGGCCGGTACTCGCGATCATTCCGTACGACAGCGTCGACGAGGCCGTGGAGATTGCCAACGACACCGTCTACGGCCTGGGCGCTCACGTCCAGGGGCAGGACCTTGCNCTGCCGCCCGACCATCTTCTCTGCCGTGCATCCCCAGATGCAGATCGCGCAAGAGGAGATCTTCGGGCCGGTACTCGCGATCATTCCGTACGACAGCGTCGACGAGGCCGTGGAGATTGCCAACGACACCGTCTACGGCCTGGGCGCTCACGTCCAGGGGCAGGACCTTGCAGCGGCGCGCGCCGTCGCGGCGCGCATTCGCTCCGGGCAGGTGCACATCAACTATCCGGCCTGGAGCCCCCATGCCCCCTTCGGCGGCTACAAGCGCTCGGGAAATGGCCGCGAATACGGCATCGAAGGTCTCGAGGAATACCTGGAAACCAAAGCCATTCTCGGCTTCCAGGAAAGCGGCGAAAGCGTCCAGGCTTGAACCGGCGAGCGAAATTCATCATGTCCCCTCCGCTGCACCATATCAACACCTCCTCCAAGCCGCCGGCCTGCGCTGACGTCGTCGTGATCGGCGGCGGCATCATCGGCGTCTTTACCGCCTACTACCTGGCCAAGCGCGGTGTGTCGGTCGCCCTGGTCGAAAAGGGAAGGATCGGCGCCGAGCAATCGAGCCGCAACTGGGGCTGGTGCCGGCAGCAGAACCGCGACGCTCGCGAACTGCCGCTGGCCAGCAAGAGCCTCGACCTGTGGGAACAGTTTGCCGCCGAGAGCGGTGAAGACACGGGGTTTCATCGCTGTGGGTTGTTGTATCTCAGCAATGACGAGGCCGAAATTTCCCGCTGGGCCAGCTGGCGCGATTTCGCGAAAACCGCAGGCGTGACGACTCACATGCTGAGCGGCCGAGAAGCCGCCGAGCGCGGGCAGGCGACCGGCCGCGCCTGGAAAGGCGGCGTCTTCTCGCCTACCGATGGCACCGCCGATCCTGCCAAGGCTGCGCCCGCGGTGGCCGCTGCGCTCATCAAGCTCGGGGGCAGCGTCCATCAGAATTGCGCGGCCCGCGGCATCGAGACGGAGGGCGGAAGAGTCAGCGGCGTCATCACGGAAGCCGGCGTCATCAAGACCAGGACGGCAGTGCTCGCAGGTGGCGCCTGGGCGTCCTCGTTCTGCCGCCAGCTTGGCATCCGTTTTCCCCAGGCCTCGATTCGTCAGTCCATTCTGAGCGTGTCCCCTGTGGAGCATCGCTTGCCGGCTGCCGTGGTGAGCGCGAGCGTGTCCGCCACGCGCCGCAACGACGGACGTTACGCATTGGCCATCAGCGGCCGCGCGCGCGTGGACGTGACGCCTCAGCTCATGCGCTTCGCTCCGCAGTTCGTGCCCATGTTCGCCAAGCGCTGACGCAGCCTTCGTCCGGGAGGCCTGGAAGGCATGCGTGGTGGCCATGAAACGCTGAAGCGGTGGCGGCTCGATGCGCCGACGCCGATGGAGCGGGTGCGCATCCTCGATCCGAAGCCCGATTTGCCCACGATCAGGGAGACCCACCGCCGCGCCGTCGAACTGCTGCCCCAACTTCGCGATGCCAAGATCACGCACGCCTGGGCTGGCTATATCGACAGCACACCGGACGGTATTCCCGGCATCGGCGAGTTGCCGTCCGTGCCGGGCTTCATCCTGGCTGCGGGCTTTTCCGGGCACGGCTTCGGCATCGGCCCTGGCGCCGGCCACCTCATCGCAGACCTTGCCACCGGTGCCGAACCGATCGTCGATCCCATACCGTACCGGCCCGAGCGGTTCAGCGACTCGGCATGGGGCAAGGTCGCTGATTTCTAGGCCGTGCCTGCGACGCGCCGAACCCTGCCCTGCATCCATGTTTTCGAGCGATGTGATCGTGATTGGTGGCGGCTTGGTCGGCACCGCAGTGGCCTACGGGCTGGGCCAGCTTGGCAAGAAGGTCGTGGTCCTGGATGAGGGCGACGACGCGTTTCGCGCATCGCGCGGAAACTTCGGCTTGATCTGGGTTCACGGCAAGGGCCGCGGCGTTCCCCACTATGCCCGCTGGACCCGCGAGTCCGCACGGCAGTGGCCCGCGCTGGCGACGCGACTTCAGGACGAAACCGGCATCGATGTCCAGGCCAGGCAGAACGGCGCTTTCAACCTGTGCTTCTCCGAGGCCGAACTCGAGGCGCGCCGCGAGCGGCTTGCCGCCGTGCGCGACGAGGTGGGCGGCGACTACCCCTACGAGATCCTGGACCGCGCCGCTCTACTGCAGCGATTGCCCCACGTCGGACCGAAGGTGATCGGCGCCAGCTACTCGCCGATGGATGGCCATGTCAATCCGCTCAAGCTGCTGCGCGCCCTGCACTCTGCATGCAACCAGCGGGGCGTGATGCTGAAGACAGGCCACGGGGTGGAGCGCATCACGCACGCAGATGGCGTGTTCACGGCGCACGTCCGGGGCCAGCAGTTCCGCGCGCCCAAGCTCGTCCTGGCCGCGGGGCTGGGCAATGCGCGCCTGGCCGGTCAGGTCGGACTCCATGCGCCGGTGCGGCCGAATCGCGGGCAATTGATCGTCACCGAACGCTGCGAGAAGCTCTTCGACTATCCCACGGGCCATATCCGGCAAACCGACGAGGGCGGCATCCAGATCGGGGAGTCCATGGAAGATGCGGGCTTTGACGACAGCACGACGACCAGCACCTTGGCCGAACTCGCGCGCCGCGCCGTCGCCAGTTTTCCCATGCTCGGCCGGCTCAACGTGGTCCGGGTATGGGGCGCGTTGCGGGTGATGACGCCCGACGGCTATCCGATCTACCAGGAATCGACATCCTGCCCAGGCGCCTACGTCGTCACGTGCCACAGCGGCGTGACCCTCGCGGCGGCCCACGCCTTTCGCATCGCCCCGTGGATCAACGGCGCAGCCGCACCCGAGGAGCTTGACGCGTTTCGGGGGGACCGTTTTCCCGCCGCAGAGCATCCGGCACAGGCCCTGGATCATCACCATGCCTACTGAACCGCTCTTTCGCCCGATCTCGGCCGGCGCCGAGCCCTTCATCGATGTCGAGTTCGACGGTCGCCGGCTTGCGGTGCCGGGCCAGCGCTCTGTCGCTGCTGCCTTGCTGGTAGCCGGTGTGTCGCGCTTTCGTTCCACTCCCGTGTCGGGTGCGCCGCGTGCTCCCTACTGCATGATGGGCGTGTGCTTCGAATGCCTGCTGGAAATCGACGGCGTGGCCAACACCCAAGCCTGCCTCGTGACGATCCAGCCGGGCATGAAGATCCGCTCGCAGGAAGGCGCGCGCCGTGCAGTGTGATGCGGTGGACGTCGCCGTGGTGGGCGCGGGTCCGGCAGGCCTCGCAGCGGCCGCCGCCGCGGCCGAACTGGGACTGTCGGTCGCATTGCTCGACGAGCAGGCGCATCCGGGCGGCCAGATCTATCGCGACGTCACGCAGGCCGGTGTCGATCGGCTGCAGGTGCTCGGGGACGACTACGCCGCAGGCCGGGCCCTGGTGGCGCGCTTCTCGCAATCGACAGCGCGGCACGTCGGCGGCGCTGCCGTCTGGAACATCTCCCGCGATCGCGTCATCCACTACCTGAAGGATGGGCGATCCCGGTCCATGACGGCCGGCCAGATCATCCTGTGCACCGGTGCGATGGAGCGGCCATTTCCGATTCCTGGCTGGACGCTGCCCGGCGTGATGACGGCCGGGGCGGCGCAAATCCTTCTCAAGAGCGCCGGCACGGCACCGTCGCAGCCGGTCGTGCTGGCCGGCTGCGGACCGTTGCTGTACCTGCTGGCCTGGCAGTACTTGCGGGCCGGGGTGCGCATCGGCGCCATCGTCGACACCACGCGGCGCGGCGACTGCCTGCGGGCCCTGCCCCATCTCGGCGGCGCCCTGGCGGGATGGCGCGACCTGAGAAAAGGCCTGGGCCTGATCCGCAGCATCCGCGACGCCGTCATCCCCCATCACCGTGCCGCAACCGACCTCGCCGTGGAAGGCGGCGCACGGGCCACGGCCCTGCGCTTTCGTGTGGGAGCCACGTCGCACCGCGTGCAGTCCGATCTCATCCTGCTGCACCAGGGCGTGGTGCCGAACAACCAGATCACGGCGTCGCTGCGCCTGGCGCACCGTTGGGACGACCAGCAGCTGTGCTGGGTGCCGGCGGCCGATGCCTGGGGTCGCCTCGAGCTGGACGGCTTCCTGATCGCCGGGGATGGGCGGGGCATCGTCGGCGGCTCGGCAGCGGCCTTGCAGGGGCAGCTCGCCGCCCTGGCCGCGGCGCACGACGCCGGGCGCTTGTCCGAACCCGAACGCGACCGCCGGGCCGAGCCTCTGCAGTCGGCGCTTCGCCGCCAGCTGCGCATCCGGCCCTTCCTCGACGTGCTCTACCGTCCCAAGATCCAGCATCGCGTGCCGGCCGACGACGTGATCGCCTGCCGCTGCGAGGAAGTCACGGCCGGCGAACTGCGCCGATCGGTTGCCCTGGGCTGCCTGGGGCCGAGCCAGGGCAAAGCCTTCACGCGCTGCGGCATGGGCCCCTGCCAGGGCCGCCTTTGCGGCCTCACCGCCACCGAGGTCATCGCGCATGAGCGCGGAGTCTCTCCGGCCGAGGTCGGCCACTACCGGGTCCGCCCTCCCATCAAGCCGATCACGCTTGAAGAGCTGGCCGCACTTTGTGTTCTTTGCCATTAATGTCTGAGACACGATCACCAGCGAAATGTTCGGAGCGACGACTTTGCCCCGACGCTCCGAAGTCTGAGACAACCGCGCGAGTCGACTCCGTATGGCGCAAACCGCGAGCAACAAAGTCCGAGACAACCACCCGGGCTACATAAGTCGCGCTGCTTTGCCGGGTGAGGTCGGGTTTGACGCGCGTCAGATACTAGAGTTGTCCCGGATTTCCATCTTTTACCCACCAAGCCGCTGTCCTTTTGTGCACACCGACACTCATGGCTTGCAGCGCGCATTGACCTAGCCAGAAGAAGGACGGCTGGCATTTTAAGGCGCGCACAAGCGGCGGGGGCTGCGCACCTCGTGAACGGGTCCGTCTAAATGCCACGCTCCTCCCAAGCGGCATTGAATCCAACAGGTCGTTCGCCGGTAGGCCCAGCTGACGAATCGTCCCCTTGTTGAGAACTCACGCGACGTCCGAGGCCTGTGCGAGGTGTCATTCGATCCGAGAGGATCCAGTTGCCGCGCTTTTGAGCTTGAGTTGCTTATCGTCTGACACGATCTGCTATGGCTTGAAGCCGACGCTTGAATCAGCGCATCGACTGCAGGCTTAGCAGCGTTTGCGATCGGTCATACCTGTGAAGTCATTCAGGACGGCACCTGTGCTATCGCAAGTCCAAGGCTCACCCGGTATTCGATAGGGCGGAGAGAACCGAGAGAGATCTCGATCCGCTTCTCGTTGTACCAGCCAATGTACGAGTCGACCGCTTCGATGGAATTGCTCAATGGAGGCGTTCTTCCAGTCCCGAGGATAAAAAAGCTCGTTCTTCAGCCGACCGAAGAAGCCTTCGCAACCCGCGATGTGAGCGCCTATTGTTACCGCATGAAACGAGGGCTCCGTTGTCGTTCGCGACAAGGAGGGGTGCGCATAGCTCAGGGATGAATACGCGTCCGATTTTTGAGTGCGGTTTTTGCCTCTTCAATTGAAGCTAATAGAATCTGAATATCCTCTTGAGTGACGTGGGCGGCCATGCCGTGCGCGATTTGTGCCCGAATTTGACGCAACCTCTCTAAGGCGGCATAGTCAGCTAGAGGTAAGGCGTTCGAGCTTTTTAGCAGCTTCAGAAGCAGATGTGGTTGACTGTTCATGGAGTCTTCCTGATCCGCTTTCCTTGCTAATTGACGCAACAAAGCTTCCATCACAGACCAACCAATCAACAGCGCAGACCTGTAATAGCCGGCTTGAGCGACGCGCAGCGTTTCTTCCTCTATCTCACGAAATGCCTCGTTCGAAATCTCGTCCTTCGCCGGAATTGTGATCGAAGGCTGAGAACGGGTTTCCTTTTCTTTAACTGACAAGGCTTTAAGTGTCCCGCCATGCGTACTTGCAATAACTCCGGACGGGAACATAAATTGAGCAGATTTCCCCCCCTGATCCGCAAGCCGCGATGGTGGCATGTTACTAAGATGCCCTAGCCAAGCCATTGTTGGGGTCATAGAACTGGGCCAGTCCGAGAACTGCACGGGATCTGGTAAGCGCGGACTGTTACCAGTTACGAAAAGCGTAAACTCTCGAAGAACTTGTTTTTTTGCACCTTTCGATTTCCAAAAAATGAGTTCCAGGTCGCCGTAATGGACGAGCAGAGGATTCGATTTTTGAGAAATCCGATCCGGATCGCCGAGAAGATCCATCAATTCGAAGGTGGCCGAACCGAGCATCACTGGGCCTAGCTCGGCAGTGTCGAGAAAATTCTTGATCGAGGTCATCGAGGTTGTTCCCATCGCTCTATTGCTATTTCTAGCATTTTGAATTCAAACATGCGTCCGCGGGCTAAGGAAGGAATCCCTATGCCGCGATTCATCATAAAAGAGCGCGCCATGCGGAGACGGATAATCCACTTAGTTCGGGTTTCCGCGTCAGGAAGACAATCATTTCTCGCAACGCGAATTGCTTCATCAACTTTGTTTTGGGGAGTGCTTGCAAAAAACCCTCTGAATTCCGGTTTCGCACGATGATTGGGGAACATTTGCAATTCAACACCCTCGATATGGATATGACAGCCTTTCACGACCCAATCTTCGGCGACTTTTGATGCATCACACAAAGCAATCTCCATTTTCCAAGGGTCGGCGTGCATGGTTTAAAGCACGCACGGGACATAGCTAAATTTCGAGGACGGAATTCTTTAACATTCATGAATTTCCGCTCTTATGAGCGCGCATTCGGCAAGAATGCAATTCAGAACCTTAGCGATTTTGGTGAAATCGTACGCGCCAGATGAAAGCGACTCTTTAGTCTGACCCATAAATGTTCTCATATATGTTTCTTTGAATTCAAGACTTCCCTGGTAGTCGTTGCGCTCTTTTTTGAAATTTGTCCATATGATCCGCGCAGGCGTCAGGTGTGTGGTTCGCAAATCCAAATAGCATTCGATCGCTGCTGCTTTCTTGTTGATGTCAGCGGTCATCGTTCCTTGAGGACCGAAAGCAGGAAAACTCAGAAATTCATCCAGTTCTGGAAGCGCCATCGCTCGCATGTTAGCAGGCAATGTAAATCGTCTGATTTGATCTAGTGCATCCCATCCTTCGGCATCATTGTCGAAAATAAACAAAACGTTATTGTGGACGTCTATCTTTGCAAGACCTTCGGCAAATCGGACAAGACTTCCGGTGCCAGAAAAAGGATGTCTCTCGCTGACATCGATAAAACTAAAAAAATCTTCGATCTCTGGCATTAGTAAAGCAAAGGCGTGCTTCAGGATGTGAACGTCGGAGCTGCCCTCCGTTGCAATAAGGAAGGTCTCCCGGCGCGATGCACCTGGAGCGAAGTCCTCTTCAACAGCCCAGCCACTGTGGACCATTGGGCCGTAGTGCCACACAACATCTTGATCTAGATTTTCTGGGACTAAAGCCAATGCGCTCAACAGAGAATATGGATGCAGCCTTCCAACCAGAGATTCGAAATAACTCGTCTCTGAATAGCCGTATCCTGACGATTCCGATGGTGGAATTCTATGAATAGCTTCGTCGGCGTCAAATCGCGCGCTAACTTGCGATCGTGATTCGCTACCGTGTTGGATGTAAGTGTTGTCTAAGGCTGCGATTGGATGGCGTCCTAAAAAATCAATGAACTCTTGAAAACTTAGGAAATTAGGGTTTGAAGCTTCGCCGTCTGCATATGCAGTCTCCTCTCTTACCCAAAGATCATATTCAGTTGCCGCCTGCTCCCGAGTAAAGCCAAGCAGGTTCAATCGTGGGATGACCTCCTTCAACGACCGCACAAGAGCGCGCTCCGACGGCTCGACATCGATCTCATTTTCCTCGCAGTACTCGTAATTCACTTGGTCTGATCGCCTACGGATGCGATCTTTTTTTTGAAAGAGAATTCCGTGGGGTGCGCCGCGACTGTTTTTGCTCCAGTCCAACGTTACTCCCCCTACCTTTAGATAAATCTCTGTCCCCAAAGAGCCCTCCTATTAGATTGTTTTGACGAGAACGGCTTCTCAGGCGTCCGTCATCGGCGTTTGCAGCAGTTCTATGCGGCAAGACGGTGTTCGTAATACGGCTTGATCCTGTCGTCCAATATCGCTTACAGCTCCTCGAGCGTGCGCCCTCTGGCGAGAGCCAGGCGCTGAGAGCTGTTGTCTTGACAGCAGCTTCTTCCTGCGCGGCGGATAGCCACCTCGAGCAACCAGCTGCAGTTGGAGAGCCACGCATGTTGACTGTCCCGATGAAGCCGCAGCTCATGCTACTGCTGCCCATGTCGTCCTGAAGTAGCCACTTAGCAGCCGCCTCCTTCACGTAACCGACTGTATCGAGTTTGATCACTTTTGGGCAGAATCCGCTCAGGAGGCATTCACGATGGCGCGCCGAAAAAGGAACAGCCCCGCAGAAGACTTGGTCGATCTGATCGCACTCTTGCCTTGGTATGTCGGGGTCATCCTGGCTGTTGCTGGCTATTTGGTGCTCCACCGTACTGCGGCAGCACCTCTTGCCAGTGCAATGGGTCCTGGCGAGCTTGGAAATGCGATGGTTGGCGCCGTCGGCCGTGGCCTTGCGACCGCCGGGCAGTATGTCGTGCCGATCCTCTGCCTCGCCGGCGCAGCGATTTCCGCTTGGCGCCGCCGCGCACGTCGCGTGCTGGTGGACAACGTGACCAGCTCGGACGCGTCCGACGTTCTTCAAGGCATGAGCTGGCGGGAGTTCGAAGTGCTCGTCGGCGAGGGATTCCGCCTGCAGGGCTATCAGGTCGTGGAGAACTTCGAGCCGGGGCCAGACGATGGCATCGACCTCATGCTTCGGAAGGACGGAGAGAAATACCTCGTGCAGTGCAAGCAATGGCGGGCCTTCAAGGTCGGTGTGCCCGTGGTGCGCGAACTCTACGGCGCCATGGCAGCTAAGGGAGCCGCTGGCGGATTCGTGGTCACGTCCGGTCGATTCACGCCGGAAGCCGAAGCGTTTGCCAGCGGGCGAAACCTTCGGTTGCTCGATGGGCCGCAGTTACACCGACTGTTGAAGCAGGCCCGAGGCAGCTCTTTTGCAAAGCCCGATGACCGCAACCAGACGAGGGAGGCCCGCAACGCATCACCCCAAGCTGCAAAGACAGCCGCGCCGACCTGCCCCAGGTGTGCACAACACATGGTGCGACGCACAGCCCGAAAGGGCATCAACGCCGGCCAAGAGTTCTGGGGATGTTCGGACTACCCGCGCTGCCGCGGCACTGCCTGAACATGGGCACCGGCGTTCATTTGCTTGTCGATCTGGAAAACGTCCAGCCGTCCCCACTGGAGGTAGAGGCATGGCTCGGCGAGGCCGGTGAGGCTTGGGTGTTCTACGGCCCACACCAGCTCAAGCGAAAGGCAGCTTTCGAGGTCGACAGCCCCCGCTCCACACTCGTGCCGATCGCGCGCCCGGGAGCGAACTCGCTGGACTTTCACCTGGTCTTTTATCTTGGCTATTTGGCGGCCAAACATCCCGACTGCCGATTTGTCGTGCTCGCGAAGGACACCGACTACGACCCGCCGATAGCACACGCGAACACGTTGGCGTTCTCGGTCGAGCGTTTGCCGTCACTGTCCATCGCGGTGCCAACCTCGCCCAAAACATCGACTGCACCATCGAAACCTGCCGCGACTCCACCGACAAAGAAGAGGACGGCAACGCCGCCCAAGAAGACAAAGACCGGATCGGTAAAGGCTGCACCGGTGCAAGAGACCAAAGACAAGGTTTTGCTTGAGGTGCAGGTGGCACAGAAAGCCGCGATCAAGAAGCCGGCTACCCGGAAGTTGCCGATAGCGATATACCGCGATCTCGTGAAGGATCTCAGCGGCCCGCATCGGCCCGGCAGCCTTGCGGCCCTGCAACGCCACATCCAGACGAAGTTCGGGCCGACGGCTGTCCCGGAGAAAGTTCAGATGCTCGTCGATCGGCTCCTGACGGTCGAAGTGATTTTTCTCAAAAGTGGCAAGCTGAGCTATCGGTCGACATGGGCCCAAGAGACTTGATGGTCTTACCGCGCCAAAACGGCTGGACGAGGGTGGAAGACTGCGGCAATCTCCTGAGATGCGACGCCCGCCAGGCGTGGGGCAGAAATAGTTTGGCCGGAATCGGCCTCGTCGATACCAACAGCCGCAGATAGCAAACGCCGAGGTTGACCTAGCCGGCACAGGGCTGCCCCAGACGGGTCTCCGTTGGAAATCAGGCGATTGCAATCACAGCGATGGCAATCGGTTTTTTGCTGGGGTTCCTCCGCAACTTCATCGGTCGCGGCAGTGAGTTCAGCATGCGCCTTCAAGAGGGATCGCCGCAGAAGCAGCAGATTTTCTTGGCCCCGGTGGGGCCTGATCCGTTACGGCTGATCGATCCATCTGGAGACCGACCTTCCCCTTATTGAGGTGACGTTGCGCTACGCTGCGAACTGGAGGGACTAGCGATGGAACTTGGAGCACCTGTTTTCGACGCGATGAACGAAGCTGACGTTCGCGAGGAAGTGATCGCACCTTTGATCAAGGCGATGGGGTATCGCACCGGCACCGAGCACAACGTCTTGCGAGAACTCAGCCTGACCTACAGCCGCGTACAGCTCGGGCGCGAAAAAGCGAACGATCCGCCGTTGCGTGGCAAAGCCGACTACGTCTTAGAAGCCGGCGGTCGAGTTCGCTGGATCATCGAAGCCAAGGCGCCGGCCGCCCCCCTAGATGCCGCTGTTGAAGCTCAGGCATGGTCATATGCAAACCATCCAGAGGTCAGAGCCATTTATTTCTTGGTCACGAATGGCCGGCAATTTCGCCTTTACGTGACGAATCGCGGGCCAGACGCCGCGCCGGTGCTGGAGTTTGCGTACGAAGAGATACCGCAGCGCCTCGCTGCGATCACCAACACTCTCGGACCAGCAGCGATGCTTCGAGACCATCCGGACATCGTGATCGACGACGGGGCGCCGCTGGGCCCCGGCCTGCGATCAACACTTCGGATCAGCAGCGGCCGCCTGAAAGTCCACCGAGTCGAACCGGCAATCGCGCCCATTGACCAAATGACAGTGAGCATCGTCGATGGTTCTGCATCCCGCCGGCCCGATGGAGGGATCACGGTCAGCTACCGAACAGAGGTTGCGGTGAACGTGCTGCAGACCATGAACGAGCAGATCGGCCTGAACATCGTTGACCTCGTGACCGACGATGACGTGCTCTCAACTGACCCAGCGCATCCAACAGTGTTTCGAGCTGTTCGCGACTTGTTGATTCCCAAGGGCTCGGCCACCATCGACATCAACACATGGCAGCACGAGAAAGCACCCGTGGATTTTCGCGTCCAGGTAGCCATCGAGGCCCGTGGCCATCTTGTTGGCCAGAAGTTCGCTGGCAGCTTCACGTCGACGATGCGAATGTCGTTCGACATGCCAGGCGCCGGCCGCAAGGTGCTTGACTTCAAAAACTTTGGCAGTTTCGAGTTGACGCTGGTTTAGAAGGTCATAGATGACAAAAACCTCAGCGTGCGTTCCACGCGTGGACCCGCTTGTCTTCCAATGTTCGCAAGACATCGCGAGCAACTTTTAATCCCGCCGTCACGGGCTTCCGCTGAACGCCAAAGATCGGGACACTGACGAGGTCAAGCCCGCGAGAATTTCTTTGAAGGGCAATACCGCCTCCCGTGCGCGCACCAAGCCGTCTCTGTCGCCCGCGGTGTTAGCCGAGCGATTCTGCGCGCCGGAAGTGACCCCGCAGATCGCTTTTCCCCTCTTGCGCCAAACCTTTGCGGATAAGCTGATAGCAGGCCGATAATACGGCCCAAGGCACGAGTTGTAGCGCGTCCGCGATCTCTACATACGGGACTAGCTCGTTTGAAAGACGGCCGCGAACTAACTCAACGACATCTGCCATAGGGGTGTCAAGCTCGTCGTCCCAGTCGCACCAGTAAATCTTCGAGCGCCACAGGATGAAGTGACTCTTGCAGCCCGTCTGCCTCCACACTGAAGGGAATAGCGAGAGCTCTTCGTGGCTGCCGTAAGTTCGCCAAGCCTTTCCCGACCGTGCATCCAGGTTGATGGTCAGTAACTCGCCGCAGCCATCGGGACACGCCATCACGAGGGAGCGGAGAACGCCTCTGTGCACCAAAGCGGCATCACCAGGCATTTTCAGCAACGGGTTTGCCTCGTGCCGCTGCTCAACTTGCGCCTTAAATGCAAGACGGTTGACCCTCTTGTTCATGCAGTTTCCACCTGTGGGTTCTTCGCTTCCGTGGCGAAGCTCATGACCAGCCGATTGACCAACCAGTACGCAAAGCATCTGCGGAATTCATCCGCCTCAGCATCGCTCGGGCTCGCTTCGAAACTCGCATGGCGTAGCAAAAAAACCGCCAGAACGCGCTTGTATTCATCGTGCCCGAGGACGCAACTGCGCCCGATAAGCCGAATCTTTCTCAAGCACCCATGAATCCAGCAACCCTGGTCGACGGTAGTGCCGTCCAACATAGAGTCGATGATGTCCGAACGGTAGAGGTGTTCCACCCATGACTGCCACTGCTTTAGGTCGAGACCGTCAGACTGGAAGGCAAGCCAAACCTCAAGGCTAGCCGCGTCTGCACACGCAGGGCCCTTATCCGCCTGAGCGAAGTCGATCACGATGGCGTCGTCTTTTCGCACACGGACGTTGTCGCCGTGCATGTCGCCGTGCATGACGCATTCCAGCCAACTCTGGCGCGGCGCGCTGATGAGGCGACGCCACAACGTGGTCGGAGCCCAGACCTCTCCGCCGAAAAGCAGCCGCGCCTGCTGAACTCGCTGGCTCGGAATGCTCGCGTGTCGGTCATAAGCCGCCAAGGCTGCGACGACCGAATTGCTGCCCCTGTGCGAGTCTGCGCGCTTCCGCCACCCCGTCAGAGTCTCATCAAACAATGCAGCAATGTACTTCTCGCCTCCCCCCGCCCGGGCGCATTCGGCTAGCGACTTGGAGCCCTCCACGAACGTGCCGATCAGCACGCCCTCAGAGACGCCATAGATGGACTTTTCCATCAGGAAGTTAGGCCTGAGATTCCAGGTGATGTAGTGTTCCGCGTGCCTGCGAAAGCGCGTCAGTTCATCCAGCAGCTTGGCTGAGTCACCTAGCTTGACGAAGAACGGCATTGGCTCGGGAAGTGGCGGTGAAGCGTTGATAGTGGCGTGAACGATGAACGTGCTCGCCCCAGAAAAACCAGCTTTGATCGGCGTCAGCTTGAGGATGGAGCTGTCGCTGAACGCGCGCTGCAACAGCAGCTTGCGCTGCGGGGTCAAATTGCTGATGTCGCCCTCGAAAGTCAGAGCTTCGTTCAAAACTGGTCCAGGGTCGTGCAGCAAGGCCTCGTTGGCCAGTTCGTGGGAGGACACCGTGTCGCTGCGGACGATTACATTGCGCTCACTCGCATGCCTGGGCACCAAAGCATCGATAGCCTGCCTCACGTGGGTGACCTGCGCCACGTCGTCAGAAACAACTACGTAGACAAGCAGGCCCTCGTTGATGCAGGCGACAAGGTGGCGCTCAAGCACATCTAGCGTTGCGTCGAATTCGGTGTCTGCGGCCCAGAAAACCGCGGCACGTGCGTAGCGCGTCTGCGGCTGTTGCGAGGTCACTATCTGAAGGTTCATGTCCCGGCCAGCAATCTCGGACGCGTATTCCTTTCGGGGCGCACGCCCGAACCAGAGCAGAGAGGGGCGCTGCAGAGGCTTCATCGCGTCCCCCCACGTGTGGGCAGCGACCAACGCGCACCTTGGCCAAGAGCACCTTCCGGTGAGCAGACGATGCAATGCGGGCGTGGGTCGGCTGCAACCGGACGCACCGTTCCGCGCATTGCATCAAAGGTAAGCATCCGCGCCCCGGCAGGCATGCCGGTCACCGCGGAAAGGAACATCGTGATTGCGGCCGAGGAGACCTGCGAGTTCAGTGAGATGACGGCAGGTTGCGACACTTGCTCGCCCACGATGTAGCGGTCCTTTTTGCGCTCCTCTTGCGTCATCATCTCCCGGCGCACCTGCTCAGAGTCCAACTTGTCGGTGCAGACAAGGCATGCCAGGCCGGGGCTGAGCATCTGGACGCGGCCGCCGATGTACATGACGATGCCTGCCTCGGTGCCGATAGCAACTCCCATGTCGATACATGGAATGTAGTACTGGTAGGCAAGCTGATTCATGACAGCCCGACTGGCCATCGAATCCGTGCAGCCGAAGATGAAATCAGCCGCGGTCAGCGTGGCTGCAATATCGGGGTGGGTCACGTCACCTTGCACCACCTGGCACTTCGCCATGGCGTTGATGCGCTTGATATGGTCCGCTGCGACGTTGACCTTCGGTCGGTCGATGTCAGACGTGGCGGCGCCAACTAGGCGGTTCAGATTCGTCGATTCAACTTTGTCGGGGTCGATGAGAACGAAGCGAATGACACCAAGGTGAGCAAGTTGTTGGGCCACAACGGACCCCGTGCCGCCCACGCCCACGATGGCAACAGTCAGTGCGCTCAAAGCGCGTTGCCCGTCCTCGCCGAAAGCGCGCACCTGCCGATCAAACTTGCCGTCAACGCGCGAGCTAGGCTGCGCCGGCATCACGAGTTCCGACCCTACAAAAGCTACAGGCTGGGTTGGGCCGGGACCCATTTCGCGGGCGTGTATCTTCTGCGCCGTAATGACTGCAGCCAAGTTCGCGCGACCGGGCAGTCGACGGTTGAAATAGACGGCCAAAGGCGGCTCTGCTCCATCGTCGATAACAGAAAAGCCATCGAGCGGCTGGTTGCCAATATGGGTGTGCGCAAGGAGCACGCCGGCGCCGTTCTGCTTCGCCTGATTCGCCAAGTGTGAGCAGAACTCGGGCTTGAGCGTTGCCGAGATCGCGGTCCGCACGAGGTAAGCGTCGTCGGGAACAGGCCTTAAGTCCGCCACCACGTAGTCGCGCTCACCGTTCGGAGCACCACCCGGCAGCACCAAGCCGGCGAAACAAGTCTCCGTTGCAGCAATTGCTGCGGCCCGCTGCAGCGGGGCGACTTGGTCCAGCTTGAGCTTGAGCATGAGTCACATAGCCTTGTTCAGGCGCTCGCGGATGGAGGCCATCCAAGTGATGAAGTCGTCGCGACCAGCGTTCCAGTGGTCTGTGTGCCACGAGAACCAGACGTTGCCCGCGAGAACCGCCGGGCCGTTACCGAAGCCACTAGCGTGCGGCATCACTCCCGATGCCAAGCGCAGGTCCGGGTCCGCCCAAAAGCAGTCCAGCCTGGAATACGGGTAGCCCGACTGCACCCAAAAATGGACTGCTGTGGACGACTTGTTCCAGCCCGGCGGCAGGCTGATATCGGGGACTGTGATGACAGAGCCGCCGTCCGGCAGTTCCTGCATGCTGGCATCAGGGTAGCGAACGCGCAGGCGCTGCAGGTGGACCGCAGCGGGTCCCATTACGACGGCCTCCATTTCGCTCACCCGAAGTTGGCAGGTGGCACCGTAGTGAAGCGCAGCGGCCCCTGGCCATGCCCCAGCTTGAGCGACACGGAATCACCGTCGCCGATGAGCTTGTTGGGGTCGCTTCCCTGGCCCTCCATTTCTAGTCCCGAGCCCGGCGGCAGGTTCGCGATGCGCGACTTGATGTACGCGCCGGTCACGACCTCCTCGTCGGTGTCGAACTTCTCGTCGTTAACGAAAAAGAAGTAATTTTTGGCTTTTTCCTGAGCAGTCATATGGGTTCTCCGCAGCTCACTCCTGAGCTCGCCCACACGGTACAGCTACTTTTGGCTTATGTCAACGATGATGAGAATGTTTGCATAGCTGACATATGTTGGTATTTGCGGCACTTCTGCAAAAACGTTAGCGATAGACACGTTCCTGGTCTTGAGCAACGTTTGTCATCGATTGTCAATAATGTTGACATTTTGGGGAGTTTAAGCTAGCATTCACTCAGAGCATTTGGAGCATTAGATGGTTGATGAAGCGCGCCTCTATCAGGCGATTGGCCGGCGAATTCGGCAACTGCGCATGTCTCAAGCCGGCGCAACGATGACTCAGGCGGAACTCGCGAGCTTGGTGGGCTTAGAAAGAACATCAATTACGAACATCGAGAAGGGGAACCAGAAGGTTTCTCTTCATGCCCTGTATCGAATCTGCGAAGTACTGAAAGTCTCAGTCGCGGAGGCATTGCCGCAACATTCCGATGTTCAGAGCGACGCAGTACCCACAGAAGAATTTCCGTTTGCAAATCAGAGCGTAGAGGCCACACCTTTGGTGAGACAGGCCGTGTTCGAAGTTCTAAACCGGAGTTCGTGATGGAAACTCGATTCTTTCTCGATGTAGAAGGCAAGGCGGCGAATTTGTTGCGCCAGGCAGATGCGCTGCGAGCGCCAGTGGACGTGCGAAAGGTAGCTAGGCACCTAGACGCGCAGGTACACGAGCAGACCCTTGAAGACGTAGTCTCTGGAGTTCTCGTGATACGAGGCGACGAACGCCACATCATGGTCAACAAGGCGCACCACCCGAACAGGCAGCGCTTTTCGATTGCTCACGAACTTGGGCATCTAGTACTTCATCACAAACAGGGTGACAACCTTTTTATAGACAAGCACTTAAGCATCTATCAGAGAGTCGGTAGCGCCACCTCCATTGCGTACCAACAGCCAGGCTCCTCAACAACTCCAGCGGACGAGCGTGAAGCAAATCAATTTGCTTCCGCGCTCTTGATGCCTAAAGAGCTTCTTCTCTTTGCCACCAAGGATAGAGACCTCTGGGACGAACTGGACATCGCCACTCTTGCATCACAATTTGGCGTCAGTGAGCAAGCGATGACAATTCGTTTAAGGCAACTCGGCATCTTGGATTCGGAGATGTTTCACTAGAGTTCGTTTGGCGAGCATGTGGAGCGGGGTTGGACACTCTGACGCGCTGGTCACGCGCGTTTATCGGGCAACAATAAGGTTGGCATCCGTGCAACTCGCCAATGCCTAGTGACTTTGCCGTCGTCTGCCTTGGCGAACGACCTTTGAGCCCGCCGGGTCCCAAAAACCTCCAACGAGGCGCGCTGGCTGGCTGTGGAGACAAGCTGCAGGCAAACCAGAGTTGTCTGTATCGGCCCAGATTTCAAGGTTCGTGTTTTCCGAGCCTATCCACCCAAGTCCCAAAGACGGCGTCCTCAAGCGACCAAGTCACGGGAAGGCCAAGATGCACGGCGAACAGCTCACAGAGAGACGCCGCCTCGCCAATGCGGATCAGCACGTGGTCAATCGCCCACTATGGCCGCTTCGTGACTTGTGGATTCCGATTTGGGACTTTGCCGGTGGAGGTTGTGTTGAACGCGGCTAAGGCCCTTTCGCGCCAGATGTGGTCCATGCAAGCACCGTGTCCTTACGCAGAATGAGACGTGAGCGTGTTTGCGCTGAATCACCCTTGGGGGGAGGTCCCTCTGCGACGACGTTGGATCCGATGCGCGAGACGATGGCGACGTCTTTAAGTATCCCAACCGTCGCTTTGTCCGCCATGGGTTCGCAATGCAACGCTCCGGGCGCGGCGCTCAAGGCGTGACACATATCGGCCGTCAAAATGAGATTGGTGCCTTGCATCTCGCCAATGCCAAGTGTTTTCACTGTCGTCGCTGATACGGTCGAATAGCTACCCGTCAGCATTGCGAGAAGAACCACGCTGAAAATTCCGGCGACAGGACCAACGATGAGCGAGACGCGCAACGGTAACTGCGCCATGGCCAGATTGATCGACGCAATCATTGCAAGCCAGCATCCCAACAAGAAGACCGTGAAAAATGGTGGATGAGAGCTGTCGACGCCCATCTGGATAGCAGCCTGGAGCACCTGAAACAAGCCAAGTGTCCAGAGGACGCTGCACAGCATGAGGGGCCAAATTTTTTTGATTCGGATGCCCCAGTCGAGTTGTGCACCGCGCCGCTCCGCCACACAGACCAAGATGGCGCCTGCAACCAGGGCGATGGCAAAGCATCCGATCGCAAGTACCCAGACGTTCGGCCTCTGCGCCGGCTCAAGTAGAAGCGGCGACAGGACCGCAAGTGTCACCAGCAACCCCGCTGGCCCTGCGGTCACCAGCACCGCAGACCAATTCAATGGCAACTGTGCCTGGTCTAGGAGGTAGCGCATGCTCACACCAGGCATGACGGTGGCGAAAACCAAGGCTATCAGTGTGCCGATGCCCACGATTGCCGCGGCAAAGATCAGCGCCATCGAGCCGGCCAGGTCGACGTCTGGCATGAACCCGATGCGAAGGAAGAATCCCATGAGCAGGAGTCCACCGACCGTGAGCGCCGCCGCCGTGAGGAGCGCCAACGGATTCCGGAGAACATACTCACCAAGTAGCGAAGCAGATTTTTCGAACCATTGCCTCGAAGGCGCACTCCTCACAGGCTCGTTCAACCGCAACCGATGACTTAACTCCTGCCTCGCCTTGACTGACCTCATCCCGTCCCCTTTGGAACATCTATGTAAGCCCATTTATGGGGCACGATGACTCGACCGCCATGCTCTCTGTACTACAGGCTGCCGAGTCTGCTGGCGATCTCGCTCGCGCCAAGATCGCGCACCGAGGCAAGGCCTTCCAACTGGGCGGCTCGCGGACGAGCTTTGCCTTGTTCCCAGTGATAGATCGTCTGTCCCGAGACGCCGATCAGCTGGCCGTACCTTGCCGCCGAGAGGCCGAGCTTGGCGCGGTGTGCGGAAAGGCGGCTGGCACTGAACCGGCGCTTCACACCGCTGTCTGCTGCCACCTCCGCTTCGGATGCTGCGGTACGGACGGAGCCTTTGACGGCCCTGCGTAATGCTTTCTCCAAAGCATCCACTTGGCGACGCAAGCCCGCGATGGACGCACGGTGAGCGACCGAGGACTTTCTGAGTGCCTCGATCTCTGCTCGAACTTCTTTTCCGGGCAACTCGTGAAATTTCAGCTTTGAGGAACGTCGCAATATTTGGCATGCAGAGATTGTGCCCGCGGACTGGCGGCCATCCTCGTGCCGCATTGCAGGCTGCCTCCCAGGCGAGCGGTGTCCCCTCTGATCTGTAACGACCGGGGCCACCAGGACAGCAATAGGCACGTACGATGCCACTATCCTCGTCGCGCTGAGCACTTCGGTTCCCGTCCGACCTTCACAGGAGATGACATGACTTCAGCCACCCGCAGACCCAAGCCTCCTGAAGGATTCGAGAGTTGGCTCGAGTACGCCATCTTGACCTTCGATGGTCACGACGCCGCCCTGAACTTCATATTCGATGCTGAGCCTTTCGATCACCATCAGATCCAAGCCGTGGTGCTCGAAGAGTTCAATGCCCTCAGGGCTCGAGCATCGCTTCCGCCGCTCGCCACTGAACCAGCTAGAGATTGACAAGTGGAATGTTCGAGACTTCGACGCTGCCCTAGCCAGGAGCTCGTCGGGGGAATGCGCCGGCTGGTACCTATTGGCAAGGCACGGCATTCCGCTCCCGCGGTCGCAATTGCGCGCAAGTTGCTGAGCTAGGGGAATCCACCCTTGTCGAGTGGTGCGCTTACGCAGCTTTCATGGCCGCCGCAGTGCCAGATTCCCCACGTCCGGCGCGGAACCTCATCGACGGCGTCTTACCCGACGCTGTAGATCAAAGATCTTCATCATCAGCCGCTCGGACCCTGGATCCGGTGAAGCGCCCGCGATTGGGACGGGACGTACCAGCATGCTCATCGCAATAGTGAATCGGTCTTCAAGCATATCCAATCTCAGGTCGGCTTGTTGGTTGCTATCAAGCGGCTCGTCCTCACGCCATTCGGCCACTTCAGCAGCCAAGGCCAACTCCTCAGCCGCACGAAGAAACCCGCCCCCACCGAAAATGTGCTGCCAACCTCGATCACTTCCGAGCGGTAGTAGATATCGTTCCACGTAGTCTGCAAGGGGTTGCGCTATTCCGTGCGAAGAGAGCCAAGGCCCCATCACCAACAGCGATCGGCAGACGGCACGGCTGAAGACGTATGCCTGTGCGCCTCTGCCCTCCTCCGCTAACAAGCGCAACAGCGCAATCAGACACGCGAGCGAGTCGAGACTCACCTGTCGCTGTAGTCGTCGCAAACGACTGGCATCCCAGCCATCCAATTGCATCAAGTGAGATTGATCAGGGGTCGCGTTACCCCTGACAAGGCTGTAGATCGCCGGTGGCAGCAGAACAAGCAAGCCCGCAAGCTGATCCTGAACTTTGAGATCGATGCGCAGAATTTGCCAAACCGGGTGATTGAAGAGTGCGCGGCTTCCGGGGAGCCACGGCTCGATCGCCGCGACCAGTGGCTCGCTCGGCGAATGCCTCCCGTACTTGTAGCTTCGCCATTGCTTCTTTCGGTCGATCCTTGCGTCGTCAGACAACGCGAGCCGCGCCGCGAGCCACGCATCCATCTGACTCGGCGAAGTCGTGCGCGATGCCAACCTAATGGAATGAAACCAAAGCACCGTGCGAAACGCTTCGGTGACATGGCGCATTTTTCCAGTCGGCGATTTTCGCATCTTGGATGCGAAACTGAAACTTTCCAGATCAAGTTCAGACGTATCAAGCACTTAGCGGTGATCTCGCTGGAAAAATGGGGTGACGATTCATCGTCATCATGCCGCTTGTCCGACGTGTCTCAGCACCATAGCATTTGGAAGACCTAATGTGACAAGGCGAGACGTGCAAAAAGCTGACCCATCAGATCCGCTCGCAGACGATCTGGCGCGTGAACTCAACGAACAAATAGTTCGCCAGTTCGGGCCCATCCTGTCGTCCGAAGGCTTGGTGAAGGCGCTTGGCTATCGTTCCACTGCCGCCTACCGGCAGGCGGTGACGCGCGATACCGTCCCCGTACCCTTGTTTCAGATCCCGAATCGCCGAGGGCGATTCGCATTGGCCCGTGACGTGGCCATCTGGCTCAGCCAACAACGACATGCCGTGACGGAGCGTGACAGAGCACGACATTCAGAGGACGTCGAGTCTGCGTCCGTTGTGACCGTGGAGCAGAAGGCATGAAAGCCGTGCTCGCAACCAAGGAGGTGCTGCCGACGAACAAATAGCCGCACAAACAAAAACGCCACAGGTCGGCAAACCGGTGGCGTTTCGTACTGAGGGGATGCCCCAGATTTCTAGGTGAAATGAATTTACCCGTGATTCGCTCGCGGGTCAAGGGCATCTCCTTTCCGATCGTCGGATGGCCGCAGTCGTGCGGCCGGAAAGGAGAGCGCACATGCGCAAAGGACAAAGATTCACGCCCGCCAAATTGGCGAAATGGCGCAGCACCGGGCGTGGGACCGGGACCGGAGCAGGCTATCAGCCGTGGCATCAGGTCACGCGCGACGACCCCAGTAGTCGCGGGCGCTCTCATCTTCTGAACTGGCGTTTTGGTCGGCTTCATCATCTGCTCTCCGATCTCGAGCTGGTGGTATTCGCCTTCGCTTCCATGCTGCCAGGCGTGGTCGACCTTCGAGAGCAATTCCCGCTGTCCCACGATGAGCACCCACCCGAACTGGCGACGTATGTCGCGGGCGTCTCAGGGGAGGCTCTCGGAACGCGGCAGATTGCCGAAGACCTCGGATACCGGCATCCCCTGGCACGTGCCGGAAAAGATGCATCGCCGTGGGTGATGACGACCGATGTTGTGCTGACGCTCAGAAACCTGGCAGGCCAAGCCGAGCTGCTTGCAGTCAGCGCCAAGTACTGTGAAGACCTCACTGCGAAGCGCACGCGACAGTTGCTTCAGATCGAACGCGAGTACTGGCAACGCCAGGGCGTCTCGTGGCTTCTGCTGACTCCCGAGCTCTATACCAAGGCTGTCAGTACCGCCATCAGAATCGGCATGCCATTCACGGTCGGCCAACCCGACGTGGCCCCCGCCCTTCTCGATGGGTGCTCAGCCCTGGCGTCGCATCTGGAGGGGCGAATCTGGCCGCACTGCTGCGAACTGATCAGCCGCCATTTTGCTGTGGATGCCCGGATGGCCCAGTGCGTGCTCTGGCAATCCATCTGGTCCGGCCAGCTACCGGGCAACCTGAACCGAATGGTGCGTGTGGCAGAGCCTCTGGAACTTTTGTCGGTCGCCGACTTCTGGCAGCAAAACCCCATTGCTTCAAGGAGGACATCATGGTCGCATTGATGTTCAATGCGGTGGTGCGTGCCGACGGCGAGGGTCTCCGGGGGTTCTACCGAGTGGTTGCCACGCCGATCGGCGCGACAACGGTATGGTTAGCGTACATCGGGCCATGGGCGGAGACTGCTGAAGCACACGTCAAGAGCGACGAGACAAACGTGGTCGGCAGCTTGGCGCAGGTGGCACTCGCCACGCTGGATGCCATGGAGGCCGAAGGCAAACTGGCCTCCGTCGATCTTCGTCCACCAGGCAGGTTGCTGTTGTCTGCCGAGGATCTCAAGGAAGGCGAGAGAAGTATCTGGGAGCGAAGGCAGCGGCAAATGGCGCCGTTCCTCGATCATGAGTTGATCGCCGACGCATTGACTCGCACCTCGGGCATTGGTCCTGTGGTCAAGCGTGCATTGCAGGCCGGCGACGGTACGAGGGCGACGACTTATCGCCTCTGGAAACTCCTCTGCGAGCATGGTTTCGACGCGTGCTCTTTGCAGCCGCGGTTCGACCAATGCGGCGCACCTGGCGTGCTACGTCCGAGGCAGATGGGTCAAAAAAAGGTGGGGCCCAAATGCCTGCCAGAACGTCTCGGCGAACCGGTACTCCACCCGCAGCGTCCCACCACCGAGGCAGACCGGACGAAAATTCTTCAGCATGCAAGACTCCTGACCAAAGGGGGATTGCCATTTGGCGCGTTGTACGATCTGATCGTTCAGCGCGTCTACGTCACGCAGTACGAGCAGACTGATACTGGACGGCAAGGCATCGCGCCGGCTCAAGGAAGCTTCCCGAACAAGCGGCAGGTCCGCCACATTCTTGAAAGTGGCATGAAGCGTTTGGAACGCGTGTTGCGCGCGACTACCCAAGGGCACTTTCAGCGGAACCTCCGAGGCCTTCGTGGCAAGGTCTATGAAAACGTCGCGGGTCCGGGGCATGCCTACGCGATCGACGCCACCATTGGCGACATCCATCTGCGCAGCTCCGTCAATCGTGCCTGGCCTATCGGACGACCCATTGTTTATCTCGTGGTCGACATCTGGTCTACAGCCATCGTGGGATTTTATGTTTGCCTGTCAGGGCCATCGTGGAACACCGCCAAGCTGGCCTTGTTCTCAACCTGCTGCGATCCACGCCTGATGGCAGAGCTTTGGGGATTCGAATACGTCGAGGTCCTGACGCCCACCCCGACAGCGCCTTTCCAAGTGTGGACCGATCGAGGCGAATACGTGAGCGCGGGCGCACGGCAAACCTGTCTTTCGCTGGGCATCAACTTCGCCGTTGATCCACCCTACCGTCCCGACATGAAGGGCTTGGTAGAAGTCCTGCACCGTATCACCAAGGATCAGCAGTACCACTTTCTGCCGGGTGCCATTAATGCCAGACGCAAAGAACTGGAAAACCGTCCGACCGCAAAGGAGTCTGCGCTGACTCTGCGCGAATATGTTCGCTACCTCCACGGCATTTTTAGCCATTACAACCTCTTCGCGGACCGCGCGAAGCGGTTGACGGTGGAGATGATCGGCGCCGGCGTGCAGCCCACGCCGGCCGGGCTCTGGCGATTTGGTCATGAAATCGGGTGTGGCTACCGCAAGGCAATTGCCCAGGACAAGTTGATCGGCGGGCTGCTGCAACGTGGCAGTGCGGTCGCACGTCGGGATGGCGTCTTCCATGAATCCCTCCAGTACGAGGCCAAGATCGCAGACGTTCAGGAGTGGACTGCACACGCCAGAAACTTCGGCGCCGTCGAACATTCGGTCTTTCACTTCCCCGGTTCGGTGTCTCGCTTCTGGTGGCCAGATCCTCAAGGCGTTCTGAATGAGTTTTCACTGCGCGCGAGCGCTCGCTCAGGGCCAGACATCTCCAGCGAGGAATGGCGTGATGCTCTGATGGTGGATCGGTGCAAGCGTGACGACCGAGAATACAAGCGCATGCAAGCTGCGCTGCGCAACATCGAGGCCAACGAATTGCTGCGCAAGCAGGCCGTTGAGCACACCGCAGCGGCTGACGCTCTCTACGAAGGGCCCAAGCCAAGTTCGCGTGAAGCACGAATCCTGGAAAATTTGTCCCGATCCAACGCCGTACTCTCTCCTCCAGATACATCGGATCTTGGCGGGGTTTTCCAAGACGCATCTGACCCAGGCTACGACGCGTTGATGGACGAGGTGTTTTCCTCCATGAATCGGGAAGCCGCCCAATGACAACGGTGCACCTCGAGGCTGCGAGCAACGGGCTCGCGACGCATCGTGACAACATCTTGATTGATGCGTGCGGTCCTCCAATGGAGCCTGCCGAGATCGGCAAGCGCCTCATCTATCTGCCGCCCAAGCCGGATGCAGTTGTCCAACCTTCCCGCGCCCTGCTGGAGCATCACGTCGCTGACATCTTTCGGATGCACATCCCCACCGCCGCTGGAATTGAGTTGGCACAGACCATCGGCTTCATGCTGACGCAGGGTTACGTCCACCGTAACCCATCAGACCCGGCAACCTGGGGGCGCATTTACAGCACCGTTGGCGCGCAGGCGGCCGTCAGCCCGATCCAGTTGGGCGCGATGGTCACCGGGATTTCCGGCGCTGGCAAGTCGACGGCCATCGAGCGTGCGCTCCATCTCTATCCGCAGGTAGTCAGGCACGAGAAAATGGCGGGACTGGCCAAGCCAAGCCCGCAACTGCTTTGGCTCAAGGTCGATGTGCCGGAGTCCGGCAAGATCATCGACCTCGTGGACAACCTGGCACGGGCCACCGACAAGGCTCTGGGCACCTCCCACGCGAACAACCTGTTCTCGGGGCGCCGTCACAACGGCTCCGCCTTGGCACGCGAATGGCTTCAGAGGATCTCCTGCAATTTCTTGGGTCTGTTGGTTCTCGACGAGATGCAGAACCTCTTCAAGATCGAGACGAAGGCCAAGCGCGAGGCAACGGCAAGAGCTCGAAGCGGGCAACGGCCAGAGCTGCGAATCGTGGATGACGAGGCTCTGAAGTTTCTGCTGACCCTGTCCAACTCCTCCAAGATTCCTACGCTTTACTGCTCGACGCCGGACGGCCTGGCCGCCCTGGGCACGCGCATGAGCACCGCGCAGCGCATGCTCAGCGGGGGCTTCCACACCTTTTCCCATGCGCAATCCGCAGACGACGACTTCTTTCGGAAACGGCTGTTTCCGACGCTGTGTCACTACCAATGGCTGCCGGAGAAGCTGCTTGCCTCTGACGAATTGAGGCGGCTCTTGTTCGACATGAGCGCGGGGGTTCCCCGGCTGGCCGTGATGGCGTGGTTCCATGCCAGTCGTAGGGCGATCCATCGCAAGGCTGATGCCCTGTCATTCGATGACTTCAGGCATGTCAGAGAGCATGCCCTGGGACCGCTGAGGCACGCTGTGGCGGCCCTGTTGAGCAATGACCCACGCCAGCTGCAGCAGTACGAAGATCTGATGGGCACCGCCAGGTGACCTCCGATCGGACAGCAATCGGCTCAGGGCTGGTATCTTTGGTGTCGACCATCTCTTTCACACCGAGACGCTTTTACAGGAGATCTTGATGCCGGATGAACTTGTATCTTCTCAACCGCCATCTGCAGAACTGGGCGACTGGCTGAAGGCGGCAGCCATGCACTTTGACCGCATGGAAACGGATGAGAATTACCGCAATGAGGTGAAGCGGCGCACCTATGGGCTCGATACCTTCCCACCGCTCGCCACCGAAAAAAACATCGCGGTGGACATTCAGACGGACGTACGCGCAGACAAATGATCGCGCTCACTCGTTTCACGCTCAAGGCGAGAATCCCCTTCCGTCAGACATTGAACAAGCATTCGGCCGACCGAATCCCCTCCCCAGCCGACCGAGCATGCCGCCGAATTTAGCGGCGAGCCGCCCAGTACCAGCTTCACAGCCAAGCGCAGTCGCTCAGGGCGATTTTCGACGCATTCTTTCCTGCGCGCCGCTGCGTAGCGCCCGACCCGCGCGGCTTCAGCATTGAGCAAGGGAACAAGGGATCTGTAGGTCGGAAGCCTTCTTTGCAGATCATTGAACGCTTCGTCGACAGACTCGTACAGCAAGGCAAAAGCCAGCGCATAGCCATGGCGCCATGACCCACTCCGCAGCCGCACCAAGGTGTCATCGAGCGACCGCAGATAAGCGCCCGACGCCTTGCTCGATAGTTCTTTCCAGAAGAGCTGTTGCCAGGGGCCAGAGATGCGCTCCACGGCCATGTCGCTCAATCTCGCTCCTGTTGCCTGCTCCTCGACAACGAGGCCGCGTGCGTATGCGCGCGGCAGGAGGGAGCGAAGAACCTGGAAGCTGGCAAGTGGCCTGGGACGATGCAAGAGTTCGGAACACATTTCCGCGTACCGCCGCAGGATAGGGTTTTCTTTTGCATCAGCGAGCACTGCATCGGAGGCTGGCCGGGCTTTCTCCTGCAGCTCGTGCGGCAGGGCTTGCCATGTATCCGCTCCGATCGTACGAAAGAGTGGACATTCGTGCTTCTGGCACCAGACCAACTCGTCGATCTGATGAGATCTGCGCCAGTATGAGAATCCCCAGAAGCGGAGATCCTCGTCCGCGCACATGGGGCACAGGGCTCGAACGTGGGCTCTGGTGCTTGTGCCACGGTTTCTCAACTCCCAGCTTACGTAGCTGTCATCACACCAATCTGAATTGACGGTCCCAACCACCGCACCGTGGTAAGGCACAAGTGTGTGAGCCTGAATCAACGCCGCCACGGGTATCCCAGCCACTGAGCTGATGGCGGCGGCGACATCGTTCTGGGTGTTGCACTCCCCGGCCAGTTGACGGCGAGCACGCCTCGTGAACGAGAGTTCGGATCCCGATGCGGCGGGCACAGCGTTCAAGCGAAGAACGCGTCCCCAGTAACCTCGCGCGTCTTCGTCCGGCATCAGACAAGGTGCGTGAATCATGCAGTGCCCCTGGAGGTTGCTCGCCGCAGGTTGCCTTCGGACGCAGTGACGCGCAGAGCGCCCAAGCTACGGATGACGAGAGTCAGTGCCTTGGCGTGCTCGGGAGTGCCGTCCCAGATCGCGTTGAGCGCTTCGGTCAGCTCCGCTGGAGGAGTGGATGCTGATGCGCTTTCGCGAACCGAAAATACATATTTGCATACCTCGTCAAACAGACGAGATCGCCGCTTCGCATTGCCCGCCAACACTCGACTGACCTGCGATTGGCTTGCGTTCAACGCGTCTGCAATTTCCACCTGGGTCAAGCCAATCTCGCGTGCACGAGATGCGGCGAGCAGGGCTTCGGCGCGGAGAGCAGAGGGTATCGGCATGCATAATATTATGCATATTTGCATGCCATTCGGATAGAGATTTCAGATGAGGCGCCGGACTTCTGCTCGGCGGTGCCGACGAGTCACAGACTCGATCGCCGCTCGCGTGAGTGGCAATCGGTCAAGCGCACCGAGCTTCGCCTTCAACTCCGGTATTGCTTGATACAGTCGCCAGAGCTCGACATGGTCACGCCGCATCCGATCTGCGATCGCAGCTGCCACACGGAGAACTTCGGCGGACAGGGCGGTGTCGCGCGAATCCCAGTCGACCTTGCTGTCGGCTCCCCGTGTGCGCGGCAATCGGACCTGTCGGGAATGCTCCAGGAGCCAATCTCGGTCGTTTCGGTAAAGCCAGGCGTATGCGGCAGGCTGCTTCGCACGCAGCGCCGTGAGGCCGATTTCCGGCGCGCGCGCGATCTGCGCCGACCAGTTGGACCTGGCTTGCTTCTGATATTTCCTGAAACGGGCCGCCTGCCAGATGTCCCGGAGGCCGACCTCCGACCGGAGTAACCGGGTGACGGTCTGGACCGAGATGCCGTGCCGATGGGCCGCGATCTCCTTGTCCGCTCCCTTGCGCAGATCGGTAATGACAGCGGACAGCTTGTCCGGCCTCAGCGTCTTCGGCCGCCGGACGACGGATATCCCGGCCTTCGCCGCCCAGGCGATTGCGGTGTTCACGTCCACGCCAACTTCTGCCGCGGCGGCTGAAGCGGACCGCCCCGAATTAATGAGCGCTAGAACGGTCGCGTGTCTGGGGTCAGGCTCCTCGGGCCGCGCCGACATGGGGTGTTCTCTCTTGGGGATCGACGAGCCAATCTCCACGTACCGTTGCCAGAACGTCTCCCATTCCGGAAACAGCCAGTAGATCAACGACAGATGCCGTAGTGGATGGGTGTTTCCTCGCGGATGGAAGAGCCACCGCTCAATCTGCCCCATCGCATGGTGCTCCGTCACCGGCAAGCCGGCCAGTTCGGGAACCACGCGCAATGCCGCGACTGCATCGCAGTACGCCTTTGCCCACTCACGACGCTTGGCTGGCTTTCCGGGCGTCGGTGCGCAGCCGTCCTGGAGCTTTGATCTATAGGTCCTGCTCAAAGTGACGGAGGACAAGTGGGTTCCCACAGGCAGTGCGACCCAGTTCGCCACCAACGAGGCGAGCTTGCCGAGCATGGAGATCACCTCGGCTGATATTTCGCCTTCGATGGAATCGCGAAGCCGCTCGTGGTGCGGTAGGGTCCAGCCGAACCTCTCGACGCCAGTCGATTTGATGGTCGCTTCCTTAAGCGCCTGGTGATGCGTCGAGCAGAGCCAGACACCGGGAAACTGATGCGCCCTGTGCCAATAAGGCGTCCCAAACGCTGCAGCATCGTTTGCCATGCAAGCTGCACACGCCTTGAGGGGGTGGTGACCTCGGAATCGGCTCGTCAGAATCCCGAGCCTGAATTTCAGCATTCCGTGAGGCTCGTCAGTCAGCGATGACAGTGCTTGCTGCGCCTCTGTCGGCGTTCTGAGTGGCAGGTAGAACGGGAGAATCGTTCTCTGCAGGACGATGTCTTCTGCCTTCAACGAGGCATCCCCCGTGCGATTCACGAACTGACTTAAGCGCGAGGGGAAATCATGTTGGCAACCCTGCCTTCGGTCGCCGAACAGAGCAAGTGCTGTATGTGCCGCTAGGTGGTTCCCTGTCAGCAGGTGGTATCGACTTGCGAGACTGAAGAACGTTTCGTCCGGCAGCCAGGCCGGGAGAAATGCAACGCCACCGAGATCGAGAACGGGTGAGGTTTTCATCGCACTCATTTCGGTATACAGCCCTTCGAGCAGCCTCCCCTGAGGGCTGGCCCGCTGACGCGTTGACTATGTAAAGGCGTTGAACGGTTCCACACAGGGCGC
This sequence comes from Variovorax sp. Root434, assembly GCF_001426595.1. Lineage (NCBI taxonomy): Bacteria > Pseudomonadati > Pseudomonadota > Betaproteobacteria > Burkholderiales > Comamonadaceae > Variovorax > Variovorax sp. Root434. Next base: position 383,512 of record NZ_LMEK01000025.1, read on the forward strand.
GATCCCACCGGCTCTGTTCCCCGCTGCCTAGAATTCAGGCACGATCACACTCCGCCAAAAGAACGCCTCAATGAGAAAACCGCGGCTCCCCATCCGTCAAAAGATAAGGAAGAGTGGACCTTTTGATCTGTCCGCACTTCGCGGCGAGACGCCTGGATTTGCACACCTTGTCGCGAACGCAATCGAGCAACTCAAAGAACTTCCGGATCTTTCGGATGCCAAGAGCGTCGCCATCATGACCGACTTTGGTGGCGAACACCCCGGCGCGCGCTTCAACACCTATGGATTCCTCATCTTAGCCTTTGACAAGGTCAAACCCTTCGAGCTGGCAGTGCAAGAACTTCGACGGAAGCACAAGATCCTCGAGCCGTTTAGCGAGTTCAGGTACAAGAGGCTCGCGTCGGGGCCGCGCAGTCGGGCATTGCCGGATTTTCTTCGTGCGGTCGATGGCCTGATCCACGGCGCAGTCGTCACCATTGCTGTAGAGAAGCAGATCGAATCTTTGTTCGGCGGTGCCGCCCGTATCGAAGAGACGCTTTCGGGCATGGGCTTAGGTCGCTGGAAAAAGGGCGCAGGTGAAAAAGTTTTGCGCGTGTGCCACTCGCTCGCAATCTTCATTTCGTTGCTCACCAGGACAGATCAGCCCCTCTTCTGGTACTGCGATAACGATGCGATCAACGAGACTAGTCTTGGGCGCGGCTTCCCTGACACACAAAAAATATTGGGTGGCGCGCTCGGAATGTACTCAGAGGAAAGGTCGGCAGTGATGGGATTTGGGAAATCGTTCGAGCGAAAGTCGTACCTCGACGACTTGCTGAGCGTTCCGGACTTTGCTGCCGGGGTCGTGCAAGACCTCCTGGCCGGACACGAAACTGGGGGAAACATAGCTGGCGGCGACGAAAAAACCCAGGTCATCAAGTGGATGGCAGCAGAGAGCGAATTCCTCTCGAAGATCACCATACAGATCATGCGTCGCACCGACGGAGAATTTGTCAGTGGGAAGGTGGATTTCTATCCAGTGGCGGAATAGCGGTCCCACCAGGGTTGGAACTCACTCATCCGTTCTCGCATTTGTCTCGCAAGCTCACGCTACATTGTCACGAGCAGAGCCGTCCTGAAGTTAATCTCAAGATCAGATTAGCCCACGCTACTCCCCGCGTTTTTTCCTTCGTCGCCGCCGTCTTCGAGATAAGCTCGGAAGACCCGAAACATTCAGGACAGCACTTGCCAGCCGTTGGTTGGCGGACCATCCATATCGGACAGCGAACGGCCCCCCACCGCCGTTGTCGTCCGCCGCACGCTTATAGACGCATGCAAGCGCCTGAGCAATGTGAGGAGGCTTTCCAATGCAGCGCCGCCCACTGCGGTTGCGCTGCAGCGCAAGTCAAGCTTCATGCAAAGGTTCGGAAGCGGCGACTGAGTTACAACCTGTTATATGCTTCGCGCATGACCAACGCGCGCGCAGACACGGAGCCGAGCCTGAACGATGTGCTTTCGCTGTTCAAGGACTACAGCGGGGACGAAACGGGCGGTATCCATGCTGTACGCGGATTCAGCTTCCAGATCTGGCTCGCAGTGCTGGAGGTGCTGAAGGCCCACGCGACGGGCGAGGACTACGCCGTGGTGCTTGAGTGGCAGCAAGACATCGCGGTGCTGAATTCGTCGAGTCAGCCCAGCAACGTCCGATTTATCCAGGTCAAGAAGAACGAGTCCTCGCACCGCTGGACGTTGCATGGCCTATTGGCCGCCACGGCCGCAGAGGAAACTTTGGTCAAGGACACGGCGGTCACGAACAAGACGATCAGCGGCAGCGCGTTACCTACAGCGGTGAAGACGAAGGTAAAGAAGGCCGTGCCCTCCACGCTGGCCAAGCTCTACTTCCACCGTCGGCGCTTCAGCGCACTCGCTCAACCCGCGTCGCTGGTGTTCGCCTCGAACGCGCCGTTCTACGTCGGTATCGGCGACGACGACAAAGACGAGACCGTCGATGAAGTCGAACTCGACGAGCTCACGCCCGAAGCCGTGACCAAGGTCGAGAGTGCCTTGCGCAAACAGCTCGAGATTCCAACGGACGAAGTGGTCAACTTGGAAGACTTCATCCTGCGAATCACCAACTGCCCGCCCGATGAAGGACACAAGTTCGTCATCGGCGAACTCGTGGAGCTCTGCCAAAACGACAAAATGGGCCTCGAGGTGAAGGCGCCGTTTGTAGCTGTGTGCTTGGTCGCTTCGTATGTTAAACAGCGAGCTGGAAAAGGCTCCTATTCAAAGGACTTTGCCAAGCTACTCAGCCGCGCGGTCACACGAACGGACGTCACTCATTATTTCGCGGCCGCGAACGACGCGCATGTCCGGCCCCAAGCGCTAGTTGAGCAAATCATCGCGCGTTTGAACGCCGAACTGGCCGACTTCGAGATGGTCAAGACGATGCAGTTGGCGACGAGCTCCGCATGCGCCGAAGTAACCAACCGCGCGGGCGTCGTCTGGCCATCGGCTGAGGCGCTGGTACAACTTGCTGCGAGTACCGACAACTACAAGGCACGCGGTCACATCAAGGACCGCCTGCCAGCTTGGCTGGCAGACTTTCGAGCGTTGAACATTCAAGACGCACGGCTGTTCAACGATGGCTTTCTATATTGTTTGATGGCGATGATTCTCAATGATGCACAACCACTCCGACACCTTTCAGCTTCTGCGACTGGTCCGCAACCTGAGGCTGAAGAATGAACCGACCCGTAGTGTTCAACGCGCTCTGGATACTGTCCGAAAAAGACGCGAGCGCCCGATATCTGACGTTCAACGCGGGGAAGAATCTCCTCGCGGGAGGTAACGACACCGGCAAGTCGCGAGTCCTAAAACACCTTGTCTGGGCGCTCGGCTGCGAGCCGGCCCGACGTGCCACGGGCGACTTCGATTCGAACGTGGTGGCTTCGGTGGACGTTTCTATCGGGAATCGAGCACTGACGTTCGTACGGCAGAACCGCCGTCGTGCGGCCTTCGATGACCTCGGCCTGCTGCTTTTCGCCACGGAGTCGGCATCGGCGTGGGCCCAGTTCTTCGCGGAGACGTTCGACTTCCCGCTCAAGCTGCAGCGCCATGAGGAAGGTAAGTTCGACTTCGCCGGACCGAGCTACGCCCTGCTACCGTTCTACGTCGACCAAGACAACGGCTGGGGGACGAAGTGGGCGACCTTCACGGATCTAACTCAGTTCGCGAATTGGCAGACCTCGGTGTTCAACTCGTTCACCGGCCTAAAGCCCGCAGCCTACGTCCGCAGCCAGTTGCAGCGAGACGAAGCGGCACATCGACTGAAGATAGCCAAGGCTGAGTCCAAGCTTCAAGACTCATCGTATCAACGGGTGGTCGCCATGCTGCCGTCGGAGACGACGGCCATCGACGAGACGCAGTTCGCCCACGAACTACGAGCGCTTTCCGAGCAAGCCCAGACGCTTCGCGAGGAACAAGACAAGGTTCGGACGGGCCTGGTAGCTCTGGCTCAGGAGCGCCAGCAGAGGATCGGCGAGCTGAACCTTGCGCTGGCCTCGGAACGGGAACTGGTGGAAGACCAAGCGTTCCTGGCAGGCTACAAGGATGATGCACCGCTCGTGTGCCCGACATGCTCGCATGTCCACACCACGACGTTCTATGCGCGCCAAGCACTGGCGCAGGACACTCAAGACATCCACGAGGTCGTGATTCGCCTGCAGGCCGATTCAGAAAAGCTACGCGCCAAGGAATTGGCGATGCAGTCGGACCTGGATTCCGTCGCCGCCCGGCTTCGAACGCTAAATGATTCGCTCAACGTCAATCGGGAAGGCCGGTCGGTTGCGGACGTCGTCGTCGCTAAGAGCTTGTCCACACTCAAGCAAGCTTACGACCAGACCCGTCATGACCTGGCAGCAGAGATCGACACACTGGCCGCGCGCAAGCAAGAACTCAACGACGAGCTTGCGGCGCTAACGGACAAGGGACGCGAGAAGCGCATCAAAGAGTTTTTCTCTGAGAAGCTGGTTTCCATCGCTGACCAGCTGGACATCAACAAGGCCGAAATCTCGTCGAAGGTCAAACTCAGCTCGCGGTCACCAAGCGCGAGCGGGAGCAATGCACCGCGCGCCGTGCTCGCGATGCACCTGACGCTGCTGTCATCCCATCACGAGTTCGGCGAAGGCCCGACATTTCCGTTGATCGTGGACACGCCCCAGCAGTCGGGTCAAGACCCGAAGAGCCTGGGTCGCATGCTTAGCGCCATCCTCGGGGACACCACGAATGGCCAGACGATGGTCGCTACTGAATCGATACCTGAGGGCTGGCAGCCGCCACCTGGATGCAAGGTGCTGAACTTCGAGGACAAGCGCCGCTTGCTGCAAGAAGACCAGTTCCGCGATGGTGTGCATGCGCTGAGCTACATGGTCACGACCATGCGAGAAGCCATCTTGACGGCCGGCTCACGCAACGAAGAGGACACCGAGGGCACCGTTGCGCCCCCCGATGAGATCGACGAAGAAGACGAGGACTAGTGCCTCCGGCTCGCGAACCAAGTTGCGATTCTGCGCGTTTCCGCGGCGGCTCATCTGCGAAGGGCGGCGAAGCAGCGGAATCAGCCGGCCGATCATCATTCAACGACCGTGGCATTTCTTGAACTTCGTTCCACTACCGCACCAACAGGGCTCGTTGCGACCCGGCTTGTGCGGTGGATGTTCGGCCATCGCCGGCGATGCAGCTGGATTGATAGCTCTTCGGCTGAGCGCCGCCGCGTCCGCGTGGACAGCCGCTGATGCCTCTAGGGTGCGCTGGATCCAATGGGGAGCTGCCCGCGAGTAGTGTCCTCGCGCATCAACCCCAACGATTATCAGCAGCACCCGCTCGACGTCGACGGATTCGGCAACCGCTTGCGCCTTCAGCTTGGCTGTCTCGATCTCTGCCGCGTCACCGTCGCGGTGTATCCAGAACAGTAGTCCGACCTCACCAAGGCGGAGGGCGAAATAGCGGCGCGGTTGCCGACGAAGGCTTTTTCGCAAGGGCTCCAGTGCCCCCGCCACATCGATGCGTCCCTCCAAGCCCAAGTCGCGTAGGAGGCTGTCGGCCTCAATCCAGCCGGGAGCGCGGGTATGCGCCAAGGACGCCAACACACTTTGCAGTTCCTCAGGGAATGCTTGGGCGGGCGGAGCCGTTTGCACCCAATCACGCTGACTGAAGTAGCCGTCAACCACTGAACTCATTCCATCGGCGACGACCAAGTCTGCCTCTGTCGCCTCCGGCGGAAGCAGTGCGTCACAAAATCTGTTTTTGGTGATGTAGGCCCCGAGGTGATCAAACTCGTCGAACAGGAATAGCTTCTTGATACCCGCTGCCTCCTGGCGAATGCGTAGGTAATGGATCAGCGCTCCGGTGCCTGGGAGGAAACGATTGAGCACCAATAGCTCATCAATCGCCACTGAAATGAACGGATGCTTGCCCAGAATAGGAGTAACTTCTGGCAACTGCTTGCTGTTTGTGGAGAACGGCGAAAAGGATTCAACCGTTAACCCAATGGGAAGAATGAGCCAGTAGTCGGAAAGTCGGACCCGGATGACCTCTTCGTAGCGGCCATCGTTAAACGCGAACAACGGCACTTCGTCCGCTGACGCAAGGTAGTCGAGGAACCGCCGGCACTGATCGTAGGCCTTGACGATCAAATCGCGCATAGCTCTCGCGTGACGATCAAAATTAGAGGCTGGAGATGCGATCGTCGCCGCGGCACCCGACTTGGCTTCAACCAGTACGAGCACGCCATCGAGCAATATCAAGGTGTCGTTTTCAAACCAGTTGCCGTTGCGCCGATAGTAGACCTCGCGCAGGATCTTCGCACCCGCCAACTGCCCATTGAAGACGTTCGCAAACGCCGACTCGCTCCACTCCTTCTGCTTGTTCTTGAATTCATCCGCATATCCAAGATCGCGAATCAACAAGTTGTGCAGAATGCCGCGGTACGCCGCATCTCGGGCGAAACTTGGATCCGTGAGGTAGTGTTCGCCATCAAGTTTGATGAACGGCTTTTTGCGTGCAGGCAGCGTGCGAAACGGTGTGCCGGAATATGTCCCTGGCCCGAAGAACTCTGCTTCTTCGGCCACCTCGTACGATAGGTCGTCCAGCAGCGAAGTTGGAAGACGAGTGTGGCGACTGACGTTGCAGATGCCTCCTTGGAAGAGATCATCGAACGCGGCGCCAGCCGCCTTCGCTGGTTCTGTTCGCTCGGTCATCCATTGCGCCATTCCCTCCTTAACCGATTGGTCGCGCGATGCCACGTAGCGCTGTGCGTCCTCAATCGAGCGCATGAGAGCACGGGCGGCTTGGTCATGGCCTAGTCGCACTGCATCAGCGGATGCCTGGATTCCCGCCGCGATTTCCTGGGCCCCGATGCCGTAGGTACGCCGAAGGGCATCGTCGTGTGGATCGAGAGCGAAGATGAAGAACTCTTCCTCTAACATCTGGTAGCGATGCCCGCGCATCAAAACCCAAGTTGAGAGTGCATGAAAAAGCAACGTTTTGGTATTCGCCCCGAACTGAGCCTCCGAACTCCGCGCCGCGATCATCATGGCAATCATCAAGGACGAATTCTTCAGTTCCTCCGCTACTCGGATGATCTCGGCACAGACTGACTCATCCCATTTTGAGTCGATGGACGTTGGAGTGGTGGCGAAAACTGCGTGGACATATTCCAGCAAGAACTGGGCGGCGTCGAGGTTCTGCTTTGGCGAGGTATCAGGCTCAGGCACCTCCTCATCTAGACTCGCCCGGCCTTTGCCCAGGCCGAGTACGAGTGTTGCGTAAACGTAACCCAATAGCTCCTTGGGAGGCATAGACGCAATGAGATCACGCAGCTGTTGCGCCAAGACCTCCAGCGCACGCAGGGCTTGCAACGTCTGCGTCTCAGAGAATGGATTTTCGGCTGAGGTATCGTTCACGGAAGAACTCGCAAGAGTATGGGACGCAGAACCATACGGCTTCAGATTCCCCGATCACCGCTTGAGGCGAATGACGGCAACCAGTCTGAATCAGAAACTCGATTCAACGGCCCCGGCGATCAATCATCGTGAGATTCTGACGCACATTCGATGCTCGATGCCTCGCACTCATCCCATGTTCATGGTAGAGCGCTCGTAAACCCCTGCACGGCGACAGAAGCGGCGGTACACACTCCAGCGCTCATTAGAACGAGGAGACATCATGAAGAAGGTTGCATTATTGATCGCTGCGCTTTGCTTAAGCTGTGGAGCACTTGCGCACTCGGGAGGCACCGACAAGAACGGCTGTCATCGCGACCACAAAAATGGGGGCTCCCACTGCCACTAGCGAACCCCTGAGAACCCCAAGCATCTCATAGCAGGACTAGTCTATGTGCTCCGGCTTTGTCAGCTCGAAGCCGCCAGCGAAACCGCCCTTTCAGCTCAGCAGGTTCGCGCCACTGCCAGATAGCGCCTGCCGGACGTTCATAGCGCTCCTTCCCATTTTCTAGGCCTGATTCCGGGTAGGTACCCAAAGCAGACACGCGGGTTTGTGCCGTCGCAACAGACATGACTGCCTTTTCCCACGCTCAATATTGCAGGCATCATGGTTCATTCAGCGGCGAGCACCGGATGCCAGAGCAATTCACCCGAAACAATCATTACGTGCCGCAGTGGTATCAGCGAGGCTTCCTGGCCAAGGGATCACACAAGCTACATGTCTTGAACGTCACCCCGATGACGAGACCAGTTGGCGACGACAGGACGGTAATTGAGCCCGAGCTCGAATCCAATAGTCCCAAGCTGCTCTTCAAGGAAGTTGACCTGTACACGACGCGTTTCGGAGAGGATCTCAACGACGACATAGAGCGCCTGTTGTTCGGCAAGATTGATTTCGATGGCGCCCCCGCTGTCCGCGCATGGATCGCCAACGACGTCGTCGAGATACACAAGCGGTTTCACGACTTTTTCCGTTACATCGACGCGCAAAAGCTGCGCACACCGAAAGGTCTCGACTGGATCCTGAAGCGATACGGTGCTTTGTCCCAGACCAAGCTCATGGAGGAGATGCAGCGCCTTGGTGAGATGCACATCGCAATGTGGACGGAAGCTGTAAGGGAGATCGTCTCAGCTCGACTGTCCGGGGTGAAGTTCGTCGTCAGCGACCACCCGGTGACGATGTATCACCAACTGGTCCCGCCTGGCACTTCAGGCTATGAATATCCCAACGATCCCGGCATTGACTTGGTAGGATCACAAACCATCTTTGCTCTCGACGCCAACCACTGTCTGATACTCACCAATCTCGAGTATGTGGATTCACGCGGCGAAAGATTGTTGTCCCGGCGCACAAACGCGCGCTTCCGCAGCGGCTCACTTGCTCGCACCGACGCGTGCATTCGCGGTCGTGACTTGAACGATGCGGAGGTCCGAGCGATCAACTTCGCCATCAAATCCAGAGCCAGAAAGTACGTTGCAGCCAGCGATCCGGAATTTCTGTACCCGGAGCGGGAACACCTCTCCGGCTGGGAGGGTGTTGCACCGGTCCTGATGCCGAAGTCCCAAACGTGGCTCTTCGGCGGGGAAACGTTCATTGGCTACAAGGACGGGCGCACTGACTACCGCGATCCATTTGGTCGCACATCGAGCGCTCACAAATACCTCGCCAAGGAGTCTCCGAAGGAAATTTCATCTGATCTGCCTTGCGGTTGCGGGAGTGGGTTCGCCTTCTCGGCATGCTGTGACGGGCGGGCGGTTCACGAGCGTCCCTCGTGGACAACGCTGAGCATTCGCGAGCGCAACCTAGCGCTCTGCAGGGCGGTGCGCGGCATCCTCGAGGTTGACAAATCGACCGGATGGCTGGAGATACGAGAGCGTCTGAACAACGATCACGTCCGCCGCATCAACGAGGCTTTTGCAGCGCTGTGGCCACTAGATACGTCGCTCGCGGAGCTGCTGCCGTGGCCGCAACTCCGGCGCTCCCGCGCACTTCTGCTTGGCATGGTTGATCCACGCACAGTGCAAAGGACGCTCACGGGCATCCTCCCGTATTTCGATGAGGTCATTGCCGTTCATCCGTTCATCAATCCCAATGGTGTGCGTCCCGAATACAGCCCGATCACGTCGCCGGGGAAGTTCAAGGAGCAGACTCTCCGAAACTGCATCACGCTGCTCGTGCTCGAGCCAGACATTTGGGCGGGCAAGGTGCACCTCGTGCCTGATCCTTTAGATTTTGATCCCGGCTTCCGCAACGAGATCATGCAAATCATGGAGAGCAGGTGTGGTGACATGGAACTCGGACCCTTAGACTCGCAGCTCTCAAAAGCTCTGAGCCGGGACGAGATGCTGCGCGCCATACGACGGCTGCCGCCCAAGGAACTCAAGGAGTACATGCGCCGGCGGTCCGAGGAGGCGGGGGATCTGCTGTCCGACACGCAACTCGACCAGGTGGTTGTCACCATGAAGCGTGATTTGGAGAACGACGACCTCGCAACCCTCGACCCCCTGTCTGGCAGCAAGGAGGGGGAGTTCAAAACGTTGAAGGGGCTCAGCAGGGAAACGGGACTTTATATGGCAGCCATGACCGGTTCCATCGTCTACACCGACTCGGACACCCAGTGGCGCCTACTACACGAGACCGATGGACTGCATGAGTATCAGCCGCTGCCGGAATTCACAGGGATAGCTAAGGAACTCTCTCAGTGCGAATTTTGGGTTCCGGGCGAGTCGATCGCGCACGACACGGATCCTCCTGGCGCCATGAAAGTGCGCGAGGCCATCCGGCAAGCATTTGTTGGAACAAGATCGAACGGCACAGTTGAGCTGCAGACGAGCGATCAGGACTCCGAGGCCAGCTCCCCTGCTGACGGCCATGAGGCCACCTTGTTGCCGCTTCGTGTAGATGTGTCGATTCCGCAAGGAGGATTCCAGCGTACCGATGTAACGCGGTTGCTGTTGCAATTTGGGAGGCAAACGGACGTGGCCGCCGCCCCAATGGGTTTGTTCCTGACCGCCAGATTGGAGAGGTAGTAGCAGATGCTTACCGACGTCAATGCCAACGAGATCGCCGCGCTTCTCAATTCGCGCAATCAGTTGATCGTTAAGTACAGCGCCGCAAAGGTGCTGGCCGCCGCTGAAGAGTACGTTTACCGAATGTCAGACGCTGAGAAGGTTATCGCCTGCGTCCAGGTCAAGAAGGTTCAGTGGTATCAAGCGGAAGTACTTCACCTGACCGTTGATGAGTCGGCTGCGCGCAAGGGACACGCGAAGGGGTTGCTTCGCTCAGCTGAAGACATGGCTATCAAGCAGGGGGCACGCCTTCTACAGTGCACAATCCGCGACGGCAACAAGGAAAGTGAAGGCTTGTTCTTGGGGGCGGGTTTCACAAAGGTTAGCGCATTTCACAACGTGCACAGCGGCAACACGGTCGGGGTCTTCCAGAAGGTCCTCGTGTCGCCGCCTAAGGAGCCCGCGTGATCGACTGCAAAGAGTCAGGAGCGCGGATCGATTTCTGAAAGACCGTTTGTAAGACCTCAGGTTAAGTCTCTTGTCGTCTGAACTTTTCTGGCAAGACCCGCAGTGGCACTATGTTTGCCCACTCGTCTTCAAAGAGATCTCGATGAACGGTTCGCCGATACACCTCCGGGAAGAGCTCCCGAGCGAAGGCTTGAAGCATCCACGTGAGGTGTTGCGGTGAGCGTTCGGCGAAGAACGCGCCAATGCCCACTTCAGCAATCGTCGGGCTCACGTCTTCGAAATCCTGGCATGAAGCGACGCTGTAGGGCATCGTTCGGAGCCAGTCGAGATCGAGCCTCGCCTCTGCCATCCTTGTCTCGACGCTTTCCTTTAGGAGGTCGGCTGAAGGTCCGAAGAGATACCAGTCCTCCAGTGTCACGACCACCGGGTAGACAGGTCGATTGTTGGGTTGCCACTGAGTGTGGCCCGCTAAGGCGTCAGCGATATTCTTGTAGAGCTGAACCACTGCTTTCGCCAGAAAGTCCACCTGTTGACCGATGATGGCTGGGTCAACCGCTGACTTGGCATCCTGAGTCATGCGCTTTGCCTTGCACTCGAGAAACAGGTTCGCCTGGTCGTCGGTGAGTATCCAGTCAGCCCCATGCTTTGTAGCTCGCCCTACTTTGTATTCGCGCTCTTCGAGAAGGTCGAAGCGTGGGCTTGGGAAGGTTGCGGCCAGCACTTCGCCCACGTACGCCTGAAAGGACGCACCGAAGGGGTTATTGAAGCCCTCGGCCGCTGAGATCTCGTAGTAAAGCCCTTGGCTCACCCTACTGAGGACGAAGGCCGGAACGGGGCAATGAAGGTGGTGAGGCGCTTTGGGGTTCAGGGACACCAGAGGCTTCGCTGCCAGCGGATTCCAGGTGTACATCCAGGTGTCGTCGTACCGTGCTGCCTTGTTGAATTCTTCTTGAAGAGCGACGAGTGGCTGAGACAGTTTTTCAAAGACGGTTTGCGACCGCGCGAGCTCAATGCCCACAGGTGAATAGTCTTGCCGATTTGATATGCCAAAGTGGGTGCGAAGGTGCCCAGCGATGGCGAAGCCGACGAGGAACCACTCGCGTGTTGTTACCCCAGTTTGCCTCGTCAACAGGGCTTCCACCGCGGGCGCTGAAAACACCTTGTAGTAGCGCATGAGGGCGTTGAATTCGCGATTGCGCTGCCAGGCGAACTGAAGCTGGCCGGTGGCACTCAAGCTGTTGTACGCGCTCTCAGGGGATATGTTGTCCTTCGCCATGTTGTTGTCCACACTCTTGAGCATGTTTGTAAGGCGTATGAGGCCCTGAATGGGCGACAGCCTGAGTGCGCCGGTGGGGGAGGCGTGAAGCACCAGTTCACGAGAGAGCACTGCAAGCTCCCATTTGAAGATCCGCTCTTTGATGGGCACGCGCCTTCGGCCGTCCCATATCCAGGCCATAGGAAAGGCGCCCTCGTACATTTGAAAGTAGAACCACAAGTCTTCTAGGGAGCCTTGCAGGTTGTACTGGCGGAGCAGATTGCGAAGCGGCTTGTAGCGAGTGAAGTTGTCCAAGAGTCGAGGTTCCTACGTTACGTTCAGGCCTTAAAGATAGATGCCATGACCAACGTCTCGCGTGATGCATCAGTCAAAGATGCACCGACCGCTGACTCATTGAGTCCGTTAGCGGCCGCTTTCGGTGATCGCCGACGTTACGCCAGTCAACGCTGGACGTCGCACATCAGTCTAGACTGGCCGTAGCTGATGGCCGACAGCGATGGTCGGCATACCTAAGACCTGGCAGCGGAGCACCAAGCCGCTAGCGCTCCCCCGACCGATGGGCATGTCTCAGACATTAATGCGCTGTCTCGGACTTTAATGCGCTGCCTCAGACATTAATGGCAAAGAACACTTTGATTCAGGCCAGACGCCGCGCTCACTCCACCGTTACGCTCTTCGCCAGGTTGCGCGGCTTGTCCACGTCCGTCCCCCGCGCACACGCCGTGTGATACGCCAGCAGCTGCAGCGGCACGACGTGCAGGATCGGCGAGAGCGCGCCGTAGTGTTCCGGCATGCGGATCACGTGCAGCCCTTCGCTGCTCGTGATCTTCGTGTCGCCGTCGGCCAGCACGTAGAGCACGCCGCCGCGCGCGCGCACTTCCTGCAGGTTGCTCTTGAGCTTTTCGAGCAGCGCATCGTTCGGTGCGACGGCCACCACGGGCATCTCGCTCGTCACCAGCGCGAGCGGACCGTGCTTGAGTTCGCCGGCGGCATAGGCCTCGGCGTGGATGTAGGTCACTTCCTTGAGCTTGAGCGCGCCTTCGAGCGCGATCGGGTAGTGCAGCCCGCGGCCCAGGAACAGCGCGTTGTCCTTGCGCGCGAAGTCCTCGGCCCAGCCGATGATCTGCGGCTCCAGCGCCAGCACCGACTGCAGCGCGACAGGCAGGTGGCGCATCTCCTTCAGGTAGCGCGCCTCGTCGGCTTCGCTCAGCCGGCCCTTGGCCTGCGCAATGGCCAGCGTGAGCAGGAAGAGGCCCGCCAGCTGCGTGGTGAAGGCCTTGGTCGACGCCACGCCGATCTCCACGCCCGCCCGCGTGATGTACGCCAGCTTGCACTCGCGCACCATCGCGCTGGTGGCCACGTTGCAGATGGTCAGCGTCTGCTCCATGCCCAATGAGCGCGCATGCTTCAGCGCGGCCAGCGTGTCGGCGGTTTCGCCCGACTGGCTGATGGTGACGACCAGCGTCTTCGGATCGGGCACGGAGTCGCGGTAGCGGTATTCGCTCGCGATCTCGACCTGCGTGGAAATCTTCGCGATGCCTTCGAGCCAGTACTTGGCGGCGCAGCCGCTGTAGTAGCTGGTGCCGCAGGCGAGGATGAGGATCTTGTCGATGTCCTGGAACACGCGGTAGGCGCTGGCACCGGTGGCGCCATCCTGGCCGATGCCGTCGAACAGCTCGGGCACGATGCCTTCCACGCCTTCGAGCGTGTCGCCGATGGCGCGCGGCTGCTCGAAGATTTCCTTCTGCATGTAGTGGCGGTAGGGGCCGAGCTCGGCCGCGCCGCTGTGGGCCTGCACGGTGCGCACGACGCGCGTCACGGGCTTGTGGTTCCTGTCGACGATCCAGTACTTGCCGGGCTGCACGTCGACCACGTCGCCTTCTTCGAGGTAGATGATCTGGTCGGTCACGCCGGCCAGGGCCATCGCGTCGCTGGCGAGGAAGTTCTCTGCGCCGTCCTTGCCTGCACCGAGGATCAGCGGCGAACCCGCGCGCGCGCCCACCACGCGCTGCGGTTCGTCGCGGCAGATCACGGCGATGGCGTAGGCGCCGTGCAGCTGCAGCACGGCCGCCTTCACGGCCTCGAACAGGTCGCCGTCGTAGAGGCTGTCGACGAGGTGGGCGATGACCTCGGTGTCGGTCTGGCTCTCGAACACGTAGCCCCTGGCTTCGAGCGTGGCGCGCAGGGCTTCGTGGTTTTCGATGATGCCGTTGTGCACGAGCGCGATGCGGCCTGGGCGCGCGGCCGGCGCATCGGCACCGGGGCCATGGCTGAAATGCGGGTGGGCGTTGTGCACCGCTGGCGCACCGTGCGTGGCCCAGCGCGTGTGGGCGATGCCGGTGAGGCCTTCGACCTTGTCGTCGCGCACCTGCGCCACGAGGTCGGCCACGCGCGAGGTGGTGCGCGCCCGCGTCAGGCCGCCAGCGTGCACCGCCACGCCGCACGAGTCATAGCCGCGGTATTCGAGCCGCTGAAGGCCCTGGACCAGGACCGGAACGATGTTGCGATGGGACGCTGCCCCGACGATGCCGCACATGGTGAGCTGCCTTTTGAATGGAGAGGAGCCTGAATGGTAGGCAGGCTCGAAAGAAATATGCCTTCTTAATAATGGTTGTTTTGGACTTTTATTTCGTGCAATCTCACATATGGATTTTTATTCCATAATTTCATCCGATATGGAATCAATATCGCTAGATTCAATAGACCTGCGCTTGCTCGACGCCCTGCAGCGTGACGCCTCGCAGACCAACCAGCGCCTGGCCGCCGATGCCGGCATCTCGCCGCCCACCTGCCTGCGCCGGGTGCAGCGGCTGCGCGAGGAAGGGCTCATCGAACGCCAGGTCGCGCTGCTGTCGCCCGACCGGCTCGCCGCGGCGCTGGGCCACGGCCTGCAGGCAGTGATCGAGATTTCGCTCGACCGGCAGGACGCCGCGTCGCTCGACGCCTTCGAGGCCCGCGTGATCGCCGACGACGCGGTGCAGCAGTGCTGGCGCGTGTCGCCGGGGCCGGACTTCGTGCTGGTGGTGGCCGCGCGCGACATGCCGGACTACGGCGCGCTCACGCAGCGCCTGTTCACGACCGATGCGAACGTGCGCAACGTCAAGGCCTTCTTCAGCCTCAAGCGCGCCAAGTTCGAGCCCCGGATGCCGCTGGCACCCCGGGCATGAGGAAGAAGGCGATCAGGCCTTCGGTTTTTTCTGTGGGCGCTTCCAGTTCGGGAAACTGACCTGCTTGCCGCGCGCCACGGTCAGCGCGCCCGGCTCGGTCGACTTGTTGACGGTCGACCCACCTCCGATGGTGCCGCCCGCACCGATGGTGACCGGCGCCACCAGCACGCAGTTGCTGCCCACGTGCACGTCGTCGCCGATCACGGTGCGGTGCTTGTTGGCGCCGTCGTAGTTGGCGGTGATGCTGCCCGCGCCGTAGTTGACGCGCTCGCCCACGGTGGCGTCGCCCAGGTACGCCAGGTGGTTGGCCTTGGCGCCGGGGGCCAGTGTCGAGTTCTTGACCTCGACGAAGTTGCCGATGTGCACCTCGGCGCCCAGTTGCGCGCCGGGACGCAGCCGCGCGAAGGGGCCGACGAGTGCGCCCGCGCCCACCGTCACGCCGGCCTTCTCGCCGTCGACGTGGGTGAACGGGTGGATCACTGCACCGGCCTCGATGCGCGCATTGGCAATCACGCAGTTGGCACCGATGCGCACGCCCTCGCCCAGCGACACCACGCCTTCGAAGATGCAGTTGACGTCGATCTCCACGTCGCCCGCGCATTCGAGCGTGCCGCGAAGGTCGAAGCGCGCCGGGTCGGCCAGGCGCACGCCCTGCTCCATCAGCGCGTTGGCCTGGCGCAGCTGCCAGGCACGTTCGAGCGCCGCGAGCTGGGCGGGGCTGTTGATGCCGGCCACCTGAAGAGCGTCGGCGGTGACGTGCGCGACCACGGGCACGCCGTCGGCGGCGGCGAACTTCACCACGTCGGTCAGGTAGTACTCGCCCTGCGCGTTCCTGTTGTCCAGCCGCGCGAGCCAGCCCTTGAGCAGACGCGCGGGCACGGCCATCACGCCGCTGTAGATCTCGCGCACGGCGCGCTGCGCTTCGCTTGCGTCCTTGTGCTCGACGATGGCGGTGACCTCGCCCCCGCCCGCCGCGCGGATGACGCGGCCGTAGCCGTTCGGGTCGTCGAACTCGATGGTCAGCAGCGCGAGCCGCTGCCCCCCGCTGGCCGCGATGAGCGCACGCAGCGTGTCCTCGCCGATCAGCGGCACGTCGCCCGACAGCACGACCACCGTGCCGTCGTCCGGCAGCAGCGGTGCGGCCTGCTGCACCGCGTGGCCGGTGCCGAGCTGCGGCTCCTGGCGCGCAAAGCGCAGCGTGGCGCCAGGGATGCCGCTGGCCAGCGAAGCCTCGACTTCGGCCGCGCCGTGGCCGGTGACAACCACCACGCTGCGTGCACCGATGCGCGCGGCGGTGCCCGCCACATGCGACAGCAGGGCGCGGCCACCCAATCGATGCAACACTTTGGGCAGCCTGCTTTTCATGCGCGTGCCCTTGCCGGCGGCCATGATGACGATGTCGACCGGCCCCTGGTTGTCTTGTTGCGGAGTTTGATTCATGCGTTTTTCTTCCCGATTTCGTTGCGCTGCAGTGGCGCGGATTATCGGCGTGCTGCTTGCTGCCGCCGCCCTGGGCGCCTGCAGCGCGATCAAGCTGGCCTACAACAACCTGCCCACGGTGAGCTACTGGCGGCTCGATGCCTACCTGGACTTCAACGGTGCGCAGACTCCGAAGGTGCGCGACGAGCTGGAGCAGTTGCTGGCCTGGCACCGGCAGAACGAGCTGCCGCGCATCGCCTCGCTGCTGCAGGAGGCGCAGGCGCTGGCGCCGGGCGAGGTGACGCCGGCGCAGGTATGCGCCATGACCGACCGCATCCGCGAGCGCCTGCTGGCCGTGACCGAGCGCGCCGAGCCCGCCGGCACCGAACTGGCGCTCAGCCTGAGCGAGGCCCAGCTGCAGCAGCTGGAACGCAAGTACGCGAAGATCAACGCCGAATTCCGCAAGGGCTGGCTCGAGCGCACCCCGGCGCAGGTGCAGCAAAAGCGCTACGACCGGTTCCTCGACCGGGCCGAGGATTTCTATGGCCGGCTCACCGACGAGCAGCGCGACCTGCTGAAGCAGCAGGCGGCGCAGTCGGTGTTCGACCCGCAGCTGACGGATGCCGAGCGCCGCAGGCGCCAGCAGGACGCACTGGCGGTGCTGCGCGGCTTCGTCGCCGGCAAGCCATCGCCCGCCGAGGCGCGCGCCGCGCTGCACGACTACATCCAGCGCATTGCAGAGCCGCCGCCCGGCCCCTGGCGCGAACATCAGCAGGCGCTACGGCAGGAAGATTGCCGCAACACGGCGGCGCTGCACAACAGCACCACCGCCAGCCAGCGCACGCAGGCCGTGCGCCGGCTGCAGGCCTACCAGGAAGACCTGCGCGAGCTGGCGGCCACGCGCTGAAGGACCCGTCTCCTCAGATCAAGGGCGTGGGACGCATCGGGCGCTCGAAGTAATCGCCCAGCTTTTCCAGCGCATGCGGCTCCATGATGCGCAGCCAGCCGGCGTCGATCTTGTAGAACCCCAGGCGCTGCAGCCTCCGCAGCGTCTTGTTGGTGTGCACCAGCGAGAGCCCGAGCGCGTCGGCGATGTGCTGCTGGTTGAACGGAAACTCGACCCAGCCGTCGCGCACCATGCCCACGCGCTCCGCGCGGCGGTACAGGTGCATCAGCAGCATGGCCACGCGCTCGCCGGCGTTGCGCCGCCCCGAGGTGACGAGGCTGTCGTCGACCATCTTTTCTTCGCCCGCCACCAGCCAGGTGATGTCGTAGCCGAGCTTGGGCTGGGCATGGAACAGCTCCCAGAGCCGCTCGCGCGAGAACGCGCACAGCGTGACGTCGGTCACTGCCTCGACGCCGTGCGTGTGGCCGTCGGCGAACTCGTCCTGCAGGCCAAGGAAGTCGCCGGGCAGCAGGAAGCTCAGTATCTGCCGCCGGCCGTCGCTCAGGGTCTTGTAGCGAAAGGCCCAGCCCGCATAGAGGGTGAAGAGCTGCGGGCTGCGCCGGTGCTCGTCGATGATCGAGCTGCCGGCTTCCACGCGCCGGGAGCCGACGCGAAACGCCTGGATGGTCGCGAGTTCCTCGCCCGAGACCGGCAGGAACGCATCGAGGCGGCGCAATGCGCATTGGTCGCACGGATTCATGCCCTGGGGAGGCGACGCGGCGACGGGATAGTCCTCGAATTTCACGCTTCACTATAGGCCGTTTGCCTGTGTCTTTTGACATTTCGCGGCGTCCCCGGGGTTCCTACACTGCACACGTCCTCCCCCCGCAAGACGCATGACAGACGAACAACGGCAGAAACTCCCGCTCCACGAGGTCCTTTACTGCAGCACGCTGGCCCAGGACCAGTCCCCGGCCGCCGTGGGGTCGATCACTTCCCGGGCACGCGCGCGCAACGCGGAGCGCGGCATCACGGGGCTGCTGGTGTTCGACGGCCTGCGTTTCTGTCACCACCTGGAAGGCCCGCGCGAGGCCGTCGACACGCTGATGCGGCAGATCGAGCAGGACCCGCGCCACGTCGACGTCAGGGTGCTCTACGAGGCGCCCCTGGAGGCCCGCCGCTACAGCGGCTTTGGCATGGGGCTGGCCGAATGCGAGGGCCTCGACCTGATGGCCGGCGTGCAGGTGCTGGACGGCGAGGCGGCCCTGCGGCACTTCCTGGAACTGCGGCCCAGCTTCGACATCAACTGCTAAATGGAGCGGTTGGATTCCCCAAAAGAGAAAAGCGGCCCGAAGGCCGCTTTTTCAGCTCCTGGAGGCGGACGGTCGATCAGGCGTTGTCCCAGCTGTAGGTCGCGCCGTAGCCGTCCCACGCCTCCATCACGATGCGCTGGCCCGCGGCCACCGTCAGCGATTCGCCGGGTGCGAGTACCAGGTCTTCGCTGGGATTGCGCAGCGTGGCGTCGGGCGTGATCCACACCCGGCCCTGCTTGACCCGCAGGATGCTGGCCGACCGTGCCTTCAGGCTCATTGCCTCGCCGGGGGCGATCTGCCAGGCGCCACGGCGAACGGCCGGCGGAACGGCGGCGGCGCGAGCGGGAACGGACAGGGGCGAGAACGATTCGGTGGTGCAGACAGCGGTGGACATGGTGTAACTCCTTGGGCTTTGCCGAAGCGCTTGACAGAAAGAGGCAATAGCGCAGTTCGGGAATGAATGATCGTTTCTACGGCGTTGGCGGTCCAATGAAAACGAGTTAGCCTACTGATGCGCGTTCAGCATCAATCGACCTGGACGCCGACTCGCCCTCCAAAGTCATACCCATGCAACATTCGCAGACCCATTTGCGCTCCCGCCCGATCTCCGCCGGGCACCTGCGCGCCTTCGAGGCGGTGGCCAGGCACCTGAACTTCCGCGCCGCGGCGGAAGAAATGGCGCTGACCCAGTCGGCCGTGAGCCGCCAGATCCAGTCGCTCGAGGAAGAGGTGGGCGTGGCCCTGTTCCTGCGCCATACGCGCGCGGTGGAGCTCACGAGCGCCGGCGCCCTGCTGCTGCTGGCGGTGCAGCAGTCGCTGCCGCGCATCGACATGGCCGTGCGCCAGATCCGCCAGAGCGCGGGGCGCCAGAGCGTGTCGCTGACCACCTTCGCCTCGTTCGCCTCGATGTGGCTCATTCCGCGGCTGGAGGCCTTCCAGCGCGACAACCCCGAGATCGACATCCGCATCGACGCCAGCGACGTCGCGGTCGACCTCGAAGTGGCCGACGTGGACATCGCCCTGCGCTACGGCCCGCGTGAAAGCATGCCGGCCGGCGCCGTGCGCCTGTTCGGCGAAACGCTGACGCCCGTGGCCAGCCCCTGGCTGCTGAAGAGCAACCCGCCCATCAAGACGCCCGCGGACATCACCCGGTTCACGCTGATCGAGGCCGGCGACGCGCACCGCACGCACCTGGAGTGGCTGACCTGGCGTCGCTGGTTCGAGGTGAACGGGCTGGAGCGCGCGCAGCCCAAGCGCTGGCTCTATTTCAACTACGCCTACCAGATGGTGCAGGCCGCGCTGACCGGCCAGGGCGTGACGCTGGCTCGCAGTTCGCTGATTGCCGAGAGCCTCGCCAACGGCGACCTGGTGGAGGTGCTGCCGCAGCACCGCATGGACTCGCCGATGTCCTACTGGCTCATCGCCGGGCCGCGCAACGCGCTTCGCCCGGAGATCAGGGCTTTCTGCGACTGGCTGCAGCTGCAGGCCGTGACCACGCGCGAGACCATCGGCGAGGTGCCCGATCCGGACACCGTCGACAACATCGACTGACCGAGCCGCTCAGCTCGTTGGCCAGACGACGCCGTTGTCGTTGAGGATCGCGTCGAGCGGCAAGTCGTGCGCCTCTGGCTCGAAGTCTTCGAGGAAGCCGTGGGTGAACCCAAGCCCCACCGTGAACGGCCGCGGCTCCAGCGCGGCCAGCGTGCGGTCGTAGAAGCCGCCGCCGTAGCCCAGCCGGTAGCCGCCCGCGCTGTAGCCCACGCAGGGCACGAACAGCAGGGTCGGCACGATCAGCTCGGTGTCCTTGGGCTTGGGAATGCCGTAGGCATCTTCTTCCATCTGGCAGCCCGGGTACCAGGCATGGAAGGTCAGCGTCTTGTGGACCTTGTCGATCACCGGCAGTCCGATGCGGCGACGCTGCGGCTCTTCCATCAGCTCACCGTCTTCCTTCCAGCGGTGCAGGGCGGGCAGCGGATCGAACTCGCCCTTGATCGGCCAGTAGGCGCCGATCACGGTGTCGGGCCGGCCCACCAGCCAGATGCGCATCACGCGCTGCAGCAGGTCTGCGCGTGTCAGCCGGTCCGGCATGGCCAGGCGTTGTGCGATCAATGCCTTGCGCAGCTGATCCTTCAGAAAACTCGCCGTCGCCGAAGTGCCGGCATCCTTTGACTTGTCCATAATCCCCCGATGCAGTTCCCAAGCATTTTGGCACCCAAGCGCGCCCACCCGCGCAACACAACCCCCGCACTCGTTTTTTCCGCTGTCCTGGCCCTCGCCGCGTTGCTCTTGCAGCAACCCGCGGCGGCACAGAACGGCAACACCAACGACGACGTGCTGATCCAGATGAAGCAGGCCTTCCAGCGCGGCGACAAAGCCCGCCTGACCGCCCTGCTGCCGCAAGCCCGAGGCCATGCGCTGGAACCCTGGGCCGCCTACTGGGAACTCAAGGCACGCCTGCAGGAAGCCGCCCCCAACGAAGTGCAGGACTTTTTCGCGCGCTACCCCGGCACCTACCAGGAAGACCGCCTGCGCAACGACTGGCTGCTGCTCACCGGCCAGCGCCGCGACTGGGACAACTTCTCCGCCTCGCTCGACGGCTTCCGCATGGGCGACGACGCACAGGTGCGCTGCTACGCGGTCCTGGTCGACACGCTGCGCAGCGGCACCGCCACGCAGGCGCAGGCCGACGAGGTGCGTCGCAGCTGGTTCGCCCAGAAAGACCTGGACGACGGCTGCCTCACCGCCGCGGACCGCATGGTCGCCGCCCGCCTGATGTCGACCAACGACGTCTGGAAGAAGGCCCGCCTGGCCATCGAGGCCAACCGCCCGCAGGCCGCGCGCGCCGCCGTCAACATCGCCGCGCCCGATGCGCTGCCGCTGTTCGACGAGCTCAACGCCAGCTCGGCCAAGTTCCTGACCGGCCGCGCCTTCGTGGCCGCCAAGTCGCGCAAGGAGCTGGTGGTGCTGGCGCTCATCAAGGTCGCCATTGCCGATCCCGAACTGGCCGCCTCGCAGCTCGACAGCAAGTGGGGCCCGATGCTCTCGGCCGAAGAGCGCAACTGGCTCTGGGGCACCATCGGCCGCGCCGCCGCCATCAAGCTGTGGCCGCAGGCCGGCAGCTATTTCGCCAACGTCACGAAGAACGGCGACCTGTCCGACGACATGCTCGGCTGGCGCGTGCGCGCCGCGCTGCGCGCGGGCCAGTGGAAAGAGGTGGCGCCCGCCATCGACGCCATGAGCGAAACCGCCCAGCTCGACCCGACCTGGGTCTACTGGAAGGCCCGCGCCCTGGCCAGCATCGGCGGCGACGACCGCCGCGCCCAGGCCCGCGAGCTCTACCAGAGCATCGCCGGCTCGCGCGGCTTCTACGAAATGCTGGCGCTCGAAGAACTCGGCCAGCGCACCGTGGTGCCCACGCGCCCCGCCCCGCTCACGCCCGAGGAAAAGGCCGCCGCGCGCAACAACCCGGCGCTCGCCCGCGGCCTCTACGCCATCGCGATGGGCCTGCGCCCCGAAGGCACGCGCGAGTGGAACTACGCCACCAACCTGCACGACAAGGGCGGCATGGACGACCGCGCGCTGCTGGCCGCGGCCGACCTCGCCTGCCAGCGCGAGGTGTGGGACCGCTGCATCAACACCAGCGAGCGCACCAAGGGCGTGGTCGACGTGGAGCAGCGCTTTCCCATGCCCTTCCACGACACGGTGCTGCGCAAGGCCCAGGACATCGGCCTCGACCCGGCCTACGTGTACGGCCTGATCCGCCAGGAAAGCCGCTTCATCATGGATGCACGCTCCGGCGTCGGCGCCTCGGGCCTGATGCAGGTCATGCCCGCCACCGCGCGCTGGACGGCCCGCAAGATCGGCATGTCGGACTTCTCGCCCGGCCAGATCAACGACCGCGAGACCAACATCACCATCGGCACCAACTACCTGAAGCTCGCGCTCGACGACTTCGACGGATCGATGGCGCTGGCCGCTGCCGCCTACAACGCCGGCCCCGGCCGCCCACGCAGCTGGCGCAACGGGCCGGTGCTCGACGCGGCCATCTGGGCCGAGAACGTGCCGTTCACCGAGACGCGCGACTACGTGAAGAAGGTGCTGGCCAACACCACCAACTACGCCACCATCATCAGCGGCCGGCCGCAGTCGCTGAAGGAGCGCCTGGGCCGCGTGGGTCCGCGCGACGCGGCCGAGCCGGAACCGAACAAAGACCTGCCCTGAGGCCTGCCCGATGAGCTGGCGCGACGAGGTCCTCGCCACCATCGCGTCCGAGTTCTCGGACGCGGCCGACGTCGCGCAGATCACGCGCATCGTGCTGCGCCTCACGCTCGCGGGCGCACTGGGTTTCGTGCTCGGCTTCGAGCGCGAGCAGCAGGGCAAGGCCGCGGGCGTGCGCACCCACATGCTGGTGGCCATCGGCTCGGCGATGTTCGTGCTGATCCCGCAGCAGACCGGCATCGTGCCAGCCGACATGAGCCGCGTGATCCAGGGGCTGGTGGCGGGCGTGGGCTTTCTCTGTGCCGGCACCATCCTCAAGCAGGGCAAGGACGAGAGCCATGTGCAGGGCCTGACCACCGCCGCGGGGCTGTGGATGACGGCCGCCATCGGCATGGCCTGCGGGCTCGGCCGGGAGACCACCGCCATATTGAGCGCGCTGCTCGCGCTCGCCGTGCTGGCGCTGGTGCCGCACCTCGTGAGCCTGATCGAGCGCATGGGCGGTCCGACGAAGGGCGATGGCGGCGACGCCCGCAAACGCTGAGCGCGGCGCCCCCGCATCAATTCGCGCTGCGTTCGGCATCAATCGCGGCGCAGCGCCCGGCTAGCATCGAAGGCTTTCCCCGAATCCCCGCAACGAACCGGAGGCCCCTCTCATGCGCAAGCTCTATGTCGGCAACAAGAATTACTCGTCATGGTCGATGCGGCCGTGGGTGCTGATGAAGCAGGCCGGCATCGACTTCGAGGAAGTCGTGCTGCGCTTCGATTCGTTCGAGGCCGACTCGCAGTTCAAGCACACCATCGGCGCACTCAACCCGGTGGCCAAGGTGCCGGTGCTGGTGGACGGCGACCTCGTCGTCTGGGACACGCTGGCCATCGCCGAATACCTCGCCGAGGCCTTCCCCGAGAAGCAGCTCTGGCCCCGGTCGGTGGCCGACCGTGCGCGCGCGCGCAGCGTCTGTGCCGAAATGCATTCGGGCTTCGGCGGCCTGCGCAACCATTGCGGCATGAACATCGAGGCTTCGCTGCCCGAAGTGGGTGCGCGGCTGATGAAGGAGGTGCCTGAAGTCGCCAGCGACCTCGCGCGCATCGTGCAGATGTGGAGCGGCCTGCTGGAGGCGCACGGCGGCCCGATGCTGTTCGGCGCCCAGTTCGGCATCGCCGACGCCTACTTCGCACCGGTCGGCACGCGCATCAAGACCTTTGGCCTGCCGGTGCCGCCGCACATCACGGCCTACATCGAGCGCGTGCAGGCGCTGCCGGGCGTCAAGGCCTGGATCGACGATGCACTGGCGGAGAAGGACTTCCTGCCATTCGAAGAGCCCTACCGCACACGGCGCTAGGGTCCTCGAGACAGGCGGCAGGTCAGAACCGATAGGTGGCCGCGAGGTAGGTCACGATGGGGTTCAGCTTCAGGCTGGCCTCGCTGGTGGCCACCGGCAGGCCGGTGACCGAGGTCGTGGTCAGCCTGGCCTTGGTCTTCAGCGGGATGTACGACACCGAGAACGAGAGGCCCCAGTGCTTGTCGAACTGGTAGGCCACGCCGACGTTGACCACGGGTGCGAACGAGCTGTCGAGCTTGGCCGTGGTGTTGACCGCAAACGGCGACTGGTGGAACTGGCTGGCCAGCGCGCCCTGCAGGTTCGGGGTCAGCTTGACACCGCTGTACCAGACGTAGGCGGCGCCCAGGCCGACATAGGGACGAAAGGCGTCGCTGCCCTCGTTGAAGTAGTACTTGCCCAGGATGGTCGGGCTCCACTGGCGGGCCTCGCCGAGCTGGCCGACGCGGCCCAGCGTGCCGGTGCCGTCGAGCCTGAACTTCGGCGGCACGCCGAACACGCCTTCCACCGCCCAGTGGCTGTCGATGAAATACATGGCGCTGAGGCCGAGGGTGTCGGAATCGCTGACGCTTGCGCCGGAGCCGGGCAGCACGGCCGGAATGGGCGAAGTCACGGTCAGCGGCTTGCTGGAATCCTGCGGTGACAGATGGAACCAGCCGGTGCCGAGGACCCAGTCGCCGGCCTGTTGCGCCATCGCACTTCCGGACGCCAAGGCCCCCAGAGTCGCCAGCGCAAACATCGTCTTCTTCATGCGAATTACTCCTTTGGTTGAAAGATCCCTCCGCGGTTTCGGGGGCTGGCTTGTGTCTGCCGCTTGATTTCGTCCGGTCGACGAACGATTACCCGGTCTTCGCCGAAAATTATCGAACGACCGTTCTATTTTTTGAACCCGGGAGTATCCCTACACTGCACCCATGAAGATTTTTCTCGTTGGCGGTGCACTGCGCGACCGCCTGCTGGAGCGCCCGGTGTCCGACCACGACTGGCTGGTGGTCGGCGCCACGCCCGAAGAAATGGTGGCCCGGGGCTACCTGCCCGTGGGACGCGACTTTCCGGTGTTCCTGCACCCCGAGACGCGCGAGGAATACGCGCTGGCCCGCACCGAGCGCAAGAGCGCCCCGGGCTACCGCGGCTTCACCGTGCATGCCGCGCCCGACGTCACGCTGGAACAGGACCTCGCGCGCCGCGACCTGACCGTCAATGCCATCGCGCTGCCGGCCGAGCTGGTGAGCGCCGACGGCCGCTTCGATCCCACGCCCGCCGCGCTGGCCGACCCCTTCCACGGCCAGCGCGACCTGCGCGACAAGGTGCTGCGCCACGTGACCGACGCCTTCCGTGAAGACCCAGTGCGCATCCTGCGCGTGGCGCGCTTCGCGGCCCGCTTCGACGACTTCTCCGTCGCCCCGGAAACGATGGCGCTGATGCGCGAGATGGTCGCGGCCGGCGAGGCCGATGCGCTGGTGCCCGAACGCGTGTGGCAGGAGCTGTCGCGCGGCCTGATGGAAGCGCATCCCTCGCGCATGTTCGAGGTGCTGCGCGACTGCGGCGCGCTGGCCGTGCTGCTGCCCGGGATCGAAACCGGCACGCAACCCATGGCGGCCATCGATGCCGGTGCGCGCCTGCAGGTCTCGCTGGCGGTGCGCTTCGCCTGCCTCATGCGCAGCGTTGGACAACCGCAGCTGCAGCAGGTGTGCGACCGCTGGCGCGTGCCGGTGGACATCCGGGAGCTGGCCGAGGTGGTGGCGCGCGAGCATGGCCACGTCGACGGCAGCGGCGCGCTCGATGCAACGGGTTTGGTGCGCCTGCTGGAGCGCTGCGATGCTTTCCGCAAGCCCGCACGCTTCGCCGAGGCGCTGCTGGCCTGCGAGTGCGATGCGCGCGGCCGGCCCGGCTTCGGCGACGCGACCTACCCGCAGCGCGAGCGCCTGCTCGCGGTGCTGGCAACGGCGGCGGCAGTGCCCACCGACGCGGTGGCGAAGGCTGCGCAGCAGTCGGGTGCCACCGGCCCGAAGATCGGCGAGGCGATCCACCGGGCGCGGGTGGAAGCCGTCGCGGCATCGCTGCCGGCACGAACCTGAAACGGCCGCCCGCTGACGCCAAAGGGAGATTCGGCATTTGCCGACACGCGCGCATGATGTCGCGTGTTATGGTTTTTCCCAATGCCAAAGTCCTCCAGCAACTTGCAGTTGCCTCCTCCGTTAGGCCGGGACGCAGCCCTCTTTCTCGACTTCGACGGTACGCTGGTCGGACTCGCGCCCACGCCTGAAGCCATCGAGATTCCCCCTGCCCTCGTGCCCCTGCTGAGCGATCTGCGCGACCTGCTCGGCGGTGCGCTCGCCGTGGTGTCGGGCCGCCAGATCGATTCCATCGACCGCTTCCTGGCCCCGCTGCGCCTGCCCGCGGCCGGCGAACACGGCGTGCAGCGCCGCAACGCCGAGGGCCACATGCAGGAGCAGCGCGCGCCCGATCTCGCGTCCATCCTCGACATCGCCAACGAACTCGCGCGCGTGCACGAAGGCCTGCTGGTGGAACGCAAGCACGCCGCCATCGCACTGCACTACCGGCTCGCGCCGCAGCTCGAGGCGGTGTGCCGCGACGCGATGTCGCGCGCCATCGCGCACGAACCGCAGCTCGAGCTGATGCACGGCAAGTTCGTGTTCGAGGTGAAGCCCACCGGCGTGCACAAGGGCATCGCCATCGAGGCCTTCATGGCCGAAGCGCCGTTCGCAGGCCGAATGCCGGTCTTCCTCGGCGACGACACCACCGACGAAACCGGCTTTGCCGTGGTGCAGCCGCGCGGCGGCATCGCCGTCAAGGTCGGCTCCGGGCCGAGCCTGGCGCTGCACCGCCTCGACTCGCCGCGCGACGTCTATGAGTGGCTGGTGCAGGCACGCGACCTGCTGGCAGCCCCAGGAAACAAGAACACCGAATCCCCGAGGAGCCCCCGATGAGCGAGCAACAACTGATGAAGGCTCCCGAAGACCGCGCAGGCGAGGCGCTGGCCGGTGCCGCCGGCCCCGACGACAAGGCCCCGGTCGATGCGAAGGCCGCCGCCGCGCCCGGACCGCGCGGCTTCGCGCCGCCGGCCGAGCCTTCGCTGAACGTGGGCGTGATCGGCAACTGCGCCTACAGCGCGCTCATCGACGCACGCGGCCGTGCCGTGTGGTGCTGCCTGCCGCGCTTCGACGGCGATCCGGTGTTCAATGCCCTGCTGCATCCCGGCGAGGACGCCGGCGCCTGGGCCATCGAGATCGAGGACTTCGCCTCCAGCAAGCAGTGGTACGAACCCAATACCGCGGTGCTGCGCACGCAGCTGTTCGACAGCGCGGGCCAGGGCATCGAGATCACCGACTTCGCGCCGCGCTTCTACAGCCGCTCGCGCTACTTCCGCCCGCTGATGATGGTGCGCCGCGTGCGGCCGATCGCCGGTGCGCCGCGCGTGCGCGTGGCGCTCGACCCGCGCTTCCAATGGGGCGCCGTGGCGCCGGAGGAGGTGACGCGCGGCAGCAACCACATCCGCTATGTCGGGCCCGACGTGACGCTGCGGCTGAACACCGACGCCTCGATCTCGCACATCCTCTCGCGCCAGCCTTTCGTGATCTCGCGCGAATACAACTTCATGTTCGGCGTGGACGAGACGCTGCTCGACGGCATCGCCGACACCGCGCGCAAGTTCGAGCAGGAAACCATCTCCTACTGGCGCACCTGGAGCAAGCGCCTGGCCATTCCGTTCGAGTACCAGGAGGCGGTGATCCGCGCGGCCATCACGCTGAAGCTCTCGCTGTACGAGGACACCGGCGCCATCGTGGCCGCCATGACCACCAGCATCCCCGAGGCGCCGGGCAGCCAGCGCAACTGGGACTACCGCTACTGCTGGCTGCGCGATGCCTTCTTCGTGGTGCGCGCGCTCAATTCGCTGAGCGAAGTGGGCACCATGGAAGACTATCTGCGCTGGCTCGGCAACGTGGTGATCGGCTCGCACGGCGAGCACATCCAGCCGCTGTACGGCATCGGGCTGGAGCGCGAGCTGCCCGAGTCCTTCGTCGAGGGCCTGCCGGGCTACCGCGGCATGGGTCCGGTGCGCGTGGGCAACCAGGCGCAGGAGCACTTCCAGCACGACGTGTACGGCAACATCGTGCTCGGCGCGGCACAGGCCTTCCACGACCATCGGCTGCTCAGCCGCGCGGGCGTGGCGGAGTTTCCGCACCTGGAGGCGGTGGGCGAGCAGGCGGTGCGCGTGTACGGCACGCCCGACGCCGGCATGTGGGAGCTGCGCACGCGCGCCCGCGTGCACACCAGCTCGGCGCTGATGAGCTGGGCCGCCTGCGACCGGCTCTCCAAGATCGCACGCGCGCTGAACCTGCCCGAGCGCGCGGCCTACTGGCACGGCCATGCCTCGCGCATGAAGGAAGAGATCCTCGCCAAGTCGTGGTGCGAGGAGCGCCAGGCCTTCGCCGAGAGCTTCGGCGGCCACGAGCTCGACGCGAGCATCCTGCTGATGGTGGAAGTGGGCCTGATCGACGCGCGCGACCCGCGCTTCATCTCCACCGTCGACGCCATGGAGAAGTCGCTCTGCGACGGCCCCTACATGCGCCGCTACGAGGCGGCCGACGACTTCGGCAAGCCCGAGACCGCCTTCAACATCTGCACCTTCTGGCGCATCGACGCGCTCGCCAAGATCGGCCGCAAGGCCGAGGCGCGCCAGATCTTCGAGACCATGCTCGCGGCACGCAACCCGCTGGGCCTGCTGTCGGAAGACACGCATCCGGTCACCGGCGAGATGTGGGGCAACTTTCCGCAGACCTATTCGATGGTCGGCATCATCAATGCCGCCGTGCGGCTGTCGGCGCCCTGGGATTCCTGCATATGAGCCGGCTCGTCGTCGTTTCCAACCGCGTGGCGGACCCGCGCAAGCCGGCGGCCGGCGGCCTCGCCGTGGCGCTCGGCGAGAGCCTGCAGCAAAGCGGCGGCCTGTGGTTCGGCTGGAGCGGACAGATCGTCGAGGAAGGCCCGGCCGGCGAAGGCGAGTTGCACAGGCAGCAGGCCGGCAATGTCACGCTGGCCACCATCGACCTGAGCCGCGAGGACCACGACAGCTACTACCTCGGCTACAGCAACGACGTGCTGTGGCCGGTGTTCCACAACCGCCTGGACCTGGCGCACTTCGAGGCCGGCTTCATCGGCGGCTACCGGCGCGTGAACCAGCTGTTCGCGCGCAAGCTGCTGCCGCTGCTGAAGGACGACGACATCATCTGGGTGCACGACTACCACCTGATCCCGCTGGCGGCCGAGTTGCGCGCCATGGGCTGCAGGCAGCGCATCGGATTCTTCCTGCACATTCCGCTGCCCCCGCAGATCATCACCGCGGCCATTCCGCAACACGCGTGGCTGATGCGCTCGCTGTTCTCCTACGACCTGATCGGCTTCCAGGCGCAGCAGGACGTGCAGCACTTCGAGCACTACGTGCGCAACGAGGCCCACGGCGAGTACCTGGGCAACGACATGTACCGCGCCTACGGGCAGACGGTGCGCAGCAACGCCTTCCCGATCGGCATCGACGTCGACGAGTTCGCGGCGCTCACGCACGCGAAGGAGTCGCGCGACATGTACGAGACCATGAAGCGCGAGTATTCGAGCCGCCGGCTGCTGCTGGGCATCGACCGGCTCGACTACTCCAAGGGCATTCCGCAGCGCGTGCGCGCATTCCGCGAGCTGCTGGCCAACTACCCCGAGAACCGGCGCAGCGCGACGCTGATCCAGATCGCCTCGCCCACGCGCGAGACGGTCGATGCGTACGGCGACATCCGGCGCGAACTCGAATCGCTGTGCGGTGCCATCAACGGCGACTACGGCGAGCTCGACTGGATGCCGGTGCGCTACATCCACCGCATGGTGGCGCGCAAGCGCGTGCCGGGGCTGTGCCGCGCGGCGGCCGTCGGGCTGGTGACGCCGCTGCGCGACGGCATGAACCTCGTGGCCAAGGAATACATCGCGGCGCAGGACCCGGCCGATCCGGGCGTGCTGGTACTGTCGCGCTTTGCCGGTGCGGCCGAACAGCTGAAGGAAGCGCTGCTGGTGAATCCGTACGACACGCACGGCACGGCCGAAACGGTGCAGCAGGCGCTGCAGATGCCGCTCGAGGAGCGGCGCGAGCGGCACCAGAAGCTGCTGTCTCGCATTCGCGAGCAGGACATCCATTGGTGGCGCCGGAGCTTTCTGGATGCGCTGCGGGAGGCTGCGAGCGAGCGCTGAAACTGTCTGTTCGGTTCGGTTCAGGGCGCGCTCACGCCGACGGGGTGCCTTGCTCCGCGAATGTCCTCCGGCCTTCGGCCTCCCCCTTTATTTCGCTGCGCAAGGCACCCCATCGACGTGATCGATGAGCGCAGCGCTTGTGCGGCCAGCACTACTGCTGCGTCCATGTGCGAAGGACACCGGGTGCTCCCCGCAGCGAAATAAAGGAGGAGGCCGCAGGCCGGGGGACATTCGCGGAGGGGAGCACCCGGTGGCCTTCGCACGCGCCACGGAATGAGACGCTCACCAGCCAGTGAGCAAGCGCACGAAGCGCATCACCGGCCGGCCCTGTTCGGGTCCTGAAACCAGCCCCGCCGCCGGCGCATGAATCCGCAGATGCGCCGTCGCCAGCGCCGACACCTCGATCCAGCCGCCATGCGCCAGGTGATGCACATCGCCCTCTTCCAGCACCGCCTGCGCCATGAACACCGTCTCGCCGAACCACCCGGGCGGGGACACCACGCGCACCCGGCCCTCGGCCACCTGCAGCCACGTGCCGGCATCGACGGCGGTACGCAGGGACTGGCCCGGCTCCAGGATGACGGAGGCAGGTGCGGATGTGAGCGTGGTGATCATGGCGTGCCTTGAAAAGCGGTGGTTCGGGTATCGATCGTAGAAATCCGGCCGCTCAAAAAACAGGCACACGCCACGGCTATTGCGACCGGAACAGTCCGGCCGCAAACGCATCTGTTATGGTCATTTTCCCAAGCAACTGCATCTGTTTTTGGATGCCCTATGCGGGGAACATCGACGCCATGGACTCGCTACCGCTCTACCGCCAGCTCTCAGCGCACTACGTGGACGCGATCCACATCGGCTCGCTCAAGCAGGGCGACAAGATGCCGTCGCTGCGCAGCCTGATGCGGCTGCACGACATCAGCCTGTCGACCGCGCTGCAGGTCTGCCGCGCGATGGAGAGCGACGGCTGGGTCGAGGCACGCGACCGCTCGGGGTATTTCGTGCGGCGGCCGCAGCGGCTGGCCATCGCGCCGATGGAAGAGCCGGTGGCTGGCGTGCCGCCCGACCCGGCGCAGTTCGTCAGCATGCGGGCGCGCATGGCCAACTTCATGGCGCGCGGCCGGCACACGGGCGTGAAGCTCAACTTCGCCATCGCCCGCGCAGCCCCCGAGCTCTATCCGGCCGAGGCGCTGCGCAACTCGATGACGCGCGCGCTGCGCCAGCGGCCCGAGCTGCTGACCACCGCCTCGTCGCAGAAAGGCCACGAACAGTTCCGCGAGGCGCTGGCGCAACGCAACCTGCGCGTCGGCATGACGGTGCCGCCCGACGAAGTGCTCGTCACCAACGGCTGCATCGAGGCGCTGAACCTCGCACTGCGCGCCATCGCCAAACCGGGCGACACGGTGGCCGTGGAGTCGCCCACCTTCTACGGACTGCTGCAGGTGCTCGAAAGCCTGGGGCTGCGCGCGCTGGAGATCCCGACCAGCCCTCAGACCGGCATCTCCCTCGAGGCGCTCGACCTCGCCATCCACACCTACGACGACATCAAGGCCGTGGTGGTGGTGCCGCACCTGCAGAACCCCATCGGCAGCGTGATGCCCGACGCCCACAAGCAGCGGCTGGTGCACCTGTGCGAGAGCCATGGTATCGCGCTGGTCGAGGACGACACCTACAGCGACCTCGTGGAGAGCGACGCGCCGCTGCGCGCCATGAAGTCGTGGGACCGCTCGGGCAACGTGATCTATTGCGCCTCGCTGCACAAGGTGCTGGCGCCAGGGCTGCGGCTGGGATGGATCACCGCCGGGCGCTGGCATGCGCAGGTGGAGATGCTCAAGTACGCGCAGACCCGCAACAACGAGGCGCTGGCGCAGATCGCCGCGGGCGAGTTCATCGCCAGCGGCGCCTACGACCGCCACCTGCGCCGGCTGCGCGAGCGGCTGCACGTGCAGCGCGACCAGACGGCGGACGCCATCGCCAAATATTTTCCGACCGGCACGCGGCTGAACCTGCCGCGCGGCGGGCTGCAGCTGTGGGTCGAGCTGCCGGCGCAGCGCTCGTCGGTGGACGTGTTCGAAGCCGCGCTGCGCGAGCACGTGCTGGTGGCGCCGGGCGCGCAGTTCTCGAACTCGGGGCGCTTCGACAACTACCTGCGCCTCAACTGCGGCTGGCCGTATTCGAAGGCGGTGGATGCGGGGCTGCGGCGGCTGGGCGAGATCGTGGCGGCCGTGCGGCCGCCGGGTTAGCGATTCAGGCGATGTAGAACACGGCGGCGTCACGCCTTGCGGCCGCGCCGGCGAAGAATCGCTTCACGCCTTCCATGAACTCCGCAAGTTCCTGCCCGCCTTCCTGCCAGACCTTGGCCCAGTAAAGCTCGCTGAACTGCGCCGGCTCGCCGGTGAAGCGGCCCACCAGTTCCGCCACGTCGCACTGCGCGAGCCGCGCCGCCGCGCGCTCCACGTGGGCGGCCGTGAAGTAGATGCAGCCCAGGCAGTCGGTGCCGTCGAACTCCTCGCCATCCATCGCCTCGGGCATCAGCGTGCGCACCACGTCCCAGGCCTGTTCCACGGTCTGGCTGTCGTGCGGACCGCCCTGCTCGGCGGGCGAGTGCAGGAAGTCCGACACGGTGGACGGATCGATCACCAGCGCGCGCAGCCGGTAGCGGTCGAAGGCGTAGAAGGCGGCGCCGATGCTCAAGTGCTGGGCTCCATGCGCGCTGCGTGTGCGACGGCCGCGAGCGCCATGCTCACGCTGTCGATGTTGCGCTGCGCGTTGTCGATGTTCCTGAAGTGGTCTGGCGAGCAGATCTGGTTGAGCAGCAGCGTTCGCTTGAAGTGCACCAGCGCCTGGCGCAGGTCGCCCTCCTCCTGCGCGATCAGGCCGAGGTCGTTGTGGGCATTGGCGGCCGCCGGGGAAATGCCGCGGCAGTCGCGCTGCTGGATGTCGAGCGAACGCTCGAACAGTTCCTTGGCCCGGACGAATTCGCGGCGCGCCATGTAGAGGCCGGCGAAGTTGTTGAGCATGTCGGAATGCAGTTCGGCATCGCCTTCGCCCGGCGGGAGCTTGTCGAGGTGCACGAGGGCGCGCGCGTAGCAGAGCTCGGCCTTCTCGTCCTGGCCAGAGTCGGCGTAAAGGAACGCGAGGTTGTTGAAGGCGCGCACCACGCCATCGCTGGAGCCGCCCCGGGCCTCGGCAACCGCCATGGCGATGGTCTTCTTGTAGAGCGCTTCCGCCTCGTCGGAACGCCCGGCCGCGGCATGCAGCAGCGCCAGGGTGTTGGTCGGTCCGCGCCGCCAGCTGTCGTCGAGGCCGAGCTGCCCGATCATGGCCAGGGCTTCGTCGGCCGCGGCCTGTGCCTTGTCGTTCCAGCGCAGCCGACGGCACAGTTCCGCATAGCTGGACAGGTGGAGCACCACGGCCTTGTCCGGGCCGCCATGCAGCCGGCGGCTGAAGGCGACGGCCTCGGCACAGAGCTTCTCGGCATTCGGCAGGTCGCCCTGGGCCAGCGCATCGCGGTAGCGCGCTTCGCGGTCTTCGAGGAGGCCCAGCAGCGCGCCCTGCTCGTCGGATGCCGCGCCGCGGGCCTTGCGTGCGTCGATGCCGGCCAGGGTCTGGTCGAGTGCCTTGCGGGTGATGTCCATGTCCTCCGCCGGCATGCCGATCTTGCGGCCGATGGACAGGCTTTCCTCGAGGCAGGCCCGGGCCTTGTCGAGGGCGCCGAGCTGGTGGCAGGCCTGCCCGAGCATGCACAGGCTCATCGCGAGGTTCTGGTGCGGGCCCTTGAACACGCGGCGCGCGCTGGCGACGACCTGCTCGCCGATGGCGACGGCCCCGGCCCAGTCGTCGGCCTCGGCCGCGGCCATGAAGCGCTCCTGCAGCCTGCTGACTTCGGCGAGGGCGGCGAGATCGTAGCCCTTGGCGTCGCTCGCCGCGGGGCGGCGGACGCTGCGGGGGGCCGGAGCATCTTCATTCCCGGTCTCGGCCGCGCCCTGCCGCATCAGCCGCCGGTGGATCCAGTAGAGGTCGTACAGCAGCCACGGCAGGACGAGCGCCAGGCCGAAACGCGATCCCGGCAGGCCCGCCATTCCGTACAGCAGCAGCGCCAGCTGCGCCGCGCCGCCCAGGTAGCTTCCCAAATAGAAGCGATGCGCCCCGATGAAGCCGCCCACCAGCCACAGCAGGTAGGCATAGGAGCGGCGGCGGGGCAGCTGGGTCATGGTTTCGCCGGTGCGGGTGGCCGCTCAGTCGAGCAGCGCCAGCGCCGCGTAGTCGCCGACCTTGTCGCCCAGGCCGGCAGGCACGAGGCGCACGCCGTGCGTGAGCGGCGGCAGCTTGCCGTCGACCTGCGCCTGCAGCCTCGGCAGCAGAAAGTCGCGGTGGTGCCAGAACACGCTGCCACCCAGGCTGATGCGCTGCAGGTCGAGCGTGGCGATCAGGTTGTAGAGCATGCGGCCCATCACGCGGCACAGCGCATCGACGATCTCGAGCGAATGCCGCTCGCCGCCAGCAGCCGAACTGAAAAGATCGGCCGCGGGCTGGCCGAAGCGCCGCGCGATCGAGTTGCCGGCAATCAGCCCTTCGACGTCGCCGACGTTGCCGCAGCCGCACAGCGCACCGCTGGCGTCGTCCACCACGAAACTGTGGCCGGCATGGCCGGCGTTGCCGTTCTTGCCGCGCAGCGCGCGGCCGTCCACGCACAGGCCGACGCCGACGCCGGTGCTCCAGGTGACGTAGGCGCAATCGTCCACGCCCTGGAGCGCACCCCAATGGCGCTCGGCCTCCAGCGCGGCCACGGCGTCGTTCTCGACCCGCACGCGGGCGAAGCGCTTTGCCAGCGGGGCCTCGATCAGCGCGGTCATCCAGGTGTTGGGCAGGCCGCGCGCCGGGCCGGCGATGCCGCCGCAGATGTTGGGCGTGGCCAGTTCGACCTTGCCGTCGCGCAGCTCGAAAGGCCCGGCCGACGACACGCCCACGCGATCGATGCTCGCCGCATCGATGCCCTGCTGCGCACAGACCTCGTCGATCATCCGCATGATCTGCACCGCCACCGCATCGTTGTCGCCGGTCTTGGCCGTGGGCTCGCTGCGGCGGCCGATCAGCGGCGCGTCGCTCGAAGCGGAAAGGCTCACGGCCACCTTGGTGCCGCCGATGTCTACGCAGGCTCTCATTGCTGTTTGTCTCTTGTCTACAGAAGGCGCGCGACCAGCGCCGCGATCATGCTGAGCACCACCGTGCTCGCAATCGGCAGCTGCCATTCGCGGCCGAAGGCGCGGAACTCGAAATCGCCGGGCAGGCGTCTGAAGCCGAAGCGGCGCAGCCAGGCGGTCAGCCCGCTCATGAGCACCAGTGCCAGGACGACGACGATCAGCCAGCGGAACATAGGGACAACAGTCTAGGCCGAGAGAATGGCCATGGCTTGCCGGTGGAGTTCGGGCGTTGCCGCCGCGATCACCCGCCCGTCGGACTTCAGGCCCAGCGGCTGGCCCTGCCAGTCGGTGATGACGCCGCCAGCCGCCTCGATCAGCCCGGCCGGGCCGAGGTAGTCGTAGGGCTGCAGGCCGGTTTCGACCACGAGGTCGATGGTGCCGCCCGCCAGCTGGGCGTAGCCGTAGCAGTCGCCGCCGAAGCGGCGCATCGCGCATTGGCGGCTGAGCCTGTCGAAGGCGGCCCAATCGGCCGGCGCGAAGATGTCGGGCGAGGTGGTGACGATGCGGGCCTTGGCCACTTCTGTGCAGCCGCTCGCGCGCACGGGCTGGCCGTCGCGCGTGGCACCCTTGCCCCCGTCCTTGGGGTTGTGGCCGATCCAGCGTTCCTCGAGCACCGGCATGTCGACCATGCCCAGCACCACGCGCCCGCCCTCCAGCACGCCGATCAGCGTGCCCCACAGCGGCGAGCCGGTGATGAAGCTGCGCGTGCCGTCGATGGGGTCGAGCACCCAGATGCGCCCGGCGTCGAGCCGCTCGGGGCCATGCTCCTCGCCGTAGATGCCGTCGGCCGGCACGCGAGCGCCAAGGATGTCGCGCATGGCTGTCTCGGCCGCGCGGTCGGCCAGCGTGACGGGGCTTTCGTCGGCCTTGGTGATGATGTCCAGCGGCGTACGGAAGTAGCGCATCGACTGCGCGGCCGCGGCATCGGCCAGTGCCTGGGCAATCGACGGGAGATCGGGGGTCGAGGAGCTCATGGGAGAGAGGAGTACACGTGCCAAAACTGCGATTAGACCCGAGCCGGGCCGGGTTTGACACGGCAGTGGCGCCAGCCCTAGCATGGCCCGGAAATTGCCAGGGAACACGACAAATGACTTCATTCAGATTCCTGCGGAGCGCGTTGCTCGCCCTCCTGCTCGGCGCTTCGGCCCTGCTGGCTCACGCCACCCCTTCCACCACGGAGGAAAAGCTGATCGACACACTGATCCAGCGCGTCTCGAAGATGTCGGCCATGGTCTTCATGCGCAACGGCAGCGAATACAACGCCGCCGATGCCGCCAAGCACATGCAGGCGAAGTACGACCACTTCAAAAAGGAACTGGTGACGGCCGAAGACTTCATCGAGCGCTGCGCCTCGCGCTCGGAGATGACGGGGCAAGCCTACAAGGTGAAACTGACCGATGGCGTGGTGCGCGACGCCAACGAGTTTCTCAACGGCGAGCTGCGCGCGCTGCGGCAGGCCGCGAAGAAGACCGGCGGCTGAGGGCCTTGAAGTCGGTCCGCAAGAGAAATCAGAAAGGCGTGTCGCCGACGATCGTGGTGCGGTTGAGGCGGCGGCGCAGGTGGTCGGGCGTACCCGCCGCGAGATGCATCAGCGAGCGGTTGTCCCAGAACACCAGGTCGTGCGGCGCCCATTTGTGGCGATAGACGAACTCGGGTTTCACGCTGTGCGCGAACAGCTCGGCGAGCAGGGCATCGCTTTCCTGCGCGGGCAGGCCGACGATGCGCGTCGTGAAATGCTCGCTGACGAACAGTGCCTTGCGGCCCGTCTCAGGGTGCGTGCGCACCACCGGCTGCACGGCGGGCGCGACCTGTTCGATCTGCGCTTGCGAGAGCTTGGGCCGCCAGGGGTTCTTGGCACGCAACTCCTCGTACTTGGCGAGGTAGCTGTGCTCTGCCTTCAACGGGAGGATGCGCCACTGCAGCTCGGGGCTCAGCGATTCCCATGCGAGATGCTGGTTGGCGAAGAGCGTGTCGCCGCCTTCGCTCGGCAGTTCCTGGGCATGCAGCAGGGAGCCCAGGCTGGGGTTGGGCTTGTACGAAATGTCCGAGTGCCAGTAGACGCCTGCATCGCCGAGGCCGATGGGTTCGCCGTTCTCCTTGATGTTGGAGACGATGAGGATCTCGGGGTGGTTCTTCAGCTGGAACTGGTGCAGCACGTGGATTTCGAGCGGGCCGAAGCGGCGGCTGAAATCGATGTGTTCTTGCGGGGTGATCTGCTGGTCGCGGAAGACCAGGACGTGGTGGTCGAGGTGAGCCCTGTGGAGGCGGGTGAAGTCTTCGGTGTTGATGGGCTTCGAGATGTCGAGGCCTACCACCTCGGCGCCGACCGGGGCATCGAAAGGGCGCACTTCGAAGTGCTGCGAAGGGGCATTTACCTCGCTGGTGGGGGCGGCAGTCATGCCGGGAATGTAGGGGGCGGGGTTTGGATCGCCAACGAACTCTTTGTTGCTAGCTTATGACTTTGTTTTGAGGGGCTGATGTCTTTCCGGGGCCGGGTCTCGCCCCGGCGGGCGACTCACTTTCTTTTGCTTCGCCAAAAGAAAGTAAGCAAAGAAAAGGCGACCCTACTGTCTGCGTCCCTTCGCTTCGCTACGGGCAACCTGCGGTGCTCGACGTAGGCGGGGGTCCGCAGAACTCGCTTCGCTCAAACAGCTGCGGCCCTGATCCCGCCTACGTCTGCGCTCCTCGGCGCAGCCAGAAGGGATTTGGGGACGGGCCTTCGCTGCGCTCGGCTCCGGAACAGCCCATACCCCACAGCAGGCGCGAGCACCGCAGGTTGCCCCGTAGCGCAGCGAAGGGGTCGCAGACAGTGGGGTCGCCTTTTCTTTGCTTACTTTCTTTTGGTCTCGGCCCGGCGGCCGACCTACTTTTCTTTGCTTCGCCAAAGAAACGTAGGCAAAAGAAAGGCGACCCTACTGTCTGCGTCCCTYCGCTTCGCTACGGGCAACCTGCGGTGCTCGACGTAGGCGGGGGTCCGCAGAACTCGCTTCGCTCAAACAGCTGCGGCCCTGATCCCGCCTACGTCTGCGCTCCTCGGCGCAGCCAGAAGGGATTTGAAACACGCCGTCGCTACGCTCGGCTCCGGAACAGCCAATACCAAAAAACAATACCAACCACCGCAGGCGCAAAGCGCCTGCGGTGGCTTGGTGGCCGAGCGAAGCAAAGGCCCGGGAGGGTTCCCATCCCCCCTGGCTGCACCGAGGAGCGCAGCGTTTCGCGGATCAGGGCTCGCAGCTGTTTGAGCGAAGCGAGTTCTGCGAGACCCCGCGAAACGCGAGCACCGCAGGTTGCCCGTAGCGNTCTGGCTGCGCCGAGGAGCGCAGCGTTTCGCGGATCAGGGCTCGCAGCTGTTTGAGCGAAGCGAGTTCTGCGAGACCCCGCGAAACGCGAGCACCGCAGGTTGCCCGTAGCGCAGCGAAGGGTCGCAGACAGTGGGGTCGCCTTTTCTTTGCTTACTTTCTTTTGGCGAAGCAAAAGAAAGTGAGTCGCCCGCCGGGGCGAGTCCCGGCCCCGGAAAGCAACCCAAGCCAACCACTCAAAGCGTATGACTCCGATCCCCTTCGGCAAACCCCATCGCATCCCAATCCTCGCCGACGGCAAAGCCAATCACCTTGAACAACTCCCCCATCTCATGCTCATGGATCAGCCGCGCCGCCATCGCCCGCTCTGCGACGGACCCCGCTTCCATCCGCGCCAGCAACCCGCAGTTCAGCAGAAACCTCGCCTGGCTCGTGTAGCCCAGCACTTCGAGCCCCGCATCCTGCCCAGCCAACGCAATGCCGGTGAAGTCGACATGCGCGGTGATGTCCTTGTAGCCCACGTCGGCCAACGGGTCGCCATCGGCCTGGTGCGCGCGGTGGCACATCACCGTGCCCATGTGGCGCTGCGGGTGGTAGTACTCCGCCTCGGGAAAACCGTAGTCGATGAGAAAGGCCGCGCCCTTGCCGAGCCGGTCGGCCAGCGTGGCGATGAAGGCCCGCGCCTGCGGATGGATTTCGGTCAGGTAGTCGTGCTCGCCGGGCACCTCGACCGGCGGCCGCAGTTCGGTGACGCGATCGGCCCAGGCCCAGCCGTCGCCCTGCGCATTGCGCACCACGCCCCGCTCGAACCACTGCCCACCCGCACGCGCCAGCAGTTGCACGGGCATCGCATCGAGCACCTCGTTGCCGACCACCACGCCTTCCATCGAATCGGGCAGTTCGTTGAGCCATTCGACGCGGTCCGCATAGCGCACCAGCGCCTGCTGCTGCCGCTCGCGCAGCGTGCCCGACAGGTCGACGATGCGGTAGCGCACATCGCTGCGCCCCATCTCGTCGAGCGCATGCAGCAGCTGAACCGCGAGCGCACCCGAGCCTGCGCCGAATTCCCACACCGTGTCGGTGCCCGTCTTCTCCAGCGCCTCGGCCACCTGCGCCGCCAGGGTCTGCCCGAACATCGGCGTCAACTCGGGCCCCGTCACGAAGTCGCTGCCAGACGAGGGCATGTGGCCGAACTTGGCCGAGGTGTTGGCGTAATAGCCCAGGCCCGGCGCGTACAGCGCGAGCGCCATGAAGCGGTCGAACCCGATCCACCCGCCCGCGCGCTCGACGGAGCGCGCGATGAGGTGGTCGAGGGCGGTGGGTAAACTGCTGGGGGTCGTCTTTGTCGTCACAGCGCCATTCTCCCCTCCTCGCATGAGCCCCGCCGCGCCCCCCTTCTCCGCTTCCCACCGCACCGTCCTCGTCACCGGCGCGGGCCGCAGGCTGGGCCGCGAGATCGCGCTGGCGCTCGCGGCGGGCGGCTGGCAGGTGGCGGTGCACTACCGCAGTTCGCGCACCGAGGCCGAGCAGACGGTGGCCGACTGCGCCGCGCTCTCGGGCGATTCGGCGCTCTTCGCGGCCGACCTCGAAGACGAACAGGCCACGCGCGCCCTGCTGCCGCGCGTGGTCGCGCGCTTTCGCGGCGTCGACGCGGTGGTCCACAGCGCCGCGCTGTTCGAGCACGACGAGGCCGCCACCTTCAGCTACGCACTCATGGAACGCCATGCGCGCAGCAACACCGGCGCGGCCATCCTGCTGGCGCATGCCCTGCACGAGCACCTGGCGGCCCGCGACGCGCGAGGCGCGGTGGTCCACCTGCTCGACCAGAAGCTCTGGAACCCGAACCCCGACTTCCTGAGCTACACGCTTTCCAAGGCCGCGCTCGAAGCCGCCACGCCGATGCTGGCGCTGGCCCTTGCACCGCGCGTGCGCGTGGTGGGCGTGGCGCCCGGCCTCACGCTGGCGAGCCACATGCTGGACGACGACAGGTTCGCGCAGCTGCACAAGCTGTCGCCGCTGGGCCGCTCCTCCACCCCGGACGACGTGGTCGCCACGGTGAAGTTCGCGCTGGAGAACCGCTCGATCACCGGCACCACGCTGCTGGTGGACGGCGGCCAGCACCTGATGAAATTCGAGCGCGATTTCTCGCTCATGTGAGCACCACCATGTCCATTCCCATGCCCGTGCAAGGCCGCCAGACACTCACCCTCCAGGGCCTGCGCTTCGACGCCAACCTGGGCATCCTCGAGCAGGAAAAGACGGCGCCGCAGCCGATCCTGGTCGATGCCGAGCTCAGCCTCGGCCCGCAGCCGCTGCTGCCGCAGGACGACGACATCTTCCACGTGCTCGACTACCGCAAGGTGCGCCGCATCATCATCGAGGAGTGCACCGCCGAGCACGTCAACCTGCTCGAGAGCCTGATCGGCAAGCTGGTGCAGCGCCTGCTGCAACTGCCCGGCGTGCTGGGCGTGCGCGTGAAGATCGCCAAGCTCGAAATCTTCGACGACTGCGAGGTGGCGATCCGCATGGAAGCCGGCGAGTGGTGAACCGCCGTCATCCGCACTCAGGCCGCTGAGCCGCAGGCTGCGGCAGCCTTCTTCCCGGAGCCAGCCGGCCACATGCGCACGGCCAGCGCGCCGAGCGCCGACAGCGAAGCCATCGCCGCCACGCCGGACCATCCCCACTGCGCCAGCACCAGGGCGCCAAGCGCGGAGCCGGTGGCCATGCCGACGAACACGCCAGTGAAGAACACCGCGTTGAGCCGGCTGCGCGCACCGGGGTCGATGCCGTAGACCACTGTCTGGTGCGCGATCAGCGCGGCCTGCAGGCCGAAGTCGAAACCGATGGCGGCGACCACGATCAGCCCGAGCCGCGCGGCGGGTGCCGCCAGCAGCGGCGCGAACAACATCGCCACGAACGAGACGGCGACCAGCGCGGCGCCCATGCGGATCACCAGCTCGGGGCCGCGACGGTCCGCAAGACGCCCGGCGATGGGCGCGGCCAGCGCACCCGCCGCGCCGGCCAGGCCGAAGGCACCTGCGGCCGCGCTGCCCAGGTGGAAAGGCGCGCCGTGCAGCATGACGGCCAGCGTCGACCAGAAGGCGCTGAAGCCCACCGACAGCAGGGCCTGCGCGAAGGTCGCGCGGCGCAGCGCGCCATGGCGCTTCCACAGCCCGGCCAGCGATCCCAGCAGCGCACCGTAGCCCAGGTGCGTGGTCGGGCGCAGGCGCGGCAGCCCGCGCGCAGCAGCCACGCCGATGAGCGCGATGCTCACGGCCGCGACGACGAACATCGCGCGCCAGCCGAAATGCTCGGCCACGAAGCCGGCGAGCACGCGCGACAGCAGGATGCCCAGCAGCAGCCCGGTCATCACCGTACCGACGATCCGGCCGCGATGCGCCTCGGGCGCCAGCGTGGCGGCGGCGGGCACCACGTCCTGCGCCAGCGTTGCAGCCAGGCCGATGACGAGGCTGGCCATCAGCAGCGGCGCCACCGAGGGCGAGAACGCCGCGCCCAGCAGCGCGAGCACCAGCACCGAGGCCTTGGCGAGGATGATGCGGCGCCGGTCGAAGCGGTCGCCCAGCGGCGCGAGCAGCAGGATGCCCAGCGCGTAGCCGAGCTGCGTGAGCGTGGGCACGAAGCCCACGGAACGCGCCGAGGCGCCGATGTCGGGCCCGAGCACGCCCAGCATGGGCTGGCTGTAGTACAGCGCGGCCACACCGAAGCCGGCGCTGGCGGCCAGGAGCAGGATCAGCGAGCCCGGCAGCTTTTCATGCGTAGTTTGAATGGAAGACATGGTGCAAACCCTTGAATTCGAGAAGCGAAGGCTGGAGTTTGCGGGCCGAGCTCCTCTAAAGGTAGCCCTTAGCGTCGAACAATTGATATACGCTTGACGCATGGCAACACCCCTTCCACCGCCGCCGTCGGCCGACCGCATCGAACTGATGCAGACCTTCGTGCGCATCGTCGAGGCCGGCAGCCTGTCGGCCGCCGCCGCCCAGCTGGGCACCACCCAGCCCACCGTGAGCCGCCGCCTGCAGGCGCTCGAACGTTCGCTGGGCGTGCGGCTGCTGCAGCGCTCCACCCACGCGATGAAGCTCACCGAAGACGGCGAGCGCTGTTTCGACCGCGCCAAGGAGCTGATCCTGAGCTGGAGCGCCTTCGAGGCCGAGCTGCGCGGCGTGGGCGATCAGCCCGAGGGCCGGCTGCGCGTGGTGGCGCCGCATGCCTTCGGGCAGCAGCTGCTGGTCGGCCCGCTGGCCGCGTACCTGCAGCGGCATCCGCAGGTGACGGTCGAATGGCTGCTGCACGACAGCCCGCACGACGAAACGCCCGACTTCATCGCCGAGGGTGTGGATTGCGCGATTCGCGTCGGCGAGGTGACGGACCCCAATGCCGTGGCGATCCGTCTTTTCGAGGTGCCGCGCATCGCGGTGGGGGCGCCCTCCCTCTTCGGCGCGAGTTCGCCGCCGCCAGTGCATGCCCGCGAGCTCGAAGCCCTGCCCTGGCTGGCCGCGCGCAATTTCTACCGGACCGAGGTCGTGTTCACGCACGAGGGCACGGGCGAGGTGTGCCGGGTGCCGATACGCCCGCGCATGATCACCGACAGCCTCTACGCGCTGCGCAGCGCGGCGGTGCTGGGCGTGGGCGTCGGGGTGTCCTCGGCCTG
The DNA here is from genome assembly GCF_001426595.1 of Variovorax sp. Root434. Lineage (NCBI taxonomy): Bacteria > Pseudomonadati > Pseudomonadota > Betaproteobacteria > Burkholderiales > Comamonadaceae > Variovorax > Variovorax sp. Root434. Next base: position 427,009 of record NZ_LMEK01000025.1, read on the forward strand.
GATGCTGACCGAGGAGCTGGAGGCGGGCCGGCTGGTGCACTTGGCGCCCCAATGGCGCGCGACACCCGCGCCCGTGTACATCGTGTATCCGTACGCGCGCTTCTATCCAGCCAGGCTGCGGCTGTTCGTGGAGGCGATGCGGCAGGCCTTTCCGGAATCGCCGCTGGCTGCAGGCGGGCCGTAAACGGGCGGGATGGCAGGCGAAATGGGGATCGGGGACAATCACCCCCTTCCCCCGACTCCCCGAAGCAGCCTGCCCATGAACGCCGTCTGGATCGACGAGGCGCCCGCCGCCGCCGACACCGCCGCCTCCTCTCCCGCCAACTCCATGAAGATCGAGCGCGAGACGCACAAGCTCGAAAAGCGCCTGTGCCGAGAAGTCGGCAAAGCCATCGTCGACTACAACATGATCGAAGAGGGCGACAAGGTCATGGTGTGCGTCTCTGGTGGCAAAGACAGCTACGCGCTGCTCGACATCCTGCTCAAGCTCAAGGCGCGCGCGCCGATTCACTTCGACATCGTCGCGGTCAACCTCGACCAGAAGCAGCCCGGATTCCCGGAAGAGGTGCTGCCGAAATACCTGAGCGACCTGGGCGTGGACTTCCACATCGAGAACCAGGACACCTACAGCATCGTCAAGCGCGTCATTCCAGAGGGCAAGACCACCTGCGGCCTGTGCAGCCGGCTGCGCCGCGGCATCCTGTACCGCGTGGCCGACGAGCTGGGCGCCACCAAAGTCGCGCTGGGTCACCACCGCGACGACATGCTGCAGACCTTCTTCCTCAACATGTTCTTCGCCGGCAAGCTCAAGAGCATGCCGCCCAAGCTGGTGAGCGACGACGGCAGGCACGTCGTGATCCGTCCGCTGGCCTACGTGGCCGAGAAGGACACGGTGCGCTGGGCCCAGCACCGCGAGTTCCCGATCATTCCGTGCACGCTGTGCGGCAGCCAGGAAAACCTGCAGCGCAAACAGGTGGGTGAGATGCTGCGCGAATGGGACAAGAAGTATCCCGGCCGCGTGGAGAACATGTTCACCGCGCTGCAGAACGTGGTGCCTTCGCACCTGCTCGACGGAACGCAGTATGACTTCAAGGGTCTGAAGGCGACAGGCGTGGCGGACGACGATGGCGACAAGGCCTTCGACCCGCCTTCCTTCGATTTGCTCTCCCAGGCACCTGCCGCCCTGCGCGTCATCCAGGGCTGAACGGGCAACCCAGGGGAATTTTGGGCTTCAGCGTCCGGAGACCCTCATGAAATCTGCGTTCTCGGCTCTTCTTCTTGCCGCAAGCCTGACGGGCTGCGCCACCTCCTGGGTGGTCGACAGCGACGTGAAGAGCTTTTCCTCCATCGGCACCGTGGCCCCCGGCGCCACCTACCGTTTCGACCGCCTGCCCTCGCAGCAGGCCGACGGCGCGCGGCAGGAATCGCTCGAAGCCATGGCCGGCGCCGCGCTCGACAAGGTCGGCCTGCGCCGCGACGACGCCAGGCCCCAGTACACCGCGCAGATCGGCGCGCGCGTGACTGCCGGCCTCTCGCCCTGGGCCGATCCGTGGCACTACAACGGTCCCTGGGGCTACGGCTACGGCGGCTATGGCTACTACGGCCGCCGCTGGTACGGCGGTGGCTGGTATGGCGGCCCGGTGTTCGCGCCGCCGGCCAACCCATGGTACGAGCGCGAGGTGAGCATCGTGCTGCGCGAGGCGGGCTCCAACCGTGTGGTGTACGAAACTCGCGCCCGGAACGACGGCCCCTACACCTCGAGCGCGGCGATCCTGCCGGTGATGTTCCAGGCCGCGCTGCAGGGCTTCCCGAACCCGCCGCAGGGCGAGCGCCGGGTCAACATCGAGCTGCCGGCGGCGCAGGCCCGGAAGTAGCGCCTTCTAGAATTCCCCGGATGGAAGAAGCCACCCGCCTGATCGCCGTTCGCCACGGCGAAACCGCCTGGAACGTCGACACCCGCATCCAGGGTCAGCTCGACATCGGGCTCAACGCCACGGGCGTCTGGCAGGCACAGCGCGCCGGCAGTGCGCTGGCCGACGAGCCCATCGGCGTCGTCTATGCCAGCGACCTCTCGCGCGCCTGGCAGACCGCCGAGGAAATCGCCAGGCCCCACGGCCTGGCCGTGCAACCCGAACCGCGCCTGCGCGAACGGGCGTTCGGACATTTCGAGGGCCTGAGCTTCGCCGAGATCGAGGCCACCCTGCCCGTGCAGGCCAGGCTCTGGCGCGAACGCGATCCCGAATTCGAGCCCGAGGGCGGCGAAAGCCTGCTGGCGTTCCGCGACCGCGTGACGGGCGTGGCCGCCGAGCTGGCGGCGCGCCATCCGGGCGAACTGGTCGTGCTGGTCGCACACGGCGGGGTGATGGACGTGCTCTACCGCGCAGCCACACGCCAGGAACTGCAGGCGCCGCGCACCTGGCAACTGGGCAATGCCGCGATCAACCGCATGCTTTGGACGCCGGAAGGTTTCAGCCTCGTGGGCTGGAGCGACACCGCCCACCTCGCGACGGACACTCCGCTCGACGAAACCACGAGCTGAGGCATGCTCAGGCCGCGCGCAGTTCTTCCAGCGGCCCGAAGAACTCGTAGTGGATCTGCTGCGCAGGCACGCCCAGCGTCAGGCCGTTCGCGTACACGGCCTGCATGAAGGGCTTCGGCCCGAGGAAGTAGAAGTCCACGTCGCGGTCGGCCGGCAGGGCCTGCGCGAGCAGTTCCTTCGTCACGAATCCGGTCGCGTGCGGGCGGTCCGCATCGCGCGGGGTGTCGTACACGTACAGCGCTTCCACGTTGGCGTGCGCTGCCGCCAGCGCATCGACGCGTTCGCGGAAGGCATGCACGCCGCCGTGGCGCGCAGCGTGGATGAAGCGGATCGGCCGGCCCGTGGGCGCGGCGGCCTCGAGCATGCTCATCGCGGGCGTGATGCCCACGCCGCCCGTCACCAGCACCAGCGGCCGGCCCTGCGCTTGCGCGGGCGCGGGCTTCAGCACGAAATCGCCGCAGGGCGGCAGCACCTCGATCACGGTGCCGACCACGGCCTGCGCATGCAGCCAGTTCGAGACCCGCCCGCCCTGCTCCTGCTTGACGCTGATGCGGTACCACGGCTTGCCCGGCGCGTCCGACAGCGAGTAGTTGCGCCGCACCGTCTCGCCATCGATGGCCAGCACCAGCGTAAGGTACTGGCCCGGCGTGAACGCGAGCAGCGGGCCGCCGTCCTCGGGCTCCAGGTACAGCGAGAGGATGAGTTCGCTCTCGGCCTCGCGGCGCGCGACACGAAAGCGGCGCACGCCGCGCCAGCCGCCCGGCTGCTGTTCGTTGGCGCGGTAGACCTCTTCTTCGGCGGCGATCAGCATGCCGGCCAGCGCCTGGTAGGCCTCGCCCCACGCGGCGATGATCTCGTCCGTCGCCACCTCGCCCAGCACTTCGCGGATGGACTGCAGCAGGCAGCGCCCGACGATCGGGTAGTGCTCGGGCAGCACGCCGAGCGCCGCGTGCTTCTGGATGATCCGCGGCAGCGCGCCGGACAGGGCCTCCAGCCGGTCGATGTGCGCCGCGAAGGCCAATACGGCCCCCGCGAGCGCGCGTGCCTGCGTGCCGCTGGCCTGGTGCGCCTCGTTGAAGAAAGCCTTCACCTCGGGATGGTTCGTGAACATGAGCCGGTAGAAGTGGGCGGTGATCGCCTCCCCTTGCGTCTGCAGCAGGGGAACGGTGGCCTTGACGAGAGAAATGGTGCGGTCGGTGAACATGAGGGATGCAATGGGAAAGTATGTGGGAGCCCTTTCCCAGTCATGAACCGTGCCAACCGCCGCACCGGCGCAAGTCCTTGTTTTTCAAACTCTTTTCTTGAGCCAGGTCAAACCGACAACACAAATTGGTTGTCAAATCGACACTCATGAGTGCAGAAATGACCACATTCGAGGGGCCGGGGCTTCCCAGCGAGAGCGAACGCTTCCGCGCCCTCCTGAAGGCCGTGCGCGAGTTCGTGCGCTGCGATGCGGCCGCGCTGCTGCGGCTGGAGGACGGCGCGCTGCGCGCCGTCGCGGTCGACGGTCTCAGCGACGAGACGCTGGGGCGCCGCTTCACGGTGGCCGCGCACCCGCGCTTCGCGCGCCTGCTCGAGAGCCCGGCCGGGTTGCGCTTTCCGCCCGGCTGCGAGCTGCCCGACCCCTACGACGGGCTGGTGTCGAGCCAGCCCGAGATTCTTCCGGTGCACGACTGCATGGGCGCACCGCTGCGCCTGCGCGGCACGCTCTGGGGCCTGCTCACGCTCGACGCGCTCGAAGCTTCCACCTTCGACGCGGTCGGCCCGGCGCGGATGGAGGCGCTGGTGCGGCTGGTCGAATCGGGTATCGAGGCGGCGCAGGCCATCCGCGACATGGCCCGGCGCGCAGCGCAGGAGCAGGCACTCGCGCAGGCCTGGCAGTCCAGCCGCAGCCCCACGCGCGAGCTGCTGGGCACCAGCGCAGCCATGCAGCAGCTGCGCCGCGAGATCGACACCGTGGGCGCCTCGGACCTCACGGTGCTGCTGCTAGGCGAAACGGGCGTGGGCAAGGACCTGGTGGCGCAGCGCCTGCATGCGCGCTCGCGCCGCCATGCGCAGCCGCTGGTGCAGGTGAATTGCGCGGCGCTGCCCGAGACGCTGGCCGACAGCGAACTCTTCGGCCATCGCAAGGGCGCCTTCACCGGCGCCATCCAGGACCGCACCGGCAAATTCGAGCTTGCCGACGGCGGCACGCTGTTCCTCGACGAAGTGGGCGAGCTGCCGCTCACGGTGCAGGCCAAGCTGCTGCGCGTGCTGCAGGGCGGCGAGTTGCAGCGCCCAGGCAGCGACCGCACGCTGCGGGTCGACGTGCGGGTCATCGCCGCGACCAACCGCGACCTGCCCGCCGCCATCGCGCAGGGGCGCTTTCGCGCCGACCTGTACCACCGGCTGTCGGTCTACCCGCTGGTGGTGCCGCCGCTGCGCGCGCGGGGCCGCGACGTGCTGGCGCTGGCAGGCGGCTTCCTGGAAGAGAACCAGCACCGCCTGGGTGCACGCAACCTGCGGCTGTCGCCGGGCGCGCGGGCCGCGCTGCTGGCGCATCCCTGGCCCGGCAATGTGCGGGAACTCGAGCACGCGATCAGCCGCGCCGCGCTGCGTGCGTACCGCGAACACGGGCGCGCCGCGCGTTGGGTGGCCATCGAGCCCCGGCACCTGCTGTTGGAAGAAACGATCGCCCCGGTCGCGCCGACGGACGCTCCACCGGCCGCCGCCGGCTTGCCTGCTGCCGCCCCGGCCGGCCCCGCAGCCGCGGCGGCCACGCTGCGGGATGCCACCGAGGCCTTCCAGCGCGACTGGCTGACCGCCTGCCTGGCTCGCCACGGCGGCAACCTCAGCCGCGCGGCGGCACAGGCCGGCATGGACCGCAGCAACTTTCACCGCCTGCTGCGCAAGTTGGGCATCCGCCCGCGGCAGCCCGGCTGAGGCGCGCCGCGCCCAGGCGCCGCGCCAGTGCGGCTGTCAGGCGTGCGATGCCGCGTGGCTGCCAGCCTCGGCCTGCGCCTCGTCCGGCAGATCCACCATCGGCCCCGTCCCGCTGTAGCGGTCCAGTGCCAGGTAGATCGCAGGCGTGATGTACAGCGTGATCACCTGCGAGAAGATCAGCCCGCCCACCACCGCCACGCCCAGCGGCTGGCGCAGCTCGGCGCCGGCGCCCAGGCCCAGCGCGAGCGGCAGCGCGCCCATCAGCGCGGCCAGCGTGGTCATCATGATCGGCCGGAAGCGCAGGCGGCAGGCCTCGCGGATCGCGTCCACCGGCTGCAGGCCCTCGGTGCGCTGCGCGTCGAGCGCGAAGTCGATCATCATGATCGCGTTCTTCTTCACGATGCCGATCAGCAGCAGGATGCCGATGGTCGCGATCAGCGTCAGGTCGAAGCCGAAGAGCTTCAGCGAGATCAGCGCGCCCACCGCCGCCGAAGGCAGCCCGGCGAGGATCGTGATCGGGTGGATGTAGCTCTCGTAGAGCACGCCCAGCAGCACGTAGATGACCAGCACCGCCAGCACCAGCAGCACGGCCTGGCTGGACTGCGAGCTCTGGAACACCGCCGCATCGCCGCCGTAGGTGGTGATGATCGAGGGCGGCATCTTCAGCTCTTCCTTGAACCGGTCGATCTTCGCGGTCGCGTTGCCCAGCGGCACGTCGGGCGCGAGGTTGAACGACACCGTCACCGCCTGCAGCTGGCCCTGGTGGTTGACCGCGGTCGGCCCCACGGTGCGCTTGACGGTCGAGAAGGCCGACAGCGGCACCAGCCTGCCCGTGGTGCTGCGCACCGACAGGCGCGAGACGTCTTCCTCGAACTGGCGGTCGTTGTCGGCCGCCGAAAGGATCACCTGGTAGGTGTTGCTCGTGCCGTAGATGCTGCCGATCTGGCGGTCGCCGTAGGCGTTGTAGAGCGCGGTGCGCAGGTCGCCCACGGCCACGCCGAGCACGCCGGCCTTGTCGCGGTCGATGTCGAGCGTGGCCTGCAGGCCGCGGTTCTGCGAGTCGCTGGTCACGTCGCGGAAAGCCGGGTCGGCGCGCATGCGCTCCATGAGCCGCGTGGCCCACGGCACCATCTCGCCGGCGTTCACGCTCTGCAGCGTGTACTGGAAGCGCGCCTTGCTCTGGCGTCCGCCCAGGCGCAGGTTCTGCACCGGCTGCATGTAGACGGCAATGCCGGGGATCTCGCGGAAGCGCTGGCGCAGCGATTCGAGCACCTTCGCCATCGGCGGGCGCTCGCTGCGCGGCTTGAGAACCGCGAACAGCCGGCCGGAGTTCTGCGTGGCCGTGGGGCCGCCCACGCCGACGAAGGAGCTCACGTAGTTGACGCTCGCGTCGTCCTTGAGGGTGGCGGCCACGCGGTCCTGCAGCGTCTTCATGGCACTGAATGAAATGTCCTCGGCAGCCTCGGTCGTGATCTGGATCTGGCCGATGTCCTCCTCGGGGAAGAAGCCCTTCGGGATGGTCGCGAACAGCCAGCCGGTGACGACGAAGGTCAGCCCCGCGATCGCCAGCATCACCTTGCGGTGCATCAGCGTCCAGCCGAGCGAGCGCATGTAGGTTGCGTGCACCGCGCGATAGCCGCGCTCGAAGGCTCGGCCGATGGCCGTGCCCGGCTCGGGATGCTCTTCCTCGTGATCGAGCGCGCCTGCACGGCGCGGCACCTGCTTGAGCAGCCGGCTCGCGAGCATCGGCACCAGCGTGAGCGACACCACGGCCGACACCAGCACGGCCAGCGCCACCACCACCGCGAACTCGTGGAACAGCAGGCCGATCACGCCCGGCATGAAGAAGATCGGGATGAACACGGCCACTAGCGAGATCGAGATCGATACGATCGTGAAGCCCACCTCGCGCGCGCCGCGCAGCGCCGCCGCGAACGGGTCCATGCCCTTCTCGACGTAGCGCATGATGTTCTCCAGCACCACGATGGCGTCGTCCACCACCAGCCCCACGGCCAGCGTGATGCCGAGCAGCGAGATGTTGTCCAGGCTGTAGCCGAAGGCATAGAGCAGCGCCACCGCGCCGATCAGCGAAATCGGAATGGTCACGGCCGGGATCAACGTGGCCACCAGCCGGTGCAGGAACAGGAAGATCACCAGCACCACCAGCGCGATGGTGCCCAGCAGCGTGAGCTGCACGTCGTGCACGGCCTCGCGGATCGACAGCGAGCGGTCGTTCACCACCTGGATGTCGACCGACTGCGGCAGCTCGGCCTTGAAGCGCGGAACGAGCGCGCGCACCGCATCGACCACCTGCACGGTGTTGGCGTTGGGCTGGCGCTGCACGGCCAGCGAAATCGAGTCCTGCCCGTTGAAGCTGCTCGCGGTCTTCACCGACTCGAAGCTGTCCTCGATGGTGGCCACTTCGTCGAGCCGCACCGGCGCGCCGTTGTGCTGGCCGACGATCAGCTTGGCGAAGTCGGCCGCCTTCATGAGCTGGCGGTTGGCCTGGATGGTGAGCGTCTGGCGCGGGCCGTCGAGCACGCCGACCGGCGTGTTGGCATTGGCCGAGTTCACGGCCTTGGCCAGTTCGTCGAGCGTGATGTTGCGCGCGTTGAGCAGGTCGGCATTGGCCTTGATGCGCACCGCGAAGGCCTTGCGGCCGTACACGCCCACCTGCGCCACGCCGTCGATGGTCGACAGCGTGGGCGAGATCAGGTTCTCCGCGTAGTCGTTGAGCTCCGACGGGTTCATCGACGGCGAGATCAGCGCGATGAACAGCACCGGCGCGTCGGCCGGGTTGACCTTGCGGTACGAGGGCAGCTGCGTGAGCTCCTGCGGCAGCTGGCGCTGGGCGCGCAGCAGCGCGGCCTGCACGTCGACCGCGGCGGCGTCGATGTCGCGGCTGCTCACGAATTCGAGCGTGATCGAAGACACGCCCTGCGTGTTCACCGAGCTGATGGTCTGCAGGCCCGGGATGGTGGAGAACTGCTTTTCGAGCGGCAGCGCCACCGAACTCGCCATGGTGTCCGGACTCGCGCCCGGCAACTGCGCATTGACGTTGATGACCGGCGTGTTGTAGCTGGGCAGCGCGGCGACGGGGATGCTGAAGTACGCGAAGATGCCGACGACCACGGCCGCCGCGGACAGCAGCACCGTCATCGCCGGACGGCGGATGCAGAGCTCCGAGATGTTCATGCGCGTTCCCGCTGCGGCGGCTTGATGTCGGCGCCGTCGGAAGAAGCGGCGCTACCCGGCGTGACGCCGGTGGTGCCGTTGCCCGTTGCGCCAGGCGCACCCGGCGCCTTGGCATCGACGCGGACCTTGCCGCCCGGGCGCACGTTCTGGCTGCCCTCGATCACCACCTGCTCGCCCGGCTCCACGCCGCTCACCGCCACATTGGTGCCGAAGGTGTGCAGCGTCTTCACCTTGCGGCGCGTGGCGGTCTTGCTCGCATCGACCACATAGAGCGAAGTGCCGTCGGACAGCATCATCAGTGCCGCGGCCGGCACCACCGTGGCGCCGTTGAGCATGCGCACCGTGATGCGCGTGCCCACGAACTGGCCGGGCCACAGGCTCTGGTCGGCATTCGCGAACACGGCCTTGGCGCGCACCGTGCCGATCTGCGGATCGACGGTGTTGTCGACGAAGTCGAGCGTGCCGCTCAGCGGCGCCTTGCCGCCGGTGACGACGGCCTCGACCTTGGCGTGCGAGCGCGCGGCTTCCAGCAGATCCTGCAGGTTGCCTTCGGGCACCGGGAAGCTCACGGCAATCGGGTCGAGCTGCGTGATGGTGACGAGCGACAGCGTCGGCTGCACCAGCGTGCCCGGGTAGATGTTGACGGCGCCGATGCGCCCGGCGATGGGCGCGCGCAGCGTGGCGTAGCCCAGCGCCACCTGCGCCGACTGCACGGCCGCGCGGTCGGCGGCCACGGCGGCGCGCTGCGCCTGGAGCTGCGAGAGCGTGGCGTCGGCCGCGCTCTTTGCGATGAAGTTCTGCGCCACGAGGTCCTGGCTGCGCTTGTACTGACGCTCCAGGTCGACCATGGTGGCCTCGTCCTTCTGCTGCTGCGCGCGGGCGCGGGCGAGGTTGGCCTGGTCGTTGCGATCGTCGAGCGTGAAGAGCAGCTGGCCGGCCTTGACGAACTGGCCTTCCTTCACATGCACCGCGCTCACCGTGTTCGTCACCTGCGGACGCAGGTCGACGCTGTTGAGAGACACCACGCTGCCATTGACCTGCACCGTCACCGGCACGTCCTGCTTCTGCGCGGTGGCCAGGGTCACGAGTGCGGGCGCGCCGCCGCTGTTGCTGTTCGCTGCCGGAGCCTTCGCGTCCTTGCCGGCAGACTTGTCCCCGGACATGCTCCACCACCCGCCCGCGACGGCTACGATCAACACGCCCGCAAGGGCGACGGCGACATTTTTCTTCATGGGTTCTTTGTGCACTTTGGGCTGACAGCGACTATTGGAGCAGCGGCCGACTCCCGGTGTTCGTGGCCCCCGTAAAGAAATGTAAAGCCAGTCAACCGAAAGCCCCACACTCCCTGCTGTGGCCGGCGCCGGGGAACCGCACCCCCTCGCTAAAATCGCCGCTCCACAGCCTCTGGATAAACCCCATGAACCGCTGCAAGACACCCACGAATGCTCTCACCTTCATAGCGCTTTGCACAGCAGCCATTGCTGCGGCAGGCCTTTTCCCGCTCACCGCCAGCGCCCAGGACGAAGTGCCCCGGCCGCAGACCCAGAACGAATCGCTCGTTGGCGGCCGCAATTTCCCCATCGGCACCCTGCGCGGCAAGTTCACGGTCCTCAACGCGCCCGACGTTGACCTCGACGGCCACGCCGATCGGCTGGGGGCCGGCGCGCGCATCCGGAGTCCGCAGAACATGCTGGTCATGCCCGGCGCCATCACCGGCCAGAAGTACCTGGTCAACTACACGCGCGATGCCGCCGGCCTGCTGCGCGAGGTCTGGATCCTCACGGCCGACGAAGCCTCGGCCCCACGCGAATCGCTGAACAAGCCGTTCCTGAACATCTGGCCGTTCACCTCGAACGACACCGTCAACACGCAGTAGGCAAAGACGGCGGCGCGGCCCATGCGCTGCGCGCTGCCCAGCCCTCCCCGCTGTTGTGGAGGGCATGAGAGAGAGTTCCCCATGAAAAAAGTATTCATCAAGACCTTCGGCTGCCAGATGAACGAGTACGACTCGGACAAGATGGCCGACGTGCTCAACGCAGCGCAGGGCTACGAGCCCACGCAGAACGTGGACGAGGCCGACCTCATCCTGTTCAACACCTGCTCGGTGCGCGAGAAGGCACAGGAAAAGGTGTTCTCCGACCTCGGCCGCGTGAAGCACCTGAAGGCCAGGGGCGTGAAGATCGGCGTGGGCGGCTGCGTGGCGAGCCAGGAGGGCGAGGCCATCATTGCGCGTGCGCCGTACGTCGACATCGTGTTCGGCCCGCAGACGCTGCACCGCCTGCCCGAGATGCTCAACGACCGCGAGCGCCTGAACCGCCCGCAGGTGGACATCAGCTTCCCCGAGATCGAGAAGTTCGACCACCTGCCGCCCGCACGCGTCGAGGGCGCGACGGCCTTCGTGTCGATCATGGAAGGCTGCTCCAAGTACTGCAGCTACTGCGTGGTGCCCTACACCCGCGGCGAGGAGGTGAACCGCCCGCTCGACGACGTGCTGGTCGAGATCGCCGGCCTGGCCGAGCAGGGCGTGCGCGAGATCACGCTGCTGGGCCAGAACGTGAACGCCTACCGCGGCAAGATGGGTGACACCGCGGAGATCGCCGACTTCGCGCTGCTGATCGAATACGTCGCCGAGATCCCCGGCATCGAGCGCATCCGCTACACCACCAGCCACCCGAACGAGTTCACCCCCCGGCTGATCGAGGCCTATGCGAAGGTGCCGCAGCTCGTGAGCCACCTGCACCTGCCGGTGCAGCACGGCAGCGACCGCATCCTGATGGCGATGAAGCGCGGCTACACCGCCATGGAATACAAGAGCACGGTGCGCAAGCTGCGCGCCATCCGCCCCGAGCTCGCCCTGAGCAGCGACTTCATCGTCGGCTTCCCCGGCGAGACGGACGACGACTTCAACAAGATGATGAAGCTGATCGACGACTGCCAGTTCGACGCCAGCTTCAGCTTCATCTTCAGCCCGCGCCCCGGCACGCCCGCCGCCGCGCTGCAGGACGACACACCGTATGAAGTGAAGCTCGCTCGCCTGCACACGCTGCAGTCCGTGATCGACGTCAACGTGAAGCGCTTCGGCCAGGCGCTGGTCGGCACCACGCAGCGCGTGCTGGTGGAAGGCGCCTCGCGCAAGGACGCGAACGAACTCATGGGCCGCACCGCCTGCAACCGCGTCGTCAACTTCGAAGGCGACGCGCGCCTGGTCGGTCAGATGGCCGACCTTCGCATCACGCGCTCGCTGGCCTACACGCTGCGCGGCGAGGTCGTGACGAGCGAATCGTCGATGCCGGTGCTCGCCCACTGATGGCGAAGCGACCGTCCATCCGGGGCTCGTTCCAGCAGCTCCTGCTGTTTGCCTTCTTGCTGATCACCGCGCTGCTGGTCGGCGTGGCGCTGCGTTCGGTGCTGCAGTACGACGCGCTGATGACGCAGAGCCGCGACGCAGCCGCGCGCGCGCTGCGCCTGTCGGGCGCGGCCCAGTCGCTGGCCGAGCGCAGCGCGGCCATGGAGCGCGCCGGGCGCCAGTCGCTGGTGCTCAACGACGCAGTGCTGCGCCGCCGCTTCGACGACGCTGCGCGCGAAGCGCACCAGGTGCTCGAGCGCCTGGAGAACAACGGCCTGGCCCCCGCGGGCACCGAGATGTGGCGCGCCCAGCTCGGCGTGATCGAGGGCCTGATGAGCGGCAACGCCGACAGCGCCCTGGCCCGCGAAAGCACGATGGCGATGCAGTTCCGCGAACTCGACGCGCTCAACACCAACCTTGCGCAGCAGGCGCAGTTCCTCATCGAAACGCAGAACGACGCACTGGCCAGGCGCATCGAGAACGCGCGCCGCCGGCTGATGCGCGAAGTGGTGGCCGCCAGCGTGCTGGCCGTGTCGCTGGCGCTGGCCTTCGGCATCTGGCTGGCTCGGCCGTTCAAGCGGCTGGAGCATGCCATCGTCGGCCTCGGGCAGAACCGGCTCGACGAGCCCATCGACATCCGCGGCCCGGCCGACGTGCGGCGCGTGTCGCAGCAGCTCGAGTGGCTGCGGCTGCGCCTGACCGAGCTCGATGCCGACAAGGCGCGCTTCCTGCGCCACGTGTCGCACGAGCTGAAGACGCCGCTGGCCGCGCTGCGCGAGGGCGTCTCGCTGCTCGAAGACGGAGTGACCGGCCCGCTGAACCCGGCGCAGCTCGAGGTTGCGCAGATCCTGCAGCAGAACACCGTCTCGCTGCAGGGCCAGATCGAGGCGCTGCTGCGCTTCAACGCCGCGGCCTTCGAGGCGCGCGAACTGCGCCGCGAGCGCACCGAGCTGCTGCCGCTGATCGAAGAGCAGATCGAGGCCCAGCGCCTGCAGTGGCAGGCGCATGGCCTGCGCGTGCGGGCCGAGGGCGATCCCATCGCGATCACGGTCGACCGCACCAAGCTTGGCACCGCGATCGCCAACCTGCTCAGCAACGCCATTCGCTTTTCGGTAACGGGCGGTGTCATCACCCTGGCGGTATCGGGGACGCCCGAGGCGGTCCACATCGACGTGAACGACGCCGGGCCGGGCATCGCCGAGGGCGACCGCGACCGGATCTTCGAACCTTTCTTCCGCGGCGAACGCCAGCCCGAGCACACGGTGAAAGGCACGGGCATCGGACTTTCCATCGTGCAGGAGTACATTGCAGCCCACGGGGGCCGCATCACCCTGCAGCCGGGCGGGCCCGGTGCTCGCTTTCGCATCGAACTGCCGCGCACAGCCTGATCGCACCGGCTCCCCTCTCCATCACCGCCTCACCGCTTCGCGTCCTTCTTCGACCCATGTCTTTCTTGTTCGTCCGCAGTTCCACCTTCGCCGGGGCGATCACCGTGCCTTTCGTCCTGCTGCTGGCCGCCTGCGCCACGCAGCCCAAGCCGCCCGCGGAGGCCGAGGCGCTGCCGCCGCCTCCGGTCGTGCCGCGCGTGCTGCCGGTGGAGGCGGAGCCGAAGGCGCCGGCCACGCAGCCGGCCTCCTCGCTCTTCGCGTTGATAACGCAGGGGCCACAGGGGCCGCAGGCGGCCATGCTGTCGTACGCCGACAAGGTGCGCCCGCTGAACGGCGCCGACCTGAGCACGGAAATCTCGCGCATCGGCGACCCGGGCGATTCGCCCACCACGCAGATGCAGCTGGCGCTGCTGCTCTCGCAGACCCGCGTGCCGGCCGACCTGGCGCGTGCCCTGGGCCTGCTGCAGCGCGTGATCGCCAACCCCGCACCCGAGGCCCAGGCCCTGCACCCGCTGGCACGCGCCCTGGCCGCGCGCTACGTGGAGCAACGCCGCGTCGAGGACGACCGCGACAAGCAGGTGCAGCAGCTGCGCGACAGCCAGCGCCGCATCGACCAGCTGAACGACCGCATCGAAGCGCTGCGCGCCATCGAGCGCAGCTTTGCGCGGCCCAACACGGCGCCTGCAGCACCGGCGGCACCCAACGGAAGCAAACCCACCCCATGAGCACTACCGGCGCCCGCCTCCTCGTGGTCGACGACGACCCGGACATGCTGCGGCTGCTCTCGATGCGGCTGAGCTCGGCGGGCTACCAGGTCACGGCCGTCACCTCGGCCGAGACTGCGCTCACGCAGCTCGAGATCGAACACCCGCAGCTCGTGCTGAGCGACGTGCGCCTGCCCGGGCGCGACGGCCTCCAGCTGTTCGACGAGATCCGCAAGCGCCATCCCTCGCTGCCGGTGATCTTGCTCACCGCGCACGGCACCATCCCCGACGCGGTCGAGGCCACGGCGCGCGGCGTGTTCACCTACCTCACCAAGCCCTATGACGGCCGCGAACTGCTCGACAAGATCGCGCAGGCGCTGGCGCTCGGCGCGCCCGCGACCACGCCGAGCAAGGCCGGCGACGACAGCTGGCGCTCCGAGATCGTGAGCCGCAGCAACCGCATGGCCGAGCTGCTGGCCGAGGCGCGCATGGTCGCCAAGTCGGACGCTTCCGTGCTGCTGCGCGGCGACTCGGGCGCCGGCAAGGAAATGCTCGCGCGTGCCATCCACAAGGCCAGCGCGCGCGCCGACAAGCCCTTCGTGGCGGTCAACTGCGGCGCCATTCCCGAGGCGCTGCTCGAGTCGGAGCTGTTCGGCCACATGAAGGGCGCCTTCACCGACGCCCATGCCAACCACAAGGGCCTGTTCCAGCAGGCCGACGGCGGCACGCTGCTGCTCGACGAAATCGGGGACATGCCGCCCGCGCTGCAGGTCAAGCTGCTGCGCGTGCTGCAGGAGCGCGCGGTGCGGCCGCTGGGGGCGAGCCAGTCGATCCAGGTCGATGTGCGCATCGTCTCGGCGACCCATCGCGACCTCGACGCCGCGATGGAGGCCGGCCAGTTCCGCGAAGACCTGTATTACCGCCTGAACGTGGTGACGCTCACGCTGCCGCCGCTGTCGGCGCGGCGCGAAGACATTCCGCTGCTGGCCAACCACTTCCTGCAGCGCCTGTCGACCAAGTACGGCAAGCGGCTGTCGGGCTTCGCGCCCGAGGCGCTGAAGGCGCTGACCACGGCCGCCTGGCCGGGCAACGTGCGCCAGCTGTTCAATGTGGTCGAGCAGGTCTGCGCGCTGTCGAGTTCGCCGCTGATTCCGTTGGCGCTGGTGCAGCGCGCGCTGCGCGTGCCGACGGTCGAAGTGCAGACCTATGCCGAAGCCAAGCAGCGTTTCGAGCGCGACTACCTCGTCGGCCTGCTGAAACTGACCGACGGCAACGTGGCCGATGCGGCCCGCCTGGCCGATCGCAACCGCACGGAGTTCTATCGGCTTCTGCAGAAGCACGAACTCACGCCGGGCCACTTCAAGGCCGACGCTGTCGCTCCTGGCGGGGATCCTGTCGCCGAGTAGCGACGCCCCTAAGTCATTGATTTATATGACCTATCCCGACCAGCCCAGGAGGCTTGTCGGGATTCGGCGACAAAATGAGGGGTTTGGAGGCCTTCCGGCAGCCTCCTCCCGCGAAAAACACCTCCGGATCGGCCTAAGCCGTTGATCTGAAAGCGTTTTTCCAGCCTGGCACAGGGTTTGCCCCTGTACTGGCATGACAGCACTAACCAGCCCATCTTTCGCACTGCGCCAGCAGCGCGACGGCCTGCGTCAAAAGCAGTTTTCCTCCTCGCGGCCCCGTGCCGCGGGCCATTCGCTCGCCGCGCTCGCAAGCGCTGGCGGCGCCGAGCCGGATTGCGTGATCAAGCGCTTTCCTGCCATTGGCGACACCCCTTCCCTCGACAAGCAACGTTGGTAAATCACATGAAGCCGAACGACTTCTCCCAACTGAACGTGCTGGCCGACACCGATTTTTCGCACCGCAGCGCGGTCCGCGAAGAACGCCATCCCAACTCGGTCACCGCCCCGCCGGTCAACCGCGGTTCGATGACGCCCCGACCCTGGCGCGGTTTCTGGAACAGCATCGGCACTGCCCTGCTGGTCAAGCTCGGTGCCGGCGGCAAGCGTCAAAGCGCCGGCCCGGCCGAAGCCCGCCAACCGTGGCAGCGTGCCGCAGCCCAGCGCCGCAACGCGTTCATGCTGCTCACCGTACTGAGCACCGTGATCGCCTCGACGCTGTTCGCCGGCGTGCAACCCGACTACAACAACGTCTGGCTCGAATACGGCCAGATCGGCCTGTACGGCCTGCTCTCGGGCTGGGTCGTGACCGGCTTCGTGACCGCGCTCATGGGCTTCTACGTCTCGGTGCGCGGTGACAAGCACGCGCTTTCGGCCAAGCAGGTCGTCAACCACCCGATGAACCCCGAGGCACGCACCGCGATCATCATGCCGATCTGCAACGAAGACGTTGCCACGGTGTTCGCCGGCCTGCGCGCCACCTGCGAATCGGTCGCCTCCACCGGCCACGCGAAGCAGTTCGACGTGTTCGTGCTGTCCGATAGCTACAACCCCGAGACCGCCGCCGCCGAGCGCGCCGCGTGGGAAGACCTTCGCGCCGCGCTGGCCGAGAGCCCCAACCAGCCGCAGGTCGAGGTGTACTACCGCCTGCGCACCCGCCGCACGCACCGCAAGGCCGGCAACGTGGCCGACTTCTGCCGCCGCTGGGGCAAGGACTACCGCTACATGGTCGTGCTCGACGCCGACTCGGTGATGAGCGGCGACTGCCTGACCTCGATGGTCAAGCTGATGGAAGCCAACCCCACCGCCGGCATCATCCAGACCGCGACGCAGGCCATCGGCCACGTCACGCTGCATGCCCGCGCACAGCAATTCGCTTCCCGCGTGACGGGCCGCCTGTTCACGCTGGGCATGCAGTTCTGGCAACTGGGCGAATCGCACTACTGGGGCCACAACGCGATCATCCGCGTCGAACCCTTCATGAAGCACTGCGCGCTGGCCCCGATCAAGGGCACCGGCGGCATGTCGGGCGGCATCATGTCGCACGACTTCGTCGAAGCCGCGCTGATGCGCCGTGCCGGCTACAACGTGTGGCTCGTGTCCGACCTCGTCGGCAGCTACGAGCAGCAACCGCCGGACCTGCTGGCCGAGCTGCAGCGCGACCGCCGCTGGTGCCAGGGCAACCTGCAGAACGCCCGCCTGATGGCCGAGCCCGGCATCCACCCGGTGCACCGCGCGATGTTCGTGACCGGCACCATGGCCTATGTCTCCGCCCCGCTGTGGCTGGCCTTCCTGACGCTGGGCACCGCCCTGTGGCTCAGCGGCTCGAGCCTCGTGTCGAGCTGGAGCGTGCTGCCCGCCGAACTGGCCGGCCTGTGGGTCTGGACCCTGTGCCTGCTGTTCCTGCCGCGCGTGCTGGGCATCGCTGCCGTGCTGATGCGCGGCGAGCAACGCCAGTACGGCGGTGTGTGGGGCCTGGTCAAGAGCTCCTTGATGGAAAGCGGCCTGGCCATCGTGCAGGCCCCGGTCCGCATGCTGGCCCACTCGCTGTTCGTGCTGGTCGCCCTCACCGGCATCAAGCTCGACTGGAAGTCGCCCCCGCGCGAAGCCGCCGCCGTGCCGTGGAAGGTCGCTGCCTCGCAGCTGGCCCCCATGACGCTGGTGATCGCCATGCTGGCCGTCGGCGTCGCGATGATCGACCCGAGCGCGCTGATCTGGCTCATGCCCGTCGGCCTGCCGCTGCTGCTGGCGATCCCGCTGACCGTGCTGACCAGCCAGATCGCACTGGGCACCACGCTGCGCGACCGCGGCTTCCTGCTGATTCCCGAGGAATCGCGCTCGCCGGCCGTTCTGCGCCGTGCGTGGATGCATGCGGTTCGCCTCGCGCGGCCTGCTGCATTGGCAACCGCCTGATGCGCTGAAGACACAGCGCCCCGAAGCCGGCCTCAGGGTCGGCTTTTTTCATGGCGTGCACGAAGCCGCCGAGGCGCAGCAGGTCTACGAAGCGCAGCCCTGAAGACAGAAGGCCCGCCGGTGCGAACCGGCGGGCCTTCTTATATATATGTGCGTGTGGCGTTCGCTCAGAACGGCAGCTTCGGGCCACCAGGGCCGCCCATCCCGCCCATGCCCTTCATGCCGCCCATCTTCTTCATCATCTTCATGAGGCCGCCACCCTTCATCTTCTTCATCATCCCCTGCATCTGCTCGAACTCGTTGAGCAGGCGGTTCACCTCCTGAACCTGCACGCCGGCGCCAGCTGCGATACGGCGTTTGCGCGTGGCCTTCAGCAGTTCGGGCTTGCGGCGCTCCAGCGGAGTCATGCTCTGGATGATCCCTTCCTTGCGGCGGATGTCGCGCTCGGCGCGCGTCATGTCGGCCTCGGTCGCCTTGGCGGCCATTTGCGTAGGAAGCTTGTCCATCAGGCTGGAGAGCCCGCCCATCTGCTTCATCTGCTGCAGCTGGCCCAGGAAGTCGTTCAGGTCGAAGCCCGCGCCGCTCTTGACCTTGGCCGCGAGCTTCTGCGCCGCCGCCACGTCGACGCCGGCCGTGACCTGCTCGACCAGCGCGACGATGTCGCCCATGCCCAGGATGCGGCCTGCATGGCGCTCGGCATCGAATACCTCGAGGCCGTCGATCTTCTCGCTGGTGCCGGCGAACTTGATCGGCACGCCCGTGACCTGCCGCACCGACAGCGCCGCACCGCCGCGCGAATCGCCGTCGGTCTTGGTCAGGATGATGCCGGTGAGCGGCAGCGCTTCCTTGAAGGCCTTGGCGGTGTTGATCGCGTCCTGGCCCTGCATGGCATCGACCACGAACAGGGTCTCGACCGGGTCGACCGCCGCGTGCAGCTGCTTGATCTCGGTCATCAGCGCTTCGTCGATCGCGAGGCGGCCGGCGGTGTCGACCAGCAGCACGTCGAAATAGTGGCGCTTGGCGTGGTCGAGCGCGGCACGCGCGATGTCGAGCGGCTTCTGGTCGGGCGTGCTCGGGAACCATTCGGCGCCGGCCTGCTTGGTGACGGTCTTGAGCTGTTCGATGGCGGCGGGTCGGTACACGTCGCCCGACACCGTGAGCACCTTCTTCTTGCGCTTCTCGATCAGGTGCTTGGCCAGCTTGGCGGTGGTGGTGGTCTTGCCGGCGCCCTGCAGGCCGGCCATGAGGATCACGGCCGGCGGCTGGGCCGCGAGGTTGATGTCGGACACGCCCTCGCCCATGGTGGCGGCGAGTTCGCGGTTGACGATGCCGACCAGCGCCTGGCCCGGCTTGAGCGAACCCAGCACTTCCTGGCCGAGCGCCTTGTCCTTCACCCGCGCCACGAAGTCGCGCACCACGGGCAGCGCCACGTCGGCTTCCAGCAGCGCCATGCGTACTTCGCGCAGCATGTCCTGCACGTTGCTTTCTGTGATGCGGGCCTGGCCGCTCATCGTCTTGACGAGGCGGGAGAACTTTTCTGTGAGGGCGGTGGCCATGAGGGGGATGCCTTGCTGCCCGCTATGGCGCGGGCCGGATGAGAAGCCTGGGAGACGGGAAAGAACTTGAAGCCGGGCGCCGGGAACGCAAGAGCGAGACGCTAAACTCCGGCCGATGATTTTAGCGATCCCCTCCCCGCTCGGCGTGGCGCTGGGCATCGCCACCGCGGTTGCCTATGGTTTTGTCGCCGCTGCCGGTACCAGACTCAGCCGCCAATCGACCCAGTGGGCGCTCGGAATCGCATGGCTGCTGCATGCCGCGGTGCTGGTCCACGGCCTCATCGGCAGCGAACCACGCTTCGGTTTCGCGCCCGCGCTGTCGGTCACTGCGTGGCTGGTGCTCACTGTCTATGCGGTCGAAAGCCGCATGTATCCGCAACTGAAGGTACGGCGCGCGCTCGCCTGGCTGGGTGCGGCCGCCGTGCTGCTGGCCGTCCTGTTCCCGGGCACGCCGCTGCACGTCACGGCCTCGCCGTGGCTGCCATTGCACCTGGCGCTGGGCATCGCCTCGTACGGCCTGTTCGGTGCCGCGGTCGTGCACGCCTGGCTGATCACCCGCGCCGAAAAGCAGATCCGTCTCGCCACCGCCGAACCGCAGGGCGGCGTGCCGCTGCTCACGCTCGAGCGGCTCACCTTCCGTTTCGTCACCGCCGGTTTCGTGCTGCTGTCGGCCACGCTGCTGGCCGGCCTGCTGTTCAGCGAACAGTTGTACGGCGCCGCGGGCCGTGTCTGGAAGTGGGACCACAAGACCACCTTCTCGGTGCTCGCCTGGCTCACCTTCGCGATCCTGTTGACCGGCCGGGCCCGCTTCGGCTGGCGCGGGCGTACGGCGCGGCGCGTGCTGTATGCCGGCTCCGCCCTTTTGCTGCTGGCCTACGTGGGCTCCCGCTTCGTGCTCGAAGTGGTGCTGGCCCGGCCTCCCGTATGAAATACCTCCTCGTTCTCGCGGTGCTCTGGGTCGCGATCTGGCTCTGGCGCAAGAACCGGCGCGAAGAAATGCGCGACGCCATGCGCGAGCGCGCGGCCAAGGCACAGCAACGCGCCCCCACTCCGCCCGGGCCGCCGCAGGCCATGGTGCGCTGCGCTCATTGCGGGCTGCACCTGCCCGCGACCGACGCCATCTCCGGCCCCGGCGGCGCGGTCTATTGCAGCGTTGCGCACCGCGAAGCGGCCGCCGCGCGATGAGTTCCCCGCTCTGGTCGCGCGGCGAGCCGGTCACCGACTGGGACGTGCTCGACCAGCACCCGGACGAGAGCACGGCGCTGATCCGGCTCTGGCGCGGCTTCATGGGCGCGCGCTGCTTCGTCGCTCTGGTGCTGGTGCTGCTGCAGGGCGTGGCCCTTGCCATCGGGCAGACGATGCAGCCGGTGGCCATCGCCATCTCGGCCCTGTACCTCGTCGCGACCTGGCTGGGCATGCGCTACAGGCGCGTCCAGCCGCCGATCCGCGGCTTCGCCGCGCTCTGGCTGCTGACCATCGGCATCGACCTGGCCGCCTTCACCGCCTTGCAGGTGCTGCAGGGCGGCAGCGTCAACTACACCCCGCTGTTCGCACTGCCGGTGCTCATGAGCGCGGTGCTCGGCACCATGATCGTGAGTCTGGGCACCACCGCCACCGTCACGCTGCTGCTGCTGGCCGACGCGGGCTGGCACTGGCTGCAGCAGCCGGTCGATTCGTCGGCGCGCTTCGTTCAGGCGGCGCTCACCGGCACCGGCCTGTTCGTGGTGGCGCTGCTCGCGCACGAAATGGCCCGTCGTCTGGCGCGCGAGGAAGCCGTGGCGCAGCGCAGCCGCAGCAGCGCGCAGATGCAGGCGCAGGTCAACGACCTGGTGATCGAGACCCTGAGCGAAGGCGTGCTGGTGATCGACGCCGAAGGCCTGGTGCATGCGGCCAACCCGGCGGCCGACGCGATCCTCGGCCAGGGCCTGGCGAAGCTGACGCTGCCGTTCCCGCTGCATGCCCAGCCCGCCTGGCATGCGCTGGCCGCGCTGGCGCGCCAGACCTTCGCGCGCCGGGCGCCGCAGACGGAAGAAATTCCCGTCGCGCAGGCGCGCGGTGCGGCGCGCGAAGTACGCGTGCGCACGCGGCTCACGCCCACCAGCGAGCAGCGCCTCGACAGCCTGTGCGTGATGTTCCTGCAGGACCTGCGCGAGCTCGAGGCCCGCATCCGCACCGAGAAGCTGGCCGCGATGGGCCGCATGTCGGCCGCCGTGGCGCATGAAATCCGCAATCCGCTGGCCGCCATCACGCAGGCCAGCGCGTTGCTCAACGAAGACCTGACCGATCCCGCGCACCGCAAACTCACGAGCATGGTGCAGCACAACGCGCAGCGGCTCGCGCGCATCGTGGACGACGTGCTCGACGTCTCGCGCGCGCGCCAGCAGCGCGTGCTGTCGCTCGGCGAGCAGGTCGTGCTCGACCCCGCGGTGCAGGTGCTGGCCGAGGAATGGGTGCGCCAGACCCAGCGCAAGGGCGTGCTGGTGTCGCTCGACGCGCCCAGCAGCGAGGTGCGCTTCGACGCCGAGCACCTGCGCCGGCTGATCGTGAACCTGCTGGACAACGCCTCGCGCTACGCCGGCAAGAGCGAAGGCTCGATCCAGGTGCTGACCGCTCAGCAGCGCAGTGGCAGCAGCCGCCCGAGCCTGATGGTGTGGAGCGACGGCGCGCCGCTGGAGCCGGCGGTGCAGCGGCACCTGTTCGAGCCCTTTTTCTCGTCCGAGAGCCGCTCCAGCGGGCTGGGCCTGTTCCTGTGCCGCGAACTGTGCCGGCGGCACGGCGCCACCATCGGCTACGAGCGGCGCGCGCTGGTGCCGGGCGGACCCGAGGGCAACGAATTCTTCGTCAGCTTTGCCGCCAGCGAAAACCGGCTGACACAATAACGCCCGTGAGCAACTCCACCCCTTCCACCCAGCGGCCGGCGCAGATCCTCGTCATCGACGACGAACCCGACCTGCGCACGCTGTACGAACTGACGCTGCTGCGCGAGGGCTATCGCGTCGAGGCCGCCGGCAGCGTGTCGGAAGCGTGGGAGCACCTGGAGGCCGGCCGCTTCGACGCGGTGATCACCGACATGCGGCTGCCCGACGGACAGGGCATGGAAATCATCCACCGCATCCAGAAAGACCAGCGCAGCGAGCGCTGCGTGGTGATGACGGCTTATGGCTCCGCCGAGAACGCGGTGGAAGCATTGAAGGCCGGCGCCTTCGACTACCTCACGAAGCCGGTCGACCTGAAACAGTTCCGCGCCGTGGTGGCCTCCGCGGTGCAGGCGCGGCACGCGCCGCAGCCGACGGCCAAGTTGGCGCAGGCTGCGCCCGCCGTCAACAACAACGTCATCAGCGACGCCGTGGTGGCCACCTCCAGCACCGGCATCGCCGCACTCGACCGCCTCGTGGGCGATTCGGAACCCATGCGCCTCGTCAAGTCGCGCATCGCCAAGGTGGCGCGCGGCATGGCGCCGGTGCTGGTGCGCGGCGAATCGGGCACCGGCAAGGAACTGGTGGCGCGCGCGGTGCACGCCTGCAGCCAGCGCAGCGAGGGGCCGTTCGTCGCGGTGAACTGCGGCGCGATTCCCGAGAACCTGCTCGAAGCCGAGTTCTTCGGTGCCAAGAAGGGCTCGTACACCGGCTCGTCGCAGGACCGCGACGGCTACTTCCAGGCCGCGCGCGGCGGCACGCTGTTTCTCGACGAGATCGGCGACCTGCCGCTGGCCATGCAGTCGAAGCTGCTGCGCGCGATCCAGGAGCGCAGCGTGCGCTCGATCGGCTCGACGCAGGAAGATGCCGTCGACGTGCGCATCGTGAGCGCCACCCATAAAGACCTGCATGCCGAAGTGCAGGCCGGCCGTTTCCGGCAAGACCTTTTCTACCGCCTCAACGTGATCGAGATCGCGGTACCCGCATTGCGCGAGCGCCGCGAGGACCTGCCCGCGCTGTGCGCCGCGCTGTTGTCGCGCATCGCGCAGGACGGCGGGTTGCCGGTGCCGCACCTCTCGGACGAACTGCTGCGCCGCCTCGCGCAGCATCCGCTCAACGGCAACGTGCGCGAGCTCGAGAACCTGCTGCACCGCGCGGTGGCGCTGAACGACGGCGACGAACTGCACCTCGACCTGATGGGCGGCTTCACTGCCTCCGTCGAAGCCGCGGCATCCGCACCGGCGCCGCCGTCGCCCGCCGCCGATGCATCTGCTGTCGCGCTGGCTCCGCTGCCGATCGCACCGGTCGCGCCACCCAAGGCCGCACCGCCGCCGCTGCCCTCCGACCTGCAGGCCTACCTCGACCAGCAGGAGCGCGAGATCCTCGTGCGCGCGCTGCACGAGAGCGGCTTCAATCGCACCGCGGCCGCCGCACGGCTCGGCATGAGCCTGCGCCAGATCCGCTACCGCATCGCGCGGCTGGGCATCACCACGCCCAACGGCGACGATGGCGCGAGCAGCCATGCCGACGACTGAAGCACCCACGCCCGGCGCACCCAACAACGGCGACGACGGGCTCTGGCAAGCCGGCTGGTACCGCTTCGCGAAGGCGCTGCGCTCGCCCAACTTCGGACCCCGGCCGACTGACGCGCAGACCGACCTCATCGTGCTGCACTCGATCAGCCTGCCGCCCGGCGAATACGGCGGCGATGCGGTGCAGCGGCTCTTCACCAACCAGCTCGACTGGGACGCGCACCCCTACTTCCAGTCGATCCGCGGGCTCGAGGTGTCCTCGCATTTCTACGTGCGCCGCAACGGCGAACTCTGGCAGTTCGTGAGTTGCGACGACCGTGCCTGGCACGCCGGCGCATCGTCGTGGCGCGGCCGCGGCAACTGCAACGACGACTCCGTCGGCATCGAGCTCGAAGGACTCGAGGGCCAACCGTTCGACGAGCTGCAATACGAGACGCTCGCGAGCCTGTGCGCAGCGGTCGCGCAGCACTATCCGATCGCGCACATCGCCGGCCACGAGCACATCGCGCCGGGCCGCAAGCAGGACCCTGGCGCCGGCTTCGAGTGGCGTCGGCTGCGCGAACAGCTCGGCTGGAATCCACAGATGTTTCCGCCGCAGGTGACGCAGCGCTAATTTTTTCAATCGCCCGGCGTCTCGCGATGCGCCACTCGTGCAGCGCAGCAATACGAAAGTTGTGAACGCGCGATGCAGCAACCATGCGCCCTGCAGGCCCAAATCGTCTTGCAAGCCAAGCTCCATGCGGGTTGCGCGACCATAGTCCAGTGTTCACGCGGCATCGACGGCCGTGTCGATGCCTAGATAGTTACCCCTACTACCAAAAATTGCCGCAAAACACTACCTGTAGTGGCTTGTAGACCCCCGGCACCCTAGATATAGTGTCCTCCGTCCGGTCATCCACACCGGCGCGGCGCCCGGACCAGGCGTCGCCATCCAACAAGAATTGCCAACCGAGAGGAAGCGAATGCAAACAGCTCTGAACCCCCAATCGACCCCGCGTGCCGTTCCCTCGACGTCACTGCAACAGCAGCGAGACACTGCTGGCTCCCCCAGCGGCCAGAACCTCGCCCACTACCAGATCATCCGACGCAACGGCGCCGTCGTTCCCTTCGAGCCGAACAAGATCGCGATCGCGATGATGAAGGCCTTCCTGGCTGTGCACGGCACCCAGGGCGCGGCTTCCGCCAGCGTGCGCGAAACGGTCGACGTGCTCACGCAGGGTGTGATCCGCGCGCTGGTGCGTTCGCGTCCGGGCGGCGGCACCTTCCACATCGAGGACGTGCAGGACCAGGTCGAGCTCGGCCTGATGCGCGGCGGCCACCATGAAATCGCCCGCGCCTACGTGCTGTACCGCGAGCGCCGCTCGCAAGAGCGTTCGAAGCAGGGCGAACAGGACGTGCCGGCCGCTCCCGCGCTGCACGTGCTGGACAACGGCGAGCTGGTCGCGCTCGACCTGAACGAACTCAAGGGCCTGATCGAGTCCGCCTGCGAAGGCCTGGGCGACAGCATCACGGCCGCGCCGATCGTCGCCGAGACGATGCGCAACCTGTACGACGGCGTGCCGCTCGACGAGGTCTACAAGGCGTCCATCCTCGCGGCCCGCACGCTGATCGAGAAGGACCCCGACTACACCTTCGCCACCGCGCGCCTGCTGCTGCACACGATCTTCAAGGAGATCATCGGCCGCGAAGTGATGCCGGTCGAGCGCGCCACCGCCTACGCCGACTACTTCCCGCAGTTCATCAAGAAGGGCGTGGACAACGACCTGCTCGACGAGAAGCTGCTGCAGTACGACCTGCCCCGCCTGGGCGCCGCCCTGAAGGCTGAGCGCGACAACCAGTTCGACTACCTCGGCCTGCAGACGCTGTACGACCGCTACTTCCTGCACGTGCGCAAGACCCGCATCGAGCTGCCGCAGGCCTTCTTCATGCGCGTGGCCATGGGCCTGTCGCTGAACGAAATCGACCGCGAAGCGCGCGCCATCGAGTTCTATGAAGTGCTGTCGTCGTTCGACTTCATGTCGAGCACGCCCACCCTGTTCAACGCCGGCACGCTGCGCTCGCAGCTGTCGAGCTGCTACCTGACCACCGTGCCCGACGACCTGGACGGCATCTACGAGTCGATCAAGGAAAACGCGCTGTTGTCGAAGTTCGCCGGCGGCCTGGGCAACGACTGGACCCGCGTGCGCGCGCTGGGCAGCCACATCAAGGGCACGAACGGCGAATCGCAGGGCGTGGTGCCATTCCTGAAGGTGGTGAACGACACGGCCGTGGCCGTGAACCAGGGCGGCAAGCGCAAGGGCGCGGTCTGCACGTACCTGGAAACCTGGCACCTCGACATCGAGGAGTTCCTGGAACTGCGCAAGAACACCGGCGACGACCGCCGCCGTACGCACGACATGAACACGGCCAACTGGATCCCCGACCTCTTCATGCGCCGCGTGATGGAAAAGGGCACCTGGACGCTGTTCTCGCCCTCCAACGTGCCCGACCTGCACGACCTGTTCGGCGCCGACTTCGAGAAGGCCTACGTGGCCTACGAAGAGAAGGCTGCCCGCGGCGACATCAAGCCCGCTCGCACCATCCAGGCGACCGACCTGTGGCGCAAGATGCTCACGATGCTGTTCGAGACCGGCCACCCCTGGATCACGTTCAAGGACGCCTGCAACGTGCGCTCACCGCAGCAGCACGCCGGCGTGGTGCACTCGTCGAACCTCTGCACCGAGATCACGCTGAACACCAGCGACACCGAAACCGCCGTCTGCAACCTGGGTTCGGTGAACCTGCTGCAGCACCTGAAGGACGGCAAGGTCGACCAGGAAAAGCTCAAGCGCACCATCTCGACCGCGATGCGCATGCTCGACAACGTGATCGACATCAACTACTACGCCGTGAAGAAGGCGCGCGACTCCAACCTGCGCCACCGTCCGGTCGGCCTGGGCCTGATGGGCTTCCAGGACGCGCTGTACGAACTGCGCATTCCCTACGCCTCGCAGGAAGCCGTGCAGTTCGCCGACGAGTCGATGGAAGCCATCTGCTACCACGCCTACTGGGCCTCGACCGAGCTGGCCCGCGAACGCGGCAAGTACTCGAGCTACAAGGGCTCGCTGTGGGACAAGGGCATCCTGCCGATCGACTCGCTCGACCTGCTCGAGAAGGCCCGCGGCGGCTACGTCGAGGTCGACCGCTCAGCCACCCTCGACTGGGACACGCTGCGCCAGAAGATCAAGGCCGACGGCATGCGCAATTCGAACTGCGTGGCCATCGCCCCGACCGCGACCATCTCGAACATCATCGGCGTGGACGCTTCGATCGAGCCCTGCTTCGGCAACCTGTCGGTCAAGTCGAACCTGTCGGGCGAGTTCACCGTGATCAACCACTACCTGGTGCGCGACCTGAAGCGCCTGGGCCTGTGGGACGACGTGATGGTCATGGACCTGAAGCACTTCGACGGTTCGCTGCGCCCCATCGACCGCGTGCCGCAGGACGTGAAGGCGCTCTACGCCACCGCGTTCGAAGTCGAAACCACGTGGCTGGTGGAAGCTGCCGCGCGCCGCCAGAAGTGGATCGACCAGGCGCAGTCGCTGAACATCTACATGGCCGGCGCATCGGGCAAGAAGCTCGACGACACCTACAAGCTCGCATGGCTGCGCGGCCTGAAGACCACGTACTACCTGCGCACGCAGAGCGCGACGCACGCCGAAAAATCGACGGTGCAATCGGGCCGTCTCAATGCGGTGTCGTCGGGCAACGACGCACCCTCGGGCATGAGCGCACTCGAAGCCGCCGCTGCCGCAGCAAAGGCACAGATGAGCGCGATGCCCGCCACCGACATCGCGTTCTGCGGTGTCGACGATCCGACCTGCGAAGCGTGCCAGTGACGCTGCGCTGAATCAGCGAGGCGCGTGCGAAGAAAAAAATCGCGCGGCGTTCGATCAATCGAGGCATTGACCGACACCGCGCGACGCATGCGAGCAACATAACGACCACATAAATGGAGCACGGTGTGAACGAGCACTTTGCAACTCTCACGCGTTGCTCCGATAATTGAGCATTGGATTTTTCTATGTTGACCTGGGACGAAGAAGTCAAGCCCTCCTTACCAAAGGATATGCAGCAAGGATTGCAGCACCACAACGCATCGACCAGCGGTTCGCCCGCAGGCCGTGTGGTGGATGCTCCGACTTCGTCGCTCGCGCAAACTGCACAGCTTGCGCAGCAACACACGATGCGTGCCGCGGCACCCGTCGCCCAGCGCGTCAAGGCTTCCGACAAGCGCATCATCAACGGCCAGACCGACGTCAACCAGCTGGTGCCGTTCAAGTACAAGTGGGCCTGGGAAAAGTACCTCGCCACCTGCGCCAACCACTGGATGCCGCAGGAAGTGAACATGACGCGCGACATCGCGCTCTGGAAAGACCCGAACGGCCTGACCGAAGACGAGCGCCGCATCGTCAAGCGCAACCTCGGCTTCTTCGTGACCGCCGACTCGCTGGCCGCCAACAACATCGTGCTGGGCACCTACCGCCACATCACGGCCCCCGAATGCCGCCAGTTCCTGCTGCGCCAGGCCTTCGAGGAAGCGATCCACACGCACGCGTACCAGTACATCGTCGAGTCGCTCGGCCTGGACGAGAGCGAGATCTTCAACGCCTACAACGAAGTGCCGTCGATCCGCGAGAAGGACCAGTTCCTGATCCCGTTCATCGAAGCCATCAGCGACCCGCTCTTCAAGACCGGCACGCACGAGACCGACCAGACGCTGCTCAAGTCGCTCATCGTGTTCGCCTGCCTGATGGAAGGCCTGTTCTTCTACGTCGGCTTCACGCAGATCCTTGCGCTGGGCCGCCAGAACAAGATGACCGGCGCCGCCGAGCAGTACCAGTACATCCTGCGCGACGAGTCGATGCACTGCAACTTCGGCATCGACCTGATCAACCAGCTCAAGCTCGAGAACCCCGGCCTGTGGACGGCAGAGTTCAAGGCCGAGATCAAGGCGCTCTTCATGCGCGCCGTCGAGCTCGAATACAAATACGCCGAAGACACCATGCCTCGCGGCGTGCTCGGCATGAATGCCTCCATGTTCAAGGGCTACCTGCGGTACATCGCCAATCGGCGTGCGCAGCAGATCGGCCTCGAAACGCTCTTCCCGAACGAAGAAAATCCCTTCCCCTGGATGAGCGAAATGATTGACCTGAAGAAAGAGCGCAACTTTTTCGAAACCCGCGTGATCGAGTACCAGTCGGGTGGCGCGCTCTCCTGGGATTGAATCTTTCCGACAATAATTAATGAATTCAAGAATTGCCCTTGCCACCGATCGCGCCGAAGAGCGCGGCATGGACGAGGGCTCAGGTGTTCATGGTGCTGGGCTCAGATTCCAACGCCATGAATCGCTTCACGCCACCCAACGTGCGTGGAGTGCTTCAATAGGTTGATTTTTTCAACTTGATCAAGGAGAAATAGAAATGGCAACTGCAAAGAAAGCGCCGGCTAAGAAAGCCGCTGCAAAGAAGGCTCCGGCAAAGAAGGTCGCAGCCAAGAAGGCTCCCGCCAAGAAGGTAGCTGCGAAGAAGGCTCCGGCCAAGAAGGTCGCAGCGAAGAAGGTAGCCGCCAAGAAGGCGCCTGCCAAGAAGGTAGCCGCGAAGAAGGCAGCACCGGCCAAGAAGGCCGCTGCCAAGAAGGCTCCGGCGAAGAAGGCCGCAGCGAAGAAGGCTCCTGCCAAGAAGGCGGCGGCGAAGAAGGCTCCTGCCAAGAAGGCAGCCGCCAAGAAGGCCCCTGCGAAGAAGGCTGCTGCCAAGAAGGCGCCTGCGAAAAAGGCCGCGGCCAAGAAAGCCGCGAAAAAGCCTGCTGCCAAGAAGCCTGCTGCGAAGGCTCCCAAGGCCGCTGCGCCCGCCAAGGCCGCAGCCGTAGCGCCTGCCCCTGCAGCGCAAACGACGCTGAATCCCCAGGCAGCCTGGCCGTTCCCCACGGCCAGCAAGCCCTGAGCTTCTCAGCGGCCTTGAAGGCGCAAAGCCCGGTACCTTGCGGTGCCGGGCTTTTTTGTTGGTACTTCGGGAAGAAGGAAGATCAGAGGCCCAGGGCCTTTCGGTCGATCTCGTAGTTCTGCGGGCCGCGCTGCGCGATCTTGAGCGCGCCGACCTTGTTGCCAAGTGCGGCGCATTGCGCCAGCGGCCAACCCTTTTCCAGACCGAACAGCAGCGCGCCGCGCCAGGCGTCGCCGCAGCCCGTGGGCTCGACCACTTCGGTGGCCACCACGCCCGGCACGTGCTCGCGTTCGCCGTCGGTCCAGATCTCGCAGCCTTCGGCCGCCAGCGTGACCACCAGGCCGCGCACGCGCTTCGAGATTTCGGCCAGGCTCCAGCCGGTGCGCTGCGACAGCATCTTGCCTTCGTAGTCGTTCACCACCACCCAGCTCGCAAGGTCGACGAAATGGCGCAGCGCCTCGCCGTCGAACATCGGCAGGCCCTGGCCCGGATCGAACACGAACGGGACATCCGCGGCGGCGAACTGCTCCGCGTGCTGCAGCATCGCGTCACGACCATCAGGCGCGATGATGCCGAGCTTGATGTCGTCGCGCGCCGCCACTTTCGTGATGTGCGCTTGCTGCATCGCGCCGGGGTGGAAGGCGGTGATCTGGTTGTTGTCGACGTCGCTCATGATCATCGCCTGCGCGGTGAAGGTGTCGTCGAGCTGGCGCACGAACTCGGTATCTATGCCCAGCGAGCGCATGCGCTCGAGGTACGACACGCCGTCGCTGCCGAGCGTGGCCATGGGCAGCGCGGAGCCGCCCAATGCATTGAGGCTGTAGGCGATGTTGCCCGCGCAGCCGCCGAAGTCACGGCGCAGGGTCGGCACCAGGAACGACACATTGAGAATGTGCAGCTGGTCCGGAAGGATCTGGTCGGCGAACCGGCCCTCGAAAGTCATGATGGTGTCGAATGCGAGGGAACCGCAAATCACTGCTGCCATGGGTGCACCGTTGGTAAAAGAATTGGGGAAGAAAAGGACGCGTGCAGGCAGGCGCCCCGCTCAGGGATAGAAAGCTTCGACGCGATAGCCCGCGATGGGCGGCAGCGCCGCGGCCTCCGATGCGGACAAGACCAGGGGCAGCGATGCCGCGCGGTCGGCGCGGGCCGGCAGTACCGCCGGCGCGCCATAGTCCGCCGGCATCAGCACGCGACGCACCACGGCGCGCTCCTGCGTGTCGAGCAGCGAGAGCTCCACGGCCGGCATGGCGAGCGGCACGGTCGCGCCATTGCGCAGGGTGAAGCTCAGTCGGTAGTCGTTGCCGCCGCTCTTCTCGCGCGCGAAGGCCGCGCCTTCGATGACGATGTCGCCGATCTGGCGCAGGGCAGCGAGTTCGCAGCCGGTGTGCTGGCACAGCGCCGCAAGGGCAGGCCGCAGGTTCGGCTGGCGCGCCGCGATGCCGTCGCGCTCATGGCGAATGACCTGAACGACGAGCAGCAGCACGGCGAGCACCGCCAGCAAGATCAGCACGATGCGCACGCCCTTGCGCTGCCAGAAACCGGGCGCCTTCTCGGCGAGCTCGTCCTCGTCTGCGAGGGGATGGCCCACCGGCAGCTCGAAGTCCGAGGAGAACACAGGGGCAGGCTCGCTTTCGCTCTCGGATTGCACCACCACGGCCGGCGCCTTCGCGGCAGCACGCTCCTCGCGGGCCTTGGCGCTCGCGATCTTCGCCGACTTGATGCGGGCCCGGCGCAGCGCCTTCTGCATCTGCACCTGGTCGTGGTCCTTCTCTTGCTGCTCGCGCTCCCCCTCCCCATCGTCGTCGATGCTCGCATGCTCGATCAGCGCGCGCTTCTTGATGCGCGAGGCGACGGGCAGCGGTGGCGCCGGAGGTGACGGCGCAGGGGGCGGCGAAGCGAGGTTCAGGTCGATGTTCGGAAACGGCGGCAGCGTGCTCGGCGGCGGCTTCCACGCGGGTTCGCTGGCGTCGAGGTCGGACCACGGTTCGTCGATGCCATGTTCGGGCAATGACAGCGAGAACGCCGGCGCTGGCGGCACAGCCGCGGGTGACGGTGCGGATGCCGGAACTCCCGGTGGCGGCGTGTGCAGAGGTTGTGGCTCGGGCTCGTCGCCGACGAAATCCGCATCTTCCGCCGGCTGCCGGCGTTCCGGAGGGGGCGCCGCCTCGGACTTCGGGGAAGACTCGACCAGCCCCGGCATGTAGCCGCTACCCGGCGCCGGCGGCGACGCATTTGCCGGAGCGCCATCCGGTGCCTCGTGCAGATCGAGCGTGGCGTCGAACACATGGCTGCACCGGCCACAGCGCACCCAGCCGTCCGAAATGCGAAGCTGGTCGCGCACCACCTTGAAGGTGGTGGTGCAGGCAGGGCAGCGCGTGACGAGACTCATGACCGGGCGATTGTAGGGTTGCGCCCTCGCCGCGAGAGGGGCGCGATGCGGCGACTCAGCAGCGCGCGGTCATGAGGATCCAGCCGTCCTCGGTGTCGCTAACTTCGAGCGCGGCGTAAGGCGCGTAGGCTTCCTTCAGCTCGTCGGCCTGGCGCTCGAGAATGCCGGCCAGCACCAGCGATCCACCCGCCTTCACATGGCTGCGCAGCAGCGGCGCGAGCACCTTGAGCGGCGTGGCCAGGATGTTGGCGAGCACGGTGTCGTAGTGGCCCTTGGCCGCTTCAGGCAGGCCGGCGTTCAGCCGGACGCCGTTGGCCTCGGCATTGAGCCGGGTCGAGGAGACCGCGGCTTCATCGATGTCGACGGCGTCGATGTCGGCTGCACCGAACTTCGCCGCACCGATCGCGAGAATGCCGGAGCCGCAGCCGTAGTCGAGCACGCGCTGGTTGCCGAGCGCGCCCTGCGTGGCGATCCATCGCAGGCACATGCGCGTGGTGGGATGCGTGCCGGTGCCGAAGGCCAGACCCGGGTCGAGGCGAATCACCTGTTTGGCCTGCCCGGGCGGCTCGTGCCACGTCGGCACGATCCAGAACTCGGGTGTGATCTCGACCGGCGCGAACTGCGATTGCGTGAGGCGCACCCAGTCCTGCTCGGGGACGGGCGCGATGCCGAGCACCTCGCAGCCTTCGAAGAAGTCCTGCAGCACCAGGACCGACGCAGCCTCTTTTGCGAGCGCCTCGTCGGGGAATAGCGCGATCACGCGCGAACGCTGCCAGCCTTCTTTCGGCGGCGGCATGCCCGGTTCGCCGAACAGCGCCTGCTCGGCATCGGTCTGCGCGTCGGCGTCTTCCACCGACACGCTCAGCGCATCGAGTGCGTCGAGCGCGTCGCCGAGCGTTTCGACCCGGTCTTCCGGCGCCATCAGGCGGAGTTCAAACATCGCGGCTTTCCGAGTCAGCGTTTATGCGCAGCCAGCCACTCTTCGAGGTAGTGGATGTTGGTGCCGCCGGTCATGAACTTGGAGTCGACCATCAGTTCGCGGTGCAGCGGAATGTTGGTCTGGATGCCTTCGATCACGGTCTCGTTGAGCGCCGTGCGCATGCGGGCCATGGCCTGCTCGCGCGTGTCGCCGTAGACGATGATCTTGCCGATCATCGAGTCGTAGTTCGGCGGCACGAAGTAGTTGGTGTACGCGTGCGAATCGACGCGAACGCCCGGGCCGCCCGGCGGATGCCACATCGTGATGCGGCCTGGCGACGGCGTGAACTTCCACGCGTCCTCGGCATTGATGCGCACCTCGATGGCATGGCCGTGCATCTGGATCTGGCGCTGCGTGAACGGCAGCTTCTCGCCGGCCGCGACCATGATCTGCGTCTTGACGATGTCGATGCCCGTGGTGAACTCCGTCACCGGGTGCTCCACCTGCACGCGCGTGTTCATCTCGATGAAATAGAACTCGCCGTTTTCGTAGAGAAACTCGAAGGTGCCGGCGCCGCGGTAGTTGATCTTCTTGCAGGCGGCAGCGCAGCGTTCGCCGATCTTCTCGATCAGCTTGCGCGGAATGCCCGGGGCGGGCGATTCCTCGATCACCTTCTGGTGGCGGCGCTGCATGGAGCAGTCGCGCTCGCCCAGGTAGACCGCGTTCTTGTGCTTGTCCGCGAGGATCTGGATCTCGATGTGGCGCGGGTTCTGGAGAAACTTCTCCATGTACACGGCCGGGTTGCTGAAGGCCGCGCCGGCTTCCGCCTTGGTCATCTGGATCGCGTTGACCAGTGCCGCCTCGGTGTGCACCACGCGCATGCCGCGGCCACCGCCGCCGCCCGCCGCCTTGATGATGACCGGGTAGCCGATGGCGCGCGCGATGCGCTTGTTGGTAGCAGCGTCGTCCGAGAGTTCGCCCTCGGAGCCGGGCACGCACGGCACGCCGGCCTTGATCATGGCCTGCTTGGCCGACACCTTGTCGCCCATCGTGCGGATGTTGTCGGGCGTCGGGCCGATGAACTGGAAACCGCTTTGCTCCACGCGCTCGGCGAAGTTCGCGTTCTCGCTCAGGAAGCCATAGCCGGGGTGGATGGCTTCGGCGTCGGTCACTTCGGCCGCCGAAATGATCGCCGGCATGTTGAGATAGCTCTGCGCCGACGGGGCCGGTCCGATGCACACCGCTTCTTCGGCGAGCTTGACGTACTTCGCTTCGCGGTCAGCCTCGGAATAGACCATCACGGCCTTGATGCCGAGTTCACTGCAGGCACGCTGAATCCGGAGGGCGATTTCGCCGCGATTGGCAACCAGGATCTTCTTAAACATGTGCGCCCCCGCGGCTGCATCGCCCGCACGCTGCGCGTGCCAGGGCAATTTGACGGCCTTCGCCCGTCCGCGCCGAGGCGCGAGCCCCCCGGTTCGCAACCAGAATCTTCTTGAACATGGTCACTCGATGATGAACAGCGGCTGTCCGTATTCGACCGCCTGGCCGTTTTCGCCGAGGATCTGGGTGATCGTGCCGGATTTGTCGGCTTCGATTTCGTTGAGGATCTTCATCGCTTCGATGATGCAGACGGTGTCGCCCTCGGTGACCTTGCTGCCGACCTCGACGAACGCCGGGGCGCCCGGGCTGGACGAACGGTAGAAGGTGCCGACCATCGGCGACTTCACGGCATGGCCTGCCGGTGCGGCTTCGGCGGCCGGAGCGCCGGCCACGGGGGATGCTGCCGGAGCACCCGCGGTGACTGCCGGTGCAGCGGTCGCCTGAGGCGCCGCCAGGGTTTGCACATACTGCACGGGGGCGGCACCACCACCTTTGACGATGCGAACCTTGCCTTCGGTTTCCGTGATTTCCAGTTCGGAAATATTCGATTCGGACACCAAATCGATCAGTGTCTTGAGTTTGCGCAGATCCATGGGACTCCAGTGCCGGCTGAGCCGGTCTTCAGGATATAACTTGTTCGAAAATCGGTGATTTTCGGCTTTCGGCGT
Source organism: Variovorax sp. Root434 (assembly GCF_001426595.1). Taxonomy (NCBI): domain Bacteria; kingdom Pseudomonadati; phylum Pseudomonadota; class Betaproteobacteria; order Burkholderiales; family Comamonadaceae; genus Variovorax; species Variovorax sp. Root434. Next base: position 462,264 of record NZ_LMEK01000025.1, read on the forward strand.
CTAACGCCAGCGTAAGGAAGTGATTCTAACCGTGAACCAGTTCACGCCGCCAAGTGTTCAGGTCGGCAGCATCGAGCTTGCCCATTTTACGGGCGGCCACGGAGCCGTTCGCATTCAGGACCAGCGTGAAGGGCAAACCGCCGCCCGTGTTGCCTAGATTCTTGACCAGCTCCGTACCCTGTAAACCAGCCAGGCCAGTCGGGTAGGTCACCGGCGTGCGCTGCAGGAACTTGCGCACGGCACTCGGTTGGTCGATGGCCAATCCGAGCACTTGCCAGCCATTGGCACCCTGTTCACGGAAAAAGGCGTCGATCATGGGCATTTCCTCGACGCACGGCGGGCACCACGTCGCCCAGAAATTGAGCAGCAGCGGCTTGCCGCGCAAGCTCGACAACACGATGTCACCGCCCTCCGGCCGCTCGAAACTCTGGGCCCAGAAGGCCGCGTCGAGCATCTCACCGCCCGCGCCGCTGCTGCGCTCCTTCCACCAGGCGCCGCCAAACCCGGCGGCCGCAGCCGCTGCCGCCACGCCGGCATAAAGCATGCCGCGTCGGGTGGGCGAAGAAGTCATTCACTTGTCCTTTTCTTGTTCGATCAGTCGGCGCAGCGCGGGCAGGTCGCCACGCGGCGTGCGCCCCTGGGCGTCGGGCTTCAGGGCACCGCGCAGGTCGTCGAGGTCGTAGACCAGCAGGTGCACGCCGATTTCCTCGCCGAGCGCGCGGCTCGGAGCATGCACGCTCAGGGCCTCGACCTGCTCGCCATGGAAGCCGGTCACCATGCGCGGCTCGTAGTCCACATGGTGATCGATCAGGGCGATTTCAGCCGATTTGGAGTCATCGCAGAACAACTGAATATAAATATCCGACAACCGTGTCGCCGTTCCGTGCCACACGGCACCCCCCACATGAGGGCGGAACGCGGCCATCCGCTCCATCCATTCGAGCGCGAGCAGCCGCAACACATGCAATTCCTGCGGCTGGGTGTCGGCGCAGAAAAGCTCGATGTACTCGCGCACCTCGGCCTCGACCTCGTCGTTGTTCGGCAGCGCGGTGCGCGCCGAAAGGCCCAGGTCGCGCAGAGCCCGGCGCTTGGCCGGGCCGTATTCCAGCCCCTCCTCGACAACGAGGCGGGCTGCAGCAGCGGCAATTTCACGCTTGGACGTGTCCATCGGGGCATTTTGCCCGCAGTGGGCGCCCCTCACATGAACATCAGTACGAAGAGCGGGAGAAACACGCGGCCCCGGCGCGGGCGCGGCATGCCGCTTCCCTAGAATCGACCGATGCACATTCATATTCTGGGTATCTGCGGCACGTTCATGGGCGGTGTGGCCGCCCTGGCGCGCGAGGCAGGCCACCGGGTCACGGGCTGCGACGCCGGCGTGTACCCGCCGATGAGCGACCAGTTGCGCGCCCTCGGCATCGACCTGATCGAGGGTTTCGGCGCCGACCAGCTCTCCCTGGCACCCGACATGTTCGTGGTCGGCAACGTGGTATCCCGGGCACGGCTGCCCGACGGCAGCCCCAAGTTCCCGCTGATGGAGGCCATCCTCGACGCCGGCAAGCCCTACACCAGCGGCCCGCAATGGCTGGCCGAACACGTGCTGCTGGGCCGCCATGTGCTGGCCGTGGCCGGCACGCATGGCAAGACGACGACCACGTCGATGCTCGCCTGGGTGCTGGAAAAAGGCGGCAAGGCGCCCGGCTTCCTGGTGGGTGGCGTGCCGCTGGACTTCGGCGTCTCGGCCCGGCTGGGGGACGGCCCGGCCTTCGTGATCGAGGCCGACGAGTACGACACGGCCTTCTTCGACAAGCGCAGCAAGTTCGTGCACTACCGGCCGCGCACCGCCGTGTTGAACAACCTCGAGTTCGATCACGCCGACATCTTCGACGATCTTGCCGCCATCGAACGCCAGTTTCATCACCTCGTGCGCACGGTGCCCGGCACCGGCCGGGTGGTGGTGAACGCGGCCGAAGAAAGCCTGCAGCGCGTGCTGGCCCAGGGCTGCTGGAGCGAACTCGCACGCTTCGGCGCTGGCGGCGAATGGCAGGCGCGCGGCTCGCACGACGCCTTCGACGTGCTGCAGCAGGGCGAAGTCGTCGGCCGGGTCGAATGGGAGCTCTCGGGCCTGCACAACCAGATGAATGCGCTGGCCGCCATCGCCGCGGCCGAGCACGTGGGCGTGGCGCCGGCCGAAGCAGCCCGGGCGCTGGGCAGCTTCCGCAATGTGCGCCGGCGCATGGAACTGCGCGGCACGGTCGAGCGCGACGGCGGGGCGATCACGGTCTACGACGATTTCGCCCATCATCCGACAGCCATCCGCACCACGCTCGACGGCCTGCGCCAGAAGCTCGATGCGGCCGGCAAGCAAAGTGAGCGCATCCTCGCGGCCTTCGAGCCGCGCAGCAACACGATGAAGCTGGGCGTCATGGCAGCGCAGTTGCCGTGGAGCCTGGAGTCGGCCGACCTGTCGTTCTGCCACACGGCGGGGCTCGACTGGGACGCGGCGGCAGCGCTTGCGCCGATGGGCGCGCGTGCGCAGGTGGCCGGGGCCATCGAGCCGCTCGTGAGGCAGGTCGTGGCCGCAGCCCGGCCGGGCGATCACATCGTCTGCATGAGCAACGGCGGCTTCGGCGGCGTGCACGACAAACTGCTTGCGGCGCTGCGCGCCACCCACGCATCATGAGCGCCATGCGCGCGCGTGAGCTGATCGACGCCCTGAAGCTCCAGCCCCACCCCGAGGGCGGCTGGTATGCCGAGGTGTTCCGATCACCCGCCAGCGTGGCGCCCGCCGACGGCCGCGCGCCCCGCAGCGCGCTGACCAGCATCTACTTCCTGCTCGAAGCGAACCAGCATTCGCGCTGGCACCGGGTGCTGTCCGACGAGGTCTGGGTTCATCTTGAAGGCGTGCCGCTGGCACTATGGACCTGCGATGCCGCGATGCGCACGGCGCCGGCCCATGTGAAGCTGGGCCCGGTCGACGTGCACGGCACGCGTCCCCAGCACGTGGTGCCCGCCGGCCAATGGCAGGCCGCCCGGCCGATCCAGGGCCACAGCTCGGGCGACTACACGCTGGTCGCCTGCATGGTCGGGCCGGGTTTCGACTTCGCCGACTTCTCGATGGTGCCGCCCGACAGCAGCGAGGCTGCGTCGATGCGGCACCACTGGCCCGACCTGGCCGAAATGCTTTAACCCCGGCGCTGCTTGACCGCTTGCGAGAGCGTGTCGAGCACCTGCACGGAATCGTCCCAGCCGATGCAGGCGTCCGTGATGCTCTTGCCGTACTCGAGGCCCGACAGCTGGTCCTTGCCCGGCGTGAACTTCTGGGCGCCCGGCTGCAGGTGGCTTTCGACCATCACGCCGAACACGCGGTTCGAGCCGCCGGCGATCTGCGCGGCGATGTCCTTCGCCACATCGATCTGCTTCTGGTGCTGCTTGGAGCTGTTGGCGTGGCTGCAGTCGACCATCAGCGTGGGCGGCAGCTTGGCGGCCTCGAGGTCCTTGCAAGCGGCCTCGACGCTGGCGGCGTCGTAGTTCGGCGCCTTGCCGCCGCGCAGGATCACGTGGCAGTCGCGGTTGCCGTTGGTCTGCACGATGGCGACCTGGCCGTTCTTGTGCACCGACAGGAAGTGGTGGCCGCGCGCGGCCGCCTGGATGGCGTCGGTGGCGATGCGGATGTTGCCGTCGGTGCCGTTCTTGAAGCCGATGGGTGCCGACAGGCCCGAGGCCAGTTCGCGGTGCACCTGGCTTTCCGTGGTGCGCGCGCCGATGGCGCCCCAGGAAATCAGGTCGCCGATGTACTGCGGCGAGATCACGTCGAGAAACTCGCTGCCCGCCGGCAGGCCCAGGCGGTTGATGTCGATCAGCAGCTGGCGCGCGATGCGCAGGCCTTCGTCGATGCGGAAGCTCTCGTCCAGGTACGGGTCGTTGATGAGGCCCTTCCAGCCGACCGTCGTGCGCGGCTTCTCGAAGTACACGCGCATCACGATCTCGAGCGTGCCGGCGTATTTCTCGCGCTCGACCTTGAGGCGGCGGGCGTACTCGAGCGCGGCGGCCGGGTCATGGATCGAGCAGGGACCCATGATCACCAGCAGCCGGTCGTCCTTGCCGGCCATGATGTTGTGGATGCTGCGGCGCGTGCCTTCGATCAGCGTCTCGACCGGCGTGCCGCGGATCGGGAAGAAGCGGATCAGATGTTCGGGAGGGGGCAGCACGTTGATGTCCTTGATGCGTTCGTCGTCGGTCTTGCTGGTTTTTTCGACGCTCGCATACCAGCTGTCGCTGGCGGGGGCAGTGTTCGTGCTCATGGGTGCTTCCTTGTTGGAGTGAATGTCGTCAGGGCATAAAAAAACCGCCGGGGGCTTGAGGCCACCGGCGGTTTTGGGAGGGTATTCGTTTGCTTTACGCGCTCGCCTCTCGTCCGCCGGAAACCGGGAACCAAAAGTAGGCAAAGAAATAAGCGCGAAGAGCGGACATGGAGCCGAAATGTAGCACGGAAAGAAAAATCCCGGTCAAGCGGCCGGGACGTGCGTTGTTTATCGGTAGCCCGATTCGTTCGGGTTGTGGATGATCCAGATCAGGTTGCCGCTGGAGTAGTCGCCCATGCCACCACCCGCGAAGACCAGCCGCCCCTGCCCCTTGTAGGTCATTTCGTAGCGGTGGCGGTCGCTGCCAAAATAGAACGGAATGAAGGCCTTGCCGGTGACGTAGGCGCCCTGGTCGGTCGGCTGGCCCGCGAGGTCGGTGACCTGTCTGGCGCTCATGCCGATCTGCAGGCGCGCGAACTTGCTGTTGCGCGCCGGGTTGCCGGTGATCTCGCCTTCGTAGCCGTTCAGGCCCTTGACGGTGCGGCCGCTGCCAGCCTCGACCTTGGAGGAATCGACCACGTTGCCCTGGGCATCCATGCCGGTCTTCGCGCCGCCTCGGGCCGGTGCGGCAGGAGCGGCCGCGGGTGCCGGCGCAGCCGCGCCCTGGCTGCCGCCGCGCGACGCGCAGCCTGCGCCTGCCAGCGCCACCGCTGCAGTCACGGCCCACAGGGTCGCGGACGAATTGATCCTGATCCTCATCATCGAAAGCTCCTTCCTAGTTTGTGAAGGAGCGCAGCTTAGCAAGCTCTCAGGCCGTTCCGCCTACGGTCAAACCATCGATGCGCAGGGTCGGCTGGCCGACGCCCACGGGCACGCTCTGGCCTTCCTTGCCGCAGGTGCCGACGCCCGAGTCGAGCGCCATGTCGTTGCCGATCATGGTCACGCGGGTGAGCGCGTCGGGGCCGTTGCCCACGATGGTCGCGCCCTTCACCGGGTACTGGATCTTGCCGTTCTCGACCCAGTAAGCCTCGCTGGCCGAGAACACGAACTTGCCGCTCGTGATGTCGACCTGCCCGCCGCCGAAGTTGGTGGCGTACAGGCCCTTCTTGATGCTGGCGACGATTTCCTTCGGGTCCTTGTCGCCGCCGAGCATGTAAGTGTTGGTCATGCGCGGCATCGGCACGTGGGCGTAGCTTTCGCGGCGGCCGTTGCCGGTGGGCTTGACCTTCATGAGACGCGCGTTGAGCGCATCCTGGATGTAGCCCTTGAGAATGCCGTCCTCGATCAGCACGTTGCGCTGGCTGGCGTTGCCCTCGTCGTCGACGTTGAGCGAACCGCGGCGATCGGCAATGGTGCCGTCGTCGAGCACGGTGACGCCCTTGGCCGCCACGCGCTGGCCGATGCGGCCCGAGAACGCGCTGGAGCCCTTGCGGTTGAAGTCGCCCTCGAGCCCGTGGCCGATGGCCTCGTGCAACAGGATGCCGGGCCAGCCCGAGCCGAGCACCACGGTCATTTCGCCGGCCGGGGCCGGCCGCGCGTCGAGGTTGGTCAGCGCGGCCTTCACGGCATGGTCGACGTACTCGGCGATCTGCTCGTCGGTGAAATAGGCCAGGCCGAAACGCCCGCCGCCGCCGCCGGAGCCGATTTCGCGGCGGCCGTTCTGCTCGGCGATCACGGTGACCGACAGGCGCACCAGCGGGCGCACGTCGGCGGCCAGCGTGCCGTCCGCGCGCGCCACGAGCACCACGTCGTATTCGCTTGCGAGGCCAGCCATGACCTGCGCGACGCGCGGATCGCGCGAGCGGGCCAGTTTTTCGACCTTTTCGAGCAGCTTCACCTTGGCGGTGCTGTCGAGCGTGGCGATGGGGTCGATGCCGTCGTAGAGCGAGCGGCTGGAGGCGATCTTGCGGGTTGCCGTCTTCACGCGGCCGTTGCGGCCGGCGGAGGAAATGGAGCGGACCGTGCGCGCCGCGTCGAGCAGCGAGGCTTCGGAAATATCGTCCGAGTAAGCGAAGGCGGTTTTCTCGCCACTGACCGCCCGCACGCCGACGCCCTGGTCGATGCTGAAGCTGCCGGTCTTGACGATGCCCTCTTCGAGGCTCCAGCCTTCGCTGCGGGTGTACTGGAAGTACAGGTCGGCGTCGTCCACCCGGTGCGCGGTGATCTCGGCCAAGGCCTTGCTCAGGTGCGATTCGTCGAGTCCGAACGGCGTGAGCAGGAGCTGTTGCGCCGTGGCGAGGCGCTCGATGGTGGGTTCGCGAGAGATCATTTCAGGATTCTATGGCTCGCCCCCAGGCTGCGCGCACTTCGTGTCGCTTCGCCTTCCCTCTGCCGGGGACACCAGAGGCCCGGCGAGGCCGGTTCCCCGGTGTTCCTGGCCTGGGGCGCGCTAGCTTTGAGCCAGTTTTCGGGCCCGGGCGATGGACATCAGGATGCCCAGCCCCAGCCCAAGCGTCACCATGGCGGTGCCGCCGTAGCTGATGAACGGCAGCGGCACCCCCACCACCGGCAAAATGCCGCTCACCATGCCCATGTTCACGAAGGCATAGGTGAAGAAAATCATCGTCACCGCTCCCCCCAGCAGGCGCGAGAACAAGGTGGCCGCGTTGGTCGCGATGACCAGCCCGCGGAAGACCAGCAGGATGAAGGCCGAGATCAGCGCCAGGTTGCCCATCAGCCCGAACTCCTCGGAATACGCGGCAAAGATGAAGTCGGTGGTGCGCTCGGGAATGAACTCGAGGTGCGTCTGGGTGCCTTGCATGAAGCCCTTGCCGCCCACCCCGCCCGAACCGATGGCGATCATCCCCTGGATGATGTGGAAGCCCTTGCCCAGCGGGTCCTTGCTGGGGTCGAGCAGCGTGCACACGCGCTGCTTCTGGTAGTCGTGCAGCACGCGCCAGTCGACCCCGTCGGCGCACAGCCTCGACTCGAAACCCACGATCAGCGTGACGGCTATCGCGCCGATCAGCACCGGCGGCACGATCAGCTTCCATGGCAGCCCGGCAAAGAAGATCACCGCCAGCCCGGCCGCCAGCACCAGCAGCGAGGTACCGAGGTCGGGCTGCTTCATGATGAGGCCGACCGGCACCGCCAGCAGCACCGTCGCCACCACGAAATCGAGCGGCCGCAGCTGACCCTCGCGCCGCTGGAACCACCAGGCCAGCATCAGCGGCATCGCGATCTTCAGGATTTCGCTGGGCTGGATCACGACGCCCACGTTGATCCAGCGCGTGGCGCCCTTCTTGGTGATGCCGAACAGCGCCACCGCCACCAGCAGGGCCACGCCCATCGCGTAGAGCGGCACGGCCGCCAGCATCAGCCGCTGCGGCGGCACCTGCGCCACCACGAACATGATGAAGCCGGCCAGCAGCATGTTGCGGCCATGGTCGACGAAGCGCGAACCGTGGTCGTAGCCGGAGGAATACATGGTCAGCAGCCCGGCGAACGCGAGCAGCAGCACGGCGAAGGCCAGAAAGCCGTCGAAGCCCTGGAAGATGGGCGCGATACGACGCGCCAGGGAGGGCTGGTTGAACACGGCAGACATGGGGGCGGATTATCCCTGCCCCGCCAGCCCCCTCAATCGAATTCGAGCTGAACGACCGTGCGCCCGGGTCGGCTTTCCACCGCCAGCCGGGCTCCGATGGCCCCCGAGCGCTCCACCAGCGACCGCGGCAGGTGCTTCACCGCGTCGAAGCCCTTGCCGTTGTCGATCACCCGCAGTTGCACCGTCTTGCCCTGCATGCCGGCTTCGAATCGCAGCACGGTGGCCTGCGCATGCTGCAGCACGTTGGAGATCGCCTCGAACAGCAGGAACTGCAACTGCCGCATGCCCAGCGCGTCGAGTCCCTCCACCGGCTCCACCTCGTCCACCGCCCATTCGAACTCGATGCCCGCCGCCGCCAGCCGGGGTTCCAGCCGGTAGCGCGCCGCCGCCATCAGCGCGCCCACGTCGCCCGGCGGCAGGTGGATCGAATCGATCGACAGTTTCAGCTGGTCCAGCGAATCGCGCAGCGTGCGCAGCAGGTCGCCCGAGCTGCTCTGGCCCGATTGCAGCTGCCGGATTGCCGAGCTGATGTGCGAGCCCACGCCGTCGTGCATCTCGCGCAGGATGCGTTCGCGCTCGTGGGTGCGCGCCTGGTCGCGCGCCGCGGCTTCGAGCTCTGCGTAGGTGGCCGCGAGTTCGCGCTCGCGCTGGGCCACCCGCTCGGCGAGCGCCGCGACCGAGCCGCGCGCCTGCAAGCTCGCCGCGCGAAAGCGCCGCAGCACGATCAGCAGCAGCGCCACGCCGAAGAACACCGACGAATAGCGCACCCAGGTGGTCTCGCCATAGGCCTCGCCGAGGCGGATCACCAGCCAGTCGCGCGTGCCGAAGGCCACCGTCACCAGGGCAGCGCCGGCCACCAGCAGCTTCTCGGCGTTCGGCTTGCGCAGGGTGGCGACCGCGAAGGCGCCGGCGAAGGCCAGGACGAAAACGATCTCGACGGCGAGCCAGCCGGTGAGCCACATCGGCTCGTCGCGCCGCAGCGACAGCGCACTGAACAGCACCGTCCCGGCCACGACGCCCGCGATCGGCCAGCGCACCCACCGGCCGCGGCGCTCGCGCGCCCATCCCGCGAGGTGATAGACGAACATCATGGAAGAGGCTGCCCAGCCCGCATAGCAGGCGGCCATCAGCACGCCCCATGGCCCCCAGGACAGCGGCGGCTCCGCGATCACGCCGTCGGCCACCCGCAGCGCCCAGCAGAACTCGGCCAGCGCGGCCCAGAAGTAGATGCCGTCGCGCCGCTGCGCGCCCCTGGCATCGGCGTCGACCTGCGTCAGCCACAGCGCCAGCGCGATGCCGCCCACGATCAGGCTGAAGGCCATCAGCAGCACCGAGCCGGTGAAGCGCCATGCGTAGGCACTCTCGAAGAGTTCGTTGCGCACCGGCGCAGCCGGCCCGACGACCACCCGCGAAAGCCCCGCGCGCCGCGCGGTGTCGGCGCGCAGGCGGATCTGCAGGAGGTTGTCGCCCGTTCGCAGCAGGCGCCCGGGCACCGGCACGTAGATGGGCGCCTTGGCGTAGTCGGCATCATTGCCGCGGCCCAGGTCGCCGTAGACCTGCAGCAGCGCGTCGTTGAGCTGCACCTCGAAGACGTTGCCGACGCGCGGGATGAAGATGCCCCACGGCGTCTCGGGCACGGCCTCGAGCCTGAACGGCAGATCGAAGCTCGCCAGGCCGGGACGCCCCTGGTGCCGGCGGTCCCAGTGGTAGGGCAGCTCGACAGGCCCCGTGCGCGTGATGCCGTCGACAGAGGTCGTCACGGTGCCCTGGCGCAGTTCGATCGGTGCCCCGGACGCGGCCGCGCCGCAGACGCTGGGGATACCCGCGAAGAGCATCGCCAGCCAAAGCACCAGCAGCAGCACCCGACTTGGTCGCATCTGCGTTCAGCCCGGATGAGACAACAGGCCGAGACGCGTCGCTTCGAAAACCGCCTCGCTCTTGGAATGCACGGCCAGCTTTCCGTAGAGATTCTTGATGTGGGTCTGCACCGTGTGCACGCTCAGGCCCTTGAGCCGCGCGATTTCCGCGTACGAGAAGCCGCGAGCGATGAGCGTCAGCACCTCGTGCTCGCGCGCAGACAGCAGGCCGCGGTCGGACTCTTCCGCGGCTGCTTCGGGCGCTGACCCCGGCGCCGCGCCGGAAGGGGCTGCCGATTGCAGGCTGCGGTACTTCGCGAGCACGCGCCGCGCGATCATGGGCGAGATCGGGGAGGCGCCAGCCTTCATCTCCACGATGGTCTGCGCGATGTCCTCCGGTGCGGCGTCCTTGTGGATGTAGCCCACGGCCCCTGCTTCGATGCTGGCGAGCACGTTCTCCTCGTCGCCGAAGACCGACACCACCAGCGGCTCGCAGCCAGGAAAGCGAGCGACCGCGTCCCGGATCACGTCGAGGCCCGTGCCGTCGGGCATGCCGAGGTCGACCAGCAGCACGTCGGGAATGGTGGCGGTGCGGGCCAGCCAGCCCAGCGCTTCCTGCACCGTTCCGGCGCTGCCGAGCCAGAAAAGGCGTGGGCTGCGCTGCACGCTGGCCTCGAAAAAGGCACGCGCGCGGCTGTCGTCTTCGACAACGAGCACACCCCAGCGGTGCAGCGTCGCGTCCTCCTGAGCCTCAGTGTTCATGGGCAGAGCATAAGCCTCGGCGCCCCCATCGAATCCGTACGCGCCTCCCCGGTTCATGGGATGCACATGGCAAGGCTCCACGAAACCGCGCTTTTCCAAGGCGCGCCTCTCGCATACGACGTAGCCCGAACGCAGGCCATCTGCACCCGTCGGCCATCACATGAGTACTTTTGGATTCCGCGTACACAGGGTGCCCACGCGTCCCAGGCCTCAGTAAGCTATAGCGTTCCCGAAGAACTCCCGCACAGCGGGCTTTTCGTATGTTGGAAGCGGCCTTGCGAGAACAGACCTCATGCAGAATTACCCGGTCCCGCCAAGCGAGGTGCAACAGCCGCACCTCCCGTCCTTTCCTCGCATGGATGCGCACACCACTCATCTGCTCTATCTGCACGGCTTCCGTTCTTCGCCTCGTTCGGCCAAGGCCCGGATCGTTGCGGAACGCGTGGCGCAGCGCCACCCGAACCTGCAGTGGTGGTGCCCGCAATTGCCGCCTTCGCCGCACGATGCCATCGACATGGTGATGAAGGGCATCGCGCATTGGCCGCGCAAGTCGATGGCGGTGGTGGGCTCGTCGCTCGGCGGGTACTACGCGACCTACGTGGCCGGCATGACGCGCTGCCGCGCGGTGCTGCTCAATCCGGCCGTGCATCCCGCACGCGACCTCACGCGCTACATCGGCGACCAGACCCTCTGGCACGACCCGGCCGAGCATTTTTACTTCCGCCCCGAATACATCCACGAACTGCGTGCGATGGAAGTCGGGCCGCTCACGCGGCCCGAGCGCGTCTTCGCCATCATCGCCAAGGGCGACGAAGCGCTCGACTGGCACGAGATGTCCGCGCGCTACCCCGACAGCAACATCAAGCTGCTCGAAGGCAGCGACCACGCCCTCTCCGATTTCGAGAAAGCGCATCTCGACGACGTCATGGCGTTCATCAACCCGATCTAGGTACACCCCCAGGCTTCGCGCACTTCGTGTCGCTGCGCCACCCCCCTTGCAGGGAACGATGCCTGCGGCCCGGCGAAGCCGGTTCCACGGCATCCCTCGAGTGGGAGCCGGGCCGGTTTCAGCGTGGGACAATCGAGGGATGTTTGTATTGTTTGAAGAAGCCGGCAAGTACCTCGGCGGCCGCGTGCTGTCGGAGGCCGAAGCGTCGGCACAGGTCGAGCTCGACACGGGCAAGCGCGTCAAAGTCAAGGGCGCCAACATCGTGCTGCGTTTCGAGAAACCGTCGCCCGCCGATCTGATTGCCGAGGCGCGCACGCTCGCCGCCGCCATGGACCTCGACCTCGCCTGGGAATTCGCGGCCGAGGGGGAATTCGGCTTTGCCGATCTCGCAGCCGATTATTTCAGCGACAAGCCCTCGCTGGCGCAGCAGGCCGCCGCCCTGTTCGCGCTGTTCGAGGCGCCGCACTATTTCCGCCGCGCGGGCAAGGGGCGCTTCAAGAAGGCGCCGGCCGAGATCGTGCAGCAGGCGCTGGCCGCCATCGAGAAGAAAAAAGCCGTCCAGGCGCAGATCGCCGAATGGGCCGCGCAGCTGGCCGAAGGCGTGTGCCCCGCACCGGTGCGCGAGCAGCTCTACAAGATCCTGTTCCGCCCCGACAAGAACGCCCCCGAATACAAGGCCGTGGTCGACGCCTCGCGCGCCACGCAGCGCCCGCCGCTCGATCTGCTGGAGCGCGCCGGCGCCATCGACTCGCCCTACCAGTTCCACTGGCGCCGTTTCCTGTTCGAGAACTTCCCCAAGGGCACCGGGTTTCCCGCGCTCGCGGCACCGGCCATCGTGGACGACCTGCCGGTGGCGTCCGGCTTGCAAGCCTTCTCGATCGACGATTCGCAGACCACCGAGATCGACGACGCACTCTCGGTGCAGGGCCTGGGCACGGGCACCGTCACGGTCGGCATCCACATCGCGGCGCCGGCCCTGGCGCTGACGCCGGGCAGCGCTATCGACAACGTGGCGCGTGCGCGCATGTCGACGGTCTACATGCCGGGCTACAAGATCACGATGCTGCCCGACGACGTGGTCAACACCTACACCCTGCTCGAAGGCGGCGACCGGCCTGCCGTGTCGCTCTATGCGCGCTTCGACGAAGCCACGCTGGAACTGCAAGCCACCGAAACGAAACTGGAGCGCGTGCCGATCGTGGCCAACCTGCGCCACGACCAGCTCGACAGCGTCGTCACGCAGCCCTGGCTCGAGGACGCCGCGTTCCAGAGCGACAACACGCCCGAAGCCGCCGCGAACCTGCGCGCCCCGCTCTCCTTCCTGTTCCGCCTCGCCAAGCAGTTGAAGGCACAGCGCGAAGTGGTGCGCGGCAAGCCCGAGAACTTCAACCGGCCCGACTACAACTTCCGCCTCGTCGGCAACGACGGCGAACCCACCGGCAGCGAACAGGTGCAGATCAGCACGCGCCAGCGCGGCGCACCGCTCGACCTGATCGTGTCCGAGGCCATGATCCTGGCCAACAGCAGCTGGGGCGGCTGGCTCGGCGAACTCGGCGTGCCCGGCCTCTACCGCAGCCAGGCGAGCCTCGCGCCCGGCATCAAGGTGCGCATGGGCACGCGCGCGCTGCCGCATGCGGGCCTGGGCGTGAAGAGCTACGCGTGGAGCACCTCGCCGCTGCGCCGCTATACCGACCTCGTGAACCAGTGGCAGATCATCGCGGCGGCGCGCCACGGCAAGACCGCTGCACTGGCCGCGCCCTTCAAGCCGAAGGACGCCGACCTGTTCTCGATCCTCTCCGGCTTCGACGCGGCCTATGCCACGTACAACGCCTACCAGGGCGGCATGGAACGCTTCTGGACGCTGAAGTACCTGCAGCAGCAGGGCATCACCGAACTCGAAGCCACCGTCATCAAGGACCTGCCGAACGGCGCGCTGGTGCGTGCCGACACGCTGCCGCTGGTGTTCCCGGTGGCCGGCCAGCAGGAACGCGGCGCACGGCTGCGCGTGAAGCTCGGCGAGATCGACGAGATCGCGCTCGACGTGACCGGCACCGTGCTCGAGCGCCTCGACGCGCCGAAGGCCGATGCGGCCGTCGACGAAGAGAGCGGCGAGGAAGAAGAGGTGGTCGCAGGCCCGATCGCCATTGCCGTCGACCTGAGCGACAGCGAAGCCGCACCCGAAAACACGCCAGCATGAACTTCGGCAGATCGTCCGGAGAAATGCGCCCCCTGGAGGAATTTCGAGAATGAACTTCAAGGACCTCAGCACGCTGCAGATTGCACTGGGCGTGTCGGTCATTGCGCATGCCGTGCTGCTCGCGGTGCGCTTCGTCGATCCCGAATCGTTCAACAAGGTCTTCAGCGACACGCCGCTCGAAGTGATCCTGGTCAACACAAAGACCAACGAAAAGCCCGACCCCAGCGCCCGGCTGCGAGCGCAGACCTCGCTTGCGGGCGGCGGCGACCTCGACAAGGGCCGCGCGACCAGCCCGCTGCCGCCGTCGAGCTTCACCACCGTCGGCGATTCGTTCGAGGACGCGCAGCGCAAAGTCGATGCGATGCAGACCGAGCAGTTGCAGATGCTCACCCAGCTCAAGCGCGAGCTCGCCGCAATGCCTGCGCCCGACCCGCGCAACCCCGGCGACCCGACCGAGGCCACGGCGCAGGAAGAAAAGCGCCGGCAGATGATCAACCTGCTGGCCGAGATCGAGCGCCGCGTGAACGAGGAAAACGCACGCCCGAAGAAGCGCTTCCTGAGCCCCTTCACGCGGGAAGCGGCCTTCGCGAGCTACGTGGATTCGCTGCGCCGCCGTGTGGAAGCCCAGGGCACAGCCAACTTCCCGACGCTCGCCGGCAAGAAGCTCTATGGCGAGCTCACGATGACCATCACGGTCAACTTCGACGGCAGACTGCTCTCGACGGTGGTCGATGAAAGCTCGGGCACTCCCGTGCTGGACCGGCGCGCCCAGGCCATCGTTGCCAGCGTCGGCAACTTCGGCAAGTTCACCGATGCGATGCGCAAGGAGCACGCGGACCAGATCGTGATCCGGCCCCACTTCCGGTTCGCACACGACGGGTCGGTCGAACTCTCCTCGCAGTAGCCGACAAGAAAACCCCAAGGAGGCAGACGCCATGGACCTGTACTGCGTCATGGGCAACCCGGTCGAGCACAGCCGCTCGCCCCATATCCACGCGCGTTTTGCCGAACTCTGCGGCCAGCAGCTGGACTATGGCCGGCGGCTGATTCCGCTCGGCGCCTTCGCCGAAGGCATCGCGGCCTTTCGCAGCGAAGCCGCCGAACGCGGCGACACCGCGCGCGGCTGCAACATCACCGTGCCCTTCAAGTTCGAAGCCGCTGCGCTGGCGCAGCACACCAGCGAACGCGCCCTGCTCGCGCAGGCGGCCAACACGCTGCGCTTCGACGCCGACGGCAGCATCCATGCGGACAACACCGATGGCATCGGCCTGGTCAACGACATCGTGCACAACGCGGGCGTGCCACTGGAAGGCAAGGCGCTGCTGCTGATCGGCGCGGGCGGTGCGGCAGCCGGCGTGCTCGGCCCGCTGCTCGACGCGGGTGTCTCGCGCGTCGTGGTCGCGAACCGCACCGTCGGCAAGGCCGTCGAGCTGGTGCGCCGCCATGCGGCCCTCGCGCTGCGCCATGGCGCCTCGCTCGAGGCCTGGGCGCTCGACGAAGTGCCGGGCGCCTTCGACGTGGTGGTCAACGCCACCGCCTCCAGCCTCGCGGGCGACGCGGTGCCGGTGAAGGCCAGCGTGCTGCGCGCCGGCGGACTCGCGGTCGACATGATGTATGGCCCCGCGGCCGCGGGCTTCATGGCCTGGGCCGAGGCGCATGGCGCGGTGGCGCGCGACGGGCTGGGCATGCTGGTCGAGCAGGCGGCCGAGTCGTTCGAGATCTGGCGCGGCGTGCGCCCGCCTTCCGCACAGGTGCTGGCCGAAGTGCGCGCATCGCTCGCCGCTGCGAAAAAATGAAAGCCGTGCTGCGCCTGATCGCCTGCCTCGTGGTGGCGGGCGTGGCACTCGAGCTGTTCTTCGTGGCGCGCATCGCGGCAATGGCGGTGGTCGATCCGCAGAGCACCGCGTTCCAGCGCTCCGAAGCCTTCCAGATCGCCATTCACCAGGGCAGCAGCGGCGGCTGGCGGCAGCAGTGGGTGCCTTACTCGCAGATCAACGACACGCTCAAGCGCGCCGTCATCGCGAGCGAGGACGCCGGCTTCGTCGACCACAACGGGGTGGAGTGGGAAGCCATCGAGCGCGCGCGCCAGCGCAACGCCAAGGCCGAGGAGCTGGCCGCCAAACGCGCGGCGCGCGCCTTGGCACGCGGCAAGCCGGTGCGGCCCGTGCAGCTGCGCGGCGGATCGACCATCACGCAGCAGCTCGCGAAGAACCTGCTGCTGTCCAGCGAACGCACCTTGCTGCGCAAGGGCCAGGAGCTGGTGCTCGCCACGCTGCTCGAAGTGCTGCTGGACAAGCGGCGCATCCTCGAGATCTATCTCAACAATGTCGAGTGGGGCGAAGGCGTGTTCGGCGCCGAGGCAGCGTCGCAGTACTACTTCCGCAAGCCGGCGTCGCGCCTGAGCACCAGCGAGGCCGCGCGCCTCGCGGTGATGCTGCCGAGCCCCAGGTTCTTCGAGCGCCGGCTCGGCTCGCCCTACCTGAGCGGGCGGGCGTCGACGGTCATGGCGCGGATGCCTGCGGCCGAACTGCCCTGAGCGTGCCGCGCAGGCCTTCGATGGCCAGCACCGCACCGAAGCCGATCGCATAGGCCAGCACGTCCCACCAGTCGGCCGTGCTGCCGAGCACGATGCGCAAGGCGCGGTTCGGGATGTGCAGGTGCCACGCCGCCGCGAGGTACTGCCCGAGCTCGACCGCGAGCCCCACGCCCAGCGCGGCCAATGCCAGCAGCCATACGCGCGCGGCGATCGCGGTCCTGAAGACGAAGTACACCCACACCACGGCCAGCACGTCGCCGAAGAAGCTGCGCAACCAGCCCCAGCGCGCGCCGACGGTGGCCAGCAGCACGAGAACGAAGAACAGGGCCACCGCCCACACGAGTGAAAGAGGATCGAAACGCCATCGCATGGCCCGTATCATCGCGCCCATATGCTGGCAAAGCTCACGGGTTGGTTGTTGTTGGGAATCGTCCGGTTGCTCACAGGCGCCCAGGCGCGCTGGTATGGCTGTCCGCCGAAGGCCGAGCAGCGCATCTACTTCGCCAACCACCAGAGCCATGCCGACCTCGTGATGATCTGGGCGGCGCTGCCCGAAGAGCTGCGCAGCATCACGCGGCCCATTGCGGCGCGCGACTACTGGGCCAACACGCCGGTCAAGCGCTGGATCACGACGGAGGTGTTCAACGCGGTGTACGTGGAGCGCCAGGCGGCGCCTGCTGCGACGGCATCCCCTGCGCCGGTGGCGGTCGAGGCCCCGCCGCCAGCGACCACTGCGCGAACTGTCGTTCCTTCACCGGCCGAGCGCATCGAGCCGTCGATGGAGCCCCTGCTGCCATTGACGGCACCGGAACCGCCCGCCGAGACGGTGCCCGAAGCGCAAGGCCGGCTCGACCTGCCGGAGCCCCCTGCCCCGCCGCCTCCATCGGCAGAACCCGAAGCCCCGCCCGTCGCGGCAGCTCCTGCCCCCGATCCGATCGCGCCCCTCGTCGAAGCCCTGCGCAGCGGCGACTCGATCATCATCTTTCCCGAGGGCACGCGCGGCTACACGGGCGAGCCGCAGAAGTTCAAGTCGGGCCTCTATACGCTAGCCACGATGTTCCCCGAGGTGGTGCTGGTGCCCGCCTGGATCGACAACGTGCAGCGCGTGATGCCTAAAGGAGAGATCGTGCCGGTGCCCATCCTCTGCTCGGTCACTTTCGGCGCGCCTCTTCGTGTGGAAGAAGGCGAAGAGCGCCGGCCCTTCCTTGATCGCGCACGAGCTGCGGTGATCGCATTGCGTGACGTCTGAAAAATGAAGGCTTGCTTTTCGATTCAATGCAGTTCGGGGTGTGATCACGCCGACGGGGTACCTTGCTCCGCGAATGTCCCCCGGCCTTCGGCCTCCTCCTTTATTTCGCTGCGCAAGGCACCCCATCGGCGTGATCGATGGACGCAGCGCTTGTGCAGCCGACACTACGGCAGCGTCCATGTGCGAAGGGTGCCGGGTGCTCCCCGCAGCGAAATAAAGGAGGAGCCGAAGGCGGGGGACATTCGCGGAGGGGAGCACCCGGTGGCCTTCGCACTCGCCCTGAAAAATCCACAACACAAAGCGCAACGGAAAACTGACAGATGAACCAGTTCCTGCGCAGCCTCACCCCGACCCAGCAGGTCGCTGCACTCTTCCTCATCGTCTTCGGCGTTCTCGTGATCGTGAGCACCGTGGCCTTCTTCCTGAGCTTCAGGGAAAAGCGCAACCCCGTGCACGACGCTGCCTGGCAGGCCGAGCTGGCGCACTTCCGCGCACTGCTGGGCACCACCTGGTTCATGGTGATCATCTTCTGGATCGGCTGGGCGCTGGGCGAAACCGTGGCCACCGTGCTGTTCGCGCTGATCTCCTTCTTCGCGCTGCGCGAGTTCATCACGCTCTCGCCCACGCGACGCGGCGACCACCGCAGCCTGATCCTGGCCTTCTTCGTGGTGCTGCCGATCCAGTTCTGGCTGGTGGCCACCGCGCGCTTCGACCTGTTCACCGTGTTCATCCCGGTCTACGTGTTCCTCGCGATCCCGGTGGCGAGCGCGCTGGCCGACGACCCGAGCCAGTTCCTCGAGCGCAACGCCAAGCTGCAATGGGGCATCATGGTCTGCGTCTACGGCATGAGCCACGTGCCTGCGCTGCTGCTGCTGAGCTTTCCGGGCTACGAAGGCAAGAGCGCGTTCCTCGTGTTCTTCCTGGTGTTCGTGGTGCAGACCTCGGTGCTGGTGCAGCACCTGATCTCGCGCCGCATGCAGCGCACGCCCTTCGCGCCCAACGTGAGCCGCAGCTTCAACTGGACCAGCTGGGGCATCGGCATCGCCGTGGCCAGCCTGGTGGGCGCGCTGTTCTCGTTCATCACGCCGTTCAGGTTCGGGCAAGCGCTGGCGGTATCGGTCATTGCCTGCATCGCGGGATCGATGGGGCACCTGGTGATGAAAGCGCTCAAGCGCGACCGGGGCATTCCGAACTGGGGCCAGAAGGGCGTGGGCGTGACGGGAGCCAACGGCCTTCTCGACCGGGTCGACGCGCTGTGCTTCGCCGCCCCGATCTTCTTTCATTCCATCCGCTGGTACTTCAACGCCTGAAGCCCGGCGGCGGCTTCGTCAGGCCTTGCGCCGCACCACGCGGTCGAAGGCCTCCTTGGCCTTTCGGCCGAACGCCCTGGCCTTCAGCGCCTGCAGCTCGCGCATGAGGCGCGCGCGCTGCTCGGCCGACAACGCCGTGCCGAAGCGCCCCAGCGCGGCTTCGAGCGCCGCTCGCTGCGCCTCGACGCGCCCCTGCCGGCCCTCGGCCTCGGCCAGCCATTCGCAGGCATTGGCGACGCGCTCGCGCAGCGCGGCATCGCCCGAATCGCCGAAGCGCGCAATCAGCGCGCGGTAGGCCTTGGCCTGCCCCACGGGGTCGCCAAGCTTGTCGAGCGCCTTGGCCTTGTTGATCATCGACTTGGCGGCCCACAGCTGCAGAGAGCCTTCCCTCGCACCGGTGGTGCGAGCGATGGCCTCGTCGTAGCAGTCCACGGCCGCCTTGAGCTGGCCGGTCTGGCGCAGCGTGGCACCCTTGCGGAACAGCGCACCGACCACGCGCCCGCGCAGGTCCGGCAGCTCGGAGTTGCCCCAGCGCGCGACGATCTGGTCGTGCACCCGCATCCCGTCGTCGTGCAGGCCGAGGCGGTCGAGCGCGGTGCTCTTGTACTGCAGGCACAGCGCGACGGTCTCCTGCATCTCCGTGGACGGATCGGCGCCGTAGCGCGCGTCCATCGCGTCGGCAGCAACGACCACTTCGGCGAAGCGCTCCAGCGCGACCAGGCAAAAGGCCTTGTGGACCAGCGCCCGCGCGCACTGCCTGCGCAGCTCAGGGTGCGGCGACGCGGCATGCGCGGCCAGCACCTCGTCGAACAGCGCGATGGCCTCGTTCGATTCGCCGGCATCGCCATGCTTGCGGCCCTGCCTGACCTTGTCGCGCACTTCGTCGCGCAGCTCGGACGGCAGTTCCGGCAGGTTGCCGGCGGCATCGGCCTTGCGCAGCCGCTTCAGGCAGGCCTGGCGGCCGGCGGTGGCCTTGGCCAGGGTGTCCTGCAACTCGGGCGTGAGCGCGCCCCGCAGTTGCTTTGCGAGCTGCTCGTACACGGCGAGCGCCTCTTCGGCCCGGCCGAGCCGTTCGAGCAGCACGAAGCCCTTGTTGAGCAGCGCGCCCGCCACGGTGCGCTGCACCCCGGCGTCGGTGTCCGCGCCGAAGGTGGCGAGCAGCCGCTCGCAGGCCGCCAGCGCGGCCTCCCCGTCATCCTGCTCGCGCAGGCCCACCGACCAATCGTAGGCACGGCGCACGGCCATGCGGCGTACCTGCGCCGAGGCATCGCGGCCGTAGCGCTCGAGCAGCCAGCCGACCAGCTCGGCGCGGTTCGCATGCTCGTCGATGCCAAACCCGTCGAAGAACAGCGTCAGCGCCCGCACGCCCTCGATGCGCAACTCGGGCGCCGCGTCCGCAAGGCCGGCCTCGATCTGGTCGGCCACTGCCAGGCACATCACCTGGGCCTGCGCATGCTGCGCCAGCTCGCGCAGGTTCAGCACCGAGGCCAGGCGCGCGCGCGCCACGCGCAGCACCACGCCCGGGTCGGTGCTGCCGTCGAAGCGCTCGATGGCCGCATCGAGCGTGGCCAGTGCGTCCTGCGGCAGGCCGCGGTGATGTTCGATCTCGGCCTTGAGCAGCCGGGCCTCCACGCGCCAGGCGTCGAGCGCGGCATCGGGCTGGCTGTCGAGCAGCTCGCTCATGGCGTCGCAGGCCTCGCAGCGCGCCGCGGGCTCGTCGATCCACCAGGTGCGCTGGTACAGCGCATGGGCGATGTGCTCGCGGATCCCGGGCTCGGCGCGCTGGCCGTGCGCGGCGATCAGGCGGTCGAGGGTGGCAAGCGCATCGGCGGGGCGGTGCATCTGGCGCAGCATGTGCGCCAGCAGGCGCAGCGCCTGGCAGCAGGGCACGACCACACCGGCCTCGGGCATGGCCGCGAATTCGTCGAGCAGCCGGGTGCAGCCGGCCAGCGCCTCGTTGCGGCGGCCCAGGTCGTTGAGCAGTTCGACGCGCCGGAAGCTCGCGGCTGCGCGTTCAGCGGGGTGCTGCAGGCGTTCGAGCAAGGCTTGCGCCTCGTCCAGTTGCCGCTGCGCGGAGGACTCGACTACATTCACATTCGCTTCCTTGTGTGGCGCGCCCTGCGGGAAGCGGGGCAGACTGTACGAATCGGCACGGATTCTGCCCGCGATCGCGCGGCTTTCCCGCGCTGGCTCGGTCCTTCTCTCTCCTCTTTGCTCGGGCGTAGGCCTTTCGTTTCTCTCATGCGCATTCTTGGCATCGACCCCGGCTTGCAGACCACCGGTTTCGGCGTGGTCGACGCGGACGGCCATGCGCTGCGCTACGTGGCCAGCGGCACCATCAGCACCCGGCACCTGGGCACCGGCAACCTGCCGGCGCGCCTGAAGGTGCTGTTCGACGGCATCGCGGAGATCACGTCGCGCTACCAGCCTGATGCGTCGGCGGTCGAGATCATCTTCGTCAACGTCAACCCGCAGTCGACGCTGCTGCTGGGGCAGGCGCGCGGCGCCTGCGTGACCGCGCTGGTCAGCAACAACCTCTCGGTGGCCGAGTACACCGCGCTGCAGATGAAGAAGGCCGTGGCGGGCCACGGCCAGGCCGCCAAGGCGCAGGTGCAGGAGATGGTGCGGCGGCTGCTCGACCTGCCGGGCCTGCCGGGCGCCGATGCGGCGGACGCGCTGGGCATCGCCATCACGCATGCGCAGGTGGGACGCTCGATGGCGCGGCTCGCGGAAGCGGCCCAGCTGTCGAAGACCCATGCCGGCACCTACCGGCAAGGGCGTTCGCGCTGAGTCAGCGCACGATATAGCGCAGCTCGCCGAGCCGCGTGCGGCGCTCGCGCACTTCGGCGGCCACGGACGCCGCGTCGCCTTCGAGCGCACGCGCGATCCAGTCGGCGAGCTGCGGCATGTCGTCGGGCGTGAAGCCCAGCCGCACGATCTCGGGCACGCCGAGCCGCAGGCCATTGATGTCGCCCTCCACGGGTGCGATCGGCAGGCCGATGCCGCAGGCCAGCAGGCCGCCTTGCGCGAGCTTCTTCGCCGCATGCTGCCCGCCGCCCCAGCGCGCCGCTTCGACCGCGAGCTGGTGCGACTGCGTGAAGCCGCGCGCCTTCGCGAACACGGGCAGGCCTTGCGCATCGAGTGCGCGCGCCAGCGCCTGCGTGGTCTCGCGCATGGCGGCTGCATAGGCCACGCCGTGCACCTTCCAGTCGAGCAGCCCGCGGGCCAGCGCGGCCGTGCGGCCCGCATCCGAATTGGCCGTGAGGCCGGGGTATGCGATGGCGTCGATGCGCTCCATCAGCGCCGCGTCGTTCGACACGATCAGGCCACCCGCCGGGCCGCCCAGGCTCTTGTAGGTGCTCATGGTGATCGCATGCGCGCCCTGTTCGAGCGGCTGCGGCCATGCCTTGCCGGCCACCATGCCCGAGAGGTGCGCCGCGTCGAACAGCAGCTTCGCGCCCACGCCATCGGCGATCTCGCGGATCTCGGGCACCGGATGCGGAAACAGGTTCAGGCTGCCGCCGATGGTGATGAGCTTCGGCTTCACTTCGCGCGCCAGCCTGGCCAGCGCGACGGTATCGACCGTGTAGCCATCGGCATCGACCGGCGCGGAAACCGGCTTCAGGCCATAGAGCCCGGCCGCGCCCGCCGCATGGTGCGTTACATGACCGCCGATGCTGGGCGGCGGCACGATGATCGTGTCGCCGGGCTGGCAGGTCGCCATGAACACGTAGAGATTCGACAGCGCGCCGGAACTCACGCGCACTTCGGCGAACTTCGCGCCGAACACCTCGGCCGCGAGTTCGGCGGCGACGACCTCGATCCGCTCGATGGCTTCGAGCCCCATCTCGTACTTGTCGCCCGGATAGCCGAGCGAGGGGCGCGAGCCGAGCCCGCGCGACAGCAGCGCCTCGGCGGCAGGGTTCATCACGTTGGTGGCGGGGTTGAGGTTCAGCCCGTCGATGTCGTGGATGCGGTGGTTCTCGGACACCAGCCGCTCGATCTCGGCGGCGATGCCCGCCGCATCGCGCGCGGCGGCATCAGCGGCAATGGAAAGCACGTGGTCTTCGCTGGCGGCGGGAACCCAGGGGCGGCGTTGCAGGGCGGCGGGCATGCGGCGGATCTCGCTGGAAGTGATGGATGGGCGCATCGTCGCCTGCAGTGCGTGGCCCGGCAAACCGGATAATCTGGGCCTGAGCCCTGGAAAAACTTGGCCTGGAAGATCCTCGCATGCCGCTCGCACCGCCCCGCCCTCGCCTGCCGCCGCACACGGCCGTGCGCGCTTTCGAAGCGGCCGCGCGCCACGGCAGCTTCGCGCGCGCGGCCGAAGAACTGTTCGTCACGCCGGCCGCCGTCGCGCAGCAGATCAAGGCGCTGGAAACCTGGGCCGGCGGCGCACTGTTCGAGCGCCACAGCCAGGGCATTCGCCTCAGCGCGCACGGGCGGCGCGCCTTGCCTGCCCTCAGCGCGGCCGTCGATCAACTCGGCCTTGCGGTGCAGGCACTGCGCCACGAGACCCAGATCGCCGCGCGCCGCAGCACGCTGCAGGTGGCTGCGCTGCCGGCCGTGGCGCAGCTTTGGCTGTCGCCGCGGCTCTCCCGGCTGAAGGCCGCGCTGCCTGGCGTGCAGGTGTCGGTCACGGCGTTGGAGCAGCCGCCGAATTTCCGCCGCGAGCCCTTCGATCTCGGACTGTTCTATGCGCGGGCCGGCGAGCACATCGAAACGGCCGTCGGCGCGCAGGCGATCCCGCTGGTGCGCGACCGGCTGCTGCCGGTGTGCAGCCCGCGCCTGCAGCAGCCATCGCCCAGCGGCAGGCTGCGCTCCCTCGATGACCTGACGGAACTGCTGGCGCGCTGCGGCGGCCTGCACGACACCGTCTGGCGCGACGACTGGCCGCGCTGGCTGCAAGCCGTGCGGCCCGGCATCACGGCGATCGAAGCCGACGCGCTCGCGGCCGGGCCCGACTTCTCGCTCTACAGCCTCGCCCTGCAAGCCGCGCTCGATGGCGAGGGCGTGCTGATGGGCCGCGAGCGACTGGTTGCGCCGATGCTTGCGCAAGGCAAGCTGCATGCACCCTGGGGACGGCCGAAGGCGGTCGGAGACACGGTCGTCCTGCTGGTGCCGGCCCATCGCAAGGGACCGCTGCTCGCGCAGCAGGTGCAAGCGTTGCAGGCACTGGCCGCCTGACGGGTTAATGCGCGGAACACCGTGGAACCGGCTTTGCCGGGCCACTGGTGTTGCCCCCGGCAGGGGGAAGGAGAAGCGACACGAAGTGCGCGAAGCCTGGGGGCGAGCCCAACTACGCCACGCGCTCGGCGATCAGCACCGCGAAGAAACCGAACGCCGCGAGCAGCGTCCACTTCAACACGATCCATCCGATGCGCCGGTACCTCGTCTGGCCCGTGCCCGCATAGAACGCGAAGCACACGCCGGCCACAAGCAGAAGCAGCAGGACGGCCCAGCGGAAAAGAAGCATCGTCGGGGCGACGCCTACCAGGCGCGGGCGACTTCGCCGAAACCGCGTGGCGCGCGCTTCTCGTCGTCGAAGGTCACGACTTCGTAGGCATCGCTGTGCGAGAGCAGTTCGCGCAGCAGCTTGTTGTTGAGCGCATGGCCCGAGCGGAACGCGGTGTAGGCCGCCAGCAGCGGCTTGCCGATGATGTACAGGTCGCCCATCGCGTCGAGGATCTTGTGCTTCACGAACTCGTCGTCATAGCGCAGGCCGCCGACATTGAGCACCTTGGTGTCGTCCATCACGATGGCGTTGTCGAGCCCGCCGCCGAGCGCGAGGCCCTTGCTGCGCATGTACTCGACCTCCTTGGTGAAGCCGAAGGTGCGCGCACGCGCGATGTCGCGGCTGTATGAATCGGTGCCCAGGTCGAACTCCACGCGCTGGCCGGTGGAGTTGACGACGCGATGGTCGAAGTCGATCTCGAAGCTCAGCTTGTAGCCGTGGTACGGCTCCAGGCTCGCCCATTTCTCGTTGGCGCCTTCGCCCTCGCGCACCTCGACCTTGCGGGTCACGCGGATGAAGCGGCGCGGCGCCTTCTGCAGCGCGATGCCCGCGCTTTGCAGCAGAAACACGAAGGATGAGGCCGACCCGTCGAGGATCGGCACTTCGTCGGCCGTGATGTCGATATAGAGGTTGTCGATGCCCAAGCCCGCACAGGCGGACATGATGTGCTCGACGGTCTGCACCTTCGCGCCGCCGGTGGAGACCGTGGACGCAAGGCGCGTGTCGGTGACCGACTCGGCGGTCATGCGGATCTCGACCGGCTCCGGCAGGTCGACGCGGCGGAACACGATGCCCGTGTCGGCCGGGGCCGGACGCAGGGTCAGCTCCACGCGTTGGCCGCTGTGAAGCCCCACGCCCACGGCGCGGCTGATCGACTTGAGGGTTCGTTGTTGCAGCACGCCGGGGATTTTAGGCGCGCGCCGGGCGTGGGCTCCTATGCCCTTCGCTATGGCACCGATAGACATGGGTCCTATCCATTAAAGCCCCGACGATGGACGCAAGGGGCACGAAGTGAACGCAGCGCCTAGGGTCAGGGGAAGTCCCTTTCAGGTCCCCCCTGCGCCCCTTGCGAACCTTCGTGCCCTCTGCGTCCGGTCAGTCGATTCGCGAAACACCGAGGAACCGGCTTTGCCGGGCCTCAGGTGTTGCCCCCGGTAGGGGGAAGGCGAAGCGACACGAAGTGCGCGCAGCCTGGGGGCGAGCCGATTTCAGTCGGCTTGGCGGCGCAGGAAGGCCGGGATCTCGAAGTCGTCCATGCCGCCCGAAGACAGCGCGTCCACCTTGGCGGCGGCCATCGTGCGGTTGGTGCGCCACACGCTGGGAACGGCCATGCCGTCGTAGTTGGGCTGGCTGCCGCTGCCACCGGCGTGACCCATGCCACCGAGCGTCGGCACGGTGAACGGGATGTTGTCGGTACCGGTGCGGATCACTTCGAGCGTCGGTGCCTGGCGGCGGGCGTCGGCACGCGAGAGGCCGGTGGCCACCACGGTCACGCGCATCTCGTCGCCGAGGCTGTCGTCGTAGGCGGCGCCGTAGATCACGTGCGCGTCCGGCGAAGCGTAGGCGCGGATCGTGTTCATCGCGAGCTTCGACTCGTTCAGCTTCAGCGAACCCTTCGATGCCGTCACCAGCACCAGCACGCCCTTGGCGCCCGAGAGGTCGATGCCTTCGAGCAGCGGGCAGGCCACGGCCTGTTCGGCGGCGATGCGCGCGCGGTCCGGGCCAGCGGCGGCAGCGGTGCCCATCATGGCCTTGCCGGGTTCGCCCATCACGGTGCGCACGTCTTCGAAGTCGACGTTCACGCCGCCGTACTCGTTGATGATTTCCGAGATGCCGCCCACGGCGTTCTTCAGCACGTCGTTGGCGTGCGCGAAGGCTTCGTCCTGGGTGATGTCCTCGCCCAGCACGTCGAGCAGCTTCTCGTTGAGCACCACGATCAGCGAGTCGACGTTGGCTTCGAGTTCGGCCAGACCGGCGTCGGCGTTGGTCATGCGGCGGCCGCCTTCCCAGTCGAAGGGCTTGGTCACCACACCCACGGTGAGGATGCCCATTTCCTTCGCGACGCGCGCGATCACGGGAGCGGCGCCGGTGCCGGTGCCGCCGCCCATGCCGGCCGTGATGAACAGCATGTGCGCGCCGTCGATGGCGGTGCGGATGTCGTCCACCGCGAGCTCGGCCGCTTCACGGCCCTTGTCGGGCTTGCTGCCGGCGCCCAGGCCGCTGGTGCCCAGCTGGATGATCTTGTGCGCGTTGCTGCGCTGCAGTGCCTGCGCATCGGTGTTCGCGCAGACGAACTGAACGCCCTGCACGCCGCGTTCCATCATGTGGGCGACCGCGTTGCCGCCGCCACCGCCGACACCGATCACCTTGATCTGCGTGCCCTGGTTGAACTCTTCGACTTCGATCATT
Source organism: Variovorax sp. Root434 (assembly GCF_001426595.1). Taxonomy (NCBI): domain Bacteria; kingdom Pseudomonadati; phylum Pseudomonadota; class Betaproteobacteria; order Burkholderiales; family Comamonadaceae; genus Variovorax; species Variovorax sp. Root434. The sequence goes on from NZ_LMEK01000025.1 coordinate 488,895, forward strand.
TCGATGGTCATTTTTTAACTCCTTGAATCTTGCAGTTGCCGTTGTGTATCTATGAATTTTTCTTGTGCCGTGACGGGATCAACGATGAGACCGTCACGATGGTGGACCTGTGCGCCGCCATCGCTCGTTGAAATGCAATGGAGGGCTGCCACGCGCGAGCCAGAGTGGGGAATGGATCATGGTCAGAAGTTCCCCACGATGAAGTCCTTGAAGCGCCCGAACGCGGTCTTTACCGACCCATTCTTCTGCGCGACCTTGAAGCCGCGCATGCGCGCGAAGCGAGCCTCTTCGAGAAGACCCATGACTGTCGCTGCACGAGGCTGCGCGACCATGTCGGACAACGCGCTCGAATACTTCGGAATGCCGCGCCGCACGGGCTTCAGGAAGATGTCTTCCCCAAGCTCGACCATGCCCGGCATCACCGCGCTGCCACCCGTGAGCACCACGCCCGACGACAGCACTTCCTCGTAGCCCGACTCGCGCACCACCTGCTGCACGAGCGAGAAGATCTCTTCGATGCGCGGCTCGATCACACCGGCCAGCGCCTGCTTGCTCAGCATGCGCGGGCCGCGATCGCCCAGGCCCGGCACTTCGACCTGCGTATCGGGGTCGGCCAGCAATTGCTTGGCATAGCCGTTCTCGACCTTGATGTCTTCCGCGTCCTTCGTCGGCGTGCGCAGCGCCATCGCGATGTCGCTCGTGATGAGGTCGCCCGCGATCGGGATCACGGCCGTGTGGCGGATCGCGCCGTTGGTGAAGATCGCCACGTCGGTCGTGCCCGCGCCGATGTCCACCAGCACCACGCCCAGTTCGCGTTCATCTTCCGTCAGCACCGCCTGGCTCGAGGCCAGCGGGTTCAGCATCAGCTGGTCGACCTCGAGGCCGCAGCGGCGCACGCACTTGATGATGTTCTCGGCCGCGCTCTGCGCGCCGGTCACGATGTGCACCTTGGCTTCGAGCCGCATGCCGCTCATGCCGATCGGCTCCTTCACGTCCTGGCCGTCGATCACGAATTCCTGCGGCTCCACCAGCAGCAGGCGCTGGTCGCTCGAGATGTTGATGGCGCGCGCCGTCTCCACCACGCGGGCCACGTCGGCGGGCGTCACTTCCTTGTCCTTCACCGCCACCATGCCGCTGGAGTTGATGCCGCGGATGTGGCTGCCGGTGATGCCGGTGTAGACGCGGCTGATCTTGCAGTCGGCCATCAGCTCGGCCTCTTTCAACGCCTGCTGGATGCTCTGCACGGTGGCGTCGATGTTCACCACCACGCCGCGCTTGAGCCCATTGCTCGGCGCAATGCCGAGGCCGGCCAGCTTGAGCTCGCCACCGGGCAGCACCTCGGCCACCACCACCATCACCTTGGCGGTGCCGATGTCGAGTCCTACGACCAGGTCTTTGTATTCTTTGGGCATTGATATGTCCTCGATTTCTCGGTATTCGCTACTTGATTTTTCTTGGGGCCTCGGGCGAGACCGTGGTGACGCCGCGCAGCCTCAGTGCATACGCGTCGTTGTGGCGCAGATCGGCGCCTTCGACGTCGGCCATCGTGCGGCGGTACTGGCCCGCGACCTGGGTCACGGTCTTCAGGAACCGCTGCAGGCGGGCCGTCACCTCCTCGCTCTGGCCGCGGCCAAGCTCAATCTCGGCACCGCTGTCGAGCACCACCTTCCAGCTGCCCCGGCTCGACAGCGTGAGCTCGTCGACGGCCAGGTCGTAGGGCTGGAACTGCGGCTGCAGCACGCGGTACATGCCCAGCACCTGGCCCGCCTGTTCGATCGGGCCATCGAGGCGCGGCAGGTTGTCGTCGACCTCGGCCACGTTGGCCTCGAACACGTCGCCGAAACCGTTGATCAGCTTCGAGCCCGCCTCGTCGCCCCAGGTGGCCACCGGCACCTGCTCGGTCAGCGTCACACGCAGCTTGTTCGGAAACTCGCGCCGCACCACCGCACTGCGCACCCACGGCACGGACTCGAAGGCGGAGCGCGCGCGCGCCAGGTCGATGGTGAAGAAGTTGCCCGACAGCTGCGGTGCCACGTTGGCGCGCAGCGTGACCGCGTTGTTGTGCGTGACCTCGCCGTCCACCTTGATCCCGGCGAGCGGGAAGAACGGCTGCCGAAGCACCCACCACGCGCCCGCCGCCAGCAGCATGAGCGCCACCATCGCGAAGGCAATGTTCGCGACGATGTTCATGAGCTTGACGTCGAAGGGTGCGGGGATGCTGTCGGCCATGGCTACTACGCGCCTCCCTTTGCATCCAGCGAAGCGGAGGCCAGCACACGAAGGCACAGCTCTTCGTAGGGGATGCCCGCGGCTCGGGCCGACATCGGCACCAGCGAATGGCTGGTCATGCCGGGCGAGGTGTTCATCTCCAGCAGGAAAGGCTTGCGATCGCTGGCGCGGATCATCACGTCGGCGCGGCCCCAGCCGCGGCAACCGAGCGTGTGGTACGCGGCCAGCGTGATGCGCTGGATCTCGTGCTCCTCGGCCTCGGGAAGGCCGCTCGGGCATTGGTATTTCACGTCGTCGGTGAAGTACTTGTTCTGGTAGTCGTAGGCGCCTTCGGGCGCGGCGATGCGCACCACCGGCAGCGCGCGCGCATCGAGCCCCTGGCCGAGCACGGCGCAGGTCACTTCCTCGCCCTCGATGAATTCCTCGCAGAGCACATCGGCGTCGTACTTCGCAGACAGCGTGACCGCGTCCTGCATCTGGGAGTAGCCCTCGACCTTGGTCACGCCGATGGACGAGCCCTCGCGCGGTGGCTTCACGATCAGCGGCAGGCCGAGCACGTCGGGCACCACCATGACCTGTTCACGGCTTTGCTGGTCGAAGGCCAGGCGCACGTACTTGGGTGTGGGCAGGCCGTCGGCCTGCCAGATGCGCTTGGTCATGACCTTGTCCATGGCCACGCTCGACGCCATCACGCCCGAGCCCGTGTAGGGAATGCCGAGCAGTTCGAGCGCGCCCTGCACGGTGCCGTCCTCGCCGTGGCGGCCATGCAGCGCGACGAAGCAGCGCGCGAAGCCTTCGCGCTTGAGGTCGGCCAGATCGCGCTGCGAAGGGTCGAAGGCGTGCGCGTCGACACCGCGCGACCGCAGGGCTTCGAGCACGCCGGTGCCCGACATCAAAGAGATTTCGCGTTCGGCGGAACTGCCGCCGAACAGCACGGCAACCTTGCCGAAGAGTTGAGGATTCTGAAGGCTCATGAGGCCCTCCCTTTGCGCGAACCGCGCTCCGATGTTGAGGGTGCCGCAGCCACAGCCGCGCCGAGTTCGACGACCTTGCCCGGCACCGCACCGATGGACCCGGCGCCCATGGAGAGGACCACGTCGCCCGGACGGGCGTTGTCGAGAATGGCCTGCGGCATGGCCGCGATGTCGTCGACGAACACCGGCTCGACCTTGCCGGCCACGCGCAGCGCGCGCGCCAGCGTGCGCCCGTCGGCCGCCACGATGGGTGCCTCGCCCGCGGCATAGACCTCGCCGAGCAGCACGGAGTCGGCGGTACCGATGACCTTCACGAAATCCTCGAAGCAGTCGCGCGTGCGGGTGTAGCGGTGCGGCTGGAAGGCGAGCACCAGCCGGCGGCCCGGAAACGCGCCGCGCGCGGCCGCGATGGTGGCCGCCATCTCGACCGGGTGATGGCCGTAGTCGTCGATGACGGTGAAGGTGCCGGCTGCATGGCCCCCTTGCACCGCCACCTCGCCGTAGCTCTGGAAGCGGCGACCCACGCCCTTGAAGCCCGCAAGGCCGCGCTGCACGGCCTCGTCGGGAATGCCGAGCTCCACCGCCACCGCGATCACCGACAGCGCGTTGCGCACGTTGTGCTCGCCCGGCAGGTTCAGCACGATGGGCAGGTCCGGCAGCGTCACGCCGTTGCGGCGCTGCGCGGTGAAATGCATCTGTCCGCCGACCGCGCGCACGTCGACGGCGCGCACCTGGGCGTCCTCGCCGAAGCCGTAGCTGGTGACCGGGCAGGTCACGTCGGCCACGATCTCGCGCACCGCCGGGTCGTCGGTGCACAGGATGGCCACGCCGTAGAACGGCATGCGGTGCAGGAAGTCGACAAAGGCCTTCTTGAGCTTCGCGAAGTCGTGCCCGTAAGTCTCCATATGGTCGGCATCGATGTTCGTGACCACCGCCATCACGGGCAGCAGGTTCAGGAACGACGCGTCCGACTCGTCGGCCTCGACCACGATGTAGTCGCCGCTGCCGAGCTGCGCGTTGGCACCGGCGCTGTTCAGGCGCCCGCCGATCACAAAGGTCGGGTCGAGCCCGGCGGCGTCGAGCACGCTTGCCACCAGGCTGGTGGTGGTGGTCTTGCCATGCGTGCCGGCAATGGCAATGCCCTGCTTCAGGCGCATCAGCTCGGCCAGCATCAGCGCGCGCGGCACGACCGGAATGCGCTTTTCGCGCGCGGCCAGCACTTCGGGGTTGTCCGATTGCACGGCAGTCGAGGTGACGACCGCGTCCGCGCCGTCGATGTGCGCGGCGGCGTGGCCCACGAAGGTGCCGATACCCAGGCCCGCGAGCCGGCGCAGCGTGGCGCTGTCGGACAGGTCGGAGCCGGTGATCCTGTAGCCCAGGTTCAGCAGCACTTCGGCGATGCCGCTCATGCCGGAACCGCCGATGCCGACGAAATGAATGTGGTGGATCGCGTGCTTCATTTGGCAAGCTCCTCGCAAGCGCGGACGACGGCTTCCACTGCTTCTGTCTTCTGCATGGTCTTGGCCTTGGCGGCCTTCTCTATCAGCGCATCGCGCCCGGTTTTCTGTAGCAAATCAGCCAGCAATTCAGGAGTGAGGTCGGCCTGCTGCACGAGCCACCCGCCGCCCGCGTCCACGAGGAAGCGCGCGTTGGTGGTCTGGTGGTCGTCGACCGCCGAGGGGAAAGGCACGAACAGCGCTGCTGCGCCGACGGCCGCGATTTCTGTGACGGTGCTGGCACCGGCGCGCGCAACGATGATGTCGGCGTCGGCATACGCCTGCGCGGTGTCTTCAATGAAGGGCGTGAGCTCGCCTTCGACGCCGGCCGCTGTGTAGTTGGCGCGCAACTCGTCGATCTGCTTGGCGCCGCTCTGGTGCAGCACCTGCGGGCGCGTCGCCGGCTCGATGCGGGCCAGCGCCTGCGGCACCACGGTGTTGAGGCCGCGCGCCCCGAGGCTGCCGCCCACCACCAGCAGCTTGAGCGGCCCGGTGCGGCCCGCGAAGCGCGCGGCCGGATCGGGCTGCGAAGTGAAGGCCGCGCGCAGCGGGTTGCCCACCCACTGCGCCTTCTTCAGCACGTTCGGGAAGGCCGTGAACACACGATCGGCGACGCCTGCCAACACCTTGTTGGCAAGGCCGGCGACCGAGTTCTGCTCGTGCAGCACCAGCGGCTTGTTGAGCAGCACGCCCATCATGCCGCCCGGAAAGGTGATGTAGCCACCCAGGCCCACCAACACGTCAGGCTTCACGCGGCGCACCACGCGCAGGCTCTGCCAGAAGGCACGCAGCAGCTTCAGCGGCAGCAGGAAGAGCGTGAGCGGGCCCTTGCCGCGCACGCCACCGAACTGCACGGGCTCGAAGGCGAAGCCGCGCGGCGGCACGAGCTTTTCTTCCATACTGCCGGGTGCGCCCAGCCAGTGCACCTGCCAGCCGCGCTCGCGCAGGGCCTCGGCCACCGCGAGTCCGGGGAAGATGTGGCCGCCGGTGCCGCCGGCCATGACGAGTGCGGTACGGCCGGTCATACGCGGCCTCCCCGCATCAGCACGCGGTTCTCGTAATCGATGCGCAGCACCACGGCCAGCGCCACCAGGTTCATCAGGATGGCCGAGCCGCCGAAGCTCATCAGCGGCAGGGTCAGGCCCTTGGTCGGCAGCGCACCGAGGTTCACGCCCATGTTGATGAAGGTCTGGAAGCCGAGCCACACGCCCACGCCCTGTGCGACGAGGCCCGAGAACACGCGGTCGAGGGCAATCGCCTGGCGGCCGATGTGCATGATGCGGCGCGTGAGCCAGAGGAACAGGCCGATGATCAGCAGCACGCCGACCAGGCCGAATTCCTCGCCGATCACGGCCAACAGGAAATCGGTGTGCGCCTCGGGCAGCCAGTGCAGCTTCTCCACGCTGCCGCCCAGGCCCACGCCGAAGACCTCGCCGCGCCCGATGGCGATCAGCGAGTGCGACAGCTGGTAGCCTTTGCCGAGCGCGTGCTCCTCGCTCCACGGGTCGAGGTAGGCAAAGATTCGTTCGCGGCGCCACGGGCTGGTCGCGACGATGGTGCCGAAGGCCACCACCACCAGCGCGGCGATCACGAAGAACATGCGCGCGTTCACGCCGCCCAGGAACAGGATGCCCATGGCGATCACCGCGATCACCATGAAGGCGCCCATGTCGGGCTCGGCCATCACCAGCATGCCGACCACCACCACCGCGATGCCCATCGGCAGCACGGCGCGGAAGAAGCGCTCCTTGATCTCCATCTTGCGCACCATGTAGCTGGCGGCGTAGAGCACCATTGCGAGCTTGGCGAGCTCCGAGGGCTGGAAGCGCATGAAGCCCATCGGCAGCCAGCGGCGCGCGCCGTTCACGTTGATGCCGATGTGCGGAATGAGCACGGCCACCAGCAGCAGCAGCGAAGCCACGAAGAGCCATGGCGCGGCGCGCTCCCAGGTCTTCATGGGAATCTGGAAAGCCAGCAGCGCGGTGATGAACGCGAAGACCACCGAGGCCGCATGCCGCGTGAGGAAATACGAGGCGCTGTAGCCGGCGCGCGCAAAGCGCGGGTTGTCGGGCAGCGCGATGGAGGCCGAATACACCATGACCAGGCCCCACATCAGCAGTGCGACCGTGACCCAGACCAGCGCCTGATCGAAACCCAGCACGCGCATCGGCGTGGCTTTTGTCTGCGCGACGCCGGCGCCGCCCAGCCGCACGGGCAGGTGCACGGGCAGCGAGTCGATCCCGCTGCGGGCGCGCCTGAACCAGCCGCCGAAGCGGCCGGTGGATGCGTTGGGCGTGGCGCCTGAGGCGGCAGAGTTCAAACCGTGTCCTCCGTCGAATCGCCCATGCCGCGCGGGCTGTCCTCGAAGGCCTGCACGGCCTCGCGGAACACCTCGGCGCGGTGCGCGTAATCCTTGAACATGTCGAAGCTCGCACAGGCCGGTGACAGCAGCACGGCATCGCCGGGGTTGGCGCGCGCGGATGCGAGCTTCACGGCCTCGTCCATCGAGCCGGCCTGCAGCAGCGAAACGCCGGTCTGTGCCAGCGCGGCTTCGATGAGCGGCGCGTCGCGGCCGATGAGCACCACGGCGCGCGCGTACCGGCGCACCGGTTCGGCCAGCGGCTCGAAGTCCTGCCCCTTGCCTTCGCCGCCAAGGATCACGACCACGCGGCGCTCTTCGCCGAGACCGGTCAGCGCGGCCACGGTGGCGCCTACGTTGGTGCCCTTGCTGTCGTCGAAGTACTCGACCTCGTCCACGATGGCGATGGGTTCCACGCGATGCGGCTCGCCGCGGTATTCGCGCAGGCCGTAGAGCATCGGGCCCAGCGGGCAGTCGGCGGCACTGGCCAGCGCGAGTGCGGCCAGCGCGTTCATGGCGTTGTGGCGGCCGCGGATGCGCAGCGCATCGGCGGGCATCAGCCGCTGCAGGAAGATTTCTTCCTCGACCACGGCGCCGCGCTTGCGCTTCTGCGTTTCGTCGGCTTCCAGCGCACGCACCAGCCAGGCCATGCCGTTGACGCGCTCGATGCCGTAGTCGCCCGGGCGCAGCGGCATCGCGCTGCCGAAGGTGACGTGCGTGCGGATCTGCGGGCGCTGCAGCTTGACCCTGACGGGTGCGGGCAGCATGGCCATCACGCCGTCGTCGTCACGGTTCAGGATCATCAAGCCCCGTGCACCGAAGATGCGCGCCTTGGCTGCGGCATAAGCCTTCATGTCGCCGTGCCAGTCGAGATGGTCCTGCGTGAGGTTGAGCACCGTCGCAGCGGTCGGCTCGAAGCCCTGCACGCCGTCGAGCTGGAAGCTCGACAGTTCGAGCACCCACACATCGGGGAGTGTGCCGGCATCGATGTGCGCGGACAGCGTATCGAGCAGCGTCGGGCCGATGTTGCCGGCCACGGCCACGGTCTTGCCCGCGCGTTCGACCAGCTGGCCGGTGAGCGAGGTCACGGTGGTCTTGCCGTTGGTGCCGGTGATGGCGAGCACCGCGGGCGTGTAGCCCTTGGGCGCTTCGGGCTCGACGGGGGGCGCCAGTTCGAGCTGGGGCGACTCTTCCTCCACCGCGGCCGAGGCCGGGTTGGTGGCGGAGATTTCGGCGATCTTGGCGACGAACTCGGCAGCCTCTTTGGCGGCGGTCGGGACGTAGGGCTTGCCTGTGATTGGGAGGCGGGAGACGGTGGCGGGTGCAGCCTTGGGCGCATCCGTCGCTTCCGCTGCCGTTTGCACTGCGCCGTCGGCCTGCTCGGGCTCGGCCTCGACGGCTTCCGTCGTTGCGATGACTTCGGCGGGTGCGGCCTCCGAAGCTTCCGGCGGCATCGGCGCGGCAATGCTCATCGATGGGTCGCGCGGCATCGCTTCGGCCATCGCGGGAACGGTCGATTCGGGCTGCGCTTCGACAGGTTCAGCAGCTTCGGCCGGCGCCGGGGGTTCGACCGCTTCTTCAACCGGCGCAGGCTCCTCCAGCGCCAGCTGCGCCTGAGCTTCGGGCTCGGCAGCTTCGACAGGCGCTTCCGCGGCCGGTTCGGCCGGTGCTTCCACTTCGGCGGCGGCTTCGGGTTCAGGCTCCGGCCCGGCTTCCACCACCGGCACCTCGACCGTGCGCAGATCCAGCAGCGCGCGCGCGAACAGGTCCAGTTCGCCACCAACCGGCAGGCCCATGGCCCGCGCCGCATCGGCCACCGGCGCGATGGTTTCGGGCGACAGGCCCGGCGAGCGGTACACGGCGCGAATCGGCGCGCCCTCGACCAGCGCGGCCGAGAACGGCCCGCCGACAAAGCTCACCCCAGGCAGTTCCGCCCGCAGCGTCGCCAGCAGGGACGGCGCTTCGCGCGTGTCGGCCACGGTCACGACGGCACCGTGGCGCGCGCACCAGCGCGTCATCGCCAGCCCGGACGCACCGAGGCCGAGGACGAGGACGGGGAGGTCTTTCAGGTGCCGCATGGTTTCGTTACCGCAGCTTCAACGTCGAAAGGCCCACGAGGCACAGCAGCATCGTGATGATCCAGAAGCGCACCACGACCTGCGTCTCGCGCCAGCCGCTCTTCTCGAAGTGATGGTGCAGCGGCGCCATCTTGAGCACGCGGCGGCCTTCGCCGAAGCGCTTCTTGGTGTACTTGAAGTACATGACCTGCGCCATCACCGAGATCGCCTCGACCACGAAGATGCCGCCCATGATGAAGAACACGATCTCCTGGCGCACGATGACCGCGATGGTGCCCAGCGCGCCGCCGAGCGCCAGCGCGCCCACGTCGCCCATGAACACCTGCGCCGGGTGCGTGTTGAACCAGAGGAACGCGAGCCCCGCGCCGGCCATGGCCGAGCAGAACACCAGCAGCTCGCCCGAGCCCGGGATGTTGGGGAACAGCAGGTACTTGGAATACACCGCACTGCCCGTGACGTAGGCAAACACGCCCAGCGCCGAGCCCACCATCACCACCGGCATGATCGCCAGCCCGTCGAGGCCGTCGGTCAGGTTCACGGCATTGCTCGCGCCCACGATCACGAGGTAGGTGAGGATCACGAAGCCGATGCCCCCGAGCGGGTAGCTCACTTCCTTGAAGAAAGGCACCAGCAGGTTGATCTTGGGCGGAAAGTCGAGGTCGAAGCCCGAGCGCACCCAGGCGAAGAACAGCTCGAGCACGCGCCAGTTGGAGCTTTCGGAGATGCTGAACAGCAGGTAGAAGCCCGCGAGCAGGCCGACCAACGACTGCCAGAAATACTTCTCGCGCGAGCGCATGCCTTCCGGGTCCTTGCGCACCACCTTGCGCCAGTCGTCGACCCAGCCGATGGCACCGAAACCCATGGTGACCCACAGCACGATCCACACGAAGCGGTTCGAGATATCGAACCACAGCAGCGTGGCGAAGGCGATGGCGAACAGCACGAGCACGCCACCCATGGTGGGCGTGCCGCTCTTGGTCAGGTGCGTTTCCATGCCGTAGCCGCGCACGGGCTGGCCGATCTTGAGCGCGGCAAGGCGGCGGATCACGTAAGGGCCGGCCACGAGGCCGACCACGAGCGCGGTCAGCGCGGCCATCAGCGCGCGGAAGGTGAGGTACTGGAAGACACGCAGGAACCCGAATTCGGGCGAGAGCGTCTGCAGCCATTGGGCCAGGGTCATCAGCATGTCGTTTCGCGCGGCTCATGCGTCATGACCGGCCTCCTTTTGTTGTTGTGCCTCGATGGCTTTCACCACGCGCTCCATCTTCATGAAGCGCGATCCCTTCACGAGCACGCTACCGATCTGCGGCAGGCGCGCGAGCACGGCCGCGCCGAGCGCGTCGAACTCGTCGAAATGGCGTCCGTCGCGGCCCTCGCCGCCGTCCTGGAAAGCGGTGGCGGTGTGCACCGTCGCCGCGCCCAGCGTGTAGACGGACTCGATGCCGCGCTGGCGCGCCCACGCGCCGACTTCGGCATGGAACTCGGGCGAGCGGTCGCCCACCTCGCCCATGTCGCCGAGCACCAGCAGGCGCGGGCCCGGAAGGGCGGCGAGCACGTCGATGGCTGCGATCACGGAATCGGGATTCGCGTTGTAGCTGTCGTCGACCAGCGTCAGCGCATGGCCGCCGGCCAGCACGATCTCGCTGGCGCGCGAGCGGCCCTTGACCGGCTCGAAGGCCGACAGACCTTCGGCAATGGTCTCGAGCGACACGCCGGCCGCGAGCGCGCAGGCGGTGGCCGCCAGCGCATTGACCACGTTGTGCCGGCCCGCGATGTGCAGGCGCGCGTCGAAGGCGCCGAGCGGCGTGCGGATGCGCACGGCCCAGGCGCCCTGCTTCCATTCGACACTGTCGAGCGAGATGTCGGCGTCTTCGGACTCGCCGAAGGTCATGCAGCGTCGGGCGCCGGTGGCATGCGCCATGTCGGTCCACAGCGAGGTGAAGGTGTCGCCATGGGGGAACACGGCGGTGCCGTCGTCGGGCAGCACCGCGAACACGGCGCCGTTCTCGACGGCGACCGCCTCGACGGTGGCCATGAATTCCTGGTGCTCGCGCTGCGCGTTGTTGACGAGCGCGATGGTCGGGCGCGAAACGGCGGCCAGCCGCGCGATCTCGCCCGGATGGTTCATGCCCAGTTCGAGTACCGCGAGCTGGTGCTGCGCGCGCAGGCGCAGCAGCGTGAGCGGCACGCCGATCTCGTTGTTGAAGTTGCCGGCCGTGGCCAAGGCACGTTCCCCGCGCGTGGCGAACAGCACGGCCGCGATCATCTGCGTGACGGTGGTCTTGCCGTTGCTGCCAGTCACGGCGATCAGCGGCAGCTCGAACTGCGCGCGCCAGCCCGCGCCGAGTGCGCCCAGCGCGGCCAGCGTGTCGGGCACTTCGAGGCCGGCGAGGCCGGCGGCTTCAAGGCCTCGGTGCGCGATGGCGGCCACGGCGCCCTGCTTCTTCGCGTCGGCGAGGAAGTCGTTGGCGTCGAAGCGCTCGCCCTTGAGCGCGACGAACAGGTCGCCCTGCGCGAGCGTGCGCGTGTCGGTGTGCACGCGCGCGATGACGGTCGAGGCGTCACCCACGAGGCGCGAACCCGGAATCCATTGCTGCACCTGGGCCAGCGTGATGTTGAGCGGCGTCGTGTCGGTCATGCCGGGGCACCCCGCTTCGCCAGTGCCTGCAGCACGTGGGCCTTGTCAGAAAAGTCGATGCGCTGGCCGGCAATTTCCTGCCAGGCCTCGTGGCCCTTGCCGGCGATCAGCACGACGTCCTGCGGCGCGGCCTGCGCGATCGCATCGGCGATGGCGATGCCGCGGTCGGGCTGCACCTGCGCAGCCTCGGGACGCGAGAAACCGCGCAGCACCTGGCTGATGATCGCGTCGGGCTTCTCGCTGCGCGGGTTGTCGCTGGTGACGATCACGCGGTCGGCCTGGCGTTCGGCGACGGCGGCCATCATCGGGCGCTTGATCGGGTCGCGGTCGCCGCCGCAGCCGAACAGGCACCAGAGCGCACCGCCGCGCTGCTTCGCCAGCGGGCGCAGGCCGATCAGGGCCTTGTCGAGCGCGTCGGGTGTGTGGGCGTAGTCGACCACCGCCAGCGGAGCACCTTCGCCGATGCCCGCGCGGTCCATGCGGCCCGGCACGCTCGTGAGGTTGGCGCAGGCGGCCACGGCCTGGGCCAGCGTGAGGCCGAGCGCGCGCAGGGTGCCGAGCACGCCGAGCAGGTTGGCCACGTTGTACTGGCCGATGAGGCCGGTGGACAGCCGTTCCACCGCGGTGGTGCCGTGCTCGGCCACCGAGAACTGCAGGCCCTGCGCGTCGTAGCCGATGTCGCGCGCCATGAGGCGGGCCGGCTTGCCGCCGGCCGAGACGGTCCAGACGTCGAGCGCGCCGATGCCGGCGTCGATCAGGTTCGCGCACAGGCTGGCGCCGTGCGTGTCGTCGATGTTGATCACCGCTGCGCGCAGGCCGGGCCAGCGGAACAGCTCGGCCTTGGCCTGCCAGTAGGCGTCCATGCTGCCGTGGTAGTCGAGGTGGTCCTGCGTGAAGTTGGTGAACACGGCCACGGCGATCTGCGCGCCGTCGAGCCGGCGTTCGGCGATGCCGATGGACGAGGCCTCGATGGCGCAGGCGCCGAAGCCGCGCTCGACCAGCGAGCGCAGCTCGCGCTGCATCATCACCGGGTCGGGCGTGGTCAGGCCGGTGTAGGTCAGCTCGGGCGGCACGCCGATGCCCAGCGTGCCCATCACCGCGCAGGGCGACGGCGCATCGCGCTGCACGGTGCCGTCGGGGTTCATCGCGCGCACGCCACCCGCCGCACTCAGCGTGGAAAGCGATTCGGCCAGCCACCATGCGGTGGAAGTCTTGCCGTTGGTGCCGGTCACGGCCAGCACGTCGAGCAGGGCCGAGGGGTTGTCGTAGAAGGCCGAGGCGATCGGGCCGGTGGCAGCCTTCAAACCGGGGTAGCTCACGATGCGCCCATCGTCGACAAGAGCGCCCTCGAAGCCGAAGGCCTCCACGCCCTCGTGCTCCACCAGGCAGATCGCCGCGCCCTGCGCCAGCGCGGCCGCCACGTGCTTGCGCCCGTCGGTCGCGGCGCCGGGCCAGGCGACGAAGATGTCGCCCGCACCCACGGCACGGCTGTCGGCATGCATCGCGGCCTGCGGCGCACGCTCCTTGAGCCAGGCCGCGGCCAGTTGGGGAGAAGTGAAGGTCAGCATGTTCAGAAACTCTCGTCGACGCCCTGCGTCATCACAAGCGGTTTGACCGCCAGATCGGGCGGTACGTTCATCATGCGCAGGGTCTGCTGCACGACTTCGCTGAACACGGGGGCCGCGGCGACGCCGCCGAAATACTGGCCGTCGCTCGGTTCGTCGATCATCACTGCGACGATGATGCGGGGCTTCTCGATAGGCGCCATGCCGGTGAACCAGGCCCGGTACTTGTTGCTCGCATAGCCCTTGCCGACCTGCTTGTGGGCCGTGCCCGACTTGCCGCCGACCGAGTAGCCGACCGTCTGCGCGCGCGTGCCGGTGCCGCCAGGGCCGGCGGCCATCTGCAGCATCTTGCGCACCGCCAGCGCATTCGACGGCGAGAACACACGCACGCCGACCGGCGCCTCTGAATTCTTCAGGATGGTCACCGGAATGATGGAGCCGTCGTGCGCGAACGAGGTGTACGAATGCGCCATCTGGAACAGCGACGCCGACAGGCCGTAGCCGTAGGCCATGGTCGCCTGCTCGACCGGCTTCCAGGTCTTCCACGGGCGCAGCCGGCCCGTCACGGCGCCGGGGAACTGGATCTGCGGCTTCTGGCCGTAGCCGAGCGCGGTGTAGGTGTCCCACATCTCGTGCGGGGTCATCTTCTGGGCGATCTTGAGCGCGCCGACGTTGCTCGACTTCTGGATCACGCCCTCGACCGTCAGCGTGCCGTAGTTGTGGGTGTCGCTGATCGTGAAGCCGCCGAGCTGGAAGCGGCCGGGGCTGGTTTCGATCAGCGTCGAGGGCTTCACCCGGCCGGCTTCCAGCGCCATGCCCACCGTGATCGGCTTCATGGTCGAGCCGGGCTCGAAGGTGTCGGTGAGCGCGCGGTTGCGCAGCTGCTCGCCGGTCAGGTTCTGGCGCTTGTCCGGCACGTAGCTCGGGTAGTTGGCCAGCGCCAGCACTTCGCCGGTGACGGAGTCGAGCACCACCACGCTGCCGGCCTTGGCCTTGCGCGCGGTCACGGCGTCGCGCAGCTTCTGGTAGGCGAAGAACTGCACCTTGCTGTCGACGCTGAGCTGGATGTCCTTGCCGTCCAGCGGCGGCACGGTCTCGCCCACGCCCTCGACCACGCGGCCGAGGCGGTCCTTGATGACGCGGCGCGAACCGGCCTTGCCGGCCAGCTCCTTGTTGAACGCGAGCTCGATGCCTTCCTGGCCGTTGTCTTCCACGTTGGTGAAGCCCACCACGTGCGCGGCGGCCTCGCCCTCGGGGTACTGGCGCTTGTATTCCTTGCGCTGGTAGATGCCCTTGAGGTTCAGGGCCGCGATCTGCTTGGCGATGGGCTCGTCGACCTGGCGCTTGATCCAGACGAAGGTCTTGTCCTCGTCCTCGAGCTTCTTGTCGAAGTCCTTCTGCGGCATCTCGAGCAGCTTGGCGACCTGCTTGAGCTTGGCGCGCACCTCCGGGTCATCGCGCTCGATGTCTTCCGGAATGGCCCAGATGCTGGGCGCCACCACGCTGGAGGCGAGGATGAGCCCGTTGCGGTCGAGGATGCGGCCGCGGTTGGCCGGCAGTTCGAGCGTGCGCGCGAAGCGCACTTCGCCCTGCCGCTGGAAGAAGCTGTTGTTGAGCACCTGCACGTAGGCCGCCCGGCCCGCCAGCATGACGAAGCCGAGCGCGATGCCGGCAACGATGAACTTGCTGCGCCACACCGGCGTCTTGCTCGCGAGCAAGGGGCTGGTGGTGTAGCGCACGCTGCGGTTGTCCCGGCTCATCGTGCGGCCCTCGCTGCGGCGGCCGGCTTCGCGGCCGGTTTGGGCGGGGCCGGCGCGGGCGCCACCGGCGCGACGGCCGGGATCACCGTGCCGTCCGGACGCACGTACTGCGTGATCGCCGGCGAGGTGGTGCGCATCTGCAGCTGCTCCTTGGCGAGCTTCTCGACGCGCAGCGGCGTGGCCTGTGCGCGCTTCTCGACCTGCAGGCGGTCGCGGTCGGTTTCCAGGCGGCGGGCATCCTGCTGCACGCGATCGAGCTCGGTATAGAGCTGGCGCGAGAGGTACTGCGTATGCACGAGGTACAGCGCCGTCGCAATGACGGCCATCAGCAGGAGCAGGTTGATGCGCGCCATGTCAGGGCGCCTCGGTGCGCTCGGCGACGCGAAGAATGGCGCTGCGCGAGCGCGGATTACCCCTGACCTCGGCGTCGGAGGGCTTGATGCGCTCCAGGGCGCGCAGTTTCATGACCTTCGGGGCGGCAAACGGCGCGCGGCGGTCGTAGACCTCCTTCGAGTGCTTGGCGATGAACTGCTTCACGATGCGGTCTTCCAGCGAATGGAAGCTGATCACCGCGAGCCGCCCCTGGGGCTTGAGCACGGACAGGCTGGCTTCTAGCGCCTGTTGCAGCTCTTCAAGCTCGGCGTTGATGAAAATCCGAAAAGCCTGAAATGTGCGCGTTGCAGGGTTCTGGCCCTGCTCGCGGGTTTTGACCGTGCCAGCCACGAGCTCGGCCAGTTCGGTGGTGGTTGAAATTGCGCCCCGTTCTTGTCTGCGAGCAACAATCGCCTTTGCAATCTGAACAGCAAACCGTTCTTCGCCATAGTCACGGATCACCTCTGCAATTTGTGGAAGTTCGGCCGTTGCCAGCCATTCGGCCACGCTCTCGCCGCGCGTGGTGTCCATGCGCATGTCGAGCGGACCGTCGAAACGGAAACTGAAACCGCGCACCGGGTTGTCGATCTGCGGCGAACTCACGCCCAGGTCCATCAGCAAGCCGTCGATGCTCGCATCGGGCAATTCGCCCAGCGAGCGGAATCCCTGATGGCGGATGGAAAAACGCGCATCGGAGATGCGCGCTGCTTCGGCCACTGCTTCTGCATCCTTGTCGAATGCGATCAGCCTGCCCTCCGGCGCCAGCCTGGAGAGAATTGCACGCGCATGCCCTCCCCGACCGAAAGTGGCGTCCACGTAGGTGCCGATTGCCGCCGTGCTGCCGGAAAGAACGGCTTCCACCGCCTCGTTCAGCAAGACGGTCGTATGGGTCCATGCGGTGTTCACGTGAGCCCTCAGAACGCGAAGTCCTGAAACACATCCGGCATCTCGCCCTGGGTGGCCTCGGTCTCCTTGGCCTCGTAGGTGGCCTTGTCCCAGAGTTCGAAGTGGTTACCCATGCCCAGCAGCAGCGTGTCGCGCGCGATGCCGGTGGCCGCGCGCAGTTCGGGCGACACCAGGATGCGGCCGGTGCCGTCCATCTCGACGTCCATGGCGTTGCCCAGGAAGACGCGCTTCCACCACTGCGCCGACATCGGCAGCGCAGCGATGCGCTCACGGAATTTTTCCCATTCGGGACGGGGGAACACCATCAGGCATCCGTGCGGATGCTTGGTGATCGTGAGCTGGCCGCCTGCCGTCGCGCTCAGGACGTCACGGTGCCGGGTCGGCACGGAGAGCCGCCCCTTGGCATCCAGACTGAGCGATGAAGCGCCTTGAAACACGACCACGAAACCCCTGTTTTGGGAGTGCCGCAGCACCTGAAAGAGGCACTACCCGCACTTTTTCCCACTTAACTGCACTTTTTTGCACTGTAGCAGGAAACACTTCAGAAGCAACTGGCCGTTTGGGCTATTTTTTGTAATGGAATCAACGACTTAGCGCCGATTCCAAATCCTCGGAATCGGCGAATTTCGTTGAGAATGAAGTACTTAGCCCACGCAGTGAAAGTGATGCGTGAAGGATTCCCCCGTTACAGGGGGAGGAGAAGCGGCTTCAGAGGATGAAGCGCGAAAGGTCTTCGTCGTGACTTAGTGCCGCGAGGCGCTCGTCGACATAGGCGGCATCGATGCGGATCGATTGCCCTTCGAGACGGGTCGCATCGAAGCTTACCTCATCCAGCAGGCGCTCCATCACGGTCGACAGGCGGCGCGCGCCGATGTTCTCCGTGCGCTCGTTCACCTCGAAAGCGATGGCGGCCAGCCGGTTCACGCCCTCGGGCGTGAATTCGAGCGTCACGCCCTCTGTGGCGAGCAGCGCCTGGTACTGCTTCACGAGCGAAGCACGGGTCTGCGTGAGGATGCTTTCGAAGTCCGACACCGAGAGCGACTGCAGCTCGACGCGGATCGGAAAGCGCCCCTGCAGCTCGGGAATCAGGTCGCTCGGCTTGCTCAGGTGGAACGCGCCGCTCGCGATGAACAGCATGTGGTCGGTGCGCACCACGCCGTACTTGGTGGTCACGGCCGTGCCTTCCACCAGCGGCAGCAGGTCGCGCTGCACGCCCTGGCGCGACACGTCGGAGCCCTGCGCCTCGCTGCGCGTGGCGACCTTGTCGATCTCGTCGATGAAGACGATGCCGTTCTGCTCTGCGTTGGTGATGGCCTGCGCGCGGATCTCGTCCTCGTTGACCAGCTTGGCAGCCTCTTCGTCGATCAGCAGGCGCATCGCCTCGGCGATCTTGAGCTTGCGCGTCTTGCGCTTGCCGCCGCCGAGCTGGCCGAACATGCCACGCAGCTGCTCGGTCATTTCCTCCATGCCGGCCGGGCCCATGATTTCGAGCGGGGCGCGGGCCTCGGCGAGGTCGAGCTCGATTTCCTTGTCATCGAGCTGATGCTCGCGCAGCTTCTTGCGGAACGCCTGGCGCGTGGGATTGGGGCCGTCCAGCGCAGGCGTTGTGCCGTCTGCGCCGCGCGCCGGAGGCAGCAGCACGTCGAGGATGCGTTCCTCAGCGGCGTCTTCGGCACGCGCGCGCACCTTGATGCTCTCGGATTCGCGCGTCTGCTTGACCGCGATCTCGGCGAGGTCGCGGACGATCGAATCGACGTCCTTGCCGACGTAGCCCACCTCGGTGAACTTGGTGGCCTCGACCTTGATAAAGGGCGCGTCGGCCAGGCGAGCGAGGCGGCGGGCAATTTCGGTCTTGCCCACGCCCGTGGGGCCGATCATGAGAATGTTCTTCGGCGTGATCTCGTGGCGCAGCTTGTCGTCGACCTGCTGGCGGCGCCAGCGGTTGCGCAGGGCGATGGCCACCGCGCGCTTGGCGGCCGGCTGGCCGACGATGTGGTTGTCGAGCTCGGAGACGATTTCCTGGGGGGTCATGGACATGGTCAGAGCGCTTCCACCGTGTGGTTCATGTTCGTGTAAATGCAGATTTCTCCGGCGATCGCCAGCGATTTACGCACGATCTGCTCGGCCGAGAGCTCGGTGTTCTCGATCAGCGCCTTGGCCGCCGACTGGGCATACGCGCCGCCCGAACCGATGGCGATCACGCCGTCTTCGGGCTCCAGCACATCGCCATTGCCGGTGATGATGAGCGAGGTGGTCGCGTCGGCCACGGCGAGCATGGCTTCTAGCTTGCGCAGCACGCGGTCGGTGCGCCAGTCCTTGGTGAGCTCGACGGCCGCCCGGGTCAGGTGCCCCTGGTGCTTTTCGAGCTTGGCCTCGAAACGCTCGAAGAGCGTGAAGGCGTCGGCCGTGGCGCCGGCGAAGCCTGCGAGCACCTTGCCGTGATAGAGCCGTCGCACCTTGCGCGCCGTGCCCTTGATGACGATGTTGCCGAGAGTGACCTGCCCGTCCCCGCCGATGGCGACCTGGTCGCCTTGGGGGGTCTTGCGGCGCACGCTCACGATGGTGGTGCCGTGAAACTGTTCCATCGCAGCCATCTGGGGGTGCGCGGCGGCAATGCAACCGCCGAGAAGCGGTACCGGTTTAGTTTTTTCTAACCGCCACCGTGGCGTGATCGGCAATGCCTACCAGATTGAACAGCGCGGCGATGAGCCGATGCGCGTCGACGAACTGCACGCGTTCGCCGTTGGCATCGCGCGCACGCACCCAGCTCAGTAGCGTGCCGGCGGCGGCCAGGTCCATGCGCAGCAGCGCCGCACAGGATATGACGGGCGCCGTGGTGTGGCGCAGGTCGTTGTCCAGCCGCTGCCAGTTCGACAGCGACTCGCCCCGCAGGTCGCCCGCCAGCGCGGCAAAACCGGTGTCGGTGGACGGGAAGCTTTCGGAATCGCCACCGACCGATAGCAGCGACCAGACCGAGTTGGACCGACTCGCGGGCGGCGCGGCCAGCGTGGTGCATTCGCCGCACGGGTCCTGCCAGGCGGGCGGCGACACCTCGTAGGTGATGCAGTAGTTGAGCGCGACCAGCTCGAAGTCGTCGGGCAGGTGCATCATGCGCAGCGCCGCGAGGTGCAGTTGCCACCAGACATCGTCGGTGCCGCGCTCGTTGTTGGGCGCAGCCTCGGACAGCACGGCCAGCAGTTGCGCCGTGCCCATGAAGCGCAGCTGGACCGGCGAACCGGCCCAGTGGGCGAACAGCACGCGCAGCGGCGCGGCCGCCTCGGGCTCGATGGCGTGCAGCCCGCGCCAGTCGAGCGTCCACACCGCGCCCGCCTTCGAGAGCGCACGGGTGAGCTCCATCAGGCCTTCGCGCGCCAGGCGCGCGGGGCAAGTCCAATCGGCATGGGCGGCACCGCCTTCGGCAGCCGCCTCGGCGGCCTCTTCGCTGGCGGTCACGGCCTTGACGCTGCGGGCCAATTCTTCGAGCGACACCCAGTCAGGGCCCATGCGCCGCATGCGTTGCGCGTAGCGCATGCGGGCGGCCGCGAACTTGGCGGCATCGCCCGTCGCGCGGTACAGATCGAACAGGGCACGCCAGCGGCTGTCGTCGCGTTCGGCGGCGGGGTTGTCGTGGCCGTCCTCGGTGGCCGGCGCGCTCTCGGAGGCCAGGGCCTGCAGCAGGATGGCTTCGGCGCCGGTGTCGTCGCCGTGCGCGAAGCGGATCACCGCCTCTTCCAGTGCGCCGTCGTGCGCGAGGCGCGACGACATCAGCGGCACGCCGCCGGCGGCCGCGGCCGGGCTGCTACCGGCCTCGGCGGTCGCGGGGACAGGCAAGTGCCCGGCAGGCTCGGCCAGCAGCTCGTCGGTGTGCACGGGCGGCAGCGTCTCGGCTCCGGCGTCGGGCGGCGGGTTGACCAGCGTTTCGCCGTTCGGGCCCCGCCCCTTCCACCACTGCTGCGACATCTGCTGCTCGATCTCGTCGATCTTCTTGAGCGTGAGTGCGCGGCCGTCCGATCCCTCGGAGGAACTGTTGAGGTTGAACGAGGACGGCGTGACCGTCGCCTCGAAGGCATGGGCCGCGGCCTCGCGCTGGCGCAGCTTGCGCAGCATGTCGAACTCGCGCCGGCGCACGAAATCGTTGCGCTGGCGCCGCTCGATCATCTCCTTCAGCATCTCGCGGCTGTAGGTCTGGGCGGGCAGCGAGGAGTCCGAGGTCGAGGCGGCGGCAGGGGCATCCAGCTCCGACCAATCCTTCAGGGGATTGCGGACAAACTTGGCCACCTTTGAAAAAAGGCGGCCCGACTCTTCCTTTGGCATTCGGCGAAGGCTATCGAAGACGCTGGTTTCTATCTACCTTGACCCTGTGTCAATCCCCGAACATCTTCTGCTTGAGCTCGCGGCGCTGCTGCGCTTCGAGCGACAGCGTCGCGGTCGGGCGGGCCAGGAGGCGGCCCACGCCGATGGGCTCGCCGGTTTCGTCGCAGTAGCCGTAGTCGCCGGCGTCGATGCGCTGGATCGACTGCTCGATCTTCTTCAGCAGCTTGCGTTCGCGGTCGCGCGTGCGCAGCTCGAGGGCGTGTTCTTCCTCGATGGTGGCGCGGTCGGCCGGGTCGGGCACGACCACAGTGTCTTCACGCAGGTGCTCGGTGGTCTCGCCGGCGTTCTCGAGGATGCCGCGCTTGAGTTCTTCGAGCTTCAGGCGGAAGAACGCCATCTGCTTTTCGTTCATGTACTCGTCGTCGGGCATGGCGATGACTTCGGCATCGCTCAGCTCGGCGGGCGTCTTGGTCTTCCAGTTGTTGGCCAGCTTCGGGTCTTTCTTCACGGCCAGTGGCGGTGGCGGCACCAGCGCGTTGGAAGGCGCCTGCGAGAAGCTGGACTTGGCGGCGGTCGATGCCACGGATTGCGGCATCGAGGGCACGGTCAGTTGCGACAGCCGGGACACACGGCCACCACGCGCGGCGGGTGCGGGCGTGGCGGTTTGAGCGGGCATCGAGGGTGTCGCCGGGGCGGAAGTGGAGGCGGCAGCCGTTTTTTTCATGGGGATCGAGGGGGCAGAAGGAACGGCAGCAGGGCGGCCGACGGGTTTGGATGACGATGAGCCCGCGCCTGCGGTCCTGGTGGCGGCAGTTGCAGGCTTGGCGGACTTCTTGGTCGCAGCGGTCGCGGCTTTGGCCGGTGGTGCTGCGGGCTTTTTGGACGGCGCGCTTTTCTCCTTCGCGACAGGGCCATGTGCGGTGGCAGAAACCTTCTTGGCCGCAGGTACAGCCTGCTTCGCAGCCGGCGCCTTCTTTGCGGCGGGCTTGGGTGCTGGCGTGGCCTTGGCGGCGGGTTTCTTCACGGTGACTGGCTCCTTGGACGAACTGGAACGCGCTTTCACTGGGTGTCTCCTCCCATGGGAACCCCTTGCAGCTTTCAGGCCACGCAGGCTCCCCGTTGTCGGGGTGCTCGCCAGTGGCGAACCCCGGGGTTATACCCCCGAAAGCCCCCCAGTAACGTATGGCGCCCCGTGCCGGAAGTCACATCTTGCCCATGGGAACGGGACATGGCTGCCGGAACAGGCGCGCGATTGTATAGAGAACTCACAGGCGTGGGCGATGTCCTGGCGTGCCGGCCAACTCCGTTAGCATCGCCCGGCGCTGCCTGAGGGGGCAGCGCGGGGCCCGAGCCTTTGTCCATATGGCGGCCGGGCCTATCCGATCATTCGCAAAAAGAAAGCAAGCCTTGAATAAGAAAGCAGTTTTGGGAGTCCTGGCCGCGGCCATCGCCGTCGCCTACGGCGGCAGCACCTGGTGGGCCGGTTCGCAGATCAAGTCGCGCTACGACACCGCATTCGACGAGTTGCCGAAGCAGACCGCGCTGGTGCGCGTGGCCGAGCGCAAGTACGAACGCGGCTTCCTCGGCGCCGTCAGCACCGTGACGCTGGAAATCGGCTGCGCGCCCGATGCCGCCGCAGCCGTCGCCAGCAAGCCCGCCGAGGGCGACGAAGCGGAGGAAGACGACGAGGAAGACGCCGGCATCAAGCCGCCGAAGCAGTTGCGCCTCACCATCCGCGACACCATCCACCACGGCCCGCTGGCCGGCGGCACGCTGGCGGCGGCCACCATCGACAGCGAGCTGGTGCTCGACGCCAAGGTGCAGGCCAATGTCGAGAAGTTCTTCGGCAAGGCCAAGCCCCTGAGCGCGCACACCAAGGTCGGCTTCAGCGGCGCCGTCACAACCGACCTGACCGTCGCGCCCGTCAAGCTGGCCGAGGAAGGCAAGGGCCGGCTCGACTGGCAAGGCGCGCAGGCCCGCGTGGAAGTGAACGCCGCACGCACCCAGGCGCGCTACGACCTCACCGTGCCCGGCCTGGACTTCAGCGACGCGCGCAGCGGCGTCACCATGAAGATGGGCAAGCTCACCGCCAAGGCCGACATGGACAGCAGCGCCGGCTGGTTCCTTGCCACCGGCAAGAGCGAAGGCCGGCTCGACACCCTCGAATTCGCCATCAAGAAGAAGGCAGCCGCCGACGGCGCGGCCGCGGCCGAAACACCGAAGGCGCTGCCGACCGTCGTGCTCCAGGGCCTCGACCTGCTAGGCGAGGCGAGCATCAAGGAGGGCCTCTACACATCGAGCGGCACGCTCAAGGGCACCGGCAAGATCGGCGAGACGAAGATCGACAAGTTCGAGCTGACCAGCAGTGCGCGCCGCATCCATGCCGCCGGCTACAAGAAGCTGGCCGACGCCTGGATGCAGTCCGGCGCCGTCAACGGCTGCGGCAAGGGCGGCAGCAAGGCCTCCCAGGCCGCGATGCAGGCGCTGGCCGAGCAGCTCGCGCCCGACCTCAAGGCCATGGCCAAGTACGCCCCCGAGGCCGGCCTCGACAGGATGCTGGTCGAGATCGACGGCAAGCGCGCCGAACTCGGCTACACGGTCAGCATGGCCGGCGTGACGGACGAAGACCTGCAACTGCCGGGCACCGCGCTGATGATGAAGCGCGGCGCACTCAAGGCCCATGCGCGCCTGCCCATGAAGTGGCTGGAGAAGCTGGCCGAAACCGGCGCCGAGAGCGGCCAGACGCCCCCGCCCGAAATGGTGGCGGGCCTGGTCGAGCAAGGCGAGGCCATGGGCTTCGTGAAGCGCGACGGCGACGACGTGACCGGCGAGGTCGAGTTCAGCGACGGCAGCCTGAAGGTCAACGGCAAGCCGCTGGGGGCGATGGGCGGCGCGGGCAAGTAAGCCCTGATTGGTCGGGGAACACCGCGGAACGGGCTTTGCCCGGCCGCTGGTGTTGCCCCCTGCAAGGGGGTTGGCGCAGCGACACGAAGTGCGCGAAGCCTGGGGGTTAGCCTAGGTCAGACCAGGCACTGCTCCAGGCCCTGCTCGAGAATTTCGCGCGGCAGCTCGATGCCGATGAACACCATGCGGCTCTGGCGCGCCTCGTCCTTGCCCCACTCGGGCCCCAGGTCGCTGCCCATCAGCTGGTGCACTCCCTGGAAGATCACCTTGCGCTCGGTGCCCTTCATGTTCAGCACGCCCTTGTAGCGCAGCATGCGCGGGCCGTAGATATTGACGATCGCGCCCAGGAAGTCTTCCAGCTTGGCCGGGTCGAAGGCGCGGTCGGCCTTGTAGACGAAGCTCTTGACGTCGTCGTCGGTGTGGTGATGGTGGCCGTGGCCGCCTTCGTGCTTGTGCGAGGGGTGGTCGCATGCCTCGCCATGCGCGTGGTCATGGTCGTGGTGATCGTGATCGTCTTCCTTGAGGAAGTCGGGGTCGATGTCCAGCTTGGCGTTCAGGTTGAAGCCGCGCAGGTCGAAGATGTCTTTCAGCGGCACATCGCCGAAGTGCGCCTTCTGCTGCGGCGCGCGCGGGTTCATGTGCTTCAGGCGGTGGATCAGCGCATCGGTCTCCTCGACCGACACCAGCTCGCTCTTGCTGATGAAGATCTGGTCGGCAAAGCCCACCTGGCGGCGCGCTTCCTGGCGGTCGTTGAGCTGCTGCGGCGCATGCTTGGCATCGACCAGCGTGAGGATGGAGTCGAGCAGGTAGCTCTCGGCGATCTCGTCGTCCATGAAGAAGGTCTGCGCCACCGGGCCGGGATCGGCCAGGCCGGTGGTCTCGATCACCACGCGGTCGAAGTCCAGCAGGCCCTGGCGCTTCTTGGCGGCCAGCAGCTGCAGCGCCTCGCGCAGGTCTTCGCGAATGGTGCAGCAGACGCAGCCGTTGCTCATCTGCACGATCTGCTCCTTCGACTCGGTCACGAGGATGTCGCTATCGATGTTCTCTTCGCCGAACTCGTTCTCGATGACCGCGATCTTCTGGCCGTGGGCTTCGGTCAGGATGCGTTTGAGCAGCGTGGTCTTGCCCGAGCCGAGAAAGCCGGTGAGGATGGTCGCGGGAATGAGGGCCATGAAGGGAGTGCTCCGGAAGCGGAAAACAGGAAAAAGGGGGCGAAAAAGGCGTGGCCGGCAGTTTAGCCAGTGCCACTGAGTTGCGTTGTTGGCAGGGTCAAGCCGGCTTCAGGCTGGCTTTCGAACCACCACCAGGCCCTTCAGGTACTCCCCTTCCGGGAATTCGATGGTCATCGGATGGTCCGGCGCTGCGCCCAGGCGCTCGGCGATGTAGCCGTCCACGCCCGCATCGAGCCCCGCCGAGGCCACGATTTTGTGGAACAGGTCGGCGCTGATGCCGCCCGAGCACGAGAAGGTCAGCAGCACGCCGCCCGGCTCCAGCAGCTTGAGCGCCAGGCGGTTGATGTCCTTGTAGGCCCGCGCGGCGCGCTCGGCGTGCGCCACCGTGGGCGCGAATTTGGGCGGGTCGAGCACGATGGCGTCGAAGGTGCGCCCCTGGTCGATGAACTCGCGCAGCACGGTGTTCACGTTGGCGTCGAGAAACTCCGCCTGGATGCCCTGGCCTTCGAAGCCATTGAGCGCGAGATGGCCGCGTGCGCGTTCGAGCGCGGGTTGCGACGAATCGACCGACACCAGCTCCGCGCCTTCGAGCGCGCCCGCGGCCTTCAGCCCCGCCAGCGCCGCAACGGTGAACCCGCCCGTGTAGCAGAAGCAGTTCAGCACGCGCCGGAAGCGCCGGTGCTGCGCCAGCTCGGCAAAGCGCTGGCGGCTGTCGCGCTGGTCGAGGTAGAAGCCGGTCTTGTGGCCGGTGGCGATGTCGAGCGACAGCTTCCAGCCATGCTCGCGGATCGTGATTTCGGTGGCGCCCTCCCCGCGCAGCCAGCCCGTGACCGGCTTCAGGCCTTCGCGCTCGCGGCCGCTGGCGTCGGAGCGTTCGTAGAGCTTCGTCAGGCCCGTGGCCTTGAGCAGCGCATCGGCCAGCACATCCTTCCAGCGCTCGACGCCGGCCGAAAGAAATTGCGCCACCAGCGTGTCGCCGTAGCGGTCGACGATCAGCCCCGGCAGGCCATCGGCCTCGCCGTGCACCAGCCGCACACCGTCGCTCTGCAGGTCGAACAGGCCGCGCGCGGCCACGGCGCGGGCGCACACCGCGGCGAAGAACGCGGCGTCGATGCGCTGCGTTTCGACGAAGCTCCAGGCCCGCGCACGGATCTTGGACGTGGGGCTGAACGCCGCCCAGGCGAGGAAGGCGCCGTCGTGCGACTCCACGCGCACCGTTTCGCCGGAGTCGGCGCCGCCTCGTGCGATGGCGGATTCGAAGACCCAGGGATGGCGGCGCTGCATCGAGCGCTCTTTGCCGGGTTTGAGGCGAAGGGTTTTCATTGTTCGTTGCTTGCTTACTTGTCGTTCTCGGGCCTGGCCTTGGCACGCGGATGTGCCGCGTCGTAGACCTTGGCCAGGTGCTGGAAATCCAGCCGTGTATAGACCTGCGTGGTCGCGATGTTGGCGTGGCCCAGCAGCTCCTGCACCGCGCGCAGGTCGCTGCTCGACTGCAGCACATGGCTCGCGAAGGAGTGCCGCAGCATGTGCGGATGCACCGGCGCTGCAAGGCCGGCCTTGAAGCTGCGCTCGCGCAGCAGCTTCCACACCGCCTGCGACGACATCCGCAGGCCCTTGGCGCTGATGAAGAGCGCGGCCGCGGCCTGCGGGTCGCGCAGCCGGGCGGTGGCCAGCCCGGCGCAGTCGCCGCGCACCGCGAGCCAGTCGCGCACCGCCTCGGCCGCCTTGCTGCCCATCGGCACGATGCGGCGCTTGCTGCCCTTGCCGAGCACATTGGCTTCGCCCGCATCGAGATCGAGCCAGCCGCGCGCCGTGCCGCTCGCCTGCGCGTCGAGCCCCGTGAGCTCGCTCACGCGCAGGCCGCAGCCGTAGAGCACCTCGACGATGGCGCCGTCGCGCGCCTCGGTCCAGGGGTCGGCCTCGGGGTCGTACAGCTCGGCGAGGCGCACCGCGTCGTCCACGCCCAGCGCCTTGGGCAAGGGCTTGCCGGCCTTGGGCGCATGCACATCCTGCACGGGGTTGAAGCCGATCAGGCCTTCGTGGCCCAGCCAGCGGTAGAAGCTGCGCCAGCACGACAGCACCAGCGCAATGCCGCGCGGCTCGCGCCCGGCGCTGTGCAGCTGCGCCATCCAGCGGCGGACGTGGGCGGTCTGCACGCGGTCCAGCGGCAGCCTGGCCTCGGCCGCGTGGTCGCGCAGGGCCTGCAGGTGAAAGGCATAGAGCTCGACCGTGCGCGCGGCGAGCCGGCGCTCGACGCGCACGTGCTCCAGGTATTTCTCGATCCAGTCCGGCGGAGTGGATGCGACCGGCTCAGAAGAGGTAGCCATGGCCGGCATTGTTGATGATGGCCGCCGGCTCGCGCAATGCGCCCTTGGAGAACGGCCCGAGCGCCCGCCAGCATGACGTGGGCGCCGCCGCGTACTGCACGTCGAAGCTCTGGTCGAAACCGCTCATCTTCACGAGCCGCTCGACGCGCCACAGGTGATACGGCTCCGACACGATCACCACGCTGCGCACGCCGGCCGCCAGCAGCAGCGGGCGCGACAGCGAAAGATTCAACCGTGTGGACGTCGACGCCGGCTCCAGCAACATCGGCCCGGCAAAGCCCGCCGCCACGGCGTGCTCCTGCATCGCCATGGCCTCCGTGCGGCCGTCTTCTGAATCGACGCCGCCCGAAAAAACCAGCTGCCTGACCACGCCGGCATGCGCCATCGCCAATGCCGTATCGACCCGGCCGGCGAGGCACGGGTGCGGCTTTCCGTCGAGATAGGCGCGACTGCCGAGCACCAGTGCCGCGTCGGCCGGCCGCTGCGGCGGATGCGCCAGCAGCTCTTCGGCCTGCGACCAGATGAACGCTCCGATGGCCGCATACGCCAGCGCCACGGCCAGCAACGCGCCGGCCAGCGCGACCTGCCAGGGCCGCCGCAACCAGCGCGGGCGTTTCAAGGACGCAGCCGCGAAAGCCCGCCCGACGCCAGCTCGGCGATGCGCTCGAGAAAGTCGGTGCCCATCTCGGCGTTGAAGCGCTGCGCGTCGGGCGACGCCAGCACCAGCAGGCCGAAGGCCGGCGATTCGGCGTCGGGGCGCAGCGGAATCAGCGCAATCGACATCGCCGCCTGCGGCTCGGGCAGCCAGTTGGCCGCCTCGAAGCCCGAATTGAGCCCGCAGTAAGGCGAGGTCAGCGAAGTGGCCAACGCCTTCACGTCGTCGCTCACCCACTGGGCATAGGCCTCGTTGAGGTATTCGCTGCCGCAATCCCACACCTTGATGGCCGTCTGCGGCACCAGGAACAGCGACTGCAGGTCGACCGCGATGCTGTACGGCAGGCTGCGCGGGTCGCGCGTGGTCAGCAGGCCCTTGGTCCAGCGCTGCAGGCGATCGGCGATGACCACGTTCTCGGTGCCGTGGCGCACCATGTCCATCAGGCGGTGCTCCAACGCCTTTATCTTCTCGCGCAGCATCTCGGCCTGGCGCTCCTGCAGGCTCACGGCACGGTTGCCGTGCGGGCTGGTGAGCTGCACCTGCGCCAGCAACTGCGCATGGCGCTCGAAGAAGTCGGGCGTGTTCGCCAGGTAGTTCGCGATGTCGTCTTCGGTGATCGGATTCATGGCGTTTTTGGCGTCGTTGTTGTTCGTGAAATGAGTCATGGCAGCTCAGGCACCTCGATATCGCCTTCAAAGACCGTGGTGGCCGGTCCGGTCATCAGCACCGGCTGGCCTTCTCCCTGCCACTCGATCGTGAGGATGCCGCCGTGCGTCTGCACGTCGACCCGGCGCTCCAGCAGGCCGAGGCGGATGCCCGCCACCACCGCCGCGCAAGCGCCCGTGCCGCAGGCCAGCGTTTCGCCGGCGCCGCGCTCGAACACCCGCAGCTTGATGTTGGAGCGGTCGACCACCTGCATGAAGCCCGCGTTCACCCGCTGCGGAAAGCGCGGGTGGTGCTCGATCTGCGGGCCCTGCTCGGCCACAGGGGCGGTGTCGACGTTGTCGACCACCTGCACCGCGTGCGGATTGCCCATCGACAGCACCGCTACCGAAACGATAGCGCTGCCCGCACGCGTGCCGAGCGCAAGATGCCACTTCTGCCATGCACCGTCATGCTGCGGGTCGAGCCCGGCGGTGTCGAAGGGAATGCGTTCGGGCTCGAAGACGGGAGCGCCCATGTCGACCATCACGCGGCCGTCCGCGCCCATGCGCGGCTCGATGACGCCGGCCAGCGTCTGCACGCGCACCTCGGTCTTCTCGGTCAGTTTGTGTTCGCTCACGAAGCGCATGAAGCAGCGCGCGCCGTTGCCGCACTGCTCCACCTCGCCGCCGTCGGCGTTGTGAATGACGTATTGAAAATCGATGCCTTCCGCGGGCGAGGGCCGCACGGTGAGGATCTGGTCGGCGCCGACGCCGAAGTGGCGGTCGGCCAGGAAGCGGTACTGCGCGGCGCTGAGGCCCAGCGTGCCGCGCGTTTCGTCCAGCACGACGAAATCGTTGCCGGCTCCCTGCATCTTGGTAAAGCGGATTCGCATCCCCGGATTATCCGCCGCTGGCTTGGCGCAGCTTGTCCAATGCCCGATCGAGAAACGCCAGCCGGTCCTGCCCCCAGAAGCGCTCGCCGTTCAGGATGAAGGTCGGTGCGCCGAACACGCCCGCCTCCACCGCCTCCGCGCTGTTGGCACGATAGGCCGCCAGCGTCTCGGCCGCCTGCTCCAGCGCCTGCAGCGAGGCGCCGTCGTAGCCGCTTTCGTCGGCCACCGCGATGCGCACTTCCGCCTGCGAGGTGTCGCGCTCCTCGGCCCACAGCGCGCGCAGCAGCGCGTGCGACAGCGGCTGCGCGTCGAGCCCCTGCAGCTGCGCGGCAATCACCATCCAGCCCGGGTACTTGTTCCAGTTCGGGTCGCTCGGCGCGCCCTTGGGGTAGTGCGCAGGCGCCAGGTTCAGCGGCATGCCGAGGTAGTCGCTCCAGCGCGCCAGCTCGAGCGCGTGATACGTGCGGCGCGGCTCCGGCCGGGTCTTCAGCGGAATGCCGCCGGTCTGCGGCACCACGGCCTGGAAGTCGTAAGGCTTGAGTGTGAGCCGCACGTGGTGGCGGCGCACGATATCCTGCAGTTGCGGGCCGCCGAGGTAGGCCCAGGGGGAGGAGAGGCTGTAGTAGCAGTCGAGCGCGATCATGTCTGGATTATCTGCAGCGCATGGGCGGTGCCGTCGCGCGCTCTACCCTTTTCTCCTTGGGGTCGGGGCGCTTGGATGTAGTGCGCGCTGTCGCCGTGCCAGAGCCTGTGACTCCTGCCGAGCCTCGGTGCTCTGCGTGCTCTCGAACACCAGTGTGTCGCCCTCCCAGCCGAACAGGGTGGTGGCCTACGCGGAATCACCGGCTTCGGTGTACCGTAAGCGGGCAGCCTGCGCTAAGGCGCCACCGTCCCTGGACTTGAGATGACGATTGTTTAATTCATGCCTAGGGGAAAACGCAGTCTTGCAAAGGGATATAGCCAGTGCCCGATGCGAACGCAACGGTGCACGTAGCTTTGAATGCAGTACCCGATGTGAGGGCCGCCATTTTTTCTGCGGTAGCGGCATCGCGGGCAACCATACGAGCCAGTTCGTTTTCCGACCCGGCAACGCCCACTTTGAGCAAAACACCGCCATTCGCGCTATCTGACCCTCTTTTGAAGCTGTTGGTCGGGCTGCCGATCACTACGCCAGAAAATGCGACCCTCTTATTGAATTCCGGCAAATCCATGGTCGAATAACCTGCCTTTACATATCTTTGGTGTAGTTTGCCGAGATTAATTTCCCTGGATGCAGCCTCCCCAGCAAAACTGGTATTAGTTGCCAAGAGCAGTATCGTCAATATGAGTCGTTGCATTTAATTCCCTGATTTTTGATAAGTGCAGCAAGCTGAAAATTGTCGCGGCTCGAGATGCGTGGAATCTAAATATAATAATTCTTGTACCGCGAAATGCATTCAAATTAATTTGAAGATGATTTAATCCTTTGTGTTTTACTCCTAGTAGAGGCTGCGAATAAATACTCTGACCCTGAATTGATATCTTTTATTTCTGAAATCGTAGTTCTTTGGATTGCTTCTCTTTGCTTTATCCCAAAGTAATTTTCCACCACACTTCGTCGGATCGTTTCCAAACCTCCATTAACCGGCGGCTTGCTGTGAGCGAGGAATTTCCGCTAGATCTCTGGCGCTATTTAACGCTCGGCGGCGATTTCGGCATCTGGGTGTTGATGCATCGAGTTAAGAATTGAATTTATTCAACTCTCCAATAGTTCCATCCCAATTTGGCGGCGTTTTTTTTCCGCTCCTTACGTTTTTAACAAAAGTGCAGCCTATTATCCTCTGACTTTCTTCGGAGACGCAAAATCCAACCCACGCTGGCGTCCGAATTTCTTGAACATCCAAAACACTTTCCTTATCAATTTCCTCAAGTCGCTCAATTAGATCATCCAGTCCTACGGCTTGGATGTTCGCGCGCGCCGTGCTAATTTTTTTAATTGAAAATTCATTTTTCAATGAAAGGGCAGTTGCTTTGCGAGAAAAATTCGCCAGCGCATTTGAATTTTCATCAACTTCCAAGAAAATGGCATCCCACTCTTCTTTCGGTTGATTTAGAAAAAACTCTTTAAGCTCAAGCAAGTGAATCATGGTTTGTGGACTCCAAGGCCGGAACGACGGCCCTTAAGTAGGACTTCGGACTCTCCCCAGGCATCGTCAGAAAATTCCCACGACCAGCAATCCCCAGCTTTGGGGGCTCCTAGTGGGGCGCTCATTAGGACGCCGCCGGGCCCATCTTTATTTGCGTGATACCGAGCAATCTCCTTATCACGAGACCAGGAGGTGTATTGACTTTCTCCAGAATATCCACCTTCATTGTGCTGGGCAACTGATGCGCCTCCGGAAGAAAGAGCAGGAGTAGCGATACCTTTTTTTGCATCAGCCAAGGCCGGATGATTTGCAGCAACTCCGCGATACAAATGGCCGGATTTTGGACAGGGGGTGCAACATTTTTTACCCGCAGATGCACGTCTCTGTTGACGTCTTTGCGCCGAATTCCCGCTTAATCCGAGTGGATCAACCCATTCCGTTGTATTGATCGCATATGCATATACATGTGTGTTGTGACCTCCGAGCAACCCGATTGGATCGCTCGAGACGAACCGTCCGCTCTGCGGGTCGTAATACCGATACCGGTTGTAATGCAACCCAGTCTCTTCATCCCAATACTGCCCCTGGAACCGAATCGGATTCCTGAACCCTGCCTTCCTGCCCGCCTCGCTGATCGCCTGCTTGGCTTCACCCCAAGCCTTGTAGCTGGCCGACCAGGCAATGCGCCCCTCATGATCCGTCAGCTCCTGCGGCGTACCCAAGTGATCGCACTGGTAGAACGCGATCTCTTCCTTCGCGAAGGCCTCCGGCGTTCTCTGCTGCTGCCCGTTCCATAGCCGGTCCTGCTCGATGTCGTAGCGCCCGCCGTTGCCGGCCATCAGCGCCTTCACGTCCGTCGTCTCGCTCAGTTCGACAGCATGAGCCTGCCGGATCTGCTAGTCCACGCTGTCGCCTCGGTCCCGAAAGTCAGTTAAACAACCATATCAGCGCTTGAGAATGCGTATCCGAATTGCCTACGGACCTTCTTGCCATTCCTCCCATCGGATCTCCTGAGACGAACCGCCACTCTCCGAGGCGTAATACTGATTTCGGTTGTACTA
This sequence comes from Variovorax sp. Root434, assembly GCF_001426595.1. NCBI lineage: Bacteria > Pseudomonadati > Pseudomonadota > Betaproteobacteria > Burkholderiales > Comamonadaceae > Variovorax > Variovorax sp. Root434. The sequence goes on from NZ_LMEK01000025.1 coordinate 521,368, forward strand.
GAGTCTGACATCAATGCCATTAGGGCCGATCGCATCAACCAATTGCACATCGGGGCCGAAGTCTCTGAGCGGGGGTTCATGGCCTGTTAGCTTCTTGTAGAGTTCGCGCAAGTAGCCTGGCTTGTCTTCGACCTCATCGAGTGGGACTGCGTGCGGCACTACGGCGCGCCAATACCCGTTGATATCACCCGATGACAGAATAAATTCGATTGCCTCCAGAACCCTTTGCTTGCTCTTCGGGCCATAGGTATCGAAATCGGCTTTCATTGCATTAAAAAGCTTTGTGCGACAACTCTCGTCGTTGATATAGAAATCATCGAGATCGTCGTCGCTCATAGAGAGCAGGTAGTAGTACATCTCATGGATGTAATCTAGAAAGATTTGCATAAATCAAGGCTTCCCTAGTCCTAGCTCAGGATACCCGGTGATGATTCCATTGGGTCCTTTGATCACAGTAGCTTTTTGCGTGGTGACAGGACAACCTCCGCCGGCTTTGTACCCTTCGCCAATCACCCGTCCCATGTCGACGGTCACTGCATCGCGCCCGGTAGCGTCCATCTTCTGCTTTGCTCGTTGAATCGAATCCAGTTGATCCACGTTGCTTAGAAAGCGGGTTGAGTCGGTCGGCCGCGGTCTTTTTGGGCATGGGTTATCAGGGGGAATACCGGTGATGGCCCGGTGTTCCTGCTCAGGCATCGTGGTGTGTGCTCCGTGTCGCGCGTACGTATGACCACCGCTTCGTGCATCCATGTCCTGCAAGATGTTCCCTGCGCGCCGATTAGCTCTATTGCCAGCCAAGCCAAGAGGGTCAACCCACTCTGATGGATTCGGTGCGTACTGGTGCAGATTGTTGCCCCCAGCCAGCCCGATGGGATCCTTGGAGACAAATCTGCCGCTCACCGGGTCGTAATACCGATACCGGTTGTAGTGCAGCCCCGTCTCGTCGTCAAAGTACTGCCCCTGGAATCGGATCGGATTACGGAACCCGGCCCTGCGTCCCGCCTCGCTGATCGCCTGCTTCGCCTCCCCCCACGCCTTGTAGCTCGCCGACCAGGCAATGTGCCCCTCATGGTCCGTCAATTCCTGCGGCGTGCCCAAGTGGTCGCACTGGTAGAACGCGATCTCTTCCTTCGCGAAGGCCTCCGGCGTTCTCTTCTGCTGCCCGTTCCATAGCGGGTCCTGCTCGATGTCGTAGCGCCCGCCGTTGCCGGCCATCAGCGCCTTCACGTCCGTCGTCTCGCTCAGTTCGACAGCATGAGCCTGCCGGATCTGCGCCCACTCCTGCTGCCCCTCGGTACTCTGCGTGCTCTCGAAGGCCAGCGTGTCGCCGTCCCAGCCGAACAACGTCACTGCATCGCTTGTGCGCTTGGCGATGCGCCGGCCCAGCGCGTCGTAGCTGAAGGTCGTTGTCTTGCCGTAGGTGGTCGCGCTGCGCATGCGGTTGTAGCCGTCCCACGTGAAGGCGGTCGTTTCCCCATTGCGGGCACGCTCCACCAGATTGCCGCGCTCGTCCCACGAATAGAAGGTGCCGGCGTAGCTCTTGAGCAGGTTGTCCATCAACCGCCCTGCCGTGCTGCGGCCTTGGTCGTCGAGGCGAACGGCGACGCGGGTGGTGATGCGGCCTGCTGCCTGCGCGTTGGCATCGACATCGGAAGGGTTGCCGATATTCCCCGCCGGATCGAAGGCGAAGGTCTCGCGGCCCAATCGGCTGTTGGCTTCGAGCAATCGCCCCACCGGGTCGTATCGGTAGCTCAGGTTACCGCGCCGGCTGTCGCCGATGGCCGTCAACTGTCCGGCCTTGTCGTATGCATAGCTGCGGCGAATGCCGATGGCGTCGACCGCGCCAGCCCTGGTCTGCGAGATCTGCTGTTCCAGCAGCCTGCCGGCAGGGTCGTAGTGCAGCTTCTGCGTCAGCCCGTTGCCTTGCTCGCGCCCAACCTCGCGGTGCAAGTCGTCACGCTCGAAGCCCAGGATGTCCTGTCCGTCGACCAGCAGCCCGTGCACGTGGCCCGAGCCGTAGGTGAGCCATTGGGTGATGTGGCCGTCGGGGCGGATGGTGGTCACGCGCTGGTTGAGCTCGTCGTAGCCGTGCTGCCAAACAGCCGTGTGCTTCTCGTCCAGGTAGTGCTGATGCTCGCGCACCAGGTTGCCCACACGGTCGTAGAACCATTGCAACCGGGCATCGCTGTTCGTGGCTTCGATCAGGCGTCCGTTGCCGTCGTACGCGAAGCGCTCGGACTGCTCCCCGGCCTTGCGCTCGCTCAGGCGGCCCAGCGGGTCGAACTCCAGCTCGGTGCGGTGCCCGGCTTCGACGACCTCGGCCAGCACGCCGCTGGTTTCGTCGTATCGGTACTGCGTGGACTTGCGGTCGAAGCCGGTCTCCTCGAGCAGCCTGCCGACCGGGTCGTAGCGAAAGTCGTAGCGGCTGCCGTTCTCGTTGTGCAACTCGCTCAGGCGGCCCAGCAGGTCCCAGCCGTACTTGAGCGTACGGCCCGCGGCATCGGTGCGGCCGGCAACGAGGCCCGCGCGGGTGTAGCTGTAGCTCGTGCGGCGCCCGAGCGCGTCGGTGTGCGCGAGCAGGCGGCCCTCGGCGTCGTGCACGAAGTGCTCGCTGGTGTTGTCGGGATGGACGATCTCTTCGAGTTGGCCTGGGTGGCTGGCGCTGGCCTGCGTCCCGGCCTGCGCTGCTTCGCTGTACCGGTACCGCGTCACCTGCCCGAGCGCGTCGGTGGCCTTGGTCAATCGGCTCCGGCCGTCATAGGCCCACTGGGTGGTCTTGCCCGAGCAGTCGGTGTGGCTGGCCAGTTGGCCCGCGGGCGTGTAGGCCATCGTCTTCACACCGCCCTTGGCATCGGTGACGCGCACGGGGCGCCCGGCCTTGTCGTAGGCGTATTCGGTCTTGTTCCCGAGCGGGTCGATTTCTTCGGTGAGGTGCCCTTGGTCGTCGTAGTCTCGCTTCCAGACCCCGCCCTCGGCATCGAGGATGCCCGTCACCCGGTGACGGGCGTCGTGTTCGAAGTGGATGCGACCGCCGTCGGCGCGGGTGTGGCTCTGCAGGTTGCCATGGGCGTCGTAGACGAAGCTGTCGACGCTGCCGTCCGTATGAATGTGGCGAATGATGTTCTTGTCGTCGTCGCGGAAGAACCACTCCTCCAGCTGGTCGGGATGGATGATCCGGTAGGTGTAGCCCAGGATGTCGTAGTAGTACCAGGTCTCACCGCCGAGGGCGTCGGTCACGTAGGTCAGCCGGATGCTCTTGTCCCATTCCAGCTTCAACGCGAAGCTGCCGTCGTCGCTCCACTCGCGCACGGCCTTGGCGTCGGCGCCGGTGCCGTCGTATTCGAGGTTCATGCCGCGCCCCGTGCGGTCGGTGTAGCGGGTCACGAGGTGATGGCTGTAGGTGTAGTGCCAGGCTGCGCCGTCTTCGTCCCGGGCCGAGACGAGATCGTCTTGCGCATCGTGGACATAGGCCGCGAGTTGGCGCACGACCTGGCCTTCCTTGATCTCCCACAGGCTTTCGATGAGTCCGCTTTGGGCATGGGGACGGGTGCCGACATGGGCGAGCGTGGTGTCGCCCTGCTTGCTGACGATGTCGCTCAGTACCTGCTCGCCGGTGGCTGCAATCACGTGGTCGTAACGCAGGCCGATGCCGGTTCCATCGCTTGCATGCTGCGCCACGAGGCGGAAGTGCTGCTTGCCCTGCGCCCCTGCCTTGGCGGCGACGGTGTCGACGAGTTCGTAGGCCTCGCGCCAGTCGCTCGGCGCGCCGGCCGGCATGGGCTTGCCGAAGTCCAGCGCCAGGAGCGTGTCGCTCAGCCGGGTGAGCGTCACTTCCTCGATGGGGTCGCGGTGGCTCTCCCCTACGGCGAGCAAGGGGTACGCGTGGCTGCGGCCGTCGGCGCCGTGATGGATCAGGCTCTTTTCCCCGCGGCGCTTGCCGTGCTTGGCAACGGCGATGTCCACGCGGGTGCTGTAGGGCGTGAGCCAGCGCGCGCCGAGGCTGCCTTGATCGAACGCACCGAGATTGCTGCGGTAGGTGCGCGCCCAGGTGATGGGCAGCGGCGCGGCCAGCACGAAGTCGACGTGCGTGAAAGTCTCGCAGCCCATGGCGAAGCTGATGGCGTGGGGCGTTGCCGCCGAAACAGGGCAGTTCTTGCAGCCGGGGTCGCCGCCAGGGCCGGCCTGTGCCGCGGACAACCCCACCTCGCCGCCCGCCCTGTCGCTGTCCACCCGGCCACCCGTGGACGGGTTCACGAGTCCGCCCTTCCGGTTCTTGCGCCTGAGCAGGGCCTTCTTCAGAGCCTTGAGCAGCGACTTGATGCTGTTTCTTTCGGCTTCGCTGGCCATCGCCTGCAGCTTGCTGCGGGCAACCTGCTTGATGTCGACCAGGCTGGCCATGTGCTCCCTGACCTTCGCGACCGCCCACTCGGGAATGAGGCCGGATGCCTTCTTGCTGGCGTAGTTGATTCCGGTCTTTGCGGCATTGCCTGCCGAGGTGCCCCACGAGCTCAGCGTGGCCAGCAGGCTGCCCATGGTGGTCTGGGTGTGGGGGTCGTAGGTCTTCCTCTCCATCTGTGGCGTGAGCGTCAGCAGCGGCTTCTCCCCAAGCCCGCGCTGCATGATGTCGATCAGGGCATTCACGATCGCATCCACCATGTCGGCACAGTCCTTCAGCATGCTGTCGAGGAGCGCCATCGCCTCGTCGACGAACTTGTCGATCTCTCCAGCGATGGTGTCGTTCAGGTGGCCGACTGCGACCGTGACCATGGCCTCGCCCGCGTTGGCGAAGGCGCGTCCGGCCTGGTCCTTGATCACGCGCCCGATGTTCTGCTTGATCAGCGCCAGCATGGGCCGCAAGCTCATGCGGGCGGCTGCCATGGTCGGCGGAAAGGGAATGACGCCGATCACGTTGATGACCAGCGAGACCCATTCCAGGAACTGGTTCCAGGTCTTCTTCTGGATCATGCGAACCACGTCCATGATCGCGTCGGCGAGCGCCATGATGTTGCCGACCACCGGAATGGTGCCCGCCACGGTCGACAGGCGCTCCAGCGTGATCCAGCCGTCGCTGATGCTTCGCAGCCATGCGTCCAGCTTGGCTGCGCCCTTGCCGATGTCCTCCTGCGCGATGGTGTTCAGCGGGGCGACGGCCACTTGAGGCTCGCGCTCCTCTTCGGCCAGTCGATCCTGTTGCGGCGTCTCGCCTGCCATTTTTCCTTCTCCCCGAAATTGCTTGTCTTGTTGTCGATGCGATGCTGCGTTCAGCCGGCGAAGCCCGGTGTACGGCCCGGCGTTCGATCCGATGCGCCCGGCAGCCTCTGCACGATGCCCGGGGCGGCCTGTGCGGCCTGGCCCAGGAGCGCCTTGGCACCACCCTGCCGGATCGCCTGCACCGCGCCGAGCGCCTGCCGCGCCGTGCCGGCCGCCTGGCCGATCTGCGCGGCGAGGCCGGCAGCCCCACCTGGAGCGCCCGCGGCACCGGCGGCATCGGCGCCCACCGCAGCCTTTGCAGACCACCGATCGGCCTGACCAAAGTAGCTGCCCTTCTCCCACGGGTCGCTCGGGTCCTTGCCGAAGGTCACTTTGGCCTGCCCCACAGGAAGACCGGACACCGTGGCGAAGCCATTCCTGTCGAGCTGGCCGCTGTGCGTCGCGCCCTCGGAGTCCACCACCGTGTAGTCGCCCTGCTTGACGCCCATGCGCTTGGCGCCGTCGCCCTTCACGTACTGGTGGTACAGGTCGAGCTGCCCCCGCGGCAGCTGCGTCGGCTGGGGCAACCGGGGCTGCCCGTCGCTCTTCGGCCCCACCAGCGAGTGCGACGCGGCATGCGCGCGCCACAGGCCGTTGGTGCCGCTCTCGATGCCACCGGAGTTCCAGCGCGTGTAGCTGGAGCCGCCGTTGATAAGAACCTCTTCCTTCGCCGTGATGGTGATCCGGTTGGCCTCCATCTTGACGTTGAGCTTGGCCAGCACGTTGATGCTGTCCTTCAGCGCCGTGATGTCGATGTCGGCCGCCGCGGCGGCCATGCGGATGCCGTTGTTGAAGGCGACCATGCGCACCGCGTCCTTGGCGCTCACCAGGAAGCTGTTGCCGGTGGCGAAGCTGGCATGTGCCCCGCTGGTGATGGCCGTGTGCTCGACGCTCACGATGTGCGTGGAGCCCTGTGCCGTGGCCTGGATGCCGGCCGGACTCGCCAGCGTCAGGTGCGGCTCCTGGAACTCGGGGAATTCGCCCTGGGCCGCGTTGCCGCCGCTGCCCCTGATTGCGTCGTTCTGCTCCTTGAGGCCCTTGGCGACTTCGTCCTGATCGCCCGCTTCGTGTGCCTTGGCACCCTTGGCCGCCTCCGCCAGGCTCTCGTGAAGGTCACGGCCTTGCGTCAGCCGGCCCACCGTCTCGCGTATGTCGGTGATGTGGGCCTGGGCGTTGGGCCGCGGCTCGGTCGTGACGAGCAGGCCCGCCTTTGCCCGGATGGCTCCATGCCCATCGGTGCGCAGTTCGAAGCCCTGGCCCCGATCGTCCTTGCGCCCCGCGGTGTCGTCGATGCGCCCGATGTGGCCCAGGCTCAGGCTGGAACTTTGATGGTCGCTCTTGAGCTGCGCCTGGATCTTGCCGCTCGTGTCGTCGAGCGCCAGGTGATTGCTCTGGCCGCCTTTGAGCTCTCGGCTGCGCAGGCCCGCCAGGTGCTTCTGCTCGGGCAACTGCCAGGCGGGCATCTCGTCGGCGTTGTGCACCCGGCCGACGACGATGGGGTGGTCCGGGTCGCCGTTGAGAAAATCGACAACCACCTCCTGGCCGATGCGCGGCAATGCGGCCATGCCGAAGGTCGAGCCGGCCCAGCCGAGCGACACGCGCAGCCAGCAGCTGGAGTTCTCGTTGTGCTGGCCCAGGCGGTCCCAGAAGAACTGCACCTTGATCCGCCCGTACCTGTCGGTCCAGATCTCCTCGCCGGCCGGCCCGACGACCACGGCGGTCTGAGGCCCCCGCGTGCGCGGCTTGACGGTGCTGCGCTTCGGCCGCCAGGCGTAGGTGGTGGGCTGCACGTCGAAGGCAAAGCGCTGGACGGAGCCCTCGGAGGCGCTCGCACCTTCGCTGGCCTGGAGGTTTTCCTGCAGGTCGTAGTCCACGCCGAGCAGCAGGTACTGCTGGTTCTGGTCGGCGCGGGGATGGCTGGCCAGGCGCATGGTGAAGCCCGGCGCCAGGTCGCGCCGGTTGGAGCGCCCGCTCGCACGGCTGCGCTCGCTCAATTGCTCTTCATTGCGCACGCGCGCATAGGTTTCGCCATCGCCGAGCTCGGTGTGGTTGCCGGGCCATTCGTACTGCTCGAAACCGTCGTGGTCGTGGCCGGGCGGCATCTGCCGCTGGGTGGTCAGGTCGGCCTTGGGCTTCTCGAAGTCATAGTGGCGGCGCTGGTGCCGGCCGGGGCGCACGCTCTCGTGCTGCATCCATTCGGTGACGCGTTCGGCAGGCTCCAGGCCACCGGTCATGCCGGCCTTTTCGTCGGGGTGGTAGCGAAGCTCTTCGCCGCCGGGCAACGGGCCATGGGAACTGGCGATATCGTCGGCGAAGACCAGCGTGTGCTGCCCGGCCTCGTGGCGGAAGAAGTAGTAGATGCCCTCGTGCTCGCACAGGCGCGAGACGAACTCGAAGTCCGTTTCCCCGCCGGTCGGCCCTCCGTACTGCACACAGTAGTCCCAGGCGCGGTAGCTGCGGCTGAGCTTCTGCTCCATGGGATAGCCGTAGCGCCCGAGCACGGCCGTCACGATGTCGGGAACCGTTTGGTCTTGAAAGATGCGGTAGTCGCTTCTGCGCGTTGCCAGCCACAGCCAGGGACGCAGCCGCATCTTGTAGAAAGACTGCCGGCTGTCTTCTTGAGACAGCCCGAAGCTGGTCACGATGCCGCCGAGATGGCGCGTGTCGCCGTGTTCCGTCTCGATGGCGACGGAGGCACTTTTCCCGAGCAGCGCCTTGGGATCGATGGCGTTGTGGCTGCCCAGCAGATCGACGTCGAAGGTGTACGGCTGGCTCAGTGCTTCGCGACCGGCCAGACGATGGAACTGAAGCGCATCGCCTGCCGGCGTAGCAATGGTGACGCGCCGCGTCATGGCGACAAGGCCGTGCGTGCGCACGCGCCGTCGTGGATGGACATGGGATCTCCCTGCAGATGACCGCCGCTGTGGACCAGGGCGAGCTTTGTTCGATTATGTAAGGCGCTGAAGCCTTCGCGTAAGCACCCGAAAGTAGCACCGCGCCTCGTCTTCGTGAAAAACGACCGGTCGTTTAACGATAGACGACAGTGATTTCCATCTCGGCCACGTACACCTCCCCGGTCATCAACTCGGGGTGTGCCGAATGGATCGAAAAATTCTCGTGGTCGGCGATCCGCCGGCCCCTGGCGGCAGAGTGCTGCCGTATGACGGTCCGATGCTCGATATGCACGGCCATCAGGTCGCGTTGATCGGCGGCAGGGCCTATTGCGAGGGCTGCAACAGCGTCGGCATCATCGCCAAGGCAGGAGGACCACGGCGCCCGCAATTCATATCGGAGGCTGCGCTGGAGGGAGACGTGGTGGTGTGTCATTGCCCGGTGCCGCAGCCCATACTTTCCGTGCTCCAGCAATCGGCGATATACGACGATGGGGACTGGCATGCGGCGGGTGTCATACCGAGCATCACCGCGTTGGCCATGACGCCGACCGCGGGCTCCGCGCTTGAAATGGTCGCCTTCAAGAAAACCGTGGACGACAACGTCACACATCCCCCAGAGGCCGAGCAGACCGAGAACATCTGCCCGAACATGACGAACAAGGAGTTCGCTACTTTGGCGATGAAACTGCGCGATATGGCTGTCGACTACATCACGAAAAAGCGGCTCCCCGAATTGGAGCGCTGGGACAAGGGGGCTCAGGCCCGCGCAAAGATGTGGTTTGGCATTGCCGACCAAAGCACGCGTGAGTATCTGCAGAAAGGCTTGGCCGCATGCGTGCGCGTGCTGAACAGTTTGGAGGCCAAGAACTTCGTCCGCTTCACAGAAGGTGGCAAGCTGGCGACATGCGTAATGGGTAGCGCTTCAGGTACCGCTGCAGCGGTATGCAAGCCAGATACCGCCACTCACACCATCGCGATTGGGCTCGACTTTTGCACCTTGACGTGGGACAACAAGGCCCATTTCGAAACGAGTGAAGTTCTAGACGGAGACTCCCGGCTGCTCACACTGATTCACGAAATCACTCACTTCGAAGACACCTTCAGCTCCAACGACGAGTGGTACGGAACAATGATCTCGAGACTGAATGTCAAAGACGCAAGAAACCGAGCCAAGGCAAGAGTGAACGCAGACAGCATCGCTGCATACATCTTGGGCATCAATCGCGAGACAGCCGAATGAAATATCTCCACGCCATCATCCCTCTCGCCTTCGCCCTCGCTCCTGCATGGACCGCCGCCTGCTCTTTCGGCGGACTCGAACGCGAAGTACGGTTCCCCTCGGCAAGCACGCACCTCGGGTCGGAGCAGATCATCTCCCTGACAAACTGGTTCATCGAACAGAAGGACACGAGCAGAGCGACGCACGGCATTTACCGCGCCGACATCTTTGCCGTCGCCGTCAAAGGCGATGCCGATTCAACAAGAAAAGCACATCGCCGGCTTGCCGAGATCACCGGTCTTCTGAAGACCCTGAGCGCCGGGACTTCTTTCGATGTGGAAACCCATGTCAATGAAATCGAGACCCGACCGACAAAGCGCCCTGAGCGCCTGGACGTCTTGCAAGCGACGGTTCAACCGACATGCGCCAAGACACGCTCGTGCTGCAAGGGGATTGAAGGCCCCTCGGCATCGCCCAGACAGCAATAGTTCGATGCGCCGACGAACCGTCTGGACCTCGACTGCAATCCTTGGCCAACTCGAAGGCGACCTGCTCAAGACGGAGAATCGACCGCTTCCGCAGGCAATGCTTTCTGCCCGCACCCCTGCGTGATCGGCATTTCGCAAAGGCCCAATGACCCCAACGATTCGAGACATCCGGCGCGCCAGTCCTCTCGCGTTCCCTCGAGCACTGGCGATTGCCTCCGCGCTTTCATTGGCCCTGCTTTGCTCGGCCGCCACAGCTGCCGCGCCCAAGGCCCGGCCAAAGTTCATCGACTACCCGACCACCGCGCGCGATCAGCCCCTTGCAGGCCCACACCCACCACTGCGGCTGACCACCCGAACGGCCCGGCGCTACACCACCGTCATCCACCACGCCTACAACGAGCCGCCCAACTTCGCCGGCCATCTGCGGGTGGCAGCCTGGGGATGCGGCACCGATTGCCGCAACTTCGCGGTGCTCGACCAGAACACGGGCCAGGCCTACACCCTTCCCACCGTCGATGCGATCGTGGGCGCCATGGGCAACGGCGATGAGCGGGTGGATTTCCGGCTCGACAGCCGGCTGCTGATCATCTCCGGCAGCTTCAATGAGAAGCCTCCGGAAGGCCGGTTCTACTATCTGTGGACCGGCCAGCGCCTCGAGCGGATCTTCACTGAGCCATTGCCAATAGAGATGATCGACACGTCTCCCGTGGAAACCAAACACCCGCGCGCTGAGACAGACGAGCATCAAAGCTCGTTGCAATAGCAGCTGACAGGCTCTCCGGCCAGCTCGGCCGCCATCGCGTCCCATGCCCCCGACGCCACGACGCCCGCGATATGAGCCTGATGCTGGCTGCGTGACTCCCACGACTCGACCATCGTGAACACGCAGTCGTTGTCGGCGCGCCCGAACAACTGCACGCCTCGGCATCCATCCGCCGATGGCAGCGACTGCTTGACCTGTTGCATGAGTTCGGCGAACGCCGATGCGCGCTCTGGCTTGGCTTCGAAAGTGATGATGACGTTGATCGGATTCATGGAAATTTCTTTGTCGCTGGCTTGAAGAAAAAGGAAGAACGCAGGTTAGCCAGCGCCCTCTCCCGCGCCAAGGCGCGAAGCTGCGAAGAAATTGACCATGGCTGCGAAGGATGCGACCGACCATCCCCCCATCAGCCCATCAGCCCTTCAGCCCATCAACCCGCCTGCACGCGCCGCACGTACTCGGCGGGCGTCGTCTCGAAGCGCCTGCGAAACGCGCGGTTGAAATGCGCCGCGCTCTCGAACCCCACCTTCGCGGCCGCATCGCCGGGCCGCAGCCCCGTGCCCAGCATCAGCGTGCGTGCCTCTTCCAGGCGCAGGTCGCGGATACAGCGCATCGGCGTGACCCCGGCCACCTCGCGAAAACTGTGCGCGAAGTGCGAAGGGCTCATGTGCACGTGGCTCGCAATCTCGGCCACCGACAGCGGCCGGCCCAGATGGCGGCGCATGAAGGCGATGGCCGTCTGAATGCGTGCGCCGGCCTTGGTCACGGCGCCCGCGCTGCGGATGGCGGCCGCAGCCTCGGAGCGCAGCAGCCGCAGCACGATTTCTTCGACCGCCAGCGGCGCGAGCGTGCGGCGGTCCACCGGGTCGTCGGCCGCCAGCAGCAGCCGGGCGAAGGCCTCGACCACCTCCTGCCCTACCGGGGCCGTGAAGTTCTCGGTCACGCGGGCGGGCTCGGCCAAGGTGCCGCTTTCCGCCAGCGCGACGACAGACTTGACCAGCACCTCGGGCGGCAAGTCGAGATGAATCGCAAGATACGGATGCCCGGCGCTCGCTCCGACCACCGTGCCGAGGCACGCGACCTCGGCCCCGAGCACCAAGCACTGCATCGCGCCGTAGTCGAGCGAACGACGGTCACCGAGGTGGGCGGTCTTGCGGCCCTGTAAGACCACCACCACGCCCGGCGTGAGGCGCTGGGTTTTTTCGTAGCGGATCGGGCGTGAGAAGCGGTAGCAGCGCAGGCCTGGATACGGGGCATCGGTGCGGCCGTCTGTGGGGGTTCGGGCCGCGACCATGTCGCGCAGTTGGGCCCAGGCGGCGGTGGGGATGGCCTCGGGCTTGTTGTCGGCAACGGGCGGAGTTGGCATCGGTTTGTTGTGGGGGAAGAAAAGCGAGATGCGCAGCGTACGTAGCCGGTTGGTGCGTGCCCGTTCTCAAGGCGCGCGCTGGTGCTATTGGGCGCTGCCGGTGTTTTGTCGCAGCGCTTCGCGCACTGCGCTGGTGGCGCCATTGACGGTATCGATGCGGGCCAGCAGCGCGCCATTGAGCAGGCCCAGCAAAGCGCTCAGTTCGGTGCGGCTGGGGGTGAGCGCCTCGCTGTCGTTCAGGGCGCTGGTGTCGACGAGCTTTTCCAGCGCGGTGTAGGCGCGTAGCACTTCGTTGAGGGTGTCGGCGTCGTCGCAGGCTTGGAGGGCGAGGTCGTCGAGAGTGGAAGATGCGAAGGGATCGTGAGATTGCGCGCAGGCGCAAGCGGATTCAGCCATTAGATGGTCTCCAAGTTTTGCCAAAGAGTTTCATCAGGCTTCCAAACCCGGCCGCACCACCTAGCGCGACGGCGCCAGTATATAAGCGCGAATCTCTTCAAGGCGCCGAATTCCCCCCACGAATGGCAAACGAACCACGCAAACTTCAATCAAGACGAATGTGACGTCAGTTCACAAATTAAAAACGAAATTATTTTGCGCAAGCTCAGCCTTCCGCAACCTCTCCGTTCCCTCGCATCAATTCTTTGAATATCTGCTCGCCAAGCATATTATTAATCGAAGCAACGAACTCCGCATCAATTGACATTGCGAATGCGATCAATCCACGGAGTTTCCCCACCTCCTCAGGACTTAACACACCCTGCGCAAAATGATGCGCCGTCGCTCTTATTTTTCGCTTTTTTTCTCGACCCAATGATGCACGACCGTCATTTGACAAAATCAAACCCGTCAACTGGCGCTGATGCTTCTTTGAAGTAAATACCGTTTTTCCCTCATTCAATCGAAGGCGAGGGTATTCCAAAGTTCGACAAATTTCGACGACTCGCGTCTTAACTGCCTCAAGAATATGTGGAACATTGGTTGAAAATGCCAAATCATCGGCATATCTCGAGTAACGAACACCAGCTTGCTCGCAATATTCTTTGACCGCTAAGTCAAAAGAATACATTACCGTATTTGATACTGCAGGCGAACTCGGCGCTCCAATAGAAAGAATCAGTCGCTTGGCATCTACATCTGCCCTAAAAAGCAAACGAACCATTGCAGTTTGATCGGGCAGCGTCACATCCGAAAATCGCGCAACATGCTGTCGAAAATCCTCGCCTCGAATCGATGGAAAAAAATCTTCAAAATCCAATTTAAGAAGATATTTACCCGAAGCATGAAGTTGTGCGTGGTCTTTGATACCCAAGCTTGGTCGATAAGCAGTGGCAGCACTATGAACGGGCAGTGACTGCAAATAATTAGAAACCAACCATCTCTGAACCAATTTGAGTTCAGCCGTGGGCTGCGCGATCATGCGCAAACCGCGGCCATTTCGCTTTTCAATACTATGGATTTTGTATCGGCGTGGAGCAGTATGAATCAGCAACTCCACCTCTCTTCGCGAGAATGGAAAGGCGATTTGCAATCGCTCAATTAGATTCATTTTGCACCTTCCCGTGAATCTGCTCGTATGCCTTTCTTCGGATGGACTCTTTTTTCAACTGCTCAAACGCGAGCGTCTTAAATCTGGTTCTATCAAATCTATTTTCCGAACTCACCCCATCGTAGTCCATGTAGGACTCTCGATTTTCAAGGGGCGCAACATAATATTTTTGCGCATATTGATGTGCCTCATCGACAAGCTTGAACAATTTAAGCTGGCCAACCATTCTTCGGAAATTATTTCGATCAAGCTCAATCCCCAAAAAACTTAGAAGCCCGATAATCTCGGTCTCGGTTGCAGCACCAAATAATTCGACCAAATCCACAATTAAGAGAAGTTGATCTCTGATTCTTTCCGAGCGAATCAACTCTTTACGAGGATTGTTGTTCACCTTGGCTTGAAGGGCGTCAGCAACGTCTGAGGCCTCAGCGTAAAAATCTCGCGGCTCATTTGCCTCCACTACACAAATGGAGGCCTCAGAATGATCGCCCTCAAGTTTTTTTAACGGGCCATGAACAAGAAATGAATCTTCATCGAAATGCGCACGACTAATTACTACGAGGAGACGCTCAGAGAGAACTTCATCCATGCAAAATACACCTAACTCTGCAAGCGCGCCGCTGCCTTCCGAGAAAAGCAAAATCGCTCCCGATAGCGCACCCGCCTCTCGTTCAAAATCTACGAGATTTTGGTAGCCCTGAAATCTATTCCACTCAGGATAGTCTTCAGGCAAATGAAATTGATCTCTAAGTGGACTCTCATTTTCATGGGCCCAATTGAGGAAAACGTTTCGAAATGAAGAGTTTCTATTTTCTTCCTCAACTCCAATAGGGCCGCTTCCAAAAACCAGGATGATTTTTGGAAGACGGCGCAAACGAGTCCTCTGAGGATCGACGCTTACTTTGAATTGTTCTATAGCGTCCACAAATATGTTCAATTACCTAAATTAGGCACGAAAGCGGCATGCGCCGAATCGGGACCTACCGGACACGGATTCGGCGCATGCCGATTTCGTGCCGTTGTTGTAGTCCACTGCATTTCAGTCTGGCGAAGCGCCCGACATTGATAGCTAGCTCCTGCTACCGATACGCGTAATTGAGCGGCCATTCTTGCAGACGCTACAGCAGTTTGCAAGGCAAAAAACATCCCAATCTCCCTTACCCAAAACATCGGCGTTAACCCAAAAGCCTTGGGCTAACTATTGACTGGAGCACAACTATCTTCTGCCCCACCCCCCATTTATCCGCAACGGTAACCGCAAGACACTCCTCCCCATCCAAGAAGGAGTGCCCTCATGCCCATCGCCCTACTAGCGCTAACCCTCAGCGCTTTCGCCATCGGAACGACCGAGTTCGTCATCGTTGGCCTCATCCCCACAGTCGCTGCCGACCTCAACATCGGCCTCCCCTCCGCTGGCCTGCTGGTCAGCCTCTACGCACTGGGTGTCGCCATCGGCGCGCCGGTGCTCACCGCGCTCACGGGCAAGCTGCCGCGCAAGGCGCTGCTGCTCGGGCTGATGGCGCTGTTCACGCTCGGCAATCTGCTGGCGTGGCAGGCGCCGAGTTATGAATCGCTGATTGCCGCCCGCGTGCTCACGGGGCTGGCGCACGGGGTGTTCTTCTCCATCGGCTCGACGATCGCCACCGGCCTGGTGCCGAAGGAAAAGGCGGCGAGCGCCATCGCGATCATGTTCACGGGCCTCACGGTGGCGCTGGTCACGGGCGTGCCGCTGGGCACGTTCATCGGGCAGCACTTCGGCTGGCGCGAGACTTTCCTGGCCGTGTCTGCGCTGGGCGTTATCGCCTTCATCGGCAGCTGGGTCTTCGTGCCCGGCAACATCCGCCACACGCCGCCGGCCTCGCTGGCGCAACAGGCCAAGGTGCTGGCCGAGCCGCGCCTGCTGCTGGTGTATGCCAAGACGGCCATCGGCTATGGCGGCTCGTTCATTCCGTTCACGTTCCTTGCGCCGATCCTTACCGACGTGTCTGGCTTCAGCGCGGGCGCAGTGGGCTGGGTGATGCTGGTGTACGGCGTGTCGGTGGCGGTGGGCAACATCTGGGGCGGCAAGCTGGCCGACCGCATGGGGCCGATTCCGGCGCTGAGGATCATCTTCGCGCTGCTGGCCGCGGTGCTGCTGGTGTTCAACTTCGCGGCGCCGCACAAGTGGCTGGCGCTGGTGGCGGTGCTGATGTGGGGCGCAGTCGCCTTCGGCAACGTGCCGGGCCTGCAGGTGTACGTGGTGAAGCAGGCCGAGCGCTTCACGCCGCAGGCGGTGGACGTGGCCTCGGGCCTGAACATCGCGGCCTTCAACCTGGGCATTGCGGGCGCGGCCTGGGTCGGTGGGCTGATCGTGACGCACCTCGGGCTGATGCACACGCCGTGGATCGGTGCGCTGGTGGTTCTGCTCTCGCTGGCTCTCACGCAGTGGAGCGGCACGCTCGACCGCCGCGCGGGCATTCCGGTTCGCGCTTCGGGGCCGGTGCCTGTCGGTCACTGAGCTTCGCTTTCTTCCCCTCGTTTCAAACGCACAGAAACACACCATGAACACGAACACCAGCAACCTCATTCCCGCCTTCGGCCTCGGCACCTTCCGCCTGAAGGGCCAGGTGGTCATCGACTCGGTGAAGAACGGCCTCGACGTGGGCTACCGCGCGATCGACACGGCGCAGATCTACGGCAACGAGGCCGAGGTGGGCCAGGCGATTGCCGAAAGCGGCGTGGCCCGCAGCAGCCTCTTCATCACCACCAAGATCTGGACCGACAACTACGCGAAAGACAAGCTGGTGCCCAGCCTGAAAGACAGCCTTGCCAAGCTGCGCACGGACCACGTCGATCTGACGCTGATCCACTGGCCCTCGCCCGGCAATGCGGTGCCGGTGGCGGAGTTCATGGGCGCGCTGGCCGAGGCCAAGGCGCAGGGGCTCACGAAGCACATCGGCGTGTCGAACTTCAACATCGCGCTGATGAAGGAAGCCATCGCGGCCGTGGGCGCGCAACAGATCGCCACCAACCAGATCGAGCTGCACCCTTATCTGCAGAACCGCAAGGTGGCGGAGTTCGCGAAGAGCGTGGGCATCCACATCACGTCGTACATGACGCTGGCCTACGGCAAGGTGCTGAACGATCCGGCGGTCGAGGCGCTTGCGAAGGCGCGCAACGCCACTGCCGCGCAGGTGGTGCTGGCGTGGGCGATGCAGCTGGGCTACGCGGTGATTCCGTCGTCCACCAGGCGCGCGAACCTCGAAGGCAACCTGAAGGCACAGCAGCTGCGCTTGACGGATGCGGAGATGGCGCAGATTGCGGCGCTCGACCGCGGCGAACGGCTGACCGACCCGGCCGGTCTGTCGCCAGCCTGGGACTGATCGTCAGCGCCTCCTGCCATGCGTGCAGGCGCGGCATCACTCGCTGATGGCCGCCTGCGCCCGCCGGCACTCTGAGTTGCACTTTGCGATTTGCCCCTCAGGCACTCCGGTGCTTCAATGTCGGCTCCTGCCATGACCAAGGAGACTTCCATGGCCTACGAAGCGCGATATGTCCTGCGACCCAACCCCGGAGCCGATCTCGGCGCCGTCATCGAAGCCCTGAAGGTGGGCGCGGCGCTCTGGAAGAAGCACGGTGCGCCCGACCCGCAGCTATGGAGCGTGGCCGCTGGCGAACTGGGCAACTATGTTCTGACCGTGCAGTTCGAGAACGCGGCCGCATACGCGAAGGTCACGGACCCGCTGTCGGCCGACCCCGAGTTCCGCCGCTGGCAAGCGGACAACGTGAAGTCCGGCGCGTTCACGTGGGTGCGCAGCAACCTGATGCGCGAGCTCCCCCTGCCCTGAAGCCACCGCCGCGCCCAATCAATGGGAGCGTCGTTGTCCACGCTCCTTCGCGGCGTGTACCTCCTTCGAGATGGACGAGACCACGGCGGCCCATTCCTCCGCCGTGAGCAGCAGTGCCGTCTGCGAGTGAAGGAGCGTGTCTTCCTTGTCCAGGTGCACGGACATGAACTGCCGGTGCCGCTGCAACAGGGCCTCGGCCTCCGCGGCTGCTCTCGCGTCGCCGGTCTCGGCGCGCTTCAAGTTGGTCTTTGCCTGCGAGAGAAGGCCGTTGCAGCATTCGCTCTCCGAGTCGAGTTCATCGAGAAGCTCGTCGGCTTCGCTCGACCTCCCGCGCAGCATGTTCAACATGACGACGCCCTTGGGGCGGTGCGTCGTTTCTTCGAAGTCCTGGAGACGTTCGATGACTTCGATGGCTGACGCCGCGCGTTGTCCGGTGCGCGTGCCGTCGCCTGTCTTCATCGCCGTATCGAGTCGAGCCAACAACTCCCGGGTGCGGGCGTGCTCGGCGCGCAGGATGGCCCATGCGCATTCGGCTGCCAACATGCTTCACCTCCTTTGTGGAGCAGCGAACTGCTCCGGAATTGCCTGTGAGCCTTAGCCTTTAACGCCATGGTTCTACATCGTTGCAGCCGGTGCCGCAAGCCTCGTCTCGAAGGCCGGCTTGTCGCCTGCCCCGGGGATTGATACGACTGTTTCAGGGTCTCGTCTACCCAGGCCCGGGCCGCGATCGCGGCGGCCCGTGGCATTCTGAAGAAAGGCGAATCTTCAAACTACACAGGCGATCGAGGAAATCCGATGCGGCATGAACGATGGCTGCGCGCGTTCGCATGGGCCGGAAGCTGCGCGCTTCTGGTTGCGTTCAGCATGTGGAGCGGTGGCGCCGCCATTCCCAATGCGCCGGCCGCACCGCCCGCGGCGAGCAGTCGCGTCGTCTCCAGCACCATCGCTTCGGCCAAGACCGGCGCGACCTATCCGCTCGAAATCTACCTGCCCGCCTCCTACGACGGCGGCTCGGCGGCGTATCCGGTCATCTATGCGCTGGATGGCGATGCGGTCTTCAATCCGCCCGGTACGCGGTTCGCGAATTTCAGGGCCATTCTCGAGGCGCGCCGCACGCAGGCGATCCTCGTGGGCATCGGCGGTTCGGCTCGGCGCGGAAGGGACTACCTGCTGCCCGGGGCCCTTGCGTACCACGACTTCCTCGCGCTCGAGCTCGTGCCCTTCATCGAAGCGCGATACCGCGCCGATGCGCGGAGGCGCATGCTGACGGGCCTGTCGCTGAGCGGCAGCATGGCCGGCATCGCATTGTTTCTGGAGGGCGCGGCGGACCAGCTGACGTTCTCGCACTTCCTGTCGTTCGAGGGCTCGTTCGGCGTTCAGGCGGACCGGCACCGGGCGCTCGAAGAAAAGATGCACGACGCGCTCGGCGGCAAGCCCTTGCCTGCAACGCTCTTTCTCACGCGCTGCGGCAACCCCGCGGAGTGCAACTTCGAGCCCGTGGACGGGATGTACAAGCGGCTCCTGGCCCGCTCGTACCGGGGTCTGGTGACCACGGAAACGACGTATTCGACGACGCACATCGGCACGGATGTTCCGTCGTTCACCGACGCGATCGCGAAGCTGTTGCCGTAGTTCGCCTGGCCGGCGGAGGCAACGTCGCGGAGCAAAAGCTGCTGCGAAGGCAATCGTCTTCATGCCGCGGGTTCGCAGATCGAATCGAGCGCGTACCTGAGTTCGCGCTCCTCTTGCGAGGTCATCGCGAGTGCGAGGGTGCGGAACTCGGCCTTGTAGCAAGGCAGCATCAGTGCCGCGGTGAGCGAGTGAACGCCACTGCCGCGCGCGATGTGCTCGTGGCATGCGACAACGCTGCGATGGATTTCGAGTGCGCGTGCGACGCGGGCCGAGGCTTGCCCTTTCGCGCCCTCGTCGCTTCTCATGAAGATCATTGCCGACTCCTTGCTGCAGCGCGCTTTGCGTGGCGCCGTGAGTGCACTCTATTCAGAGGAGCGCGCAGCGGGGAGTAACAACATCGTCGTGAAACGCCGCGCAGTCGAAGCGATCCGCTCCACACGCCGCAGATTCCCGCTGACCGGGCAGCGGTCAGCCGGGGCTCATGAACCCCGGCGCGTCGCGGCCCAATCGGAAAGGATCTGGACGGCCTCGCGGTCCATCTTCTGCTCGGCGGGCAAGCTGCGCTGCCCAAGCGCAGCACCAGCCTCGGTACGCAGGACTTCCACGTCAATGGGATGCCGCGCCGCCACGGTCACGCTCTCGAAAGCCTCGCCCGACTGCGCAAGCGAAGCCGCGTAGTAAAG
Organism: Variovorax sp. Root434; assembly: GCF_001426595.1. NCBI lineage: Bacteria > Pseudomonadati > Pseudomonadota > Betaproteobacteria > Burkholderiales > Comamonadaceae > Variovorax > Variovorax sp. Root434. Next base: position 541,033 of record NZ_LMEK01000025.1, read on the forward strand.
CTTCGCGATGCCCGCGATGTGCATCGCCGCCACGCACATCGCGCAGGGCTCGCACGAGGTGTAAAGCTCGCAGCACGACAGGTTCACGGTGCCGAGCTTGCGGCATGCATCGCGGATGGCTTCGACCTCGCCGTGCGAGGTGGGGTCGTGGTGGGCGACGGAATGGTTGAAGCCTTCGCCGACGATCACGCCGTCTTTCACGACGACGGCACCGAAGGGCTCGGTGCCGGGCTCCTGCAGGGCTCGGGCAGAAAGGGCCAACGCCCTTTGCATGAAGTGTTCCTGGTACATGGTGCTCAGACCTTTCTGGTGGCCGCGCCTTCGAGCGCGGAGAGAGATGGTGCATCAGTCTGCAGCGCGCGCGAATCGAACAGGCCTGCCGTGGCAGCTGCATAGCGGCGCGGGTCGAAGCGCAGCATGAGCGGCAGCAGCGCCACCACGACGGCGGCAAGGTAGGCCCACGCGAGCGTGAAGCCGCCGGTGTGCTCGCGCACCCAGCCGGTGACGAAGGGCGCGAGCGCCGCGATCATGAAGCCCACGCCCTGCATGAAGCCGGCGAGCGCGCCGGCCTGTGCGGGGTCGGGCAGATGATCGAGCGCAAGCACCATACACAGCGAGAACGCGCCGCCGAGGCCGAAGCCCAGCACGACGGCGACCGCCACGGCCGGCACGGGCAGCGCGAAACTCAGCGCGCAGAAGCCCGCGAGCTGCGCGGTGAGCATGAGCACCAGCCACGGCCGCAGGTCGCGCCCACGACTGCGCGCAATGGCGGGCATGGCGAGCGCGGAGACCACCTGCGCGGCGGTCATCAGCGCGAGCACCGAGCCGCCCTGCTGCGCGGTCCAGCCCTGCTGCGCGTAGAAGTGCGGCAGCCAGGCGACGAGGCTGGTGTAGCCGCCGTTGATGAGGCCGAAGCACGCAGCCAGCAGCCATGCGCGGCGGCTGGCGAAGCAGCGCAGCCACGAGAGGCTTTGCCTTGGCGCATCGGCAGTGAATTCCATTCGCCGCATGTTGAGCCAGTACAGCAGCGCGAAGACGGCAAGCAGCGCCCAGATCGACAGGCCCGCGTGCCAGTCGGGCTGCGCGCCGCCGAATGCATGCGCGACCCACGGGCTGGCCATGGCGCCGAGGCCGCCGCCGCCCATGATGGCGGCGGAGTACAGCCCCGTCATCACGCCGATGCGTGTCGGATAAGCCTGCTTCACCACGCCGGGCATCAGCGCCTGCACCAGGCCGACACCGGCACCGGCGAGCGCGGCGCTCCACAGCAGCGCAGCCGCACCGCCGGCGATGTAGCGGCTCGCACAGGCAAGGGCGATGGCCCCGAGCCCGAGCGCGACACTGCCGCGCGCACCAACGCGCTGGCCGACAGCCGCGCCGAACAGCGAGGTCGCACCCATCGCGAACATCGGCAGCACCGTGAGCAGCGCCACCGCATGAAAGCCGATGCCGGTGGCAAGGCGGATGGGTTCGAGCAGTGGGCTGCTCGACGTGAGAAAGGCGCGCAGGTTCAGCGCGACCAGCACGATGACGATCGCGAAGGCGATGCCTCCGTCGCGCCTGTTCTGCTTTGCTTCCTCAGCCTTCACAGGAACGCCAGGTCGGCCCGCAGCACGCCGTTGCGCGCCACGATGCAGCCGCCCGCCACCACCAGCTTGCGCACGGGCCGCGAGACCACGGCGTGCGCGACAGTCTGCGCATCAACCAGCACCAGATCGGCGCGGCAACCCGCCTCGAGCCCGTAGGCCTCGAAGCCGCAGCCCCGCGCGCCCGAGTGGGTGACGGTGTCGAGCGCCACTGCGATCTCGTCGTCGCGGCGCAGGTTGTAGCGCAGGCCGATGATCATGGCGCGCTCCAGCATGTCGGGGTTGCCGTAAGGCGACCAGGTGTCGCGAATGCCGTCGTTGCCGCCGAGCACGGTCACGCCGGCCTGCCTGCAGGCCATGAGCGGCGGCACGTTGCGCGAAGGCGGCGCGCTGGTGATGAGCACCACGCCGAGCTTCGCCATGCGCGCCAGCAATGCATCGCGCTCGCGTTCGCTCACGTCACCCAGGCAGAAGCCATGACTGATGGCCACCTTGCCCTGCATGCCCAGCGCCTCTGTGCGCTGCAGGATCAGGTCGAGCGAGAACGCGCCCATGGCGCCGGGCTCGTGCAGGTGGATGTCGACCGGGCGCTGGTGCTTGTCGGCAATGCCGAAGAGCACATCGAGCGACTTCACCGGGTCACCGTCGATGGCGCAGGGGTCGAGGCCACCGAGCACGTCGGCACCCAGCGCCAGCGACTGGTCGAGCAGCTCGGCCGTGCCCGGCCGGCCGAGCAGGCCCGACTGCGGGAACGCGACGATCTGGATCTGCTGCTGCCCGCGCAGCGCCTCGCGCGTGCGGATGGTGCCTTCGAGATGGCGCAGGCCAGCCTGGGTGTCGACGTCGACGTGCGTGCGCAGCCGCGTGGTGCCGAGCGCCAGAAAGGCCTTGGCCAGCACCAGCGACTGCGCGGCCGCGTCGTGCCCGCTGGCGTGGCGGAAGGCGCGCTCGTTCTCGATCTTGTCGATGAGGTTCGTGCCGACTTCGTTGCGATACCAGTCCATGCCCCACATGGTCTTGTCGAGGTGGGTGTGGCCTTCGACGAGACCGGGCAGCAGCAAGGCGCCGTGGCCTTGCTCGACGGTGACGCCGGCCGGCGCGGCAAGCTCCGCGCCGATCGCGGCGATGCGGTCGTCCTGCACCAGCACGTCGACGGGGGAGGCACCCATGGGGCGCACGTTGCGGATCAGGAGCGATGGCATGTGGGGCGGTCCGTTTCTCTATCTTGCAGGCATCAAGCCGGTTGGGCGACGATGACGCGGCGGGTCGTGTTCGGGGTGAGCAGCGCCACCACGACGAACACCAGCGCATTCGTCGCCAGCGCCACGAGCCCGGTGTTGAGCGACTTGAACACCACCGGCGCGGCCGGGAACAGCGTACCCAGGTTGGAGCCGGTGGTCATCATGAAGCCCAGCACCGCGCCGCCCGCCAGGATGCCTGCGAAGGCCGCGTGCCTGTTGCCGAAGGGCTTCTTCATGAGGCTGAAGAGCAGCGAGGGCAGCAGCTGCGTGAGCAGGCTCGACGCGAAGATGGCCACCGACACGATGGTGGTGCCGCCGCGCAGCACGAAGTACACCGCCACCAGCGCGAACACCGGCAGCACGCCGCGCGCCACGCGCGACACCTGCCTGTCGGTGGCGTTGGGCGCGAAGCCTTCCTTGTAGACGTTCTTGCCGATCACCGTCGAAGCCGTGAGCAGGATCATCGAGCCCGGCACCAGCGCCGTGAGCACGCCCGTGCCGCCGATCACGCCGACGAACCAGGGGTCGAAGGTGTGCTTCACGAGGCCGAAGAGGGCCAGGTCGACGTCGGAGCCCTTGAGCCCCGGCACCTGCAGGATGGCCGCGAAGCCGACCAGGAACAGGAAGGCGATGACCACCTGGTACAGCGGCATGAGGATGGTGTTGCGCCGCACGGCGCTCGCGCTCCTGGCGGCATACACCGAGGTGAGGTTGAACGGGTACAGGTAGTAGCCCAGCGCCGTGAGCAGGATGGTCGAGTTGTACCAGGTGAGGTTCAGGCCCTCTTTCGGGAACTCGAAGAAGCCGGGGTTGGCGGCGTGGATGGCGCTGAACATCGGCGCGACGCCGCCGTAGTAGTGCCACGGCAGGTAGATGCCGAGGAACACGGCGAGCGCGAGGATGAGGATGTCCTTCACGATGGCGATGCTGGCCGAGCCATGGATGCCCGAGAACAGGATGTAGCTGACCATGACCAGCGTGCCGATCCAGATCGCCACCTGCGGCGCGAAGGAGCCGTACGAGGCCTCCGACACGATGATGCCGAGCCCGCGCAGCTGGATGGTGAGCAGCGCAACCATGCCCATGAGCGCCACGATGGACACCAGCACGCCCAGCGCGCGGCTGTCGTACTTGTGCGCGAAGAAGTCGGAGAACGACACCAGCTTGTGCGCGGTGGCGTAGCGCCAGATGGCCGGAAGCATCCAGAAGGCCATGAGGTAGGCCAGGCCGCCGTAGGCCAGGATGTAGAAGGCCGGCGTGCCCTTGCTGTAAGACCAGCCGCTGGCGCCCAGGAAGGTGAAGGTGGAGAACGACTCGCCCGCCATCAGCAGGAACACCATGATGGCGCCCAGCCCGCGCCCGCCGATCGCCCATTGCTCCAGGCTCATGGTGCGCCCGCGCCGCGCGAGCACGGCGAGGCCCAGCGCGCCGATGACGAACAGGGCGATGACGCCGAGTGTCGCGTTCATCGCGCGCCTCCGGTGGAGGAAGAAGGCGCATCGATGTCGCCTTCGGCGCGGTCGATGACCACCATGATCAGCGAGGTCAGCACCAGCCAGCTGACGTTCCACACCATCAGGAAGGGCATGCCGAGCACGAAGGTGGGAGCGACGGAGGACAGCCATCCCCCGCTGAAGAAGGCGGCGACCGGCAGCGCGGCAAGCCATTTGGCGGATCTCATGGGAGCCTCGATTCTTGTCTCGGGTTGGGATATTCTGGAATTTTGGTTAACCATACAGTTTTATTTGGTTAACCAAACGGAGTCGGATGGTACGGAGCGCAAGGGTCCGAGTCAATCCGGGGGCTTTCCCTGAGGGTGCGGTACGCAGGCAATAATCCGGTTGCCTATGCCCTCCGCCGCCCGCAAATCCCCAGCGACCGCCCCCTCCCCCGAGCCCACCGAAGCCGACGATCCGAACGTGGACGAACGCGTCTACGGCGCGGTCTCCAAGGCCTTGCTGAGCGGCAAGCTGCGCCCCGGCACGCCCTTGCGCGAGCGCGCGCTGGCCGAAGCGCTGGGCTGCACGCGCGGCGCGGTGCGCAAGGCGCTGGCGCGGCTGGGCTCGGAAAAGCGGCTGGTGCTGGAGCACAACCGTGGCGCCTTCGTGCCCAACCCCTCCATCGACGACATGCGCGGCATCTACCGCGCGCGCCGCATCGTGGAGGCGGGGCTGGTGACCACGCTCTTCGGCAATCTCTCGCGCGAGCAGGTGGCCACGCTGCGCAAGCACGTGCAGGCGGAGCAGAAGGCCTTCAAGGAAGGCCGGCGCGAGGACGCGGTCCGGCTGGCGGGCGACTTCCACCTGCTGCTGGCGCAGATGGCGCACAGCGAGGAACTGCTGTCGTACATCCGGCGGCTGATTTCGAACACCGAGCTCTACAAGGCGCTCTACGACTCCGCCGAGGCCGCGAGCTGCGCGCCGCGCGAGCATGAGCAGATCATCGAGGCGCTGGCCACGGGCAAGTCGCTCGACAAGGCGCTGGCGGTGGCGCTGGAGCATCTGGACGAACTGGAGCAGCGCGTGATCGCGGGCGCTGCGGCCGAGCAGGAAGTGGACCTGGCGACGCTGCTGAACGGCGGCGGCACCAGCAGCGGCAACAAGAGCAGCAAGCCGCACGCGCACGACCACTGAGGCATCCACGCTTCGCTCGCGGCCGAAGTGTGGCCGCGCCGGTCGGGGAATGATCGGCGCACCATGCACGCATCCACACCCTCCTCCATCGACAAGCCCCGCGTCAACCTGGCCTTCGAATGGGCGCTGCTCGCGGTGCTCGCCACCTGCTGGGGCGCCTCGTACACCTTCATCAAGATCGGCGTGGCGACGATCCCGCCCGTCACGCTGATTGCGGCGCGCACGCTGATCGCCGGCCTGCCGCTGCTCGCCGTGCTGCGCATGCGCGGCGTGAAGCTGCCGACGGAGCCTGCGATGTGGCGGCGCTTCGTGCTGCAGGCCTGCCTGAACAGCGTGCTGCCCTTCACGCTCATCGCCTGGGCGGAGCGCAGCGTCGATGCCGGCCTGGCGACCATCCTCAACTCGACCTCGCCGATCTTCATCTTCCTGCTGGGGCTGACCCTCGGCGGCTCCGACAAGCCCACGCTGCGCCGCTTGTTCGGCGTGGGCGCGGGGCTGGCGGGCATCTGCCTGATCGTGGGCTTCGAGGCGCTGAACGGGCTCGGGCATTCGCTGCTCGCGCAGCTCGCGCTGGTGGCGGCCGCCGTCTGCTATGGCTGCGCAGCGATGTTCGGCCGCGTGTTCAAGGGGCTGGACCCGATGGTGCCGGCCGCCGGTTCGCTGCTGAGCGGCGCGGCGATGCTGCTGCCGGTGAGCCTCGTCGTCGATCGGCCGTGGACACTGGCGCCATCGGCACCCTCGATGGCGGCAGTGCTCGCGCTCGCGGTGCTGTCCACGGCGCTGGCCTTCACTATCTACTTCCGGCTCATCAAGACGCTAGGGCCGATGTCCACCGCAGCGCAGGCCTATCTGCGCGTGCCCATCGGCGTGCTGATCGGTGTGATGTTCCTGGGCGAGCGGCTGGCGCCGACTGCTTGGATCGGACTGGCCTGCGTGGTGACGGGCGTGGTCGCGATGACGCTGCCCGAAACGAGACTTTTGCGCCGCGGACTGCATTTTTTACGCGGCGTTTAGATGCCCGCTCATACGCTGCTGGCTCCTCCATCCGTCAGCGAATTCTTCGATGAAAAACCTTCTCCGCGTCGCATTGCCGATGCTCGTTCTTCCCACCCTCTGCGCCCTGCCGATGCTTGCGAGCGCGCAACTCACGGGCAACGTGGCGCTCACCACCAACTACAAGTTCCGCGGGCAGGACCAGGACATGCTCGGCAAGAACGACTACGCCAAGACCAAGGCCTTCAAGCCCGCCATCCAGGGCGGCCTGGACTACGCCTTCGGCGACAGCGGCTTCTACGTCGGCAACTGGAACTCGAGCGTCAACTGGCTCAAGGGCAACAGCATCGAAATGGACGTGTACGGCGGCTACAAGTTCAAGGCCGGCCCGCTGGACATGGACGTCGGTGCGCTCACCTACATCTACCCGGGCAACTCCTCGGGCAACACCACCGAGCTGTACGTCGCGGGCACCTACGCCAATGAAAACCTCGGCTCCTTCACTGCCAAGTACTCGCACACCGTGTCGAAGGACTACTTCGGCTACGCAGGCAACAAGGCCGGCTCGGGCCTGAAGGGCACCAACACCGGCTACCTGAACCTGTCGTACAGCAAGGAGATCTNTGTCGAAGGACTACTTCGGCTACGCAGGCAACAAGGCCGGCTCGGGCCTGAAGGGCACCAACACCGGCTACCTGAACCTGTCGTACAGCAAGGAGATCTTTCCCAAGGTCACGCTGAAGGCTGCCGTGGGCTACACGAACATGTCCAGCGACATTCGCAGCCTGGGCTACAAGAGCTACGTCGACTACAACGTCGGCGCGAGCTACGACTTCGGCAACGGCCTGTCGCTGACCGGTTCGGTGCAGGGCGCCAACAAGAAGAGCTCGTACCTTGCCGTGAGCAACCCAGGTGTCGACCTGGGCTTCGGCGCCTTCGGCAGGCAGACCTACTCGCCGAACAAGGCGCGCTTCATCCTCACGCTGACGAAGACGCTGTAAGCCACGTTGTCGCTGTGATTCAGGGCGCATGAACCGCCGGCACAAGCAGAGTGCCCATGTGCGCAGGGCATCGGGTGCTCCCCGCAGCGAAATAAAGGAGGAGCCCGAAGGGCGGGGGACATTCGCGGAGGGGAGTACCCGGTGTCCTGTGCACACGCCCTGAACGCAGCGTTCAATCGATGCTGATGTTGGCGGCCTTCGCAACCTCAGCCCATTTCACCCGGTTGTCGTGCACGGTCTTCTTGAACTGCGCCGGCGACTCGATGCGCACGGTATTGCCCTGGCTCTCGAAGCGCTCGCGGATCTCAGGGGTTTCAAGTACCGCCTTCACGGCCGCGTTGAGCTTGTCGACGATCTGCGGGTCGGTGCCCTTGGGCGCGAAGATGCCGAACCAGATCGAGCTGTCGAAGCCCTTGGTGCCCGGCAGGCCGCTCGAGGCGATGGTGGGCACTTCTTTCACGGCCGGCACCGCGGCGGCGGTGGTCACGCCCAGCAGGCGCACCTTGCCGGCCTTGTAGTGCGGCAGCACGGTCTGCACCTGGTTCATGATGCAGCAGGTCTCGCCGCGCACCACCGACGTGATCGCCTCGGGGCCGCCCTTGTAGGGCACGTGCACCATGTTCAGGCCGAGGCGCGCATTGAATTCGGCAAAGGCCATGTGCGTGCCCGCGCCGTTGCCTGTAGACGCATAGTTGTACTTGCCGGGATTTGCCTTGACCAGCTCGACGAATTCCTTCAAGGTCCGCACGTTGATCACGTCGGGATTGATGGTGAGCACGTTCGAAACGTCGAGCACCGGCGCCACCGGCACGAAGTCGGCCTCCACGTCGAAGGGCAGCTTCTTGTAGAGCGCGGCGTTGCTGCCGTGCGTGGCTGCGGTGCCGAAGGAAAGCGTGTAGCCATCGGGCCTGGCGTGGGCCACGTATTCGCTGGCGATGTTGCCGGCGGCGCCCGACTTGTAGTCGATGACGACGGGCTTGCCGAGCTGCTTCGACAGCGGCTCCTGGATGACGCGGGCCACCACGTCGACGCCCGAGCCGGCCGGAAAGCCCATGATCAGCGTGACGGGCTGCTGCGGCCAGTCCTGCTGGGAAAAGGCGGCGGGCGCAACGAGAGAGGCAGCGGCCAGCAGCAGTGCGCGGCGGGCAATTCGAGAGAAGGGAGAATGAAACATGACTGTCTTTCTGCGAGGCAAGCGGTGCAAGCGCGCATTGTGGCGCGCCGCTGATGCCCGATTCCATATGAGCTTATGCGCGGCATGCACGCCGCGTGCCTGCTCTCCATAATCGCCCCATGGTCCGTTCCACCCAACAACTACACATCCCACGCGAGCCCGCGCCCCCGCGCGCGGCCGCCACCGTGCTGCTGCTGCGCGACAGCGCCGCCGGCATCGAAGTGCTCATGACCCGCCGCTCGGCCAGCGCCAGTTTCGCGCCCGGCGCCTACGTATTTCCCGGCGGCCAGATCGACGCCGCCGACGAAGCAGCCCAGCGCATCGCCGCGCATCGACCCACGCAAAGCGGCCTGCAGCGCACGCAGGCCATCGCGGCCATTCGCGAGGCTTTCGAGGAGCTGGGCGTGCTGCTCGCGCACCATGCCGACGGGCGGCCCGCCAACGCCGAAGACATCGCCGCCATGGACCGCGGCAACACGGCGGGCACGGCCTTTGCAGATCAATGCGCGGCACGCGGGCTGATGCTCGATGCAGACCGCGTGTTCACCTTCGCGCACTGGATCACCGACCGCGACCTGCCCAGGCGCTTCGACGTGCCCTTCCTGGTGGCGCGCATGCCCGAAGGCCAGGAGCCCGCGGCCGACGAGAGCGAACAGTTCGAGCCCTGCTGGGTGCGCCCCGCCGATGCACTCGCGCGCCATGCGGCAGGCAGCTTCTTCATGATCTTCCCGACCGTGCGCACGCTGCAGCGCATGGCCGCGTATGCCACCGTGGACGCCCTGCTCGCAGCCTGCGCCGGCGAGACCCCGCTGTGGACCAGCTGCCCGCGCGCCGGCCTGCTCAAGGGCGAGGACGCGCGCTACATGGAGCACGAATCGCCATTCGGCGAGCTCGCGCTGGTGTGCCCCGACGGACAGGTCGTGCATGCGCTCGACTGGCAGAGCGAACGCCCGGTGCCGCTGCTGAAGAACGTGATGCGCTTCACCGCGCCCAACCCGGGCGCGATGACCGGCCCGGGCACCAACAGCTATATCGTGGGCGACGCGGCCACGGGCTATATCGTGATCGACCCGGGTCCGGACGACGCCGGCCACATCGGCCGGCTGTGGGGCGCCACGCAGGGCGACATCCGCATGATCGTCTGCACGCACTCGCATGCCGACCACTCGCCGGGCGCGGCGCCGCTGCAGGCGCTGTGCAAGAACGGCAAGCCGCCGATCCTCGGCCTGGCCTCGAAGCCTACAGCTCGCGCCAGCGCGCGCTTCACGCCGGAGCGCGAACTGGCCGATGGCGAGCGGCTCGTGCTGTCGGGCACCACGGCCGAAGGCGAGCCCATCGCCCACACGTTGCGCGTGATCCACACGCCCGGCCATGCGGCCAACCACCTGTGCCTGGTGCTGGAAGAAGACGGGCTGCTGTTCTCCGGCGACCACGTCCTCAACGGCAGCACCACAGTGGTCGATCCGCCCGATGGCGACATGACGGCATACCTCGATTCGCTCGACACGCTCGATGCGGCCTGCGCGGCCGGCGGCATCGATTTCATCCTGCCCGCGCATGGCTACGTGATCGGCTTTGCCCGCACCGCCATCGGCATGCTGAAGGCGCACCGGCTCAAGCGCGAGGCCAGGATCGCAGCCGCCATGCAGAAGCTGCCCGAAGGCACGCCCGAGCAATGGCTGCCGCTGGCCTACGACGACGTGCCCGAACGCATGTGGCCGGTGGCGGCCCGCTCGCTGGCCGCGCACGTGGCGCGCATCCGGCAACTGGCGGTGGCTCGATGAACAGCAACAGGAACTCTCCGGGTGAAGACCAGGGCATCCGCCTCGCCAAGCGCGTGGCGGCGCTGGCCGGCGTGTCGCGGCGCGAGGCCGAGCTGCTGATCGAAAACGGCGCGGTACGCGTGGACGGCGTGCCGCAGATGCTGCCGCAGTCGCGCGTGCTGCCGCACCAGCAGGTCGAGATCGAGGCCGGCGCGAAGCCCGAGCCCGTGTTGCCCGTCACATTGCTGCTGTACAAGCCTGCAGGCATGGTCACCGACATCGCGCACCGCCTGCTGGTGGCTGCGAACCATCACGAGCCCGAGCGCGCGGGACTGCGTTTTCTGCCGGCGCATGCAAAGGCGCAGCGCTGCATGACGCCGCTCGAGACCGGCGCCAGCGGGCTGGTCGCTTACACGCAGGAATTCCGCATCGAACGCAAGCTGCAGGAAGACGCGGGCATCCTCGAGCACGAGGTGATGGTGGACGTGGCCGGCCCGGTGAGCCCCGAGGTGCTGGCGCGGCTGGAGCGCTCGCCCGCGCGCGTGAGCATCGGCCGCCAGAGCGACGAGCAAACGGGCCTGCGCTTCGCGCTCAAGGGCGCGCGGCCGGGGCAGATCGCCAACATCTGCGACGGCGTCGGCCTGCGCATTCTTGCGATGCGGCGCATCCGCATCGGCCGCGTGCCGCTGGCGGGGCTGCAGCCCGGCCAGTGGCGCTATCTCGCGCCCCACGAACGCTTCTGAACAACGATGCACCGCATGTTCGCGGCCCGCAATTTTCAGCCGTGGCCCCGATGGGCCGCCGACAGGGAGACTGAGCCAATGAAGTTCGGAACACCGAGCACCGCCCTGGCCTGCACCGTGCCGCTGGCACTGGTGGCGGGCTGCACGCTTCTCACACCGTCACCGCCGTCCGCGCCTCCAGCGCCGCCGCCGGCCGTTGTCTCGAAGGACGGCCTCGCGCCCATCACCGAGGAGCAGGTCGAGCGCATCCGCGACGCCATCGGCGTCAAGCCCCCCAGCCCGGCTGTGGGAAAGGTGGTGCGCAGCGCCTCGCCGACCATCGAGTCCTTCGTGCGGACCGAAGGCTGCATCACCGCGCGCAACGGCGCGGTGCTCAACCCCTTCGCCGCGCCCGGCCGCCTGTTCGACGCCACGGGCTTCCAGGGCGGCCCGATGTCGGAGATGCAGTACCACGACAAGACCGCCTGCGTGACGGTCAAGCGCATCCAGAACTGGAAGATGGTCACACCGAAGCTGCTGCGCTTCGAGGTGGTCTACGTGGGCGACGACGGTGAGGAACGCGCCGTCAAGCGCCACGAGCTGGTGCGCCAGCCCAAGGGCGGCTGGCTGTTCGCACGCTGAGGGCCGCGATCACTGCTTCGCGGTGATCGGCGCGCCACCCTGCGCAAGGTGCGCGTCGTCGGGTTCCCAGCCGCCGCCGAGCGCCATGAACAGCACGACCTGATCGTCGGCCAGCTGCGCCTCGCTGGCCGCGAGGGCGGCTTCGCTGGCGGCCAGCGAGCGTTCGGCGTCGAGCGAATCGAGGTAGCCGGTGCGGCCGTTCTGGTAGAGCTGGCGCGCCTGCGCGGCAACCTTCGCGCTTTCGTCGCGCGAGGCTTGCAGCGCGGCGTGGCGATCGAGTTCGCGCGCATAAGTGCCAAGCGCGGTTTCGGTTTCGCGCAGCGCGGTGAGCACCGTGCCGTCGAACTTGGCGAGCGCGGCGCGCGTGCCGGCCTCGGCCTGGGCGATGCGGGACTGTGCCACGCCTGTATTGGGAATGGTCCACGAGATCAGCGGGCCGAGGCTCCACGCGAAGGTGTCCTTGCGGCCGAAGTCGTCGGCATGGCCGGCGGAGGAGCCTGAAAGGCCCAGCGTGACTTTGGGATAGAGCTCGGCCGTGGCCACGCCGATGCGCGCGGTCGATGCCGCAAGGCTGCGCTCGGCCTGGCGGATGTCGGGGCGGCGGCGCAGCAGCGCGGCACCGTCGCCGACCGGCAGCGTGCCAGCCACGCGCGGCGGCACGGTGCAGTCGGCCACTTCGCGCGGGAAGTCCTGCGGCACTGCGCCAGTCAGCGTGGCAAGGCGATAGAGCGCGCCCTGGCGTTCGGCCTTCAGCGGGGGCAGTGCGGCGTTGAGCTGCTGCAGTTGCGCACGCGCGCGGCCTGCGTCGATGGCACCGGCGCGGCCTGCACGTTGCAGGCGGTCGGTGACGTTCACGGCGTCCTGCTGCAAGGCGACAGACTTCTCTGCGATCTGCAGGCGAAGGCCGGTAGCGCAGGCTTCGGCGTAGGCACGCGCGGTGCCGGCCGCAACGTTCACGCGCACGAGGTCGAGCGCGGCTTCGGCGGCTTGGGTGTTGGCCTGCGAGGCCTCGATGCCGCGGCGGATCTGGCCGAACAGGTCGACCTGGTACGACAGCGAAGCGCCCGCGCTGTAGTTGAAGGTGCTCGGCGGCTCGTAGCCCTTCTGCAGCAGCGACAGCCCCGACACATGGCCGAACGAAGGGCCGCCGTTCACGCCGATGGTCGGGTACTTGGCGCCGGCCACTTCGTCTTCGATGGCGCGTTCGCGTTCGAGGTTGGCGACGGCCTGGCGCAGGTCGGTGTTGTGCGCGAGGGCCTGTTCGACCAGCCTGTCGAGCAACGGGTCGTGGTACAGGCGCCACCAGTGGGCGGGCAGCGGCGCGGCGTTGGAGGACGCCTCGGCAAAGGGCCGCGCGGCGGCGCCCTGGCTGGCCAGCGCCTCGGGCGGCTGACGGTAGTCGGGACCGACCGCCGCGCAGGCCGCGAGCCCGGCGGCGACGGCCAGCGATGCAAGGCGAAATGCGAAGCGGCTCATGGCGTTCATCCCTTCTGCGGCGCGGCTGCCGGTGCCACGGCGCTGTGCGCCGGCTTGTTCCCCAGCACCTGCACCGTGACCGTCTGGCCCGCGACGAGGCGTGCGCCCTGCGGCAGCGGATCGAGCTTGATGCGCACCGGAATGCGTTGCGCGAGCCGCACCCAGTTGAAGGTCGGGTTCACGCTGGGCAGCAGGTTGGCGCTGGTGGAGCGGTCGCGGTCGGCAATGCCGGCGGCCACGCTGTCGACCGCGCCCTCGAGCACCGCGCCGCCGCCCATCGGGGTGACGCGCACGCGGTCGCCGAGATGGATGCGCGGCAGCTTGGTTTCCTCGAAATAGCCTTCGACGTAGAACGACTGCGCATCGACCAGCGCGAGCACCGGGCGGCCCGCCGCGGCGTAGCTGCCCTGGCGCAGGTCGAGGTTGGTGACGAGGCCGTCGGCCGGCGCACGCACCTGGGCGCGCTGCAGGTTGAGGCGGGCCGAGTCGAGCGCCACCTCGGCCTGCGCGACGGCGGCCTGCATCTGCTCGACACGCGAACGGGTCTGCTCGCGCGACTCCTTCGACACCAGGTCGTCGAGGCCCGCGTTGCGCGCGTTCTCGCGCTGCACCTGGGCGCTCATCGCGCGCTGCGCGGCGAGCGCTGCCTGGGCCTGGCGCACGGCGAGGTCGTAGCGGGCGCGGTCCACTTCGAACAGCAGCGTGCCGGCGGCGACCGGCTGGTTGTCGCGGATCGGTACTGCCGTGACGAGGCCCGACACGTCGGGTGCGATCTGCACGACGTTGGCGCGCACGCGGCCGTCGCGCGTCCACGGCGCGAGTTCGTAGTGGTCCCACAGGCGCAGGCCGGCCCACACGGCGGCGGCCACCACGGCCACGGTGAGAAGAACGCGCCCGAGGCGCCGGGCCCATGGGTTGTCTGCGGAGGAACGGGGGGCTGTCATCGGAATCTCGTTGTCATTGAAGGTAGGAAGTGAGGCGGCTCAGTGCGTAGAGCAGCAACAGGTACAGCGCCATGTCGAACAGCGCGGGGTGCCACACCCAGCGGTAGGCGCCGGCGGCCGCAAGCAGTCGGCGCACGCCCCACAGCGCGAGCAGCGCGCCGAGGGCCAGCACCATGATCCAGGGCACGTAGAGTCCGTAGAAACTGGCTTCACCGATCATGCGGAAGCTCCTTGGGTGAGCGCTGCGCCCGCCAGCCTGGGCGGCGCATCGGGAAAGAGATTGCGGCGCAGGCCGACCAGTGCGGTGACGGCCGAGCGCGATGCGGCGGAAGAAGCGGTGCCGCGCGCGGCAAGCACGGCACCGAGTGCCTCGTCGATCTGCGGCAGCAGGTCGAGCGGGCGCGGGTTCGTGCGGCCTTCGGCGCGCTGGCGGAAGAAGCGCGAGATGCCGCCCAGCAGCGCGGCCGAGGTGGCCAACGGCAGCTGGGCGCGCACTCGCTGCAGCACGGCGATGTCAGCGCCCATGCGCAGGTCGCGCAGCGCGTCGTTGGCGGCCACGCCTTCGACGGTGCCGCCCGCCTGCGCGATGCGCGGCGCGAGCAGGCCGATGCGGTCGAGCATGCGCACGGCGTACGCATCGCTCTGCGCGTACTGCGGCTGCGGCGAAGCGGCCATGTCGCCGAGCTCGCGCCAGGTGGCGCGCTGGATGCGGCGCGCGCTCCAGTCGGCACCGACCGAACGCACGAGCCGCGTGACGCGCGCCGCGACCAGCACGCCGACGATCTGGCCGATCATGCTGTTGATGAAGCTCACGAGGTCGGAGCTGGCGGTGTCGTGCAGCGCGAGCGTGCCGGCCACGCCGAAGATCAGCGCCATCGCGGGCATGAAGTGCGTCGGACGCGGCAGGTAGAAGCCCAGCAGCAGGAAGAGCGGCGCGCAAATGACGACCAACATGCCGAAGTCCTGCACCGTGGGCATGAGCACCAGCACATAGAGCGCCGAGATCGGGATGGACCACAGCGTCCACTTGAGAAAGCCGTGGATCGCCGGCACGGGGTCGTCCATGGTGGCGAAGAAGCAGCAGAAGACGGCAGCCATCATGGTGGCGGCCGAGCCCATGGGCCAGCCGGTGACGATCCAGAACGCGCCGCACAGGCAGATGGCGATGACGGCCGCGAGCGCCGACAGCAGCGCCATGCCGTAGTCGCGGTGCAGCACGCGGCTGCCGAGCGCTGCCGTGCGGCGCAGCGGCGCGGCGCCCTTGAGGCCTTCGTCGATGTCCAGGCGCAGCCGGGCGCAGGCGGTCCAGCCGTCGACGAGTTCTTCGAGGCGCCCGGCGAGGCCGATGCGCAGGGCGCGGCCCCATGGCGTGGGCTGCTGCGCGTTGGCAGGAGCTGCGCTCAATGCGTCGATGGCACGGCGCAGGGCTTGCAGGCGCTCGGCACTGTGGGCGGAGGCAGGTTCGGCCTCCTCGCGCAGCCACTGCGCGGCCTGCGCGAGCACCGCGGCCACGTCGGGTGCGAGTTGCCCTTCGGCCTGCTCCAGCGCCTGCAGGCGGTCTTCGACGGCCGAGAGCGCGGGCGTGAGCGCGGCAACGCGGTCCTGCATCGCGCGGATCGCGCCGGCGGTCCAGCGCAGGTGCGTGGTGTCGAAGGGCACATGGGTGGAGAGCAGGCGCAGTTGCGTGATGTCGCCTGCGAGGCGGCGGCGGTCGTCGTCGAGACGCTTCGGTTCAGCGCCACTGCTGCGGCCGGCGGGCTGCAGCAGGTCGCCCAGCCACTTGCGCGCGTCGAGCAGCGTGCGGTCGAGCAGGCCCAGCACGGTCGGCGCAAGCCCTGCAGGGAGCACGAGACTGTGGACCAGCGTGGCGCAGAAGATGCCGAGGCCGATTTCTTCCACGCGCGCCACGGCGGTGTCGAACAACGCGAGCGGCGTCTGCACCGACGGAAAGCCGATCAGCGCGGCCGTGTAGCCCGCGAGCATGAACACGTAGGAGCGCGGCGTGCGGTCGAACAGCGAGATGCACAGGCACAGCCCCACCCACAGCGCGAGCACCAGCGTCAGCAGTTCCGGCGCGTTGGACAGCGCGGGCACCATCAGCACGGTCGCGGTGCAGCCGATGAGCGTGCCGCAGAAGCGGTACAGCGCCTTCGAGCGAACGGCGCCGGCCAGCGGATGGGCGACGACGTAAGTGGTCATGAGCGCCCAGAACGGGCGCGGCAGGCCGGCGCGACTGGCGAGGTACATCGCCAGCATGGCAGCAGCGAAGCTCTTGCCGGAAAAGAGAAGCTCCGCACGGCTGAAGCGCGGAAGACGGAGCGCGGGCATTTCTTACCTGCGCCCTTCCTGCGGCGATTGCTGCGACTGCGGCGCCGGGGCCGAGCGCCCCAGGCGCTCCTCGAGCACGCCGAACACGCGCAGGCAGGCGGCGATGTCGTCGTCGGACACGCCTTCGAACAGCTCGCTGCGCATCAGGCTCAGCGCCGCCTCGATGGGCGCGCAGGCGGCCTTGCCCGCGGGCGTGAGGTGCAAGGTCTTGGCGCGGCGGTCGGCCGGGTCTTCGCGGCGCTCGACGAAACCGGCCTCCACCAACTGGTCGAGCGAGCGCACCAGCGACGGGCCCTCGATGCCCAGTGCATCGGCCAGCACGCCCTGGCGCACTTCGCCGTTCATGCGCCCGAGCATCACGATCGGCCAGGCCAGCGTTTGCGACACGCCGACGTGCGCCACCGCCCTGTCCGCCGACGCGCGGTAGCCGCGCTGCAGCACCGAGAGCGCCATGCCGAGCCGCATCAGCGCGTTTTCGCGCTTCGGGGAGGAGTTGCTCGATTTGCTCAAGATAGCCGACTACTAATTAGCATGCTATCGATTATACGGGTAACTACCAATCCATGCTGGCGGCAAGGCTGCCGCCCGCCTTCAGCAGTCGAAGGCGCGAAAAAGAAAAAGGGAAGAAAAGTGTGAAGCCCGCCGATAAGCCGGATTCTGTGCATCGAGAGCCTCTTGCGAAGCCCTCGACGTGACCGCCATTACTCTGGGCCGTTTGTCGCCAAACGGCTCGATGCCACCTACCCGCCAGCTCAGCGGAACCACCTCGATACTGGCCTACTTGGTGTTGCTGCGCGCAGAGATTGCCCGTTTCACCCGAACTCAATCGGCTCGTCTCTGTTGCTCTGATCCTCACCTCACGGTGGAGAGTCGTTAACTCCTGCGCTGTCCTGTGCAGTCCGGACGTTCCTCCAGTGCGGTCTTTCGACGCGGCACCCGAAGGTGTCGCCCCTTTCGGGCTTGCACCAGCGGCGGTCTGGCGTGCTTCACGGGGTGGATTATCGCCCCTGCCCGGGCGCACGGGCAGGCAGGTCCCACAATGCGCGCTGTCCGTCCGTCAAACGCATCGACCCAAGGAGATTCCATGAAGGCCCAGAACATCCTCCAGACCATCGGCAACACGCCGCACATCCGCATCAACCGCCTGTTCGGCAATGCGAAACAGCAGGTCTGGGTCAAATCCGAGCGCGCCAATCCCGGCGGCTCCATCAAGGACCGCATCGCGCTGTCGATGGTGGAAGACGCCGAGAAGAGCGGCGCGCTCAAACCCGGCGGCACCATCGTCGAGCCGACCTCGGGCAACACCGGCATCGGCCTTGCGATGGTCGCGGCCGTGAAGGGCTACAAGCTGATCCTGGTGATGCCCGACAGCATGTCGGTCGAGCGCCGCCGCCTGATGCTGGCCTACGGCGCCACCTTCGACCTGACGCCGCGCGCCGGCGGCATGAAAGCCTCCATCGCACGTGCCGAGGAAATCGTGGCCGGCACGCCCGGCGCGTGGATGCCGCAGCAGTTCAACAACCCCGCGAATGTCGACGTGCACGTGCGCACCACGGCCGAGGAGATCGCGGCGGACTTCCCCGACGGCATCGACGTGCTGATCACCGGCGTGGGCACGGGCGGCCACATCACGGGCGTGGCGAAGGTGCTGAAGAAGAAGTGGCCCAAGCTGCAGGTGTTCGCGGTCGAGCCGGTGGCCTCGCCCGTGATTTCCGGCGGCGCGCCGGCGCCGCACCCCATTCAAGGCATTGGCGCGGGGTTCATCCCGAAGAACCTCGACACCTCGCTGCTCGACGGCGTGCTGCAGGTCGACGCCGAACCGGCGCGCGAAATGGCGCGCCGCTGCGCGGTCGAGGAAGGCATGCTGGTCGGCATCTCGTCGGGCGCCACGCTCGCGGCCATCGCGCAGAAGCTGCCCTCGCTGGCGCCCGATGCGGTGGTGCTGGGCTTCAACTACGACACTGGCGAGCGGTACTTGTCGGTAGAAGGCTTCCTGCCTGCGTGATTTGGCTCGCCCCCAGGCTGCGCGCACTTCGTGTCGCTACGCCTTCCCCCTACCGGGGGCAACACCTGCGGCCCGGCAAAGCCGGTTCCGCGGTGTTCCACGACGACGAAGCTAAAATGGCCGGCTGCTTGATAACCACAAGCCCCACGCCATGCTGAGAATCTCCGAACTCAAACTCCCGCTCGACCACGCGCCCGACGCGCTGGCCGCACTGATCGCCAGGACGCTCGACGTCCCCCTCGAAGCGATCGCCTCCCACGCGGTCTACAAGCGCAGCTTCGACGCGCGCAAGATCGAACTGCTCACGGTCTACATCTGCGACGTGCAGCTGAAGGACGCGAAGCTCGAAGCCGCACTGCTCGCGAAGCACGCCGGCCATCCGCACATCCAGAACGCCCCCGACATGCGCTACACGCCGCCGGCCAATGCGGCCGAAGGCACGGCGCGGCCGGTGGTGGTCGGCTTCGGGCCCTGCGGCATCTTCGCGGCGCTGATGCTCGCGAAGATGGGCTTCAAACCCATCGTGCTCGAACGCGGCAGGACCGTGCGCCAGCGCACCCGCGACACCTGGGGCCTGTGGCGCAAGAGCGTGCTCAACCCCGAGTCGAACGTGCAGTTCGGCGAAGGCGGTGCCGGCACCTTCTCGGACGGCAAGCTCTACAGCCAGATCAAGGACCCGCGCTTCCTCGGCCGCAAGGTGATGGAAGAGTTCGTGAAGGCCGGCGCGCCGCCCGAGATTCTTTACGTCGCGCATCCGCACATCGGCACCTTCAAGCTGGTGAAAGTGGTGGAGAACATCCGCGAGCAGATCGTGGCGCTGGGCGGCGAGATCCGCTTCGAGCAGCGCGTGACCGATGTGCACATCGAAGACGGCCACCTGCGCGGCCTCACCGTGCTCGACCAGACCACGGGCACGAGCAGCGAACTGCGCGCCGACCACGTCGTGATGGCGCTCGGCCACAGCTCGCGCGACACCTTCGAGATGCTGCATGCGCGCGGCGTGCACATCGAGGCCAAGCCCTTCTCCATCGGCTTCCGCGTCGAGCACCCGCAGGGCCTGATCGACCGCGCTCGCTGGGGCCGCCATGCAGGCCACCCGCTGCTCGGCGCGGCCGACTACAAGCTGGTGCACCACGCGAGCAACGGCCGCTCGGTCTACAGCTTCTGCATGTGCCCCGGCGGCACCGTGGTGGCGGCCACCAGCGAGCCGGGCCGCGTGGTCACCAATGGCATGAGCCAGTACTCGCGCAACGAGCGCAACGCCAACGCGGGCATCGTGGTGGGCATCGACCCGAAAGACTTTCCCGGCGACGCGCTCGCGGGCATCGCGTTGCAGCGCGAACTCGAAAGCAACGCCTTCGTGCTCGGCGGCGGCAACTACCGCGCGCCGGGCCAGCTGGTGGGCGACTTCATCGCCGGCCGGCCCTCGACCGCGCTCGGCAGCGTGATTCCGTCGTACAAGCCCGGCGTGACACCGACCGACCTGCACAAGGCGCTGCCGGCCTACGCCATCGAGGCCATGCGCGAGGCTTTCCCCGCCTTCGGCCGCAAGATCAAGGGCTTCGACACGCATGACGCGGTGCTCACCGGCGTCGAAACGCGCACCTCGTCGCCGATCCGTATCACGCGCGGCGACGATTTCCAGAGCCTCAACGTGCGCGGCCTCTACCCGGCCGGCGAAGGCGCGAGCTACGCGGGCGGCATCCTGTCGGCCGGCGTGGACGGCATCAAGGTGGCCGAGGCCGTGGCGCACGGCGTGCTGGCCGAAGCCTCGGCCCCGAGCCACTGAGCCACCACCCGACATCGAGACCTGCATGGCCAGCGACGACTTCCATTTCTACGAACCCGCCAAGGGCCACGGCCTGCCGCACGACCCGTTCAACGCGATGGTCGGGCCGCGCCCCATCGGCTGGATCTCGTCGCAGGACGCGAACGGCGTGCTCAACCTCGCGCCCTACAGCTTCTTCAACGCCTTCAACTACACGCCGCCGCTCGTCGGCTTCGCCAGCATCGGCGCCAAGGACAGCCTGCACAACATCCGCCAGACGCGGGAGTTCGGCTGGAACCTGGCAACCCGGCCGCTGGCCGAGCAGATGAACCGCTCCTGCGCGGCCGTGCCGCCCGAGGTGAACGAGTTCGAGCTCGCCGGCCTCGCCACGGCCGCCTCGCGGACCATCGCGGTGCCGCGCGTGGCCGAAAGCCCCGTGTCCTTCGAGTGCAAGCTCACGCAGATCCTGCAGCTCGAAGGCGTGGACGGCGTGCCGGTGCAGACCTGGCTCGTGCTCGGCGAAGTGGTGGGCGTGCACATTGCGCGCCACCTGCTGAAGGACGGCATCTACGACACCGCCGCGGCGCAGCTCATCCTGCGCGGCGGCGGCCCGGGCGACTACTTCGAAGTCAGCCCCGACAATCTCTTCAGGATGTTCCGGCCGCGCTGAACGCGCTCGGCCGGCCTTCTTTTTTCCAATCCTTTCCACAGCGCCCCCGCATGACCGACGCTTCCACCGCCACCCCCAAGACGAACGCCCGCCCGCCCCGGCGCCAGCAACTGGACATGGCCGACCAGCTGAAGCAGCTGCAGGCCGGTGCAGGAACAGACGCGGGCGCAGATGCGCCGGCGCAGCAACAACAACAGCAACCCCAGCAGGCCTCCCGCCCGCCGCGGCAGAAGAACACCGGCCGCGGCCCGCGTGCGCAGCAGCCCCAGCAACAGAAGGCGCAGGCGCAACAGCAGCAACCGCAGCGCGCGCCGCGCAAGGTCAACCCGGTGCTGGAGCGCCTGTTCGAGCTGTACCCGCAGCTCTTCGGCGCGCGCTTCGTGCCGTTGAAGCTCGGCGTGTACGAGGAACTGCTTGCGCGCCACCCCGAGGACTTCAAGGCCGAAGACCTGAAGATCGCCATGGGCCAGCACGCGCGCTCCACGCGCTACCTCGAGGCCGTGGCCGCCGGCCTGGCGCGCCACGACCTCGACGGCAACGCACTGGACCCGGTCGCGCCCGAGCACGTGCACCACGCCATCCTCGAGCTGCACCGCCGCCGCATGCTGCGCAACAACGGCAACGCCGAAGAACTGCGCCCGCAGCTGGTGGCGCGCATCGCCAAGGCGGTCGAGGCTTCGGGCCTCGACCGCGAGGCCTATGCGGTGCTCGTGCGCTCGCGTGACGCAAACGCCAACGCCGTGGTCGACGAAGCCCTGGCCGAACTCGCCGAGCAGGCCGCCAAGCGCGAGGCGCTGCTGCGCGCCTTCGAGGCCAGCGGCCGAAGCGAGCAGGAGTTCGCCGACATGTACGGCATGAAGCCCGGCGACGTGGCGCGCACGCTGCAGCGGGTGCGCGACGACAAGAAGCGGGCAGAGGCCGCGGCGGCAGCAGCCGCTGTGGCAGCAACGGACGTGCAGGCAGCGCCCGAAGCAGAAGCCGCCCCGGCCGCCCTCGACGTGCCCGAGGCGCCCGCCGCCGACTGAAGCACGGCGCACCAGCCCCAATGCAAAAAGCCGCCACATCGCTGTGGCGGCTTTTTTCATGGGCGACGCGAAATTTGCCGCGCCCCCGCAGCTTGCTCAGCGCGCGTTCTGCAGCGCCGCAATGCGCTCCTCGATCGGCGGGTGCGTGGCGAACAGCTTGCCGATGCTGCCGGTGATGCCCATGGCTTCGACCGCCTTCGGCAGTTCGCCGGCCGGCAGGCCGCCCAGGCGCGCGAGCGCGTTCATCATCGGCTGGCGGTTGCCCATGAGCGCGGCCGAGCCGGCGTCGGCGCGGAACTCGCGGTGGCGCGAGAACCAGGCCACCACCATCGCGCCGGCAAAGCCCAGCACGATGTCGAGCACGATGGTGCTCACGTAGTAGCCGATGCCGGGGCCCGACGAGCGGTCGTCGCCGCGGCGCAGGAAGCTGTCGACCGCATAGCCGATCACGCGCGACAGGAACACGACGAAGGTGTTCATCACGCCCTGGATCAGCGTCATGGTGACCATGTCGCCGTTGGCGATGTGCGCCACCTCGTGGCCGATGACGGCCTCGACCTCTTCGCGCGTCATGTTCTGCAGCAGGCCGGTGGACACCGCCACCAGCGACGAGTTCTTGAACGCGCCGGTCGCGAAGGCATTGGGCTCGCCTTCGAAGATCGCAACTTCGGGCATGCCGATGCCGGCCTTGTCGGCGAACTTGCGCACCGTGCCGACGATCCAGGCCTCGTCGGGCGACTGGGGGTTGTCGATCATGCGCAGCCCGGCCGTCCACTTGGCCATGGGCTTGCTGATGAGCAGCGAGATGATCGCGCCGCCGAAGCCCATCACCAGCGCGAAGCCGAGCAGTGCCGTCAGGTTGAGCCCGTTGGCCGTGAGGAAGCGGTTGACGCCGAGCAGGCTGGCGACGACGCCGAGCACCGCGACGACCATCACATTGGTCAGGACGAACAGAAGGATACGTTTCAAGTTGAATTCTCCGTGGGGAAATCTGCCACCCAGATGAGGGCCTCACGGCCCTCTTCAAGCCGTGCGCGGCATGGAGGTCCTGGGTGTTGTTGTGCGTTGTGGGGCGCTCCGGCCGGCGGCAGCCGGTAGAAACATGATAGGAGCAAAAGTTCCAACGCCCGGGTATTCCCCGGCCGCGCAAAGGCCTGTCGGTGAACTCAGAAGAGGCCTGTCGTTCCCGGTGCCGGGCGCGTGGCGATGTCGGCGTGCAGGCGGGCGCTGCGGCGCATGCCCTGCGTCAGGCGCACCGCGAACAGCATGCCGTTGACCAGCACCAGCAGCGCCGCGAACAGCGCCCACAGCGTGTACGCACCGGCGCTGGCCGTGCGCGCGGCGTCCAGGTTCGGGTCGATGCGCACCAGCGTCGTGCCCTTGGCGTCCTCGCCGACGGCGGTTACCAACCCCTCGAGCACGAAGGGATGCAGGCCGTCGGTGGTGGCATTGCGCCGCAGGCGTTCCCAGCGTTCGAGCAGGGAACCGCGGGGCGCGTCATCGGCCGGGGCATCGGCGCCGTCTTCGCCCGGCTCGGCGTCGGACTCACCCGACTTGCCCTGCGCATCGCCGATGCGGGAAGCGGACGCCAGCAGCACGCCGCCCTTGGCCGGCACGATGGCCGGGCGCGCGGCCGCGATCTTCGCGGCGACCACGCCGTCGACGGCCTGCCGCAGCACGCGCTGCACGGTCGCGAGCTGGCTGCGAGACAGCACGAGGTCGGCGTTCTCCGCGCCCGTCTTCGCGCTGGCGGCCAACGCCGCCCAGGTGGTGACCGGCGTGTCGGCGCCGTCCTTCTCGACGGTGGCGTCGATCGCGCGCACGAGCTCGCGCTGCAGGTGGGTGCAGGCTTCGGGCGAGAGTCCGCCGCTGTCGTGGCAGGCGGCCTCGATCATGGCCACCGAACGGTCGAAGCCGCGCACGATCATGGGCTCGTTCTCGCGCGCGCGGTAGGCCGCGAGCGGGTCGGGCGCCTGACCCAACTGCATGCGCAGCATCGCCATCAGGGCGGCCGACATGCCGTTCTCCGACGCGCGTATGAAGTCCGCCCGGGCGAGCGCCAGCACGCTCTGCGGAATGTCCAGCGCGGGCACGACGGGAT
The DNA here is from genome assembly GCF_001426595.1 of Variovorax sp. Root434. Lineage (NCBI taxonomy): Bacteria > Pseudomonadati > Pseudomonadota > Betaproteobacteria > Burkholderiales > Comamonadaceae > Variovorax > Variovorax sp. Root434. Next base: position 565,105 of record NZ_LMEK01000025.1, read on the forward strand.
CGGAGCCGGCCCAGCGCACGGTGGTGCAGTCGATGACCGGCACGGCGTGCGAGTCTTCGCTGCGGCCGTTCATGTCCATCTCGCAGCGGGCTTCGCCTTCCATGTTCGCGAAGCTGGCCCACTTCGGCGGGTTCTCGCCCACTTGCGCGGGGTTGGCGTAGCCAGGGCTCTTTGCATGCGAGATCCAATGCGCGATCACCGCGGCCTCGCCGCGCAGGTCGGGCGCCGCCAGCGCCAGCGCGCCGAGGGCCATCAGCCCGACCAGCAACAGCAGCAGGTGGCGCCCCCAATACACGGGCCGGAAGCGCCGCCATTCGTCGGCCACGGACCACTTGTCGCCGAAGCTCACCGCGCTGTAGTCGCTGGTGCGCAGCTCGGCCTCGATCACCTCGCCGTACGGCACCGACGCGGGGTTGCTCCAATGCGAAGGCAGCACCAGGCTCAGCTTGTCGCCGATGAACATGCCGACCTTCCTGACCGCCACGTTGCGCACGTCGGCCACGGCAATCTGGTTGAGCATGCCGCGCACGCGGTTGACGGGTTGCGGCTGGCGCGCCGCCGCCGTGGCCGACGGCCGGCGCACGAAAAGCCATGCGGCCCACAGCGCCGCGAGCAGGCCCGCGCCCAGCAGGTAGGCCTGCGCGCCGCGCGTGGCGTCCCAGGTGGCGATCCACAGCAGCACGAAGGCGGCCAGCCATGCGAAGGAGGACGCCCAGCCGCCGCGGCCCATGCGGCTCGCGACTTCCTCGGGGGTCTCGGTGCGCTGGCCGAGGATGTCGACCTCGCCGCGTTCGTAGCGGGCGAGCGGGTTCGCGTCCTGGGCAACTTCGTCGAGGCTCGGCAGCGCGCCGGCTTCGCCGCGCTTCCATTGCTTGTCCTGCGCCTGTTGGCGCTGCGCGCGCTGGCGGCCTTCGAGCAGGTCGAAGCCGTTCACGCGGATCACCACCGCGCATTTCTTGCTCAGCACGACCAGCGCCTCGTTGTGCGGCTCGATGTACTCGATGGCGTCGTAGGGCAACAGCACGTCGACGTCGCCGATGGTGTCGTGCTCGGTCGACGAGCCCTGCGTCTGCAGGCCGTGGCGCAGGAAGGCGCCGCGGAGTTCGCGCACCTCGTCGTCGACCGTGAGGCCCTGCCCCATCAGAAAAGGCTGCAGCGCGGATTTCTCTTCGTCGGTGATCCGGCGCAGCACGGGCGTGTTGCGAAAGCCCTTCAGCGCATCGCGGTTGCCGGAACGGCGCGAGGCGTAGACGATGAAGCTGTAGATCGCGTAAAGAATCAGCCCGACCTTGAGCAGAAGAATGACGGTGTCCATGTTGTTGTCTGAGCCCCTCTGAAATGGAAAGCAGTCCGCGTGCGGCGCACGCGCTGCGGCGGGCCTCCCGAGCCCGCGAAAACTACACCTGCAAGGTGTTCGGCAAGGGCCGGAAGACCCCCGCGTCGACGTAGAAGGATGCCGCTGTATTTTCAGCGCACCAGCCGGGCACGCCGAGCACCGGAAGGGGTACGAAAGGCTTCGTTTGGAGCCAGTCCGCATCGAAATTCTTCGCAATCGCTGCGTCGTCGAGGGCCGGCGGTGCGTCCATGTCGCGAGGCAGCAGCACGTGCGCCGTGATCGGCTTGCGCGGCGTCACCAGCTTTTCGAGCAGCGCGTGCCCGAACAGCAGCAGGCGCGCTTCGCTCCACAGGCCGCGCTGCGTGACGAACAGCGCATGCCAGTCGCGCGCGACCAGCGCGCGCCACAGCGCGGGTGGCGCATCGAGCAGCGCGCCGTTCTCGTCGAACAGCGTGAGCGCGTCGCGCAGCGGACCGCGCACGGCCGCGACGCCGCTGCGCGCGATCTCGCCCGCCTGCAGTTCGTTGAGGCGGCGCTTGGTGTGCGGAAACGCGAGCCACACGAGCCCGTTGAAGAAGTCGTGCAGGTTGTCGCGCGTGGGCACGCTGCGGGTCTGGAAGATGTGCGCCTCGTAGGCCTGGCCTGGAGGCAATGCGTCCTGGTGCACGAAGTCGGGAATTGGCGCGGGCACAGGCGCAGGTTTGGTGCCCTGCAGCGCGGCGGCGACTCCGCCATGCCGCGCGGCCTGCGCCACCGCTTCGCCGCTCGAACGATAGGGCGCCAGCCAGGGCTGCGCCCAGTCGACCGCCGGCAGGGTCAAGGCGCGGGCGCGCCCGTCCAGCGGATGCGGTCGGGGTGCTGCATCACCGCGAACTCCGCGGTGAGCTTGTCGAACAGCTTGAGCGAGCTGCCGTGCTTGCCGAGCAGGCCGGCGGTGCGCAGGGCTTTCGCCACGTCGTTGAGCGGTACGTCCTTGCCGCTGCGCAATGCGGGCGCGGCCTGCAGGATGAACTCGGCGGCTTCGGACGGAGGTTGCGGCTGCGGCGCGGTGGGCGCCTTGGCGGCCGTCTTGCGGGCCGTCTTCTTCGCCGCGGCCTTCTTCGCTGCAGGTGCGGGTGCGGCTGCGGTCGTCGTGCCAGAGCTCTTCGCGCGCGAGGTCTTGCCGGTCGCCGACTTGGCCGTGGCCGCCTTCTTCGCAGGCGTGGTGCGCACCGCTGGCGCGGCGTAGCCCGCGCCGTGGTGCGCGAGATCCATGAAGGTGTCGTAGATGCCGACCGTCTCTTCGCCCGTCTTGCCCTGCTGGCCGATGCCGCAGACGCGGCAGCCCTTCTCGCGCAGGCGGATCACCAGCGGCGCGAAGTCGGAGTCGGACGACACCAGCACCACCACGTCGGGACGCTCGTCGATCACGAGGTCGATGGCGTCGACGGCCAGCGCGATGTCGGTGCTGTTCTTTCCGGTCGACAGGTTCACCATCGGCCGCACCGAGAGGCGCTTGAAGAGCGCCTGCCGGTTCACCGCCATCTCGGCATTGCAGTAGGCGCGGCGCACGTGGATGGCGCCGTACTCGTCCATCGTGCGCTGCACGGCCTGCTCGATCACGTCGGCCGAGACGTTGTCGGCGTCGATCAGCAGCATCACGCGAGCCATTGGCTCACCCCCAGGCTGCGCGCACTTCGTGTCGCTTCTCCCACCCCCTCACCGGGGGCAACACCAACGGCCCGGCAAAGCCGGTTCCGTGGTTTTTCTCGACGGGATCTTGCCAACCTCAGATGCCGCGCGTTGAGCGACTGATCGCGTGATGAAGTACTCACAAGAGCTTCCAGTTCACGGTTTCGCCGCCGCGCAGCGGCTTCAGCGTGGCATCGCCATAGGGCACGGTTTCCGGCACGGTCCAGCTTTCGCGCTTGAGCGTGATGGTGTCGGTATGACGCGGCAGGCTGTAGAAGTCGGGGCCGTGGAAGCTCGCGAAACCTTCGAGCTTGTCGAGCGCTTGCGCGTTGTCGAAGGCTTCGGCATACAGCTCGATGGCGGTGAGCGCGGTGTAGCAGCCGGCACAGCCGAGTGCGTGTTCCTTCAGGTGCGCCGGGTGCGGCGCGCTGTCGGTGCCCAGGAAGAAGCGGTCGCTGCCGCTGGTGGCCGCCTCGACCAGCGCCACGCGGTGCGTCTCGCGCTTGAGCACGGGCAGGCAGTAGTAGTGCGGGCGGATGCCGCCGGTGAAGATGGCGTTGCGGTTGTAGAGCAGGTGGTGCGCCGTGATGGTGGCTGCCGTGAAGCGGCCGGCGTCGCGCACGTAGTGGGCGCCTTCCTTGGTGGTGAGGTGCTCGAACACCACCTTCAGTTCGGGGAAGTCGCGGCGCAGCGGAATCATCACGCGATCGACAAACACGGCCTCGCGGTCGAACAGGTCGATGGCGGGGTCGGTCACCTCGCCGTGCACCAGCAGCAGCAGGCCGTGCTTCTGCATGGCCTCGAGCGTCTTGTAGGTCTTGCGGATGTCGGTCACGCCGGCATCGCTGTTGGTGGTGGCGCCGGCCGGGTAGAGCTTGAGCGCGCGCACGCCGGCCTCGGCGGCCAGCGCGATTTCCTCGGGCGGCAGCTTGTCGGTCAAGTAGAGCGACATCACGGGCTCGAAGGTGGTGCCGTCGGGCACGGCGGCGCGGATGCGGTCGCGGTAGGCCATGGCCTGCGCGGCGGTGGTTACGGGGGGACGCAGGTTCGGCATGATCAGCGCGCGGCCGAACTGGCGCGCGCTGTGTGGAACGACGGCTTCGAGGGCGGCGCCGTCGCGCACGTGCAGGTGCCAGTCGTCGGGGCGGGTGATCGTGAGGGTGTCTGTCATGGCCCGGCAATTGTCGCATCGCCCCCCAGCAAATACTCGCGCACCAGCGCCCGCGCGCGGTGCAGCCGGCTCTTCACTGCGCCCGGCGGTTCGTCGAGCCGTTCGGCGATCTCGGCGATGGTCAGCTCCTCGAAGTCGCGCAGCAGCACCACTTCGAGGTAGTGCGCGGGAAGCGACTCCAGCGCGTGCGCGAGGTCGATGCGCAAAGCGCCGTCGCTGCGGCTGGCCAGCTGCCGCTCGGCCACCTCGTCGTCGAGCGGTTCGTGCCGGAACATCGCGCGCTGCAGCCTGAGGCATTCGCGCCGGATGACGGTGAAGAGCCACGACGAGAAGGCCGCGGCCGCCTTCAGCCCCCGGACCTTGCGGGCGATCACCAGCAGCGATTCCTGCACGGCGTCGTCGACGTCGCTGGCCTGGCAGTGCCGCCAGGCGTAGCGCCGCGCATCGGCCTGGCAGACCGCGAGCAGGCCCGCGATGGCAGCGGGGTCGCCGGTCTGCGCGGCCTGGATCAGGCCGGTGCGGTCGATGCCCACGCCCATGGCTCAGCGCCCCTTGACAGGCTTGCGCCCGACCATGGCGCACATCGGGCAGAAGCCGAACAGGCCCGTCAGCGCGAGCGTCGCGCCCGTGAGCCCGGCGATCACCGCGAGCCCGAAGCCGGCCGTGCCCCAGCTCATGGCGGCGAAGAGCAGGCCGGCGAGGCCCATGACGATGCGCAGCGCGCGTTCCCAACCGGGGACATTCTTGACGTAGACCATGGTGACTCCTTCGATCCTTGGGTGCATGAGGAAGACCCTCGGAAACAAGGAGGCGTCGAACCCGCCGAACGGTTCGCGGGAATCCACAAATTTTCCACTGCCGTGAGCCGACGCAGCGTGGCCGGACTCGGCGACACTGAGCTCTTTTCATCGCGCGCCTGGCGCCAGCAGCATCATGTCGGAAGCCTCGTCGCAGTTCGTCGACTTCATCATTGACCGTCTCCGCGGAATCCCGCGCATCGCCAAGACCCGATTCTTCGGCGGAACGGGGCTGTCGGCCGACGCCACGCAGTTCGCGATGATCATGGGCAGCACCGTGTACTTCGTCGTGGACAAGGACACCCGGCCGAAGTACGAGAAGCTGGGCAGCAAATGCTTTGCCTACGACACGAAGGCTCGGCGGGTCCAGGTCAGGAAGTACTTCGAGGTCCCCATCGAGATCATCGAAGACCATGAAGCGTTGGCAGCCCTGGCAAGGGAAGCTGTTCTGGTGGCACAAAGCCTGAAGAAGCCGGCCGGCAGGGGCACGTAGCCTTGCGGGTCGACGGGAGCGGCATCGCTCATGCGCTCCTACGCGAGATCGGCCATGCAGACTGCTTTGCCTCGCCCCACCTCGCAGGAGATACTGTTTCCTTCGCTCAGGCCGCCCAGGCTTCCTTGCGAAATGCAGTCAAAAGAATGATGAGCACGACAGAGCCCCAGTTGATCTCCCCGGCACTCGCCGACAACGGCCCCGCTGCGCTGTTCACCGCGCCCGGCGGCGCCCAGGCCTTTGCCGTGCGCTGGCAAGGCGGCGTGCACGGCTATCTCAACCAATGCCCTCACGCGGGCGGCCCGCTTGATTTCGAGGGCCAGGTGCTGGAGAGTTCAGGCCGCTTTCTGATGTGCGCGCGGCACGGCGCCATCTTCGAGCCCGACACCGGCAAGTGCGTCGGCGGTCCCTGCCGCGGTGCGCGGCTCACGCCGCTGGCGGTGCACGAAGGAGCGGACGGCAGCGTGTGGCTCGGCCGGGCCGAGTGAAGACAACCCTTCAGGAGAGAAAAGAAATGCGCAACAACAATCCTCTTGCCCTGTCGATCGCGGCGCTCGCGCTCAGCGGCCTCATGGCGGGCTGCACGGGCATGTCGGCCGGCAGCGGCAAGGCCTTCACGGGCATGAGAGTCACGTCGAGCGCTTTCGGCGACAACGGCGTCATTCCGTCCGACCACGCGGGCGACTGCGGCGGCAAGAACGTCTCGCTGCCCGTGGCGTGGAGCAACCTGCCGGCCAAGACGAAATCGGTCGCCGTGCTGGTGTTCGATCCAGACGGCGCGGCCGGCCTCGGCGTGTCGCACTGGGTGGCCTACAACATCGCGGCCGAGCGCGGCGAGCTCAAGGCGGGCGAAGGACAGGCAGGCTCGAACTTCAACTTCACCATGGGCCCGAACGTGGCCGGCGCGCCCGCCTACCGCGGCGTGTGCCCGCCGGTGGGCGACCGGCCGCACCACTACGTGCTGACTGTGATTGCCACCGACCTCGCACCGGGCAGCCTGCCGGCCGGCCTCGCGCGCGACGCGCTGCTGGCCGCGCTCAAGGGCCATGCGCTGGGCGGCCAGAGCGTGGTGGGTCTCTACAGCCGCTGATCTCCCGTTATTAAATGTAATAATTAAGTCCTAATTTCACCGACATCCACAGCCGCTTCCTCGAAAGCTTCATCGATGGCCCTGCCCGCAGCCGCGTTCGCCCCCTCTTCGGTTTCGCCGACCAGCGACGACCTCGACGGCATGTTCGACCTGGCGCCCGTCTCGCTCTGGATCGAGGACTACGGCGACCTGAAGCGCAAGCTCGACGGCTGGCGCGCCGAGGGCGTCACCGACCTGGTGGCGCACCTGTCGGCGGACCCGCAGCGGGTGAGCGACTGCATGGCGCTGCTGAAGGTGCTGCGGGTCAACCAGCACACGCTGAAACTCTTTGCCGCCGACAGCCAGCAGACCCTGCTGGGCGCGCTGGACCGCGTGTTCCGCGGCGACATGTCGGCCACCGTGGTGCACGAGCTCGACCAGCTGTGGCGCGGCCAGCTCACCTTCGAGAGCGAAACCGTCAACTACGCGCTCGACGGCCGGCGGCTCGACGTGCGCGTTCGCGCCCGCGTGCTGCCCGGCCACGAAGACTCCTGGAGCCGCGTGCTGGTGTCGCTCGACGACGTGACCGAGCGCGTGGCCGCGCAGCGCCTGCGCGACGAGAGCGCGAAGCACGCGCGCAGCCTGTTCGACCGCTCGCCCGTGTCGCTGTGGGTGGAAGACTTCAGCGCGGTGCGCTCGCTGCTCGAGAGCATCCGCGCGCGCGGCATCACCGACTTCGCCACCTTCATCAAGGTGCACCCCGAATTCGTCACGCGCTGCATGCACGAGATCCGCGTCGTCGACGTGAACCAGGAAACGCTGCGCATGTTCGGCGCGCCCGACCTGCAGACCCTGCTGGGCAGCATCTCGCGTGTCTTCCGCGACGAGATGCGCGAGTCCTTCGCCGAGCAGCTGCAAGACCTGTGGAACGGCAAGACGGTGCAGCAGCGCGAGGTGCTCAACTATTCGCTGTCGGGCGAGGCGCTGAACATCCACATGCAGTTCGCGGTGCAGGACGACCGGCTCGACGCCTGGGACCTGGTGCTGGTGTCGCTGGTCGACATCACCGCGCGCAAGAAGGCCGAGGCCTACCTCGAATACCTCGGCAAGCACGACGTGCTCACGCAGCTGTGCAACCGCACCTACTACACCGAGGAGCTCAACCGCCTGTCACGCAAGGGGCCTTGGCCGGTGTCGATCGTGGCCATCGACCTCAACGGGCTCAAGCAGATCAACGACCACGAAGGCCATGCCGCCGGCGACTCGCTGCTGCGCCGCATGGGCGAAGTGCTCGACAAGGCCGTCGCCCTGCCCGCCTGGTCCGCGCGCATCGGCGGCGACGAGTTCGCGGTGCTGCTGCCCATGACCGACGAGCGCGGCGCCGAGGCGATGCGCGAGCGCATCCTCACGCTGCTCGAAATGAACAACCAGTTCCACGCGGGCCAGAGCGGCCATGCGCTGAGCCTGGCCATCGGGCTGGCGACCTGCCACGGAGACGAGTCGCTGGAGGCGGCGCTGCAGCGGGCGGACCGGGCGATGTACGTGGACAAGGCGCAGCACTACGAGAGCACCGGGGTGGAGCGGCGCCAGGCGTAGCCGCCGGCTATCGCGCCTCCGGCGCCTGACCGGGCACCGGCCGCGCCCGCTGCAGAATGAAATCGATGAAGGTCCGGATCGCCCGCGTGTGCTGGCGGTTCGGCATGTAGAGCATGAACATCTGCGTGCCGAATATGGACAGGCGCCAGTCGTCGAGCGTGGTCACGACGTCGCCGCGGCGCACGTCTTCCTGCACCACGTAGTCGGGCACGAGGCCGATGCCCAGGCCCGCGAGGACGGCCTGGCGCAGGAACAGGAAGTTCTCGGAAATGAGCGTCGGCTCCAGGATCACCTCGCGCCGTGTCTCGCCCTGGTAGGCCGACACGCGCAGCTGCCGGCCGATGACGGCGGCCGTGACCACCGGCGCGCCCTGCAGCGCGTCGAGCTGCACCGGCAGGGGGTTCTTCGCCGCGTACTCGGTCGAAGCACAGGCCACGTAGCGCACCGGCCCCATCTCGCGCGCCACGAGGTTCTGCGGCGGCTCGGGAATCACGCGGATCGCGATGTCGACTTCGTCGCGCAGCAGGTCCTCGATGCGGTTCTCGAACACCACGTCGAGCACGATGCCGGGGTACTGGCGCTTGAAGTCGATCAGCCAGTCGGCCATCACGAGCTGGCCGTAGCCGCTGGGCACGCTCAGCCGCACGCGGCCCTGCAACTCCTGGCCCAGCGTGGTGACCGATTCGCGCGCGGCCAGCAACTCGCCCTGGATGGCGATGCCGTGCTGGTAGAGCCGCAGGCCGATTTCGGTCGGCTCGGCGCGCCGCGTGGTGCGCCGTACCAGCTGCGCGCCCACCGAGCGCTCCAGCTGGTTCAGGTGGTAGCTGACGTTGGCACGGCTCATCTTGAGGCGGCGAGCCGCCGCGCTCAGGTTGCCGGCGTCGAGGATTTCCACCAGCAGGGTGAGCGATTGGAGGTCCATGCGGCGATTGTGTCAAAAATTCTTTGACAGTCTGTCAACCGTCTATGCAATTGTCAAAGAGGCGGCGCGGTCCAAGAATGCGGGGTTCACCCCAGAGCCTCGGGCCCGCCGGCCCGCAACGCAAGAGACAAGCGATACGCACATGGCCACCAGCACTCCCAGCCCCTCCACGTCCACCGGTCCCGTCACCTTCGAACGTCTTGGCGACGTGTTCGTGGTGACCATCGACAACCCGCCCGTCAATGCCCTGGGCGTGGATGTGCGCCGCGGCCTCGTGGCCGCCATCGACGCGGCCGAGGCCGACGGCGCCGCCAAGGCGGTGCTGATCGTCGGCGCAGGCCGCAACTTCATCGCGGGCGCGGACATCCGCGAGTTCGGCAAGACGCCGCAGCCGCCCTCGCTGCCCGAGGTGTGCCTGAGGATCGAGAACTGCACCAAGCCGGTTGTCGCAGCCATCCACGGCGCCGCGCTCGGCGGCGGGCTGGAAGTGGCGCTGTCGGCGCACTACCGCATCGCATCGCCCACCGCCAAGCTCGGCCTGCCCGAAGTGGCGCTCGGCCTGCTGCCCGGCTCGGGCGGCACGCAGCGCGCGCCGCGCCTGATCGGCGTGAAGCCCGCGCTCGAGCTGATGCTCAGCGGCCGCCATGCCGGCGCCAAGGAAGCGCTGTCGCTCGGCCTCGTCGACCGGCTCGGCAACGACGCCGACGCGCTGGCCGAAGGCCTCGCCTACGCGCAGGAACTGGTTGCCGCGAAGGCCCCGGTGCGCCGCACCCGCGAAGCCGCCGGCCTCGCCGACACCGCAGCCAGCCGCGCCGCCCTCGAAGCCGCGCGCGCCGACACCGCCAAGAAGAGCCGCGGCCTGTTCTCGCCGATGAAGATCATCGAAGCCGTCGAAGGCGCGCTCACGCTGCCGTTCGACGAAGGCATGGCGCTCGAGCGCAAGCTGTTCCTGCAGTGCATCGACAGCCCGCAGCGCGCGGGCCTGATCCACGCCTTCTTCGCCGAGCGCGAAGTGCTGAAGGCGCCCGAGACCAAGGCCGCCAAGCCGCGCGCGCTGGAGTCGGCCGGCATCGTCGGCGGCGGCACCATGGGCGCGGGCATCGCGGTGGCGATGCTCGACGCGGGCCTGCCCGTGACCATGATCGAGCGCGACGACACCCAGCTCGCGCGTGGCCGCGCCAACGTCGAGAAGGTGTACGACGGCCTCATCGCCAAGGGCCGCATGACGCCCGAAGCCAAGGCCGCCGTGGTGGCGCGCTTCAGCGGTTCGACCTCCTATGACGCGCTCGCCAACGTCGACATCGTGGTCGAGGCCGTGTTCGAAGAGATGGGCGTCAAAAAGGCCGTGTTCGCCGAGCTCGACCGCGTGTGCAAGCGCGGCGCCGTGCTCGCCACCAACACCTCGTACCTGGACATCGACGAGATCGCCGACAGCATCTCGCGGCCGCAGGACGTGGTCGGCCTGCACTTCTTCTCGCCCGCCAACATCATGAAGCTGCTGGAGATCGTGGTGCCCGCCAAGGTGAGCGCCGACGTGGTCGCCACCGGTTTCGAGCTTGCGAAGAAGCTGAAGAAAGTGCCGGTGCGCGCCGGCGTTTGCGACGGCTTCATCGGCAACCGCATCCTGGCCGTGTACCGCCAGGCCGCCGACCACATGATGGAAGACGGCGCCTCGCCCTACGAGATCGACGCGGCCGTGCGCAACTTCGGCTACCCGATGGGCCCGTTCCAGGTGTCGGACCTCGCGGGCGGCGACATCGGCTGGGCCACGCGCAAGCGCAAGGCCGCCACGCGCGACCCCGAGGCGCGCTACGTGCAGGTGGCCGACCGCATCTGCGAGCGCGGCTGGTTCGGCCAGAAGACGCAGCGCGGCTACTACCTGTACCCCGAAGGCGCACGCACCGGCGTGCCCGATCCCGAGGTGCTGGCCATCATCGACGCCGAGCGCGCGCGCGCGGGCATCACGCCGCGCCAGTTCACCGAAGAAGAAATCATGCGCCGCTACATGGCCGCGATGATCAACGAAGGCGCCAACGTCGTGCTCCAGCGCATCGCGCTGCGCCCGCTCGACGTGGACGTGACCTTCCTCTACGGCTACGGCTTCCCGCGCCACCGCGGCGGCCCGATGAAGTACGCCGACACCGTGGGCCTGCCGAAGGTGCTGGCCGACATCCGCGAGTTCGCGAAAGAAGACCCGATCTTCTGGAAGCCGTCGCCGCTGCTGGTCGAGCTGGTCGAACGCGGTGCCGATTTCGCCAGCCTCAATCAATCCGAGTAATCCACACCGTCCGCCGTACAGGAGCCATTCCCATGCGTGAAGCCGTCATCGTTTCCACCGCCCGCACCCCGCTCACCAAGGCGCACCGCGGCGAATTCAACATCACCCCCGGCGCCACGCTGGCCTCCTTCGCCGTGAAGGCAGCGGTCGAGCGCTCCGGGCTCGACCCGGCGCTGATCGAGGACGCGATCCTCGGCTGCGGCTACCCCGAGGGCACCACCGGCCGCAACATCGCACGCCAGTCCATCATCCGCTCGGGCCTGCCCATCAGCATCGCCGGCACCACGGTGAACCGCTTCTGCGCCTCGGGCCTGCAGGCGATTGCCATGGCCGCCGGCCGCATCGTCGTGGACGGCGCGCCGGCCATGATCGCGGGCGGCGTCGAAAGCATCTCGCAGATCCGCGGCCGCAGCCCCGGCGACGGTGGCGACCTCAGCCTGGACCCGTGGATCGTCGAGCACAAGCCCGAGCTCTACATGGCCATGATCGACACGGCCGACATCGTCGCCAAGCGCTACAACATCAGCCGCGAAGCGCAGGACCGCTTCTCGGCCGAGAGCCAGCGCAAGACCGAAGAGGCGCAACTGGCCGGCCGCTACAAGGACGAGATCGTGGCCTGCACCACCACGATGGCCGTGACCGACAAAGAGACCAAGGAAGTCACCTACCGCGAAGTCACCGCCACCGAGGACAACTGCAACCGCCGCGGCACCACCTACGAAGCGCTCGCCAAGCTGAAGCCGGTGATGGGCGAGGACAAGTTCATCACCGCCGGCAACGCCTCGCAACTCTCCGACGGCGCATCGGCCTGCGTGCTGATGGAAGCTAAAGACGCCGAACGCGCCAACATCAAGCCGCTGGGCGCCTTCCGCGGCCTCGCGCTGGCCGGCTGCGAGCCCGACGAGATGGGCATCGGCCCGGTCTTCGCGGTGCCCAAGCTGCTCGCGCGCCACGGCCTGAAGGTCGAGGACATCGGCCTGTGGGAACTCAACGAAGCCTTCGCCTCGCAGTCGATCTACTGCCAGGACAAGCTCGGCATTCCGTCGGAGCGCTTGAACGTGAATGGCGGAGCGATCTCCATCGGCCATCCTTTCGGCATGACCGGCGCGCGCCTGACGGGCCACGTGCTCATCGAGGGCAAGCGCCGTGGCGCCAAGTACGCCGTGGTCACGATGTGCATCGCCGGCGGCATGGGCGCGGCCGGCCTCTTTGAAATCTACTGAGGAGCCCGCGATGGACCTGAACTTCACCTCCGAAGAAGAAGCCTTCCGCAGCGAAGTGCGCGCCTTCCTGGCCGCCAGGCTGCCGGTGCGGCTGTCCGAGAAAGTGCGCAGCGGCAAGATCCTCGAGAAGGCCGACATGGAGGAATGGCACGCCATCCTCAACGCGCGCGGCTGGCTCGCCAACCACTGGCCCGAGCAGTACGGCGGCCCCGGCTGGACGGCGGTCGAGAAGTTCATCTTCGAGCACGAGTGCGCGCTGGCCTTCGCGCCGCGCATCGTGCCCTTCGGCGTGAACATGCTCGGACCGGTGCTCATCAAGTACGGCAACGAGGCGCAGAAGCGACACTGGCTGCCGCGCATCCTGAACGGCGACGACTGGTGGTGCCAGGGCTACTCGGAACCCGGCGCGGGCTCCGACCTCGCGGCGGTGAAGACCTCGGCCGTGCGCGGCATCGACGCGCAGGGCGACCACTTCATCGTGAACGGCCAGAAGACCTGGACCACGCTGGGCCAGCACGCCAACATGATCTTCTGCCTGGTGCGCACGAACCGCGAGGCGAAGAAGCAGGAAGGCATCAGCTTCCTGCTGATCGACATGACTTCGCCCGGCGTGGAAGTGCGCCCGATCATCACGCTCGACGGCGAGCATGAAGTGAACGAGGTGTTCTTCTCCGACGTGCGCGTACCGGCCGAGAACTTGGTCGGCGAGGAGAACAAGGGCTGGACCTGCGCCAAGTACCTGCTGACGTACGAGCGCACCAACATCGCGGGCGTGGGCTTCTCGGTGGCCGCGCTCGAGCAGCTCAAGGGCATCGCCGCGAAGCAGACGAAGAACGGCAAGCCATTGAACGAAGACCCTGCGTTCGCGGCACGCATGGCACGCGTCGAGATCGACCTGGAGAACATGAAGACCACCAACCTGCGCGTGATCGCGGCAGTGGCCGGCGGCGGCGTGCCGGGTGCGGAAAGCTCGATGCTCAAGATCCGCGGCACCGAGATCCGGCAGGAGATCTCGTCGCTCGCGCGCCGCGCGATGGGCGTCTACGGCCGGCCCTTCATCGCCGAATCATTGAAGGACGGCTATGAAGGCGAGACCTTCGGCCCGGCCTATGCATCGGCGGCCGCATCGCGCTACTTCAACAACCGCAAGCTGTCGATCTTCGGCGGCTCGAATGAAATCCAGAAGAACATCATCAGCAAGATGATCCTGGGCCTGTAAGGAGACATGCAATGAACTTCGAACACACCGAAGACCGGCGCATGCTCGCCGACAGCCTGAACCGCTTCATCAGCGAGCAGTACGCCTTCGATGCGCGCGACCGCATCGCGAAGTCGCAGCACGGGTTCAGCAAGGAAATCTTCCAGCAGTTCGCCGAACTGGGCGTGATCGGCGCGCTGTTCGGCGAGGCCGATGGCGGCTTCGGCGGCGGCGGCTTCGACATAGCCGTGGTCTTCGAGGCGCTGGGCCGTGGGCTCGTGGTTGAGCCGCTGCTGGGCGCGGTGATGGTCGGCGAGGCGATCAGCGCCGCCGGCAGCGACGCGCAGAAAGAGAAGCTCGGCGACATCATCAACGGCGTGACCGTCGCGGCCTTCGCGCACGACGAAGCCGACACGCACTACGAGCGCACACGCGTGCAGACCAGGGCCGAGCGCAACAGCGACGGCTGGGTGCTGCACGGCGCCAAGGCGGTGGTGCCGCAGGGCGAGCAGGCCGACCTGTTCCTGGTTTCCGCGCGCACCTCGGGTGCGGTGGACGACGAAGCCGGCATCTCGCTGTTCCTCGTGCCCGCCAAGACCGCGGGCCTCACGGTGCGCGGCTGCCCCTCGATCGACGGCGGCCGGGTCGCCGAGCTCGCGTTCGACGGCGTCAAGCTGGGCGCCGACGCGCTGCTCGGCACCGAAGGCCAGGGCCACGCCACGCTGGAACGCGCCATCGGCCGCGGCGTGCTCGCGCTGTGCGCCGAAGCGCTGGGCGCGATGGAAGCCGCCAAGACCGCCACGCTGGAATACCTGCGCACGCGCAAGCAGTTCGGCATTCTCATCGGCAGCTTTCAGGCGCTGCAGCACCGCATGGCCGACCTGCTGCTCGAGATCGAACAGGCCCGCTCGGCCGTGATCAACGCCGCGGCCGCCATCGACGGCACGGACCGCGTGGCACGCGAGCGCGCGCTCTCGGCCGCCAAGTTCAGCATCGGCCGCATCGGTGCGCTGGTGGCGGAAGAAAGCATCCAGATGCATGGCGGCATCGGCATGACGTGGGAGCTGCCCCTGCCCCACTACGCCAAGCGCCTCGTGATGATCGACCACCAACTGGGCGACGAAGACCATCACCTGCAGCGCTACATCGCCCTGGGCAAAGAGTCCGGCAAGGAGCTGGCGGCATGAGCGACAACAAGACTGTGCTGATCTCGCAGGAAGGCGCCGTCCGCATCCTGACCAACAGCAACCCCGCCGCGCGCAACGCGATCACGCCGACGCTGTACGCCGAGCTCTCGGCCGCGCTCACCGATGCGCAGAACGACCCCGAGGTCGGCGCCATCGTCTTCACCGGTGCAGGCGATTTCTTCTGCTCCGGCGGCGACCTCAACCTGCTGGCCAAGCGGCGCGAGCTGCCCACGGCCGAGCGCCGCGAGATCCTCGAAGGCCTCAACAACCTGATCCGCGCACTGCGCGATTGCAGCAAGCCCGTGATCGCGGCCGTGGAAGGCGGCGCGGCCGGCGCGGGCCTGTCGATGGCGCTGGCCTGCGACATGCTGGTGTCGGCGCGCGATGCGTTCTTCACGGTCGCCTACGTCAAGGTCGGCCTCACGCCGGACGGTGGCGCCACGGCCTTCCTCGCTGAGTTCGTCTCGCGCCAGGTGCTGACCGAGATGTGCCTGACCGGCGACCGCATGCCGGCCGAGCGCCTGCATGCGCTGGGCGCCGTCAACCGCCTCACCGACAAGGGTGCCGCGCTGGCCGAGGCCATCGCGCTCGCGGCCAAGGTCGCGACCGGTCCGCAGCGCGCGAGCGCACGCATCAAGACGCTGTGCCGCCAGGCGCACCACGCCACGCTCGAAGAGCAGCTCGACACCGAGGCCGTGTTCATGGTCGAGTCGCAAGGCGACGCCGAATCGGCCGAAGGCATCGGTGCGTTCCTCGGCAAGCGCAGCGCCGATTTCGTCGCGCTGCGCCGCCGCAAGCAGGCCGAGTCCTGACGCGCGCCGTGCCCATTCCTCCAGGCCCCTGCGCGCGGGTGCAAGGGTCTTCAATCTTTCCGGAGTTGCCATGTCCTCGCTGAATTCCTCGCTGCCGCTGGCCGGCGTGCGCGTCCTCGATCTGTCCCGCATCCTCGCGGGGCCCTGGTGCGGCATGGTGCTAGCCGACATGGGCGCCGAGGTCATCAAGGTCGAGCACCCGGGCCGCGGCGACGACACGCGCGACTGGGGCCTGCGCGTCGGCAAGACCGAGACGGCCTACTTCAACAGCGTGAACCGCAACAAGCGCTCGGTCACGCTCGACCTGCAGACGCCCGAAGGCCAGCAGCTCGCGCGCGATCTTGCGAAGCAGTGCGACGTGGTAATCCAGAACTTCAAGTTCGGCGGCATCGACAAGCTGGGCCTCGGCTACGAGCAGTTGAGCAAGGAGCAGCCGGGCCTCATCTACTGCTCGATCTCGGGCTACGACCGCACCGGGCCCGAAGCCGCGCGGCCGGGCTACGACCTCGTCGTTCAAGGCGAGGCGGGCCTGATGGCGCTCAACGGCGAAGCCAACCAACCGCCGCTGAAGTTCGGCGTGGCCGCGGTTGACCTGTTCACCGGCATGTACTCGGCGCAGGCCATCCTGGCCGCGCTCTACCAGCGCGAGAAGACCGGCAAGGGCCGGCACGTGGAGATGGCGCTGTTCGACTGCGGGCTGATGATCACCGCCTACTACGGCCTCGAGGCGCTGCTGATGGGCGAAGACCCGCCGCGCTACGGCAACTCGCATCCGTCGATCGTGCCGTACGGTGTGTTCGATGCGGCCGACGGCCCGCTCGTCATCACCGTGGGCAACAACTCGCAGTTCGCGCGCTTCTGCACCGAGGTGATCGAGCGGCCCGACCTCGCGGCCGACGAGCGCTTCAAGACCAACATCCTGCGTTCCGCGAACCGCGCGGTGCTGCTGCCCGAACTGCATGCCGAGCTGGCGAAGCGCCAGCGTGCCGACCTGCTCGCCAGGCTCACGGCTTCGGGCATTCCGTGCGGCGAGGTGCTGGGCCTGCTGGAGGCGCTGCAATCGAAGCGCGCCACCGACGCCGGCCTCGTCACCACGCAGCCGCACCCGGTGGCCGGCACTGTCAACGTGCTGGCGCCGCCCTACCGTTTCGACGGCGAGCGCCTGCCCGTGCGCAGCGCGCCGCCCACCCTGGGCGAAGGCACGCACGACGTGCTGCAGTCGCTGCTCGGCCTTTCGGACGAAAAGCTGGCGGCGCTGAAAACGAGTGGCGTCGTCTGAAGAAGACAGGCGTCCGAATTTCCAAAGTAGACAAGACCCAATGGCATCCCTTTCCCTTCGCAGTCCCGTTCGCCGCGCCCTTCTCGCCCTCGCCCTGCCGCTCATCGCTGGCAGCGCCTTCGCACAGGCCTGGCCCGCCAAGCCGATCACGCTGATCGTGCCCTTCCCGCCCGGCGGCCCGACCGACGTGGCCTCGCGCATCGTGGCGCAGAAGATGTCGGCCGCGCTCAAGCAGAACATCGTGATCGACAACCGCAGCGGCGCCTCGGGCACCGTGGGCGCCGCCACCGCGGCCCGCGCCGCGCCCGACGGCTACACCTTCGTGATGCTGGCCACGCCGACGCTGCTGGCCGCGCACCTGTACGGCCCGACCGGCTACGACATCTTCAAGAACTTCACGCCCGTGGGCTCGGTGTACGACCTGCCGATCGTGCTGGTGGTCAACCCCAAGTCGCTGCCCGAGGTGAACAGCCTGCAGGGCCTGATCGCGAAGGCCAAGGCCGAAGGCGGCAAGCTCAACTACACGACGGCCGGCGCCGGCAGCTTCGGCCACCTGACGACCGAACAGATCAAGACCATCGGCAAGTTCGACATGCAGCACGTGCCCTACCGCGGCAGCGCACCGGCCGTGACGGACCTGATCGGCGGCCAGGTGCCCGCGATGTTCTCGGACCTCGTGGGCGTGCTGCCGCACATCCGCTCGGGCAAGCTGCGCGCCATCGCGGTCGGCTCGGGCCAGCGCGTGAGCCTGCTGCCCGACGTGAAGACGGTGGCCGAGCAGGGCTTCCCCGGCTTCGACGCGACCTCTTGGGGCGGCCTGCTGGCGCCCGTCGGTACGCCCAAGGACGTGATCGACCGCATGAGCACCGAACTGAAGGCGGCGCTGGCCGACAAGGAAGTGCAGGACAGACTCCAGAGCGTCGGCTCCTTCGCGGCCTACCGCACGCCCGAGCAGACCGGCGCGCGCATGCGCGAGGATTTCGAACGCTGGGGCAAGGTCATTCGCGACAACCACATCACGACCCAGTAAAACGGCAGGCGGCCGATGACCGGCATCAAGGAGACAGGCATGACAGACAACGAAAACAAGAATCACAAGACCCCGGTCGGCGCGCCGTTCCGCCCCGCATTTCCCGTGCGCAGCCTGGCGGACATCCACCGGCTCGAAGAGACGCCGCTGGAACAGGCGCTCACGGTGCGCAGCACCTACGAGATCTTCCGCAACGCGGGCCATGCCTTCGGCGGCAAGACCGCGCTGACCTTCCTGCGCACCGGCAACCCGGCCGACGAGCCGATCCGCTGGTCGTACGCCGAACTGCTCGCGCGCATCCACCAGACCGCGAACATGCTGCACGCGCTGGGCGTCGGGCCCGACGACGCGGTCGCGGTGCTTTTGCCCGGCTGCCTGGAGTACCACCTCGCGCTGTGGGGCGGAGAGGCAGCCGGCATCGTGCAACCGCTGAACCCGCTGCTGACCGACGAGAAGCTGGTCGCGCTGATGACCGCCGCGCGCGCCAAGGTGCTGATCGCCTACGGCTCGGACGCCGAATCGGGCATGTGGTCGAAGGCCATGCGCCTGCGCGGCCAGGTGCCCACGCTGACCACCGTGCT
Source organism: Variovorax sp. Root434 (assembly GCF_001426595.1). Classification (NCBI taxonomy): domain Bacteria; kingdom Pseudomonadati; phylum Pseudomonadota; class Betaproteobacteria; order Burkholderiales; family Comamonadaceae; genus Variovorax; species Variovorax sp. Root434. The sequence continues at coordinate 583,748 of NZ_LMEK01000025.1, forward strand.
GCGCGTGGCGCCGCACGACGAAGCGCCCGGCGCGGCAGGTGCGCTGCCTGAAGGCGTGGCCGAGTTCGACGTGCTGCGCGCCGCGCAACCTGACGACCGACTCGTGAGCGGCCGCGACATCGCGCCGACCGACATCGCCGCCTACTTCCACACCGGCGGCACCACGGGCGCGCCGAAGCTCGCGCGCCACAGCCACGGCGCGCAGGTGTTCACCGCCTGGGCCAGCGTGCAGGTCGCGGGCATGAACGAGAACGGCATCTCGATCAACGGCTACCCGCTGTTCCATGTGGCGGGCGTGCTGCCGGCCTCGCTGGCGGCGCTGTCTGCGGGCGTGGAGGTCATCATTCCCACGACCTCGCTGCTGCGCAACAAGGAGGTGCTGGCCAACTACTGGAAGCTGGTGGAGAAGTACCGCCCGACCTCGCTCTCGGCCGTGCCCACCGTGCTCGCGGCGCTGGCCAACGTGCCGCTGGACGGCGCGGACATTTCGTCCATCACCTACTGCCGCACCGGCGCCGCCGTGCTCTCGCCGGAACTCGCGGCGCGCTTCGAGCGCCTGTTCGGCCTGCACGTGCACGAGAGCCTGGGCATGACGGAGATGGCCGGCATCTCGACCATCACGCCGCCCGGCGTGGACGGGCCCGCGGGCTGCGTGGGCTTTCGGCTGCCGTACATGCAGATGCGCGTGGTGGCGCTCGACGAGAACGGCAATGCCAGCGACCGCGAGGTGGCGCCGGGCGAAACCGGCATGGTGCTGTTCAAGTCGCCGAACCTGTTCTCGGGCTTCGTGGACCCGGCCGACAATGCCAAGGCCTTCACGGCCGACGGCTGGCTCGCCACCGGCGACCTGGGCTGGATCGACGGCCAGGAGCGGCTCAACCTCACGGGCCGCTCGAAGGACCTGATCATCCGCAGCGGCCACAACATCGACCCCAAGACCATCGAGGACGCGCTGGGTGCGCACCCGGCCGTGCAGCTCTGCGCCGCGGTGGGCGCGCCCGATGCCTATGCGGGCGAACTGCCCGTGATCTTCGCGACGCTGGTGCCCGGTGCATCGGCGACGGAAGAAGAGCTGCTCGCCTTCACCGCCGCGCGCGTCGATGAGGCGCCGGCGCGGCCCAAGTGGGTCTCGGTGATCGGGGCCATGCCGATGACCAACGTCGGCAAGATCTACAAGCCCGAACTGCGCGCGATGGCCGCGCTCTACGTGGTGAACGCAGCCGTCGCCGAAGCCTGCGCCGAACTCGGCGTGCCAGAGGCCGCGCTGCCCGTCGTGAAGACCGAAGGCGAGAGCCTGGTGCGCGTGCAGATCGACAGCGCCGCGGCAGGCGCGCTCGCCGCGCCGCTGCAGGAGCGGCTGCGCAAGGCGCTGGAGCCACTGCCCTTCAAGACGCGCATCGCCGCGCAGTGACCTTTTTCAGAAACCATAGACAGAGACAAGCCATGACCTTCCACCTTCCGACCCGCCGCGCGCTGCTGCTGTGCGCCACTGCTTCCGTCGCCGCGCTGTGCATGCAGGCAGAAGCGCAAAACGCCTACCCGAACAAGCCGATCCGCATGGTCGTGCCCTTCGCTGCCGGTGGCGCCACCGACGTGCTGGCGCGCGTGCTGGGCCAGAAGATGTCGGCCGGCCTGGGCCAGCCCATCATCATCGACAACAAGCCCGGCGCGGCCGGCATCATCGGCACCGACGCGGTCGCCAAGTCGGCACCCGACGGCTACACCATCGTGCTGGGCCTGAGCAATTCGCTGATGACCAACGAGTTCCTCTACGAGAAGCTGCCCTACGACACGCAGCGCGACCTCACGCTGGTCTACCAGATTGCGATGGCGCCGCTGGTGCTGGTGGTGCACCCCAGCGTGCCGGCGAAGACCGGGCCGGAGCTGCTGAAGTACGTCGTCGCGAACAAGGGCAAGGTGGCCTACGGCTCGTACGGCGTGGGCGCGTATCCGCATCTGGCCGGCGCGCACATGAGCCTGGCGACGCAGTCGGACATGAGCCACGTCGCCTACAAGGGCGAGGCGCCGATGATGCAGGACCTGATCGGCGGCCAGATCCAGATGGCCTACGCCAGCGCGCTGGTGGCCAAGCCGCATATCGATTCCGGAAAGATCCGTGCGCTGGGCGTGACCGGCGAGCGCCGCATGAGCATACTGCCCAACGTGCCCACGCTGGCCGAGCAGGGCATGAAGGACGAAGCCTATCGCGTGACCGGCTGGCTCGCCGTCGCCATGCCCGCGAAGACGCCGAAGCCCATCGTGGACCGCATCGCCGAAGAAGTGCGCAAGGCCACGCAGCAGCCCGACGTGCGCGAGCGCGTGGCGGCCATGGGCTTCGAGATCAAGGACAGCTCGCCCGAGCTCTTCGCCGCAGCCTGGAAGGCCGAGCGCCCCGTGTGGGAGCGCCTGATCAAGCAGTCGGGCGCGAAGCTCGAGTAACTCATTTCCTCATTTCTTCTCTTCTTCGTCATTCAAAGGAACAGCCATGAAGGTTCTGGTCCCCGTCAAACGGGTCGTCGATTACAACGTCAAGGTGCGCGTGAAGAGCGACGGCACCGGCGTGGACATTGCCAACGTCAAGATGAGCATGAACCCCTTCGACGAGATCGCGGTCGAAGAAGCGGTCCGCCTGAAGGAAAAGGGCGTGGTCACCGAAGTGATCGCCGTCTCCTGCGGTGACGCCAAGTGCCAGGAAACCCTGCGCACCGCCATGGCCATCGGCGCCGACCGCGGCATCCTGGTCGAGACCACCGAAGAACTGCAACCGCTGGCCGTCGCCAAGCTGCTCAAGGCGCTGGTCGACAAGGAACAGCCCCAGCTGATCATCCTCGGCAAGCAGGCCATCGACGACGACGCCAACCAGACCGGCCAGATGCTGGCTGCGCTGGCCGACCTGCCGCAAGCCACCTTCGCCTCGAAGGTCGACCTGGCGGCTGACAAGGTCACCGTGGCACGCGAAGTCGACGGCGGCATGGAAACGCTGACGCTCACGCTGCCGGCGGTCATCACGACCGACCTGCGCCTGAACGAGCCGCGCTACGTGACGCTGCCCAACATCATGAAGGCCAAGAAGAAGCAGCTGGACACCTTCAAGCCCGAGGACCTGGGTGTGGACGTCAAGCCGCGCCTGAAGACCCTGAAGGTCGCCGAGCCGCCCAAGCGCGGCGCCGGCATCAAGGTGCCCGACGTTGCCACCCTGGTGGACAAGCTGAAGAACGAAGCCAAAGTGATCTGAGGAAGAGAACGACATGACCGCACTTGTTATTGCCGAACACGACCACGCGACCGTCAAGCCCGCGACCCTCAACACCGTGACGACATGACCGCACTTGTTATTGCCGAACACGACCACGCGACCGTCAAGCCCGCGACCCTCAACACCGTGACCGCGGCGCTGGCCTGCGGCGGCGACGTCCATGTGCTCGTGGCCGGTGCCAATGCCGCCGAAGCCGGCAAGGCCGCCGCGCAGATCGCGGGCGTGGCCAAGGTCATCGTGGCCGACAGTCCGAGCCTGGCCGAGAACCTGGCCGAGAACGTCGCCGCCCAGGTGCTGGCGATTGCCGCCAACTACAGCCACATCCTGTTCCCCTCGACCGCCAACGGCAAGAACGTCGCGCCTCGCGTGGCCGCCAAGCTCGACGTGGCGCAGATCAGCGACATCACCAAGGTCGACAGCCCCGACACCTTCGAGCGCCCGATCTACGCGGGCAATGCCATCGCCACCGTGCAGAGCGCAGACCCGATCAAGGTCATCACCGTGCGCACGACCGGCTTCGATGCCGCAGCTGCGACCGGTGGCAGCGCAGCGGTCGAAACGGCCGAAGGCGTGGCCGACAGCGGCAAGAGCAGCTTCGTGGGCCGTGAAGTCACGAAGAGCGAACGCCCCGAGCTGACGGCCGCCAAGATCATCGTCTCGGGTGGCCGGGCGCTGGGCAGCGCGGAGAAGTTCACCGAGGTGATGGCGCCTCTGGCCGACAAGCTCAACGCGGGCCTGGGCGCCAGCCGCGCGGCCGTCGATGCGGGCTACGCCCCGAACGACTGGCAGGTGGGCCAGACGGGCAAGATCGTCGCGCCGCAGCTGTACATCGCAGCGGGCATCTCGGGTGCCATTCAGCATCTGGCCGGCATGAAGGACTCCAAGGTGATCGTGGCGATCAACAAGGACGAAGAAGCGCCGATCTTCTCGGTGGCCGACTACGGGCTCGTGGCCGACCTGTTCACGGCGGTGCCGGAACTGGTGACCACGCTGTAAGAGGACCCGGCACCGATGAAGACCCGCATCACCGAGCTGCTCGGCATCCGCTATCCCATCGTCCAGGGCGGCATGCAGTGGGTAGGCCGCGCCGAGCTGGCCGCGGCCGTGTCGAACGCCGGGGGCCTGGGCATCGTGACGGCGCTCACGCAGCCCACGCCCGACGACCTGCGCAACGAAATCGCGCGCACGCGCACGCTGACCGACAAGCCCTTCGGCGTGAACCTCACGATCCTGCCGGCGGTGAAGCCACCGCCGTATGCGGAGTACGTGCAGGCCATCATCGACAGCGGCGTGAAGATCGTCGAGACCGCGGGCAACAGCCCGAAGGACTTCATCGAAGCGCTGAAGCGCCACGACGTGAAGATCGTGCACAAGTGCACCTCGGTGCGCCATGCACTCTCGGCGGAGCGCAACGGCGTCGATGCAGTGTCGGTGGACGGCTTCGAATGCGCGGGCCACCCCGGCGAGGACGACGTGCCCGGCCTGGTGCTGCTGCCGGTCGCGGCGCGCAAGCTGCGCATTCCGATCATCGCCTCGGGCGGCATTGCCGACGGGCGCGGCATGGCCGCCGCGCTGGCGCTGGGCGCCGAGGGCGTGAACATGGGCACGCGCTTCTGCGTGACCAAGGAAGCGCCGATCCACGACAACATCAAGCAGGCGCTGGTCGATGCCACGGAGCGCGACACGAAGCTGATGTTCCGCACGCTGCACAACACCGCGCGCGTGTTCCGCAACGCCATCTCCGAAGAGGTGGTGGCCACCGAGAACCGTCCGGGCGGCTGCGAGTTCGAGGATGTGCGCCCACTGGTGGCCGGCGCGCGCGGCCGGGCCGCGCTGGAGTCCGGCGAGGTGCACAACGGTGTGGTCTCGGCGGGCCAGTGCATCGGGCTGATCGACGACATTCCGACTTGTGCGGAACTGCTGGAACGCATGGTGCGCGAGTGCCGCGAGCATCTGGACCGGGCGCGGTCCTGGATGCATTGAGCCTTTCTGCTCGCATCCGGGGGGCGCTCACGCCGACGGGGTACCTTGCTCCGCGAATGTCCCCCGCCCTTCGGGCTCCTCCTTTATTTCGCTGCGCAAGGCACCCCATCGGCCTGAGCGTTGAGAGCCGCTGCTGACTGACACGACACTGGCCCATGAGGTCCGCGCGCGGCGCATTGCGGAAGCTGCATTTGTTGGCGGTTGCCGAGACTTCGTGCCGGATGGAACGGCTGCTTCGCCGGGTTCTTCTCTAAAGTGGATGCCCCTGTCACTCCATACCCCAACAAGGGAACAAGGAAGGCGCAACACACCAAGCCACCGTGATGTTTGAAGGCTGCTTGCCTCGCGGCAGGTCGTCGGTGCGAAAGCAGCGATACAGATGCGAGGTATCAAAAGGCGACGGCCAGGGTGTTACTAGCACCCCAGCCGTCTAACCAAGTTCGTGCACGACCCTCGAAAGGAACGCACAAAAATGGCTACCAAGACTATAGCCCGGCCTCGCACGCCGGTAGCTTCCGAAGAAAACGCCCAAGACCCGGCGGATCTTCTTGAAAACACCCTCTCTCAGCTCGAAGCCCTCCTATGGGTCTGCCACGGGGAAGAGATCGACTGGTGCAGCGGAGATGGGCCTCGGCAACTGAACAACCTGCTTTGGCTTGCGGCTGAACTGGCTCGTAAGGCTGGGGAGCTGTTTCAGGTGAGCGAGAAGGCGCGACGTGGGGCGCCTGAGACTGGCGATTAGCGGCTGGTCTGCGGGCTGCGGGTTTCGCGGCCCGCCTGAGGAACGGGGGCTTTGAGATGGAACGACTGAAGCATTCGTGATGGAGAGAATTCGGCTTGGTTGAGGTTGCTTGTGGGGTAGGTCTCAGTGGCAGCTATGTATCCCAGCTGATCGTCGACCGACAATGCGAGCACCCGCTTTGCAGCGGGAGCGGTAATTCCACCCTGCTTCTCGGGCCGCCCGGTCTGTGTCCTTGAGCAGTCGTACACAGCGAGCTGCCGTATGTGAGGAGGCAGTTGTATGCGCACGCTCGAGGAGCGCTACGCCGTCTGGGAATTCGCGCTTGATGAAGATGGTAATGAGGGGTAGGACGAAGCGGCAGTCCGGCCATACGAGGGGGGCGGACAACTCGCCCCGCCTGCAAGAACGGTCGTCGCTGAAGGCACCCTCAACCCTCACAGATAGAAAGTTCGCAAACCAAGTAAGGAGCCTTCTTGTGTCCGCGGGGAGCTCAGGCTGGCTTGAAGGCCCCAGAAAGCTCGGCTCGCCAATGAAGCTGAAACAGCACGCTGTCGGGCTCCTGAACTTGGAGCTCGTGCTGCAGCACCGTGCCGTCTGGTTGTTGCTCAAAGACAAGGCAATCGAACCAGGCGGCGGGCACTAGGAAGATTCGGTTGTCCGGCGTCAGCATGTCGAAGACGAGCGCGCCGTTGACCATCCAATTTGCGAACGGTCCCTCCCTATCTTGACGTGCCGTGAACTCAACGCCATGAGGTGGCCCTGAGCGGCCTTCCACTTGCCAGTACATCTCCTCGACTATGTGACCGGTTGGACCGCGCGGCACAAGGACAACCGGCGTCCTGCCTGACAGCCGGTCGGCGCGAATCGCCGCTGCGAGATTCAGCAATTGCTCGCCCCCTGAGGCGCCTTCAATGGGTTTGATGGCCTTGATCTTTAGCGCTTCGTTGAGGGCCAACGGCAGAGTGACCCACGCAATCTGCCGCGCCCACCGCTGGACGTCCGCTTGAGGGAACTCTTCCTCGGTAGGCCGCAGGAATGTGGCCTTTTTGTGGCGACTCCGCCGCACCGACCACATTTCCTTGGACATGGCCACAGCCCCCACGCCTGTCCGAATGTGGCCATTCCAAGCCTTGCCGTCGGTCGGGTTCAGCAACTCGGCCTGCAGGCGGTCCACGAGTGTCCTCGCGGCATCTCGCGGCACAACGACCTTGCGCAGCTCTGCGTCGATTTGTGCATTGACTACCTGCCGCAGTTGCTTCAACTTGCTTCGCCATGGCAGCAATGGCGACACCTGACGCATGGGCAAGCCGAAGCTGGCGCGCAGAGCGGCTGCGGCAATTGGCAGCTCCCTCCGGAACGGCCGTTGCACCTCGGCGACGAGCAGGGATAGGACTTGGGACAGAGCACGCATCGTATCCAGCCCCTGCAGGTCCCTACACAAGCCGGTCGAGTCGCGAAGCACAAACCTGCCCGCGCCCGTCGACGCGAGCAGCAAAGTCACGAACCCTTTTGCCTGCGACTCTGGATTGCTTTGATATCCGTGGCCCGTGTAGGTCCAGCCGTTGATGACGGGTCCATCGTTCCCTCTCCGCAGTATTCGGGCGACGAGTGAAGAGGACTGCGCGCGCGAGTGTGGATCGAGGCAGCAGAGACTGAGATACGTGCTCAGAAGCTGGTCTGGATCAAGTAGGCTCTGAGGATCGGCTGACGGCCCAGGATTGAAGAACGTAAGGGTCAGTACGTGGCCCGCGACGCGGTGCGCGAGTTCTTGGAAGGTGCCGTGAACTTCGTCGCGCAAGAGAAGCAGCGCGCTTGTAAATCGCACGACCTCCCAATGACGCTGGAGGCTTGCCCAAAGAACGTGGACCGCGTCATCAAGGGTGGCGTCGCCCTGGATGGCCGCGGAGATTTGCTGGCGCGCTTTGGACCAAGAAATGTCCAACTCTCCGAACTTGACCGCAGGCAGGTCGGCCGCGTATTCGAAACGGCGAGCGCCATATTCGTAGGCACGGTCAGAGAGCCAGTGGCTCAGGCAATCGCTGTACCACTCGGACGCAACCTTGTCGCCGCGGCGGACCGCGCGTATCAACAGCCTGACGCACATGTCGGCATGCGTCATCCACGTCACCGTGGCCCTCAGGCGCGCTACCCAGCGTTGCTCGTCCTTGCCCCCCTTCTCGTCGAACGGCACAACCGCGACATTCAGCCCATTGACGACGGACGTGACGGCGTCCCTGTAGTCGGAGGCCATCGGCTCTGGGAGCTGTGCACCGGTCGCCGCAAAGACAGCTTGTGAACGATGAGCTTCGCGAGTCCACCACGTCCCGAGAAAGTGGTCGATGAGCTCGTACTGCTCAAGGATGTCGTATGTCATCCGCGCGTCCTGCGGACTTGCACAACGGACCAGCTCAGCAGGAAGCCTGCACAGGTCGCGCCAGAGGCCCTGGTTGGCAGAAATTTTGTTCGCCGTCGCCTCAAACAGCGGCCGGTAGGGGTCAAGCCAGTGGTCGCTGACGCTGCGGTGTCCTGCCGACCATGGCGCCGAGGCGCTCGCGAGATTCGAGTGCTGATCTGTGTTCGAGTTGTGGAGAAATGCTTCGTGCAGACGGCGCATCTTTTTGAAGGCCGAAGCGGCTTCGTCAAACCTTCCTTGCTCCAGTTGCGACTGCACCTCGCTGGCGAGCTCTTCCAGCAGGCCCTTGGTATTGCCGTTGAAGAAACGGGGAGGTGGGGGTGCGAAAACGTATGCCTGCAAAAGGTCGCGACGCTCTCGTGGCGTAAGGTCTGGCCCGTCTGTAACGCGGGCAATGTGTACTCGGCCGGTGTATTCGCCCCAGAACGACGGCAGAAGTTCCAAGGTTGGGGGCCTCTGCTTCGCTCCCTTTTCGATGGGATGGCCCACGGCGCGTTTTGCCCACCTGCGGGCTACTCGATTCACAAGAAACAGGTCAACGTCGACCAGCTCGTTCTTGCCGGACAGGGTCGTGGAAACGGTCGGCTCTCCTGAACGAATTGCCATCGTGCGGACAAGCGGCTCGACGCGCCCGCTTCGGTATTCCCCGATGTTGGGTCCACCGGCCTCATAGAGGGCAGCCGTCTCTGCTTCCTCGAGGTCCGACCAAAGCACGTAGCCGAGCGATAGGCGCCTGTAGGTCGTCTCGCCGATGTCTTCCTCGACATAGCGCACGGTCTTCACCAAGAAGTAGCCTGTCATGCCTATGTTGGCCAGCAGCCAGAGGCCATCGAACACGGCTCCGAAGAGGAAGAGCTCACGCGACACGTAGTACGCGGCAAGGTATTGCCCCGACAGCACTAGCAGAAGCAACAGGGAGCTCGTGCCCGCCGGCAGCACGGCTGACTCGCGCATGTAGAAGGCCAGCGCGAACTTCGACGATGCCCGTCGCTGTAGCAGGATGGGTACGAAGGTCAGGACGATGGGGTAGACGAGAGCGATGAGGGTCGCCTGTACGGTCCAAATGGTCCCGAAGAAGGCCGCGTGTGTGTAGTCGGTGGGGAGGTCGGGAAATGGGATGACTACCCATTCGGGGAACGGCGCGGGCCAGCAGGCAAGGGCCAAAATGGCGCATGCGAAGCCAACGAGCGCCGCGAAGATGATTGGGTGTGAACCTCCCCAAAGCACGGTGCTTGCGAACCAGCCGGGGTAGTCGTTGTGGGCGGCGTGGTCCCGTCGCACCTTCGCGATTCGTGCCGCTGCCAGCGTTGCAATAGAGCGCGCCAAATCAGCGGTCTCGTCCTTGGGCTGCTTCCCCAGCGCGTCCTGGATACGCGCCAATGCCGCTCGGGCGAGCCGCCGGAATGGATGCATGCCTCGCACTCCCTATGTTGATTCTTCGAGATTGTCGCGTACATCGCCAGCAGCCGGGGCTGCCAACCTCCCGCAAGTGGCCGAACCGGCGGCTGGTGGTCTGACTGCCTTGGGCCGGCAAGCTGTCGCTCACGACCTTCGAGGTGAAAGACCGCACCCAGCCTGAAGCGAACATCGAACGCAGTCACACCAAAGTCGACCGCAACCGACACCAGCCCTTCGGAGTTCTGCTTGTCCACCTCCCGTCTCTCACGAAAGCTCAGTAGTACGCCCCCGCACGTCCATCTGCAATCCGCCGCAGCGGTCGAACCGCCAACCTCACAGCCGCACTCATCGTGCGCAGGGCATCGGGTACTCCCCGCAGCGAAATAAAGGAGGAGGCCGCAGGCCGGGGGACATTCGCGGAGGGGAGTACTCGGTGCCCTGCGCACACGCCCCGAAGGCGCCCCACAAGCCAGCTCGCATCTGGCTGCTGGTGGTGGCGAATGCAGTGAAGGCAATTGCCGCGCGCAATAAGCAGGCACCGCAGTTTGCTGCGGGCGCATCAGCCGCGGTAGCGGCTCGGGTTAGCGCCCGCCACTTTCTTCATCAACCGCCGCAGCGCCGTGGCGTCCTGGTAGCCCACGGCGCCGGCCACCTGCTCGACCGTCATGCGGCTGGTTTCGAGCAGCGCGCGGGCGCGCCGCAGCCGCACGCCTTGCACCAGCGCCTGCGTGCTCTTGCCGGTGGCTTTCTCGATGTGACGCGACAGCGTGCGCTGCGACATGCAGAACTCGCGCGCCAGCTCGCTCACGGAGGGTAGGTCCGGCAGCGCCGACTCGACCCGTGCGGTGAGCCGCGTCACCAGCTCGTTGCCGTTGGCCAGCATCTCCGTCACGATGAACGGCGACTGCGCCTGGCGGCCATCGATGAGCAGCATGCGCGAGACCAGATCGGTGAGCGCGCTGCCGCAACGCTCGCGCAACAGGTGCAGCATCAGGTCGGTCTGCGCGAACGCGGCGCCAGCCGTGACGACAGGGCCGTCGGAGCACACCATGCGGTCGGCATCGACGGTGCAGCCGGGCGCCATGCGCGCGAGCAGCGGTGCGTACCACCATGAAACGGTCGCGCGCCGGCCCTGGAGCAGGCCGGCGGCATTCAGCAGGAACACGGCCGAGCACGAAGCCGCGACCTGCCCCCCTGCCTTTGCGTGACGCGCGAGGCCCGCGATGGCCTTGGCCGCGTCGGCGCTCTCCAGGCACTGGCGGATCTCGCCGGGCGTGTTGAGGCCGAGCCCCGGCACCACCCACGTAGAGCGATCTACGCGGGGGCGCACGGGCAGGCGCGTGGTGTCCAGGCTCATGCCGGCGCGCAGCTGCACCGGGCCGCCGTGCACCGAGCACAGCCGCCACCGGGGCGGCGCGACGCCTGCGCGCGCAGCCATCGCTTCCGCGGCGCCGAGGACGTCCATCGTGACCGCCACGCTGGAGTTGAAGGCGCCGGGCAGTACCAGCACGGTGAAGTCATGCATCTGGATGTTGGCCGATAAAGCCTTAAAGGAGTCGAATTGGACACTGCCATTCTGGCGAGGCCGAACGTCCAATACAAGCTTCACAGTTCCCTCAGGCCACATCCGCATGCCCACCATCCTCGTGAAGATTCCTCATGGCTCGTTTCCCGGCGAGAGCCGCGCCGCGCTGGTTCGCAAGATCAACGAAGCGGCAGCAGCGGCTGAGCAGATGCCCGACGAGCCCCGTGCGCGAAGCATGTGCTGGGTGCTGGTCGAGGAAGCCGCCGCCGGCGCATGGACCTGTGGCGGCGTCGACGCGACAGCGCGGCTCTTGCCCTGCACCGTGCTCGCGTACCTGCCAGCCGGTGTGCTCGATGACACATCGCGCGAGCTCTTCGTCGCACGCATTCACGCATCGTTCGAGGAAGCACTGCCGGCGGACGACCGGCGCCGGCTCGCCACGTCCGTGGTGATGAACGAAGTGCCCGACGGCGCCTGGGGCGTGGGCGGCAAGGTCTGGCATTTACCCGACTTCGCACGCAGCGCGGGCTATGCGCATCTGCAGCATCTCGTCGATTCGGCACCGGCCGCCTGAACACCGAAGGAGAGTCCCATGGCACAACGCCCCATGAACGAAGACGACACGCTCGACGACTTCACTCCGCGCCAGATCACGCTCGATGGCATCGAAAAGAAGGTCTACGTCATGGGCCGGGGCCCCGCCGTGATCGTGATGACCGAGATGCCCGGCATCAGCCCCCACGTGGCGCGCTTCGCCCGCTGGGTGCGCGGCGCGGGCTTCACCGTCTACATGCCCTCGCTGTTCGGCCGGGACGGCGCGGTGCCCGGAACCGAGGAAGGCGTTGCGGTGTTCAAGCGGGCCTGCGTCAGCGCCGAGTTCCGGGCCTTCGCATCGAACGCTTCGAGCCCGGTGACGCAGTGGCTGCGCGCGCTCGCGCGGCTGGCGCACGAAGAATGCGGCGGGCCCGGCGTGGGCGCGATCGGCATGTGCTTCACGGGCAACTTCGCGCTCTCGATGATGATGGAGCCCGCCATGCTCGCACCGGTGGTGTGCCAGCCTTCGCTGCCGATGGACGAGCCGGCCGGCATGAACGTGGCGGCCGACGAACTGGCGGCCGTGCGCGAGCGCCTGGAACGCGAAGACCTGACCGTGATGGCCTATCGCTTCGACGGTGACCGGTTCTGCAAGGCCGAGCGCTTCGCGGCGTTCTCGCAGGCACTGGGCGATCGCTTCGTTGCACGCGTGCTGCCCGACAGTGCCGCCAACCCCGACACGCCGCCCTTCTTCGCGCAGGTGGTGGCCAGCCCGCACAGCGTGGTGACCGCGCACCTGATCGACGAAGCCGGCCAGCCGACGCTGGCGGCGCGCGACGAGATCCTGGCGTTCTTTGCGCGACGGTTGCTCGACGACCCACGCTGACGGGCGCTCGCGCTCTGGCAGACTTGCCCAGCAGGGCGCACCGTTCGCGCTCGCCGAGGAACCTTGTCATGCAAACCACGCCATCCACCGACGCCACGGTGCACACGCTCATCATCGACACCGACCCCGGCGCCGATGACGTGATCGCGCTGCTGTTCGCGATGGCTGCGCCCGAGCGGCTGCGCATCGAGGCGCTGACGACGGTGGCCGGCAACGTGCCGCTGGCCAAGACCTCGCGCAACGCGCGGCTGGCCTGCGAATGGGCCGGGCGGCCGGAGATGCCGGTGTACGCGGGCGCCGAGCGGCCCCTGCAGCGCACGCCGATCTACGCAGCCAACATCCACGGCAAGGAGGGCCTCACGGGTGTCGATGTGCACGAGCCCGCCGCGCCGCTGGCCGATGGCCATGCGGTCGACTACCTGGTGCGCACGCTGCGCGCAGCCCCCGAGAAGAGCGTGACGCTCGCGATGCTCGGCCCGCAGACCAACCTTGCACTGGCGCTCGAGCAAGCCCCCGACATCGTGCGCGGCCTGCGCGAGCTGGTGCTCATGGCCGGCGCACATTTCAACGGCGGCAACATCACGCCGGTGGCCGAGTTCAACGTGTTCGCCGATCCGCATGCGGCCGAGGCGGTGCTGCTGGAGAGCGGCGTGCCCATCACCATGCTGCCGCTGGACGTGACGCACAAGATCCTCACGAGTGACGAACGCATCGCGCGGCTGCGCGGCCTCGGCAACCGGGCCGGCGCGATCGTCGCGGACATCCTCGACGCCTACGCGCCCCAGGAGATGAAGCACTACGACATGCCCGGCGGCCCGGTGCACGACGCCACGGTCACGGCCTACCTGCTGCAGCCTTCGCTCTTCAAGGGCAGGCGCATCCACGTGGAGGTCGACAGCCGCGAAGGCATGGGCTTCGGGCAGACGGTGGCCGACTGGTACGGCAGCCTGCACCGCACGCCCAACGTGAACTGGATCGTCGACGGCGATGCGCAGGGCTTCTTCGATTTGCTGACGGAACACATCGCGCGGCTGCCCTGAGCACTTTCGCGCCGCGTTTCACGCACTTCATCGCAATCCAGTGGCAGCCGCGCAGCGGCGCGGCCACCATGCGGACTCCATCGACACCGTCCAGGAGATCCACGATGCGCACCGTTTTCCGCCAGGTCCTGCTGCTCGCCTCGGGCTTGCTGCTGTCGTTCCAGCTCATGGCCGCCGAAGCCGGCTGGCGCCAGCTGAGTCTTCCGGTTGCGACGCCGGACGCCGCGCCCGTCGTGGTCGCGCTCTACTACCCGACACAGGCCGCCGCCCGCGCCATTCCCATGGGGCCGTTCACGGTCCGCGTGGCCATCCAGGCGCCACCCGAGGAGCGCTTCAAGGGCCTGATCGTGTTGAGCCACGGTGTCGGCGGCACCGAACTGGGCCACACCAGCCTGGCCGAAGCGCTCGCGCGGGACGGCTACCTGGTCGCGGCGCTGCGCCATCCGGGCGACAACTGGCAGGACGGCGCACTGCTGCGTCAAGGCGCGGCGGCCTACTTCACGCAACGGCCGCAGCAGATCTCCCACGTGATCGACGTGCTGTTGAAAGACCCGATGTGGAAGGACCGGATCGCTGTCGACGCGCAAGGCCCCCGCATCGGCGCACTGGGTCATTCGGCCGGCGGCTACACGGTGTTGGCGCTCGCGGGCGGGCAGGCCGACCTGTCACGCATCGCCAGCCACTGCGCGAGCGAGCGCGCCGCCGACCCGATCTTTTGCGGCATCGGCCGCAACGCTGGAGCGCCGACCGGCACAGTGGCGGCCCCGGCATCGCCGCTGCTGCCTTCACTGCGCGACCCTCGGGTACGCGCGGTCGTGGCGATGGCTCCGGCCGGCGTTCCCTTCACGGCCGCTTCGCTCGCGGACATCCGCGTGCCCACGCGGGTCTACGAGGCGCAGCTGGACCGTTTCCTCGTTCCGCGCTTCCATGCCGAATGGGTCGCGCAGAACATGCCGGGCGCCGAACTCCAGCGGATTCCCGACGCCTGGCACTTCGCCTTCATGGACACCCCCTCGAGTGCGATCCCGACGGACGACGGGGACGTTCGGGCCGATCCGCCAGGCTTCGACCGCAAGGCGCTGCTGGCGCGGCTGGGCAGCGAGATTCCGGCGTTCTTCGACAAGGTGTTTGCGGCGAGCCCCAGCACGAAATAGATCGCGTGCACAGGGCCACCGCCAATGAAAAAGGGGCCGCGCTCTCGAAGCGCGGCCCCTTTTGCCTGAACCCGGCAGCGGCTTGTCAGTGCTGCAGGATCTTGTTCAGGAAGTCCTTGGTGCGCGGCTGGCGGTTTTCCGGGTGGTTGAAGAACTCGTCCTTCGGGCAGTCTTCGAGGATCCTGCCGCCCACGTCGATGAAGATCACGCGGCTCGCAACCTTGCGGGCGAAGGCCATTTCGTGCGTGACCACCATCATGGTCATGCCTTCCTTGGCCAGGCTCACCATCACGTCGAGCACTTCGCCGACCATCTCGGGGTCGAGCGCCGAGGTGGGTTCGTCGAACAGCATCACGATCGGGTCCATCGACAGCGCACGGGCAATCGCCACGCGCTGCTGCTGGCCGCCGGACAGCTGGCCTGGGAACTTGTCCTTGTGCGCCATC
Organism: Variovorax sp. Root434; assembly: GCF_001426595.1. Lineage (NCBI taxonomy): Bacteria > Pseudomonadati > Pseudomonadota > Betaproteobacteria > Burkholderiales > Comamonadaceae > Variovorax > Variovorax sp. Root434. The sequence continues at coordinate 599,125 of NZ_LMEK01000025.1, forward strand.
AGGCCCACGCGGTCGAGCATCTTCAGGCCGCGGGTCTTGGCTTCGTCGGGCGTGCGGCCCAGCACCTTGATCTGCGCGATCGTGAGGTTCTCGGTCACCGACAGGTGCGGGAACAGCTCGAAGTGCTGGAACACCATGCCGACCTTGGAGCGCAGCTTGGGCAGGTTGGTCTTGGGGTCGTGCAGCGGAATGCCGTTGACGGTGATCTCGCCCTTCTGGAAGGGCTCGAGTGCGTTCACGGTCTTGATGAGGGTGGACTTGCCCGAGCCCGAGGGCCCGCACACCACCACCACGTCGCCCTTGGAGATGTTCACGTTGCAGTCGTTGAGCACCTGCACCGGGCCATACCACTTCGATACGTTCTTGATTTCAATCATTTTTTCGGACATTTCTTTCTCTCCGGTTCAGCCACTCAATCAGCGAATGATGGCGATCTTCTTGTGCAGGCGTTTCACCAGCCAAGAAAGGGCGTAGCACATGACGAAGTACACGACGGCCGCGAGCAGGTACGCCTCGATCGGACGGCCGAAGTTCTTGCCCGCGGTCTCGAAGCCCTTGAGCATGTCATAGGCGCCGATGGCGTAGACCAGCGAGGTGTCCTGGAACAGGATGATGGTCTGCGTGAGCAGCACCGGCAGCATGTTGCGGAAGGCCTGCGGCAGCACCACGAGGCGCATGTTCTGGCCGTAGGTCATGCCCACCGCCTGGCCCGCGTTCACCTGGCCGCGCGGGATCGACTGGATGCCCGCGCGCATGATCTCGCTGAAGTACGCTGCCTCGAACGCGACGAAGGTGATCACGGCCGAGATTTCGGAGCGGTAGTTGGAACCGACCGAACCGAACAGCGAATAGAACGATGCCGGCACCAGCAGGAAGAACCACAGGATCACCATCACCAGCGGGATGCTTCGCATGCCGTTGACGTACAGCGCCGCGGGCGCATCGAGCCACTTCTTGCCCGACAGGCGCATGAGCGCCAGCAGAGTGCCGAAGATCACGCCGCCGATGGTGGCCACTATCGTCAGCATGATGCTGAAGTAGAAGCCCTTGACGACGAAGTTGCTGATGACGTCCCAGTTGTAGAACGACAGGTCGAGATTCATCATGTCAGTGTCCTCCGCCGCCGCTGCTGGCCGAGACGATGAAGCCCGGCACGCGGGTCTTCTTCTCGATGAATGCCATGAGCCGGTTGATGAGCAGGGCCGACACCACGTAGCACGCCGTCACCGCGAGGTAGACCTCGATGCCGCGCGAGGTTTCTTCCTGCGCCTGCATGGCGAACATGGTGAGCTCGGCGACCGACACGGCGAACGCGACGGACGAGTTCTTGAAGATGTTCATCGTCTCGCTCGTGAGCGGCGGGATGATGATGCGGTAGGCCATCGGCAGGATCACGTAGCGGTAGTACTGCGCGGTGGTGAAACCCACCGCCATGCCCGCATAGCGCTGGCCCTTGGGCAGCGCCTGGATGCCCGAGCGCACCTGCTCGGCGATACGCGCCGAGGTGAAGAAGCCCAGCGCCAGCACCACGAGGATGAAGCTCGGCACGCCCTTCATCACCGGGATCAGCGCCGGGATCACGTGGTACCAGAGGAAGATCTGCACCAGCAGCGGGATGTTGCGGAACAGCTCCACCCACGCATTGCCCAGCCGCACCAGCCACGGGCTGTCAGGCAGCGTGCGGATGATGCCGATCAGCGAGCCCAGCACCAGTGCCACGATCAGCGCCAGCAGCGCGACCGACACCGTCCAGCCCCACGCCGAGAGCATCCATTGCAGGTAGCTCGGATATTCCCCCCCGGGGTCTTGCAGGAACACCTGCCAATCCCAGTTGCCCATTTGTATTTACTCCTTCTTCACCGTCTCTTCGAAAACCAGTCCCTTGAAAAGAAACGCCCACCGCGAAAGGTGGGCGTCATCACGCAGCGACGCGCGCTTATTCCTTGGTGACGTACTCTTCGGCCGGCTTGTCGTTCGGGTTGGCCCAGGCGTTCTTGGTGGCTTCGCCCAGCGGCAGGCCGATGGTCACGCCAGCCGGCGGGATCGGCTTCAGGAACCACTTGTCATACAGCTTGGCGAGCTCGCCCGACTTGGCCTGTGCCTTGATGCTGTCGTCCACGGCCTTCTTGAAGGCCGGGTCGTCCTTGCGGATCATGATGCCGATGGGTTCGACGGCCAGCACGTCCGGCAGGATCTTGTAGTCCTTGGGCGACTTCGACTTGGCGGCCAGCGCGGCCAGGATCGAGCCGTCCATCACGAAGGCGTCGGCACGGCCGGTTTCCAGCAGCAGGAAGCTGTCGGAGTGGTCCTTGCCGTAGACCTCCTTGAAGGTCAGGTTCTCGGCGCGCTTCTGCTTGCGCACGGTCTGCAGCGGCGTGGTGCCGGTGGTGGTGGCGACCGTCTTGTCCTTCAGGTCGGCCAGCGAGTGGATGCCCGAGTTGGCCTTGACGACGATCTTGGTTTCTTCGACGTAGGTGGTCACGCCGAAGGCCACGTCCTTCTGGCGGGTGGCGTTGTTGGTGGTGGAGCCGCACTCGATGTCCACGGTGCCGTTCTGCACCAGGGGAATGCGGTTCTGCGAGGTCACGGGCTGGTACTTGACTTCGAGCTTCTTGCCGATGGACTTCTCGAGGTCCTTGATGATGTTGGCGCAGACGTCGTAGTGGAAGCCGGTGTATTGGCCGTTGCCCAGCGTGTACGACAGGCCCGAGGATTCACGCACGCCTTCGGTGATGGTGCCCGAAGCCTTGATCTTGGCCAGGGTGTCATTGGCCTGAGCGAAGACGCCGCTGGTGGCGAGCGCCGCGATTGCCAATGCCATTGCTTGTTTTTTCATACAGAAAACTCCTGAGGGTGACTGAAACAGATACAACTAAATTCTAGACATTCACATTTTGCGTGATACCCGGACCAACCCGGTGCATTCACACCCACGCTGCACCGGCCATGCGCATTGCAGCGCCAGCCTGGTGCGATCCTGCCTCCTGGCATTGTCCGACTTTCACTAAGCAGCCTTTGTGCCCGAAGGCTCGGCAGCCGGCGGAACCGGCGCCACCGACAGACGCACCGGCTGCGTCAGGTTCTCGGGCACGAGCAGCGCGTCCATCTCGGCGCGCGTCATGATGCCCAGCGACTCGGCCACCAGGTCGATCGGCCCGCCCGTGGCGAGCGCGGTCTTGGCAATGAGCGCGGCCTTCTCGTAACCGATGAGCGGGTTGAGCGCCGTGACCAGCGTGACCGATTCGCGCACCCGCTTGGCGAGGAACTCGCGGTTGGCCTCGATGCCGACGACGCAGTTCTTCTCCAGCGTGTTGCAGGCCCGGCTCAGGTGCTGGATGCTCTTGAACAGGCTCCAGCCCATGATCGGCTCGAAGGCGTTGAGCTGCAGCTGCCCGGCCTCGGACGCCAGCGTCACGGTGATGTCGTTGCCGATGACCTCGAAGGCGACCTGGTTCATCACTTCCGGGATCACCGGGTTGACCTTGCCCGGCATGATCGACGAGCCCGCCTGCCGCGCCGGCAGCCGGATCTCGCCGAAGCCGGCCTGCGGGCCACTGGACAGCAGGCGCAGGTCGTTGCAGGTCTTGCTGAGCTTGGTCGCCACGCGCTTGAGCACACCCGACAGCTGCACGAAGGCGCCCGTGTCCTGCGTGGCCTCGATGAGGTTGGCGGCCTGCTTGAGCGGCACGCCGGTCTGTTCGGCGAGGTACTGGCAGGCGAGGTTCGCGTAGCCGTGTGGCGCGTTGATGCCGGTGCCGATGGCGGTCGCGCCGAGGTTGATTTCCTCGATGAGGGCGCGTGCCTCGCCCAGCCGGGCCTCGTCTTCGCCGATCATGATCGCGTAGGTCAGGAACTCCTGGCCCAGCGTCATCGGCACGGCGTCCTGCAGCTGCGTGCGGCCGATCTTGAGGATGTCCTTGAACTCGAGCGCCTTGGCCTCGAAGCTGCGGCGCAGCGACGCCATCGATTCGAGCAGCCGGTCGATGGCGAACCACAGCGCCAGGCGCACCGCCGTGGGGTACACGTCGTTGGTGCTCTGCGAGGCGTTGACGTGGTCGTTGGGGTGCAGCACGTCGTAGCGCGCCTTCTCGTGGCCCAGCTTCTCGAGCGCGAGGTTGCAGATGACCTCGTTGGCGTTCATGTTGGTCGAGGTGCCCGCGCCGCCCTGGATCACGTCGACCACGAACTCGTCGAGCAGCTTGCCGTCGATGAGGTCCTCGCAGGCCAGGATGATGGCCGCCGCGCGGTCGCGGTCGATGGCGCCCAGGTCGGCGTTGGCGCGGGTGGCGGCCTTCTTCACGTAGGCCAGCGCACGCACCAGGTCGGGCATGGCCGAGATGCGCGTGCCGGAGATGGGGAAGTTCTCGACCGCGCGCGCCGTGTGCACGCCCCAGTAGGCGACGGCGGGGATCTGCTTGTCGCCGAGGAAGTCGTGTTCAGTCCTGAAATTGGAGCTCATGGAGGTTCCTCGGCTTAAAAAAAAGCACGCGCAGGGCGCGTGCCGGGTCGTGCTGCTTGCAACGGCAAAAAAACTGCCGCGACTGTAGTGGCGCCGGTTCAAGGGCGCCAATGCCGTTTGCGGGGTGTCCTATGCGTGGCATTTATAGATTGTGCGTTGCACAAAATCCGGTCATCGACGCTGGGGCTGGGTGCCGACCAAATAAGACCATAACGCATCGGCAGTGCGTTTGGGCTGCAGGCCCTCGGCGGTCGAAGCCTTCGCAGCGCGGCCGCCACCGGCCCTTAGCGGGGCCGCCATGCCGGGCCGCTCGCGGTAGGCGCGGATCTCCATCGTCGCCTCCAGGCTGTCGATCTCGGGCGGCAGCGCACTCACGAGCTTGCGCGCCTTGATCTCCTTGCGCACCGCGCTCTGCGGCAAAAAGGCGATGCCATGGCCTTCGAGCGCCATGACCTTCAGGCCTTCGGCCATGTCGGTCTCGTAGACCCGGTCGAGGTGAATGGCGGTGCCCGACTCCTTCAGCAGCTGGTCGACCACGCGGCCCAGGTAGGCGCCGGGCGCGTAGCCCAGGTACGGCAGAGGCTGGCCGGGGCGCCCCGGCAGCCGGTAGCGCGGCGCGCCTTCGGCGTCGGCCTTGACCCAGGGGGCCACGGTTTCCTCGCCGAGGCTGACCATCTCGTACTTGTTGGCGTCGAGCTGCAGCGGCTGCGAGGGGTGGTGATAGGCGATCAGCAGGTCGCAGCTGCCCTCGACCAGCCGCAGCACCGCGTCATGCACGTTGAGCGCGATGAGGCGGCTCTTGATCGGCCCGAAATGCTCGCGCAGGCTGGTCACCCACGAGGGGAAGAAGGTGAAGGCCAGCGTGTGCGGAACCGCGATCTCGATCACGTCCTGCCCGGCGGCCGAATGGCCGCGCAGCATGGCGCGGGTGCTCTGCAGCGACTGCAGCATCTCGATGGCCTGGCCGTAGAGCGTCTGGCCCGCGGGCGTGAGGCGCGTGGGGTAGGAGCTGCGATCGACCAGGTCGGTGCCGGCCCAGCCCTCGAGCGCCTGGATGCGGCGCGAGAACGCGGGCTGCGTCACGTGTCTCAATTGAGCCGAGCGGCTGAAGCTGCGGGTTTCCGCCAGGCTGATGAAGTCTTCGAGCCACTTTGTTTCCATACGCGGCGATTATGCGAGCGCCGCGCCATACTGGACGCCCCTCCTTTTCCCGCACTCGCCATGCCTTCAGCCGACGACCTGCTCGCCCTCAGCGCCACCGAACTCTCCCGCCGCATCGCCGCGCGCGACGTGTCCTGCCGCGAAACGATGCAGGCCTCGCTGGCCCGCATCGAGGCGCTGAACCCGCGCTTCAACGCCATCGTGTCGCTGCGCGATCCGGCGCAGCTGCTGGCCGAGGCCGGCGAGCGCGACGCCGAACTTGCACGCGGCGAACGGCGCGGCTGGATGCACGGCTTTCCGCTGGCGGTAAAGGACCTGAGCCATGCCGCAGGCCTGCCGACCTCGATGGGTTCGCCGTTGTCGCCGCGCTCGCCGGCACGCACCGACAGCCTGCACGTGGCGCGCGCCAGGGCAGCCGGCGCCATCGTGATCGGCAAGACCAACACGCCCGAGTTCGGGCTCGGCTCGCACACCTACAACACGGTGTTCGGCATCACGCGCAACGCCTACGCGCCCGATCGCAGCGCAGGCGGCAGCAGCGGTGGCGCCGCCGTGGCGCTGGCCCTGGGCATGCTGCCCGTGGCGGACGGCAGCGACATGATGGGATCGCTGCGCAACCCCGCGGCCTTCAACAACGTGATCGGCATGCGGCCCTCGCGCGGACGCGTGCCGGGCAATCCGGACGAGGAACTCTTCTTCCAGCAGCTGGGCTGCGAAGGCCCGATGGCGCGCACGGTGGAAGACGCGGCGCGGCTGCTGGCGGTGCAGGCCGGCTTCGACACGCGCGTGCCGCTGTCGTCGCCCAACGCCCTGCCCTCGCCCGATGCACTGCAGCTCGACGGCGACGGCAAGGGACTGCGCATCGGCTGGCTCGGCAGCATCTGGCCCGACCTGCCGCTCGCGCCCGGCATCCGCGAACTGGGCGAGAAGGCGCTCGACACCTTCCGCACCATCGGCTGCGAGGTCGAGCCCTGCACGCTCGACGTGCCACGCGAGCACAACTGGAGCGCATGGCTGCGGTTGAGGCAGCTGCTGGTGGGCGGCAAGCTGGGCGCCTACCTGAGCGACCCGAAGCTGTTCGCGCAGCTCAAGCCCGAGGCGCAATGGGAGATCGAGCAGAGCCGTCACCTGGATGCGGCCTCGCTCTACCAGGCCTCGGTTTACCGCTCGAACGTGTACCGCGCGTTCCTCAGGCTGTTCGAGCGCTTCGACTTCGTGCTGGCGCCGACCGCGCAGGTGTTTCCGTTCGACGCGGAAATGCACTGGCCGAAGGAAGTCGCTGGCGTGGCGAGCGACACGTACCACCGCTGGATGGAGATCGTCACGCCGTTCACGCTGGCGGGGCTGCCAACGCTGAATGTGCGCGCCGGCTTCGGCGAAGGCGGGTTGCCGATGGGGCTGCAGCTGGCGGGGCCGATCCACGCGGACCTCGATGTGCTGCGGCTTGGGCATGCGTATGACCAGGCATGCGGCTGGGCTTCGCAGCGCCCTCCCGTATTGGCTTGACTCCCTCCCCCGCTGGGGGAGGGCTGGGGTAGGGGCACGCGGCGTATCCATTGGGCGCTCTGCCTGCCCCCATCCCAACCTTCCCCCAGAGGGGGAAGGAGCAAGATGCTGGATGGAGATCGTCACTCGCTCACGCTGACGGAGCTTCCCATTGCCCTCCGGTCTTGGCTTGACTCCCTCCCCCGCTGGGGGAGGGCTGGGGTGGGGGCAAGCGGCGTATCCATCGGGCGCTCTGCCTGCCCCCATCCCAACCTTCCCCCAGAGGGGGAAGGAGCAAGGCATCAGATGGGGGTGAGGACGCCGCGCCCCGCGAAGTGCCCTTCGGCATTCGCAAGGAAATGGTCCACCGACTTCTGCGTCGCCTCGGGCGACCAGCCGGCCATGTGCGGCGTCAGCAGCACGTTGTCGAGGCCGACCAGCGGCTCGGGCCGCTTCGGCTCGCTCTCGTACACGTCGAGGCCGGCTCCCGCAATGCGGTTCTCGCGCAATGCCGCCGCCAGCGCCTCGGTATCGACCACGCTGCCGCGCCCGATGCTCACCAGGTAGCCCTGCGGCCCCAGCGCGTCGAGCACTTCGGCATTGACCAGATGCTTCGTCGCGGGTCCGCCCGGCGCGGCCAGCACCAGGAAGTCGGCCCAGCCTGCCATCGACTTCAGGTCGTCGAAGTAGCGGTGCGCGGAGCCTTCCTTCGGCTTGCGGTTGTGATAGCCGACCTCCATGTCGAACGCCGCCGCCCGCTTCGCGATCTTCTGTCCGATGGTGCCCATCCCCAGGATGCCCAGCTTCTTGCCCGACACGTTCGGCGGCTGCGGAATCGCTTCGCGCCACACGCCTTCGCGGCACAGCCGGTCGAGCTTGCGGAACTCGCGCACGATGCCGATCAGCAGGCCGAAGGCGTGATCGGCCACGCAGTCGTCGTTGGTGCCCGCGCCGTTGGCCGTGGCGATGCCGCGCGCACGCGTCACCTCGAGCGGCACGCCCTCGTAGCCCGCGCCCATGCAGCAGATCAGCTCCACCGCCGGCATGGCCGCGATCTCCTCGGGCGTGATGCCGATGACGCCGATGGTCAGCACCGCGCGGAACTTCTTGCCGTGCTCGGCGATGGCAGCCGCGCGCTGCACGTCGCCGAAGGCATAGGTCATGTCGTAGACCTCGGCAATCTGGGCCTGGTGGGCGCTCGACAGGCTGTTGAGCACCAGCAGGGGAATCTTGGTCGACACGTGGGAACTCCTGAACGAAAAAATGAAATGGATGATCGCGCTACATCAGCGGCGCCGCTTCGCTCTTCTGCAAAGCCCACATCTGGGCATAACGGCCCTGCTTCGCGAGCAGCTCGGCGTGCGTGCCGCGCTCGACGATCACGCCGGCTTCCAGCACCAGGATCTCGTGCGCGTCGACCACCGTCGACAGGCGGTGCGCGATGACCAGCGTGGTCTTGTCCTGCGCGGCGCTCTTCAGCTCCGACTGGATGGCGCGCTCATTGGCCGAGTCGAGCGCCGAAGTGGCCTCGTCGAAGATCACGATCGGCGGGTTCTTCAGCAGCGTGCGCGCGATGGCCACGCGCTGCTTCTCGCCGCCCGAGAGCTTGAGCCCGCGCTCGCCCACGGTGGTGTCGTAGCCCTTGGGCGTGGCCGAGATGAAGTCGTGGATGCGCGCGGCGCGGGCGGCGGCCTCCACCTCTTCGCGCGAGGCGCCCGGGCGGCCATAGGCGATGTTGTATTCGACCGTGTCGTTGAACAGCACCGTGTCCTGCGGCACGATGCCGATCGCGCGGCGCACGCTCGACTGCGTGACTGCGCGGATGTCCTCGCCGCCGATCGTGATGCGGCCCTGCTGCACGTCGTAGAAGCGGTAGAGCAGCCGCGCGAGCGTGGACTTGCCCGAGCCCGAGGGGCCGACCACGGCCACCGTCTTGCCGGCCGGGATTTCGAAGCTCACGTGCTTGAGGATGGGGCGTGCGGGCTCGTAGGCGAAGCTCACGTCCTCGAAGCGCACGGTGGCGTCGGCGCCGGCCAGCGGCTGCGAGCCGGGCGCGTCGCGCACCTCGCGCTCCTTCTCCATCAGCACGAACATCTTGTCGAGGTCGGTCAGGCTCTGCTTGATCTCGCGGTAGATCACGCCCAGAAAGTTGAGCGGAATGTAGAGCTGGATCATGAAGGCGTTGACCATCACCAAGTCGCCCAGCGTCATGCGCCCGTCGACCACGCCCGAGGTGGCGCGCCACAGCATCAGCACCAGGCTGATGGCGATCAGCGCCTGCTGGCCGGTGTTGAGCATGCTCAGCGTGCGCTGGCTCTTGATGGCGGCCTTGCGGTAGCGGTCGAGGCTGGCGTCGTAGCGGCCGGCCTCGAAGTCCTCGTTATTGAAGTACTTGACGGTCTCGTAGTTCAGCAGCGAATCGACCGCGCGGCTCTGCGCCACCGAGTCGAGCTCGTTCATGGTCTTGCGGAACTGCGTGCGCCACTCGGTCACCGTGACGGTGAACGTGATGTACAGCACCAGCGCGGCCGCCGTGATCCAGACGAACAGCGAGTCGAACTTCACGCCCAGGATGGTGAGCACCAGCACCAGTTCGATGATGGTCGGCACGATGCTGTAGAGCGACATCGAGATCAGCGAGTGCACGCCGCGCGTGCCGCGCTCGATGTCGCGCGTCATGCCGCCGGTCTGGCGCTCCAGGTGGAAGCGCAGGCTCAGCGAATGCAGGTGGCGGAACACCTCCAGCGCGATCTGCCGCGCCGTGCCCTCGGTGGCCTTGGCGAAGATCAGCTCGCGCAGCTCGCCGAACAGCGAGGTCGAGAAGCGCAGCAACCCGTAGGCCAGCAGCAGCCCGATGGGCACGATGAGCAGCGCCTGCGCCATGTCAGGCTTGGGCGTCATCGTGTCGACCAGGTTCTTCAACAGCACCGGCACGCCGACGTTGGCAACCTTGGCGCCCACCATGAAGCCCAGCGCCGCGGCCACCCGCCACTTGTACTGCCAGAGGTAGGGGAACAGACGGCGAAGGGTCGCCCAGTCGGAACGGTCGCTGCGCGCCGGCGGATGGCTGCCGGCCGTGTGGGGGGAAGGAAGGGCTTCGCCGCTGCGGCGCATAGGGGACAATCGTGGTTGCTTGTTTGTTCCAGATTGTGCCCATGTCAGATACTTCCAGTGCCGCCGCCGCGGCCACCCTCAAAAGCCTGCCCACCGACATGGAGCTGGTGCTCAAGGTCATTCCGATGCCGGCGGACTGCAACGCCAACGGCGACATCTTCGGCGGCTGGGTCATGGCGCAGTGCGACCTGGCCGGCTCGGTGATTCCGGCTCGCTACGCCAAGGGCCGCCAGGCCACGGTGGCGGTCAACGAATTCATCTTCAAGCAGCCGGTGCGGCTGGGCGACATTCTTTCGTTCTATTCGAAGCTGGTGCGCATCGGGCGCACCTCGGTCACGGTGACGGTCGAGGTGTTCGCCGAGCGCTTCCGTGCGCAGGGCGAGTACATCAAGGTGACGCAGGCCACCTTCACCTACGTGGCGATCGACGACAACGGCCGCCCGCGGGTGATCGAGCAACAGCCCTGAACGAGCTCAGACGCCCGGGTCGCGTACGCGCTCGAAGTGCTCGAACTCGCGGTTGACCCAGCGCCCCTCGCGGCGCTCGACGCGGCGGATGTACACGGTCTGCACGATGTCCCGCGTGTGCGCGTCGATCTCTATCGGGCCGCGCGGGCTGTCGAGCCGCACACCCCGGAACGCGTCCACCAGCCGCTCGCCAACCGCGCCACCGTGCGCCGCGGGCGAGGCCATCGCCGCGTCGATGGCCGCGAGCGCATCGTGGGCCGCGACCGCGAAATATCCCGGACGCAGGTGATCGCCGTACTCCGCCTGGAACGCCGACGTGAACCGGCGGTTGGCCGGCGACTCGTGCGCGAATGAATAGTGGTGGCTGGTGACGAGCCCGTCGGCCAGCTCGCCGATGCCCTCGAGGTAGTGGTCGTCGGTGGCGTCGCCGGTCGCGAGCAGGCGGATGCCGGCGTCGGCCATGCCGCGGTCGCGCCAGAACTTCAGGAAGGTGGCCGGCATCTGCCCCGACGGCAGGAAGAAGAACACCGCCTGTGGCTTGAGTTCGCGCAGCCGCAGCATGTAGGCCGAGTAGTCGAGCGTGGCCAGCGGCACCCGCAGCATCGCGCCGACCCGACCTCCACCCGCGGTGATGCCCGATACGAAAGCGCTTTCGGCATCGACGCCCGAGGCGTAGTCGGCCACCACGGTGCAGACGTCGCGCAAGCCTTGCTGGAGTGCCCAGCGCGCCAGCGGCAGCGTGACCTGCCCGATGGTGAAGGACACCCGCACCGCGAACGGGCAGCGCGCCGTGATGCCCGAAGAGGCCGCGTTCATCACCACCAGGGGCAGCTTCGCCTGCGTGGCAACGCTGCCCACGGCATAGGCGTTGGAGCTGAAATCCAGGCCCGCCAGCAGGTCGACGCGCTCGCTTTCCACGAGGTCCAGCGCATGGCGGCGCGCCTGGTCGGGCGCGCTGCCGGGCACATCGCGCCGCAGCAGTTCGACCGGCCGGCCCGCGATATTCTGGTTGTGTGCCGCCAGCCAGACGGCCATGCCGGCATCGAACTGCCGGCCACCGCCCGCATAAGGGCCGGACCACGAACCGATGACGCCGATGCGCAGCGGGCGCACCCGCGCCAAGGCCAGCGAGGGGGCTGCCAGGGCACCTGCCAGCAAACCGAAAGTACGCCGGCGCGAAATGCGAAATGCTACTTTTTCAGTAGCATTATTTGCCTGCGGGCCGGGCGTTGCGGGGGTTCTTTTCTCTTGCACGCCGCGCAGTGTACGTATGCAGGCCCCGGCCCGGGAGGCGCGTCAGACCTTGGAGAAATCCGGCTTGCGCTTCTCCATGAACGCGCCGAAGGCCTCGCGCGCCGCCGGTTCGCGCAGCATGCGGCCGAAGCTCGCACCCTCCTCGCCCATGCGCTCCAGCACGGCGGGCATCTGCGCCTTCTTCAGCAGGCGCTTGGTTTCCACCAGCGCGCTCAGCGGCTTGGCGGCGAGCTTGCGGGCCTGCGTCTGCGCGATGGCGTTGGCCTCGGTCGGCGGCACCACGCGGTTGACCAGGCCCACCTCCAGCGCGGCCTCGGCCATGAAGGGCTCGCCCAGCAACAGCGCCTCGGCCGCACGGTGGTAACCCAGCATCTGCGGCACCAGCAGGCTGGACGCCGCTTCGGGGCACAGGCCGAGGTTCACGAAGGGCATCGAGAAGGCGGCGTTGTCGCCCGCGTAGACGAGGTCGCAGTGGAACAGCATCGTGGTGCCGATGCCCACGGCCGGGCCGCACACGGCCGCGACGATGGGCTTGGGGAAGGTCGCGATGCCGCGCAGGAAGCGGAACACCGGCGACTCCTGCGTGGACGGCGGGGCGTTGAGGAAGTCGCCGATGTCGTTGCCCGCGCTGAAGATCGTCGGGTCGCCCTGGATCAGCACGCAGCGCACGGCCGCATCGCTCTCGGCGGTGGCCAGCGCATCGGCCAGTTCGGCGTACATGCCGCTGGTGATCGAGTTCTTCTTGTCGACGCGGTTGAAAGTGAGGGTCATCACACCGGCTTCGGTGTGGACGAGGATGTCGCTCATGGGTGGTCCTTGGATGAATGGATGGATTGGCGCCGCAGTCAGGCGCAAAGGGCTTCGCGGACGAAATCGAGGCGGTCTTGCCCCCAGAACATCTCGCTGCCGACGAACATGGTGGGAGCGCCGAACACGCCGCGCTCCACGGCTTCCTGTGTGACGGCCTTGAGGCGGTCCTTGGTTTCCTGCGCCCCGGCCAGCGCGAGCAGGCCCGCGGCGTCGAAGCCCGCATTCTGCAAGACGGCACCGACGATTGCCGGGTCGTTGAGATTCTTCGGCTCGACCCACATCGCGTGGAAGACCGCGTCGACATACGCACCGAAGCGCGCCGGCTCCTTCATCTGGATGCCGGTAGCGCCGCGCATCAGCAGCAGCGTGTTGATGGGGAAGTGCGGGTTGTGCACGAAGGGCACGCCGTAGCGCTTCGCGAAGCGCTGCAGGTCGACGGTCATGTACGGGCCCTTGGGCTTGATCTCGGCGGGCGAATGGTTGCCCGTGGCCTGGAACACGCCGCCCAGCAGCATGGGCTTCCACACCAGCTCGGCGCCGGTGTCGGCGCATACGTGCGGCAGCTGCGTTGCGGCCAGGTAGGCGGCGGGGCTGCCGAAGTCGAAATAGAAGTCAACAGATTTGGTCATGGGTGCCTTCTCAAGGGAGCTTTGCGTTCGAGAGCTGCTGTTCAGGGCGCGTGCTCAGGCCACCGGGTACTCCCCTCCGCGAATGTCCCCCGCCTTCGGCTCCTCCTTTATTTCGCTGCGGGGAGCACCCGGTGCCCTGTGCACGATGGGCGCCGCCGTCGTGCTGGCCGATCAACAAGTGCTCTGATCGATCACGCTGGCGGGGTGCCTTGCGCAGCGAAATAAAGGAGGAGGCCGAAGGCCGGGGGACATTCGCGGAGCAAGGAAGCACCCCAAACCCGGCGATTCGAACAGCAAGCCGTCATCTCAGAATTTCTCGGACCAGGGCCGCAGATCGAGCTCGTGCGTCCATGCATCGCGCGGTTGCGAATGCAGCATCCAGTAGCTGTCGGCGATATGGTCCGGGTTCAGGATGCCGTCGCTTTCCTTCAGTGCATAGCGCTCGGGAAAGTTGCTGCGGATGAACTCGGTGTCGATGGCGCCGTCGACCACCACGTGCGCTACGTGAATGCCTTGCGGCCCCAGTTCGCGCGCCATCGACTGGGCCAGCGCGCGCAGTGCCATCTTCGCGCCCGAGAAGGCGCCGAAGTTGACCGCACCGCGCAGCGATGCCGTCGCGCCCGTGAAGATGATCGTGCCGCGATGCCCGCCTTCCGGCATGTCGCGCGCCACCATCCGCTTGGCCACCTCGCGCCCGTTGAGAAAGCCCGAGAAGCAGGCCATCTCCCACACCTTGAAGTACTTGCGCGCGGTCTCGCTCAGGATGCTCTCGGGCACGTTGGCCCCGATGTTGAACACCATCACCTCGATCGGCCCTACCGTCGACTCGATCTGCTCGACGAGCGCAACCACCTCCTCTTCCTTGCGCGCGTCGCAGGCGAAGGCATGTGCGCGGCCGCCGTCGGCCTCGATCTGCGCCACCAGCGGCTGCAGCTTGTCGAGGCTGCGCCGCGTGACGCAGGTGGCGAAGCCTTCGCGCGCGAAGCGGCGGGCAATGGCGCCGCCGGTGGCGTCGCCCGCGCCCACGATGAGTGCAGCCTTGGTGAGCGCCATGACGGTCATTCCTTGTAGTAGACGATCTGGTTGGAAGTGGCGAGCAACGTGCCGCCTTCGCTCCAGAGCTGCGCAGCCTGGTCGAAGAAGCCGCTGCTGAACTGCTGCCCCGTCGCGCTGCCGAGCAGGTAGCCCGTGCCGACCTCGGCCAGCTGCGCCGCATCGGCATGGAAATACGTGGTGATCGACACCGTGCCCACCGGCACCCGCGTGGCGCGGCGCAGCCACACGCGCGGGAAGAACAGGTCGCTCATGGCCGCGAGCGAGGCGAAGTCGAGCGCGCGTTGCTGCGCATCGCGCACCCAGAGCCGGCTCTCGCTGTGATGGCCGCTGCCGTCCCATTTCGCAGGAATGCTGCCGCTGATCGGCCGCATCTCGTACTGGCCGATCCACGCCACGCCCGACGGGCCGATGCTCATGCGCTCGACCATCTCGGGCCGCGGCACCTCGGGCATCGGCAGGTCGTTGCCGTTCCAGGTCTCGCGGCGCACGGCGGTCACCACGGTGGCGGTGGTCGTCATGCTTGGCGCTCCGCCGGGGCCGGCCTGCGTGATCTGCACCGTCCAGTGCTGCGTCGAGCGGTTGGTGCGCACGGCGGTGGCCTGGATGTCGAACGCGCCGGCTTCGAGCGCCGCCGCGTAGTTCACCGTGAGCGCGATCGGCACACCGAGCAGGTCGGGATGCTTCAGCACCGCCTGCAGCGCCAGCGCCGCGGTGGTGCCGCCGAAAGGGCCGACCATGTTCCAGTAGTCGGGACTGGTCATTCCCGTGAAGTGCCCCACGCGGATGTCGCTGTGGTGGATCGCCAGGGCCTTGTCGAAGGGGTGCGTGCTCGTCGTCATGATCGGCAGTGTGCCTCCGGTGGATGGCGTCACGCAGTCGTGTGCGGGACGTTGGCGTGCTGCAGCGCAGTAAGCGAGGCCAGCCGGTGCAGCTTGTCGAGCGTGCTCGGCCAGAGGCTCTGGCTGAACTGCTCGCGGAAGAAGCCGAAGTGGCCGATGCGCCGGGCCTGCACGTCGGCCGGCGCTATGCGCTCCACCGCGCTCGGCGCGCCGGCATAGAAGCTCACGAGGCTTTCGGTGCCGGCGAGCGTCATGAGTTCGTCGTCGGTCATCGACAGCGCGAGCACCGGGAAGCGCACGCGGCCGTAGCTGCGCAGTGCCGCCTCGCCTTCCGCGCCGACGCTGTAGCGCGGGTTCAGGCACCAGCGCCGCCATTGCAGGATCACGCCGCGCGGCAGGTCGCCGACCTTCTTCAGCCGGCGGCCCGGGAAGTAGCCGCACAGCCGCGTGACCAGCGGCACGAGCACGAACCAGAAATAGAGGATGCTGCGCTTGAGCTTGGGTGCGTTCTCGCGCCAGTAACCGCTGCCCGCGGCGATGCTGACGAGGCCGTCGACCTGCTCGGGACGCTGCAGGAAGCCCGGCAGCTGCGCGCCGAGGCTGTGGCCCAGCAGGTAGAGCGGCTGGCCGGGCAGCGCCGCCTTGGCCGCGTCGATCACCGATTCGTAGTCGCAAGCCCAGTCGAGCAGGTCGGCCTTGAAGCCGCGCAGCGGTGCATTGCCGCGCGAGTCGCCCGAGCCCCGGTAGTCGAAGGTCCAGACGCGCAGGCCCTGCTGCGCGAGCCATCGCGCGAAGGGCTCGTAGAAGGACTGGCGCACGCCCATCGCGCCACCGATCACGATGCTGGCGCGAGGCGTGCCGGCGGGTTCGTAGTGGCGCACCGCCAGTTGCTGTGCGCCGCCGTCGACCTTCAGAACTTCCTGATGCATGCTCGTTTCTCCAAAACGGTCACGGCTCATTCGCGAAACACCGCGGAACCGGCTTCGCCGGGCCGCAGGTGTTGCCCCCTGCAAGGGGGTTGGCGCAGCGACACGAAGTGCGCGAAGCCTGGGGGTTTGCTCAAACCCTTTCGAAGATCCCCGCAGCGCCCTGGCCCATGCCCACGCACATCGTGACCATGCCGTACTTGAGGTTCTCGCGGCGCAGCGCATGCACCACAGTCGCCGAACGGATGGCGCCGGTCGCGCCGAGCGGATGGCCCAGCGCAATCGCGCCGCCCATCGGGTTGACCTTCGACGGATCGAGGCCCAGCGTGTTGATCACCGCAAGCGATTGCGCGGCGAAGGCTTCGTTGAGCTCGAACCAGTCGATGTCCTCGTGCTTCAGGCCGGCATAGCGCAGCGCGGCCGGAATCGCCTCGATCGGGCCGATGCCCATGATGTGCGGCGGCACGCCCTTGCTGGCGAAGCTCACGAAGCGCGCGAGCGGCGTGAGGCCGTACTGCTTCACCGCCTTCTCGCTCGCGAGGATCAGCGCGCCGGCGCCGTCCGAGGTCTGCGAGCTGTTGCCGGCCGTGACCGTGCCGCGCGCGGCGAACACGGTGCGCAGCTTGGCGAGGCCTTCGATGCTGGTGTCGGGGCGCGCGCCTTCGTCGAGGTTCACGGTGCGGGTCTTGGCAATCGACTCGCCGGTCTCCAGGTTGGGCGCGCGGTCGGTCACTTCGATGGGCGTGATCTCGTCGGCGAACTTGCCGGCCTTCTGCGCGGCCAGCGCCTTCTGGTGCGAGGCGAGCGCGAACTCGTCCTGCGCCTCGCGGCTCACCTTCCACTGCTGCGCGACCTTCTCGGCCGTGAGGCCCATGCCGTAGGCAATGCCCACGTCGCCTTCGCGCTCGAAGATGGAGGGCGACAGCGAGGGCGAGTTGCCCATCATCGGCACCATGCTCATGCTCTCGACGCCAGCCGCGATCATCACGTCGGCCTCGCCGACGCGGATGCGGTCCGCCGCCATCTGCACAGCGGAAAGGCCCGAGGCGCAGAAGCGGTTCACCGTGATGCCACCGACGCTGGTCGGCAGGCCCGCCAGCACGGCGCCGATGCGCGCGACGTTCAGGCCCTGCTGCGATTCGGGAATCGCGCAGCCGCAGATGATGTCTTCGATGGCCTTCGGGTCGAGGCTGGGCACTGCGGCGAGCGCGGCGCGCAGCGTGGTCGCGAGCAGGTCGTCGGGGCGGTAGTTGCGGAAGTAGCCGCGGTGCGACTTGCCGATGGGGGTGCGGGTGGCGGAGACGATGTAGGCGTCTTGAATCTGTTTCATGGATGGCTCCTGGATTTGGCTCCTTCCCCCTCCGGGGGAAGGTTGGGATGGGGGCAAGCGGCCGTCAATTCACCCAGTCGATTGACGATGGCCTGCAACACCCCTTCAAAATTGACAAACGGATCGTTCGATCCAAATCGCAGCACATCGAACCCTTCAGCGCGCAGGAAAGCGTCGCGTCGTGCGTCATAGGCTTCTTGCGTCTGGTGCTGCGATCCGTCGAGTTCGACGATCAGCAAGGGATCAAGGCACGCGAAGTCGGCGATGTAATTTCCAATGGGATGCTGGCGACGAAATTTCACCCCCAGTTGTTCGCTTCGAATCCCGCTCCAGAGCCTGCGCTCGGAATCGGTCATCTCGCGTCGCAGGACGCGGGCGTTCTGCTGTGCTTTGGGAGTGGATTGGTTTTGCATAGGCCGATGCCCCCATCCCGGCCTTCCCCCAGAGGGGGAAGGAGGAAGGGGAAACCTCGTCAGTTACGCACCGGCTTCCCCGTGCTCAGCATCCCCATGATCCGCTCCTGCGTCTTCGGATGCACGATCAGCGAGCAGAACGCCTTGCGTTCCAGTGCCATCAGGTACTCCTCGGTCACGAGCGATCCCGCATCCACATCACCGCCGGTCACCACGTTCGCGATCAGGCTCGCGATGTGGAAGTCGTGCGCGCTGATGAAGCCGCCGTCGCGCATGTTCACGAGCTGGCCCTTGATGGTCGCGGCGCCGCTGCGGCCCGCCACGCGGAAGCTGCGGCGCAGCGGTGCGCGGTAGCCGGCGTCGGCCATGGCCTTGGCCTGCTGCAGCGCCACGTACAGCAGCTCGTCCTTGTTCGGCACGATCACGTCGCTGTCGAGCAAATACCCGAGCTTCTTCGAGTCGAGCGCGCCGGTGCCCACCTTGGCCATCGCGGCCGCGGTGAAGCCTTCGGTGAGGAAGGGCAGCAGGTCGGTACCTGTCGAGGCCGAGGCGTTCTCGGCCGCGCGGCGCGCGATGTAGGTCAAGCCGCCTGCGCCGGGGATCAGGCCCACGCCGACTTCGACCAGGCCGATGTAGCTTTCCATTGCCGCGACCCGTTTGGCCGAGTGGATGGCCAGCTCGCAGCCGCCGCCCAGCGCCATGCCGCGCACCGCGGAGATCACCGGCACGCTGGCGTAGCGGATCTTGAGCATCACGCTCTGCAGTTCCTGCTCGGCGCCCTCCACCGCGCCGATGCCCGCGACCACGAAGGCCGGCAGCATCGCCTGCAGGTCGGCGCCGACCGAGAACATCTCATCGGGCGACCAGATCACGAGGCCCTTGTATTCGGCTTCGGCCAGGTCGACTGCGGCGCCCAGCGCCTCGGCCACGTCAGGGCTGATGGCGTGCATCTTCGAATGGATGCTCGCGATGAGCACTTCACCATCCAGCGTCCACACGCGCACATCGCCTTCGTCGCTGATTGTGGTGCCCGCGGTGTTGGCGTCGGCCGCATTCGCACCGAGCACGCTTTCCGGGAACAGCTGGCGGTCATGCACGGGCAGCTTGCGCTGCGGCACGAACTTGTTCTGCGACGCGCTCCACGAGCCTTCGGGCGTGTGCACGCCGCCAGCCTCGGCCACCGGGCCTTCGAACACCCACTTGGGCAGCGGTGCGCTGCTCAGCGCCTTGCCGGCGTCGATGTCTTCCTGCACCCATTTCGCGACCTCCGCCCAGCCTGCTTCCTGCCAGAGCTCGAACGGGCCCTGCTTCATGCCGAAGCCCCAGCGCATCGCGAAGTCGATGTCGCGCGCGCTCTCGGCGATGTCGCCCAGGTGCACGGCGGCGTAGTGGAAGCCATCACGCAAGATGGCCCAGAGGAACTGGCCCTGCGGCCCTTCGCTCTCGCGCAGCAGCTTCAGGCGCTCGCCCGCGGGCTTCTTCAGCATGCGGCCGTACACCTCGTCGGCCTTGGCGCCGGCGGGCACGTACTCGCCGCTCTTCAGGTCGAAGCGCAGGATGTCGCGGCCGGCCTTCTTGAAGAAGCCGGCCTTGGTCTTCTGGCCCAGGTTGCCCAGCTCCAGCAGCTTGGCGAGCACCGGCGGCGTCGCGAAGTTGGCATAGAACGGATCGCTCTCGGCGTTGAGGTTGTCCTGCAGCGTCTTCACGACGTGGGCCATGGTGTCCAGGCCCACCACGTCGGCGGTGCGGAAGGTGCCCGAGCTGGCGCGGCCCAGCTTCTTGCCCGTGAGGTCGTCCACCACGTCGGGCGTGAGGCCGAACTTCTCGACTTCCTTCAGCGTGGCCAGCATGCCGGCGATGCCGACGCGGTTGGCGATGAAGTTGGGCGTGTCGTGCGCGCGCACCACGCCCTTGCCCAGCGTGCTGGTGACGAAGGCCTCGAGGTCGTCGAGCACCTGCGGCTGCGTGGTGGGCGTGTTGATCAGCTCCACCAGGAACATGTAGCGCGGCGGGTTGAAGAAGTGAATGCCGCAGAAGCGCGGCTTCAGCGCTTCGGGCAGCGCCTCACTCAGCTTGGTGATCGAGAGACCGGAGGTGTTCGAGGCCAGGATCGAATGCTTGGCCACGTGGGGCGCGATCTTCTTGTACAGATCGAGCTTCCAGTCCATGCGCTCGGCAATGGCTTCGATGACGAGGTCGCACTCGCCGAGCTTGGCGAGGTCGTCTTCGTAGTTGGCCTGTTCGATCAACACGGCATCGGCCACGTCGCCGAGCGGCGCGGGCTTGAGCTTCTTGAGGTTGTCGATGGCGCGCGTGACGATGCCGTTCTTCGGGCCTTCTTTTGCCGCCAGATCGAACAGCACGACGGGCACGCGCACGTTGACGAGATGGGCCGCAATCTGCGCGCCCATCACGCCGGCGCCGAGCACGGCGACCTTCTTCACTTGAAATCGGGACATGTTGCTTGGTATTTCTTGGATAGGTTGCGCGCAGACTTGGTTACTGCGCGCGGTTCCAGGTTTGGGTACGCCAGAACGGGCCCAGGTAGCCGCGCACCTCGAGCTTCTTGCCGCCCTCGATGGGCGTGAAGCTCGCGCGGTATTCCTTGCCGTTCTCGGGGTCGAGGATCTTTCCGCCTTCCCAGACGTCCTTGTTCTCGGCCTTCTTGCCGCCGCGGATGATGTCGAGGCCGACCATGGGCTTGTCCTTGCGGTCGTCGCTGCATTCGCTGCAGACCGCGCCGGGCTTGGCATCCTTGCCCAGCGCCTTCTCGATGCGCCCGGACAGCGCGCCGTGGGTCTCCGCGATGCTGATCTCGGCCTTGACCTCGCCGGTCTTGTCGTCCACGTTGCGCCACAGGCCCACCGGCGTGCTCTGGGCCATGGCCGAAGCGGCCGTGACGGTGAACAGGATGGCTGCGAGTGTTGTTTTCATGATCGGCGGCTCCTGGAGTTGAAGGAAGACGAGACGGTACTGCCGCTCAGGCCAGTGCCGCGTCGGTGTCCATCAGCACCTTGCTGCCGGCGCGCGCGGTGCGCATCAGCGTCGCGGTCTCGGGGAACAGCTTGGCGAAATAGAAGCGTGCGGTCTGCAGCTTGGCGACGTAGAACGGGTCGGTGTTGCCTGCGGCAATTTCGCGCAGCGCGACCTGTGCCATGCGGGCGAACAGATAGCCGAACACGAAGTGGCCGGCCACGCGCAGGTAGTCGACGGCGGCGGCGCCCACTTCGTCGGGGTTCTGGAAGCCCTTGAAGCCGATCTCGGTCGTGAACTTGGTGAGCTGGTCGCCCAGCATCGCGATCGGGTTGATGAACTCGGCCATCTTCTCGTTCACACCCTCTTCTTCCACCAGCTTGCCCACGAGCTTGCCGAACTTCTTCAGCGACGCGCCGTTGTTGCCCAGGACCTTGCGGCCCAGCAGGTCCAGCGACTGGATGGTGTTGGTGCCTTCATAGATCATGTTGATGCGGTTGTCGCGCACGAACTGCTCCATGCCCCATTCCTTGATGAAGCCGTGGCCGCCGAACACCTGCATGCAGGCGTTGGTGGAGATGTGGCCGTTGTCGGTGATGAAGGCCTTGACGATAGGCGTGAGCAGCGCGACCAGCTCGCCCGAGTCCTTGCGCACCTTCTCGTCGGGATGGTTGTGTTCCTTGTCGAGCAGCAGCGTGCAGAAGATCTGCAGCGCGCGGCCGCCTTCGGCGTACGCCTTGGCGGTGAGCAGCATCTTGCGCACGTCGGGATGCACGATGATGGGATCGGCTTCCTTGTCCTTGGCCTTCACGCCCGAGAGCGAGCGCATCTGCACGCGGTCTTTCGCGTAGGCCAGTGCGTTTTGATAAGCCACTTCGGTCAGGCCCAGCGACTGGTTGCCCACGCCCAGGCGCGCGGCGTTCATCATCACGAACATCGCGGCCAGGCCCTTGTTGGGCTCGCCCACCAGCGTGCCGGTGGCGCCCTCGATCACGATCTGCGCGGTGGCGTTGCCGTGGATGCCCATCTTGTGCTCCAGGCCGGCACAGAAGATCGGGTTGCGCTCGCCGAGCGAGCCGTCGGCCTTGACCTTGAACTTCGGCACCACGAACAGGCTGATGCCCTTGCTGCCCTTGGGCGCATCGGGCAGGCGGGCCAGCACCAGGTGAATGATGTTGCTCGTCATGTCGTGCTCGCCGGCCGAGATGAAGATCTTGCTGCCGGTGATGCGGTAGGTGCCGTCGGGCTGCGGCTCGGCCTTGGTGCGCAAGAGGCCCAGGTCGGTGCCGCAATGGGGTTCTGTCAGGCACATGGTGCCGGTCCACTCGCCGCTCGTGAGCTTGGGCAGGTAGGTCTTCTTCTGTTCGTCGGTACCGTGCGCCACCAGCGCTTCGTACGCGCCGTGCGAGAGGCCGGGGTACATGGTCCAGGCCTGGTTGGCGCTGTTGAGCATCTCGAACAGGCACTGGTTCACCACGAAGGGCAGGCCCTGGCCGCCGAAGGCAGGGTCGCACGACAGCGCGGGCCAGCCGCCTTCGACGTACTTGGCGTAGGCGTCCTTGAAGCCCTTGGGCGTCTTCACTTCGTGCGTGGTCTTGTCGAGCACGCAGCCTTCTTCGTCGCCACTGATGTTCAGCGGAAAGGTCACCTCGGCAGCGAACTTGCCGGCTTCCTCGATCACCGCGTTGATGGTGTCGGCATCGGTCTCGGCATGGGCCGGCAGCGCCTTGAGTTCCTCGGCGACGTTGAGCACTTCATGCAGCACGAACTGCATGTCGCGCACGGGTGGGTTGTAGGTAGGCATCCGGGACTCTCCTGGTCGAAGCTAGATAGAAAAAGAAAAAGGGGAAAACAGAAAAGGGGACAGGCCGCGCGCCTCAGCGCACGGTCTTGAGGCGGCGGGCCGCCGGCGCGGTGGCCCCGGCCTTCGGCGCGTCGGGCGTGGCGCTGCGCGCGAGGATGTTGTCGAAGCCGACGTTGGCGCGGCCGATGGAGCCAGGCACCTGAAGAAAGCGAGCTTCGTAATGCAGCGCGAGGATCAGGCCGTGGATCTCGAACGCCACCTGGCGCTCGTCGGCGTCGGCGCGCAGGTGGCCTTCGCTCTGTGCCTGCACGATGGCGCGCAGCACGGCTGCCTGCCAGATGCTGACCGACTCGACCAGCGCGTCGCGCACCGGACCCGGGCGGTCGTCGAATTCGGAGGCGCCGCTGATGTAGATGCAGCCCGAGTCGATCTCGGTCGAGGTGCGCTTCATCCAGTTGGCGAACATGGCGCGCAGGCGCGGCAGGCCGCGCGGCGCCTGGAGGGCGGGAAAGAACACCTCCTGCTCGAAGCGCGCGTGGTATTCGCGCACCACCGAGATCTGTAGTTCCTCGCGCGAGCCGAAGTGGGCGAACACGCCCGACTTGCTCATCTTGGTGATTTCGGCCACGGCGCCGATCGACAGGCCCTCCAGCCCGATCTGCGCGGCCAGCGCCAGCGCGGCGTCGACGATGACGGCCTTGGTCTGCTGGCCCTTCTGGGCGGCGCGGACGGGCTTGGCGGAAACGGCTGTGGCGGACATCGTGGAATTTCCCCGCAAAAAAACGAACGGTCGTTCTATTTTGCAGGGCTTTGCACTTTCGGCCACAAGAAACCTTCAGCGTTTGAAGGTTAATTGACGCGGGACGGGCCGCAACCGGCCCCGTCCCTGCCACTTCCTTTCAGAACTCCTGCGACACCGGCCGCAGCACGACTTCGTTGATGTCCACGTTCGCCGGCTGTTCCACCGCGTAGACGATGGCGCGCGCCACCGAATCCGCAGGGATCTGGTTGGCGTCGTAGAACGCCTTCACGCCAGCCGCGCTCTCGGCATCGCTGCTGCCGAATTTCAGCTCCGAATCGACCGCCCCGGGCGACACGATGGTCACGCGCACGCCGCTGTTGCCCACCTCCACACGCAGGCCCTCGGAGATGGCGCGCACCGCATGCTTGGTGGCGCTGTACACCGTGCCGATGGGCGTGAACACCTTCAGCCCCGCAATGGAAGCGACGTTGACGATATGCCCGCTGCCCTGCGCCTGCATGCGCGGCAGCACAGCGGCAATGCCGTAGAGCACTCCCTTGATGTTGACGTCGATGGTGCGGTCCCACTCGTCGACCTTGAGTTTCTCGAGCGGCGACAGCGGCATCACGCCCGCGTTGTTGACCAGCACGTCGATGCGGCCGAAGGCTTCGATGGTGGCGGTAGCGAGCTTGTCGAGTTCGGCGCGCTTCGACACGTCGGTCGCCACGGCAATGGCCTCGCCGCCGGCTTCGCGGATCTCGGCGACGAGCTTGTCGAGCCGGTCGGTGCGGCGCGCCGCGAGCACCACCTTGGCGCCGCGCGCGGCAAGGTGGCGCGCCGTCGATTCGCCGAGCCCGCTGCTCGCGCCGGTGACGATGGCGACCTTGCCCTTGATGTTGTCTTGAACGGATGTCATGGAAATTCCTTTCGGGTGTTTTGAAGAAGTGCATGCAGTGTGGAAAATCCAGGCGTTCCAGTAAATGAAACTCTGGCGACTTCAGAATTCCTCAAAAAGGAACACCCCGTGTCCAACCGCCTCGAAGCCCTGCGCGTCTTTTTCACCGCTGCCGATGCCGCCAACTTCCGCGAAGCTGCGGTGCGCCTGTCCGTGTCGCCGCAGGTGGTGACGCGTGCGGTGCGCGAGCTGGAAGAAGAACTGGGCGAGCCGCTTTTTCACCGCAGTACGCGCGGCGTGCAGCTCACCGACTTCGGCCGGCAACTCGCGGAGCGGGCGCGCGTGGCAGTGGGCGGCGTGGACGACCTCTTTCACCGCACCGACAGGCGCGCGCCATCGCAACACGCGGGCACGGTGCGGGTCACTGCGCCGGGCATCTTCGGACGCCGGCTCATTCCGCAGGCGCTGGCGCCGATGCTCGCCGCACACCCCGGCCTGGTGCTGGACCTGCGCGTGTCGGAGGAGCATGCCGACGTGGTGGATCAGCAGATCGACATCGGCGTGCGCGTGGGCCCGCTGCGCGACGCACGCTTCGTTGCGCGGCCGGTGGGAAAGATGGCGCTGCACGTGGTGGCCGCGCCCGCACTCGTCGCGCGCACGGGCGTGCCAAAGAAGCTGGACGCGCTCGCGGCGCTGCCGCTCACCGCACTGATCGACCGCAGGTCGGGCCGCCCCTGGCCGCTGATCTTCAGCAAGGGGCGGCAGCTGATGGTGACGTCGCCGGCCTTCGTTACCGACGACTTCGATGCCGAGTGCGCCGCGGTGCTCGCGGGCTTGGGCTTCGCCCAGTTGATCGGGGCACTGGCCGAGCCCTGGCTCGAATCGGGCGCGCTGGTGCCGGTGCTCGAAGCCGACGCGCCGGAGCCGTGGCCGATCTACGTGTACCGCTCGCAGCGCGCGCCGGTGCCGGCGCGCGTACGGCTGGTCTACGACGAACTGATCCGCGTGCTGCGCTGAACGCTACGGCAAGCCGCACGTCCTCTGCCACGCGCCGGGCGTGAAGCCGAACTGGCGCGCGAAGATGCGCGTCATGTGGCTCTGGTCCGCGAAGCCGCTTGCAGCAGCGGCGTCCGCGAGGCCTGTGCCGCGGCGGATCAGGCCGCGTGCGCGTTCGGCGCGCTGCAGCAGGAGCCACGCGTGGGGCGGCACGCCATAGGCCTTCTCGAAGCGCCGCAGCACCTGGTACTTGCCGAGGCCAGTCATCGCGGCGAGTTCGTCGAGCGTGGGCGCGGCGAGCAAGTCGTCGGCGAGGCGCTCGCGCACCAGCCGCACATCGCCACCGATCTCGGGCAGCGCAACGGCGGTGGAATGGGCGTCGAGCAACACGCCGCAGACTTCGGCCAGCGATTCTTCGCAGGCCAGAGCTTCGGCGCCTGCGGAGTTGCCCGTGGCACGGCGCCACTCGTCGAGGCGGGCGAACAGGCGGCGCAGCGTATGGAGCAGCCGCGCGTCCTGGAGCACGGGCCGCGTGAATTCGATGCCGGCGTCCGCAACGCCTGCGCGCATGTCCGCCATCACGGCCACATCGAAATACACCATGCGCCAACGCCGCGACGGGCCGCCGAGCGGCCGGCCGTCGTGTACTTCGCCGGGGTTGGTGGTGATCAGGTCGCCCGCATAGGCATCGACCTTGCCACGGCCGCTGGCCGAGCTTTGCGCGCCATGGTCGAGCAGACCGACGCCGTAGGTCGAATGCCAGTGCCGGCCGTAGTGGCGGGCACTCTCGATCGCGGTGCCGTGCACGCCCTCCCAGGGCGTGCCGAACACCCGCGATCGATGGTCCGGCGGCGCTTTCATCCGCCGGATGATCTCAAAACGAGTCCTCTTCACGGGAACCACCGCGGAACCGGCTTTGCCGGGCCGCAGGTGGTGCCCCCGGTAGGGGGAAGGCGCGCGCGACACGAAGTGCGCGAAGCCTGGGGGCGAGTCAATCCAATCAGAGCTTGAAGGGAATCACTTCCTGGCGCTGTTCGCCCAGGCCTTCGATGCCCAGCGTCATCACGTCGCCCTTCTTCAGGAACAGCGGCGGCTTCATGCCCATGCCCACGCCGGGGGGCGTGCCGGTGGTGATGACGTCGCCGGGCATCAGCGTCATGAACTGGCTCACATAGCTGACGATCTTGGCCACGCTGAAGATCATGGTCTTGGTGCTGCCCGTCTGCACGCGCTGGCCGTTCAGGTCGAGCCACATCGAGAGCTTCTGCGGGTTCTCGATTTCGTCGCGCGTGACGAGCCAGGGGCCGAGCGGGCCGAAGGTGTCGCAACCCTTGCCCTTGTCCCAGGTGCCGCCGCGTTCGATCTGGTATTCGCGCTCGCTGACGTCGTTGATGGTGCAGTAGCCGGCCACGTAGTCGAGCGCGCTCTTCTGCGACACATAGCGGGCGCGCGCGCCGATGACCACGCCGAGCTCGACTTCCCAGTCGGTCTTGACGGAGCCCTTGGGCAGCATCACGGGGTCGTTCGGCCCCTGGATGCAGCTGTTGGCCTTCATGAACACCACGGGTTCCTTGGGCACCGGCAGGCCGGACTCGGCCGCGTGGTCCGCGTAGTTGAGCCCGATGGCGATGAACTTGCCGACGTTGGCCACGGGGCTGCCGAAACGCGGCTTGCCCTTGACCCGCGGCAGCTTGTCGATCTTCTGCTTGCGCAGCTTGGCAATGGCGGCATCGCCGAGCTGGTCGGGACCGATGTCCTTGACGACCGCGCTCAGGTCGCGGAGTTGGCCCTTGTCGTCGATGAGGCCGGGCTTTTCCTTGCCAGGGTTGCCATAGCGGACGAGTTTCATGCTTTCCTTTCAGTGCATTGAATCAATACGTGGAGCGGCCACTGGAGAGGTCGGAGACCGCACCGGTGGCCCGCGAAGTCGAGCGGGTCATATGGTGATGCCGCCGTCGACCGTGAAGGCCTGACCGGTAGCGAAGATCGATTCGTCGCTCGCAAGGAACACTACCACCGGCGCGATCTCCTCGGCCTGCGCGAGCCGGCCCATGGGCTGGCGCGCGATGAAGGCCTTGCGCGCGGCGTCGGGGTCGGCATTGGCGTTGATGCGGTCGCCGAGCGAGGGCGTGTCGACCGTGCCGGGGCACACGGCATTGCAGCGGATGCCCCGGGCCACGTAGTCGGCCGCCACGCTCTTGGTGAGGCCCAGCACCGCTGCCTTGGTGGTGCCGTAGACAAAGCGGTTGGGCAGCCCCTTCATGCTGGAGCACACGCTGGCCATGTTGATGATGCTGCCGCGCCCGGCCGCCAGCATGCCGGGCAGTACGGCCTGGATGGTCCACATCTGGGCGCGCACGTTGAGGCTGAAGGCGAACAGCAGCTCGTCGTCGGTGGCCTGCTCGATGGTGCCGTTGTGCACCACGCCCGCGCAGTTGAAGAGAACGTCGAGCGCGGGCAGCTTCGCCACCAGAGCGCCGATGGCGGCCTTGTCGAGCACGTCGAGCTTGAGCGCGGTGACGTTGGGCATGCCGGCGTAGCGTTCGAGCAGCTTTTCGTTGACGTCGGTGGCCCAGACCTGCGCGCCTTCGGCGGCCATGGCAAGCACGCTGGCGTGGCCGATGCCCTGGCCGGCGGCGGTGACCAGCGCGGTCTTTCCCTTCAATCTCATGGGTGTCTCCTCGGGTTAGGCCCGATGTTGATCCGGGCGGTGTATCGTATTCTGAATTGGCCTTACCACTTGTCCAATTCAGGACAACCCTTAACCCCTTCGATTTCTCCTTTTCGTTCCCGTGCCGATCCAGACCCTCGAACCCCAGCGCCTCTACCGCCAGATTGCCGAGCAGCTGCGCGTGCTCATTGGCAAGGGCGAGTTCGCGGTGGGCGCGCGCATTCCCGCCGAGCGCGACCTGGCCGCGCAGCTGGGCGTGAGCCGGCCCTCGGTGCGCGAGGCGCTGATTGCGCTGGAGGTCGAAGGCTGGGTCGAGATCCGCACCGGCTCGGGCGTGTACGTGCTCGACAGGTCGCACCGAGCGGCCCCGCCAGCCAACGGCGCAGCCGGCGTCGAATGGGGCCCGCTCGAAATCATCCGCGCGCGCCGCCTGGTGGAAGGCGAGACCGCCGCCACCGCCGCCCAGTACGGCAAGCGCAAGGACGTGGACGCCATGCGCCGCGCGATCCGCATGATGCGCGAGATGGCCGCACGCAACGAGGTGCCGCACGAGGGCGATCGCGCCTTTCACCTGGCCATCGTCAACGCCTGCGACAACGTGGTGCTGACCGAGACGGTGCAGGGCTTCTGGGAGTCGCGGCATGGGCCGATCTTCGCCCGGATGATCGATTACTTCGAGACCATGGACTCGTGGCAGGCCGCCATCGGCGAGCACGAAGCCATCCTCGACGCCATTGCGGCGCACGACCCGGCCGCGGCGCGCGACGCAATGCACCATCACATGGACAAGTTCCACCAGCGGTTCAGCGCGAGCTGGCGCCGCACCAAGGCCTCCTGACAAACATACAAGCGCCGGCAGACACTCACGATGACTCCCTACATCCGACTCCACCCCGCCGATGACGTCGTCATCGCGCGCTCGCAACTGCTCGGCGGCACCGTCGTCGAGAACGTGGCCGTGCGCGGCCTGATCCCGCCGGGCCACAAGATCGCCATGCGCGCCATCGCGCAGGGAGAGCCCGTGCGCCGCTACAACCAGATCATCGGTTTCGCGAGCAAGCCCATCGCCGCCGGCGAGCACGTGCACACGCAGAACCTCGACATGGGCCCGGACAAGGGAGATTTCGAACGCGACTACGCCTTCGGCGCCGACGTGAAGCCCGCACCCGCCAAGCGCGAGGCCACCTTCATGGGCATCAAGCGCCCTGACGGCCGCGTCGCCACGCGCAACTACATCGGCGTGCTGACCAGCGTGAACTGCTCGGCCACGGCCGCGCGCGCCATTGCCGACCACTTCTCGCGCAAGACCAATCCGCAGGCACTTGCGGCGTTCCCGAATGTCGACGGCGTGGTCGCGCTCACGCACGGCACCGGCTGCGGCATGGACACCGAGGGCATGGGCATGCAGATCCTGGAGCGCACGCTCACGGGATACGCCACGCACCCGAACTTCGCGGGAGTGCTGGTGGTCGGGCTCGGCTGCGAGGCCAACCAGATCAACGCCTGGCTCGCAACCGGCCACCTGGCCGAGGGCGAGAACTTCCGCACCTTCAACATCCAGGACACGGGCGGCACGCGCAAGACGGTGGAGAAAGGCGTGGCGCTCATCAACGAGATGCTGCCGCGCGCCAACGCTGTGAAGCGCGAGCCGTGCAGCGCGGCGCACATCACCATCGGGCTGCAGTGCGGCGGCTCCGACGGCTACTCGGGCATCAGCGCCAACCCGGCGCTGGGCGCGGCGGTCGATTTGCTGGTGGCGCACGGCGGCACCGCCATCCTCAGCGAAACGCCCGAGGTGTATGGCGCCGAGCACCTGCTGACGCGCCGTGCCGTGAAACGCGAAGTCGGCCAGAAGCTGGTGGACCGCATCAAGTGGTGGGAGCACTACACCGCCATCAACGAAGGCGAGATGAACAACAACCCTTCGCCGGGCAACAAGGCGGGCGGGCTCACCACCATCCTCGAGAAGTCGCTGGGCGCGGTCGCCAAGGGCGGCACGAGCAACCTGGAGGCGGTGTACGAGTATGCGGAGCCCGTCAGCGCGCACGGCTTCGTCTACATGGACACGCCGGGCTACGACCCGGTGAGCGCCACGGGCCAGGTGGCCGGCGGCGCCAACCTGATCTGCTTCACGACCGGGCGCGGCTCGGCGTACGGTTGCGCGCCCTCTCCCTCGCTCAAGCTCGCGACCAACTCGGCGCTGTGGCAGCGGCAGGAAGAAGACATGGACATCAACTGCGGCGAGATCGTGGACGGCACGGCATCGATCCAGGAGATGGGCCAGCGCATCTTCGAGCTGGTGCTCGCGACCGCCTCGGGGGCGCAATCGAAAAGCGAGCAGCACGGCTACGGCCAGAACGAGTTCGTTCCGTGGCAGGTCGGCGCCGTGATGTGAATCCATCGACAAGGAACCCCATGGCCACACTCCCCTTCGGCTTCCTCGACGGCACCGGCTTCGAACACCTGGACCCTCGCTTCAAGACCTGCATTCCCGGCCCCGAGCGCGTGCAACGCCTGTGGACCGGTGCGCGCTGGTGCGAAGGCCCCGCCTGGTTCGGCGCGCACCGCACGCTGGTGTGGTCGGACATTCCGAACAACCGCATGCTGCGCTACGACGAGGTCAACGGCACGGTCGGCATCTTCCGCGAGCCGTCGAACAACGCCAACGGCCACACGGTCGACCGCGAGGGCCGGCTCGTGAGCTGCGAGCACCTCACGCGGCGCGTGACGCGCACCGAGCACGACGGATCGATCACCGTGCTGGCTTCGCACTGGCAGGGCCAGCGGCTCAATTCACCGAACGACGTGGTCGTGCATTCGGACGGCGGCGTGTGGTTCACCGACCCGAGCTACGGCATCCTCTCCGACTACGAAGGCCTGAAGGCGGACAGCGAGATCGGCGCCTGCCACGTCTATCGCATCGACCCCGCGAGCGGCGAGGTCGAGCGCATGGCCGACGACTTCGTGAAGCCCAACGGGCTGGCGTTCTCGCCCGACGAATCGCTGCTGTACATCGCCGACACCGGTGCGAGCCATGCGGCGGACGGGCCGCGGCACATCCGCAAGTTCAAGGTCGGCGCCGATGGCCGCACCTTGAGCGGTGGCGAAGTGTTCGCCGAATGCACCAGCGGCCTGTTCGACGGCTTCCGGCTCGACACCGAAGGCCGCATCTGGACCAGCGCGCTCGACGGCGTGCACGCCTACCACCCCGACGGCACGCTGCTCGGCAAGATCCTGCTGCCCGAGCGCGTGGCCAATGTCTGCTTCGGCGGGCCGAAGCGCAACCGGCTTTTCATCTGTGCGACCACGTCGCTCTATGCCATCACGCTGAACGCGAAGGGAGTCTGATCCATGTCCAGAACACTGGAGGCCGATGGCC
Source organism: Variovorax sp. Root434 (assembly GCF_001426595.1). Classification (NCBI taxonomy): domain Bacteria; kingdom Pseudomonadati; phylum Pseudomonadota; class Betaproteobacteria; order Burkholderiales; family Comamonadaceae; genus Variovorax; species Variovorax sp. Root434. Next base: position 630,528 of record NZ_LMEK01000025.1, read on the forward strand.
TGCAAGCCACCGTCGCCCGCATCCTCGAAGCCGCAGGCAGCACGCCGGCCGAAGCCCAACAGGTGGCCGCCAACCTCGTGCTGGCGAACCTCAGCGGCCACGACTCGCACGGCGTGGGCATGCTGCCGCGGTACGTCGACGCGGTGGCCGAGGGCGGGCTGAAGCCGAATGCCGCCGTGCGCGTCAACCTCGACATCGGCACGCTGATGGGGCTCGACGGCCAGCACGGCTATGGGCAGATCGTCGGCGTGCAGGCGATGGAACTCGGCATTGCGCGGGCGAAGCAGCACGGCAGTTGCATCTTCACGCTCTCGCATGCGCACCACCTGGGACGCATCGGGCACTTTGCCGAGATGGCGACGGCGCAGGGGCTGGTGTCGATGCACTTCGTCAACGTGCTGTCGCGGCCGGTGGTCGCGCCGTGGGGCGGCGGCGACGGGCGCTTCGGCACCAACCCGTGCTGTATCGGCATTCCGCTCGCGGGCGCGGACCCCTTCGTGCTCGACTACGCGACCAGCCGCGTCGCGCAGGGAAAGATGCGCGTGGCGCACAACAAGGGCGAGCGCGTGCCCGACGGCTACCTGATCGACGAGAACGGCGCACCGACCAACGACCCCGGCGTGGTGGTCGTGCCGCAGGGCAACGGCCTGTTCGGCGCACTCATGACCTTCGGCGAGCACAAGGGCTACGGCATGGCCGTGGCGTGCGAGCTGCTGGGCGGTGCACTCACGGGCGGTGGCACATGGCACCGGCCGGCCGACACGACCCGCACGGTGCTCAACGGCATGCTGACGGTGCTGATCGACCCGGCGCGCCTGGGCACGCAGACATCGTTCGACCAGGAGGCGCGGGAGTTCGTCGAATGGCTGCGGCAGAGCCCGCCGGGACAGGGCTTCGACGAAGTGCAGATTGCCGGCGAACCGGAACGCAAGGCGCGGGCTGCACGGCGGCGGGACGGGATCTGGGTCGATGAGGCGACGTGGGGGGAGATCGTCGCGGCGGGTGCCAAGGTGGGCGTGGCCATCGCGTAAGGGCTGACGCCGGCTAGCGGCGCACGCTTCGCGACTTCTGGCTCAGCACGAGCGCGATGCCTCCCAGGATCGCCACGGAGGCAGCCGCCAGCCGCGGCGTGATCGCCTCGGACAGGAACAGCACGCCACCGAACGCGGCCAGCAGCGGCACCGACAGTTGCACGGTGGCTGCCCGCATCGCCGAAAGGCGGCCCAGCACCGCATACCAGACGACATAGCCGAGACCCGAGGTCAGCGCGCCGGAAGCCACGGCAAGCGCAACACCGGTCGCGTCCGCATGCGTGCTTGCCACGAAGCACAGGCTCAGCGCGAGTGCGAGCGGCACCGCCCGCGTGAAGTTGCGCGCAGTGGCGGCCAGCGGGTCGGCCACACCGCGGCCGCGCAATGAATACATGCCCCACGCCACGCCCGCCACTGCCATCAGCACGGCGCCAAGGAGCGGCGGCGCGGAAATCCCCGGGGACACCAGGTACACGAGTCCGACCGCCGCCAGGGCAAAACCGAACCATGCAGCAGGCCCGAAGCGCTCGCCGGAGCCCAGACCCGCACCGAGCATCGTGAGCTGAACCGCACCGAACAGAATCAGCGCACCCGTACCCGCGGACAGGCTGAGGTAGGCGAAAGAGAAGAACGCGACATAGGCGAACAGCATGGCAGCGGCAAGCCAGTCGGCCCGCCCGGCCACGGACGGCCGCACCCTGAGCCGCACGACGAGCGCAAGCGTGATCGCACCGGCAACCAGCCTGATGCTGCCGAAGCTGGCGGGATCGATGCCCCGTTGCTGCAGCGCGAGCCTGCACAACAGCGAGTTGGCCGCGAACGCGACCATGGCCACCGCGGTAAGGGCAATGGTCTGCAGGATAGACGGGCCGCGGCGCCCTTCAGACATGGCTTCAGACATGCATCGCCACCATGAAGACGGCCCAGCCCAGCAACGCGAACCCAAGCGGCGCGCTGAGACGATGGCCCCAGGGAACGTTCTTTTCTAGCGCCATGACGGCCGCGAGCAGAAGCATCCAGCCGAGGCTGCCGGTGCCGAGCGCGAACATCAACAACATCAGCGCCCAGCAGCAGCCGACGCAGAACAGGCCGTGGTGCGTGCCCAGCGCGAACGCCTGCCTGGCCTGCGCCTGTCCCCGCCAATGCTCGACGACGAAGCTCAGCGGCGTGCGGCACTTCTCCAGGCACCGGTGCTTGAGACGGCTGAACTGGAAGGCTCCAGCCAGCGCGATGGTCGCGGCACCGAGCACCCAGCCGTGCCACGCCAGGGTCGGCGCGCTGGCGAGCAGGGCCAGCACCGCACTGTGGAGTGCGTACGCCAGCAGCCCGAAGGCGCCCCACACCGCCATGTAGCCCAGCCCCAGCAGCACGAGAAGGCGCCCGTGATCCGGGCGCCCCTCGGTCAACCTGTCGAAGGCGTTGAACAACGGCAGCGTGGTCGGCAGCATCATGGCCGCCGTCATGAGAATCCACGAAGCGGCGTAGAGCACCATGGGCACGACCACGTCGCCGGCGGGAACGACCTGGCACAGGAACGCGGCCGGGCCCGAGGCGGTCCAGTCGCCGTGTTCGAGATAGCGTCCATAAGGACTGCGCGCCCAGGCCCACAACGCCATCCACGCGAGCGTGATCAGCGCAACAAGCACCGGCAGGAACACACGGCGGTGACGCGAGACGTTGCGCGGCGGCGAGCCGGCCGCCGGGTTCATTGGGCAACCTTCGTGCTTCGCATTGCGGTGCGAGCTTGCTTGGGGCGGCCCGGCGCGGCGCTCATGCGTCGAAGACGAAGGTGCTCTGCAGCGCGTTGTGGTTCTTGATGTCGAGGTCGATGCCCAGCGCAGCATTCTTCGACCGGTAGGTCGGGGCCTTGCCGACGAACACCGGCGCGCCCGGAACCGTCGAGAACACGGTGTCGGAAAGGGTGGTCTGGCCGCCGGTCGCGCCGCGGTAGGGCTCGAGTTCGGCGTAGTAGTCCTTGCCGATCTCCAGCTCGCCCTTGCCGTTGTTCACGGTGAAGCGGATCGGCGCCCTCTCGACCGACACGACCTGGCCGATGAGTTTGGCCAGGTCGGCAATCGGTCCGCCGGCCTGCCCGGTGTAGACCTTGAGCAGCGCTTCTTCCTGCTCCTTGGAGGCGCTTTCGTCGACGAAGATCGCCGCCGTCCAGTTGCCTTCCAGGATGTTTCCGGGCACATGCGCCACGGCCGCGATGGTGTTGCCGCCGACGTCGATGCCGTCGATCGTTCCCTTATCGATGCGCCACGCGACGATCGTGTCGCAGGTGCCTCTGTCAGGATCCTCGCCGATCCAGCAGGGACAAAGGACGTTGCAGTTGCATACCTCGAGCAGGCGACCTTCCAGGTGATAGCTCATACGAACCTCCGTTCAAGAAGCCACACGAACACGGACTTGTCGCCGCGACGGGGCGGCAAGGGGCGCTGATCCTACGCTTCGCAACGAAGCAAGTCGAGCGCGATGCCGGGCCGCGCGCCGTCACCTGGGTACCCTGTCACCGGGGCGATGAGCCATCGCCCCGACAGGGACGAATCAAACGATCAATGCGATCGTTGCTTCGAGGTGCTCGGAAGGCGCGCGGCGGAAACCCGAGCGCGCAAAGCGCTGGAGCTGCCCGACCACGAAGGCCGTGAGCGCCGCGGCGCGGACCTGCGCATCGACGCTGGGCGTGGCTGAACCATCGGCCGCGGCGGCGCCGCGCAGCACCTGGCGCAGCGTGGCTTCGATCTTGTCGAAGAACTGGTTCATGCGCTGCTGCAGGCGCTCGTTTTCATAGACCAGCGCATCGCCCACCATGACGCGGGTCATGCCGGGGTTGCGCTCGGCGAACTGGACCAGCAGCGTGAGGATCTTGGCGGCCTGCTGGGCGCCAGTGGCGCCCTCGCGCTCCAGGATCTGGTTGACCAGCGTGAAGACGCTCTGCTCGATGAAATCGATCAGGCCCTCGAACATCTGGGCCTTGCTGGCGAAGTGGCGGTAAAGCGCGGCCTCGCTCACTTCGAGCCGCGCGGCCAGCGCAGCGGTGGTGACCCGCTCGGCGCCGGGCTGCTCGAGCATGGCGGCGAGCGCCTGCAGGATCTGCACGCGCCGCTCACCCGGCTTGGGGCGCTTGCGCGTCGGGGGGGTGAGCGTTTCCGCAGAGGTCTCTACGCCGGAAGCACTGGTCGTCTCTTCGTTCTGCATGGGAGCGCGTGCAAAGATGTAATCAATTGATTCTCGCACAGGGCTGTGAGCACGCGCCTTCTCCGGCTGAGCGCGCCGACAGTCTCGCGAAAGCTCGTTCAAAATCTACTTTCCCTGGCAATCGATAGAACTTCATGAGCCAACGTATCCTGGTCACCGGCGGCGCCGGCTTCATCGGCAGCCATAGCTGCGTGGCGCTGGCTGCAGCCGGCTATGTGCCCGTGATTCTCGACAACCTCTGCAACAGCGACGTGCGCGTCCTGGAGCGGCTGCGTCAGATCACCGGCAGCAAGGTCCAATTCATTCAAGGCGACGTGCGCGACGCCGCGCTGCTTGCCCGTGTGTTCGCAGAAATGCGGTTCGCAGCCGCGATCCATTTCGCAGGCCTCAAGGCAGTGGGCGAATCTGTGGCCGACCCGCTGGCGTACTACGACACCAACGTGGGCGGCAGTCTGATGCTTGCCTCTGCGATGCGGGATGCCGGCGTCAACACACTGATCTTTTCCTCGTCGGCCACGGTCTACGGTGAACCGGAGCACTCGCCGATCCCGGAAGACGCCGCCTTGCGGCCGGCGAGCCCCTATGGTCGCTCCAAGCTCATGGTGGAACAAGCGCTCGTCGACCTTTATCGCTCGCAGCCCGGCTGGCGCATCGCGCTGCTTCGCTACTTCAATCCGGTCGGCGCGCATGAAAGCGGATTGATTGGCGAACACCCTCACGGCAAGCCGAACAATCTGATGCCCTTCGTCTGCCAGGTCGCCGTGGGGCAACGCGACAAATTGCAGATACACGGCGCCGACTATCCAACACCGGACGGCACCGGAGTGCGTGACTATGTCCACGTGATGGACCTTGCTGAAGGCCACGTCGCGGCCTTGAAACACGCGGAGATCCGATCGAGCCTCGTTACCCTAAACCTGGGAACCGGGCAGGGAGCCTCGGTGCTGGAAGTGGTGCGGGCCTTCGAACGTGCAAGTGGACGCCCCTTACCCTTCGAGATCGGTCCGCGCCGGCCGGGCGACGTCCCCGCCTACTGGGGCGATCCATCACTTGCCCAGACGACGCTGGGCTGGCGCGCGCGCCGCAGTCTCGATCAGATGTGCGCCGACAGCTGGCGCTGGCAGCAGCGCAACCCGGAAGGGTACCGCTAGCACCTCTCGCAATTGACTTTCAGCGCGCGCGAATCATCGTCCCGTAAGCCTGGTCGGTCAGGATCTCCAGCAGCATCGCGTGCGGCACCCGGCCGTCGATGATGTGCACCGCGTTCACGCCGCTCTTGGCCGCGTCGAGCGCGCCTTCGATCTTTGGCAGCATGCCGCCCGAGATCGTGCCGTCGGCGAACAGGTCGTCGATTTCTCGCGCACTCAGGTTGGTGAGCAGCTTGCCGTCCTTGTCGAGCACGCCGGGCGTGTTGGTCAGCAGCATGAGTTTCTCGGCCTTGAGCACGGTGGCGAGCTTGCCGGCGACGACGTCGGCGTTGATGTTGTAGCTCTCGTTCTCCTCGCCGAAGCCGATCGGGCTGACCACGGGGATGAAGGCGTCGTCCTGCAGGGCCTTGACCACGCTGGGGTCGATGGAGACGATGTCGCCGACCTGCCCCACGTCATGGTGCAGGTTCGGGTCGGTGCGGTCGGCCAGCTTGAGCTTCTGCGCGCGAATCAGGCCGCCGTCGCGCCCGGTCAAGCCCACGGCCTTGCCGCCGGCCTGGTTGATCAGGCCCACGATGTCCTGCTGCACCTCGCCGGCCAGCACCCATTCGACGACTTCCATGGTCTCGGCGTCGGTCACGCGCATGCCCTGGATGAAGCTGCCCTTCTTGCCGAGCTTGTTGAGCGCCGCCTCGATCTGCGGGCCGCCGCCGTGCACCACCACCGGGTTCATGCCGACCAGCTTGAGCAGCACCACGTCTTCCGCGAAGTCGGCCTGCAGCGCCGGATCGGTCATGGCGTTGCCGCCGTACTTGATGACGATGGTCTTGCCGTGGAACTTGCGGATGTACGGCAGCGCCTGGGCCAGGATCTCGGCCTTGTCGCGGGGGGGGATGTTGAGGACGGGGGCGGTCATGGGCGGTCAGGCTCCAAAGCAACAGTGGACGATCAGGTGAGGCTCAAATTCTCGCGCAATCGCGGTGACAGCCGACTGACTGCGCGGGAACACCGTGGAACCGGCTTTCCCGGGCCACCGGTGTTGCCCCCTGCAAGGGGGTTGGCGCAGCGACACGAAGTGCGCGAAGCCTGGGGGTGTGCCGGTTCACGGACGCAGCCAGCGCGGCACCTTGAAACGCACAATCATCAGGTACGCGCCCACATAGGTCGTGACAAACAGCAGGCAGAAGAACATCAGCACGATGGTGTTGTTCCAGAACAGCACGGCCGGCACCACCGACAGCGCAGCAAACATCCAGAGGTACGGCGAAGTGCGGTTGTTGCGTGCGAGCAGCTGCCGGGCCTCGTCGTCCGCGAAGGCCACGCGCACGATGCGGCGGAAGATCAGTTGGTGAAAGTGCAATGCGTCGGCCGTGCCCGGCGACTGGCCGCGCGCCAGCTTGCGGTAGATGGAGAACAGCGTCTCCCACACCGGGTAGATCAGCAACAGCATCGGGAACCAGGGCGACACCACGCGGTGGCGCTGCACCAGCGTCACGCAGGCCACGGCGATCACCATGCCCCAGACGTAGGCCCCGCCGTCGCCGGCGAAGATCTTGCCGCGCGGGTAGTTCCACACCAGGAAGCCGAATGTGGCGCCGACCAGGCAGATCACCATGGCCGCCAGCTGCCGGTCGCCGACCTGCAGCGCCACGTGGGAAATTGCCAGGCACACCAGCACGGCGACCGTGCCCGCGAGCCCGTTGTAGCCGTCGATGATGTTGAAGGCATGCGGCAGGCCGCCGATGGCCAGGGCCGCGAACAGCACGGTGGCAAAGGGAATCATCGCCAGCCAGCCGTCGACCGTTTCGGAGCCGGTGCGCGCCACGCCCAGCCCCAGCAGCCAGCACACGAGCAGCGCGGAGCCGATGGTGAGCCCCAGCCGGTAGCGCACCTTGACGTTCTGGGTGACGTCTTCGACGATGCCGCCCAGCACTGCCGGCGCGATGCACAACAACGTGAGCATCGAGGTCTTGACGGGCCACGACACGTTGAACGGATCGGTGCCGGTGACGCCGGCTGCCAGCCATGCCACGCCCATGCCCAGCAGGATGCCCGCACCGCCCAGGCGCGGCACATGGCCTTTGTGGAAGCGCTGAGGCATGTCGGCGCCATAGAGGCGGGCATGCCTGCGCGCGCGGCGCATGAACAGCTGGACCGCGAAAGCGGCGACGAAGAAACTGATGACGATCAGAGCAATCATGTGTGGGGGTTGGGGAACCCTAGAATTCCCGAGCGAAATTAGACCATGCCCACGCCTCCCTCCCCCCGCCCCCCGATCACCATTTCAATCGTGAGCCACGGCCAGCTCCCGCTGGTGCTGCCGCTGCTCGAGCAGTTGGACCGGCACAGCCGAGCCGTCATTGACAAGGTCGTGCTCACATTGAACATCCCCGAGCCGGACGTGCTCGCTGACCGCAACTGGGGCTTCGAGGTGGAGCGGATCGGGAACGCGAGCCCCAAGGGCTTCGGCGCCAATCACAACCAGGCCTTCGAGCGCTGCGGCACGGCGTGGTTCCTGGTGCTGAACCCGGACATTCGCTTCGACAGCGACGTACTGACGCCGCTGCTGGCGCAAGCCGCGGCCGACGCCGGGTTGCTGACACCACGCATCCTGGAGCCGGGAAAGAACACACCGGAGCCGCACCGGGCCATGCTCACCCCCTTCGAGATCGTCGGGCGCAAGAAGCCCGGTTACGTGCGGCCCAGCGTGCCGGCGTGGATTCCAGGGCTGTTCATGCTGTTTCGCAGCGAGGCGTACCGGCAGCTCGGTGGCTTCGACGAGCGCTTCTTCATGTACGGGGAAGACTTCGACATCTGCGCACGCACCCGACTCGCTGGCTGGAAGCTGCAGGTGGGCGAAGACCTGGTGGCGCGGCACGACGCACAACGCGAAAGCCACCGGAGCAAGAAATACCTGTACTGGCACGTGACCAGCCTGCTGAAGGTGTGGCTGTCGGGGGCGTTCTGGCGGTACTGGCGGCTTCGCAGTTGAGTCAGCCGCGTTCGAGCAAGTCCTGCACGATGGCGTGCCCACCGCGGCCAAAGCGCGCATAGCGGCCACGCGCCGCCTCGATCAGGATCGGCAAGAGACGCAGCGGCCGCGCTGACGGAAGTTCGGCCCGGAACCGCTGGTGCGCAACCTTGTCGCGCTGTGCCTCCAGGTAACGGGCTGGCACCCTGGTGCCGAGTTGCTGCAGGCGCTGCAGCAACGCCTCGGCCCGGCGCAGACGCGCCACGTGCTTGTCGCCACGCTCGACAAATGCCTTGGCGATCTTCTCGGACAAGGTGAGCCGCCGCGCGCCGATCTGGTTGCTCGCGTGCTGGCGGTAGTCGATGGTTGGTTCGGGCAGCACGTCCATGCGGCCGATGGCCGCGGCCACGGCGGCCAGCCACTCGTCGTGCACCCATTCGGGCGCGAACGGCAGCGCGACTTCGAGCAAGGTCTTGCGGAACACCGTGGTGGCGCCGGTCACGAGATTGCGCCGCAGCAGCACGCCGAAGGCCTCGCCGTGCGCGATGGCCTCCAGCTCTACGGGCTGCACTTCCAGTGCATGGAAGAGCGTGGAGCCCAACGGTTTCAGCTCCGCATCGACGAGGCGTGCGTCGGTGTGCAACAGCAACAGGTCGGGACGGGACTCGAATTGCGCCACCATGCGCGCGAGCCGGCCAGGATGCCAGGCATCGTCCTGGTCGCACAAGGCAATGAGGTCATGGCTGCAGGCGCGCACGGCCTGCTCGAAATTGCGCGTGACGCCCAGGGGCGGCACGTTGCTGAATACGCGCAATTCGATCCGATCGGCCACGTCGCACTGCGCAAGGGTGTCGCGCACGACGGCCAGGGTGTCGTCGGTCGAACCGTCGTCGGACAGCACGATCTCCCGCGGCAACGGCGTCTGCGTGCAGATGCTGCGGATCTGCTCGGGGAGATAGCGCGCGCCGTTGCGGGTGCAGAGCGCGACGGAAACGTCGAGGGCCATCAGACCGGAGGCAGGCGGGGCGGCCAGGCGTAGCTGAAGTCCTCGCGGGCCAGCATGAGGTTGGGGCTGTAAGCGGGGTCGTTCTGGATGAGATCGCCCCAGCGCTGGTGCATGTAGGCGGACTCTTCCTGGAACTGCGCCTGCCTCTTCGGGGACATGTTCTTCGAACGGGTCGCGGACTCGTAATGGAACAGTTCCGCATACGGCGTCCAGACATTGCGCAGGCCCGCTTCGCGCAGGCGCAGGCAGAAGTCGATGTCGTTGAAGGACTCCTTCAGATGCACTTCATCGAGGCCGCCAACAGCGAGGTAGTGCCGTTTCTGAATCACGAGGCAGGCCGCCGTGACGGCGGAGAACGATTGAATCAGTGCAGCGCGGCCGCCATAACCTTCACGCCCGACCGGCATGCCCCGATGCGCATGCGCCGCAATGCCGCCGATGCCGAGGATCACGCCCGCGTGCTGCAGTGTCCTGTTCGGATACCAGAGCCGGGCCCCCACCGCCCCCACACCCGGCTGAACGGCCAGGCAAACCATCTCGCTCAGCCAGTCGGGCGTGATGACCTCGATGTCGTTGTTCACCAGCGCGAGGATTTCGCCGTTCGCTGCGGGGATCGCACCGTTGTTGAGCGCCGAGTAATTGAAGTCGCGGTCGTCGCGCAGCACGCGGACATTCGGCTTTTCCGAAGCAATGCGCTTGAACCAAGCGAGCGTGTCCGGATCGTCGGAGCCGTTGTCGACGATGATGATCTCGTAGTTCGAATAGCTGGTCTTCGCGAGGATCGACTCCACGCACTGGCGCGTCAGTTTCAGGGCGTTGCGCGTGGGGATGATTACCGAAACCAAGGGTAAGACATCGGGCAAGGCGTAATGCACCCGGTAGCCGAAGTCGAGGTGTTCGGCGCTGGCGCGCACACCGGTGCGCACGAAGTGCTCGTTGAGGGCACGCTCGCCCGCGATGGCCGCGTAGGGCTTGGCGCTCATCGAACGGGCCGTGCTCTCGCTGTGCACGCGCCAGTGATACAGCACGCGCGGAATGTGGCGGATCTGCCCGGGCTCGACGCGCTCCATGCAGCGCAGCACGAGGTCCCAGTCCTGCGAACCTTCCATGCCAACGCGGAAACCACCGACCGATCGCATGAGCTCGGTCGAAAGCACGCCGAGGTGGCTGAACATGTTCTGCGAGCCGAAGAGATCGACGTTCCAGTCGCACTTGAAGTAGGGACCGAACCGGTGGCCGCCCTCGTCGACCTTGTCCTCGTCGGAATAGATCAGCTTCACGTCGGGATGGGCCGCGATGCAATCTGCCACCCAGAAGAGCGCATGCGCGGGGAGCAGGTCGTCGTGGTCCATCAGCGCGACCCAGGGGCCCGAGACCAGTTCCAGCGCACTGTTGGATGCGGCCGAAATGTGGCCGTTCTCGGGGCGGAAGAAGACCTTGATTCGGGGGTCGCTCTCGCTGTAGGTCTTGAGTATCTGGCGCACCTCCGCCGAGGGAGAGGCATCGTCGGCGATGCAGAGCTCCCAGTTCGGGTAGATCTGCGCCCGCACCGATTCGATGGCCTCGCGCAGCCAGCCGGGGTTCGGGTTGTAGGTGGGCATGACGACCGAGATCAGGGGCCGGTCTTTCATGGCGGCCACGCGCTGGGCAATGCGGTCGCGCAACTCGGGCGTCAGCGTGTCGTAGCGGCGCACCCAGGACGAATAGTTGTTGTAGCCGCCGAAGCGCCGGCCCAGCTCCCAGCGGATGCCCGGCCAGCCCGATTTCTTGAACATTCGCCATGCCCGCTGAACGCGCCCCATCAGTCCGGGGCCTTGCCAGAGTCCGGCCAGGCCGAGGATGAATCGATAGACAGATTTCATAGGATGCGCATCGCGGAGAACGGGTGAGGCGGAGCTTGTCAGGAAGTACCTGAGATAGACCGAGCAATGCCGAAACATGGAGGGCCGACCTTGCGGGAGGGGATTATCTTCGCAACCACGCGCAACAAAGGACAGCCGCAGCCGTTTCGCCCCAAGACCGATCATCGGAGGGCTGCCCGTAAAATTGGCTGGTTAAAAAGCTAAAGGAAAACAATGAGGCTACTCTCAGTGGTGCTCTCGGGAGGCGCCGGTTCCAGGCTCTGGCCTGCTTCGCGCCAGGCTTTTCCCAAGCCATTCATGAAGATCGGCGACTCAACGCTGCTGCAACAGGCCGTCGAACGCGGTCAGGCCTGCGGCACGGGCGACCTGATGATCGTTACAAACAAGGATCATCTGTTCCTCACGAAGGACGTGCTCGGGCAGATGAGCGACCCCCCGGCCACGACCTTTCTTCTCGAGCCCAAGGGACGCAACACCGGCCCGGCCATCGCGTTGGCTGCGCTGCAGTGCGCGCACCAGTTCAGCGGCGATACGGTCATGCTTGTTCTTTCTGCAGACCACCTCGTGCCCGACGTGCATGCTTTCGTCGCCAGTGCGACCGAGGCTTTCCGCCTGGCCCAGGAAGGCAACCTCGTGGTATTCGGCGTGAGCCCGACGAGCCCCGATACGGGTTTCGGCTATATCGAGGTCGAGCATGTCTCGCGCGAGAGCCAGGGAGTCAAGCGTTTCGTCGAGAAGCCCGACCTCGAGACAGCACAGAAGTACCTGGCCACGGGTCGCTACTATTGGAACAGCGGCATGTTCGCCTTCACGGCAGACACAATCATCGCGGCCCTCGAAAAGCATGCCCCCGACGTGATCCGGGCAGCAAGGCATGCTTTGGAAACTGCCAAGACCGCGGGCGAATCCGTGAATTTCGATCTTCATGCATTCGGCCTGCAACCGGACATCAGCATCGACTATGCAGTGTTGGAACGCGCCTCCAATGTTCATGTGGTTCCCGCCAAATTCAGCTGGAGCGACGTGGGCTCCTGGCCCGCCGTTGCCAACGCCTTGACCCCCGACGCCAGCGGCAACACGTTGCCCGACGACGTGGTGGCACTCGACACGACCGGTACGCATGTGCAGGTCGAGAGCTATGGACCGAAGGTCGTTGCTACCGTGGGCGTCCACGACCTCGTGATCGTCGATACGCCAGACGCGCTGCTCGTGCTCCACAAGGACAGTGCACAGAAGGTGAAAAAAGTCGTCGATGTACTGAAGGCCCGCAAGCACGAGACCGTGCATCTGCCGCCAGTGGTCCACCGCCCGTGGGGCACGTACGCCTCGCTCAAGGAAGAAGAAGGCTACAAGGTCAAGCGAATCACGGTCCGGCCCGGTGAAGCGCTCTCGCTCCAATATCATCACCAGCGCGCCGAGCATTGGGTAGTGGTACAAGGCCAGGGCATCGTGCAGATCGGAGACGTCGAGCACCAGACCCTCCCCGGCCAATACCGCTACATTCCCCTGAAAGAGAAACACCGCCTCACCAACACCGGCGACGAAGAGCTCGTGCTCATCGAAGTGCAGTGTGGTGGCTACCTGGGCGAAGACGACATCGTCCGCCTTGCGGACACTTACGGACGTACATGAGCCAAGTCCATTCCAATCTACACCGAAGCGCCTTATCTGACTGGTGGCAAGGCACCCGCCGCACCGACATCTGGTGGACCCTCGCCTGGTTCGACATTGTTCTGCGCTATCGCCGTTCGATGCTCGGCCCGATGTGGCTCACCTTGAGCATGGGCGTGATGATCGGCGGCATGGGCCCGCTGTATAGCTCGCTGTTCGGCACCGAGCTTTCCAGGTTCTTTCCGCACCTGGCGCTCGGCATCATCTTCTGGGGATTCTTCTCCAGCATCGTTACGGATGCCTGCAATGCCTTCGTCGGGTCGTCCAACTATCTCAAGCAAGGCTACTTTCCGATCAGCCTGTTCGTCTGGCGCAGCCTGGCTCGCAACTTGATCCAGTTTGCCCATCAGATCGTGCTTTACATCCCGGTGGCGATCTGGGCCGGCATTTCGCTATCCTGGTCGGTATTGCTCGTCTTGCCGGCTTTTGCCATCCTGATCATCAATGCGCATGCCTTGGGACTGCTGCTGGGCCTCATCTGTACGCGCTATCGCGACGTCACGCAAATCGTCACTAGCGTGATGCAGATGCTGATGTTCCTGACGCCGGTGTTCTGGCTGCCCGAGAGCCTTCCCGGACGCGCCAAGTACGTGCTGTGGAATCCGTTCGCACAAATGCTGGACCTCCTGCGCACCCCGCTGATGGGCGGCGTTGCACACATCCATAGCTGGATCGGCATCCTGGTCTGGACGGTGATGTGTCTGACCCTCGCCATTCTTCTGTTCTCGAAGTACCGCCGCCGCGTCGTCTACTGGCTCTGATCCATGGCATTCATTTCACTCAAAAACGTCGCGGTCAACTTCCCGATCTATGGCGCTGGTGCCAACTCCCTCAAGAAGACGCTTGCAGCCTCCGTGACTGGCGGACGCTTCGGCAAGGAAACCGGCGTGACCGTGGTTCAAGCGCTCAGTGGCGTCAACCTCGAACTCAAGAGCGGTGACCGGCTCGGCCTGGTGGGTCACAACGGCGCAGGCAAGTCGACCTTGCTGCGCACGCTGGCCGGCGTCTACGAACCGTCGTCGGGCGAGTTCACGCGGCAGGGCTCGGTCGCCAGCCTGATCGACCCGTCGCTCGGCATCGAGATGGATGCCACGGGCATCGAAAACATCATGCTGCGCGGACTCGTGATGGGCATGAGCATGAAAGAAATCGACCGCCTCACGCCCGACATCTGCGAGTTCAGCGGACTGGGCGAGTACGTCAACATGCCGGTGCGCACCTATTCGACCGGCATGATGATGCGGCTTGCGTTCTCGATCTCGACCAGCGTTCAGGCAGACATCCTGTTGATGGATGAATGGCTCTCGGTGGGCGATGCGGAGTTCACCGAGAAAGCCGAAAAGCGGATGAGAGACGTGGTTTCGAAGTCCGGCATTCTGGTGCTGGCCTCGCATTCGCCTGAGCTGATCGCCAAGGAATGCAACCGCGTGATCCACCTCGAGCATGGGCGGATCGTCGAGCAGTAAAACAAGCAACGACAGGCCTACATCCGCAGGCGGATCACGCTGCCAGATTGCACTCGGCACTGACGGCAAAAATCACACGCCCGGTTGACGTTGATCAGTCCGGCAACTACGCAATCTTTGAGCCCGAACTCAGCGATCTATTCATCGCTGATCAAGAGCGGATGCCGGCGATGCGAATGGCCAAACGAGGCGCTTGCCACGGGCCAAGGCGTCCTTGAACGTCGGCGATTTCTCCATGCCCTCGGTGCACGCGTTCACGGCGCTCATTCGCGTGCCCCGAGAAGTTGTCGGGACGTCGGTCTTCTCCAGATTGAGGGGGTCAACGGTGTGCCACTGCTGCGGCCAGTGCGCGAAGGTGGCAATCCAGAGGTTCGCCGGCGTGTTGCTCATGCTTTCTAAAATACTGCATATTTAAACAGCCCTTCGGCATCCAAGCGTTTTTCGAGCACACCTTCTCGGAAACAGCCGCCGAAGTACCGCGACTTACGGTCACGGCGGTACGGGCGCGCCCATGCCCCTCGAGCAGTGTCGCACTGAAGAGTTTTGCAATTTGATCAAGGAGCAACTTCAACATGCCAACTGCCAGTGCCAACCTAGTTTCGGATCCGGCATTTCGCGGCAACTTTTGCGACTACGTAGACCGCTCGCGCGTCTACGTTCCGAACGGTAACGATCCAGCCGCGCCTCCAGCTTGGAGCATCAATCAATCCGATGGTGCAGGAACAAATCGATGGGGCCTTTTCTCGAGCTTTTCACAGTTGCAGAACGGCGAGCAAGTCATGAACACGGCGTCGGAACAATTGGTCCGACAAGCCAGTCAGGGCGTCCGGCTAGCAACCAGTGGAAGTGCAGCTTACAACGGAGGATGTCGAGTAGCTGGCCAGGGATGGCTTCACCTCCTGCTAGTTGACGATTTTCTTCGCACGGGTCCCGGTTCCTTGCCTGCACCTCACACCCTGCTGACGGTCGGGCGACAGTATTCAATTGACTTGGCGTGCGATTTCCAAGTCATCAATAGCGACTCGCAGGCGCACTGCACAGCAGACCCGAACAATCCCAACATGTTCCCCCTGACACTGCTGCTGTCTGGATTGGATGCTGCGGGAAACATTGAACCTGTGAACGCAGATTTCACAAATCGCCTCTGGTATCAGATTCCGCTCTACGACAATCGAAACCGTCAAAGCACCCAGCAGATCATGAGGGACCAACACTCGTTTCCGATCTTCATCGAAAGCAGCGCCGACTTCTTCACCCCCTCGACGCATGACGGTGGGCCGCGCAGCATTCGTGCGAACTTGAAGGACAGGCTGGTTTCGGCGATCGCACGGGTCACAGCACAGTACGGCGGGAATGTAGATTCGATGAGGTGGGGCATTGAGCACGTCAACATCGGCTACGAAACCTACGGCGCTTGGACTTCAGAGACGAGAATCGACTATCTCCAACTCACTATGACGGGCGATTGGGGCTGACGTCACCACGCCTCCGTACGTCCGACATCCACGCTGGTGAAAAGTTGGATGCTTGCGTCGGGTTACCCTGATCGCGGTGAAAGATCAGACACGCCTGCTTGCTCGCGTGCCGCTTGCACTACGCCATGCGCAGCGCATCGATCACGAGTTCGCGCGTCATTTCATCGCGCAGCGACCCGCCCCACCACCTGGCGGCTGAACAGATCGATCACCACCGCCAGGAACAGCCAGCCCTCATCCGTGGCGATGTAGGTGATGTCGCCCACCCAGGCCTTGTCCGGTTGCGTGACGGTGAATTCGCGGTTCAGCAGATTGGGCGAGATCAGCGCTGTGCCTTGGCCCGGTTGAACAAGGTTTGCTCGACCACGCCCAAGGTACTACCCGCCGCCGCCGCGATGCTCTGGCCGCCTTCGACCAGCCGCATCGCCTCCTGCTTGAACTCAAGCGTGTAGCACGCTCTTGCTGTCTTCGTCATTTCAACTCTCCTTGCTTGCATTGAAACACTCAGCAAGGGATACGTTTTTCGAGGGCAAGGTCAGAAGCCAAAGAAGATCCGCATACGCGTCCGGCATTCAAAAACTCTGTGACGCCCTGTTTTGCAGAGTTATCTTGATCTCAGCCAGTCTGCTTGACATTTCATGTCCTGCAGCATCAAGTGCCAAGTTTTTTTCTGCGCTCGTTTTTGCCCGTTCGCCCAACTCCCTGGCCCAAGCCTGATTTTCATATACGCGCCGCATCAATTGGGCCGCAACTTCGATTGAAGGCTCAGCCCATTCGAAATCGGCATCATAGGGAGGAATCGGACGGCCGAGCTTCTTGAGCTTATAAGGCACAAGAAGACTATTAGAGTCATCCATGAAGTCCACGTTGCCTGAGTAATTGGTGGCGATGACTGGTTTGCCCATCAGCATCGCCTCTGCCATTGTCAGGCCTAGGCCTTCGCTGCGATGCAGGGAAACATACGAATCGCACGCATCCATCAGCGACAGCACTTCGTCCGAACTGTAGACCTGATCGATGATCGTGATATTGCTATCGGCCGCGGCCCGGCGCAGTTCCTCGATTTGCGCCGGATGGCGATCGCCAAACGAAGTCTTAAGCACCAGGCAGACTGGCTCGTCCCGTGTGAATGCGCTCTTGAAGGCGCGGATAAGCCCCAGCGGATTCTTCCGCTCCATGATGCTCATCATGTGGAAGGTAAAGAGAAAAGTGTACTTGCCGCGCTCGAGTCCAAAGTACTCGCGATCGCGCCGCTGGTACGCACCCAGCTTGACCCCCGGAAACAACGTGCGTACCGGAATGGACAAGCGCTCACGCACGCCTTTCGCCACAAACTCCGTTGCGACCCACACCTCATCAACCGTTGCAGCCTGTTCGATCCAGGAGTCCGGGATCGAATCGAACTCCCAGTACCAATAAGCGATGCGGTAGGTGCGCCGGGTGCGTTCAGCCAGATCGACTCGCGCATACACCTCTTCGAAGAACGGCTCAGGTTGCGTATGAATGATGGTGATATCGAAGTCTTCCAAGCCGTCGAACGCGAGGTGACAAGGATCATCTTTCTTGTCCGTCCGAATGTCACGCAAAGAAGTCGCGACGCCTGCGCGCTTGAGGCTATCGACCAGTGCCTCAACCGACACCCGGAGTCCCGAGGGATAGCAAAAATGTCCCAGAACATTAACGCCAGGTGCTACAAGCTCCCTAACGACTGCTTGCTTGTTGAGATGCCTGCACCAGGCACTAACTTCAGCAGAGTGCGTTACTTCATCGGACTGTAGCCAGTCGATGAACGCGGCGCCCTTACTCTCGTCTTCAAGCGCACGCGGATGCTGAGTCTGCCAATGCTCCCGGGCATAGTAGGCCTCCCGCAATTGCTTGGCCGGGGGCACGTCCAGCGGCCATTGCAATGGCTCGATCCAGTTGCCTTCCGCCCGATAAGTTGCGGCAAACCAGTTTGCAAAGGCCCGACGCCCAAAAACCGTCATCGCGTCTGGATAAAGGCGTTGCCATGAGGGTGTGAACAGATAGGCGCGCACCAACTCGAGCGACGGATTCTCGGCCGCCAGCCAGAACAGCCACCAAATTTCTTCGAGGCGCAGTCCCCCCTCGCGCCGCCCGTGCCGAATGAACCATTGAAACAGCGCGGGCCGCCCCGCAGGCGTCAAGCCATGTGGCATCGAGACGCGAACATCGGCGCGATACAGGAAGGTCTGTCGCGCATTTGCCGAGATGTCCGTCGAGAAAAGCTCCTCGATCGCCTCAAAAAACGTGGCAGGCAGACTGAATCGCGCCACACCGTCGGCCTTTAGCCAATGCACGAAATCGCCCGAGATGCCCGCTGATAGTGCCTTGGGGAAACGGTTTCGCACTTCGGCGTTGCTGCGCAATAAGTCCAAACACCAACGCGCAGCCGACCACTTATCGCAAACCTTGTGAGCAGGCTGGGGATTCCACACCACCGCTTCGCGCGGCAACCCCGCCACCATCAGACATGCTTCGTCGTTGAACAAATCCAACGCCCATCGCGACAAAGGCAGTGAACCATCTTGGTCGATGCGCGTCTTGAGAATGTCGCGTACCGACGGTGCGCCGCCGAGTCTCAACGTCGGAATCGCCATGGTGCCATCCATCTCTGGATGGAGATACGGATCCTCATCGATTCCCAAGGTACGGATATCGTCGGCGATACGGCGTACATCTTCGGTCGGGTTTGCATTGCCACGCGTCGCGCCCTCATGATGGACGAGGCAAGCGTGTGGTGCATAAGCCGTACGGTAGCCCGCCCGCCAAATCTGCAAACATAACGCGACATCGCTCATCGCCACTAGATAAGCTTCGTCAAATCCCCCAACTCGCTCGAACGCTTCGCGTCGTACGAGTTGGCACGCGCCCATGATCGCGAGCCAGTTGCGAGGGTGATCTGCCGAGCCAAACACGCTCCATCCTTGACCATCAGCGCTCCGATACATCAGCGCACAAAGGTGGATACCGATCCCCACGCCACCATGCTGCAACTCGAGTGAGGGGAAGATCAGTTTGGTACCAACAACCCCGACTCCAGGCCGCAACGCAAAGCGAACCATTTCCTGCAGCCAGTCCCTCGAGATGACCTCGATGTCGTTGTTAAGGAACAGTAACATCTCCCCATGCGCACACGAAGCGCCATAGTTACAGGCCGCCGAGTAGTTGAACTTCTTCCGGAAATGAACAATGCGAATTTCGCGAAAAGCGCGAAGTTCTTCGTAGTACGCCAGCGTCTCCGGCTCGTCGGAGCCCGTGTCGACAATGATGATTTCCTTGTTGGCATAGTCGGTCCCGAGCAACAAACCGTCCACACACATGCGCAAGAGATGCGCCTTGTTCTTGGTCGGGATGACGATCGACACCAGTGGAGGCTCCTCCATGGGCCACACCACTCGCTGGGTACCGTCGACTTGGGTTTCCGCAACCGCAGCAAACCCTTGCCGCGTCCAATACCTCTCGATAACGGCGCGACAGTCCGCCGCTCTTGGCGTCAGAGCGGCGGGGCGCCCCCGATCACTTCCAAGCTTTCGATGGCACAGCACCTTAGGAATTCGTTGAATCTGTTGGGCAAGGTCGCTTACGCGCAAATTGAGATCCCACTCCACCGCCGTCCCGCCATCGGCAGCAACGCCTGCTCGCTGGACGAGCGAACGCCGAAGCAGGGTCAAGCGACCGAAATAGTTGAACGCGTATAGAAGATCGGGCGACCAGCCCGGCTTGAAGTAAGGCGCATCACGAAAATGCGTCGGCGATTCCTCGTCTTCGTCGCTGTAGAAGATATCCGCTTCCGGAGCGTGATCTAACCCTGCGGCGAATTCGTTCAGCGCGTGCGGCGCCAACAAATCGCCGCAATCCAGGATGGCAACAAACTGCCCTGTTGCTTTCGCGAGCGAAGCCTCTAGGCACGCTGCTTCGCCGCCATTGATTGCGTTGACCACGATGATGCGCGGATCGGACTTTGCCAGTTGAGTGATCAAGGACGTTGTCGCTTGATCTGCGGCATTTGACTGGCACAAGATTACTTCCCACACTCCGTGCGACTGACCACGAACAGAGCCCAGCGTACGCGACAGCCCTTCGGCGGACTCGACGCTGTAGATAAGAAAGCTCACAACCGGCCCCTCGCTCGCAGCGAAGGTCGCCGGAGCAGAACGGGTCTCGCCATTCCGGAGCCACTGAGCGTAGGCCCCAACAGGGGGAATCGACAGCACCACTGCGCTGCCCTCGCCATGAGCTAACGCCAACTGCGTGCCTGCACCAGCCTGCGTGACCGCGCTTCGGCTGTGAATGAAACGAAGCCGCTGGGGCAAGCGCCAAGGGGTGAGAGCCCACCACGCGGCCTTTACCATACGTCTCGCCTGACTCCGCAGGGGAGCCGGAATTTTCGAAACGATCCGCCGTATGGGCCCTGTCAGTCGCCAGGAGGTGGAATTCAGTATGGCTTGATGCTGGTGTGCTGCCTGGATAGCACGTTGATTGGCTTCGGCCACCATCGCATCTCGCGCGCGCAATTCAGCCAATTGCGCGTTGGCACGCCGATGCGTCTCTGCCTCGCGCGCCTCTACTTCAACTCGCTTACTTTCGAGAGCTTCTGCGTTGATCAACGCCTGCGCCAGACTTTTTCGATGGCGCTCACGAAGCAAACTCAATTCGTGCTGAGTCTTGCCAGTCAGTGCTTGTGCAGTTTGAACAAGATCTTTGTAGTGAGCAACTTCCGCAGAAATAAACCTATCAAAGACATTGGGAGGGAACTTGAAAGCGTCAAGCAGTTCAGGATGCTCTTCTGCCACGTAGTAGCGATTGAGGCCGTCGGAGTAGCAATGTATATAGCGCGCAGCTATCAACAATGATTCCCATTGCTCATGGCTTTCAACCCTGGAAAGAGGAAGATCGGCCCCTAGGACTACAACTGGAAGAGTGGCCTCTACGAGGACGATCCATGGCCTATTGCGTTGCCAATCATTCCCTGCAAGGACTTCCTTTTCGAGACCCTCTACATCGACCTTCAAAAAATGAACGGCCTGGGTCTGTGGGATGTGCTTTGTCCAGATGGCCGCCAATGTGGTCAGATCGACCGCTTCTTGCCTTGCGGCCATTCCGGCCGCTTTGTGGCTTTCGGCGATTCGCGGATCGACTGTTGAAAGCCCCGTGTCTCCAATAAAGTTCATCGAAACCGAGCCAATTCGGTCGCCGACGGCAACCCGAAGGTTGATGTCAAGAGGCCTTCTTTCGAGCAATTGGGCGTAGTAGTACGGGTTGGGCTCGATATTGATGCCATGCCACCCCTTGTCGCTGAAGGCTCTAGTCACAGAATCTAGATCAGGAGACCAGGCACCAACGTCCACGTAGAAGCCGACTCGAACGTGACTGAGCGCTCGCCAGAGCATCACGTCTTCAGAATTTTGAGCGTAAGAAATGAAAGGCATTTATTTTTTTGGCCTCACCTGCAGGTGTGGGGAAGGAGGTCAAGATCCGAACAAAGAAAGCGGAGCTTCCGAGTTGACATAGGTAGCATAACCACTTACCTGCGCCTTGGATTCGATGTCCGCCGTCAGAAAAGAGACCGTATCACATGACAGCTGACGCAAGTTCCATCTCGCTTACGTTCCTGCTCGCGGAGCGGGATCGTCTTTGCGGCAAAATTCAAGGGTCTTCACTCTGAGCTTTCCAGCCATCGAGCGTTGACCCCGATCTATTTGAATGAGAGATTTACATGAAGAAACACGCCGTCGTCACAGGCATCACCGGACAAGATGGGGCTTACTTGGCCGAGCTGCTACTAAGCAAGGGCTACGTAGTCTACGGTACCTATCGACGGACCAGTTCCGTCAACCTCTGGCGCATCGAAGAGCTTGGCATTCAGAACAATCCCGACTTGAACCTCATCGAATACGATCTAACGGATCTCGGCAGTTCAATCGGGCTGATCCGCGACACAGCTCCTGACGAGGTTTACAACCTCGCTGCTCAGAGCTTCGTTGGCGTGAGCTTCAACCAGCCTGTCGCCACGGCACAGATCACGGGCATTGGCGCGCTGCATCTGCTCGAAGCCATTCGCCTTGTCAACCCCAAGATTCGCTTCTACCAAGCCTCAACCTCCGAGATGTTCGGTCAGGTACAGGCTATTCCGCAGGTCGAAGAAACTCCGTTCTACCCACGCAGCCCCTATGGCGTGGCCAAGCTCTACGCGCACTGGATGACCATCAACTACCGTGAAAGCTACGACATCTTCGGCTGCAGCGGCATCCTGTTCAATCACGAGAGCCCGTTGCGTGGTCGCGAGTTCGTGACACGAAAGATCACCGACAGTGTCGCCAAGATCAAGCTCGGCAAGCTCGATGTACTGGAACTCGGCAACCTCGATGCCAAGCGCGACTGGGGCTTTGCGAAGGAGTATGTTGAAGGCATGTGGCGCATGCTGCAGGTCGATGAACCAGACACATATGTGCTGGCCACAAACCGCACGGAGACCGTGCGCGATTTCGTGAGCATGGCGTTCAAGGGTGCGGGCATCAACGTTGAGTTCAAGGGAAGCGGCGAAGCCGAATCCGCCGTCGATACGGCAACCGGCAAGATCGTGATGCGCGTGAATCCGAAGTTCTATCGGCCCGCCGAAGTCGAACTTTTGATCGGCAACCCCGCCAAGGCCAAGGCCAAGCTGGGATGGGAGCCCGCGACCACACTGGAGCAGCTGTGCCAGATGATGGTCGAAGCCGATGTACGCCGGAATACGCAGGGCTTTTCGTTTTGAAGATTCTGCTGACTGGCGCAGAGGGTTTCACCGGCCGACTGTTTGCTGAGCGCGCCGTAGCAGCAGGCCACACTGTGGTCGCACTGCAAGCCGACCTGACGAACGCCAACGCGCTATGCGACGAAGTGCTAGGTATCACACCAGATGCCGTGGTGCATCTGGCGGCAATCAGCTTCGTCGGCCATGCCCACAACGAGGCGTTCTACGCCGTCAACGTGGTCGGCACGACCAACCTGCTAAGCGCGTTGACCCAGCTGCCAGTGCGTCCGAATCGCGTGCTCCTTGCCAGCAGTGCAAACATCTACGGCAATACCACCCACTCGCCCATCGACGAGACGCAGACGCCAGCGCCTGCCAATCATTACGGCATGAGCAAGCTGGCCATGGAATACATGGCGCGCACGTATGCCGATCGGTTGAACCTGGTGATTACCCGTCCGTTCAACTACACCGGTCCAGGTCAGGACGTCAATTTCCTGATCCCGAAGCTCGCGATGCATTTCGCGGCACGTGAGCACTCCATTGCGCTGGGCAACCTGGACGTGGAACGCGAGTTCAACGATGTGCAGATGGTTTGCGATGCCTATCTGCAGTTGCTTTCATACGGCGAGCCCGGGGAAACGTACAACATCTGTTCAGGGCAGCCTTATGCGCTCCGATTCGTCATCGACACCTTTGTGCGCCTGACGGGACACTCCCCCCGCATCGAAATCAATCCCGCATTTGTACGGGAGAACGAAGTGCGCCGACTGTGCGGCAATGCAACGAAGCTCCAGGCACTTGTTGCAAAGCAGGGCATCCAGTTGTACACACCGTCGCTCGACGAAACCTTGCGGCGGATGCTCAAGGCGGCCGATGGCAACAAGGCTACTTGAACTCCGATCCACCATAGGGTTACCAACAACGCGAAACAGCTCACTCCATTTGTGGATGGCAGTTTGGGCTTTTCGCCTCTGTTCCAAACTGAGGCTGTTGCCGAATCAAATAGAGATCACCCGCCGTCTTCTGCTCGCCGAGCCATGCTGCCTGCGGCCAACAGCCTTTTGCATGGCAGCATCTAGGTGGCAGGGGTCACCATTTGGCGACCTTGCGTTTGAGCTGCGCCTTCCCTTTCAAAAGCCAAAGGGCTCCTTCAAAAAAAGAAACGGCTGCTAGCGCAGCAGCAAAAAACCCTCTCTACGAGCAGATTCGATCAGACCAGTGTTCCATCGAGATCGACCGCAATAACTCTTTGCTTCGAACCCGCAAGCTCCAACATACTTACGGGAACAAATCGCCTTCGTCCAGCGAAGACCCGACTGCATCTTTGGCGGAAAGCTGCGGCGGCGCGCCGGTATCAGGCCACGCGATGCTCAGTGCGGCATCATTCCACGCAATGCAGCGCTCGTAGGCGGGTGCGTAGTAATCTGTGGTCTTGTAGAGAAATTCAGCGCTCTCGCTCAGCACCAGGAAAGCATGCGCAAAACCTTCGGGCACCCATAACTGCTTGTGGTTTTCATCGGTTAGCTCCACGCCTACCCATTTGCCGAACGTTGGCGACGACTTTCGAATGTCCACCGCCACGTCGAACACAGAGCCTCGAACAACGCGCACCAGTTTCCCTTGCGGTTGCTGGATCTGATAGTGCAGCCCGCGCAGCACACCCTTCACAGATCGCGAGTGATTGTCCTGAACGAAGTCGACATGCTTGCCTACGGCTTCGTCGAAAGCCTTCTGATTAAAGCTCTCAAAAAAGAAACCGCGCGCATCGCCGAACACTTTGGGTTCGATCACCAGCACATCGGGAATGGCGGTGGGCGTTGCTTTCACGATCGCACCTCGTCGATCAACAGGTGTTTGAGGTATTTGCCATAGCCACTTTTCTCGAGCGGCGTGGCGAGCTTTTCGAGCTGCTCGGTGGAGATGAATCCATTGCGCCACGAAATCTCTTCGGGACACGCGATCTTCAATCCCTGCCGGTGCTCCAATGTCGCGATGAACTGCCCTGCTTCCAGCAGGCTGTCATGCGTACCCGTGTCCAGCCACGCATAACCGCGCTGCATGATCTGAACGTTCAACTGATCGAGATTGAGGTAAGCCTGATTGACGGCTGTGATCTCCAGCTCGCCGCGCGCGCTGGGCTTCACGGCCTTGGCGATATCGACGACCTGGTTGTCGTAGAAGTACAACCCGGTTACCGCATAACTGCTCTTCGGCTTCAGCGGCTTTTCCTCGATGCTGCTGGCTCTGCCCTCGGCGTCGAACGCGACCACGCCGTAGCGCTCAGGATCATGCACGTGGTAGGCGAACACGGTGGCGCCCGACTGCTTCGCATCCGCATCAGCGAGCAGGTGCGCAAAGTCGTGCCCATAGAAGAGGTTGTCCCCAAGCACCAGCGCACTCGGGTCATTGCCCACGAACTTGTCGCCAATGATGAACGCCTGCGCCAGCCCATCCGGGCTGGCCTGCACCGCATACTGCAGATTGATCCCCCACTGGCTCCCATCCCCCAGCAACTGCTGGAACCGCGGCGTGTCCTGCGGCGTGCTGATGATCAGAATGTCGCGCATTCCGCCGAGCATCAGTGTGCTCAGCGGGTAGTAGATCATCGGCTTGTCGTACACCGGCAGGAGCTGCTTGCTCATGGCCAATGTGGCCGGATGCAGGCGGGTGCCCGAACCGCCGGCCAGGATGATGCCTTTGCGTTGCGTCGTCGTGGTCATGTACTTTTTCTCGTAAAGATTCAAAGGATCTCGCGCAGCATGCGCGCAACGCCTTCCTGCCAGGGCGGCAGGCGCAGGCCGAAGGTGGTCTGCAGCTTGGAGGTGTCGAGCCGGGAGTTGTGCGGGCGCTTCGCCGGAGTCGGGAAGGCGCTGGTGGGCACCGCCTCGACGGCCTGCGGGCCGGCCTTGAGTTCAACGCCGGCCTGCTGCGCCAGTTCGAGCACGAAACGCGCATAGCCGTGCCACGTCGTCTCGCCACCGGCAATCGCGTGATAGAGACCCGCCTTCGCCGGATCCTGCAGCGTGGCTCGAATGGCGTGTGCCGTCACGTCGGCCAGCAGCTCGGCCCCGGTCGGCGCGCCGAACTGGTCGTCGATGACGGTCAGCTTCTCGCGCTCCTTCGCCAGCCGCAGCATGGTCTTGGCGAAGTTGCCGCCGCGCGCCGCATATACCCAGCTCGTGCGAAAGATCAGATGGTTTGGGCAGTTCTGCGCCACCAGTTGCTCGCCTTCGAGCTTGGTCTGTCCGTACACGCTGAGCGGGCCGGTCGCGTCGCCTTCTTTCCAGGGCTTGGTGCCGCTGCCGTCGAAGACGTAGTCGGTCGAGTAGTGCACCATCAACGCTCCGATCTGGCGGGCCGCCTCGGCCAACACGCCAGGCGAGGTTGCGTTGAGCTTGCGCGCGAAATCGGGCTCGCTCTCGGCCTTGTCGACCGCCGTGTGCGCCGCGGCATTGACGATCACGTCGGGGCGAACCTTCAGCACCGTCTCGGCCAGTTGCTCGGGGCGGCTGAAGTCGGCGTTGAAATCGGTGCTGTCGAAGTCGAGCGCGACCAGTTCACCCAGCGGCGCAAGGCTGCGCTGCAGTTCCCAGCCGACCTGCCCGCCTTTTCCAAGCAGCAGCAGCTTCATGCCGCGACCTTCGCGTCGTACT
Source organism: Variovorax sp. Root434 (assembly GCF_001426595.1). Taxonomy (NCBI): domain Bacteria; kingdom Pseudomonadati; phylum Pseudomonadota; class Betaproteobacteria; order Burkholderiales; family Comamonadaceae; genus Variovorax; species Variovorax sp. Root434. Next base: position 656,766 of record NZ_LMEK01000025.1, read on the forward strand.
GCTTTTCGACCCACTCGCGGTAGGCGCCGCTTTGCACGTTGCGCACCCACTCGCTGTTCGCGAGGTACCACTCCACGGTCTTGCGGATGCCGGTGTCGAAGGTTTCGGCGGGCTTCCAGCCGAGTTCGCGCTCGAGCTTGCGCGCGTCGATGGCGTAGCGGCGGTCATGACCCGGACGGTCCGTGACGTAGGTGATCTGCTCCTTGTACGGCTTGCCATCCGCGCGCGGTCGCAGCTCGTCGAGCAGCGCACACACGGTGTCGACGATCTCGATGTTGGGCTTCTCGTTCCAGCCGCCGACGTTGTAGGTCTCGCCCAGCTTGCCGGCCTCGAGCACACGGCGGATGGCGCTGCAGTGATCCTTCACGTAGAGCCAGTCGCGCACCTGCATGCCGTCGCCGTACACGGGCAGGTTCTTGCCGGCCAGCGCGTTGACGATCATCAGCGGGATCAGCTTCTCGGGGAAGTGGAACGGGCCATAGTTGTTCGAGCAGTTGGTGGTGACCACCGGCAGGCCGTAGGTGTGGTGCCAGGCGCGCACGAGGTGGTCGCTGGCGGCCTTGCTGGCCGAATACGGGCTGTTGGGCTCGTACTTGTTTTCTTCGGTGAAGGCCGGATCGGTCTTGGAGAGCGAGCCGTAGACCTCGTCGGTCGACACGTGCAGGAAGCGTAAGGCGGCTTTCTGGTCGGCCGGCAGTGCGCTCCAGAAGCCGCGCACGGATTCGAGCAGGCGGAAGGTGCCGAGCACGTTGGTCTGCACGAAGTCTTCGGGGCCGTGGATGGAACGGTCCACATGCGATTCGGCCGCAAAGTTCACCACGGCGCGGGGCTTGTGTTCGGCCAGCAAACGGTCGAGCAGCGCGCTGTCGCCGATGTCGCCCTGCACGAAGATGTGCTTCGGGTTGTCCTTGAGCGATGCGAGCGTCTCGAGATTGCCTGCGTAGGTCAGCTTGTCGAGGTTCACGACCGGCTCGTCGCTGTTGGCGATCCAGTCGAGTACGAAATTGGCGCCGATGAAGCCGGCGCCGCCGGTTACCAGGATCATGGGGTCCCCTGAATGTTTGTGAGAAGTTCGGTGCGGCAGATTAACAAATGATTATCCCATCGCTCATATGGGCAAAAGTCACAGGTCGGTAGTCGCACGAACCTCGCCTACAATCGCCCCACTGCAGGAGAGCGGGCCACCCCGGTGGCCCTACCGAAGGCGCAAACTCCCATAAACGCTCAGGTCGGCCCGAACAAGGGGTCTGTACTGCACCAACTGAAACGCCGTCTGGAGAGCCGCCACGCCATGTGGCGCACCGAAGGAGCAAACCCTCTGCGGGCGCAGCGGGTGAATCTCTCAGGTACCGAGGACAGGGGGAGCGGCAACTTGGACGGCGGTCGTCCGGTTGCTTGCTATTGATTCAATAGCACACCACACCCGCCATTCAAGCGTTGCAACCTCAAAGGTACTTGAAATGCGTGTGATCGTTCTTGGCGCCGGCCTGCTCGGCGTGACCTCGGCTTACTACCTCCAGCAACTCGGCCACGAAGTGACCGTGATCGACCGGCAGGCCACCCCGGCCGCCGAAACCAGCTTCGCCAACGGCGGGCAGATCTCGGTCAGCCATGCCGAACCCTGGGCCAATCCCAGCGCGCCGCTGAAGGTGCTGCAGTGGCTGGGCAAGGAAGACGCCCCGCTGCTCTTCCGCATCCGCGCCGACATGCGCCAGTGGCTCTGGGGCCTGCAGTTCCTGCGCGAATGCACCCCGGCACGCACGCGGCACAACATCGAGCAGATCGTGCGTCTTGGTACATACAGCCGCTCGATGTTGCAACAGTTGCGCCGCGACACCGGCCTGAACTATGACCAGCGCACACAGGGCATCCTGCACTTCTACACGACGCAGAAAGAGTTCGACGGCGCCCTCGCGCCCGCCGAGCAGATGCGCGCCCTGGGCTGCGAGCGCCAGGTCATCTCGGCCGACGAAGCCGTGAAGATCGAGCCCGCCCTCGCCCACATCCGCCCTCAGCTGGCTGGCGCCACCTACACGGCCGAGGACGAGTCCGGTGACGCCAATCGCTTCGCGCGCGAGCTGGTCGGCCTGGCCGCCGCGGCCGGCGTGAAGTTCCTCATGAGCCACACGGTGACCGCCTTGCGCGAAGCCGGCGGCAGCATCGACCACGTCGAGGCCACCGACAACGAAGGCCGCTTCCAGCGCATCCGCGGCGACGCCTTCGTGCTGGCGATGGGCTCCCTGAGCCCGCTGTACGCCGCGCCGCTGGGCATCAGCCTGCCGATCTATCCCGCCAAGGGCTACTCGGTGACGCTGCCCGTGAAGGACGCCTCGAAGGCGCACCAGGTCTCGCTGACGGACGACGAATTCAAGCTCGTGTTCTCGCGCTACACGTCCGAGTCGGGCGACCGCCTGCGCATCGCCGGCACGGCCGAGCTCAACGGCTACGACCGCGACCTGAACCGGGTTCGCTGCGAAGCCATCGTGCGCCGCGTGGAAGAGCTGTTCCCCGGCGCCGGCGACACCACGCAGGCGCAGTTCTGGACCGGCCTGCGTCCCGCGACGCCGAGCAACGTGCCGCTGATCGGCAAGACGAAGCTGCCGAACCTGTTCCTCAACACGGGCCACGGCACGCTCGGCTGGACGCACGCCTGCGGTTCGGGCAAGTCGATCGCGCGCATCGTGAGCGGATTGGCGCCGGAGGTCGATTTCGCGTTCACCGGCATGCCCACGCCCGCGCCGCGCGCGCTGCAGCCGGCCTGATCGCCGTCAGTCGTTGCTGGCGAACACCGTCAGCACGCCGGTGTAGCCATACAGATGGTGGCGAGCGATCTCGCCCGCCGCGAAGAACCCCACCAGCGGCACGTCGCCCAGCGCGTGCCGCACGATCTGCAGTTCCGCCCCCGGCGCACCGAAGTGCGGACCGCCGCGCCCGGAACAGCTGACGTACACCGCCCCCGCGATGCGCCGCGCCGGATGCGGCGCCGCCTCGGCCTCGCCCGCCGCCACGGCGCGCGCGGTGGCCAGCGTCTGCTCTTCGGGCTCCAGTTCCTCGCGGATTTCGGCGCAGATGCGCATCAGGTCGGCACGCGCGGCCTGCGCATTGCGGCGGCAGAAGCTCAGCCGCATGCCGGCTTCGGCCACGTCGGCGATCGCGATGCCGCGGCGCGTCGGGTCCAGTCCGATGATGTGGCGCACCAGCACGTCGGCGCCCAGGTCCCCGGTGCGGCGGATGCCGTCGCTGCCCGCATAAGCCAGGCCGACCAGCGTGTTGCGCACCGCATCGATGGCCTCCTGCGGCCGCTCGAGCGACACCTGCAGGTCGGCCAGCAGCACGTCGAGCGCCGGCTCGCCGTCGAGCTTCAGCAGCAGGTTGCCGTCGGCTTCGGTGATCTCGCGCTCGCGCGCTGCCCCCGATCGCAGTGGCTGGCAGCCCTGCGTGACGCGCGACACCAGCCGCACGCCCTCGCCGAACACCACGCCCGACAAGCCACCCGAGAACACCCCGCCCGCAGCCCCGTGCCCGCGGATGTTGCCGTTGCCGCCAACCGCGAACTGCAGCGCGCTGCCACGCCCCGAAGACAGGCCGCCGAACAGGTAGCCCGTGTTCGTGCGCCCCGCCATCTCGGCGATCAGGTCGGCAAGATCGGGCGTGGCCGGGTCGGCGTGCACCAGCGCCGTGTGCGCCTCGAAGCCGCTCATCTCGGAATTGCCCAGCGGCGCCACGCCCGAGAACACGCGGTATTGGTCGCTCGGCAAGGCACAGAGCATCAGGCTCAGCCCCGGCTCGTCGAAATACTCGGCGTTGTTGGCCGACACGCCGACGCCGACCGTGCCCGACCAGTCGGTCACTTCGGGCAGTTCCGCGCTCAGGTGGTCGAGGATGTCCTGCGCCTCGCTCGCATAGTGGTCGGTGATGTAGAGCAGCCCGAGCGTCGGCGAAGACGCGTAGTCGGGCAAGGCCATCTGTGCGCGCAGCTGGGCCAGCACGAGGCCGGCCGCCATACGCCATTGCGGATGGGTGGCGTGGCCGGAGGGGAACAACTTCATGGTGCGTGCCAACCCGTTCTCTTCAACGAATGAATGTGTATGACGTCAACGCCGGCCGGAGGTTCGCTTGCGGGCGGCGGCCGACGTCCTTTTCTTTGCGGCCGGTGCTGCAGCCTTCTTGGCTGCTGCGGGCTTGCGGGCAGCCGCGGCGGGCTTGCCCATGACCTTGTCGACGGCGTCGGCCAACGGCTGGGCCATGGCCGGCACCTTCAGCTGCGCCGCGTCCTGCAGCGCCGAGCTTGCGATCTGCTGGAACTGCTCGGTGAGCGAGCCCCACCACTGCATGGGGTCGACCACGCCGGCGCCATCGGCCGCTGCGGTCTTCGCCTTGGCCGAAGCCGGCCTGCTGTGCGATTTCTTCGGCGCAGGAGCTTCCTCCTGGGGCACTTCGTCCCCGTCTTCGTCCCCATCTTCGACCTCTTCGGTTTCGGGCTCCGGGGCCGCCGAAGCGGGGGCGGAGGCTGGCGCCATCGCGGCTGCCTGCTTGGTGAACGCGTTGGCGATGTCTTCCATCCGCACGTTCATGCCGCGCAGCGTCGACAAGGTCATCTTCTGCACTTCGAGCGCCTGGATGGTGGCCTTGAGGGCATGGCCGTTCTGTTCGAGCCAGTACTGCACCGTCTTGAGCTCCTGGATGCGCTTGTCGACCTCTTCCACGCTCAGCGTGGGCGCCACCCAGCTCGCAAGGCTCGGCATCCCCGGCACCGAACCGGCGCCCGAACCCGCCGCGGCGCCGCCGGCGAGGTTCTTCAGGAAGTCGAATCCGGGGACGAACTGGCTGAAGTCGAAGGGCTTGCTGGTGTTGCTCATGCAGAGGTCTCCTGGGATGGTTTTCTTGTGTTCCCAGCTTACTCCAAGCCCCCGGCCTTTTTCGGCCTTTCGGCACCGTCAGAGTTCGCTTCGGACCTTGCTGAAGACCTTCCAGAAGGCCGCGTCCTGCGAGGTCGCGAAGTTGATCCGCATCATGGTGCTCGGCGGGCGGCGCGCGTGGAACAGCGAGCCCGGCGCCAGCAGGTAGCCCTGGTCGAGCATGCGCTGGGTGAGCGCATCGGTGTCCACGCCCGTATCGACCCAGCCGAACAGCCCCGCGGGCTCCGAGGCGAAGGTGCAGCCATGCGACATGGCCAGCTTCACCGCCCGCCCACGCGCCCCGTCGAGGCGGATGCGCACGCGCTCCGAGTGCCGGCGCAGCTGCCCCTGGTCGATGCACCACGACAAGGCCCGCTCGAACAGCGTGGGCGAGGTCAGCGTGGCCAGCAGCTTGGTTTCGAGCAGCCGTTCCTTCAGCGCTGGCGGCGCGGCCAGGAAGCCGATGCGCCAGTTGGGCGCCAGGATCTTCGCGAAGCCGCTCACGTAGATGGTGCGCTGCAGCCCGTCGAGCGCGCTGAGCCGGGTGGCGTGCTCGGGCGCGAGGTGGCTGTAGGTGTCGTCCTCGACGATGTGGAAGTCGTGCTCGTTCGCCAGTTTGAGCACGCGGTGCGCGCTGCCCGGCGTGAGGCTGTAGCCGGTCGGGTTGTGCAGCACGCTCACGCTGACGAACAGCTTGGGGCTGTGCAGCTTGCAGTACTGCGCCATCACCTCCAGGTCGGGCCCGTCGGCGCGCCGCGGCACCGGCAGGATGCGCATGCCCAGCGCCTCCAGCCGCGCGAACTCCAGCGCCCAGCCCGGCTCCTCGACCATCACCGGATCGCCCGCGCGCAGCAGCGTACGGCTCACGATGTCCAGCGCATGGGTGGCGCCGATGGTGGTCACGATCTGTTCGGGCGACGCCGGCACGTTGATGCCCACCAGCTTCTGCGAGAGGCTGCGCCGCAGGCTCATGTCGCCGGCCGGCTCGCCGTACTGGAGCGACAGTTCCTGCAGCGCGGCTGTACTGGTCATGCGCCGCACGGCCGTGGGCATGAAGGTCGACGCCATCCAGTCCGGCGGGAACACGCCCATGCCGGGCTGCGGCTTGTCGCTCGGGCGGTGGAACATGCTGCGGATCAGCGAACTGGCATCGGCCGGCACACGCGAGGCCAGCATCTGCACGGCCATCGCCGCGGGCATGCCGCTCGCACCGGCTTCCATGCCTTGGCCCGAGCGGGTGTCCTGTACCGGTGCCGAATCGCGCACGTAGAAGCCGCGCTGCCGGCGAGCCTCGACGAGGCCCTGCGCCAGCAACTGGTCGTAGGCGGCGACGACGGTATAGGGGCTCACGCCCTGCTGCCGCGCGCATTCGCGCACCGAGGGCAGGCGGGCGCCGGGCGGCAGCAGGCGGGTGCGGATGCGCTCGGCCAGACGGTCGGCCAACTGCCCTGTCAGTGACTGTGTGGAGGTGCGTGTCAGCATGCGTTTTTCGGGGCTGTGCCGGCTTCTGTGTCGAAGGAGTCACCAATACAGATTGCCTGATTGTTCGATCATCTGTACTGGAACTGTAATGGTCGCAAGTTTAGAGTGTGTGTCATGAACTGGCAAGAATTCACCGCGCTGCTGGTGCTGGCCACGGCGATGAGCTTCTCGCCCGGTCCCAACACCACGCTCTCCACCGCCCTCGCGGCCAACGGCGGCCTGCCGCGCGCCATGCGCTTCGTGGTCGCGGTCCCCGTGGGCTGGACCCTGCTGCTGGCGCTGTGCGCCGCCGGCATCGGCGCGCTGGTGGTGGCCATGCCCTCGCTGCGCCTGGCCATCAAGGGGCTGGGCATCGGCTACCTGCTGTGGCTCGCGTACAAGCTCAGCGGCAGCGCCACGCTCGGCAAGGCCGATGGGGCGAGCCTGTCGGTCGGCTTCGGGCAGGGCGTGATGCTGCAGTTCGTGAACATCAAGGCGTGGCTGCTCGCGCTCACGCTGGTGGCGGGCTGGATCGCCGGCCAGCCCGACGCCCTCGGCCGCTTCGCCATCGTCGCGCCGGTGATGCTGGCCTATGCCTTCGTCAGCAATTTCGCCTATGCGCTGGTCGGCGCGCTGCTGCGCGAATGGCTTGCCAAGGGTTCGCGGCTGCTGTGGTTCAACCGCGCGATGGGCCTCGTCCTCGTCCTCACCGCCTGGTGGATGGTGAGCGTATGAAGCTCGCCATGAAAGACGAGACGCTGGGCATGTGGCTCGGCGTCATCGGCGTCGCGACGTTCGCCATCACGCTGCCCATGACGCGCCTGGCCACCGGCTCGCAGGATGCGCCGCAGCTGTCGCCGTGGTTCGTCACGCTCGGCCGTGCTGCGCTGGCAGGTGTGCTGTCGGCCATCTTCCTGTTGGTGACGCGCTCGCCGAGGCCCGCCGCGCACCAGTGGAAGCCGCTGAGCATGGCGGTGCTGGGCAACGCCATCGGCTTTCCGCTTCTGCTGGCCTACGCGCTGCGCGTGGTCACGGCCAGCCACGCGGCGGTGGTGACGGCGCTGCTGCCACTCGTCACGGCCGCCGTGGCGGCCTGGGTGCTGCACCAGCGCGCGCGGCTCGGCTTCTGGCTCTGCGCCATCGCGGGCAGCCTGCTGGTGGTGGCGTTCTCGGTACTGCGCGCGAGCCAGGGTGGCCATGGCTTCGGTTTCGAATGGGCCGACCTGCTGCTGGTGGGCGCGGTCATCGCCGCCTCCTTCGGCTACATCTACGGCGCGCAGGTCACACCATCGCTGGGCGCCGAGCGCGTGATCTGCTGGGTCTGCGTGATGGCGCTGCCCTTTACGCTGCCGGCCGCGCTGGCGCTGTGGCCGCAGCAACCCGTCGCGGTGTCGGCCTGGGTGGGCTTCGTCTACGTCGGCATGTTCTCGATGTGGATCGGCTTCTTCGCCTGGTACCGCGGCCTCGCGCTCGGCGGCGCGCTGCGCGTGAGCCAGACACAGCTGCTGCAGCCCTTCCTGTCGATCCTCGCCTCGATCCCGCTGCTGGGCGAACCGCTCGACGTGGTGACGCTGGGCTTCGCCATCGCGGTGGTGGCCACGGTGGTCATCGGCAAGCGCCTTTCGCAACCGCAGGCCGCGCCAGCTACGGCATCGCTGCCCGCAGGCGCCGTCGGCCCCGGGAGAAGCTGACGATGTTCAGTCACATCACCGTCGGCTGCACCGACCTGCCGCGCGCCGCCGCCTTCTACGACGCGCTGCTCGCCCCGCTCGGCCTGAAGCGCCGCCCGGTCACGCCCGACGGCGGGCCCGAGGCGGCCTGCTGGGTCGTGCCGGGACAGGTGCTGCCGCGCTTCTACGTGTACATCCCGCTGGACGGTGAACCCGCCAGCGCCGGCAACGGCAGCATGGTCGCGTTCTCCGCGGCCTCGGCCGAAGCCGTGAATGCCGCCCACGAAGCGGCCCTGCGCCACGGCGGCCGCGACGAAGGCGCGCCGGGCCCCCGCCCACGCTATGGCCATGGCTATTACGGCGCCTACCTGCGCGACCCGGACAGCAACAAAATCCATGTCGTGTACCGTGGCGACATCCCGCCGGACTGACCTCCGGCCCACCTGCCCCCCTTATCCGAATCTCACCTCACCGCCTGAAAGAAGAAAGCCATGAACTGGAAACTCGCCGCCCGCGCCGCCAAGATGAATCCTTCGGTGCTGCGTGAAATCCTCAAGGTCACCGAGCGCCCCGGCATCATCAGCCTGGCCGGCGGCCTGCCCTCGCCCAAGACCTTCCCGATCCAGGCCTTTGCCGATGCCTGCGCCGAAGTGCTGCACAACGACGGCCAAGCCGCCCTGCAGTACGCCGCCAGCGAAGGCTACGCGCCGCTGCGCCAGGCCGTGGCCGACATGCTGCCCTGGGACGTCGACGCCTCGCAGGTGCTCATCACCACCGGCTCGCAGCAGGGCCTCGACCTCGTGGCCAAGGTGCTGATCGACCCGGGCAGCAAGGTGCTGGTCGAGACGCCCACGTACCTCGGCGCGCTGCAGGCCTTCGGCCCGATGGAGCCGCATCCGGTGGGCGTGGCCAGCGACGACGACGGCGTGGTGGTCGAAGACCTCGTGGCGAAAGCCAAGGACGCTCGCTTCGTCTACCTGCTGCCCAACTTCCAGAACCCCACCGGCCGCACCATGACCGAGGAGCGCCGCGCCGCCGTGTCGGCGGCCGCCGCAGCAGCGGGCCTGCCCATCGTCGAGGACAACCCCTACGGCGAACTGTGGTTCGACGAAGCCCCGCCGCTGCCGCTGGCCGCGCGCAACCCCGAGGGCGTGATCTACCTGGGCTCGTTCTCGAAGGTGCTGGCGCCCGGCCTGCGCCTGGGCTTCCTGGTGGCGCCGAAGTCCATCTACCCGAAGCTGCTGCAGGCCAAGCAGGCCGTCGACCTGCACACGCCGATCTTCACGCAGCGCATGGTCTCGGCCGTGATGAAGGACAAGTTCCTCGACCGCCACGTGCCCACCATTCGCGCTCTCTACAAGCGCCAGCGCGACGCGATGATCGCCGCGCTCACGCGCGAGATGAAGGGCCTGGACGTGAAGTTCAACGCGCCCAAGGGCGGCATGTTCCTGTGGGCGCGCCTGCCCGAGGGCGTCGACACCGTCACGCTGCTGCCCAAGGCGGTGGAGCGCAACGTGGCCTTCGTGCCCGGCGCGCCGTTCTATGCGGGCGAAGGCGATCCGCGCACGCTGCGCCTGTCGTTCGTGACGGCCAGCGTGGAGGAAATCGACGTCGCCATCGCCGCGCTGGCGCAGACGCTGCGCGAAGAGCTGGTGCTGCTCGGCAACAAACAGCTCGCGGCCGCGCAGGCCTGAGCCAGGAGCCTCCCCTTGATCGGCCTCGCAACGCTCTCGCTCTTCCTGCTCGCGGTACTGGCGCTGTTCCTGTCGCCCGGCCCGAACATGGCCTTCGTGCTCTCGCACGGCGTGGCCCACGGCCCGCGCGGCGGCTTTGCGGCGGCCCTCGGCATCTCGGCGGCCGACCTCGTGCACACGCTGTTCGCAGCCACCGGCGTCACCGCGCTGGTGGCGGCGTGGCCGCCCTCGTTCGACGTGCTGCGCTATGCGGGCGCGCTGTACCTGGTGTGGCTGGCAGTGCAGGCGCTGCGAAGCGGCGGCGGCCTGCGCATCGGCACGCAGCCGCAGCCGGCCGGGTTCGGGCGCATCGTGCGCATGGCGCTGCTGAACAACCTCGTCAATCCGAAGGCGCTGCTGTTCTTCATGGTGTTCCTGCCGCAGTTCGTCGATCCGGCGCGCGGCAGCGTGCCGCTGCAGCTGGTGCAGCTCGGCGTGGTGCTGTCGATGGCCGCGCTGGCCTTCAACACGCTGCTGGGCGCATGCAGCGGCCAGATCGGCCGCTGGCTGCACAGCCGCCCCGGTGCGGCACGGTTCCAGAGCAGCCTGCTGGCCGCCGTGATGCTGGGGCTGGCCGTGCGCCTGCTCTTCCTCGACCGTCCTTCATCCCGCTGACAAAGAAACCGACCATGCTCAACATCTGGGGCCGCATCAGTTCGATCAACGTCCGCAAGGTGGTGTGGTGCGCACAGGAGCTCGGGCTCGACTTCCAGCGCACCGAGGCCGGCGGCAGGTTCGGCGTGGTGCAGACGCCCGAATACCTCGCGCTCAATCCGAATGCGATGGTGCCCACCATCGACGACGGCGAAGGCGCCGAGCGCGTGACGCTGTGGGAATCGAACGTGATCGTGCGCTACCTCTGCGCGAAGCATTCGCACGGCACCCTCTACCCGAGCGAGCTGCCCGCGCGCTTCGACGCCGAGCGCTGGATGGACTGGCAGCAGACCACGCTCAACCGCGCGAGCCGCGACGCCTTCGTGCAATGGGTGCGCACGCCGCCGTCGGAGCGCCAGCTGACGCTCATCGACGACTCGGTGCGCGCCAGCGAGGCGCTGTTCGCAATGCTCGACGCGCATCTCGCCCGCCAGCCGTACATGGCCGGCGAGCGCTTCACCATGGCCGACATCCCCATCGGCTGCGAGGCGCACCGCTGGTTCGGCCTGCCCCCCGCCGAATACCGCCGGCCGACGTGGCCGAACGTCGAGCGCTGGTATGCCGAACTGCTTTCCCGACCGGGCACGCGCGGCGTGCTCGACTTGAGCCTGGAATGACCCCCAGTCTTCGCGCACTTCGTGTCGCTTCGCCAACCCCCTTCCAGGGGGCAACACCTGTGGCCCGGCAAAGCCGGTTCCACGGTGTTCCCCGGACTGACATCGCCCATTGATCGATCCTCCCGAGTCTCCAATGAAATCCCGCCCCTTCAAGCAAGTCGACGTCTTCACCGCCACGGCCTACCGCGGCAATCCGCTCGCCGTCGTCATCGACGGCACGGACCTCGACGACGCCGCGATGCAGCGCTTCGCGCAGTGGACCAACCTGTCCGAAACCACCTTCCTGCTGCCGCCCACCGACCCGGGCGCCGACTACCGCGTGCGCATCTTCACGCCCGGCGGCGAGCTGCCGTTCGCCGGCCACCCGACCATCGGCAGCTGCCATGCGTGGCTGCAGGCTGGCGGCAAGCCGAAGGCCGCGGGCCTCGTGGTGCAGCAGTGCGGCGCCGGCCTCGTGCCGCTGCGCCGTGAAGGCAGCCGCCTGGCCTTCGCCGCGCCGCCGCTCAGGCGCAGCGCCCCGAGCCCCGCGCTGCTGGCTAAGGTGGCTGGCGCGCTGGGCCTGAAGGCGCAGCAGATCATCGCGGCGCAGGTGCTCGACAACGGCCCGGTCTGGTTCGGCCTGCTGGTCAACGATGCCGACGCGGTGCTGGCGCTCGCGCCCGATCACCGCATGCTCAAGGAGCTGGGCGTGAAGGCCGGCGTGGCCGGCGTGCCCGCCGCGCTCGACACCTCGCCGCTGATCGGCCGCTCGAACCGCGAGGCGCGCGCCTTCGGCAACCGCCCGGCGGCCGCTTACGACGACGGCGCGAAGATCGACCTCGAAGTGCGCGCCTTCGCCGAACCCATCGGCGTGCAGGAAGACCCGGTCACCGGCAGCCTCAACGCGAGCCTGGCCGAATGGCTGATCGCCGACGGCCACATGCCCGAGCGCTACCTCGCCGCGCAGGGCCAGTGCCTGGGCCGCGCGGGCCGCGTCCACATCGAGCGCGACGCCGAGGGAAAGATCTGGGTCGGCGGCGATGCCGTGACCTGCATCGACGGCGACGTCACGCTCTGAACCCCGGCGAAAACCATCGCACCATGCACGCGCAGCTCGACCACCTCGTGATTGCCGCCGCCTCGCTCGCCGAGGGCGTGGCCTGGTGCGAAGCGACGCTCGGCGTGACGCCGGCACCGGGCGGCTCGCATCCGCTGATGGGCACGCACAACCGCCTGCTGAACATCGCGAGCGATGCCTTTCCTGCCGCCTACGCGGAGATCATCGCGATCGAGCCGGGCAAGCGGCCCTCGCGACCCAAGACGCACCGCTGGTTCGACCTTGACGACGCCTCGCTGCAGGCCGGGCTCGCGCGGCACGGGCCGCGGCTGATCCATTTCGTCGCCCGCGTGCCCGATGCACATGCGGCAACGCGTGCGCTCGCGCATGAAGAGCACGCGCACATCGACCGCGGCCATCTGCTCGAAGCCTCGCGCGACACGCCCGCCGGCCGGCTCGAGTGGCAGATCACCGTGCGCGACGACGGCCAGCGGCTGTTCTACGGCGCGCTGCCCACGCTGATCCAGTGGGGGCCGGTGCATCCGACCGATGCCATGCCTGCGTCGGGTCTCTCGATGCGCTCGCTGCGCGCCGTGCATCCGCGTGCGCCCGCGCTCTCCGCCGCGCTGTCGGCCATCGGCATGACCGGCATGGTCGTCGCTGCCGGCGCGCCCAACCTCATCGCCGTGCTCGACACACCGCGCGGCCCCGTCACCCTCGAATCCCAAGGACTCTGACCATGCTGAGCCTCACCGAAATCGCCTGGTTCGCCCTCGCCTCGCTGCTGCTGGCGCTCACGCCGGGGCCGAACATGATCTATTGCGTCTCGCGCACGCTGATCCAGGGCCGCCGCGCCGGGCTCATCTCGCTGGGCGGCGTGCTGATCGCCTTCCTGGCGCATCTGTTCGCGGCTGCGCTCGGGCTCACCGCGCTGCTATTGGCCGTGCCGCTCGCGTTCGACGCGATCCGCATTGCGGGCGCGGCCTACCTGCTGTGGCTCGCGTGGCAGGCGGTCAGGCCCGGCGGCAATGCACCTTTCGAGGCGCGCGTGCTGCCGGCCGATCCGCCGGCCAGGCTGTTCCGCATGGGCTTTCTGACGAACCTGCTGAACCCGAAGGTGGCGATGTTCTATCTCTCGTTCTTTCCGCAGTTCATCCACCCCGAGCGCGGCTCGGTGCTGCTGCAGAGCATGCAGCTGGGCGTTGCGCAGATGACCGCCAGCGCCGCGGTCAACACGGTGGTGATCGTCGGTGCCGCGAGCATCACGGCCGTGCTGTCGCAAAGCGCCGGCTGGCTGCGCGCGCAGCGCTACATCATGGGCAGCGTGCTCGCTGCGCTGGCCGTGCGCGTCGCGCTCACCGAACGCAGGTAGATGGGGCACCCGATGAAGTTCACCCGCGAAGAAATCGAAGCCGCGCAGCGCACCGTGCATGCGGCCATGCCGCCCACCCCGCAGTACGCCTGGCCGCTGCTCTCGCAGCGCCTCGGCGCCACCGTGTGGGCCAAGCACGAGAACCACACGCCGGCCGGTGCCTTCAAGATCCGCGGCGGCCTGACCTACTTCGAAACCCTGGCGCGCGAGCAGCCCGGGGTGCGCCACGCCATCAGCGCCACGCGCGGCAACCACGGCCAGTCGGTCGGCTTCGCCACGCGGCGCCACGGGCTGGCCGCGACCATCGTGGTGCCGCACGGCAACTCGACCGAGAAGAACGCCGCCATGCGCGCACTCGGCGTCACGCTGGTCGAGCATGGCGACGACTTCCAGGCCGCCTCCGAACACGCGGCCGTGCTGGCCGAGCGCGACGGCCTGCACCGCGTGCCCTCGTTCCACCGTGAGCTGGTGCGCGGCGTGTCGACCGCGTATGTGGAGTTCTTCGACGCCCTGTCGGGCACGCCGCCCGACGTGCTGTTCGTGCCCATCGGCCTGGGCTCCGGCTTTGCCGCGGCAGCGGCGGCGCGTGCGCATTGCGGCGCGTCGACGAAGCTCATCGGCGTGGTGTCGGCGCACGCCACGGCCTACCGCGATTCCTTTCGCGCCGGCAAGCCCGTCGAGTCGCCCGTCACCACGCGGCTGGCCGACGGCATGGCCTGCCGCACGCCGGTGCCCGAGTCGGTCGAGGTGATCCTGCGCGAGGCCGACGACGTCATCACCGTCACCGACGACGAGATCGCGGAGGCCATGCGCATCCTCTTCAGCGACACGCACAACGTGGCCGAGGGCGCGGGCGCCGCGGCGCTGGCGGGCGCGCTTCAGCAGCAGGAGCGCTGGCGCGGCAAGACGGTGGGCATCAGCGTGAGCGGCGGCAATGTCGATTCCGGCATGTTCGCGGGCGTGCTGGGGCGCAGCGCTTCGTAGTACGACGGGTCAGGGCAGCGGGCCGGTGTTGGCCGTGTCCAGCGGCAGCCGCGACACCTCCGACAGCAGCAGCGCCAGCTGCTGCGCAGCCGCATCGATCACCGCCTGGCCATGTTCCGCCGTGGCCGCCGCCGCGTTGCCGGCGGCACCGTGGGCGTTGTAGTCCTCCATGGCCCAGCCGAGCTTGGCGCTCTTGCCGTTGCCCAGGATCGCGTAGCCGGCCGCGCGCTGCTCCGAGGTCGAACGGAAGTCTCGCGCCTCGCCCATGCGCACCAGCTGCGGCGCGAGCGCCAGCATCATCGAGGTCTCGATCTCGCCCGCGTGCACGCCGAAGCGGTGCTCGTTGGCACTGAACTGCGCACCCGCGTCGCCCAGCGGCAGGTTGAACCAGCTCACGCTGTAGACGATGAGCCCGTACGCCGCGCGCAGCTCGCGCGCCACGATGTCCATCGCGCCGACGTGCCCGCCGTGGGCGTTGAACAGCACCAGCTTCTTCACGCCGGCGCGCGCCACGCCGGCACCGATCTCGTTCCACACGCGAATCAAGATCTCGGCCGACAGCGTGAGCGTGCCCGCGAAGCGCGCGTGCTCGGGGCTCAGGCCGATCTGCTGGGTCGGCAGGAACAGCACCGGCAGTTCGGCCGGCAGCAGCGGTAGCGACGCGACGACGATGCCGTCGGCCAACACCGTGTCCACGCCCAGTGGCAGGTGCGGCCCGTGCTGCTCGGTCGCGCCCAGCGGCAGCACTGCGACGGTGGTCGCCGCATCGAGCGCCGCGAAATCGCGCGTGGTGAGCTGGGACCAGAAGCGGGGCAACGAAGGAGCATTCATCACGCGATCTTAGGCTGGTGGCGAGCCGGCCTCGAAAGCTTCGGTCCGGACAAGGCAGTCAACGCGGACGCCGAAAACGCCAATCTATTCACACATATAACCAGTTCGTAGCGCTTTGGTTTGCCTTAGTTAACAGTTATGTCTAGAGTGACCTCGAATTAATTTTCTAGAACCGCCGACCTGTCACATATCGGCGGTTCGGTTTTCGCGGCGGCATCTCTTGTCGTGAAAGCTGTGGTTTCAAGGGAGCAGAGTGTTCATCCAGAAAAAAGCTGGAGGCACGGCCACGGACGGACGCAAATCGGCGTCCGCCCGCTCGTTGCCTCGCCATCTCGCGCATGCAGCACGAGAATTTCCGTCCCTCGTTTGCATGCTGGCCTTCGGTGCGTCCGGGGCATTCGCAGAACCGTCGGTCACCGCGGCACCCGCGGTCGACCGGAGTGCATCAGCCTACGACGCCCAGCGGCACGATGCGCTGATCGTCGCGCGCCGCGAAGGCCGCATTACCGCGGCCCAGGCGCTGCAGCAATTGAAGGACTGGCTCGCCGCGCCGATCGACGGCGCAGCCCGCCAGCGAGTGGCCTCCGATGCGATCGCGATCGCATCCGCCGACGGCCGCTTTGCCGAAGCCGTGGCGCTGGGCCGGCAGGCCACGCCGTCGAAACTGAGCGACTACGCGCTGGGCCCGCTCGCACTGGCCGCGCGGCGCACGCATGACCTCGCCTTGCAGGGCGAGGCCATCGGCCTCTGGCGCGCGCATCAGCCCGGGGCGCGCGAGGCGCGCATCCACGAGGCCTACTGGCGCCTCGACAGCGGCGACGTCGCGGGCGCGCAGACGCTGTACCGCGCGCTCTCGCAGCCGGCACCCACGCAGGTCGAAGACCGCGTCGCGCTGCTGGAGCTGCGCGCCGCCCTGGCGCGCGCCGAAAAAGATCCGCTGCAGGCGCTCGCCGCCTATACCGAGGCTGGCGCGCTGCGGCCCGGGCGCGGCGACATCCGCCGCGAGGCCGACTTCCTGCTCGCGAGCAGCGGCGCCGCATCGAGCGCCTTCGACAACGCCGAGGCAGCGGAGCGCGCCGCGCCGGGCAGCTTTTCGCCGCTGGCGCTTTCCCCCCTGCAGCAGGAGGCGCTGGCGCAGCGGCTGCGCTGGGCGATCCAGGCGCGCGACCAGCGCCTTGGCGCGGAGCGCGTCACCGCGCTCGATCGCGTGCTCGCCGACCAGGAAGCCGCCCTGGCACGGGCCGATGCCGCGGCCTTGAAAGCCGCGCCCGAAGACGCCGGCGCATGGCGCACCGTGCGCGCGCGGTTGCTGTCCGACCGCCTGCTGGCGCTGGTCGAACGCGGCCGCCCAGCGGACGCCGTCGCGCTCTACGACACAGTGCGCGCCACAGGCACGGAACTGCCGCCCTACGGGCTCGGCGCCGCGGCGCGCGCGCTCGCACAGGAGCGCCGCTCGGCCGAGGCCGTGCCGATCTACGAAGCAGCCATCGCCCGCGGCGGCGCCGACCTGCCCATGCCCAGCGACATCCACCTGGGGCTGGTCTACGCCTACCAGGACGTCGGCCGCTTCAGCGATGCCGAGGCACTGCTGAAGAAGCTCGAAGCCGCCACGCCGGCCCTGCTGCATCTCGCGCCGGAAGCCGGCCGTCCCAACGGCGAGTACACCGAGGTGAGCGGCTTGCGCGGGCTGATGCAGCTCTACACCGACCAGCCGGCGCTCGCGCAGCAAAGCTTCGCGGCCCTGACGCGCGAAGCGCCGTTCAACGCCGGCTATGCCTCTGGCGCCGCCCTCACCGAGCGGCTGCGCGAGCGCCCCGAAGCCGCGCTCGCACGCTTCGAGGCGCTGGCGACCGACGCGCCCTACGACGTCGGCGCGCGCACCGGCCACGTCGAGGCCCTGCTCGATGCCGGCGAATTCGGCGAAGCCCGCCGCCGCGCCGAATCGCTCGCCGCCGACCTGCCCGACTCGAAGCAGGTGCGCGACATGGAACGCAGGCGGCTCATCCAGGTCGGGCCGCGGCTCGACGTGGACGCCGGAGCCTCCTCCGGCGGCGCGGCCATCGCCAACCGCGAATGGCGCATCGACAGCCGGCTCGCCTCGGGCCTCATCGACGACCAGTGGCGCGTGTTCTACGACCAGTCGCTGGGCCGCGGCACCACCGACCTCGGCAACGCGAACTGGGCGCGCGGCGGCCTCGGCCTGGGCTGGCAGCGCGGCCGCTGGCTGGCCGAAGGCGTGCTGCAGCATGCGAACGGCGGCCCCTACCGCAACAGCGCAGCCGGCCGGCTCGACTACCGCGCGGGCGACGCCTGGCGGCTGTCGGCCACCTACGACGGCGACAGCAAGGAACTGCCGTGGAAAGCGCGCGCGGCCGGCATCGGCGCGCACGAAGCCGGCGCGAGCGTGGGCTACGTGGTGAACGAATCGCGCCGCTTCGACCTGAAGTGGCAGCAGCTCGACTTCAGCGACGGCAACCTGCGCAGTGGCCTCGGCCTCGGCTGGCGCGAACGCTGGGTCAGCACGCCGGCGTTCCAGCTCGAAACGACGCTCAGCGCCGACGCGAGCCGCGGCCGCGACATCGACACCGCGCCCTACTTCAACCCGTCGAGCGACGGCAGCGCGCAGCTCTCGGCGCGCGCGCAATGGCTCAACTGGAAGCGCGACAACCGCCAGTTCTTCCAGGTCGTCGAACTCGGCGGCGGCACCTATCGGCAGGCCGGCTTCGGCAGCGGCCCGACGTGGAGCCTGCGCTACGAGCACCGCTGGAACCTCGGCTCCAGGCTCGCGCTGCGTTACGGCGTGCGCATTGCCAGCCACCCCTACGACGGCGTGCGCGAACGACAGCGCGGCGTTTTCCTGAACCTCTCGATGCCCCTGCAGTGATGCGAACGACGAACAACCCTTTCACCTTCCTGCGCGCGGCCCTTGCGTGGCTGCTGCTGGCGCTTTCGCTGCCGGCCCTCGCGCAGCCTCTGCCGAGCGCCGACCCCGACGACGGCGTGAGCTTTCGCGTGATCGCCTTCCACGACGTGCGCGCCAACGTGCGCGCGAGCTTCGAAACCTCGCCCGAGGCAACCGCGGTGGACGAGCGCACCTTCGCCGAGACGCTGGCCTGGCTGCAATACAACGGCTATCACCCGGTGAGCCTGCAGCAGATCGTCGATGCGCGCGCCGGCGGCAAGCCGCTGCCGCCCAAGCCCGTGCTGCTGACCTTCGACGACGGCTATCGCAGCGCCTACACCAAGGTGTTCCCGCTGCTCAAGCGCTACAACTACCCGGCGCTGTTCGCGCTGGTAACGAGCTGGCTCGAGGTGCCCGAGGGTCAGCCGGTGCACTGGGGCGACAAGCCCGCGCCGCGCGAGAACTTCCTGCTGTGGCGCGAGGCCGCCGAGATGGCCCGCTCGGGCCTCGTCGAGTTCGCGAGCCACAGCGATGCCATGCACACCGGCATCCTCGCCAACCCGCAGGGCAACATGCTGCCGGCCGCGGCCACGCACCGCTACGACCCGAAGACCGGGCGCTACGAGGACGATGCCGCCTACACGCAGCGCATCGAGTCCGACCTGCGCCGCAGCCGCGAACTCATCGAAAAGCGCACCGGCGCGAAGGTGCGCTCGATGGTGTGGCCCTATGGCGCCTACAACGCGGCAGCGCTGAAAGCTTCCGAGCGCGCGGGCATGCCCATCACCCTCACGCTGGACGACGGTTCGAACACGCCGACGGTGCCGCTCGCGCGCGTACGCCGCGCGCTTGCGGAGTACGACAACGAGGCGCCCGAATACGCCCGGCTGCTGCGCAGCCCCGTGGGCGGCGAGGTCTGGCCCGTCAACCGCGTGATGCACGTGGACCTCGACTACGTGTACGACCCCGACCCGGCCCAGCAGGAGCGCAACCTCTCGAAGCTGATCGACCGCGTGGCCGCCGTGCGCCCGCGCTCGGTGTTCCTGCAGGCCTACGCCGACCCCGACGGCGATGGCGTGGCCGACGCGCTGTACTTTCCCAACCGGCACCTGCCGATGCGCGCCGACCTGTTCAGCCGCGCGGCCTGGCAGTTGGGCAGCCGCGCCGGCGTGAAGGTCTATGCCTGGATGCCGGTGACGGCCTTCCGCCTGCCGGCCTCGAACCCGCTCGCCACGCACACGGTGATGGCGCAGGGCGGCGCGATGCCGGCCGGCCGCTACCACCGGCTCACGCCTTTCGACCCCGCGGTGCGCGCGCTGGTCGGCGACATCTACGAAGACCTCGGCCGCCATGCCTTCTTCGGGGGCCTGCTGTTCCACGACGACGCGACGCTGTCCGACGACGAAGATGCGAGCCCCGCCGCCCTCGCCACCTACGCCCGCTGGGGCCTGCCGGCCGACGTGGCCGCGATCCGCGCGAACCCGGAACTGACGGCGCGCTGGACCGCCGCCAAGACGCGCTACCTGATCGACTTCACGCACGAACTGGCCGCACGCGTGGGCGCCTGGCGGCCCGCGCTGGAGACCGCACGCAACCTTTATGCACGACCGGTTCTCGACCCCCAGGCCGAGCAATGGTTCGCGCAGAACTACGAGGCCTCGCTCGCGGCCTACGACTACGTCGGGCTCATGGCAATGCCGCGCATGGAGCGCGAGGCCCGAACCGACGCCGACGGCGACGCCTGGCTCTCGCGGCTCGCGCAGCGTGCGGCCGGCACGCCGCGCGGCCTCGACGGCACCGTGTTCGAACTGCAGGCGCGCGACTGGCACACCGGCAAGCCCGTGCCCGACGCCGAACTCACGCGCCAATGGACGCTGCTGCAGCGCGCCGGCGTGCGCCACCTGGGCTACTACCCCGACGACTTCCTGAACGACCAGCCCTCGCTGGAAACCGTGCGCCGCGCAATCTCGGTGCGCACGCTGCTGCCGCGCGCGCTGCGTGCCCCGGCCGCCGCGACGATCCCTGCACAGCCCGCGCCATGACCACCGTCCAGATCCTCGCGCACTCGTTGCCCACGCTGCTGTTCGGCTTCGTCTTCTACTACCCCTTCTTCATGGCCTACGTGTGGATGGCGGGCGGCCTCTCGCATGCATGGGTGTTCGAGCGCAGGCGCGACGCCGACGCCAATCCGCTCGACTCGCTGCCCTCGCAACCGCTGGTCACGGTGGTGGTGCCCTGCTTCAACGAAGCGCCGCACCTGCGCGAGGTGATCGAGCAGCTGATGCGCACGCGCTACCCGCACTACGAGGTCATCGCCGTGAACGACGGCAGCACCGACGGCACCGGCGAGCTGCTCGACCAGATGACGCAGGAATACAGCCGCCTGCGCGTGATCCACAACGCCAGCAACCAGGGCAAGGCGGTCGGGCTCAACACCGCCTGCCAGCTCGCGCGCGGCGAATACATCCTGGGCATCGACGGCGATGCGCTGGTGGACGTCGACGCCATCGCATGGATGCTGCGGCCGATGCTGCGCTCCGAACGCATCGGCGCGGTGACGGGCAACCCGCGCATCCGTACGCGCACCACGCTGCTCGGGCGCATGCAGGTGGGCGAGTTCTCTTCGATCATCGGGCTCATCAAGCGCTCGCAGCAGCTGGTGGGCACGCTCTTCACCGTCTCGGGCGTGCTCGCCATGTTCCGGCGCCGCGCCGTGATCGAGGTCGGCTTCTGGAGCCCCGACGTACTCACCGAGGACATCGACATGAGCTGGAAGCTCCAGCTCGGCGGCTGGAAGCTGCGCTTCCAGCCGCGCGCACTGTGCTGGATCCTGATGCCCGAGACCTTGCGCGGCCTCTGGAAACAGCGCCTGCGCTGGGCCGTCGGCGGCATCCAGACCATGCTGCGCTACACCTCGCGCATCCTGCGGCCGCGCCACTGGCGGATGTGGCCGATCTACCTGGAGTACATGACCAGCGTGGTGTGGGCCTATTGCATGGCGGCGGTGCTGGTGATCGGCCTCGTGCGGCCGCTGCTGCCGGCGAATTCGTCCTGGCATTCGGCGCTGCTGCCGCACTGGCAAGGCACGCTGCTGGCCATGACCTGCATCCTGCAGATGCTGCTGAGCCTGTGGATCGACCGCCGCTACGACCGCGACCTGATGCGCTATTTCGCCGGAACGATCTGGTACCCGATCGCCTTCTGGATCATCACGATGGCGACCACCGTCATCGCCCTTCCCAATGCTCTGATACGCCGCCGCGGAAAGCGCGCGGTGTGGACGAGCCCCGACCGAGGAGTTTCCGATGCGCCCTGAGACCCATGCCCAAAGCCGCCTGCACGAGGCGCACGACGACAGGCCTCCGCCGAGCCGCCAGCGCTCCTGGGGGCAGCCCGCGGTGGACGAGCCGATCATCGACGCTGCACGAATCCCGCTGCGCGCCTTCGGCACAGGCCGCTCGCCACAGCGCACGCTGGCCATGTATCTGTGGCTGCGCGTGCTGCGCCCGGCGGTCACCCTTGGCGTCTGGTTCTGCACGATCTGGTACGCATGGCCTTATGTGCTCGGCGCGCGCTCGCAGCCCGAGGTGATGCAGCTGCTCGGCCTCTACGCCATTGCGATCGGTGTGATCCTGGCCTCGATGCTGGTGATGGCACCGCTGCGCCGCCGCCAGCAGAGGCGCGAGACGCCTCCAGACCAGGAACAGTCGTCGCTGTTCGCGCTGGCCTCCTACATCGAGGTACCGCCGGCGCGGCTGTCGGCCTGGCAGCGCGCGCGGCAGCTGCTGGTGCACCACGACAACAACGGCCACCTGCGCGACGCCACGGACACCGCGACGGGAGCGCTGGAGCCCGAGCCGCTGCAGCGCGCGGTCGCGGGGCGCTGAGGCCGGCCAGGCACGATGAGTCCTGGCGGCATACGGCCGCATCCGTGCAGGGGTTTCGCGGCGGTGCTTCAATCGCCGCCACACTCCACTCTCCATCAAGGACTCTTTCATGGACCTCCAGCTCCAGGACCAGCACGTTCTCGTCACCGGCGGCAGCAAGGGCATCGGCCTGGCGTGCGCGCTGGGCTTCCTGCGCGAAGGCGCGCGCGTGAGCCTCGTGTCGCGCGATCTCGCCAATCTGGAACAGGGCCGCAGGACGCTGGTGGATGCCTTTGCGCAGGCCGAAGGGCGGATCTCGGTGCATGCGGCCGACCTCAAGGACCCGGCCGGCGCCGTGGCCGCGCTCGACGCGGCGGAGCAGGCCTTCGGCCCTGTCGACGTGCTCGTCAACTCGGCCGGCGCCGCGCGCCGCACCCCGCCCGACGAACTGACGGCCGCGTCGTGGCACGACGCGATGGACGCGAAATACTTCACCTACATCCACATGATCGACCCGGTGGTGAAGCGCATGGGCCAGCGCGGCCGCGGCGCCATCGTCAACGTGATCGGCCAGGGCGGCAAGGTCGCGAGCCCGGTGCACATGGCCGGCGGCGCGGCCAATGCGGCGCTGATGCTGGTGAGCGCCGGCATGGCCTCGGCCTATGCCGCCAAGGGCGTGCGCGTGAACGCGGTGAACCCGGGGCTCACGCTGACCGAACGGCTGCAGGAAGGCATGAAGGCCGATGCGAAGCTGCAGGGCATCGGCACCGACGAGGCGCTGACGCGCGCCACCGCACGCCTGCCGCTGGGGCGCATCGCGACGCCCGAGGAAATTGCCAACACGGTGGTGTTCCTGGCGTCGGCGAAGGCGAGCTATGTCACGGGCGCCATCGTGGCGATGGACGGCGCGGTGACACCGATGATCTGAAGGCGCGGTTTCAAGCGCCGCCGCCCTCACCCCAACCCTCTCCCGGAGGGAGAGGGAGTGAATCCGAAGCAGCCGCTTTACTCAGGCAACAGCCTGCAACGCCTCGAACTTCAGCGCCAGGAAATCGACGAACGCCCGCACCCGCGCGGGCACGAAGCGCCCGCTCGGCAGCAGCGCGTGCAGCGGGTACGGCTCCGTCTCCCAGTCGGGCAGCAGGCGCACGAGGCGGCCTTCGCGGATGTCGTTGCGCACGTCGAGCGCGGACTTGAGCGACACGCCATAGCCCGCCACGGTCCATTCGCGCGCGAGCGAGGCGTCGTCCACGCTGCGGTTGCCGTTCACGCGCACTTCGGTCCACTGGCCGTTCTGCGCGAAGCGCCAGACGCGGTGGCGGCGCCCCGAGCGGTTGAAGATCAGGCAGTTGTGGTGCACCAGGTCTTGCGGCACCTTCGGCGCGGGATGGCGGCTCAGGTAGCCCGGTGAAGCCGTGAGCATCGGGTTGGTCAGCGCGAAGGGCCGGGCCACCAGTCGCGAATCGGCCAGCGCACCGTAGCGCAAGGCCACGTCGACCTCGTCGCGCATCACGTCCAGCGGACGGTCGCCGACCGACAGCGAGAGCTGCACGCCGGGGTGCAGCGCCAGGAATTCGTCAAACCACGGCAGCAGCGTGCTGCGCGTGAGGTCCGAGGGCGAGGCCACCCGCAAGGTGCCGACCAGATCGCCGCGGTCGGCCGTGACGAGCGACTCGCCCTCGTCCAGCAGTTCGAAGGCGCGCACCGCGTAGTCGAGCAGCGTCTGGCCCTGGGGCGTGAGGCGCATGGCGCGCGTGGAGCGCTCGAACAGGCGCGCGCCGAGCTGGGCCTCCAGCCGCTTGAGCGTGGCGCTGGCGGCCGCGGGCGTGATGCCCAGCGCATGCGCCGCCGCCGTGAGCGTGCCGCCGCGCGCTGTCTGCACCAGCACCTGCAGGTCGGAGAGATTTTCAATCTTCATTTGAAAGTGTTGCTGATTCGAGCCGGCTTATCAAGCCAGCCTTGCGATCCTACAGTTCAGGCATCGTCACTGAAAAGGTTCCTTGCCATGAAAGCCGTCGGCTACTACCAGCCCCTTCCCATCGACAACCCCGAATCGCTGCAGGACATCGAGTTGCCCGCCCCCGTGGCCGGCCCGCGCGACCTGCTGGTGCGCGTGAAGGCGGTGTCGGTCAACCCCGTGGACACCAAGATCCGCAAGAACGCCGCGCCCGAGGCCGGCCAGGCCAAGGTGCTGGGCTGGGATGCCGTCGGCACGGTCGAGGCCATCGGCAGCGGCGTGCAGAACTTCAAGGTGGGCGACCGCGTGTACTACGCGGGTTCGATCATCCGCCCGGGTGCCAACGCCGAACTGCATGCGGTGGGCGAGCGCATCGCGGCCATCGCGCCGAAGACCCTCGACGACTCGCAGGCCGCCGCGCTGCCGCTGACCACCATCACCGCGTATGAACTGCTGTTCGACCGCCTGCGCGTGCCCAAGGGCGGCGGCGAAGGCCGGACGCTGCTGATCACCGGCGGCGCGGGTGGCGTGGGCTCGATCCTGATCCAACTCGCGCGCCAGCTCACGAAGCTGCGCGTCGTCGCCACCGCCTCGCGCGCCGAAACGCGCGAATGGTGCCTGGCGCTGGGCGCGCACACCGTCATCGACCACTCGAAGCCGCTCGCGGCCGAGCTCAAGGCGGCCGGCATCGGCGAGGTCGACATGGTCGCCAGCCTCACGCAGACCGAGCAGCACTACGCGCAGATCATCGAGAGCCTCAAGCCCCAGGGCCAGCTCGCGGTGATCGACGACATGAAGATGCTCGATGCGATGCCGCTGAAGACCAAGTGCATCTCGCTGCACTGGGAAATGATGTTCGCGCGCTCGCGCTTCGAGACGCCGGACATCGCCGAGCAAGGCGCGCTGCTGGCGGAGGTTGCGGCGCTGGTCGACGCGGGCCGCATCCGCACCACCGCCAATGCGAGCTTCGGGACCATCAATGCGGCGAACCTTCAGCGCGCGCATGCGCTCATCGAGAGCGGCAAGGCGCAAGGGAAAGTCGTGCTGGCCGGGTTCTGAGCTACGTGGACTGCCACGGCAGTCCACGCATGCGCTCGCGCTTTTCTTCCTCGTCGAAGTGCGCAAGCGAAGGCTTGATGAGGTCGCTGCGCGCCACGATGCCGGCCAGCACGAGCGATTGCGCGTCCTTCACCACCGGCAGCCGTTCGAGCCGGTGGCGCGCGAGCCGGGTCGCGACGGCGCGGCAGTTCTCGCCAGGCAGGGCGAAGTACAGCGGCGCGTCGGCGCAGGCGTCGCCCACGGTCGCGATCGGGTCGCGCGTGCCATACGCGGCCAGCATCGCGCGATCGGCCACGCCGATCACCGCGCCGTTGCGCAGCACGGGGAACGCACGGTGCGCCTGCCCTTCGCCGAAGTAGCCGAACAGCGCCTTCGCCACCGGCATGGCCGCGTCGATGCTGCGCACCTCGCGCGTCATCACCTCTTCCACCGAATGCCGCTCCAGCGGGTCGATGCCGTACTCGCGGTAGATGTGATAACCGCGGCGCGCGATCTTCTCGGTGAGGATCGAGCGGCGCATCGTCAGCACCGTGAAGCCGTAGGCCACCGCGGAGGTCGTCAGCAGCGGCAGCAGCGCATTGCTGTCGTGCGTGAGCCCGAAGGCGAAGATGGTGGCGGTGAGCGGCGCGCGCATCACGCCGCCCAGCGTGGCCGCCATGCAGACCAGCGGCCACAGCATCGGGTCGTTGCCCGGCAGGATGTGCGAGAGCACCACGCCCAGGCCGGCGCCCATCATCAGCAGCGGCGCCAGCACGCCGCCCGAGGTGCCGGAGCCCAGCGAGATGACCCAGATCACGGCCTTCACCGCCAGCAGCGCGATCACCACGCCGAGCGCGAGGTGGTTGTGCAGCAGGTCGCCGATCACGTCGTAGCCCACGCCCAGCGCACGCGGCTGCAGCCAGCCGCCGATGCCGACCGCGAGGCCGCCGATGGCTGGCCACCACATCCAGTGCAGCGGCAGCTTGCCGAACCAGTCCTCGACCTTGTAGAGCGAGATCGACAGCGACGCCGACAGCGCGCCGCACAGCACGCCGGCGATCACGCACGACAGCATGGCGAGCGGGCCGGGCACGGCCGTCTGCAGCGGGAACAGCGGGCCCGGGTCCATCAGCAGCGGCCGCGTGAAGCCCGCGACCGCGCAGGCCACGGCCACAGGCAGCAGGCTGCGCGGGCGCAGCTCGAACAACAGCAGCTCGACGGCCAGCAGCACCGCCGCCACGGGTGTGCCGAACACGGCCGTCATGCCGGCCGTGGCGCCCGCCACCAGCAGCGCCTTGCGCTCGGCCGCGGTGAGGTGAAAGTGCTGCGCGATCAGCGAGCCGATGGCGCCGCCGGTCATGATGATCGGCCCCTCGGCGCCGAACGGTCCGCCGCTGCCGATGACGATGCCCGACGACAGCGGCTTGAGCAACGCGACCTTCGGCGACATCTTGCTCTTGCCGAACAGGATCGCCTCGATGGCCTCGGGAATGCCGTGGCCGCGGATCTTGTCGGAGCCGTAGCGCGCGACAAGGCCGACGATCAAGCCGCCGATCACCGGCACCACGATGACCCAGGCGCCCAGCGTGTGCGTGGCCGGCGAACGGTCGGCCAGCGAGAAGGTCTGGAAGAAGAACAGGTTGGTGAAGAAGCGGATCAGGTCGAGCAGCACGCGCGCTGCCACGGTGCTGACGGCGCCGATGACGGCGGCCATGACGGTGATGCGCATGAGGCGCGTGTTGAGCGCGAAGTCGCCGCGCGGCGGATGGGAGTTGGCTTTGGAGCTCATGGATTTTCCGGAAGATCGATTTGCGGCACGTCGAACACGCCCTTGAGCGAGCGCAGTTCCGCGCGGTGGAGCTCGGCCAGCCGAAGCAGCAGCTTCTCGCCCTTGGCGAGCAGGTGCACCTCGACCTGCCGGCGGTCCATTTCGCTGGGCCGGCGCTGCACGAGATCGAGCGCTTCGCAGCGCGTGACGAGCGCGACCGCGCCGTGCGGCTGCAGTTGCAGGCGTTCGGCGATCTCGCCCACCGAGGCCCAGTCGCGGCCGGGCACGCCCTTGATGTGCAGCAGCACCAGGTATTGCTGGGGCGTGAGGCCCTCGGCCTGCGCGGCGCGTTCGGAGAAGCGCTCGAAGCGGCGCATCTGGTAGCGGAACTGGGAAAGCGCCTCGAAGTCTTTCTTGGCGAGCTTGCGGGAGGTGGAGGCCATGGCGAGGGGAGATGCCGGAATGGCCGCGAATATATCACGTCGTGATATATATGCCGTGCGACACAATGGGTGCATGACCGCCGACCCCATCGAATTCGACACCCCGCGCCTGCGCTTGCGCCAGTGGCGAGAGAGCGATCTGGCGCCGTTTTTCGCGCTGGCTTGCGACCCTCAGGTGATGGAGTTCCTGCTGCCGCTGCCGACGCGCGCCGACAGCGATGCGCTGGCCGATCGCATCTGCGCGCGCTTCGCGGAAAACGGCTGGGGCTTGTGGGCGGTGGAGCACAAGGCGTCCGGCGGGTTCATGGGTTTCACCGGCCTGAACTCGCCGGCGGTCACGCTTCCGTTCTCGCCGTGCGTCGAGATCGGCTGGCGCTTCGGGCGCCAGTGGTGGGGTCAGGGTTTCGCGAGCGAGGCCGCGCGCGCGGCGCTGCAGGTCGGCTTCGAGCGGATCGGGCTGGACGAGATCGTCGCCTTCACCGCATGGCACAACACGCGCTCGAGCGCAGTGATGGAGCGCATCGGCATGAAGGAAGACGCAGCCGGCGCCTTCGACCATCCGTTGGTACCCGAAGGACACGCGCTGCGCCGGCACAGGCTCTACCGCATCGCCCGACCGCAGCGCTGAAGAAAGCTACTTCGCCCTCGAGACCCGCCACACGGCATTGCCGACATCGTCGGCCACCAGCAGTGCCCCGCCCTTGTCGAGCGCCACGCCCACCGGCCGGCCCTGCGCCTTTTCGTCGGCGGTCAGGAAGCCGGTCAGCACATCGACCGGCGGCCCGCTGGGCTTGCCGCCGATGAAGGGCACGAACACCACCTTGTAGCCCGACTTGGGCTTGCGGTTCCACGAGCCATGCTCGCCGATGAAGACGCCGCTGGCGAACTGGTCGGGCATGCCGCCCGGCCGCGAGAAGGCCATGCCGAGCGGCGCGACGTGCGAGCCCAGCGCGTAGTCGGGCGCGATGGCCTTGGCCGTCATCTCGGGGTTCTGCGGCGTGACGCGGGCGTCGACGATGCCGCCGTAGTAGCTCCAGGGCCAGCCGTAGAAGGCACCGTCCTTCACCGAGGTGAGGTAGTCGGGCACGAGGTCGCTGCCGATCTCGTCGCGTTCGTTCACCACGGTCCACAGCGCCTTCGTGTCCGGGTCCCAGCCCATGCCGTTGGGGTTGCGCAGGCCGGTCGCGAACAGGCGCTTCGCGCCGCTCTTCGTGTCGACTTCCCAGATGGCGGCACGGCCCTCCTCAGCCGCGAGGCCGTTCTCGCCGATGTTGCTGTTGGAGCCGACCGTCACATAGAGCTTGCTCCCGTCGGCATTCGCGATGACGTTCTTGGTCCAGTGGTGGTTGATGCCGGCGGGCAGCTGCGTCACCAGCGTGGGGTTGGCGCTGATGGAGGTCTGGCCCTCGGTATACGGCACCTTCACCAGCGCATCGGCATTGGCGATGAAGAGTTCGTTGCCGACCAGCGCCATGCCGAACGGCGACATCAGGTTGGTCATGAACACCTGCTTCACCTCGGCGAGGCCGTCGCCGTTGGCGTCGCGCAGCAGGGTGATGCGGTTGGCGCTGGGCACGCCCGCGCCGGCGCGGGCCATGAGCTTGCCCATGACCCAGTTGCGCACCTTCGCGACCACGCCGCTGCCGCCGTCGCTGCTGCCGCCCGGCTTGGGCGGCTTGTTGCTCTCGGCCACGAGGATGTCGCCGTTGGGCAGGGTATAGACCCAGCGCGGATGGTCGAGGCCGCGCGCCAGCGCCGTCACCTGCAGGCCTTCGGCGGGGATGGGCGCGGCGGCGTCGGTCCAGCCGACGGCGGTCGCGACGTTGACGGTGGGAATCAGGGTCTTGTTCGGCTGGGCCAGTTGCGGGCGAGGGCCGGTCGTGAGCTCCGGGGCCAGCTTGGCGGTCTCGCCGCAGCCGGCGACGAGCAGCAGCGCGGCGGCCAGTGCCAGTGCCAGTGCGGATGCTTGCTGCGATGCTGTCATGCGTATTCCTTGTGCGGCCGGGTGCCGCATGCACCGGATGATCCCCAGCCGGGCAGCCCCGGGGTTGTCGGCCATGGGCGCTTTCTGGCGTGGGCGCACCTCATTTGCGCATCGCCGCTACCATCGCCGGATGACCGACGACCTGTTCCGAGCCGACGCCTACCTGCGCACCTGCGACGCCCGCGTCCTGCGCATCGACGAAACCGGCATCGTGCTGGACCGCACGGTGTTCTATCCGCTGGGCGGCGGACAGGCCGGCGACGCCGGCGTGCTGGCGCTGGCCGACGGGCGCGAACTGGTCATTGCCGACACCCGCAAAGCCAAGAACGAAGAAGGCCAGCCGACGAATGAATTCGTGCACGTGCCCGCCCCGGAACAAGCCGACCTGCTGGCCGCGCTGAAGCCCGGCGACACCGTGACCGCCCGCCTCGACTGGGAGCGCCGCCATCGCCTGATGCGCTTCCACACCGCCTCCCACCTGCTGTGCCACCTCGTGCCGGTGCCGGTGAACGGCTGCTCCATCACGCCCGAGTACGCACGCATCGACTTCCACATGACCGATCCGCTGGACAAGGAAGCGCTGACCGCCGGGCTCACGAAACTGGTCGAAGCGGCCCATCCGCTGACCGTGGGCGCTATCACCGACGAGGAGCTCGACGCCAACCCCGCGCTGGTCAAGAGCATGAGCGTGCAGCCGCCGCGCGGCACGGGCACGGTGCGCACCATCCGCATTGGCGGCGACGGCGATGCCCAGATCGACTTCCAGCCCTGCGGCGGCACGCATGTTGCAAACACTTCCGAGATCGGGGCGGTGATGGTTACCAAGATCGAGAAGAAGAGCGCCAACAGCCGCCGCGTGGTGCTGGGCTGGGCCCCTGCGGCGGCCTGAAACGGCCCGGAACTTCGCCCCCATTGAATGCTCCGACTGACGGCATGATCTTTTCGCGCATCCATTTCGCTACGCTTCTGATAGCAACCGCCGCAGCCAGCATGCCGGCTGCGGCGCAATTGGCTTCCAAGCCAGGCGCCGTGGTGACCACCCCCCACGTGCGCGCCGAGCTGATCGCCCACGCCCCCGACGGCGTGGCGCCCGGCGCCCCGGTCTGGGTCGGCCTGCAGATCACACACCAGCCCGAGTGGCACACCTACTGGAAAAACGCCGGCGACTCGGGCCTGCCCACCGAGATGACGTGGACGCTGCCGGCCGGAGTGTCCACCGGCGAGATCGCCTGGCCTGTGCCAAAGAAGATCCCGGTCGGCAACCTCGCCAACTACGGCTATGAAAACACCGTGCTGCTGCCGGTGCCGCTGGAGGTGTCGACGCTCTACAAGCCGCCGGTGGCGCTGGGCGGCACGCCGGCCATGGACATCCAGCTCAAGGCTTCCTGGCTGGTCTGCCGCAAGGAATGCATCCCCGAAGAAGGCACGTTCACGCTGCCCCTGCCGCTGCAGGGCTCGACCGCGCTGCACAAGGCCGAGTTCGACGCCGCACTGGCGGCCCAGCCGCAGCCGCTGGCCAAGGCGGGCACCATCGAGGTCGATGGCCGCAACCTCAAAGTGCGCCTCGAAGGCCTGCCTGCCGCCGTGCAGGGCAAGACGCTGGGCTTCTTCCCCGAGACCCCCGAGGTGATCCGCACCGCGGCCGTCTCCGGCAAGGACTGGACCCAATCCTGGCAGGGCGGCACCTGGACGGCGACGCTGCCGCTGGCCGACCAGCGCAGCGCGAGCCCCACGGTGATGCCGGTGGTGGTGGCGCTGGCCGAGGCCGACCGGCAGGCCGGCCAGCCGGTGGCCTGGCGCGCCGAAGCGCCGGTCACGGGCGCCTGGCCGGCAGGCGCTGCGCCGCGCGCCGAGGTGTCGCCGGCGCTGCAGGCCGCGCTCACCGCCAACGCAGCCAAGGCAACAGCCCCGGCCGGCGATGCCCCTGCGCCCTCCTCCACCACCTTCATGGCCGCGCTGCTGGGCGCGCTGGTCGGCGGCCTGCTGCTCAACCTCATGCCCTGCGTGTTCCCGATCCTCGCGATCAAGGTGCTGGGCTTCGCGCGGCAGGCGGGCAACGCCAGCGCGCACCGCAAGGCCGGGCTGGCCTACACGGGCGGCGTGATGCTGTCCTTCCTCGCGCTGGGCGGCGGCATGCTGGCGCTGCGCGCGGCCGGCGCCGGGCTGGGCTGGGGCTTCCAGCTGCAGTCGCCGGGCGTGGTCGCCGCGCTGGCGGCACTGTTCACGCTGATTGGGCTCAACCTCGTGGGCGTGTTCGAGTTCGGCCGCGCGGCGCCCTCGTCGGTGTGCAGCGCGCAGGCCAAGCACCCGCTGGCCAACGACTTCCTCTCCGGCGTGCTCGCCGTGGTCATCGCCTCGCCCTGCACCGCGCCGTTCATGGGCGTGTCGCTGGGCTTCGCCATCGGCCTGCCGGCCGGCCAGGCGCTGCTGCTGTTCGCGGCGCTGGGCTTCGGGCTGGCGCTGCCGTACCTCGTGGCCGGCTTCGTGCCCGCCGTGGCGTACCTGCTGCCAAAGCCCGGCCCCTGGATGGGCACGCTGCGCCGCCTGCTCGCCTTCCCGATGTTCGCCACCGTGGCGTGGCTGGTGTGGGTGCTGGGCCAGCAAAGCGGCATCGACGGCGCGGGCACGCTGCTCGCGCTGCTGGTGTGCCTGGCCGCCATCGTCTGGGCACTTACGCTGCGCGGGCGCACGCGGGTCGTGATCGCCACCGTGCTGATCGGCTTCACGGCCCTGCTGACCGCCACCATCGGCCGCAATGTGCTGCAGGTGGTGGAGCCGGCCAGGCTGGCGTCGGCATCCGGCACCGCCGGCCAGCGCTGGCAGCCGTGGTCGGCCGAGCGGGTGTCCGAGTTGTCGGGCGCCGGCCAGCCGGTGTTCATCGACTTCACCGCTGCGTGGTGCGTGACCTGCCAGTACAACAAGAAGAGCACGCTCTCCGATGCCGCGGTGTTGGCCGACTTCGACGCTAAGAAGGTCGCCATGCTGCGCGCCGACTGGACCCGGCGCGACCCCGCCATCACCGCCGCGCTCACCGCGCTGGGCCGCAGCGGCGTGCCGGTGTACGTGCTGCAGGCGCCGGGCAAGCCGCCGGTCGTGCTGACCGAGATATTGGGCAAGGACGAAGTCCGCGCCGCCCTCGCCGCGCTTTGACCACCAGCGTGACATGGGTTGTCACAAGCACTTGAAGAAACCGTTCTAAGCTGCAGTTGTTGTTTGGAATTTGTTCTGGAGTTCAAGCTGGCCATGTCCCTTTCGCCATCCACAGACTCGCGTTCTCGCCGCGCCGCGCGCCATGCCCGCGCCGCACTGAGCCGGGCCTCCCGCCGTGCCGTCGTCGCTGCCGCCGTGGCGCTCGGCGCCACTTTCCTGATGGGCACCAATGCCGCCGCCGCGCCCGCAGTGGGCCAACAGGCGCCCGATTTCGTCGCGGTCGACACCAGCGGCGCCAAGCACAAGCTGTCCGATTTCGCGGGCAAGTTCGTGGTGCTCGAATGGACCAACCCCGGCTGTCCCTTCGTGCGCAAGCACTACGGCAGCGGCAACATGCCCGCCACGCAGAAAGCCGCGACCGACAAGGGCGTGGTGTGGCTGGCCATCAACTCCACCGAGCGCGCCGCCACCGACTACCTGAAGCCCGACGCGCTCGACGCGTGGATGAAGTCGCAAAAGGCCACGCCCACCGCCGTGCTGATGGACGAAGACGGCCTCATCGGCCAGGTCTACGGCGCGCGCACCACGCCGCACATCTTCATCATCGACCCCAAGGGCACGCTGGTGTATGCGGGCGGCATCGACAGCATCGCCTCGGCGCGGGCGGACGACATCAAGACCGCGACCAACTACGTGAACCAGGCGCTGGGCGAGGCCTTCGGCGGCAAGCCGATCTCGGCCGCCAGCACGCGGCCCTACGGCTGCTCGATCAAGTACAAGAGCTGAAACGCAACCACCTCTTGGCAAATATTCACGGGGTCACGTTCAACTGGCCGTAGTAGTAGACGGCTGTGGGCGCGCCATCCCAGGCACGGTGGGTATATCGCACCCGGAACGCGTAGGTACCGCTTGGCAGGCAGTCCCGTGCGCCTGACAGGGAATCGGAAAACCCGCAACTTGCTGAAGCCACGCGTTGGGTAATCGAGTTCGCGGGCGGTGCCGGGACGGTGCCGGAGGTATTGCTCTCGTCGTATATCTTCAGCACCGCCGACAACACGCCAGGCGGCACCGAAGCTGCCTGATCCGGTGCAAGCAGCCATTCGATTCCCTCATAGACCACTGTCTGATTGGATTGGCCCGCCTGCACGCGGTAGTACGTGGTTCGATACTGCTCAGGATCGACATTGAGCGGCACCGACAGCGCGAGAGTCGGGTTCGGGGTGAAAGCCACCAGCACGGCCGGTTCGGCCGCGACGGCATACTTGACAGTGAGCATCAGGCTGGGCGGCGCGGCGCCCGATGGAGTCCGGGCCGAGGATGACACCCAGAACACGGATGAGCCTGACGACGGGATGGTTTGAGGCGGCAAGCTGAATCTGAGGCGGGCAGTTCCGTTGCCGTTGTCCGACAGCGAACCGCTTAAGGGAAACGCGAATGAATCTGCGTACAGTGCGAGCGAGGAAACTGCGGCCCCTTCGGGCGGCGTGACTGTCACATCGCCCACGGGCGGCGGGGCGCCGAAGCTGGATTGGAGCATGAGGTCGCCCCCGCTCAGATGGATCCCGCGCAGCACCTTGACGGTGTACGGGACAAGGTGCGGCGAAGCGCGAAAACGAACCTGGCATCCACTGTCGAGGCACACTGAAATGCGCAATGCCCCCGAAAAAGTGCCTGCCGTTCCTAACGTCTTGCCGCGAAGCAGCAGCGACACCGTCGGGCTGGAACCCGCCTGCATGGCAAAAAGAGCGTTGTTCTCGAAAAGTCCGTCAGGATCTTCGACCACCACGTAGAGAAAGCTTCCGTTGAGCGCGGCAATGTTCCCGATCAGACGACCTGTCAGAAAAAGGCCCGGCATCTCGGCACCCTGGTAGATCGTCGTCGTGACAGATGCGGGCACGAGGTCGACGATCGAAACATCCACCACCTTCCCCAGGTAAAGGGGCTTGTTGGGTGCCGGATGGGCATCGCCGATTTTTGTGCTTTGCAGCTGAGTTGACGCCACCGCGGGCGTGGCACTCGCAGCCTCTGCCAAAGGCTGAGGCGACAAGACCTTCGCGTCCACGCCAGACAACTGAATGCCGCCGGCGTCGTCCGAGCCGCCTCCGCATCCCACCAAGGTCGCACACAGTACCCAGACGCAAATGATCGAGCGCACTTTCATGACTCCCTGATGTTCTTGTCCCGATGCCCGTCCCCACCAGACGCGCTCCGCAAGTGTAACGAGACGCAAGCACCGCCGTGCTGATGGACGAGGACGGCCTCATCGGCCAGGTCTACGGCGCGCGCACCACGCCGCACATCTTCATCATCGACCCCAAGGGCACGCTGGTGTACGCGGGCGGCATCGACAGCATCGCCTCGGCGCGGGCGGACGACATCAAGACCGCGACCAACGACGTGAACCAGGCGCTGGGCGAGGCCTTCGGCGGCAAGCCGATCTCGGCCGCCAGCACGCGGCCCTACGGCTGCTCGATCAAGTTCAAGACCTGATGAGTTCCGTCGCGGGGCGCAACGCAGCCCCCGCGTGACAGCTACCTGACTCGCACAGTCAGCCAGCGGTCGGGAAGCCCGGCCTACCCTCGGGCGAGCACATCGCCAATATCGCCCAAGGGGACAACCAGATGAATCCTGCGCCCACCGCCGCGCAAACGGGTACGGCCGCCCACGCCTCCTCCGCCTCTTCCTCCAAGTTCGCCACCGTCCTGCGCGTGACCGGCGGCAACTTCATGGAGATGTTCGACTTCTTCCTGTTCGGCTTCTACGCCACGCAGATCTCGAAGGCGTTCTTCCCCGCGGGCAACGAGTTCGCCTCGCTGATGCTCACGTTCATGACCTTCGGCGCGGGCTTCCTGATGCGGCCGCTGGGCGCGATCTTTCTCGGCGCATACGTCGACCGCGTCGGACGCCGCCAGGGCCTGATCGTCACGCTCGCGCTGATGGCCGTCGGCACCCTGCTGATCGCCTGCGTGCCTTCCTACGCCACCATCGGCCTCGTCGCGCCGCTGCTGGTGCTGGTCGGCCGGCTGCTGCAGGGCTTCTCGGCCGGCGTGGAGCTGGGCGGCGTGTCGGTGTACCTGTCGGAAATGGCCACGCCGGGCCGCAAGGGCTTCTACGTGAGCTGGCAGTCGGCCAGCCAACAGGTGGCCATCGTCGTGGCGGCTGCGCTCGGCTACTGGCTCAACGTGACCTTCACGCCGCAGGAGATCGGCGACTTCTATTGGCGCATTCCGTTCTTCGTGGGCTGCCTGATCGTGCCGGCGCTGTTCATCATCCGCCGCTCGCTGCAGGAGACCGAGGAGTTCATGGCGCGCAAGCACCGGCCCGACGCGCGCGAGATCTTCCAGTCGATGATCGCCAACTGGGGCCTCGTGCTCGCCGGGATGATGCTGGTGTCGATGACCACCGTGTCGTTCTACCTGATCACCGTCTACACGCCCACCTTCGGCAAGGCCGTGCTGCACCTGAGCACGACCGACGCGCTGATCGTCACGCTGTGCGTGGCCATCTCCAACTTCATCTGGCTGCCGATCATGGGCTCGCTGTCGGACCGCGTGGGCCGCAAGCCGCTGCTGATCCTGTTCACGGTGCTGACCATTCTGACCGCGTACCCGTCGCTCAAGTGGCTGGTCGGTGCGCCGAGCTTTGTACGCATGCTCGAGGTCGAGCTGTGGCTGTCGTTCCTCTATGCGAGCTACAACGGCGCGATGGTCGTGGCGCTCACCGAGGTGATGCCGGTGAACGTGCGCACCGCCGGCTTCTCGCTCGCGTACAGCCTGGCGACGGCGCTGTTCGGCGGCTTCACGCCGGCGATCGCGACAGGGCTGATCGAGATGACCGGCGACAAGGGTGCGCCGGGGCTGTGGATGACGGCCGCCGCGGTGTGCGGGCTGATTGCGACGCTGCTGCTGTACCGGCGCAACGTGGACCCGGCCGATGCGCGGCGCGTGCCGGTGGTCTGAGCGCAGCCAGCCCGCTGCCTTTCGATAGGCCAGGCTGCGAGGAGCCGGGACACACCCCTGCGACAATCGCGGAATGCCCTTCGCCCCCCTGCAAAACGACACGTTCCTGCGAGCCTGCTGGCGCCAGGCCACCGACCACACGCCCGTCTGGCTGATGCGCCAGGCCGGCCGCTATTTGCCGGAGTACGTCGCCACGCGCGCCAAGGCGGGCAGCTTCATGGGGCTGGCCACCAACACCGACTACGCCACCGAGGTCACGCTGCAGCCGCTGGCGCGCTACCCGCTGGACGCGGCCATCCTGTTCTCCGACATCCTGACGGTGCCCGACGCGATGGGCCTGGGCCTGTCGTTCGAGGCCGGCGAGGGCCCGCGCTTCGCGCACCCGGTGCGCGACGAGGCGGCGGTCGCCGCGCTCGAAGTGCCCGACATGGACAAGCTGCGCTACGTGTTCGACGCGGTGGCCTCGATCCGCAAGGCGCTCGACGGCCGCGTGCCGCTGATCGGCTTCTCGGGCAGCCCGTGGACGCTGGCCTGCTACATGGTGGAAGGCGCCGGCTCCAGCGACTACCGCCTCGTGAAGAGCATGCTGTACAGCCGCCCCGACCTCATGCACCGCCTGCTGGCCGTGAATGCCGACTCGGTGGCCGCCTACCTCAATGCCCAGATCGATGCCGGCGCGCAGGCCGTGATGGTGTTCGACAGCTGGGGCGGCGTGCTGGCCGACGGCGCGTTCCAGGAGTTCAGCCTCGCCTATACGGCCCGCGTACTGGCCGGCCTGAAGCGCAACGGTGCCGACGGCCAACCGGTGCCGCGCATCGTGTTCACCAAGGGCGGCGGGCTGTGGCTCGACGCCATGCGCGAACTCGACTGCGAAGTGCTCGGCGTCGACTGGACCGTGAACCTCGCCACCGCGCGCAGGCAGATCGCTGAAGGCACCGACGGCAAGGCCAAGGCGCTGCAGGGCAACATCGACCCCAACGTGCTGTTCGCGCCGCCCGCGCAGATCGAGGCCGAGGTGGCGAAGGTGCTGAACGCCTTCGGCAAGCCTCACGCCGACCGCAACGCCAAGGGCCCGACCCACATCTTCAACCTGGGCCATGGCATCAGCCAGTTCACGCCACCGGAGCATGTGGCGGCGCTGGTGCAGGCGGTGCACGCCCAGTCGCGCGCGCTGCGCGGTTGAAACCGTCACTTCGGGGCGGGCCGGCGATGGCGCCAGGCCTGCCCGAAAGTGGGTTCGCAGCCGTTTGTCAAGCACAAAAACGGTCTATCGGCGCCGACTTATACACAAAACACGTGTTGCACTGCGCAAGATTATCTGAGTGGCCTCTTTCTTTGCTCCTAAAGAAATAGCGAAGCTAAGTTGTTGATTTATATAGGATTTGAACTTTGCTTTTTTTCCGGGCATTCCAGCCAGAGCCTTGATTTTCAAGGCCTCGCAACGAGTCGAGCCCGCTTGTCAACAAAGTTATCCACAGAAACTCTGGATGGCCTTCAAAGCCCAGATAAATCAACGACTTAAGCGCTTTTGCTCAAAGTCGCATTAACAAACCTTTCCAAGAAGGACCGCTCATCTCCACAGCCGGCTTACCCCTCGGCGGGGCTCACCAGACGACCGACGGCGCTTCCCCGGCCCTGCCGTGGCGGCTCGACATCGCGGTGCAGACGCCCGCACATGCCGCGCTCGGCGACCTGCTGAGCTACGCCAGCGCGGAGCCGGTGCCGCCCGGCACGCTGGTGCGCGTGCCGCTGGGCAAGCGCGAGGTGCTGGGCGTGGTCTGGAACGAGCCGGTTTCGCTGCTGGGCGCCGAGCCCGACATGGCGCTGAAGCCCGTGGGCGCGGCGCTCGACGCACTGGCCCCGCTGGGCGACGCCTGGCGCGACCTGGTGGCCTTTGCCGCGCGCTACTACCAGCGCTCGATCGGCGAGATCGCGCTGGCCGCGCTGCCGCCGCAGCTGCGCGACCTGTCGACCGCGCAGCTGGCGCGCCGCCTCAAGCGCAGGACGACGGCCGGGCCGGTGGCCGAGACGGCCGAATCCGCCAACCTGATCGCGCTGAGCGCGGAACAGACCGCCGCGCTGGCGCGCATCGAGGCAGAAACGGGCACCTTCCTGCTGGTCGGCAGCACCGGCAGCGGCAAGACCGAGGTCTACCTGCGCTGCGTGGCCGACCTGCTCGCGCGCAACCCCGAGGCGCAGGCGCTGGTGATGGTGCCCGAGATCAACCTCACGCCGCAGCTCGAAGCCCGCTTCAAGGCCCGCTTCGGCGACGAGGCCGTGGTGTCGCTGCACAGCGGCATGACAAATCCGCAGCGGCTGGCGAGCTGGCTGGCGGCGCACGGCGGCGCGGCGCGCATCGTGCTGGGCACGCGCATGGCGGTGTTCGCGTCGATCCCGGGGCTGAAGCTCATCGTGGTCGACGAGGAGCACGACCCAAGCTACAAGCAGCAGGAAGGCGCGCGCTATTCGGCGCGCGACCTCGCCGTGTGGCGCGGCCAGCGCGAGAAGGCCAAGGTGATCCTGGGCTCGGCCACGCCCTCGCTCGAAAGCTGGCACCAGAGCCGGCCCGCCGAGGGCGACGACCAGGGCGGGCGCTACGTGCGGCTGGCCATGCCCTCGCGCATCGGCGCCGGAGAGCTGCCCGCCGTGCGGCTCGTCGACATGAACCTGCAGCCGCCGAAGACGGTGATTTCCGCCGCGCTGCTCGACGCCATCGGCCAGCGCATCGCGCGCGGCGAGCAGAGCATGATCTTCCTGAACCGGCGCGGCTATGCGCCGGTGCTGGCCTGCGGCGACTGCGGCTGGAAGAGCGAATGCCCGCACTGCAGCGCCTACCGCGTGTTCCACAAGATCGACCGCACGCTGCGCTGCCACCACTGCGGCTTCACCGAGCGCGTGCCGCGCGCCTGCCCGGCCTGCGGCAACCCCGACATCGCGCCCGTGGGCCGCGGCACCGAGCGGCTCGAAGAACACCTGGCCGAGCTGTTCGCGGGCGTGAAGCACCCGGACGGCAGTGCGGTGCCTGGACCTGTGAGGATTGCACGCATCGACGCCGACAGCACAAAGAAACAGGGCGCGCTCGAATCGCAGCTCGCTGCCGTTCACGCGGGCGAGGTCGACGTGCTGGTCGGCACGCAGATGATCGCCAAAGGTCACGACTTCCGCCGCATCACGCTGGTGGCCGCGGTGAACCCCGACGGTGCGCTGTTCTCCAGCGACTTCCGCGCGCCCGAGCGGCTGTTCAGTTTGCTGATGCAGTCGGCCGGCCGCGCAGGCCGCGACGCCGCCTACCTCGCGGCTCAAGGCGCCAAGGCCGAGATGTGGATCCAGACGCACCATGCGCAGCACCCGCTGTTCATGGCGCTGCGCCAGCACGACTACGCCAGCTTCGCGCAGCAGCAGCTCGACGAGCGCCGCGCGGCCGGCATGCCGCCCTTCGCGTTCCAGGCGCTGCTGCGGGCCGACGCGCGAGAGCAGTCGGTGGCGCAGGGCTTCCTGAACACGGCCGCCGACAAGGCCGAGGCGCTGCCGGGCGCCGACCTCGTCACGCGCTACCCGGCGGTGCCGCTGGCGATCCAGCGCGTGGCGAATGTGGAGCGAGCGCAAATGCTGATCGAAAGCCCCTCGCGGGCCGCGCTGCAGCGCCTGCTGGCGGGCTGGCAGCCGCTGCTGCATGAACTGCGGCGCACGCCCGAGGGCAAGGGCGTGATCCGCTGGCTGGTCGACGTCGACCCGCACAGCATCTGAACCCGAAACGCCGGCGAGCCTGACGCCGCGGTTTCAGTGGTGGCCGGCGGGCTCCTTGCCCATGTCGACATAGCGCAGCTCACCGTGATGCCTGCGCCGCGCGATGCTCGCGGGCCACGCGAACACCACGAGGCTCAGCGCGGCGAGCGCTATCGCGGTGGCGGTGCCGAACCTGTCGGCATGCCAGAACCAGCCGACCGCACAGAGCCAGGCCAACCACAGCAGGATGCGAGAAAGAATTGCCATCGCGCGCTCCATTCACATCTTTGACTTGCAAACACTGTAGCAGCTCATCTGCAAACCCAAGTATTCATCCGAAGTCATAGCG
This sequence comes from Variovorax sp. Root434, assembly GCF_001426595.1. Taxonomy (NCBI): domain Bacteria; kingdom Pseudomonadati; phylum Pseudomonadota; class Betaproteobacteria; order Burkholderiales; family Comamonadaceae; genus Variovorax; species Variovorax sp. Root434. The sequence goes on from NZ_LMEK01000025.1 coordinate 697,164, forward strand.
ATAGCTATGTCTTACGGCCTGCCTTGGCCTACCCGAAAATTTGTGAAAAAAGAGTTGACGCCATACCCCGGCGATGGCCAAGCTGTAACCGCGCCAGCCCCCCGCGGGGACCGCGTTCCAAGCAAGCTCGCTCGTCGCAAAGGCAAAGGTCGCCGTGAAACCGCCGTCTTTCTCTGTTTGGGTCCTCTCGCTCGCTTCGAGCCTCGCCTGCATCGCGGGCGTGCCTTCGGCTTCAGCGGCCGAACTGGAGGTGCAAGGCAGCCGGCTGCTGGTGTCGGGCGCGCTCGACGGCACCGCCATCAAGGAATTCACCGAGCAGCTGGCCAGCGGCTCGGTGCACACCGTGGTCTTCAAGGATTCGTTCGGCGGCACCGCCGAAGCGGCCGGCGCCTTTGCCGACGCCATCCGCGCGAGCGGCGTGCAGACCGAGGTTCGCGGCCAGTGCATGGCGGCCTGTGCCTACGCCTTCCTGGCGGGCAAGACGCACCGGTTCGGCTACGGCGCGCAGGTCAACGGCATCCTGCTGCCTGTGGCGGCGCGGCCCACGGCTGCCGAGCTCGCGGTGCGCTGGCGCGGCGACGAAACCCACAAGACCCTGGCCGACTTCACACCGACCGCAGGGTCCGCGGCCAAGCCGGTGGAAGCGAGCGCCCCGCCGCCCAAGGACAACTGGCAGCCCGACCACGGCGTGCTCTTCACCGCCAGTCCCACGCTCTTCGGGCGTGTCTACAACACCTACTACTGCGACGGCACGCAGGGCCGCGACTTCTCGAAGTGCGAGCGCCTCGCCGATGCCGATCCTTACAAGCTCGGCGTGCTGACCCCATAGCACGCGCACCGCGAGCGTAAAGCCGAAAAACGCGGTCCCCCGTCGTCCGCTGGACGATGCGGGCGATGCGGCCGCGCTCGGCGCGAAGAAAGGGAAAGTAACAAGGACTACAGGCGGCACCGGCCCGCTGTCGCCGGGCCGCTCCAGGGCTGCCGGGGGGTGTCGGGGCTATAACCCCGCAAAGGCCGGCCCCGTATCATTGCCCGCTTTGCGCCAGCCGTTCCCCACGGCCTTCTTCGCGGCCTTCCCGGTTCTTTTTCTCCCATGTCTCACGGTCTCAATCTCGCGCAACAAGAAGCGGTCAACTACATGCACGGTCCCTGCCTGGTGCTCGCCGGCGCGGGCTCGGGCAAGACGCGGGTGATCACGCACAAGATCGGTCGCCTGATCCAGTCGGGCATCGAGCCACAGCGCATTGCGGCCATCACCTTCACGAACAAGGCGGCCGCCGAAATGCGCGAGCGCGCGAAGGACCTGATCGGCAAGGACGCGCGCAAGGTCGTGGTCTGCACCTTCCACGCGCTGGGCGTGCGCATGATGCGCGAGGACGGCGCGGTGCTCGGCCTGAAGAAGGCCTTCAGCATCCTCGACGCCGACGACGTCACCAAGATCCTGAAGGACGCCGGCGGCACCACCGATGCGGCCACCGCGCGCATCTGGCAGTGGACCATCAGCAAGTGGAAGAACATGGGCCTGAACGCCGCGCAGGCCGAAGCCCAGGCTGCCGACGACAACGAGCGCATCACCGCGAAGATCATGGCGCGCTACGAGGAGCGCCTCGCGGCCTACCAGAGCGTGGACTTCGACGACCTGATCGGCATGCCGCTGAAGCTGCTTTACGAATTTCCCGAGGTGCGCGCCAAGTGGCAGGCCGCGCTCGGCCACATCCTGGTGGACGAATACCAGGACACCAACGCCACGCAGTACGAAGTGCTCAAGGCCCTGGCCGGCGAGCGCGGCCACTTCACCGCCGTGGGCGACGACGACCAGTCGATCTACGGCTGGCGCGGCGCCACGCTCGACAACCTGCGCAAGCTGCCGGTCGACTACCCCACGCTCAAGGTCATCAAGCTGGAGCAGAACTACCGCTCCACCAGCGCCATCCTGCGCGCGGCCAACAACGTGATCGGCCCCAACCCCAAGCTGTTTCCGAAGACGCTGTTCTCCGAGCTCGGCGAAGGCGAGCCGGTGCGCATCGTCGATGCCGACAGCGAGCTTCACGAGGCCGAGCGCGCGGTGGCGCGCATCGTCAGCATCCGCGCGGGCGACGTCATCCCGCAGGGCAAGCAGTACAAGGAGTTCCGCGACTTCGCGATCCTGTACCGCGCCAACCACCAGGCGCGCGTGTTCGAGCAGGCGCTGCGCAAGGCGCAGATTCCGTACAAGGTGTCGGGCGGCCAGAGCTTCTTCGACCGCGCCGAGATCAAGGACCTGTGCGGCTGGTTCCGCCTCTGGGTCAACAACGACGACGACCCTGCGTTCCTGCGCGCCATCACCACGCCCAAGCGCGGCATCGGCCACACCACGCTGGCGAGCCTGGGCACCTTCGCGAGCCAGTACAAGCTGAGCCTGTTCGAGGCGCTGTTCAGCCCCTCGCTGCCGAGCGTGATGCCCAAGCGCACGCTCGAAGGCATCCACGAGTTCGGCCGCTACATCAACGACCTCGAATACCGCGCGCGCCGCACCATGGGCGCCGAAGACTCGCGCACCTTCATGCTCGACTGGCTGAAGGAGATCGACTACGAGAAGCACCTCTACGACGGCGAGGACAGCGAAGCCGCCGCGGCCTCGCGCTGGACCAACGTGCTGGAATTCGTCGACTGGATGTCGCAGCGCGCCGGCGGCACGCTCGACGATGCCTCGGGCGCCAACGACAACGTCGAGACCGAGCGCAAGAGCCTGCTCGAAGTGGCGCAGACCATCTCGCTGCTGTCGACCATCAGCGAGCGCGAGCAGGACCAGGACGTGGTCACGCTCTCGACGCTGCACGCCTCCAAGGGCCTGGAATGGCCGCACGTGATGCTGATCGGCGTGACCGAAGGCCTGCTGCCCTTCAAGCTCGAAGACGACAACGGCCGCCAGCAGGTGGTGAGCGACGACACGCTGCAGCGCCTGCAGGAAGAGCGCCGCCTGATGTACGTGGGCATCACGCGCGCGCAGCGCAGCCTGGCCGTGAGCTGGACCAAGAAGCGCAAGCAGGGCCGCGAGATGGTGCCCTGCGTGCCGAGCCGCTTCATCGCCGAGATGGGCCTCGACAAGACGACCATCAAGGAAGACCCGCGCGAGAAACTCAAGGCGCTGCGCGCGGAGTTCGCGCGCAAGGCACAGGACAGCGCGGCGAAGGCGGCGGCAGCGTCATGAAGGCGAACAGCTTTTCCGCGCTGCTGGCCGGCGCCGTTCTTCTTGCGCTGTCGGGCTGCGCCTCCGTGCGGGGCAGCGCCGACTGCCCCGCCGATGCGCGCGACCTGCCGCTGCAATCGCTCTACGGCCGCTGGGATGCGCACTTCGACGGCCTGCCGGCCGTGGCCGCCGTGCAGCTCGGCAAGCACCCCGACTACGACGGCGTGCGCGGAACCATCACACGCCACGGCGCCAACCCTGCAAAGGCCGCGGTCGCGCAACTCGCGGGCGACGTGGACGACGAAGGCGCCCTCTCCATCGACGAATCGCAGGACGGCCGCGCCATCAGCGCCGTCTGGTCGGGCAAGCTGCAGGCCGGTTCGTGCGGGCGCGAATTCAGGGGCACGTGGCGCAACGCCGCGGACGAGAGCACGCACCCGTTCGTGCTCAGCAAGACAGTCGCGCAGGAAGGAAAGCAATGACGACGACACGACGACAACCTCACTTCAACCTGGCCGCGCTCGCGGCCGTGGCCGCCTGCCTCGGCGGCGGCGCCACGGCGCACGCCCAGGCCGTGGACAAGCCCGCGAGTCCGCTGGCCGACGCCCAGCTCACCTGGCAGCAGTGCGCCGCACTCGGCGCCAGTAACGAGGCACGCCTGGCCTGCTTCGACCGCTGGTCGCAGCAGCAGACGCTGCCCTCGGCGTCGGTGCCCGCCGCGCCGCCCGTGCTGGCGAACACCCAGCCGCCGGTGGACGCCTCGATCCCGGCCACGCGCGTCGTCTCGGTCGCCACCACCGAAGGCTGCCGCGACCGCCAGTACTCGGTGCTCTCGCGCTTCTGGGAACTGGAGGAGGCCACCGACTGCGGCACCTTCGGCTTCCGCGGCTACCGCCCGCTCAACGTGTCGGCCTCGGCCGCCACCAAGAAGCCCGAGACACCGACCTCGCCCTCGGCCGGCCACACCGCCGACCCCGTGGCCTATCAGGCCAACGAGATGCGCATCGGCCTGTCGGTGCGCACCAAGCTCGCCCAGGGCATGCTCACGCAGAACGATCCGGCCAACAGGAAGGACTCGCTGTGGTTCGCCTACAGCCAGCAGTCGACCTGGCAGCTGTTCAACGGCGCCATCTCGCGGCCCTTCCGCACCACCGACCACGAGCCCGAGCTGATGTACGTCTACCCGACCGACTTCAAGCTGCCCGGGGGCTGGCGCTGGCGTTATTCAGGCCTGGGCATCGTGCACCAGTCGAACGGCCAGGCCCTGCCGCTGTCGCGCAGCTGGAACCGCGTCTACCTGATGGGCGGCGCCGAGCTCGACGACCGCTTCACCATCACCGGGCGCATCTGGAAGCGCGTCTCCGAGAGCGCCGCCAAGGACGACAACCCCGACATCTCCGACTACATCGGCCGCGCCGAGCTCACCGGCCGCTGGAACCTCAACCGCGACAACCAGCTCGCGGTGACCGTGCGCAACAACCTGCGCGACAGCGGCCGCGGCTCGGTGCGCCTCGAATGGCTCAAGGCCATCGGCGACCCGACCAAGAGCAACCTGCGCTTCCACACGCAGCTGTTCTCGGGCTATGGCGATACGCTGGTGGACTACAACCGCAAGCGGACCGTCCTGAGCATCGGCCTCAGCCTCGTCGACTTCTGATTCACTTCACACGTCCTTCCACACCATGAGTGCAGACCTGTCCCCCGTCGACGACACGCAGCGCGAGATCATCGCGACGCTGCATGTCGCACCCGTCTTCGATGCCGCCCACGAGCTGGAGCGCCGCGTCGACTTTCTTGCCGGCTACCTGAAGCAGACCGGCCTGAAGACGCTGGTACTGGGCATCAGCGGCGGCGTCGATTCACTGACAGCCGGCTGCCTCGCGCAGCGCGCCGTCGAGAAGCTGCGCGCCACCGGCTACGACGCCACCTTCATCGCGATGCGCCTGCCCTACGGCGTGCAGAAGGACGAAGCCGAGGCGCAGGCCTCGCTCGCGGTGATCAGGCCCGACCGCACCATCACCGTCGACATCCGCCCCGCCGCCGACGGCATGCTCGCGGCGCTGAAGGCCGGCGACCTGGCATTCCGCGACGCGGCGCATGAAGACTTCGTGCTCGGCAACATCAAGGCGCGCCAGCGCATGATCGCGCAGTTCGCGGTGGCCGGCGCGCACGACGGCATCGTCATCGGCACCGACCACGCGGCCGAGGCGCTGATGGGGTTCTTCACCAAGTTCGGCGACGGCGCGGCCGACATCACGCCGCTCACGGGACTCAACAAGCGCCGCGTGCGCGCGGTGGCGCAACTGCTGGGCGCGTCCGACGCGCTGGTCTACAAGGTGCCGACCGCCGACCTCGAATCGCTGGTGCCGGGCAAGCCCGACGAAGATGCCTTCGGCGTCACCTACGAGCAGATCGACGACTTCCTCGAAGGCAAGCCGGTGTCGGCCGAGGCCCGCCGGATCATTCTTGCGACGCATCGCAAGAGCGCGCACAAGCGCGCGCTGCCTGTCGAGCCCTTCTGACGGCGGCCGTGCGGCCGGTCAGGCCGCGGGCTTGAACTCGTCCACCGTCAGGCCGAGCTTGCGCACCTTGTCGTGCAGCGTCTGGCGCGCGATGCCGAGCGCGGCGGCCGTGGCCGGCTGGTCGCCGTGCTGCCGCCGCAGCTCCTCGACGATCACCGCGCGCTCGAACGATTCCACCTGCTGCGGCAGCCCGCGCGGCAAGGCCGGCACGCCGTCGGCGCCGTTGCCGCCGCGCGTCTGCGTCAGGCGCTCGCCGAGCAGGCCCAGCACGAAGCGGTCGGCCACGTTGCGCAGTTCGCGCACGTTGCCGGGCCAGGCGTAGGCCATCAGGTCGGCCAGCTGCGCGTTGCTCAGCAGCGGCGCGGGGCGCTCGTAGCGGCTCGCGGCCTGCAGCGTGAAGTGCTCGAACAGCAGCGGGATGTCCTCGCGCCGCTCGCGCAGCGGCGGCAGCTCGATGAAGGCCACGCCCAGGCGGTAGTACAGGTCAGCCCTGAACTTCTGCTGGTCGCTCATGGCCTTCAGGTCATCCTTGCTCGCAGCCACCACGCGGCAGTCGAAGGGAATGGTCTTGTTGGAGCCGATGCGCTCGATGCTGCGCTCCTGCAGCGCGCGCAGCAGCTTGATCTGCACCGCCATCGGCATGCTCTCGATCTCGTCGAGAAAGAGCGTGCCACCGCTGGCGTATTCGAACTTGCCCACGCGCACGCGGTTGGCGCCGGTGAAGGCGCCGGCCTCGTGGCCGAACAGCTCGCTCTCGGCCAGCGACTCGGGCAGGCCGCCGCAGTTGAGCGGCACGAAGTGCTGGCGGCGGCGCGCGCTGTGGTCGTGCAGGCAGCGCGCCACCAGCTCCTTGCCGGTGCCGGTCTCGCCGTAGACCAGCACGTCGGCCGAGGTCTCGGCCAGCGTCTTCACGGTCTGGCGCACCTGCTGCATCTGCGCTGAACGGCCGATCAGCACCGACTGGATGCCCTGCCAGTTTTCCAGCGCGTCGCGCAGTGCGCGCACCTGCAGGCTGAGCTGCCGGCGCTCGATGGCATGGCGCACGATGGCCACCAGCCGCTCGGAGCTGAAAGGCTTCTCGATGAAGTCGTAGGCACCCTCGCGCATGGCCTGCACGGCCATCGCGATGTGGCCGTGGCCGGTGACCAGGATCACGGGCAGCTCGGCATCGACGTTGCGCAACTCGGGCAGCCACTCGGTGCCGCTCAGGCCCGGCAGGCGCACATCGCTGATCACGACGGCCGGCACGCCGAAGGCGATGTGGGGCCGCGCGCGCTCGACGCTGGCGAAGGATTCGACCTCGAAACCGGCCAGGGTCAGCACCTGGGTCGTGCTGATGCGGACGTCTTCGTCGTCCTCGACCAGCAGCACCCGGATGGCAGGGGCTTCGCTCACTTGGGGGTCACTCCTGTTGTGCAATGGAAAGGGAGGGGATGGGCGGGTTGTGGATCACGGCAATGGCGGCGGGCAGGTCGATGACGAAGCATGCGCCGCCTCCATCCAGGTTGGCCGCGCGCAGCGTGCCGTCCATGGCGCGCACCAATTGTGCCGAGATCACGAGCCCCAGGCCCAGCCCGGAACCCGCGGCCTTGCCGGTGACGAAGGGTTCGAACAGGCGCGGCAGGATGTCGGGGCGAATGCCCGGGCCGGTGTCGGTCACCGAAAGAAGCACGCGCCCCTCCTTCGGCCGGGCTTCCAGCCGCAGCGTGCGCAGCGGCACGTCCTGCATGGCGTCGATGGCGTTGCGCATCAGGTTGGCGAGCACGCTGCCCAGCGCGGCGTCCTCGGCCATGGCGCTCAGCGCCGCGGGCTGCACATCGACCTCGATGGTCACGCGCTGCTTCTTTGCGGCGTCGGCGACGATCGCCTGCGCTTCGGCGATCGCCTGCGACAGCAGCACCGGCGCCAGCGGCACCTCGCCCTTGTAGGCGAAGGTGCGCAGCTGCGAGGTCAGGCGCGCGAGCCGGTCGACCATGTTGCGGATGCGCTGGAGGTTGCCGCGCACGTCGTCGATGCGGTTCTTGTCGAGCAGGATGACGGCGCTTTCCGACAGCGTGCGCATGGCCGTGAGCGGCTGGTTGAGCTCGTGCACCACGCCGGCCGACATCTGGCCCAGCGCGGCCATCTTGCCGGCATGCACCAGCTCGCCCTGCGCCGCGCGCAGCTGCGCGGTGCGCGCCACCACGGTCGATTCGAGCGTGTCGTGCGCCGCCTGCAGCGCAGCCTGGCTGGCCAGCTTCTGGCGCACCGCGCGGCGGCGCTGCCACAGCGCGACGGCCACCAGCAGCAGCACCGCCATCGCCAGGCCGGCGGTGACGGCCGCGTAGCGTGCCGCCGTGCGCAGCGGCGCGAGGTCGTCGAGGACCACCAGCTGCCACGGTGCGCCGCGCAGGATGCGCGCCGACGCGAGCTGGTCCACGCCGTCGAGCGAGATCACCTGCACGTCGCGGTCCAGCGCCTCTTTCTGCGTCCACTGCAGCGGCTGCAGGCTGGCCTCGCCATAGGGACGCGAGCGCAGCACCTCGGCGCGCTGCAGCGCATCGAGCGGCAGCAGCGGGCGGAACTTGAGGTCTTCGCGGGTGGAAAGGATCACCACGCCGCGCTGGTCGATCAGCGCCACGTCGCCGGGCAGCTTGCGCCAGGCGCGCTCGGCCTCTTCGAGGTTGATCTTGACGGCCACCACCCCGCGCGAGGACTGGCCGCGGCGCAGCGCATACGACAGGTAGTAGCCCGGCTTCTTGCTGGTGATGCCCACCCCGTAGAAGCGACCCCGGCCCTGCCCCAGCGCGTCGATCACGTAGGGCCGGAACGACAGGTCCTGGCCGACGGTGGTGCCGGGCTTGTCCCAGTCGGACGCGGCCAGCGAGGTGCCGGAGGCGTCGAGCACGTAGAGCATCTCGGCGCCGGCCGTGGCGTTGACGCCGTCGAGGTAGCGGTTGACCGCGTCGCGCAGGCGCGTGTCGGAAGGCGTGCCCAGGAGCTCCGGCACGACGGGCGTCATCTCCAGCAGCGCGGGCAGGTAGTCGAAGCGGGCGAGATCGGCGTCGAGCCCGGTCGCGAGCATGTCGAGCCGGTGCTCGGCCGCCTCGCGCAGGCGCGCCAGGCCGGCCTGCATGGCGATCTGCTGGCCGGCGAGGGCGGCCACGGCCACCAGCGCCAGCGCGCCACACCAGCGCGGCAGGGCGCGCCATCCCCTCGTGTGGTCGAAAGGTCCATCGGAATGCAGGCCCGGCTCCCTTGAAATCATGGGAGCGTTATTGCACAAGGCCGGGCCGTCCGCATCGGTGGCAGCCCGATGGCCCCTGGCGGGGCCGGAAGCAGGGTCAGGCCTGCCGTGCCTGGCCGGCGGGCATGTGCGCCTCGGTGGCGTCGAGCACGCGCTCGGGCTCGTCGGCTTCGGCGGTGCTTTCCTGGTTCAGATGCTGGTGCATGCGCACAGTGTCGAGGTCGCCGGTCCACTTGGCGACGACCAGCGTGGCCACGCCGTTGCCGATCAGGTTGGTCAGCGCGCGGGCTTCCGACATGAAGCGGTCGATGCCCAGGATCAGCGCAAGGCCCGCCACCGGCACATGGCCCACGGCCGACAGCGTGGCCGCCAGCACGATGAAGCCGCTGCCCGTGACGCCGGCCGCGCCCTTCGAGGTGAGCAGCAGCACGGCCAGCAGCGTGAGCTGCTGCGTGAGCGTCATGTCGGTGTTGGTGGCCTGCGCGATGAACACGGCCGCCATGGTCAGGTAGATCGACGTGCCGTCGAGGTTGAACGAGTAGCCCGTGGGCACCACCAGCCCGACCACCGACTTCTTCGCGCCCAGGTTCTCCAGCTTGGCCATCATGCGCGGCAGCACCGATTCGCTCGACGAGGTGCCCAGCACGATCAGCAGCTCTTCCTTGATGTACTTGATGAACTTCCAGATGCTGAAGCCGTGGAAGCGCGCGATAAGCCCCAGCACCACGAAGATGAAGAACAGGCAGGTGGCGTAGAAGGTGGCCATCAGCTGGCCCAGCTGCAGCAGCGAGCTCACGCCGTACTTGCCGATGGTGAAGGCCATCGCGCCGAAGGCACCGATGGGCGCCAGCTTCATGATGTAGCCGACGATCACGAAGAGCACGTGCGAGCCCTTCTCGATCACGTCGAACACCAGCGTGCCGCGGCCGCCGAAGCGGTGCAGCGCGAAGCCGAACATCACCGCGATCAACAGCACCTGCAGGATCTCGCCCTTGGCGAAGGCGTCGACCAGCGTGCTCGGAATGATGTTGAGCAGGAAGTCGACCGTGCCGGTCATCTTGCCCGGGCCGGTGTAGGCCGCGATGCCCTTGGTGTCGAGCTGGCTCACGTCGACGTTCATGCCCGCGCCGGGCCGCACGAGGTTGATGATCACGAGGCCCACCACCAGCGCGACGCTGCTCACGATCTCGAAGTACAGCAAGGCCAGCCCGCCGGTCTTGCCGACCTTCTTCATGTCTTCCATGCCGGCGATGCCCACCACCACCGTGCAGAAGATGATCGGCGCGATGATCAKCTTGATGAAGCCGTCGCCCAGCGGCTTCATCGACGCGCCGGTGTCGGGGTAGAAATGCCCCAGCAGCACACCGAGCACGATGGCGGTGATGACCTGGAAGTACAGGGACTTGTAGAAGGGTTTGGGTGCGGTCGGATGTTCCATGGGGGTGCTCATCGGTTTGTCTCCAATTCGTGGCCAGGCTCCGTAGCGGGGCGCACGGCCGGCCTTGTGATTAAGCAATCGACATGCCACCGCCAACAGCGCGCCGACTGCGCGCCAAGTCCTTGATTTGATGGACCTTTTCGCGAACGGGCGAATGGCGCCCCGCCGACGATCCGGATGGCGCAGGCAGGGCCCGTCCGATCTGCCGGATCGACATCTCGGGGAAAACCCTAGGCCCAGGACGGTGTCAGACTCGGCTCCATGAACGACCCCGCGCAGCCGCCAGCGGCCACGGACGGCGCCTCGAAGCGCATCGCGCTCACCGTGGCGGCCGCCTTCTTCATGGAGACACTGGACGCCACCATCATCGTCACCGCGCTGCCGGCCATCGGCGCCGGCTTCGGCATGGGCGCGCTCGACGCGAGCCTGGGCGTCACGGTCTACCTGATCGCGATGGCGGCGCTGGTGCCGGCGGCGGGCTGGTGCGCCGGGCGCTTCGGGGCGCGGCGGGTGTTCGCGCTCGCGGTCGGCACCTTCACCGCGGCCTCGCTCGCCTGCGGGCTCGCGCCCACCTTCGAGGTGTTCGTCGCGGCGCGCGTGCTGCAGGGCGCGGCGGCGGCCTTCATGTCGCCGGTGGGGCGGCTCGTGGTGCTGCGCGAGACGCCGAAGCACCGGCTGATCGAGGCCATCGGCACCATCACCTGGCCGGGGCTCATCGCGCCGGTGATCGGCCCGCCGCTGGGCGGGCTCATCGCCACGCATGCATCGTGGCGCTGGATCTTCCTGCTGAACGTGCCGCTGGGCCTCGTGGGCCTGTGGCTGATCATGCGGCTGTTTCCGCGCCGCACCGACGCGGCTCCGACGCGCTTCGATGCGGCCGGCTTCGTGCTCACCGCCGTCGCGCTGGCCGCGCTGGTCGAAGGCCTCACGCGCCTGGGCGGGCCGCAGCCGGGCTCGCCCGCCACCCTCGGCCTGCTGGCCCTGGGCGCCGTGGCGGCTGCCGCCGCGGTGCGCCATGCGCGGCGGACGGCGGCGCCCCTGCTCGACCTGCGCGCGCTGGCGGTGCCGACCTATGCGCTGGCCACCGCGACGGCCGGCTTCGTCTCGCGCATCGCGATCAACGCCTCGCCCTTCCTGCTGCCGCTGATGTTCCAGATCGGCTTCGGCATGAACGCGTTCCAGGCCGGCTCCATGCTGCTGGTGTACATGGGCGGCAACCTCGTGATGAAGAGCGCCACCACGGCCGTGCTGAGGCGCTTCGGCTTTCGCAGGGTGCTGACGGTGAACGGCGCGATCTGCGCCGCCACGCTGTTCGGCTGCGGGCTGCTGTCGCCGGGCGACCCGCTGCCGTGGGTGTGCGTGCTGCTCTTCGCGGCGGGCATGGCGCGCTCGATGAACTTCACCGCGGTCAACACGCTGGCCTTTGCCGACGTGCCCGACGAATCGCGCGCCGGCGCGAGCACGCTCGGCACGATGCTGCAGCAGGTGTCGCTCGCGCTCGGCGTGGCGCTGGGCGCGATGGTGCTCGGCGCATCGCAGGCGCTGCGCGGCGCACCGGCCGTGCAGCTCGCGGACTTCCGCCACGCCTGGTACGTGGTCGGCCTGCTGATGGCCATCGCGACGCTGATGACGCTGCGGCTCGACCGCCAGGTCGGCATGGCGGTGTCGCACAGGCGATGAAGGCTCCCGCCATGGCCGTACCCGATCTTCCATCCACCCATTCAGGAGAAGTTGTCATGCCATTGCACATCGGCGTGGTCGGTTGCTCGGCCGAAGGCGCCGCGCTCTGCTATCGCACGCTCTGCGTCGAAGGCGCCTCGTACCTTGGCGCGGCCCATGCGCACCCGGAGGTGTCGACGCACACCCACTCGCTCGCCGCGTATGTGGACTGCCTCGACCGCGGCGACCTGGACGGCGTCGCGCAGCTGATGCTGTCCTCGGCGGGCAAGCTGGCGGCGGCCGGTGCGGATTTTCTGGTCTGCCCCGACAACACGATCCACCAGGCGATGCACCTGGTGCTGCCGCGGTCGCCGCTGCCATGGCTGCACATCGCCGAGGTGGTCGCGGCGCAGGCACTGTCGCGGGGCTTTCGCCGCGTGGGCGTGCTGGGCACGCGCTGGCTGGTCGACAGCGAGGTCTACCCGCAGGCGCTGTCGGCCGCCGGGCTGGACGCCGTGCGGCCGGATGCCGGCGAACGCGCCGAGCTCGGCCGCATCATCATGGACGAGCTGGTGTGCGGCGTGTTCCGGCCGGAATCCACGGCCGCGCTGCAGCGGATGATCGAAAACCTGAAAGCGCGCGGCTGCGACGCCGTGGCACTGGGCTGCACCGAGCTGCCGCTGGTGCTGAACGACGGCAACTCCGCGCTGCCGACGCTCGACTCGACGCGCCTGCTGGCGCGCGCGGCGCTGCGGCGCGCGACAGCCGGCTGAGAGGCGCCGCCTACTTGCGCACCTTGTCGATCTCGGCCATCAGCTCCTTCACGGTGGCCTCGCCGACCGAGGCCGAGTACTTGTCGATCACCGGCTTCACCTTCGCGCGCAGCTTCGCCATTTCTTCGGGCGGCAGCTCCGACACGGTCATGCCCGCCTTCTTCAGCGCATCGAGTGCGCTGTCGGCGGCGCCGCGCGAGGCCTGGCGCTGGAACGCGGTCGATTCGGCCGACGCCTCGGTGATGATCTTCTTCTCGTCCGCGCTCATGCCGTCCCAGGTCTTCTTGCTGATCAGCAGCGCCTGCGGGTTGTAGATGTGCCGGGTCTGCGTGATGTACTTCTGCACCTCGGCGAACTTGGACGACAGGATGGTGGTGTTCGGGTTCTCCTGCCCGTCGACCGCCTTCTGGTCGAGCGCCGGGTACAGCTCGGGGAACGGCAGCGGCGTGGCGTTGGCGCCCAGCGCGCTGAACAGGTCGATGTAGATCGGCGACTGGATCACGCGGATCTTCAGCCCCGCGATGTCGTCGGCCTTCACGACCGGCCGCTTGCTGTTGGTGAGGTTGCGAAAGCCCAGGTCCCAATAGCCCAGGCCGTGCAGGCCCTTGTCTTCGAGCTTGGCCATCAGCTTCTGGCCGAAGGGCCCGTCGGTGACGGCATCGGCCTCCTTGCCGCTGTTGAACAGAAACGGAAAGTCGTAGGCCGCGAACTCCTTCACCTGCGCCGAGAGAATGCCGGCGTTGAGCACCGTGAGTTCCACCGTGCCGCCCTGCAGCGCCGACACGGTCTGCAGGTCGCCGCCGAGCGCGCCGCCCGCGAACAGCTTGACGGTGATCTTGCCGCCCGACTTGGCGGCCACGAGGTCGGCGAACTTCTGCGCGCCTTGCGCCTGCGGATGGCCGGTCTGGTTCTGGAACGCGAACTTGAGCGTGCGCTCCTTGACCTGCGCGCCGGCGCTGCACACGGCGAGCACCGCAACGGCGGCAACCAGCATTTTTAGAATCGAACGCTTCTTCATGGTGAATATCTCCTTGTAGTTGTCTATCCGTGGAACAGCCTGGCCGGCCCCGTCACCAGCCACGGGAACAGCACCATCAGGAACATGACGGCGAACTCGGCAATCATGAAAGGCACCACGCCGCGCGTGACGTCGTCCATCGATATCTTTCCGACGCCGGCCACCACGTTGAGCACCGTGCCCACCGGCGGTGTCACCAGCCCGATCGAGTTGTTGATGATGAAGAGCACGCCGAAGTACACGGGGTCGATGCCTGCGGCCTTCACGATGGGCATCAGCACGGGCGTGAGAATCAGGATGGTCGGAGTCATGTCCATCGCGGTGCCCACGATCATCACGAGCACCATGATCGCGAACATCAGCAGGATCTGGTTGCCCATGAAGGGCTGCAGCAGGCCGACCACCTTCGACGGCAGGTCGGCCACGGTGATGAGCCATGCGCTCACCATGGCCGCGGCGATCAGGAACATCACGATGGCACTGGTCTTGGCCGCGCCCACGAACACCGCGTAGAGGTCTTTCCAGCTCAGCTCGCGGTAGACCACGATCGACACGAAGAGCGCGTAGGCGGCGGCCACCACGGCCGCCTCGGTCGGCGTGAACACGCCCATGCGCAGTCCCACGAGGATGATCACCGGCAGCATCAGCGCCCACAGCGCCTTGCGGAACGCGGTGAATATCTCGGCGCCCGACTTGCGCGGCGGCGGCATGATCTTCTCGCGGCGCACCAGCCATGCCCAGGTGATCCACAGCGCACCGCCGATCAGGAGACCCGGCACGATGGCCGCAAGGAACAGCTTGGAGATCGACACGTTGGCGGCCACGCCGAAGATCACGAGCCCAATGCTCGGCGGTATCACCGGCCCGATGACGCCGGTTGCCGCGATGAGCCCGCCCGCGCGCGCCTTGTCGTGGCCCGCCTTGACCATCATGGGCAGCAGCAGCGCGGTGAGCGCAGCCGCGTCGGCCACGGCGGAGCCTGAAAGCGCGGAGAGCAGGCAGCCAGCCATGATGGTCACGTAGCCCAGACCGCCCTTCACGTGGCCAACCACCGCGAGCGCGAAGTCGACGATGCGCTTGGAGAGGCCGCCCACGTTCATGATCTCGCCGGCCAGCATGAAGAAGGGTACGGCCAGCAGCGGAAAGCTGTCGGCGCCGCCGATCACGTTCTGCGCAAGGATCTGCGCGTCGAACAGGTCGAGATGCCACATCAGCGCGACGCCGCTGGCCAACAGGGAGAACGCGATGGGAATGCCCATCGCCATGGCGAGGAGCAGCGAGCCGACGAAGACGAAGATGGTCATTTGCGCGGCCCCTGTGGTGCATCGCCTTGCGAACCGAGGATCTGCTGCAGCTGCACCGCTTCTTCGGACTCCTGCACCATCACGAGATCGCTTTCGGCAATGCGCCCGGTGAGCAGGCGCAGCAGATCGAGCGCGAGGATGAATGCGGCCAGCACCGAGAACACCACGCCCGACAGGTACACCACTGCCATCGATGCGCCGGTGACCGGCGCCGTCACGTCCCAGTTGATGCGCGCCTGCGCCACGCTGCCCTGGAACAGCAGCCACACGATGTAGAGCATCACCGCATGTCCCACCGCGAGGCAGGTCTTCTTGCCGATGGGCGGCAGCTTCTGCACCACCATGTCGACGCCCAGGTGGCCGTGCTCCTTCAGCGCGACGACCGCGCCGAGAAAAGTCATCCAGATGAAGAGCCAGCGCGAGACCTCTTCGGACACCGTGATGCCCGAGTTGAAGCCGTAGCGCAGCACCACGTTGCCGAAGACCAGCACGACCATGACCGCGAGCGCGGCCGCGATCACGGCTTCGATGCCGGCGCAGCATCGGTCGATCCATCGATTCATGCGTGTGCTTCCTGCTCAGGCCGACGCGGGCTGCTTCTGCATCTCGACCAGCGCGCGCAGCGCAGCCAGGTACGAGTGCGGACCGAGCCCCTGGACCGTGCCCTTCACGGCCGGCGAGATGATCGAATGCGCGCGCCATTCTTCGCGCGCGGCGATGTTGGACATGTGCACCTCGATGATCGGGAACGGCATGGCCTTGATCGCGTCGTGCAGCGGCACACCGTGCTGCGTGAGGCCTGCCGGGTTGACCAGCGCGCCCTGGGCGTCATCGATATGCGTGTGCAGGAAGTCGACCAGATCGCCTTCGTGGTTCGACTGGATGATGTCCAGCGCCACGCCGAGCTCGTTGGCGAGCTGCTGCAGCTGTGCGTTGATTTCGGCCAGCGTGGTCTTGCCGTAGATATGGGGTTCGCGGCGGCCGAACAGGTTGAGGTTCGGCCCGTGCAGCACGAGGATCTTCATGAGGCGCCTTCGGTCGGAGTCTTGCTTACTGCTTGCGGATGCGCGCAAGCTCGTCGGTGTAGAGCTTGACGATGGCGGGGTCGTAGCTCGCGGCAAAGCGCTCGGTGACGGGCCTGGCGACCTGCCGCATGCGCGCCTGCTCCGCGGGTGCGAGCTCGTTGAACTGCGCGCCCTTGGCCTGCAGCTCGCCCACGGCGCGCTGCGCAGCGGCGCGGCTCACCTGGCGCTGGTAGCCGCGCGTTTCGTCGGCGGCCTCGTGCATCATCTTCTGCTCGGCGGGGCTCAGGGAGTCCCAGAACTTCTTGCTGACCAGCACGATGTTGGCCGCGTACACGTGGTTCGTGGCGCTCACGAACTTCTGCACCTCGTAGAACTTGTTCGACAGGATCACCGCGTACGGGTTCTCCTGGCCGTCGACCGCCTTCGCCTCGAGCGCGCCGTACAGCTCGGCAAAGGGCATCGGCACAGGGTTCGCCTTGAAGGCCTTGAAGGTCTCGAGGAACACGGGGTTCGGAATGACGCGGATCTTCAAGCCTTCGAGGTCTTCGGGCTTGGTGATCGGGCGCTTGCTGTTGGTGACGTTGCGAAAGCCCAGGTCCCAGTAGCCCAGCGCCACGAGGCCCTTCTCCGGCAGCTTCGCGATCAGCGCCTGTCCCAGCGGACCGTCGAGCAGCGCATCGGCCTGCGCGAAGCTGCCCACCGCGAACGGAAAGTCGATGAGGCCGAACTCCTTGACGATGCCCGCCAGCGAGGTGGTGGCCGGCGCCGACATCTGCTGCACACCGCCCTGCAGCGCCGACTGCTGCTGCATCTCGTTGCCCAGCTGAGAAGCGGGAAACTCCTGCACCTTCATCCTGCCGCCACTCTTGGCTGCGAGCAGTTCGGCGAAACGCTTCACGCCGAAGCTCACGGGATGGTCGGCGTTGTTGAGGTGGCCGAAGCGGATCACACGGTCCTGCACGCCCTGCGCGAGCGCGGGAACGGCCAGCGCGAGGGTCAGGCCGACGGCGGCCAGCGAGCGATGAAGGGTTCTCAAGATGTATGTCTCCAGCGATGCAAAGGTGCAGCGCGGCGCGATCTTAGGCGGAATGTGGAAAGTATTTCCACTAGTGAAAACGCTTGGCAAAACCGCTAGAGTGCCGCCATGACAGCCATACTCGAACGCAGCTTCAAGGTCCTCGAACACCTGGCCGGCCACCCCGAAGGCCGGGCGCTGTCCACCCTCTCGGCCGAACTGGAAATGCCGTTGAGCGCCACCCATCGCCTGCTGGCCGAGCTGGTGCGCTGCGGCTACGTGCGCCAGGACCAGAGCCACGGCGACTACTTTCTAACGATCAAGCTGGTATCGCTGGGCCTGAGCTTCCTGAGCAACAGCGGCATCGTCGACGTGGCGCAACCGCTGCTCGACCGGCTCGCGGCAGAGTCCGGCGAGCTGGTGCGGCTGGCCGTTGTCGACGGCGACGAACTCACCTTCGTCGCCAAGGCCCAGGGCGCGACGCGCGGCCTGCGCTACGACCCCGACATGGGCCTGTCGGTGAACCTCTCGTGCAGCTCCGCGGGCCACGCCTGGCTCTCGACGATGACGGACGAGCAGGCGCTGCAGCTCGTGGCAAAGCGGGGCTTCGGCAAGCCCGAGGACTACGGCCCGAAGGCGCCGACCACCGTGAAGGCATTGCTCGCATACCTGCGCGCGGCACGCAAGCGCGGCTTCGCGATGATCAGCGAGGTGTTCGCGCCGGCGATGACGGCCATGGCCGCACCGGTGCGCAACGGCAACGGCGCGGTGATCGGCGTGATCACCATCGCCGGGCCGCTGGTGCGGCTCACGGAAGAACGCATGCTCGAGCTCGGGCCGGTGCTGCTGGCGTCGGCCGAGGACGTGGCGCTGGCCAGCGGGGCCTCCGCGCTGTTCAAGCGAAGGGCCTGACCGGACACACGCAACGCTACTGCGGCCTCGCCAGCGTTTCCGCAAGCTCCCAGAGCGAACCCATCTGCCCCGAATGAAAGAGCAAGGGCGGCGTGTCGGTGCGCGAGAAGCGATCCACGCGACCGAGGATGATCGTGTGGTCCCCCTCCTGGTGGCGTGAATACGTCGAGCATTCGAATGTCGCGACGCTGCGCGTCAATCGTGCGCATCCGTTGGATGCAAGGGCGAAGGCTTCGCCGAAGCGCTCGAACTTGTCCGCCGCAGGCTTGGCGAAATGCCAGGCCAGGTCGCGCTGCTCGGCGGCCAGGACGCTGAGGTTGAAGGAGCGCGCCGCAAGAAACGCGTCGGCGCTGCGCGTGTCGTCGCGGATGCTCCACAGGATCAGCGGCGGGTCGAGCGACACCGACGAGAAGGAGTTGATCGTCATCCCCTCGCGCTTGCCGTCCGGCGTGGTGGTCGTCACGAGGCACACCCCCGTGGGGAAAGCGCCGAGCGCCTGCCGGAGTTGGCGGGCATCGGCCGTTTCGGCGGCGTCGCCCGTGATCAGAGCCCAGGAGTACATGGCCGGCGTCTCGCTCAGTACTGGCCCTTCGGCTCGAGGCCGAGCAGGTACTGCCCCACCATGGAGGAGACCGCGTCCCAGTTGAGGCTTATGTGGCGCGAGATGGCATTGGCATCGCGCCACATCCGCTGGATCGGCTGGTTCAGCGACAGGCCCGCGCCTCCCACGCTGGCGAACACCGCCTCGACGGCATCGCGCGACAGGCGCGCGGCGAAGGCATGGTCGCGGCGATTGCGGATGCGCTGCTCAACGCTGATGACATGGCCGTCGAGCGCCATCTGCTCCACCTGCGCGGTGTCGCGGTAGAGCAGCAGCCGCGCCGCATCGACGCTTGCCGACGCCTCGGCCAGGCGGGACTGCACAGGGAAGAACTCGCTCAGCCTGCTGCCTGCGCCGGCCACCGCGCCACGGGTGACGCGCGAGCCGGCCAGCTCGATCAGCTCGTCGACCGCGCCCTGAGCGGTGCCGAGGATGGGCGACACGAGGCAGACCGGCACCGCCGAGAGAAAGGGAATGCGGTAGATCGGATTCGCATTGACCTTGGTGCCGGGCGGGCAGTTCGAGGAGGCCTCGGCGAACGTGAGCTTGCGGTGCCCGGGGATGAAGGTGGGCTTGTCGATGACGACCGCCTTCGAGCCCGTGCCCGCCTGGCCGGCGACGTGCCAGTTGTCCTCGATCGACCAGTCCGATCGAGGGGCGAGCAGGAAGCCCGCGGTCGGCGGAGCACCTTTTTCCTCGGGCGGGAACTGCACGCCCAGCAAGGCCCACTGGGAGTTGTCCACGTTGGACGCGAAGAGCCACTTGCCTTGCACGAGGTAGCCGCCATCGACCTTCTCGGCCATCGTTGCCGGCGCGTACGAACCGCAGACGATCGCGCCGGGGTCCTTGCGCCACACGTCGTCCTGCGCCTCCTCGGGGAAGGTCGCGACGAGCCACTGGTGGATGGCTCCCAAGGAGCAGCCCCATGCCGACGAGGTGCAGCCCCGCGCCAGTTCGCTCACCACATCGATGAAGGCGGTGAATCCGTATTCGAAGCCGCCGTAGCGTGCCGGCTGCATCAGCTTGAAGAAGCTCGCATCGTGGAAGGCACGCGTGGTTTCGTCGGAAACGCGCCGATCCTGCTCGGTGCGCTGCGCCCGGGCCCGAAGTATCGGCACCAATTCGCTTGCGGATGCAACTATCGATTCGATCGGAGGCGCGTCTTTCACCGGCGATTTCCTGCCGGGGGCCGGGAGGTCGACGTGATTGAGTTGGGCAAACGGGTTCGCGGCATCTGTCATGGGGGGTCTCCAGGAAGGGTCGGATGGATCTCGGGGTTGGAGCCTTGATTGGAGAAGAAAACATTTGCAAATGCAATCAAATTAACCTAGGTATTAACGCTATATAGGCGCCGATGATTGTTTGTAAGATCGGCCATGGCAAAGAGAAAACCCTCCTCGACTCCTTCCTCCGAGCGGCCCGGTCCGTCGGTGGAATTGGTTCGTGAATTGAATGCATTTACAGATAAATCGCCTCAGCACGACCTGGAGCGCGCTATCCCCTACCTGCTTGCGCGTGCAGGAACAAGGATGGGGCAATCGTTCAGCAGGGAGCTCAAGCAGTTCAACCTCTCGCTGACCGAGTGGCGGGTGTGCGTCGCGCTGCACCACGCGGCGCATCAGCGGCTGTCCGACCTGGCGCTGCACACCTCGACGGAGCCCTCCACGCTTTCGCGGGTGGTCGACGGGCTCCTGCAGCGCGGCATCCTGGTGCGCGACCGGTCGGATGAAGACGCCCGCGCGCTCGCCCTGAGCCTGACCGACGCGGGGCGCGATCTCGCGCTGCGGATCATTCCCCTGGCACAGCTCTACGAGCGGGTGTCGTTGTCAGGGCTGAGCTTCGCGCAGGCCGAATCGCTGAGGGACATGCTTCGCATGGTCTACGACAACCTGGAAGTGCTCGACAACGAGTGATGCCGCGGTGAACATCAACACCATCGATCTGAACCTCTTCCTGGCGTTCCAGGCGATCTACGCCACGCGCAGCGTCACGCTGGCGGGCGAGCGCCTCGGCATGACCCAGTCGGCGATGAGCAATGCCCTGAAGCGCCTGCGCGAGCGCTTCAACGACGCGCTGTTCGTGCGCTCGACCGACGGCATGGTCCCGACGCCGGTCGCCGAGCGGCTCATCACCCCGATCGAGGAAGGCCTTGCCTGCCTGATGCAGGCGGTCGACCAGGGCAGGACCTTCGAGGCGCAGACATCAGGCCGCACGTTTCGAATTGCCGTCAACGACATCGGGCAGCTGGTCATGATGTCGGAGCTGCTCCTGGTCGCGCGCGGCATTGCGCCCGGGGTGCGATTCGAAACCGTCGATGTGCCCATTGCCGAGGCGCGCCAGCGCATGCTCCACGGGCAGATCGACATCGCCCTGGGCAGCTGGGAGCCCATAGGGCCGTCGTTCTATCAGCAGCGGCTGTTCGACGAGACATTCGTCGTGCTCACGTCCAAGGCCTCGCCCCTGGGCGGGCGCGACAGCATCGATCTCGACGAGTACCTTGCGGCCGAACACATCGCATACCGCCCCCATGGAACGACCGACTTTCAATTGCAGCAGACGCTGGAACGAGCCGGCGCGCTCGATCGACGGCGCGTGATCCTGACGGCCGCCCATTCACTGGGCCTGTCGTCGATCGTCGCCTCGTCGGGACTGCTGCTGACGGCACCGGCGCGCCTCGCCCAGGCGATGGTGGCGTCGCGCACGGACCTGCACATCGTCAATGCGCCGTTCGAGGTCGTGCCCTTCGAGATCCGGCAGCAGTGGCACGAGCGATTCCACCAGGACAGCGGCAATCGCTGGCTGCGAGAGCTGATATTCGGCCTGTTCCACGAGCGCTCGCAGCGGCATCAGGGCGCCGGCAAGCAGGCGTAGTCGACCTGATGGCGCTCGGTGCGGATGCTGCCGAGCTCGCGCTTCACGCGAAGGTGCTCGGGATGGGTCGCATAGTCTTCGAGGCTGCGCGCATCGCGGAAGCGCGTGCAGAGCACCACGTCGCAGGCGTAGTCGATGCGGCTCGTATCGATCCCGACTTCCAGCTCCAGGAGCCCCGGGATGCGGCCGCGCAGCCCTTCGAACGCATCGCGCACCGCGATGCAGTTCGCGCTTCGTTCCGCGGCCGAGGCACCGGCGACGCGCCACATGACGATGTGCTTGATTTCCATGCCTTCAGTCCCGTGGCGCCTTGTTCAGCACGAAGTCGTGGTCGAGTGTGTAAAAGGGTTCGTCCATGCGCGTTCCGTCCGGCGCGACGCCGGGCTCATGGCGCTTCCAGTCGGCGATGAGCGAGGAGCGCACGCCGAACACGGCATCGGAATCCAGGTATGTGCCGCCCGAGCGGAATATGTGGGTGATGAGCGTCTCGTACCCCGGCGCCTGGATCATGAAGTGCAGGTGGGCAGGACGCCAGGGATGGCGGCCGAGTTGCTCCAGCAGCTGCCCCACGGGGCCGTCGTGGGGAATGGGATACGGCACGGCCACGATGGACCTGAAATCGAAGCGGCCGTCCTCGCGCGTGCTCAGCTGGCCACGGCCTTGGGCACTGCCCAGTTCGGGGCGCTGAACGTCGTAGAAGCCTTCGTCGTCGGACTGCCAGACGTCGATCCGCGCATCGGCGATGCGCTCGCCCTGGATGCCCCGCACGCTGCCCCGCACGAGGCAGGGCATGCCGTGCGCGCCGTTGGAGATGTCGTCGCCGTTCTGGTACTTCGGCGCGTCGGGGACATAGAAGGGACCGAAGACGGTCGCCTCCGTGCAGCCCGTCGGGCGCCGGTTGCACTGCGCGGTAACGAGCGTCGAAAGCCCGAGCACATCCGACAGCAGGATGAACTCCTGGCGCTTATCGTCGGTGATCCTGCCGACGCGCGTGAGGAAGTCGATGCCGTGGGACCACTCGGCTTCGGTGAGCTGCACCTCGCGCGCGAAATCGTGCAGATGGCGCACAAGGCTGTCCATCACCGTCTTCAGGCGCGCGTTGGCTGTTCCGCCCTGCGCCTTCAGCGTTGCGCCGGTGATGGTCCATTCGTCGATGTCGATCATCTGGTCTTCTCGCCGCGCCGGCACCTCAGGATTGCTTCAGCTTGAACAGCGACAGTGCGTTCGTGCGGCCGATCTTCAGCCGGTCGGCTTCGCTGATGCTCGTATCGTTGAACCAGTTCGACGCGTGGTCCACGTTCTCGAAGGGCCAGTCGGTCGAGAACAGGATCCGGTCCGAGCCGACTTCCAGCATCGCGTCGATCAGCGTCTGGGTGCGGAAGTTGCCGGACGTCGTGAGATAGAAGTTCTCGTGGAAGTACTCGCACAGCTTGCGCTTGGCGGGATAGCCTTTGGGCGCCTTGACCCAGGCATTGCGGTGGTCGACCCGCCACATGTTGTACGGGAGTCCTTCGCCGAGATGGCCAAGAATGATCTTCAGACCGGGATGCCGGTCGAAGAGGCCGCTGGCCATGAGGCGCAGCGCATGCACGGCGGTTTCCTGTGCAAAGGCCCACGTGGGCCCGAGCAGCCAGGGGTGGCCTTCGTAGATCTGGGCCCAGCTCGCGAGCGGGTTGCGCGGATGCAGATAGAACGGCGCATCGAGCCGCTCCGCCGCGGCCCAGAAGGACGCGTACTGCGGCGCGTCGTAGTAGACGGCGTTGTCGGGCGTGCCGACCTGCGAGAACCCGTTGACCAGCGCGCCACGGAAACCAAGCACGGTCATGCAGCGCTCGAGCTCCTCGGTCGCCTTGTCGGGGTCCTGCATCGGCAAGGCGGCGAATGCCTGGAAGCGGTCGGGCCGCTTCGCGACCTGCTCCGCCAGGAAATCGTTGGCGCGGACAGAGAGTTCATAGGCCTTGACCGGATCGGGAACCGCCTGAACGGCAGGCGCGTTGAGCGAAAGAATCATCATCTCCATGCCGTTTTCATCCATCTGGCGCAAGCGCCCTTCATGGATGTCGATGAGACGGCTGCTGAGTTCCTTCCAGTAATCCCCAGGCACGAAGCCGGCCGAGTCCTGCAGCGTCTCGGGAAGCGCAAAGTGTTCCTCGAGGCCGATCTTTCCTTGCATGGCTGTTTCCTTTTTTGCGGGCACGGTCCGCAGGTATTGATTCGCGGCAGCGCCAACAGCGGCGCTTGCCTTGCAGGTCAATTTACGAAAGCCTCGTTGCAGCGTCGAACGAAATTCGGTGATGGCGCACATCTGGATTTCGCATGAAGGGCAGCTTGTGGGTAGACCCGCCCCAACATTTCCAGGCTTCATAGAGAACATCCTGAAAATGCGTTGGACCTTCCCGCGCCCGCAATCCACCATGCGAACGCCGTCAACGTTCGCCCGCCGACAAGGCGCTGACGCCACCTTTTTCCATCAACTCGGAGACACGAGTCATGCGTCAGATCGACCTTCACAAGCTGGCCGACGAAACCCGCTTCAACCGCTTCCACGGCCTCGTGCTGTTCTGGTGCGCCCTGATCATCGTGTTCGATGGCTACGACCTCTCCGTGGTCGGCATCGCGCTGCCTTCGATCATGGCGAACATGGGCGTCCAGCCCACCAACGCCGGATTCATGGTCAGCTCGGCACTCTTCGGCATGATGTTCGGCGCCATCTTTCTCGGCACCATCGCCGACAGGATCGGCCGTCGATGGGCGATCGTCATCTGCGTGGGCCTGTTCAGCGTGTTCACCGCAGCAGCCGGGTTCGCCAAGGACCCCGTCACCTTCGGCGTGGTCCGCTTCCTCGCGGGGCTGGGCATTGGCGGGGTCATGCCGAACGTCGTTGCGCAGATGACCGAATACTCGCCGAAGAAGTTGCGCGCAACCCTCGTCACGCTGATGTTCAGCGGCTATGCCGTCGGCGGGATCATCGCCGCGCTGCTCGGCAAGGGCCTGATCGAAACCTACGGCTGGCAGTCGGTGTTCTTCGCGGCGGGCATGCCGCTGGTTCTGATCCCCTTCATCCTGAAGTACATGCCGGAATCAATGCCGTTCCTGCTGGCCCGGGGACGAACCGAAGAGCTGAAGAAGATCGCCTCCAGGCTCGACCCGGACTACAAGCCGCTGGCAACCGACCGCTTCGTGGTGCCGCCCGCCGACCGGGCTGCCGGCGCACCGATCAGGCACCTCTTCCAGGAGGGCCGCGGCTTCAGCACCGTCATGTTCTGGCTCGCATTCTTCATGTGCCTTTTCATGGTGTTCGCGCTGAGTTCATGGCTGACGAAACTCATGGCCGGTGCGGGCTACAGCCTCGGTTCGGCATTGACGTTCGTGCTGGTGCTCAACGCGGGCGCAATGGTCGGCGCAATCGGCGGCGGCTGGCTCGCGGACCGCTTCCACATCAAGTACGTGCTGGCAGGCATGTATGCGCTGGCCGCGATTTCGCTCACGCTGCTTGGCTACAAGATGCCGACGCCGGTGCTGTTCGTCCTCATCGGCCTGGCCGGTGCGTCGACCATCGGCACGCAGATCGTGGCCAACGCATACACCGGCCAGTTCTATCCGATGGCAGTGCGCGCCACGGGTCTCGGGTGGGCACTGGGAATCGGGCGCAGCGGCGCGATCCTGGCTCCCATCCTGATCGGCGTGCTCGTGGGCATGAACCTGCCGCTGCAGCAGAACTTCATGGCGATCGCGATTCCGGCCGTGATCGGCATGGTTGCGGTTCTTCTGATCAATCACGGCCGGTCCGCGTCTGCGCAGATGGTCGATGCCGACCGGCCTCGAGCCGAGCCGGGGAACGACGGCCAGCAATTGGTCGGTTCGTGAGCGACAAGGCGATCTGCTCCTGCACCTTTTCCGGGCGGCCTGACAAGGCCGCTTTTTTCATGGTGCGGTCATTGTCCAAAAACGGGCACCGCCGGCGCCATACCTGAAAATTCGCGTGTTCGCTCGATTCCGCACGACACTTCACAAGGAAAGTGTGCAAAATTCCCATCCGTGATCGGCCGCAGCGCCGCCGATCGGATACTCGGCTATTTCAATCTCCGCTCTCTTCCATCCATGCGCGCTGAAAGCGGTCTCCTCGAGGCACGAAGTGGCCTCCCCCAACCGGCGGCGGGGCCCATGCCAAAAGACATGCTGGGATGCACGCTCGGTCATCTCCAGAAAGACCAGGCACTCTCGGCCAACGGCTTGCGGATCTACCGCAAGACCGTGAACGCCAATGAGCTCCACTACGTGGAAACGGCCGCAAGCGCGCGCGGGGTGCTGCTCGGCATCTCGTTGCGCGACGGCCACCGCAGGCGAATCCTCCATGAGCACCATGCGTCGTGCCATGACTTCGGCAAGGGCTCGATCTATGTCCGTGATTTTTGCGACCGCTACCGCGCGGACATGCAAAGCGGCTTCGACTTCGTGCTGCTCGAGATCTCGCATCCGGCCCTGGAACGCGCCATCGACGAAAAGCAGGGGCCCCGCGTCGGTGGCCTCGTCGATGTTGCGGGCACCAGGGACGACGTGCTCACCCACCTCGCGAGTGCGCTGACCCCTGCGCTCGAACGCCCTGCCGAGGTCAGCCAGTTGTTCATCGACCAGATCGGCGTCGCGATGACGAGCTACCTGGTCGACAACTACGGCCGCGGAGCCACGGCAACCGGGTCCCGGACGAACCGGCTGCTTTCGCGTTCGCACGAGGCGCGGGTCAAGGAGATGCTGCGCAGCAAGATGAATGGCGACATCTCGATTGCCGAGATCGCCGACGCCTGCAACCTGTCGCGCAGCTATTTCATCCACGCCTTTCGCGAAACCACCGGACAGACGCCGCACCAATGGCTGATCGCGCAGCGGATCGAACGTGCGCAAGCGCTGCTGATGGACTTCGAACGACCGCTGGTGGAGGTTGCGACGGCCTGCGGCTTTGCGGACCAGAGCCACTTCACACGCGTCTTCTCCCAGTACACCGGCAAGCCGCCAGGCGCCTGGCGCAGAGAGATCCGAATCGGCATGTGAAAAGATCCGGGTGCGCACGCCGATACGGATTGCGTCCGAATATGCAAAGCCGCGTCCAACCCTGCAAGACAGCGCGCGCCGCCGCGCGCACCATGGGATCCCCATCGAAGGAACCACCATGAAACCCTCCCTGCCGCAGCTCATGAGCCTCAACGGCGGCTTCGTCGACACCGCCGGCTTCCTCGCGCTGCATGGCCTGTTCACCGCGCACGTCACCGGCAACTTCGTCACCATCGGCGCGGCGCTGGTGCATGGCACCTCGGGCACGATCACCAAGCTGCTTGCGCTGCCGGTGTTCTGCATCGTGGTCGTGCTCGCACGGTTGTTGAGCTATGGCCTTCCCGGCCTCGGCCTGCCGGTGCTGCGCACGATGCTGGTGCTCAAGGCCGCACTGCTGCTGGCGGGCGGCGTCCTGGCCATCCGCTTCGGCCCCTTCGCCGATGGCGACAGCGCAAGCGCGATGCTCACGGGCCTGGTGCTGGTGTCGGCCATGGCGATCCAGAACGCGGTGCACCGCATCCACCTGGGCAGCGCACCGCCGACCACGCTGATGACCGGCACGACGACGCAGGTCATGGTCGACCTCGCCGACCTGATGCGCGGCAAGCAGGCGCCCGAAGAAGCGGCCGCCGCCCGCGCGCGCATGCGGCGCATGTCGGCCGCGGTGGTCTGGTTCGCCGCCGGCTGCGCGGCGGCGGCGCTCATCTACCTGCAGTGGAACGTATGGTGCTTTGCCGTGCCGCCGGTGCTGGCCGCCTGCGCCGTGGTGCTCCAGCGCAGCACGCACGAGGGCGATCCTGCACCGGTGTCAGCCGCGTCAGCTGCGCCTCACCTGTAGAGCCAGCGCGCCATCAGGCGCGTGTACCTCGGCATCACGAGGTACACCATCAGCCCGACGATGGTCGCCGCGGCCAACAAGTGCGCCAGCCAGTAGGCGGACAGCACGGGCACCGAGGCCAGCAGCCGGTGCAGCACCGCCGGCACCAGCATGGTCAGCGGATAGATCACCGACAGCGTCAACAGGAACTGCTTGTAGCGCTTGGCCGGAGGCTGCCCTGCGGGCGGATGGAACCAGAACTCGAGCCCGCTGCGCGTTTCCACCTTCTCGTCGGCGTCAAGGAACGGCGCCACCTCTTCCACCAGCTGGCGGCGCGCGACGGAGGCGAACCAGTCCTGCGCATGCGCGAGCGAATCGAAGCGGATGGCGATGGTGTACTGCAGGCCGCCGCCGGCGGGATGGATGATGTTGACGCCGCGGTGCCCGGGAAAGCGCGAGGCGATGGGCACCACCTTCTTCAGCCATTGCTCGTAGGCGGCCACGGACTCGCGCTTCACCGTCTGCTGGATGACGGCGGTGACGGTTTCGGCACCCGGCAGCACGCGCCCGGCAATCTCGTCCAGCGTGGCGGTGCGCAACCCGGGTTGGCGGTCGTCGGCGGTCATGCGCGGTCCTTTCTCAGAGGCCGATCAGCTTGCGGCCTTCTTCGGCCAGCAGGTCGTGCGTCTCGGGGTGCGACCGCATGTAGGCGTTGAACACGGGGCACTGCGGCACCACGCGCAGCCCGCGCTCGCGCGCCGAAGCGAGGCCCGCGAGCACCAGCTGCTTCGCGATGCCCTGGCCTTGCAGGGCTTCGGGAACCAGCGTGTGGATGAAGGTAATGACGTTGCCTTCGAGCGAATAGATTGCGACGGCACGCTCACCCTGAGCCTCGTATTCGAAGCGGTGCTTTGCGGGGTTGTCGCGGATCTGGATGGAAGAAGGAGGAGTGGTCATAAGAAATTCTTGAATGTGCCGGGCGCGCACGAAGCACCGCCCCGGCAAGTGGCTACAAGCGCCCTGCCGGGGCGGTGGCGGCATCAGCCCTTGATGAAAGCCAGCAGGTCGGCGTTCACCTGGTCGGCGTGCGTGTTGCAGGTGGCGTGCGGCGCGCCGGCATACGCCTTGAACTGGCTGCCCTTGATCATCTCGGCCGCCAGCTTGCCCGTGGCCTCGATGGGCACGACCTGGTCGTCGTCGCCATGGATCACGAGCGTGGGCACGTCGATCTTCGCCATGTCGGGACGGAAGTCGGTTTCGGAGAAGGCCGTCACGCAGTCGATGGTGGCCTTGATCGATGCCTGCAGCGCGATCTGCAGCGTCTGCTTGAACACGCCCTGCGACACCTTGGCGCCCGGGCGGTTGGTGCCGTAGAACAGCGTGCTGAAGTCGTCCAGGAACTGCGGGCGGTCGGCGGCCAGGCCGGCGCGGATGCTGGCGAACAGCGACGCGTCGGGGCCCCCGGGGTGGTCGGCCGTCTTCATGAACAGCGGCGTCACGGCGCTGATGAGCGCGAGCTTGGCGACGCGCGAGCTGCCCTTGCGCGCGATGTAGCGCGTGACGTCGCCGCCGCCCATGGAAAAGCCCGCGAGGATCACGTCCTTCAGGTCGAGCTTCTCGATCAGCTCGGCGATGTCGTCGGCGAAGGTGTCGTAGTCGTAGCCGGTCCAGGGCTGGCTCGAACGGCCGAAGCCGCGGCGGTCGAACGCGATCGCGCGGTAGCCGCGCTCCGCGAAGAACAGCATCTGCGCGTCCCACATGTCGGCGCTCAGGGGCCAGCCGTGGCTGAACAGGATGGGCTGGCCCGAGCCCCAGTCCTTGTAGTAGAGCTCGGTGCCGTCGCGCAGGGTCAGTGTGGTCATGGTCTTCCTTTTCGGAATGGTGTGAAGGGGAAAAAAGATGCAGGAAGGCGGGTGCGCTCAGCCTTGGCGCACGGACTCGAACAGGAACCACGTGCGCTGCTCGGCCTCGTCGATCCAGTTCTCCAGCACGCTGGCCGTGGCCACGTCGCCGTACTCGTCGCACACCGCGTGCGTGGCACGCATGAAGCCGGCCAGGCGCTGGTTGTCCTCGCGCAGCTCGGCCAGCATGTCGATGGGGGTCACGAAGTCGGCATCGTTGTCCGACAGGCGCTGCAGGCGCGCGGCGTGGCCGGTGGAGCGCAGCGTGGTGCCGCCCACCTTGCGCACGCGCTCGGCAATGGGGTCGACCGTGGCGAAGATCTGGTCGGCCTGCTCGTCCAGCAGCAGGTGGTAGTCGCGGAACGACGGGCCCGACATGTGCCAGTGGAAGTTCTTCGTCTTGAAGTACAGCGCGAACACATCGGCCAGCAGCACGTTGAGCGCCGCGGAAATGTCGCGCGTGGCGTCGGCGCCCAAGTCGCTCGGGGTGTGCAGCGATGCGACGCGGCGCGCCTTGGTGCTGCTGGCCAGGGCCTTGACGGCCTTGGTGGATTTTGAAGTAGCCATGTTTTTCCTTGGTACGCCTGGGTTGTCGGCGAAATTTCGTCTGTCGTCAGAGAGAAAGAAAGTGATGCACCGCGGGCTTGTCCGGCCCGATGTGAAAGCGCACGGCCTCGCTCTGCAAGTCGGCGTCGGCGTGCGACACGCGATGGTGCTGGCGCAGGTGCTCGGCCCACGATTCGACGAGGAACCACTCCATCACGCGCTCGGTGTCGCCGGTGTGCTCGGTCACGCCCCATGCGTAGGCTCCATCGCGGCGGCGCTCCAGCGAGAGGCGCTTCATCGCGTCGAGGAAGGCCGGGCGGTCTTCCTTGCGGATGCGGTACTCGACCTGGATCATCACCGGGCCACGGTCGTGCGCAATGGGCTCGGCCACCAACGGTTCGGGCCAATGGTTGGAAGCCTGCAGGTCCGACTCGCCCTTGGGCAGCCGCGCACGGTGGAACAGCACGGCCACGATCACCAGGCCGATGGCGCCGGCCACCAGCGTGTTGGGCACGCCAATTTCCTGTGCAACCAGGCCCCAGCCGAGGCTGCCGGCCGCCATGGCGCCGTTGAACACGGTGAGGTACACCGCCAGCCCGCGGCCGCGCACCCAGTTCGGCAGGATGGCCTGCGCCACGCCGTTGAGCGTGGTCAGCGCAATGATCCAGCCCAGGCCCAGCAGCAACAGCAGAACGATGGCCAGCCACTTCGGCGGTGCGAACACGAGCGCGCCCATCACGGCGGCGGTGATCACCGAGGCCAGCAGCACGAGGCCGTCGGCATCGAGCCGCTGGCGCAGCCGCGGCATGACCAGCGCACCGGCAATGGCGCCCGCGCCAACGGCGCCCAGCAGCACGCCGTAGAAACCGGCGGTGCCGCCCAGCATCTGGCGCGCCACCAGCGGCAGCAGCGCCCACACCGAGCTTGCGAACAGGAAGAACACGGCCGCGCGCAACAGCACGCGGTGCAGTTCCTTGCTGGCGCGCGTGTAGCGCAGGCCGGCACGGAAGGCGCCCAGGAAGTTCTCCGACAGGCCGCTGTCGACCGCGGCCGGGCGCTTCCACCAGATCAGCGCGGCAATGACGAACACGTAGCTCAGCACGTCGGCGCCGTAGGTCAGGGCCGCACCGAAGCTCGCGAGGATCAGGCCGCCCGCCGCAGGGCCGATGGAACGCGCGATGTTGATGCCCAGCGAGTTCAGCGCCACTGCGCTCTTCAGATCGGATCTGGGCACCAGCTCCGGCACGATCGACTGCCAGGTCGGCCCCATCAGCGCCGCGCCGATACCGCCGACGAAGGTCAGCGCAATCAGGTACTCGACAGTGAGCGCACCTGTGTGCGACAACACCAGCAACGTACTGCTCACGCTGGCCAGCACCAGCTGCACGAAGATCAGGAAGCGCCGGCGGTCGAGGATGTCCGACAGCACGCCCGCCGGAATTGCGAGCAGGAAGATCGGCAGCGTGGCCGCGGTCTGGATCAGCGCCACGGCCGTCGGGCTGGCCGACAGGTCGGTCACCAGCCATGAACTCGCCACGTCGCGCATGAAGCTGCCGATGTTGCCGAGCACGGTGGCGGTCCACAGCACGGCGAATACGGGCTGGCGCAGCGGCGCGAAGCTGCCGCCGCCGCCGCCGGCTGGCTGCGCGGCTTTGACGGCCTCAGTCATTCTTGCGTCCCTGCAGGTCGTGCCACGCCACCAGCAGGAAGCCGCCAACCAGTCCAAGGTGTTCGAAGAACGAGTTGGCGGCCATGAAGCGTTCCTGGCCCACCGGCATCTGCCAGAAGCGCAGCGCCACGAAGGTGGCGAACAGCGTGAACGCGGCCAGCGCCACGGCGCCCAGCCAACGGTAGAAGCCCGTGAGGATGAGCGCCGAGGCGCCCAGCTCCAGCACGATGACGGCGGCCGCCATCGGTGCCGCGGGTGACACGCCGAAGTGGTTCATCTCGGCGATGGCCGAGCCGAAGTCCATCGCCTTGTTGAAACCGCCCTGCAGGTAGGCCGCGCACAGCAGCAGCAGCGCGATCCAGCGCAGCACGGGTGAAGGTTGCCAGTGCATCGTCTTCATCACACCGCCCAGCAGGCGCAGCCCAGCGCGCCCCAGAAGCTCTTGAGATCAGCAATGGGCAGCTTGCTGCTCCAGGCCGTGGCGTGCCGGTGGCCGTGCACGTTGCAGTCGTTGGCGCAAGCGCAATCCGCCGCCATGCGGCGGATCGTCTGCTGCAAGGGGCGCCCTTCCTTGTCGCCCCAGCCCGCGTAGCCGCCGAAGGTGCGCGCGGGCGACCAGTCGGGCATGGCCGGCGGCGGCGTGCCTTCGTCCAGCGGCGCGAACGGACCGGCGCCGTAGACCACCTTGCCGCCCACCATGGTGAGCAGCGCGGTGGTGCCGGCGATGTCCGATTCGGCGCAGGCGAAGAAGTCGCGGTCGGGCACCATCAGGTCGGCCAGCTGGCCGGCCTCGATGCGGCCCTTCTTGCCGACCTCGTTGGAGAACCAGGTGACCTTCTCGGTCCACATGCGCAGCGCCGTCTCGCGGTCGATGCAGTTGCGCTGCGGCGTGAGCTGCATGCCGCCCACGGTCTTGCCCGTGACGAGCCACGACAGCGACACCCACGGGTTGTACGACGCGACGCGCGTGGCGTCGGTGCCGGCGGACACGTTCACGCCCTTCTCGAGCATGCGCTTGACGGGCGGCGTGGCCTCGGCCGCGCCGGCACCGTAGCGCTCGACGAAGTACTCGCCCTGGTAGGCCATGCGGTGCTGTACGGCAATGCCGCCGCCGAGCGCCGCGATGCGGTCGATCGACTTCTCGGAGATGGTCTCGCAGTGGTCGAAGAACCAGTTCAGGCCGGCCAGCGGCGTGTCGCGGTTGACCTTCTCGAACACGTCGAGCGCGCGGTCGATGGTTTCGTCGTAGGTGGCGTGCAGGCGCCAGGGCCAGCGGTTCTGCGCGAGCACGCGCACCACTTCTTCCAGCTCGCCTTCCATCTCGGGCGCCATGTCGGGGCGCGGCTGGCGGAAGTCCTCGAAGTCGGCGGCCGAGAACACGAGCATTTCGCCCGCGCCGTTGTGGCGGAAGTAGTCGTCGCCCTGCTTGTATTTGGAGGTGGCGGTCCAGTTCAGGAAGTCCTGCTTTTCCTGCTTGGGCTTCTGCGTGAACAGGTTGTAGGCCAGGCGGATGGTGAGCTGGCCGGCATCGGCCAGCTGCTGGATCACCTGGTAGTCCTCGGGGTAGTTCTGGAAGCCGCCGCCCGCGTCGATGGCGCCGGTAACGCCCAGGCGGTTGAGCTCGCGCATGAAGTGGCGCGTGGAGTTCACCTGGTAGTCGAACGGCAGCTTCGGGCCTTTGGCGAGCGTGGCATACAGGATGGACGCGTTGGGCTTGGCCAGCAGCAGGCCGGTCGGGTTGCCGGCGCTGTCGCGCACGATCTCGCCGCCGGGCGGTGCGGGTGTGTCCTTGGTGTAGCCCACGGCGCGCATGGCGGCGCCGTTGAGCAGCGCGCGGTCGTACAGGTGCAGGATGAACACCGGCGTGTCGGGCGCCACGGCATTGAGTTCCTCGATGGTCGGCAGGCGCTTCTCGGCGAACTGGTGCTCGGTGAAGCCGCCCACCACGCGCACCCACTGGGGCGCCGGCGTGATGGCGACCTGGCGCTTGAGCATGCCCATGGCATCGGCCAGGCTGCGCACGCCGTCCCAGCGCAGTTCGAGGTTGTAGTTGAGCCCGCCGCGAATGATGTGCAGGTGGTTGTCGATCAGCCCCGGCAGCACGCGCTTGCCCTGCAGGTCGACCACGCGCGTGCCGGTGCCGGCCAGCGGCAGCACGTCTTCGCCGCGGCCCACGCGCAGGAAGCGGCCGTCCTTGATGGCCACGGCGCTGGCCTCGGGGTTGGCGCGGTCCAGCGTGGTGAAGCGGCCGTTGTGCAGGATCAGGTCGGGGGCGGAGGAACTGGCCATGTCAGACTTCCTTTGAGCATGAGAGGGGGTCATTGCCGTGCCGGCAATGGCAGCACCGAGTGTGCCCAGGCACAGGCGGCGGCGTTGTTCGTCGAACAGATCGCTCATGACTCTTTGTGTGTGGCTGGTACGGCGGCGGCTGTGGCAGCGGGCTCGGCCTTCGCGCGTTGCGGCAACTCGCCGAACACATGCGGCGCGACCTGGTGCTGCAGCCACGAGGTGGCCGCGGTATCGGGCTTGATCACGCTCTTGATGAGCGGCGGGATCTGCTCGCCGAGCAGGATCCCGAGAAGCCCCACCAGGGCGATGACCGGCGGGGCCGGCGAGCGCACCTGGAACAGTGCGTAGATCACGCCGACCAGCAGGCCGAGCGCGAGCGACAGGACGTAGGGCTTCATCTTCGTGCTCACCGCGGGATTCAGCCTTCGTGCGCGCCGAACATGGTCTTGGCGTAGGTCACGCCCAGGCCGTAGGCGCCGCCGAACTTCTTGGCGATGCCGGTGGTCAGCTCGTAGGTGTCAGTGCGGGCCCAGTCGCGTTGCAGCTCGAGCAGGTATTGCAGCGAGGTCATGGGTTGCGCGCCGGCCTGCACCATGCGGTCCATCGCGCGGTTGTGCGCCTCGGCGGACACGTCGCCGCAGGCATCGGCAATCACGTACACCTCGAAGCCCTGGTCCAGCGCCGAGAGCGCCGGGCCGACGATGCACACGCCGGTCCACAGGCCGGACAGCACGATGCGCTTCTTGCCGATCTCGTTGACGCGGTCGATCACGGCGGCATCTTCCCAGGTGTTCATCGAGGTACGGTCGAGCATCTTCTGGCCCGGGAAGGCGTCGGCGATCTCGCTGAACATCGGGCCCGAAAAACTCTTCTCGGCCACCGTCGTGAGGATGGTCGACACACCGAAGCCTGCGGCCGCGTTGGCCACCAGCGCAGCGTTGTTGCGCAAATTGACCGCGTCGATCGAGTGCGTGGCGAAGGCCATCTGCGACTGGAAGTCGATCATCACCAGCGTGTGGTCCTTGGGGGTGAGCAGCTTGGCGCCGGCGGTGGGGGTGGCTTTGATGGACATGAAATAACTCCGTGAATGGGATGGGACGAGAGATCGGTGAGAGAAAAAACTGGGGTTAACCCGTGAAGCAATCCTCGTTGGGAGCGAGGGTGCGTGTCTTGTCGATTAATGAGGCGGTTTGGACATTTGCCGTCGCGTGGCTCAGAACGCGGGCAGCTCGTTGGGGCGAAGGTCGAACACCAGCACCTCGGCGCCCTCCCCCTGGGTCAGGTCGAGCTGGCGCACGTCGCGCAGCCGCACACCGTCGCCCTCGTTCAGGCGCTGGCCGTTGAGCGTCACGCTGCCGCGAGCCACATGGACGTAGGCGTAACGGTCGGTATCGAGCGTGAGCGAGGCCTGCTCGGCGCCGTCGAACAGCCCGGCGTAGACGCGGGCGTCCTGGTGCACCGCGAGCGAGCCGTCGGTGCCTTCGGGCGAAATGATCAGGCGCAGGCGGCCACGCTTTTCTTCCGGCGCGAAGTGCACCTGCTGGTAGCGCGGCGGCACGCCCTTCTTGGCCGGCACGATCCAGATCTGCAGGAAGTGCAGCGCCTCGGTGGCCGACGAGTTGAACTCGCTGTGGCGCACGCCGGTGCCGGCGCTCATCATCTGCACGTCGCCAGGGCGGATGACCGAGCCGGTGCCCATCGAGTCCTTGTGCTCGAGCGCGCCGTCGAGCACGTACGAGAAGATCTCCATGTCGCGGTGCGGATGGGTGCCGAAGCCGCGGCCGGGCGTCACCCGGTCGTCATTGATCACCAGCAGGTCGGAGAAGCCTTCCTGCTTCGGGTCGTGGTAGTGGCCGAACGAGAAGGTGTGGCGGGACTTCAGCCATCCGAAGTCTGCGATTCCGCGGTCGCCGGCACTGCGAATTTCCAACATGGTTCATTCCTTTGCGGTTCTTGAATTCGATTGAATTCATAATTGGCGTCGGAGGAGTTTCCGAGGCATGGGATGAATCATCGATCTTCAAGAAGGGCTTGTTGACGAACATTTTTGCCATCTATCATCGAATTTTTCGATCATTGATCCGGACGCCATTTTTTGAAGGAAACGCCGCATGCTCAAGCTCAGCCTGGAAGCCATCGAGGTGGTCGATGCGATCGACCGCCACGGTTCCTTCGCCGCCGCCGCCACGCGCCTGAACAAGGTGCCTTCCACCATCTCGTACGCCGTGGGCAAGCTGGAGGAGCAGCTGGGCATGCAGCTGTTCGAGCGCAACGGGCCGCGCATCGCGCTCACGGACGCGGGCCGCGAGATGCTCAGGGAGGGGCGCTGGCTGCTCGGCGCGGCGAGCGACCTCGAATCGCGCATGCGGCAGATCGCCACCGGCTTCGAGTCGGAGCTGCGGCTCGTGCACGACTCGCTCATTCCCACGCAGTCCCTCATCGACGACGTCCGCGCCTTCGAAGAGCTGCGCTGCGGCACGCGGCTGCGCATCGGCTGCGAGGCGCTCACCGGCAGCTGGGAGGCGCTGCGCGAGGGCCGCGCCGACGTGGTCATTGCCGCGGGCGAAGGTCCGGCGGGCGGCGGCTACCAGGCCGTGATGGTGGGCAGTCTCGATTTCGCCTTCTGCGTCGCCCCTACGCATGCGCTGGCGCGTGTGATGCGCCCGGTGCAGCGAGGCGACCTGCTGGAGCACAACGCCATCGTGGTGAGCGACAGCGCGCGTACCTTGTCGGACCGCACCGTGGGCCTGCTGGCGGGCCAGCCGCGCATCGCGGTGCCGTCGATGACCGCGAAGGTCGCGTGCCAGGTGGCCGGGCTCGGCCACGGCTTCCTGCCGCGCGCCTGCGTCGAGGGCGAACTGGCGCGCGGCACGCTGATTGAATTGCAGACCGAGGAGCCGCGCGCGCCGGAGGCGTTCTGGCTGGGGTGGAAGACGGGTGCCACGGGGCAGGCGCTGCAGTGGTGGGTGAAGCAGCTGAATCGGCCGTTGGTGCCGGCCTTGTTGCCACGCTCGGCGTGATGCCGTGAGCCGCAGCCGGAAGCGGCGCGCGGATCAGCCGGCGTTCAGGCGACGCCAGCGCGCCGGCGGAGTCCCGATGTGCGCGGAGAACACACGCGTCAGATGGCTCTGATCGGCAAAGCCGCAGGTCGCGGCGATCTCCGCGATTGGAAGATCGGGCCGGCGCAGCAGGCGGCGCGCGGCATCGACGCGCTGCGTCACCAGCCACGCGTGCGGGGCCTGGCCGAAGGTCTGCTTGAAGGCCTTGCTGAAATGGCTGCGCGACAGCCCGCACTCGCGCGCCACCTCGGCCAGCGACACGTCACTGGCCAGGTGCGCCATCAGGAAGGCCTTGGCACGGCGCTCCTGCCAGGGCGCCAGGCCTCGTGAGTCGGCACTGGCAACGCCCGCCGCGCCACCGTAGGCATGCAGCACATGGGCCTTCAATGCCAGCGCGAGGTGATCGACAAACAAGGTGCTCGCCTCTCCTGGCTGCATCAATGCCGGCAGCATCGCGCGGCCGAGGCTCGCCACCACGGTGTCGACCGTGCCCGCGTCGCAACGCAGTGCACGCACGCGGGGTACGTCCATTTCCTCGGCGAAGGAGTCGATGGTTTCGCGCGGCACGTGGAACAGCATCGAATGGAACGGACTGCACACATAGGCCGAGTTGCATTCCGACAGGTCGGTGATGTGAAAGGCGCCTTCCCGCTGCGGGCCGAGCCGCAACATGGTGCCGCCGCTGCGAATCCGCCGCGAGCCGCCCGACGAGATTTCCACGCTGAGCAGAAAAGCGTCTTCGGCCGGCAAGGGCGGCAGGACGAAAAGATGCGGGAGGTCGTAGTGAAGGCGCGCAATGCCGAGCTCCGACCCCCAGCGCGACGTAGCGATGAGCGACGGGACGGCATCGACGCCGTACTGTTTCGCCAGGTGTTGGCCGAATCGGTTGTTGGGGCAGTGTGCGGTCGGCATGTAAGCGAAGTGCTGTGGCGCTATCCGGGCACATCTTAGTTTGGCAGGCACGCCCCGCTCCGGGTCGCGTCGAAGCGCTGCTGTTGCTTGTCATTTTTTGAAATGATGAGGCTCCCCTCGTGCAGGGGGCCAAATCGTATTCAGAGCCGAGCACCCATCGTCAGCACCATCCGGAACCTGACACCGCCGGACTTCAGCTTCCGGTAGGCCTCGCCCGCCTGCTCCAGCGACATGACCTCGATGTGCGGCCGCACGTTCACCAACACGCTGAAGTTCAGCGTCTTCTCGTTGTCGTAGGGCGTGCCGGTCAGCGACCCCACGATGCTGCGCTGCCCTCCGACCAGCAGGCCGGCGGGAATCTGCAGCGGGCTCTTGCCGGGGCCGAGCACGACCAGACGTCCTTCGGGCGCCAAACCACCGAGCAGCGCCGACACCGTGTCGGCGTGATCGATCATGGTCACGATGGCTTGCGCGCCGCCCATGGCCTTGAGCCTGGCAACGGCATCCTCCGCTCGGCTGTCGATGTAGACATGCGCACCCAGCGCCAGGGCGTCCGCGGCAATATCGCTGCCACGCCCGATGGCGACGACCTTGAAGCCCATGTTCCGCGCGTACTGCAGCGCCATATGCCCCAGGCCGCCGATGCCGAGGATGGCCACCGTGTCGCCAGCCTGGGCACCGCACTTCTTCAGCGCATTGAAGGTGGCAAGGCCGGCGCACAGGATCGGCGCGGCTTCCTCTGCGTTCAGTTCGTCCGGGATCGACACCAGGCCCGTGCCGCGCGCCAGCATCATCTCGGCATAGCCGCCGTCGCAGGTGGCGCCGACCACCGGCTGGTTCTGGCAGAGCTGGAAATGTCCCTGGCGGCATTGGACGCACTCGTTGCAATGGCCGCCGAGCCGGCCCACGCCCACACGCTGGCCCAATTTCCAGATGGAAGGTGTATGGGCGCCCAGCGCCACGATGCGTCCGACAACTTCATGCCCGGGCACGCGCGGTGGTTGCAGCGCCGGATAGGCCCTTTCGATGTCGGCGGCATCCGCACCGCAGACGCCGCAGGCCTCCACCTGAATCAGCACCTCGCCGATGCCCGGCTGCGGCGTCTGCCGCTCCACGAGTTCCAGCACGCCGGGGCTGCTGATCTGCATGGCCCGATAGGTTTGCTTCATCTCTATATCTCCAATGTTTCGTCCCATCCACGCTCGGCGAATGGGGCTGGGTTTCAATGAAAAAAGGAACCTGCCATGTCGGGAGCCGTCAACTCCTCGACGCCCCGCCGGGCGGCATCCACCGCGCCTGCGACATATCCGGAAAATTCCGGCGACCATTCGCTCGCGATGCCAATCAATCGGTCTCGCCACACCCCGGAAAGTGCCGTGCGAGACAAGCTCGCAGCGTGATGCACGTCGGGGGTCTGGTCGGCTGCGACAGCCGTATGGGGATCGCCGGCCCAGTCCTTCAGGAACTCCGCCAGGGGCGATTGCGCACGGTCGCCGAACAGCCGCACCAGCTGGGCGCGGCAGTGGCCCAGCAGGACGGCTTCGGGAACCTGGATGCGCACGGCGGCGGGAACACCCAGGAACCCGAACAGCGCGGCGCGGCCGCCCGGCGCCGAGGCGTCATGGATCTCGGCCATGGGCCCCACGGAACTTCTCGCCTCGCCGGAGAGCCCTTGTTCGCGCCAGAAAGGCTCGTCGAAAACCGCCACGTACTTGGCATGCGGTGCCATCCAGGTTGCGCAGCTTTTCCATTGCGTCGCC
Organism: Variovorax sp. Root434; assembly: GCF_001426595.1. Lineage (NCBI taxonomy): Bacteria > Pseudomonadati > Pseudomonadota > Betaproteobacteria > Burkholderiales > Comamonadaceae > Variovorax > Variovorax sp. Root434. The sequence goes on from NZ_LMEK01000025.1 coordinate 736,699, forward strand.
AGGTCATCCGGAAGCGCCGGCGTGAAGTCGATCGTGTGGGCCGCAAGGCGAGGAGGCACGGCAAGCAGGACATGCGCCACGCGACAGGTGACCGCACGCCCTCGCCTGTCATCGGCTTCCACCTCGATGCACTCGCCCAGATCCCTCACGCGTCTCACCTGGCAGCCGGAGACGAGCTTCTGCGCACTCAGGCGATACCGAATGGCATCCGTCAGCGCGCCCATGCCGCCCGCGATCCGCCGGGTCGTCGACATGGACGCATAGCCATCGACCCGGCTGGGCGAATGCACCCTGGAGCGTTCGATCAGCATGTCTCCTGTCTCGTGCTGCGCGAAAGTTGCAAGGCCGAACTCTTCCACCACCCGTAGCAGGCTCGGCTGAATCTCAGGCCAGAACCACGTTGCGCCGAGGTCGAAGCGTCCGGCGGCCGATGCCGCCTCAGGCACTGAGACGATCCGCCCGCCGAACGTATCGCGCGCCTCCAGCAGCACATAGTCCTGGATGCCACGCGCTTCGAGAAGTGCGGCCGCGTACAGGCCGCTCAGGCCACCGCCGATGATGGCTATTCGCGCGCTCAGCATGGCGCGCTCGCTTCCCTGGCATGGCTTGAGAGATGCCCGGTCTTGAGATACATGGTCGCTCCGGCACTGCCTGCGATGAAAGCGAGGTATTCGCCGGCAGGCAGCCGGATCCAGCTGCCTGGGCCATGCTGCTGTGCGCTGTCGAGCAGACAGCCCTCCAGCACCAGTATTTCCGCCCCCTCGACCGGGCCGGCGAATACACGAGCGCCTGCCGTCAGACGCTCGATGGAGACATGTTCAGTCCGGTCCGCGAACAGCAAACAGGATTCGCGCCCGTCCTTGACGGCCCACCGGGAGGCATCGCAGGTGTCGATGCGCACGGGCCGGCTCTCATCCGCGCGCATCTGCCAGAGCTTGACGAAGATGAGCGCGCCCTCGTCGCTGAAAGGCTGGTGGCTGGAGCCTGGCGGATTGCGCAGGTACCACCCGGCGGGATAGTGCTTGCCCCCTTCGGAGAAGGTGCCGGACAGGACGAGGATCTCCTCGCCGCCCGGATGCAGATGGGGCGAATAGCCCGATCCGGGCGCGTAGCGCACGATGCTGGTCGCGCGCGCCTTCTCATCGCCCAGCCGGTCCAGCATCACCCGTTCGACACCGCTCAGGGGGGAGGCCACCCACTGGTACTCGGTGGGAGCGACGATGGCACGGCGCGAAAAATCTGCATTGACGAGCATGATCGCTCTTTCAAGAAGTTCACAGGGAGAGCGGCCGGCGTGCCGAGCTGTCGGAGCCCGGCACGCTCCGGCGCGCTTATTTGTTGGGCAGTTGCGCGTGGGCTTCGAGCACGCGTGCCGAGTAGGTCAATGCGGCGCCCGCGTTCAGGGCGATGGCCACACCCAGCGCCTCGGAGATTTCCGCCAGCGTGGCGCCATGCTCGACGGCCTTCTTGGTGTGCACGGAAATGCAGCCGTCGCAGCGTGTGGTCACGGCCACGGCCAGCGCGATCAGCTCGTGCATCTTCGGCGCCAGATGGCCGGTTTTGGCGGCGGCGCCGTCGATCGCCGCCAGGCCGCGCATCACGTCGGGGCTCTGCTTGGCATAGTCGCCCACGCGCTCCAGCAGGGAGTCGCGGTAGACGTTCCAGTCGTTCATCATGTTTTTGTTCCTGTTCGGGGTTGGGGTTCAGGCGACCTGGTAGACGCGCACGTCGGGTGCGGCATCCAGCAGCGGCTTGAGGCCGGCGACCACGTCGGCGGTGAAGAGGTCGCTTTGCAGATAAGCGGTCGCGTTCTCCTGGCTGTCGAAGCCATGCAGCACCTGCACGTCTTCGTCGCGGACGAGCAGCTCCTTGGACTTCGCACCCTTGATGGTGTCGAGGAACGGCGCCTTGTACTTCTGGTAGACGCCGGCGGCGGCGGCGCGGTTGGCATCGGCGATCCTGAGGGTGATCTGCAGATAGACCATGTGCATTTCTCCTTGCGAGTTGGTGAGATGAAATCAATGCGCGCGGCGCCTGTCCGCCGGCATCAGTTGCGGCCGGCCATCACGCCGCCGTCGACGTCCCAGATCGCGCCGGTGACCCAGCCCGCCTTCTCCGACAGCAGGAAGGCAACGACTTCGGCGACGTCCTGCGGGGTGCCGACCCGGCCGATGGGGTGGAAGCTGTTGAAGCCTTGCAGTGCGCTGTGCACTTCGGCCTTCGGGATGAAGCCCTCGTAGATCGGGGTCTGCACCACCGCCGGCGACACCGCATTGACGCGGATGTGCTTGGGAGCCAGCTCCATCGCCAGGTGCTGGGTCAGCGAGTGCAGGCCCGCCTTGGCCATCGAGTAGGCCGACGACGGCGTGGCGGCAATGGCCTGCCTGGCCCACATCGAGCCGATGTTGACGATGGCGCCCGGACGGTTCCTGGCAACCAGGTTGGCGGCGACCTTCTGCGTGATGAAGAAGAACGCCTTGTTCAGCTTCATGTACTGCTCGTAGTCCGCGTCCGAGTGCTCCAGGAACGGCTTGGGGAAGAACACACCGGCCGCATTGACCAGCAAGTCGATGTCCGAGTGCTGCCCGTCGATGGTCTTGAGCAGCGCGGCCAGCCCCTCGGCGCTCGACAGGTCCGCCGTCAGCGCCCACACCCGGCCCAGCGCGGCCAGTTCCTTGCGCGCTTCCTCGGTCTTCTCCGGGCGGTTGCCGACGATCACCGCGCTGCCGCCTTCGGCCAGCACCATGCGCGCCGATTGCATGCCCATCCCGCTGGTGCCACCGACGACCAGCAATTTCTTGCCCTTGAATTGGTTGCTCATCTTGAAAACCTTTCGTTTGCCTGCCTATCGACAGGACTTGATTGAAAAAAGCCCGCAGCAGGCATCCGACGCACGCCGTCGATGTCCACATTCGTGAGGCAGTCCGCGACCTTCCTGGTTCGACTCAGTTCGCCATCGACGCTTTCGTTCATTGGGAGAAAACCATGATTCCCTGCGCGCATCAGAACTTCATATGCACCGCGAATCGGGGATCCCTCATCTCGACTCAGGCCAGATTTTTTGCTTATTCCAGCTCGCCGACAAACGAGATAAAGTTTCCTTGACTGAAAGAAAATCTTTAGCAAACATGAAATCGCCCGTTCATCTGAATGCTCTGCGTGCCTTCGAGGCCAGCACCCGCCACCAGAGCTTTTCTGCAGCGGCGGCCGAGCTGAACGTCACGCCCGCCGCTGTCGGCCAACTCGTGCGCACGCTGGAGGATTGGCTGGGCACGCCCCTGTTCCTGCGGGGCAGCAGCGGGCGGGCGCGGTTGATCCCGACAGAGACGGCCGAACGTGCGCTGCCGGACATCCGGGCAGGCTTTGACAGGATCGCGCTTGGCCTGGAACGCCTCAAGGAGGGGGCCACCAGCGGAATGCTCACCGTGGCCGTCAGCCCAGCCTTTGCCGCCAAGTGGTTGTTGCCGCGCATCGAACGTTTCCAGACCGCCTGGCCCGACACGGACGTGCGGCTGGACACCAATCTCAAGCCGGTGGATTTCGTTGCGCAACGGGTGGATATCGGTGTCCGCTACGGCATGGGGAGATGGCCGGGGCTCGCGGCGGAAAAACTGATGGACGAGGAGGTCTACCCCGTGTGCTCACCCCAACTGCTGCGCGAGCATCGGCGCTTGAAAAAGCCGAATGACCTGGCACGGCAGACCCTGATCCACGACCTGTCGATGGACAGTCACACAAGCTTTCCCACCTGGGATGCGTGGTTGCAGCAAGCAGGCGTGAAAGATGTCGATACTGCGCGCGGCATGAAGATCAACAATTCCGCGGCCGTCCTGCAGGCAGCCTTCGAGGGGCATGGCGTTGCCCTCGCCCGCAGCGTGATGGCACGCGACGATCTGGCGACCGGCCGCCTGGTGCGGCTGTTCCCGGAGATCACCGTCCCTTCGGCGCTGGCCTACTACATCGTCTATCGGCCCGAATGCGCCAGCCTGCCGAGGCTGGCAGCCTTTCGGGACTGGTTGCTCGAGGAGGCGACGGAGCAACAAGAATGAAGGGGGCGCGGTTGCCGAAGCGGTTACTGCGCAAATGCCCCGGAAGCCTTTGGACCGATGCGGAAGCAAGCGCAATGCAAAAAGCCCCAAGCTGTTGATGTGCTTGGGGCTTTTTGGGTTGCGCCTTTGAGAGACGCAGTAATTTGGTGGCCTGGGGCGGAATCGAACCACCGACACGCGGATTTTCAATCCGCTGCTCTACCAACTGAGCTACCGGGCCATTGCATTTGAGTGCAGCCCTAAATTATACAGCGCTTCTGCGCCCCCTTGAAAGATCCACACCAAGTTGTTTGAGCTTTCGATAGAGATGGGTGCGTTCGAGGCCGGTTTTCTCGGCGACGCGGGTCATCGAACCGTTCTCCATCGCGAGGTGGAACTCGAAGTACGCCTTCTCGAAACCGTCGCGCGCGTCGCGCAGCGGGCGGTCGAGGTCGAAGCTCTGCGTCGACTGGGGGCCCGCATCGGCCACGGGCACGGAAGCCAGCGAGGCCATCAGCAGGCTGTCGCCCGTCGTCGTGATGGCGGCCGCCTGGCTGCCGGCGACGGGCGCGGGCACCACGCCCGCAGCGGCACGGCGCGCGCTCTCGCGCGCCAGGCCCTGCTCCACCGCCTTGAGCAGCTTCTGCATGGTGATGGGCTTCTCGAGGAAGGCGAACGCGCCGATGCGCGTGGCGTCGACCGCGGTGTCGATGGTGGCGTGGCCGCTCATCATGATGACCGGCATGCTCAGCAGGCCGGCGGTCGACCACTCCTTGAGCAAGGTGACGCCGTCGGTGTCGGGCATCCAGATGTCGAGCAGAACGAGGTCGGGCCGCGCGCGCTGGCGCGCAGCGCGCGCCTCGGCGGCGTTTTCCGCGAGCTCCACGTTGTGGCCTTCGTCATTGAGAATTTCGAAGAGCAGGTCCCGGATGCCCAGCTCGTCATCGACCACGAGAATGTTTGCCATGAGTGCTGCTTGTTGTTTGCGCTGGTGTCTGCAATGTGTGTAGGGTCCGCGGGCCCATCCGTCGCCTGTGCGACGGATATTCGTGCGGCTCAGGCGGCGGAAGACTTTGAATCTTCGGTGTGAGCGGCCGCTGCCCGCGGCCCGCTTGCCAGCGCGAATGATAGCGAGACTTGCGCCCCTGCTACAGCCCCGTCGACGACACGGTTGGAAAGCTCGATGCGCGCGCCATGCTCGTCGGCGATTTTCTTGACGACCGCAAGGCCCAAACCGGTACCTTTTGTTTTCGTGGTGACGTAGGGTTCGAACGCGCGCTTCAGGATGTTCTCGGCAAAACCAGGGCCGCTGTCCTGCACGGTCAGGCGCACGCGCTGCCCCGAATCTCCGAGCCGCGTGCGCACGACGACCTCGCCCGCCCTGCCGGTCCCGCTGGCGGCAGCCTCGGCAGCGTCCTGCGCGTTCTGCAACAGGTTGTGTATCACTTGGCGGATCTGCTGCGCATCGCCGCGAATGGGCGGGCAGCGCTCGTCGAGTTCGGAGCGCAGCGTGATCGGCAGGTTCTCCGCGCTGTAGAGCTGGAGCACGTCGGCCAGCAGGGCGTTGAGGTCCACCGGCTTGAGGTCGGCCGCGGGCAGGCGCGCATAGTCGCGGAATTCGTTCACCAGCCGCTTCATCGCATCGACCTGGTCGACGATGGTCTTCACCGACTTCACGAGCACGGCCTGTTCGGGCGGCTGGACCTTGCCCGACAGTTTCATCTCCAGCCGCTCGGCCGAGAGCTGGATCGGCGTGAGCGGGTTCTTGATCTCGTGCGCCAGCCGGCGCGCGACCTCGCCCCAGGCCTGCGCACGCTGGGCCGAGACGATCTCGGAAATGTCGTCGAACACCAGCAGCCGCGCGGCACCGGGCAGTTCCGCGCCGCGCGCGACGATGTTGATGGCGCCGTCCTGCTGCGGGAGGTCGGTGCCGGAAGCGTGCAGTTCGAAGGCGTGCTGCCAGTGGTCGAGGCCGTGCTGCACGCGCTCGACGAGAAAGTCCTCGAATTGCTGCTGCACCTTGGCGCCGAATTCGGCCAGCCCTGGCACGTCGACGAGCGCCCGGCCTTCGTAGGCCGCGAGCGGCGCGCGCAGCACCCGGGTCGCACCCGGGTTGGTCGACAGCACGGTGCCCTTGGCGTCGAGCACGATCACGCCGGAGGTCAGGTTGTCGAGAATGGTCTGCAGGTTGGCGCGCGCGGCATCGAGCTCGCCCACGGTCTTCTCGACGGCGCCGCGGGCATCGGCCAGTTGCTGGGTCATGACGGCGAACGAGCGCGTGAGGCCGCCCAGTTCGTCTTTGCCCTGCAGAACGGCGGTGGGCCGCAGGTCGCCGGCGGCCACCTGGCGCACGCCGTCGGCCAGCACGAGCAGCGGCCGCGCGAGCTGATTGCCGAACAGCACGGCCAGCAGCACCGCGCCGAACACGGCAAGGAACAGGCTCAGCGTGAGCGTGCCGATGTACATGCGGCGCAGGCCCTCGCGCGCGAGCGCCCGCTCCTGGTATTCGCGGTTGGCCTCCTGCACGGCCAGCGCGTTGGCGACCACGGCCGGCGGCAGCGGCCGCGTGACTTGCAGGTAGCGCGGTGCGGTGTCGAAGTCGAAGCCCGGCCGCTGCACCATGGCGAGCGCGCGCACGCTCGCCACCGGCGGGGTCGCGCCCGGGGGGGCGGTTTCGTCCAGACCCTCGACGTGCGCGACGGCGCGTTCAGGGCGGACCTGGCGGAACTGCTGCGGGGTCGGACGCTCGGGGCTGAGCTGGAAACGGGAGCTGCCGGCGCTGGCCACCAGTTGCCCGGAACCGGTCCAGAGGATCACGTCGGTGGCCTCGAGCTGGTCGCGGATGCGCTCGAGCACCAGGCCCGCGCTCGTGTCGGGCACCTGCGCCAGCTGTGCGCTGGCGCTGCGCGTCTTGGCGGCGAGGTCGTCGGACAGCGAATCGAGCGTGGCGCGCCCGAGGTTCAGGCCGGCATCGAGCGCGCCTTCGACCTTGACGTCGAACCAGCTCTCGATCGAGCGCGCGACGAACTGATAGGACACCACGTAGACCAGCGCCCCGGGCACCACGGCCACCAGCGCGAAGATGGCCGCCAGCTTGATGAGCAGCCGGCTGCCGAACTTGCCTTGCCGCAGCCGCCGCAACAACCGGAAGGCGACCCAGCCGATCACCAGCACCAGCAGCACCGCCACCACAACGTTGATGCCGAACAGGCGCACGTAGTAGCGCTCGTACAGCGCGCGGTTGTTGGTGGCCTGCGCCAGCAGGAACATCAGCACAAGGCCGATGGCCGTGACCAGCGCGGCACCGACGCCGATGGCCCAGCGCGTGGCCCGCGCGCGGCGCGCGGCCGGCGTGGCCGCTGCGCCGCTGCGCCCGGAAGTGCTCACTTCTGCTTCTCCATTGCGAGCCGGGCCGTGCGCTCGGTGGCGATGTTCCAGTCGGCCTGCCCGACCACGCCGATCTGGAACGGGCGCGGCAGCTGCGAGGTGTCGAGCCGGAAGCGGAAGGTGACCTGGTGCAGCGGATCGTCGCCGACCTCGGACACGTCGGCCAGCCGCAGGCGGCCGACGCGCTTGATGGCGTCGAGCGCGTCGGTCAGGGTGTCGAAGTTCTGGTTCAGCGAGATGCCCAGGCCGGCCGCCCCCGTCATCGGGGCGGCCGACACGTTGAGCCGCCAGCGCCGCGTGAGGGGCTGGTAGGCCAGCCGCATGTGGCGCGTGACCTGGGCGACCTTGCGGTCGGTCCAATACCAGCGCTCCTGGTAGAGCTCGGCCTCGGCCACGAAATAGATGGCGATGCCCTTGTCGAGCACCTCCTCCACCAGCGAGGGCAGTTCGAACTGCACCGCAGCACTGAAATAAATGCCGTCGTCGGCCTGCTCGAGGCGCATCTGCGTGATCGATGCGCCGGTGCGGGCCTGGGCGGCCGCCGGAGCCGGCAGCCAGGCCATGCACATCGCCCAGACCCAGAACAGGATGGGCAGCAATACCGGCCAGCGGCGCTCAGTGCAGGCGCTTTTCAAGCAGGGCGTAGAAGAAACCGTCGTGGTCACCAGAGGGATTGTCCGGGACGCCGCGGGCATTCGATCCGCTTTGGGGGAGCAAATGGCCTGGCGATGGCAGCAATCGGGCGTCGGTGTTGTGTACAAGAAACGCATCAATTTGTTGCGAACCCTCTTCGCGGAACACGGAGCAGGTGCAGTAAAGGAGCCGGCCGCCGCGCCGCACCAGCGGCCAGAGCGCGGCCAGCAGCGCGGCCTGCTGGGCGGCGAGTTGGGCGGTGTCGCTCTCGCGGCGCAGCCAGCGGACGTCGGGATGGCGCCGCACGATGCCCGAGGCGGTGCATGGCGCATCGAGCAGGATGGCGTCGAAAGGCGTGCCGTCCCACCACTGCGCGGGGCGCCCCGCATCGGCCACGAGCACCTTGGCGCTCAGTCCGAGGCGGGCGAGGGTTTCGTCGATGCGGCGGCTGCGGGCGGCGTCGACTTCGAGCGCGGTCACGTCGATGGCGCCGGGAGCCGCCATTTCGAGCAGGTGCGCGGTCTTGCCGCCGGGAGCCGCGCAGGCATCGAGCACCCGCAGCGGCACTGCGGTACCGGGCTTCGCCGGCAACAGGCCTTCAAGCAGCAGCGGCGCGGCCATCTGCGCAGCGGCATCCTGCACCGAGCAGGCACCGTCGGCAAAGCCGGGCAGTTGCTGCACGGGGCGTGCACGCGTCAGTTGCAGGCCGCTGGGACCCACGCGCGTCGCGCCAAGACCGGCGGCCTCCAGCTCCACAAGATAGGAAGCCGCGGTCGACTTCTGAACATTGACCCGCAGCGTCATCGGCGCCTGCGCGTTGTCTGCGCCCAGCACCCGTTGCCACTCGCGCGGATGGTCGCGCTTGAGGCGCTCGATCCACCAGCGCGGGTGGTTCCATTGCGCGACCGGCTCGGAGTCGGTGGCGGCCACCAGTTCGTCGCGCTCGCGCAGGAAGCGCCGCAGGCAGGCGTTGATGAAGCTGGCCTGCGCCCGCGTCGCGGGATTGCGCTTGGCGGCCTCGATGGCCTGGTCGACCAGCGTGAACGGTTCGTAGGGCGCGCGCTCGGCGTCCCAAGCCAGCGCCAGCGCGGTGCACAGCAATGCATCGGGCAAGGGCGGCGGCGTGCGCTTGGCCAGGTGGCGGCGCAGCGCTTCGGCGCGGCCGAGCCAGCGCAGCACCTGGAAGCCGAGCGCCTGCACACCGGGCCGCAGCGCGGGCTCGACGGCTTCGAACGCGACGGAGCCCGAGGTGCCGGCGCGGATCGACGCCAGCGCCGCTGCGGTTAGTTGCAGTTGGCGCCAGAGCGGGGGCTGCAACGACGGCGTGCCGCTGCTGCTCGAGGAAGGATCGGAAGGTAGTTCTGACAAGTTGGGGCGATGGTAACGGGCGACCGAAAAGCCGGGCGCCACGCAATGGAAAGATGGAAAAGAATCGCGCCGGGTTCGTTCAGAGCAGCGGCGCAGCCGGACGCAGACGCACGGCCCATGCCACCAGCAGTGCCGGGAATTGCGCGATCGCGGCGTTGTAGTGCCCCACCGCCTGATTGAACTGGCCCCGTGCGATCTCCGCCGCGGCCGAAGGCTCTGGCCACGTGATCGGCTCGCTGGCGCTGGGCGCCGTGGCCTCGGTGCCGGGCTGCAGTTGCGCCGGCCGCGACAGCGTGCCGTCGGCATCGAACACCGTTACCTCGTCCGGGTGCTGGCGGCGCCATGCATTGGCCCACACCTGGAGCGCGGTGGCCAGCGCGGCCATGCCGCCGCTGTCCAACGGGTGTAGCCGGGTCGCACCGAGCAAGGTCGCGAGCTGGGTCGTCGCGGCCTGCAATGGCGCGATGGACGACAGCGACTCCCCGGTTGGCGCCGCCTCTGGCGGTGGCGCGGCGGTGATGCTGGCCTGCACGAAATCCAGCTGCTTGCCCAGGGCCGCGTCGAGCAGGCCATAGGCCTGCAGCACAGCCGCGCGCAACCGCACCAGCCGGTTGTAGGCACCGACAAACCAGAACAACAGGATCGCAATGACGATCCAGCTGGCCAGCGATTCGGGCAACACACTCATCGACGACAACGCCTCATGGAAAACACAAAGAAAAACGCCCCCCAACCGGGGGCGGTCGGGGGGCGTGTGTACCGGTCATGCCGGTGATGCTACCCAGTTATTCGGTCGCAGCGCCTTCGCTGGCGTCCGCCGTGCTGGTCGTCGCATCGCTCTCGGCGGAGCCTGCCAGTTCGGCAGCTTCCGATTCGGCGATGGCGCGGCGCTCGGCTTCGTCCATGGCGTCCTTGACCTTGCGGGCCTGGTGGTACGCCATGCCGGTGCCTGCGGGAATCAGGCGGCCGACGATGACGTTTTCCTTCAGGCCGCGCAGCTCGTCGCGCTTGCCCATGATCGCGGCTTCGGTCAGCACGCGCGTCGTTTCCTGGAACGAAGCGGCCGAGATGAACGAGTCGGTCGACAGCGATGCCTTCGTGATACCCAGCAGCAGGTTGGTGAACGTCGCGGGGATCTTGCCTTCGGCGCGCAGGGCGTCGTTGGTGTTGAGCATTTCGCTGCGTTCGACCTGTTCGCCGGAGATGTAGCCGGTCTCGCCGATGTTGTCGACCACGACGCGGCGCAGCATCTGGCGAACGATCACCTCGATGTGCTTGTCGTTGATCTTCACACCCTGCAAGCGGTACACGTCCTGCACTTCGTCCACGATGTAGCGCGCGAGTTCTTCCGAACCCAGCAGGCGCAGGATGTCCTGCGGGTCCGCCGGTCCGTCGACCACGCTTTCGCCCTTGTTCACCACCTGGCCTTCGTGCACCAGGATGTTCTTTTCCTTCGGCACGAGGTCTTCCCAGACCGTGCCTTCCGGATCGGTGATCTGCAGGCGGATCTTGCCCTTCGTTTCCTTGCCGAACGACACGGTACCGGTCATTTCGGCCAGCATGCCCTTGTCCTTCGGCGAACGGGCTTCGAACAGCTCGGCCACGCGCGGCAGACCGCCGGTAATGTCGCGGGTCTTCTGGCCTTCGACCGGAATACGCGCCAGCACTTCGCCGGGGCCCACATCCTGTCCGTCGCGGATCTGCACCAGCGCGCCGATCGGGAAGCCGATCGTCACCGAGTGATCGGTGCCGGGGATCTTCACTTCCTGGCCTTGCGCGTCGATCAGCTTCACCTGCGGGCGAACGACCTTGGCAGCGCCGCGGCGCTTCGGATCGATCACGACCAGGGTCGACAGACCGGTCACTTCGTCCACCTGCTTCGCAACCGTGAGGCCTTCCTCGACGTTTTCGAACTGCGTCTTGCCGGCGAATTCCGTGATGATCGGGCGGGTCAGCGGGTCCCAGTTGGCGAGCACGTGGCCGGCCTTGATCTGCTGGTCTGCCTTGACCGTCAGCGTGGCGCCGTACGGCACCTTGTGACGTTCGCGTTCGCGGCCGTGCTCGTCATGGATGACGATCTCGCCCGAACGCGAAATCACGACCAGCTCGCCCTTGCTGTTGGTCACGTAGCGCATCGTGGCGTTGAAGCCGATCGAGCCGTTCGACTTGGCTTCCACACTCGAAGCGATGGCGGCACGCGAAGCGGCACCACCGATGTGGAAGGTACGCATCGTCAGCTGCGTGCCGGGTTCGCCGATGGACTGGGCAGCGATCACACCGACGGCTTCGCCGATGTTGATCAGGCCGCCACGGCCCAGGTCGCGGCCGTAGCAGGTCGCGCAGATGCCGAAGCGGGTTTCGCAGGTCAGCGCGGTGCGGACCTTGACTTCGTCGACGCCCTGGGCTTCCAGGACTTCGATGTTGTCTTCGTCGAACATCTCGCCGGCCTTCAGCAGCACCGAACGGTTTTCCGGGTGCAGCACGTCGTCCGCAGCCGAGCGGCCGAGGATACGGTCGCGCAGCGACTCGATCACTTCACCGCCTTCGACGATGGCGCGCATCAGGTAGCCGCCGTGCGTGCCGCAGTCCTGCTCGGTCACGACCAGGTCTTGCGTCACGTCGACCAGACGACGGGTCAGGTAACCCGAGTTCGCCGTCTTCAGCGCCGTGTCGGCCAGACCCTTACGGGCACCGTGGGTGGAGATGAAGTACTCCAGCACGTTCAGGCCTTCGCGGAAGTTCGCGGTAATGGGCGTCTCGATGATCGAGCCGTCCGGCTTGGCCATCAGGCCCCGCATACCGGCCACCTGGCGAATCTGCGCTGCGGAACCGCGGGCGCCCGAGTCGGCCATCATGTAGATCGAGTTGAACGACTCCTGCTCGACTTCCTTGCCGTGGCGGTCGATGACCTTCTGCTTCGAGAGCTTGGCCATCATGACCTTCGACACTTCGTCGCCGGCCTTGCCCCAGATGTCCACGACCTTGTTGTAGCGCTCGCCGGAGGTCACGAGACCGGAGACGTACTGCTGTTCGATCTCCTTCACTTCCTTGGCCGAGCGCTCGATGATGCCGTGCTTCTCGGCGGGCACCAGCATGTCGTCGATCGCGATCGAGATACCGGCCTTGGTCGCCAGGCGGAAGCCGTTCTGCAGCAGCTTGTCGGCGAACACGACGGTCTCTTTCAGGCCGCACTTGCGGAACGAGACGTTGATGAGCTTGGAGATTTCCTTCTTCTTCAGCGCCTTGTTGATGTTCGAGAACGGCAGGCCCTTCGGCAGGATCTCGGACAGCAGGGCACGGCCCACGGTGGTGTCCACGAGCGAGGTCGACGGCGTGAACACGCCGGTTTCCTTGTCCTTGGTGTACTCCGTGATGCGCACTGCCACCTTGGCCGTGAGCTCGACTTCGTTGGCGTCGAGCGCGCGCTGCACTTCACCGATGTCGGAGAAGATCAGGCCCTCGCCCTTGCCGTTGATGCGGTCGCGGGTCGTGTAGTACAGACCCAGCACCACGTCCTGCGAAGGAACGATCGACGGTTCGCCCGAAGCCGGGAACAGCACGTTGTTGGAGGCCAGCATCAGCGTGCGGGCTTCCATCTGCGCTTCCACCGACAGCGGCACGTGGACAGCCATCTGGTCGCCGTCGAAGTCGGCGTTGAAGGCCGCGCAAACGAGCGGGTGCAGCTGGATGGCCTTGCCTTCGATCAGGATGGGTTCGAAGGCCTGGATGCCCAGACGGTGCAGCGTCGGAGCGCGGTTCAGCATGACCGGGTGCTCCTTGATGACCTCTTCCAGGATGTCCCAGACCACCGGCGTGCCCGATTCGACTTCCTTCTTGGCAGCCTTGATCGTGGTCGCGATGCCCATGGCTTCGAGGCGCGAGAAGATGAAGGGCTTGAACAGTTCGAGCGCCATCAGCTTCGGCAGGCCGCACTGGTGCAGCTTGAGCGTCGGGCCCACCACGATGACCGAACGGCCCGAGTAGTCGACGCGCTTGCCCAGCAGATTCTGGCGGAAGCGGCCGCTCTTGCCCTTGATCATGTCGGCCAGCGACTTCAGCGCGCGCTTGTTGGCGCCCGTCATGGCCTTGCCACGGCGGCCGTTGTCCAGCAGCGAGTCGACCGCCTCTTGCAGCATCCGCTTTTCGTTGCGCGCGATGATTTCCGGAGCCTTCAGCTCCAGCAGGCGGCGCAGGCGCGAATTGCGGTTGATGACGCGGCGGTACAGGTCGTTCAGGTCGGAGGTCGCGAAGCGGCCGCCGTCCAGCGGCACCAGCGGACGCAGGTCCGGCGGCAGCACGGGCAGCACGTCGAGCACCATCCACTCGGGCTTGATGCCCGACTTGCGGAAGGCCTCGAGCACCTTCAGGCGCTTGGAGTTCTTCTTGACCTTGACTTCGGAGCCGGTCAGGTCGCCGCGCAGGCGTTCGATCTCGCTGTCGAGTTCGATGCCTTCGAGCAGGTCCTTGATGCCTTCGGCGCCCATCTTAGCGACGAACTCGTCACCGTATTCCTTGCGCTTTGCGTCGTAGTCGTCCTCGGACATGATGCCGAACTTCTTCAGCGGGGTCATGCCGGGGTCGGTGATCACGTAGGCTTCGAAGTACAGCACGCGTTCGATGTCGCGCAGCGTCATGTCGAGCACGAGGCCCAGGCGCGACGGCAGCGACTTCAGGAACCAGATGTGGGCGCAGGGCGCGGCCAGGTCGATGTGACCCATGCGCTCGCGACGCACCTTGGTCTGCGTGACTTCAACGCCGCACTTCTCGCAGATCACGCCGCGGTGCTTCAGGCGCTTGTACTTGCCGCACAGGCACTCGTAGTCCTTGATGGGGCCGAAGATCTTGGCGCAGAACAGGCCGTCGCGCTCGGGCTTGAACGTGCGGTAGTTGATCGTCTCTGGCTTCTTCACTTCGCCGAAAGACCACGAGCGGATCTTCTCGGGCGAAGCCATGCCGATCTTGATGGCATCGAAATGCTCATCGGGCGTGAATTGCTTGAACAGGTCGAGTAGCGATTTCATAAGACTCTTTCCCTTTTCAACTTAAGAACGCTCGAGCTCGATGTCGAGCCCCAGCGAACGAATTTCCTTGACCAGCACGTTGAACGATTCCGGCATGCCGGCTTCGATCGAGTGCTCGCCCTTGACGATGCTTTCGTACACCTTGGTACGGCCTTGCACGTCGTCGGACTTCACGGTCAGCATTTCCTGCAGGACGTAGGCGGCGCCGTAAGCTTCCAGCGCCCACACTTCCATTTCCCCGAAACGCTGGCCGCCGAACTGCGCCTTGCCGCCCAGCGGTTGCTGCGTGACGAGCGAGTACGGGCCGGTCGAACGGGCGTGCATCTTGTCGTCCACCAAGTGGTGCAGCTTCAAGAAGTGCATGTAGCCGACGGTGACGGGACGCTCGAACTGGTCGCCGGTGCGGCCGTCGAACAGGTAGGCCTGCGTGCGCGTATCGGTCAGGCCCTTGAGCTTGGCGATGTCGTCCGGGTAGGCGAGCTTCAGCATGCCGCGGATTTCTTCTTCCGAAGCGCCGTCGAACACAGGCGTCGCGAAGGTCGCGCCGTTCTGCAGGTTCGCTGCCATTTCGAGCAGTTCGGTGTCGTTCAGCGAAGCGATGTTCTCCTGGCGGCCCGATCCGTTGTACAGCTGCTCCATGAACTTGCGCAGCTCGGCCACCTTGGCCTCCTGCTGCAGCAGGTCACCGATGCGCTGGCCGATACCCTTGCCGGCCCAGCCCAGATGCACTTCGAGAACCTGGCCCACGTTCATCCGCGAAGGCACGCCCAGCGGGTTCAGGCAGATGTCGCACGGCGTGCCGTCGGCCATGTGGGGCATGTCTTCGACCGGAACGATCTTCGAGACCACACCCTTGTTGCCGTGGCGGCCGGCCATCTTGTCGCCGGGTTGCAGGCGGCGCTTGACGGCCAGGTAGACCTTGACCATCTTGAGTACGCCCGCGGGCAGCTCGTCGCCCTGCGTGAGCTTCTTGCGCTTTTCTTCGAACGCGAGGTCGAAGCTGTGGCGCGTCTGCTCCAGCGAGTTCTTGATCGACTCGAGCTGCGTCGCCACTTCGTCTTCCGCCGGACGGATGTCGAACCAGTGGAATTTCTCGACCGACGACAGGTAGGCCTTGTCGAGCTTGGTGCCCTTGGCCAGCTTGTTCGGGCCGCCGTTGGCGACCTTGCCGGTCAGCAGCTTCTCGATACGGTCGAACGCGTCGGCTTCGACGATGCGAAGCTGGTCGTTCAGGTCGAGACGGAAGCGCTTGAGTTCATCGTCGATGATCTGCTGGGCGCGCTTGTCGCGCGTGATGCCTTCACGGGTGAAGACCTGCACGTCGATCACGGTGCCTTGCGAGCCCTGGTCCACACGCAGCGAGGTGTCCTTCACGTCGGAAGCCTTCTCGCCGAAGATGGCGCGAAGCAGCTTCTCTTCAGGCGTCAGCGTGGTCTCGCCCTTCGGCGTGACCTTGCCCACCAGCGTGTCGCCCGGCTGCACTTCGGCACCGACATAAATGATGCCGGATTCGTCGAGGCGGTTGAGCTGCTGCTCGGCCAGGTTCGGGATGTCGCGCGTGATTTCTTCGGCGCCCAGCTTCGTGTCGCGGGCCATCACCACCAGTTCCTCAATGTGGATCGAGGTGTAGCGGTCTTCGGCAACGACGCGTTCCGAGATCAGGATCGAGTCTTCGAAGTTGTAGCCGTTCCACGGCATGAACGCGATCAGCATGTTCTGGCCGAGGGCCAGTTCGCCGAGGTCGGTCGATGCGCCGTCGGCCACCACGTCGCCCTTGGCGATCTTGTCGCCGCGCTTGACGATGGGGCGCTGGTGGATGTTGGTGTTCTGGTTCGAACGCTGATACTTGATCAGGTTGTAGATGTCCACACCGACTTCACCGGCAGCCGCTTCGGCGTCGTTCACGCGCACCACGACGCGGGTCGCATCGACGTAGTCGACGATACCGCCGCGGGTGGCCGTGACCACGGTGCCCGAGTCGACTGCGGAGACGCGCTCGATACCGGTACCGACCATCGGCTTTTCGGGGCGCAGCACAGGCACGGCCTGACGCTGCATGTTGGCGCCCATCAACGCGCGGTTCGCGTCGTCGTGCTCCAGGAACGGCACGAGCGATGCGGCCACCGACACGATCTGTGCGGGCGACACGTCCATGTACTGGATGCGCTCGGCACCGACCAGGATCGATTCGCCGGCTTCACGCGCGGAGACCAGGTCGCCGGTCAGCACGCCGTCCTTGTCCAGGGCCGCGTTGGCCTGGGCGATGACGTACTTGCCTTCCTCGATGGCCGACAGGTAGTCAATCTCGTGGGTGACCTTGCTGTCCACCACGCGACGGTACGGCGTCTCGATGAAGCCGTATTCGTTCAGGCGGGCGTACAGGGCCAGCGAGTTGATCAGACCGATGTTCGGGCCTTCAGGCGTTTCGATCGGGCACACGCGGCCGTAGTGGGTCACGTGCACGTCGCGCACTTCGAAGCCTGCACGTTCGCGCGTCAGACCGCCCGGGCCAAGGGCCGACACGCGGCGCTTGTGGGTGATTTCGGACAGCGGGTTCGTCTGGTCCATGAACTGCGACAGCTGCGATGCGCCGAAGAATTCCTTCAGCGCCGCCGAGATCGGCTTGCTGTTGATCAGGTCGTGCGGCATCAGCGGCTCTTGCTCCGCTTGACCCAGACGTTCCTTCACGGCCTTCTCGATACGTGCCAGGCCGGTGCGGTACTGGTTTTCGGCCAGTTCGCCGACGCAACGCACGCGACGGTTGCCCAGGTGGTCGATGTCGTCGACTTCGCCGTTGCCGTTGCGCAGGTCCACGAGGATCTTGACCACGGCCAGGATGTCTTCGTTGGTCAGCACCATCGGGCCGGTCGATTCGTCGCGGCCGACCTTGGCGTTGAACTTCATGCGGCCGACGCGCGACAGGTCGTACGTGTCCGGGTTGTAGAACAGGCGCTGGAACAGGGCCTGCACGGCATCTTCCGTCGGCGGCTCGCCGGGGCGCATCATGCGGTAGATGGCCACGCGGGCGGCGAATTCGTCCACGGTTTCGTCGATGCGCAGGGTCTGCGAGATGTACGCGCCCTGGTCGAGTTCGTTCGTGTAGATGACCTGCACGTCCTGCACGCCGGCGGTGCGCAGCTTCTTCAACAGCGCTTCGGTCAGCTCGTCGTTGGCCTTGGCCAGGATTTCGCCGGAGTCGGCGTCGACGATGTTGCGGGCGATCACGCGGCCGACCAGGAAGTCTTCCGGCACGCTGATGTGCGTGGTGCCGCCCTGCTCGAGTTCACGCGTGTGGCGCGCGGTGACGCGCTTGTCCTTGGCGACCACGACCTTGCCCGACTTGTCGGTGATGTCGAAGCGCGCAACTTCGCCGCGCAGGCGCTCGGAGACGAACTCCATCTGCGCGCCGCTGTCCATCAGGCGGAAGTTGTCGTTCACGAAGAAGTTCGCGAGGATCGATTCCGGGTTCAGGCCGATGGCCTTCAGCAGGATCGTGACCGGCATCTTGCGGCGACGGTCCACGCGGAAGTACAGCATGTCCTTCGGGTCGAACTCGAAGTCGAGCCACGAACCGCGATAGGGAATCACGCGGGCCGAGAACAGCAGCTTGCCCGAGCTGTGCGTCTTGCCCTTGTCGTGTTCGAAGAACACGCCCGGCGAACGGTGCAGCTGCGAGACGATCACGCGCTCGGTGCCGTTGATGATGAACGAACCCTTGTCGGTCATGAGCGGAACTTCGCCCATGTAGACCTCTTGTTCCTTCACTTCCTTGACCACCTTCGACTGCGACGTCGACGACTCGCGGTCATAGATGATGAGCTGGACCTTGGCGCGCACGGCCGAGGCGAAGGTCAGACCACGGGTCTGGCACTCACGCACGTCGAAAGCCGGCTTCGCCAGGTTGTACTCGAGGAACTTCATCTCGACAAAACCGTTGTGCGAGACGATCGGGAACGCTGCGTCGAATGCGGCCTGCAGGCCTTCGACGGTGCGTTGCTTCGGGGGGATGCCGGCTTGCAGGAACGCGGTGTATGCGTCCTTCTGCATCTGCAGCAGGTAGGGGATTTCGACGACGCTGTCGCGGTTACCGAAACTTTTTCGGATGCGCTTGCGTTCGGTGTAACTGTACGCGGACGATTGGGCCATGAGAGCTCCGGTGCTTGAGATCTTCAGCGACTTGTCAGCAGTGCCGAGGCACCACTGCTTGGCGGCTGGCCACTACCAGCCGTTGGCGGACAGCGATGCATTGCACATCGCCCGAACCAAGGGATCTTCTGCAGTCGGGGTCAGAAGACACTCGAAAATCCGCTTGATTTTGACTTTCCCGTCGACCTGGAGGTCTGCGGGGAAGCCGGCAATCAAGCCGACTTTCGGGTGCGCTCTGAAAGCGGCAAAGGCTGGAGGGCCTTTTCAGGCACCTCCAGCCCTCTAGGGGGTCTGAATTACTTCAGTTCCACCTTGGCGCCGGCTTCTTCCAGCTTCTTCTTGGCGGCGTCGGCGTCAGCCTTCGACAGGCCTTCCTTGACAGCCTTGGGAGCGGCTTCCACCAGGTCCTTGGCTTCCTTGAGGCCCAGGCCGGTGATTTCGCGCACGGCCTTGATGACCGACACCTTATTCGCGCCGACATCGGCCAGCACGACATTGAATTCGGTCTTTTCTTCGACCACAGCGGCGGCAGCGCCACCACCGGCGGCCGGAGCCGACATTGCAGCGGCGCTCACGCCGAACTTCTCTTCGATGGCTTTCACCAGGTCGTTGAGTTCCAGGACCGTCATCGCGTCGAGTGCGGTCAGAAATGCGTCTTTATCGAATGCCATTTTTGTTTCCTAACAATTGGGTTGAATGTTTCAAACGCGAGGCTCAAGCGGCCTGCGCTTCTGCCGGTGCATCGGCAACGGGTGCAGCTTCGCCACCACCGCGCTTCTCGGCCAGCGCCGCGAGCACGCGGGCGGTACGAGAGATCGGGGATTGCATCAAGCCCAGCAATTGCGCCAGCAGCACTTCCTTCGAAGGGATGTTGGCCAGTTGCTTCACGCCGTTCACGTCCAGGGCCTTGCCGCCAAACGCGCCACCGCGAATCACCAACTTGTCGTTGGTCTTCGCGAAGTCGGCCACCACCTTTGCGGCAGCCACTGCGTCTTCGGAAAAGCCGTAGATCAGCGGACCGGTCATCTGGTCGCCAACAATCTCAAACGCGCTACCAGCGACAGCACGGCGTGCCAGGGTGTTCTTCAGAACACTCAGGGTCACACCCTTGCTGCGCGCTTCGATGCGCAGTTTGGTCATATCGGCCACCGTGATGCCACGGTATTCCGCCATCACGAGCGTTTGAGCTTTTGCGGCGAGGCTGGTCACATCACTGATGACCGCTTCTTTCTCACTGCGATTCAGACTCAAGGTCTACTCCTTTTAATGCGATCTTCGGCCGGGGCCTGGGATCGCGCTTCATGCAGCGACCAACAACTGTTTCGGAACAAAAATCAAATTCCTTGCAGCGGGATCGCCATCTGCGCTGGATACCGGAAGGATCGATCCGGCGATTAAGTGCAGCGCCCTGCACACCAGCGGTCTTGGATGGCCCGCAGCAACCGGAGCTGCCGCGACCCACCACATCCGCCCTACCCTTTCGGGCGGGGCAAATCTCTTTAGCTCGCCGAGATGGTTTGCGTGTCCACGCGGACACCCAGACCCATGGTCGACGACACAGCCACCTTGCGCAGGTACACACCCTTGCTGGTCGCCGGCTTGGCCTTGACCAGAGCGTCGATCAGCGCGGCGAGGTTGCCTTGCAGCTTGTCGTTGTCGAACGAGCGGCGGCCGATCGTGCCGTGCACGATGCCGGCCTTGTCGACGCGGAACTGGACCTGGCCAGCCTTGGCGTTCTTCACGGCCGTGGCGACGTCCGGGGTCACGGTGCCAACCTTGGGGTTGGGCATCAGGCCGCGCGGGCCGAGGATCTGGCCGAGCGTACCGACGACACGCATGGCGTCCGGTGCGGCGATCACGACGTCGAAAGGCATGTCGCCAGCCTTGACCATGGCAGCCAGGTCGTCCATGCCGACGATGTCGGCGCCGGCGGCCTTGGCTTCTTCAGCCTTGGCGCCTTGGGCGAACACGGCGACGCGCTTGGTCTTGCCGGTGCCGTTGGGCAGCACGACGGCGCCACGCACGACCTGGTCCGACTTCTTCGCGTCGATGCCGAGCTGCACGGCCACGTCGATCGATTCGTCGAACTTGGCGGTAGCGGCGTCCTTGACGATGACGATCGCGTCAGCCAGCGGGTACAGCTTGTTGCTGTCGACCTTGCCTGCGAGCGACTTTTGCTTCTTGGTGATCTTGGACATTTACACGCCCTCCACATTCACGCCCATCGAACGGGCCGAGCCGGCGATGGTGCGAACTGCTGCGTCGAGGTCGGCGGCAGTCAGGTCCTTCATCTTGGCCTTGGCAATTTCTTCGAGCTGTGCGCGCGTGATCTTGCCGACCTTGTCGGTGTGCGGACGGGCCGAGCCCTTTTCCAGCTTGATGGCCTTCTTGATCAAGGTGATCGCCGGGGGCGTCTTGATGATGAAGGTGAAGCTCTTGTCAGCGAACGCGGTGATGACCACCGGCAGCGGCAGACCCGGCTCGACGCCTTGGGTTTGCGCGTTGAACGCCTTGCAGAACTCCATGATGTTCAGACCGCGCTGACCGAGTGCGGGACCGATCGGCGGGGACGGGTTGGCCTTACCAGCTGGCACTTGCAGCTTGATGAAGCCGACGATTTTTTTCGCCATGCTTTTTGCTCCTTGCGGGTGATATCGCCTTGGCTTGCGGCCAAGGCTCCCCGGGGTTTAACGACTCTTCGATCAAGGCCGCGCGCCGAGTCGGACAACGCGCAGCCGGGAATGCTTCAGGCCTTGCGGCCTGTGGCTCAGGTCTTTTCGACCTGGCTGAATTCGAGCTCCACAGGCGTCGCGCGGCCGAAGATCATGACCGACACGCTGACCTTGCTCTTCTCGTAGTTGACTTCTTCGACCGTGCCGTTGAAGTCGGTGAACGGGCCTTCCTTGACGCGCACGAATTCGCCGACGGTGAACTCGACCTTGTGGCGCGGCTTCTCGGTGCCCTGCTGCATCTGGCTGACGATGTCCTCGACCTCTTTCTGCGAGATCGGGGCCGGACGGTTCTTGGCGCCGCCCACGAAACCCGTCACCTTGTTGGTGTGCTTCACCAGGTGCCAGCTCTCGTCGTCCATGATCATTTCGACCAGCACGTAGCCAGGGAAGAAACGGCGCTCGGTGGTGCGCTTCTGGCCGTTCTTGATCTCGACCACTTCTTCGGTCGGAACCAGGATGCGGCCGAATTTGTCCTGCATGCCGGCGCGATTGATGCGCTCGGTGATGTTGCGCTCGACGGCCTTTTCCATGCCCGAATAGGCATGCACCACGTACCAACGCAGATCGGGGTTGGCGGCGGGAGCCAGAATCGGAGTGTTTTCCTCTTCAGGCGTGGTTTCAACTACGTCGTCGGTCATTGCTTACTTTCTCCAGCCCAGAATGAGGTCGAAAAACACCCATTCGAGCGTCTTGTCGGTGAGCCAGAGGAAGACGGACATGATCGCCACGAAGGCGAACACATAAGCCGTCATCTGCATTGCTTCCTTGCGGGTCGGCCACACGACCTTCTTGACCTCGCGCCACGAGTCGCGGCCAAAAGCCCACAACTGACGGCCATTCTCCGAACTGCCAAAGGCACCCACCGCAGCGGACAGGCCGACCAGCAGCGCAGCCCACTGGACCAGCGAACCTTGGCGCGACAGCAGATAGAACGCCACGATGGCGCCCACTGCCAGCACAACAGCCGCGGCCAACTTGGCCTTGTCTGCGCCGGTGCTCACGGTTTCGATTTGAGAAGTGGCCATGGTTGGCTGATTTCCTGCGCCTTTCGGCCTTCTATTCAATGCGCCTCTTGAGACGCCGAAGCCCATCGGGTCACGATGGGCTTTTTCGGGGTGCCACCTAGGTGGCAGGGGCAGTAGGAATCGAACCTACAACCTTCGGTTTTGGAGACCGACGCTCTGCCAATTGAGCTATACCCCTCCGGTACTCTTTTCGCTCGGCTTAGATGTCGAGGATCTTCGCCACGACGCCCGAACCCACGGTGCGGCCGCCTTCACGGATGGCGAAGCGCAGGCCTTCTTCCATCGCGATCGGGTTGATCAGCTTCACGGTGATGCTGACGTTGTCACCCGAACCCACGGTGCGGCCGCCTTCACGGATGGCGAAGCGCAGGCCTTCTTCCATCGCGATCGGGTTGATCAGCTTCACGGTGATGCTGACGTTGTCGCCGGGCATGACCATTTCCTTGTCCTTGGGCAGCTCGATCGCGCCGGTCACGTCCGTCGTGCGGAAGTAGAACTGCGGACGGTAGTTGTTGAAGAACGGCGTGTGACGGCCGCCTTCGTCCTTCGACAGGACATACACCTCGGCGGTGAAGTGCACGTGCGGCTTGATCGAGCCGGGCTTGCACAGCACTTGGCCGCGCTCGACTTCTTCGCGCTTGGTGCCGCGCAGCAGCACGCCGACGTTGTCRCCAGCCTGGCCCTGGTCCAGCAGCTTGCGGAACATTTCCACGCCGGTGCAGGTGGTCTTGACGGTCGGGCGGATGCCGACGATCTCGATTTCCTCGCCGACCTTGATCACGCCGCGCTCGACAGCGCCGGTCACGACGGTGCCGCGACCCGARATCGAGAACACGTCTTCGACGGGCATCAGGAAGGTGCCGTCCACGGCGCGCTCGGGCGTCGGGATGTAGGTGTCGAGGGCTTCGGCCAGCTTCATGATGGCGCCTTCGCCCAGTTCGCCCTTGTCGCCTTCGAGGGCGAGCTTGGCCGAGCCGTGGATGATGGGGGTGTCRTCGCCGGGGAATTCGTACTTGTCGAGGAGTTCGCGGACTTCCATTTCGACCAGYTCGAGCAGTTCCTTGTCGTCRACCATGTCGCACTTGTTCAGGAACACGATGATGTAGCCCACGCCCACCTGGCGAGCCAGCAGGATGTGTTCACGGGTCTGGGGCATCGGGCCGTCGGCGGCCGAGCACACCAGGATGGCGCCGTCCATCTGGGCAGCGCCGGTGATCATGTTCTTCACGTAGTCGGCGTGGCCGGGGCAGTCGACGTGTGCGTAGTGGCGGTTGGCCGTTTCGTACTCGACGTGCGCGGTGTTGATCGTGATGCCGCGRGCCTTTTCTTCAGGAGCCGCGTCGATCTGGTCGTAGGCCTTGGCTTCGCCGCCGAACTTGGCCGACAGCACCGTGGCGATCGCCGCCGTCAGCGTGGTCTTGCCGTGGTCGACGTGACCGATCGTGCCCACGTTCACGTGCGGCTTGGTGCGGGTGAATTTACCTTTTGCCATTTTTCNTCGCCGCCGTCAGCGTGGTCTTGCCGTGGTCGACGTGACCGATCGTGCCCACGTTCACGTGCGGCTTGGTGCGGGTGAATTTACCTTTTGCCATTTTTCAATCCTTGAAAGAGCAGTCCCGTGTGTTGGTTTTATGTCTGCATCCGATTGCTGGTTCGCCTCGCACGGGAACGTGGCGGCACCGGATCGCAGACAACGAGGGCCACGCACCGCGCGGCCCTGCATTCTTGAAAACTTACTTTGCGCGAGCAGCCACGATGGCTTCGGCAACGTTGCGCGGAGCTTCGGCGTAGTGCTTGAACTCCATCGTGTACGTGGCGCGGCCTTGCGACATCGAGCGCAGCGTGGTCGAGTAGCCGAACATTTCCGACAGCGGCACCTCGGCCTTGATGGACTTGCCGCCACCGATCATGTCGTCCATGCCCTGCACCATGCCGCGGCGTGAGGACAGGTCGCCCATCACGTTGCCGGCGTAGTCTTCGGGCGTTTCGACTTCCACGGCCATCATCGGCTCCAGGATCACGGGGCTGGCCTTGCGGGCGCCTTCCTTGAAACCGAAGATCGCGGCCATCTTGAACGCCATTTCGTTCGAGTCGACGTCGTGGTACGAACCGAAGTGCAGCGTGACCTTGACGTCGACGACGGGGTAGCCTGCCAGCACGCCTTGCGTCAGCGCTTCGACAACGCCCTTTTCCACCGCAGGGATGTATTCGCGAGGAACCACACCACCCTTGATGGCGTCGACGAACTCGAAGCCCTTGCCCGCTTCCTGCGGCTCGAGCTTCAGAATCACGTGACCGTACTGGCCCTTGCCGCCCGACTGGCGAACGAACTTGCCTTCGGCTTCTTCGACGGTCTTGCGGATCGTTTCGCGGTAGGCCACTTGCGGCTTGCCGACATTCGCTTCCACGCCGAATTCGCGCTTCATGCGGTCCACGATGATTTCGAGGTGGAGCTCGCCCATGCCGGCGATGATGGTCTGGCCCGATTCTTCGTCGGTCTTGACGCGGAACGACGGGTCTTCCTGAGCCAGGCGCTGCAGGGCGATGCCCATCTTTTCCTGGTCGGCCTTGGTCTTGGGCTCGACGGCCTGCGAGATCACCGATTCCGGGAACACCATGCGCTCGAGCGTCACGACGGCTGCGGGATCGCACAGGGTTTCGCCCGTGGTCACTTCCTTCAGGCCCACGCAGGCAGCGATGTCGCCGGCGCGGATTTCGTTGACTTCTTCGCGGTTGTTCGCGTGCATCTGCACGATACGGCCGATACGTTCCTTCTTGCCGCGCACCGGGTTGTAGACGCTGTCGCCCTTGGTCAGCACGCCGGAGTAGACGCGCACGAAGGTCAGCTGGCCCACGAACGGGTCGGTCATCAGCTTGAATGCCAGCGCCGAGAACTTCTCGTTGTCGTCAGCCTTGCGGGTGACGGGCGCTTCGTCTTCGTCGGTGCCGTTGACCGGCGGAATGTCGGTCGGTGCCGGCATGTATTCGACGACGGCGTCGAGCATGGCCTGCACGCCCTTGTTCTTGAAGGCCGAGCCGCACAGCATCGGCTGGATTTCCCCGGCGATGGTGCGCTGGCGGATGGCCTTCTTGATTTCTTCCTCGGTCAGCTCGTTGCCTTCGAGGTACTTGTTCATCAGCTCTTCGCTGGCTTCGGCAGCCGCTTCGACGAGCTTTTCGCGGTATTCGTTGCAGACATCGGTCAGGTTCGCGGGGATGTCACCGTAGGTGAAGGTCACGCCCTTGTCTTCGTCCCAGATGATGGCCTTCATCTTCACGAGGTCGACGATGCCCTGGAAGTGCTCTTCGGCACCGATCGGGATCTGGATCACGACGGGGTTGGCCTTCAGGCGGTCGACCATCATCTGGCGCACGCGCAGGAAGTCGGCGCCGGTGCGGTCCATCTTGTTGACGAACGCGAGGCGGGGCACCTTGTACTTGTTGGCCTGGCGCCAGACGGTTTCCGACTGGGGCTGCACGCCGCCGACGGCGTCGTACACCATGACGGCGCCGTCCAGCACGCGCATCGAGCGCTCGACTTCAATGGTGAAGTCCACGTGGCCGGGGGTGTCGATGATGTTGATGCGGTGTTCTTCGAACTTGCCAGCCATGCCCTTCCAGAAGCAGGTGGTGGCAGCCGACGTGATCGTGATGCCGCGCTCTTGCTCTTGCTCCATCCAGTCCATCGTGGCGGCACCGTCGTGCACTTCACCGATCTTGTGGTTCACACCGGTGTAGAACAGGATACGTTCGGTCGTCGTGGTCTTGCCAGCGTCAATGTGCGCGGAGATACCGATGTTGCGGTAGCGCTCGATGGGGGTCTTGCGGGACATGATTTACTTTCGGGTTAAATGCGTTGAGCGCTGGTTCTCGAGTACGGACGACATCGCCCGACACTCAAGATCCAACGCCCAAGCTGTGTCTGATTTTTAGAAGCGGAAGTGGCTGAATGCGCGGTTGGCTTCTGCCATGCGGTGCACTTCGTCGCGCTTCTTCATGGCGCCGCCACGACCTTCCGTGGCTTCCATCAGTTCGTTGGCCAGACGCAGGGCCATCGACTTCTCACCGCGCTTGCGGGCAGCTTCCTTGATCCAGCGCATCGACAGGGCGAGGCGGCGGACAGGACGGACTTCGACCGGCACCTGGTAGTTCGCACCGCCAACGCGGCGCGACTTCACTTCGACCATCGGCTTCACGTTGTTGATGGCAACGGTGAAAGCCTCGAGAGGGTCCTTGTCCGGGTTCTTCTTTTCGATGAAGTCGAGAGCACCGTAGATGATGCGCTCGGCAACAGCCTTCTTGCCGCCTTCCATGATCACGTTCATGAATTTGGACAGCTCGACATTGCCGTACTTGGGATCCGGCAGGATTTCACGTTTGGGGACTTCGCGACGACGTGGCATTTTTCTAACCTCTTTGCTTCAGTTGGCATCGTTTCCGATACCGCGAGAGCCAGTCAGGACTCTCACTTACTCGACCCGGGATTGGGTCACTTCGTTCGACAAGCCCGCCAAGGCCATCGAACACCGCTTGTTTTTTGACAACAGGAAGGCTTAAGCCTTCTTGGGACGCTTCGCGCCGTACTTGGAACGCGACTGCTTGCGGTCTTTCACGCCTTGCAGGTCGAGCGAACCGCGCACGATGTGGTAACGCACACCGGGCAAGTCCTTGACACGACCGCCGCGAACCAGCACCACGCTGTGTTCTTGCAGGTTGTGGCCTTCGCCGCCGATGTAGGAGATGACTTCGAAGCCATTGGTCAGACGGACCTTGGCAACTTTACGAAGCGCCGAGTTGGGCTTCTTTGGCGTCGTGGTGTAGACGCGGGTGCAGACACCGCGACGTTGCGGCGAGTTCTGCATGGCAGGGCTCTTCGAATTGATCTTTTCGACCGTTCGACCCTGACGCACCAGTTGATTGATGGTTGGCATGAATGAATTAGTCCCAAAACGCCCCGGCCTTGGCTGTGAAACCGTCCTTGTCCTTGTCGTGACGCAAGGCAGGGAAACCGGGAATAACGAAAACGTGAAACCCTTCGGAAATTTCCGAAAAGCCCACGAGTATAGCAAACGAGTATGAAACAGCAAGGTCAGCCGTGGCGTCTGGCCGCCGGCGGCCTTGCAATCCCACTGATTTACTTGATCCAGAGCCGCACGGCATCCCAGGCGCGGCCGAATATCCCTGCCTGCTCGACGGGCTCCAGGGCGACCAGCGGCACATCCGCGACCGGCTGGTCGTCCAGGGTGACCTTGAGCGAACCGACGGGCTGGTACTTGGCGAACGGCGCCACCAGCGGATCGGGGCGCGACACCTGGGTCTTGATCTTGGCGGCGGTGCCGGCCGGCACCGCGACCACGATGGCCTCCGGACGGCCCAGCTTCAGGATGTTGGCCTTGCCCTTCCAGACGGCCGGGGTGGCAGCCGGCTGGCCTGCGTCGAACAGGCGGACCGCGTCGTAGGCCGTGTAACCCCAGTTCAGCAGCTTCTGCGACTCGTTGGCGCGCACGGTCTCGCCGGTGGTGCCCAGCACGATCGACAGCAGGCGGCGCCCGCCGGTCAGGTTCGGGAAGTCGCGCTTGGCGGTGGCGATCATGCAGTAGCCGGCCGCTTCGGTGTGGCCGGTCTTCAGGCCGTCGACGGTCGGGTCGCGGAACAGCAGCAGATTCCGGTTGGTGTCGTTGGTCGACGGCGTGCCCGGATAGCGGTATTTCTTGATGGCGTAGTACTTGGCTTCCTCGGGGAAGTCGCGCACCAGGCGGGTCGCCAGGATGCTCAGGTCGCGGGCCGTGGTGGTGTGGCCGGGGGCCGTCAGGCCTTCGGGGTTCTTGTAGCTGGTGTTCTTCATGCCCAGGGCCTTGGCCTGGGCGTTCATCATTTCGACGAAGTGCTCCACCGTGCCGCCCACGCCTTCGGCCAGCGCCACCGTGGCGTCGTTGCCGGACTGCACGATCAGGCCCTTGATCAGGTCTTCCACCGGCACCTGCATCTTGGGGTCGATGAACATGCGCGAGCCGGGCATCTTCCATGCGCGCGGGCTGACCGGCATCGTCTGGGTCAGCGTGATCTTCTTGGCGCGCAGCGCGTCGAACACCACGTAGGCCGACATCAGCTTGGTGAGCGAGGCCGGCTCGACCGGGCTGTCGATGTCCTTCTGCGCCAGGATCTGGTTCGCGGTCACGTCGAGCAGCAGGTAGCTGCGCGCGGCGATTTCGGGCGGCGTCGGCACCTGGGCGACGGCGATCAGGTTGACGGATGCAGCGGCGGTAAGGACCAGCGCGCGGAGCGCGCCAAGAAAACGATTCATGGGGAGTTCGGAAAGAGACGAAAACAAGCCTGCGAGGCTTTCACGCGATGTCCGCGCGCAGATGGCGGACCACGAGACTTTTGAGCAGCGGCAATTGTCCGTGAAAGAAATGACCGCCCCCGGGAACGACTGTGACAGGAAGTGACTGGGGCCGCGCCCAATCCATCACGGCGGAGAGCGCCACGGTGTCGTCGGCTTCGCCATGAACCACCAGCATGCGCTCGTGCGCCTCGGCCGGCAGCGTGGCCACGGTGTTGCGCGCGGCGGCCGTACCTACCAGCACGATTTGCCGGATGTCGCGCTCGGCCCAGAGTCTTGCGGCGGCGCCGCTCGCGACGAAAGCGCCGAAGGAAAAGCCGGCGATCGCCAACGGACCTTCGGACGCCAGCTGGCCCACGACATTCAGCATGTCTTCCAGCTCGCCGCGTCCTTCGTCGTGTACGCCTTCGCTGGCACCCACGCCACGGAAGTTGAAGCGCACCGTGGTCCAGCCGCAGGCGACGAAAGCGCGCGCCAACGTCTGCACCACCTTGTTGTCCATCGTGCCACCGAACAGCGGGTGCGGATGGGCGATCACGGCAATGCCGCGCGCAGCACCCGCAGGCTGGTCGCGTTGAACCTCGATCGCGCCGGCGGCGCCCTGGAGGCTGATCTTTTCGGTCTGGGAGTTCATTGGCGCAGGGTACGAGCGGAGGGTCGGTGGAAAAGTTCAGCGTCCGACATCGGGAGGCAGCACGAGCCGCTCGACGACCTGGCCGTTCTTCAGGTGCGACTCGACGATCTCGTCGATGTCCTCGCTGTCGACGAAGGTGTACCAGACGGCTTCGGGGTACACCACGGCCACCGGCCCGCCCGCGCAGCGGTCGAGGCAGCCGGCCTTGTTGACGCGCACCTTGCCAGGCCCTGCGAGCCCCTGCTCCTTGACCTTCGCCTTGCAGCGGTCGAAGCCCTCCTGTGCGTTATGCATGGCGCAGGAGTCTTCGCCGTTCTTGCGCTCGTTGAGGCAGAAGAAGATGTGGCGACCGTAATAGCCGGACGGCTTGGCGGGAGAGGAACTGGGCATCGGCAGATTTTAGTGACCGCCTCCCGGCGCCGTTGCCCGGACGCTCAGACCGTCGCGACGGCGGCGGGCCGGCTCCGCCGCGACAAGGCGGCCACCACGTACGCCAGCACGGCGAATGGCCAGGTCCAGCCGAGCCACTGCGCCAGCCCGTGGAAGCGGATGAAGCGCCCCTGCTCCCAGGTGGCCAGGGTCTGGGCGAAGTACGCGCTCTCGGGCGCCTGGTTCAGCAGGCTCAGCTGCAGCACGAGCCCCACCAGCAGCAGTGCCGCGCAGAGGCGGCGCGACGCGAAAAGCAGCAACACGCCGGCGAACAAGGCCGCGGCCATGCCGACCTGCACCGGCAGGTCCAGCCATGCCCATGCGTGCTCGGGCCCGTAGCTCAATGCCGCCGACAGCGCCGAGGCCGCGATGCCGGTCAGCAGCGTCAGCGGCAGCAGGACCGCGCGCTGGGCCACGGAGCGCGCCACCAGGTAGCCCAGCAGGCACGGCACCAGCGCGCCGAGCATCACGCACAGCAGTTCCACCGCGGGCACCAGCGGTTCGAGCTCGAACTGCCGCAGCGGAAGCCAGTCGATGAAGGGCGTGTCGAGCAGCCATTCGGAAATCGCCACTTCGAGCCGCTCGAACACCTGCCCGAGCCCGAAGGTGACGGCGGCCGGAAACAGCAGCGCGAAAGGCCACAGCGCGAGCAGCACCAGCGCGCCGCGCGACTCCTCGACGAACCACTGCGAACGCGCGCGGCTCCAGTGCGCAACCGCGCCCAGCCGCTCCAGCCCCGCCGCCAGCACCGCGCCGAGGACGGTGCCGATCGTGTTGAGCCCCAGGTCCACATTGGAAGGAATGCGCGCGGGCAGATAGCTCTGCAGCGTCTCCATGGCGAAGGCGATCGCCGCGCCCGCTATGACGGCTCGCAGCACGGCATGCCAGACGGCGGCGGTCCGGCCCGTGCGCAGTGCCGCCAGGGCGCAGAGGAAGCCGAAGGGCATGTAGCCCACCACGTTGACGGCAAAGTCGAAACCGGTCCAGTACTTGGGCCAGGGCGCCGACAGGTAGGCCCAGGGCGCGATCCCCTGGTCGCGCCAGTCGGCGAACGGATAAAGGCTGGCGTAGACAATCAGCGCCGCATAGGCGAGCGCCAGGGGGAGCGCGGTTGACTTGTGCGGCCTCTCCACCATGTGCACCGGGTTTCAGAACGGCTTGACGACCACCAGGATCACGATGCCCAGTAGCAGCAGCACCGGCAGTTCGTTGAACCAGCGGAACCAGCGGTCGTTTCGCCGGTTCTCGCCCGCCACGAAGCGGCGCAGCAGCACGCCGCAGCCATGGTGATAGCCGATGGCCACCAGCACCAGCGCCAGCTTGGCATGCATCCACCCGTTGCCCGGGCCGCGCCCGATGCCGTAGCCCAGCCAGAGCCACAGGCCGAAACCGAGCGCTGGAACTGCCAGGAAAGTCGTGAACCGTATCAGCTTGCGCGCCATCAGCAGCAGCCGTTCGCGCTCGGCCACCGACTCGGGTGGCACCATCGCCAGATTGACGAAGATCCGGGGCAGGTAGAACAACCCCGCGAACCAGCTTGCAATGAAGACGATGTGAAGAGATTTGACCCAGAGCATCGCGGCAGTTTAGTGGCGCCCCTCTCGCCGGCCCCGGGTTTTGCGCCGACGGCTCTGCACGGCGGGCAAAAAAAAGCCCGACGTCTTCACGTCGGGCTGGGAAGCCCTTTTGCTGTCACACATCAAGGCACCCGCTCAGGGAGGAAAAGCGGGGAGCGGCAAGCCGCCCGCTTCAGAATTTAACAAAGACGAAACAAGGTTTCAAGCGACTGAGGCACTTTCTTTGACATTTAAGGCAAAAAACTTAGAACCTTGGTTCTACGATTTTCCGTAGTTGTCAGACAACCGCCTTCTTCGAGGGAGGCACCGCGAAATGTCGCTTCAGGCACAATTTTGGATATATGACGTCATCATCTTCCCCCTTGGCCATGTTCCCCGCCGGGCGGCCACGGCGCCTGCGCCGCGATGCCTTCACCCGCAACCTCGTGCGGGAGCACGCGCTGACGGCCAACGACCTGATCTACCCGGTGTTCGTGCAGGAAGGCGAAAAACGCCGCGATGCCGTGCCTTCGATGCCTGGCGTGGATCGCCTGAGCCTCGACCTGCTCCTGCCCGTGGCCGAGCAGTGCGTTGCCGCCGGCATCCCGGTGATGGCGCTGTTCCCGGTGATCGACGCCAGCCTCAAGACACCCAGCGGCGACGAGGCCTTCAACCCCGACGGGCTGATTCCCCGCATGGTGGCCGCCCTCAAGGCGCGCTTCCCCGAACTGGGCGTGATGACCGATGTCGCGCTCGACCCCTACACCAGCCACGGCCAGGACGGCCTGCTCGACGACACCGGCTACATCCTCAACGATGCGACCGTTGAAGTGCTGGTGAAGCAGGCGCTCACACAATCGCAAGCTGGCGTCGACATTGTGGCGCCCAGTGACATGATGGACGGCCGAATCGGCGCCATCCGCACCGCGCTCGAGGCCCGCGGCGACGTGCACACGCGCATCATGGCCTACAGCGCCAAGTACGCCAGCGCCTTCTACGGCCCCTTCCGCGACGCCGTGGGTTCGGCCGCCACGCTCGGCAAGAGCAACAAGAAGGTCTACCAGATGGACCCCGGCAACAGCGACGAGGCCCTGCGCGAAGTGGCCATCGACATCGCCGAGGGCGCCGACATGGTGATGGTGAAGCCCGGCATGCCCTACCTCGACATCGTGCGCCGCGTGAAGGACCAGTTCCACGTGCCGACCTTCGCCTACCAGGTGAGCGGCGAGTACGCGATGCTCAAGGCCGCAGCCCAGAACGGCTGGCTCGACCACGATGCCGTGGTGCTCGAAAGCCTGCTGGCCTTCAAGCGCGCCGGGGCCGACGGCGTGCTGACGTACTTCGCGCTCGACGCCGCGCGCCTGCTCCAGAAGTAGCGCGCACTGGCATGCGCATCTTCGAAATCAATCGCTCGCAGGTCAGCGAGCACTCCGCACTGACGCCGTTGACCGTGCCGGGCGCGTGCGGCGCAGGCGGCTACCTGTGGATCTCGCTCACGCGCGAGGAATTCCGGGCCTCGCTGGCCGAGGTGCAGCAGATCCTGCAGACCCTGTGCCTCACGCAGCTGGTCGACCTGCACGTGGCCGACCTGCTCAACGATCAGCTGCCTTCGCACTACGACTACACGTCCCAATACGACGTGCTGGTGTTCCGGCGCCTTGCCAATGGAAACGGGCAGGGCCAGGAGGCCCCGGCGGGAGGCGCGGCGCCGCGCCTGCCCCGCAGCGGCCCGCCCGTGCTGCGCCGCGTCGACACCCGTCCGGTCGGCTTCGCGGCGTTCGACCGCGTGCTGCTGTCGGTGCACCCGGAAGACGGCGCGGTGCGCGACGCCTTCGCCGCGCGGCTGCTGGCGACCGGCTCGCCCGACGACCGCGGCGCGCCAGCGCTCGACGTGCGCGCCACCTCGTCGCGCGTGCCGGCCAGCCCTTCGGACCTGATGCTGCGCGTGATCAACCAGATCGTCGACGGCTACCTCGACTTGCGGCGCGAACTCACCAAGCAGCTCGACCACTGGCAGACCGAGCTGATCGACCCGCGCAGCCGCTTCACCAACTGGGGGGCGCTGATGGAAGCGCGCCAGTCGCTGCACCACCTGGACGAGATCTGCGAGGACCAGCGCGCCGCCATGCAGGACTGGATCGACTCGCTCGAGACCCTGCCCGTGCCCAAGGGCGAGACCGAGCGGCGCGAGCGCGAACTCATCATGATCCGCAGCCGCGACGTGCTCGAGCACATCGAGCGCGTGGTGCACCACGTGCACCGGCTGGAGCAGAACGCCGAGACCGCCGTGCAGATGCACTTCAGCGTCCAGGGCCACCGCGCCAACGACATCATGCGGGTGCTGACGGTGCTCACCGCCGTGTTCCTGCCGCTCAACCTCATCGCAGGCATCTTCGGCATGAACTTCGAGTTCATCCCGCTGGTGCACAAGGCCGACGGTTTCTGGATCGCGATGACGTCGATGCTGGTCATCGCCGTGCTGCTGGTGCTGATCTTCTGGCGCAAGCGCTACCTCGCCCGCACGCGCTGACTCCCCTATATATCAGCGGCAAATGCAAAAGGGCCACGCTTTCGCGTGGCCCTTTTGCATTTGGGCAACCCCGAGGGGCCGCTTCGATTACTTGGCGATAGCGCCCGAACCTTGCTGCGCCTGGAGTGCGTCAGCCGGGTTGGCCATCGTCGAGATCACCTTGCTGTTGACGCGCGAACCCGAGCTCACGTTCTGGTCGGGAGCGTAGGCGGTGCGAACGGCTTCGGCTTCGACGATCGCACGGTCCTTCGACACGGCGACGGTTTCCGCACCGCGCGAACCGCGCACGACGTTCTGGTTCGGAGCCGACGCGGTGCGTGCGGCTTCGGCGTTGACGTCGTCGCGGCTCTTGGCCGAGACGGCGGCGTTCACGCCTTGGTAGGTTTCGGCTTGAGCGCCAACAGCGCCAACAGCGGCAAGCAGGGTCAGAGCGGCAGCGGCGAGGATTTGCGAGGTCTTCATGTTCAGTTCTCCTAGTGTGTTCGTCGGATGGTTCGTCCACCAGGCTTGCTGGTTCGCTTGCCTGTGCGGCGAGTTTCCGGGCGAACTGCCTTGCCAGAACACTCGGATCAGAGACACCGTGTTTCCTCTATTGAAACAATACGAACATCAAGGCATGCCAGTAGAAGAAGACGGCCGGTTCCGGAACGATCCAGCCGTGGCTGGCAACGTCGGCGTGCACCACAGTGTCGCGGGAGTCGGCTAAGAAAAACCCCGGAGAATCGAACCATCACGTTCCCAAAACGGAAACAATGGGCTCATTCACATGGACAGTCTCGACCTGATCAGAACCTTTCGGGAAGTCGCCTCGCAAGGCAGTTTTTCCCAGGCAGCCAAGAGGCTCGACATGTCGAAGGCCACCGTCAGCAAGTACGTGGCCGAGCTGGAAACCCGCTTCGGCGTGCGTCTTCTCAACCGCTCCACGCGCTCGGTGAGTCTCACCGACGCCGGCCAGCTGCTGCTGGAGCGCAGCATCCCGATGCTCGAGATGGTCGAGCTCACCCAGTCGGAACTGCAGGACCGCGCCAGCCAGCCCGGCGGCCGGCTGCGCATCTCGGCCCCGCACGGCATGGGCAACGGCGAGTTTCCGAACCTGCTGGCCGACTTCATGCGCTACTACCCCGACGTGACGATCAGCCTGCAGCTGACCAACCGCACCGTCGACCTCGCCGAGGAAGGCATCGACGTCGAACTGCGCAGCGGCCCGGTGGAAGACGCCAACCTCATCGTGCGCAAGCTGCGCCTGATGAACATGGTGGTCTGCGCCTCGCCGATCTACTGGAAGAAGCACGGCAAGCCCGAGCATCCGCGCGACCTGTCGGGCCACGACGCCCTCACGTTCTCGCTGCTGGGCCAGCAGCCGGTATGGCGCTTCGACGACAACGGCACGCCGCTCGACGTGCAGGTGAAAAGCCGCATGGACTGCACCGAGGCCGCACCGCTGATCCGCGTGGCCATGCACGGCTTCGGTGTGATCTACCTGCCGTCGATCCTCGTGCAGTCCCACCTCGACCAGGGCGAACTCGTGCCCGTGCTGCAGGACTACGCGCGCAAGGACATGTGGCTGTCGGCGGCCTACCTGCAGCGGCGCCACAACAGCGCCGCGCTGCGCGCGCTGCTCGACTTCCTGCAGACGCGCGTGGGTCCGGAATCGGCGCGAAGAAGCAAATAAGAGCGCCGAGGCGCTGCTTCAGCCGACGTGCTTCGCAAAGAACGCCAGCGTGCGTTCCCGCGCCAGCTTTGCCGCGTCGGCGTCGTAGGAGCCGCGCTGGTCGCAGTTGAAGCCGTGGCCGACCGGGTACACGTGCACTTCCACCTCCGGATGCGCCTTCTTGAACGACTCGATGGTGTCCAGCGGAATCCAGTGGTCCTGGTTGCCGAAATGCGCGAGCACCGGCACCTTGGGCTGGCGCGCCGTTTCCTCGGGCGTGGTCATGCCGCCGCCATAGTAGGGCGCGGCTGCAGCCAGGCCCGGCAGCAGCGCCGCTGCGCGCCACACCAGCAGGCCGCCCCAGCAGTAGCCGACGATGCCGACCTTGCCGGCCTTCGACGCGTAGGCGATGGACGCCTCGATGTCCTGCAGCACGCCCGGCGCCGGCAGCGCCTCGACCGCCGTCTTCAGTCCGAAGCCGTTCTTCATGTCGTCTTCCGAATAGCCCAGCTCCACGCCCGGCTTGACGCGATGGAAGGTCGACGGCGCCACGGCGAGGTAACCCTCCGCCGCGTAGCCGTCGGCCACCGCGCGGATGTGCGAGTTCACGCCGAAGATTTCCTGCACAACGACCACCGCGCCGCGCGGCTTGCCCGCCGGCTCGGCCACATAGGCGGGAAAGGTGAAGCCGTCCTTGGCCTTGAGATCGATGAATTGACCCATGTTGTCTTGCTCCTTGATGGCAAATAGATGAATGAATGAATGAACGCCGGGGGTCAAGGGCGCAGCGCCCGCTCGACGAAGTCGAGGCGGTCCTGGCCCCAGAAGATTTCGCCGTCGATCACGT
The DNA here is from genome assembly GCF_001426595.1 of Variovorax sp. Root434. Classification (NCBI taxonomy): domain Bacteria; kingdom Pseudomonadati; phylum Pseudomonadota; class Betaproteobacteria; order Burkholderiales; family Comamonadaceae; genus Variovorax; species Variovorax sp. Root434. The sequence goes on from NZ_LMEK01000025.1 coordinate 773,029, forward strand.
AGCTCGGCGCGCCGAACACCTGGATGTCGATGGCCTCCTGCGTGTAGGCCTCGTAGCGCTCCTGCACCGCCTGGCTCTGCGACTGCTCGGCGCGCTTGGGCGACAGCCCGCATTCGATGACCAGCGAATCGAGCACCTTCGGGTCGCCGATGTTGCGCTCCTGCACCCACACGGCCGCGAACACCGCCGCGCACATGCGCATGGCGGCCTCGGTGCCGTCGTGCATGTCGACCGCGATGATGAGCCGGGCCGCATCGTCGCTGGCCACGGGAAAGAACTTCGGCCTGGTGTTCAGCGGCAGGCCGAGGTGGCGCGAGAAGCGCGCCAGGTCGACCAGCCGGTACGCCTGGCGCTGCGGTGCGCGTTTTCCCAGCGGCAGCCCGCCCGACACAGGGAACACGCTGCCCATGTCGATGGGCCGCACGCGCACCTCGGCACCGGCGGCCGCGGCAATCGCCGCGAAGCGGGAATGCCCCAGATAGGTCCATGGGCTCTGTGGCGCAAAGTAGTAGTCGATGGTCCTGTTAGTGCTCATGCGCGTGCCCCCGATGATGTAATCCAAGCCAACGGTTTTAACTGACACGCAGTTTCTCTGCAGGAGGTAGGTTTTGGACCAAGTGCTCTTGATCACGGGCGGCGGGCGCGGCATCGGCGCCGCCACCGCCGTGCTCGCCGCGCAGCGCGGCTACGCGGTGGCCGTCAACTACGCCAGCAACTCGCTGGCCGCCGACGAGGTGGTGCGCACCATCCGCGCTGGCGGCGGCACCGCCATGGCCGTGCAGGCCGACGTGGGCGACGAGGCACAGGTACTGGCCATGTTCCAGAAGGTCGACGCCAGGTTCGGCCGGCTGACGGCGCTGGTCAACAACGCCGGCGTTGTCGACGTGCAGGCGCGCGTCGACGAGATGAGCGTGGCCCGGCTGGAGCGCATGTTCCGCATCAACGTGATCGGCAGCTTCATCTGCGCGCGCGAGGCCGTGCGGCGCATGAGCACGCGCTACGGCGGCGCGGGTGGCGCCATCATCAACATCTCCAGCGCCGCCGCGCGGCTGGGCTCGCCCGACCAGTACGTCGACTACGCCGCGAGCAAGGGCGCCATCGACACCTTCACCATCGGGCTGGCCAAGGAAGTGGCGGCCGAAGGCATTCGCGTGAACGCAGTGCGCCCCGGACTGATCGATACCGAAATCCACGCCTCGGGCGGCATGCCGGACCGCGCCTTCGATCTCGCGCCCACCGTGCCCATGCAGCGCACCGGCAGCGCGGAGGAAGTCGCGGGCGCCATCCTGTGGCTGCTGTCCGCCGAGGCCAGCTACACCACCATGGCCCTGCTCGACGTCGCCGGAGGCCGCTGACCATGAGCACCTCGATGGACCTGATCAAGCCGCTGGTCACGCTGGTGGCCATCGTCAACCCACTGGCCATCGTGCCGTTCTTCATCCACTACACGCAGGGCTACAGCGATGCGCAGCGCCGCCACACGGTGCGCATGTCGGCGTTCAGCGCGTTCGTGGTGATCGCGGTGAGCGCGCTGCTCGGGCTGCAACTGCTGTCCTTCTTCGGCATCTCGATCGCGAGCTTCCAGGTCGGCGGCGGCCTGCTGCTGCTCATGAGCTCGCTTTCGATGCTGAATGCCAAGCCGGCCGAGAGCAAGACCAACGTCGAGGAGCTGCGCGCCACCGAAGTGAAGGCCTCCATGGGCGCGTCCATCGCGGTGGTGCCGCTCACCATCCCGCTGCTCACCGGGCCGGCCACCATTTCCACCGTGGTCATCTACGCGGACAAGACGCAGCACCTGTGGGAGTTGGCGGTGCTGGTTGGCTACGGCGTGGTGGTGGCGCTGGCCACCGCGGTGGCCTTCTCGCTCGCGCAACCCATTGCGCGCGTGCTCGGCAAGACGGGCATCAACATCATGACGCGGCTCATGGGGTTGATCCTCGCGGCGCTAGCGGTCGAGGTGATGGCCGATGGGCTGGGGAAGCTGTTTCCGATCCTGCAGCGCGTGGGCTGATTCATTCAGCCCAGCATCTTCTCGATGACTCTCCAGTGCGCGGGTTCGACCGGCGTGATCGACAGCCGGTTGCCCTTGCGCAGCACGACCAGGTCAGCCAGTTCCGGATTCGCGCGCAGCTCGGGCAGCGCCAGCAGCCGCGTCTTGCGCAGCGCCTGCACGTCCACCAGCAGCCAGCGCGGATCGTCCTTCTTCGAGGCCGCGTCGTAGTAGGGCGACTTCGGATCGAACTGCGTCGGGTCGGGCTTAATGCCCGAGGCCACGCGCGCAATGCCCGCGATGCCGGGCTCCGGGCAGCTCGAGTGATAGAACAGCACGCCGTCGCCGACCTTCATGCCATCGCGCATGAAGTTGCGTGCCTGATAGTTGCGCACGCCGGTCCAGGGCACGGTGGCGCCGGGCGCGGCGAGCGCATCGTCGATCGAGACCTCGTCGGGCTCGGATTTCATCAACCAGTACTGTGGCATTGCGGTCTCTTCACCAGAGGAATTCGCCGCAAATATAAACCTGCACCTGGCCGCGCACCTTCATCGCGGAACACCGCGGAACCGGCTTTGCCGGGCCGCCGGTGTTGCCCCCAGCGAGGGGATTGCGAAGCGACACGGATTACGGTGTCACATAGTCGGAAACGACCACCCACTTGCCATCCTTGATCTGCGACAGGCGCGACAGGTCGTTGCCCAGGCGCTTGGTGGCGGTGTAGCTGCTCTTCGGGCTGCCGAACATGTCGGGCTCGAAGGTCATGCTGTCCATCGCCTTGATGAAGCTGTCGGTCGTGAGGTTCGGCCCGGCCTTGGTCGCCGCCTTGATGAACGAATCGATGATCACGTAACCGTACACCGAGAACACGGTCGGGTCTTCGTTGAACTTGGTCTTGTACTTGTTGGCCCAGAAGCGCAGCGGCTGCGACTGCTCGTCGGTGTACGGGTTCTGCACCGTCATGGTGGCGTAGATGCCGTCCATCGCCTTGCCGCCCAACTTGTGGATCAGGTCGGTGTAGGCCGCGCTCGAGCCCAGGAAGGTCGGGTTGAAACCCGTCTTGCGCGACTCGCCCACGGTGCCGATGGTCTCGCGGATGATGGTGCCGAGCACCACGAGGTCGCAGTTGGCGGCCTTCATCTTGGCGACCTGCGAGCTGAAGTCGGTGGCGCCGCGCTTGAACGAGGTCTTCTCGGCCAGCTCCATGCCGGCGGTCTTCAGGCCCGCCTCGGCACCGCGCAGCACCTCGAGGCCGAACTCGTCGTCCTGGTAAATGGTGCAGACCTTCTTGGCGCCCTTCTCCTTGATCATCTTGGGCAGGGCCAGGCGGATCTGGTCGTAGTAGGTGGCTGCGAACGAATACTTCAGCCGATTGAGCGGCTCGTACATTTCGCGCGCTGCGGTGATCGGCATGAAGTTGACGATGTTCTTCTCGAACTGCACCGGCATCGCCGCCATGTTCTGCGCCGTGCCGATGTGGCCGGCCATGATGAATATCTTTTCCTGATTCACCAGCTTCTGCGCTGCCAGCACGGCCTTCTTCGGGTCGTAGCCCGAGTCTTCTACGAAGAGCTTGAGCTTGCGCCCGTTGAGGCTGCCCTGCTCGTTGAGTTCGTCCACGCGCAGCTGCATGCCGTTGCGCGCCTGCTTGCCGAAGCCCGCGAGCGGACCCGACAGGTCCTGGATCGTGCCGATGCGGATCTCGTCCTTGCTCACGCCCTGCTGCTGCGCGGACGCAAGCGTCGCGATCAGGCCCAGCACGGCCAGCGTCGTCAGTGTCTTGAGCTTCGTCATAGCCTTGTCTCCTCGGGTTGGCAAAAAAGAGGTCAGCGGTACATAGCGTCGATGCGGCCGGCGTACTTGGTCTGCACCAGCTTGCGCTTCAGCTTCATCGTGGGCGTGAGCTCCTCATCCTCGGCGCTGAGCTGCGTTTCGAGCAGAAAGAACTTCTTGATTTGCTCGACGCGCGCGAACCTGGCGTTGACGCGATCGATCTCGCCCTGGATCAAATCCTGCACTTCCTTCGTGCGCGTCAGGCTCTCGTAGTTGCTGAACGGCACGTCGTGGTCCTGCGCAAACTTCTCGACGTTCTCCTGGTCGATCATGACGATCACCGTGAGGTAGGGCCGCTTGTCGCCGATGACCACGGCATCGGTGATGTAGGGGCTGAACTTGAGCTCGTTCTCCAGCTCGCTGGGCGTCACGTTCTTCCCCCCCGCCGTGATGATGATGTCTTTCATCCGGTCGGTGATGCGGAAATACCCGTCCTCGTCCATCGTGCCCACGTCGCCGGTGTGCAGCCAGCCGTCGGCGTCGATGGTCTCGGCCGTCTTCTCGGGCAGGTTGAGGTAACCCATGAAGACATTGGGGCCGCGCACCAGGATCTCGCCGGTGGCGGGGTCGAGGCGCACCTCGTTGTAGCCGGTGGCCGGGCCGATGGAGCCCGGCTTGATGCGCGTGGCCGGCACCGCGGTCGAGGCGCCGCACGACTCCGTCATGCCCCACACCTCCAGCATCGGCACGCCCAGCGCGAGATACCACTTGACCAGCTCGGGCGAGATGGGCGCCGCGCCCGTCACCAGGAAGCGCGCGCGGTGGATGCCGATGAGCTTGCGCGCGTTGTCCAGCGCGAGCATGCGCGCGAGCCTGAACCTGAACTTCAGCGACGAGCTCACCGGCTCGCCCGCCAGCACGCGGTTGGCGATCTCCTCGCCCACGCCGATGCTCCACCTGTAGGCGGCCTGCTGCAGCGGGCTCGCCTCCTTCAGCGCGATCATCACGCCCGAATAGAACTTCTCCCACACGCGCGGCACGGCCGTGAACACCGTGGGCGCGATCTCGCGCACGTTCTCCGGCACGGTCTCGGGGTTCTCGACGAAGTTGAGGATAGCGCCGGTGTACATCGCGAAGTACTCGCCGCCCATGCGCTCGGCGATGTGGCACAGCGGCAGGAAGCACATGCGCTCGTCGGTCTGGTCCTGCGCGACGAGCGTGTTGTAGCCACGCGCGGTGTACACGAGCCCGGCATGGCTGTGCATGGCGCCCTTGGGCTTGCCGGTGGTGCCCGAGGTGTAGACGAGGATGGCGAGGTCTTCGGGGCGGCAGGCAGCAACCGTACGTTCGACCGCCTGCGGTTCGGCGGCCAGGTGCTGGCGCCCGAGCGCACGCAGCGCATCGAGGCTCATCACCGCCGCATCGTCGAGGTCGCGCAGGCCTTCCATGTCGAACACGACCACGCAGCGCAGGCCCGGCAGGCCGGCGCGCACCTCGAGCGCCTTGTCGAGCTGCTCGTCGTCTTCCACGAAGAGCACGGTGGTGCCCGAGTCTTCGCAAAGGTAGTGCACCTGCGAGGCCGCGTCGGTCGGATAGATGCCATTGGAGACACCGCCGCAGCTCAGCACCGCGAGATCGGCGAGCACCCATTCGATGACGGTGTTGGACAGGATCGACGCGCACTCGCCCGGCGCAAAGCCGATGGACTGGAGGCCGGCCGCGATCTCGCGTACCGCGTCGGCGGTCTGGTGCCAGCTCCAGCTGCGCCAGATGCCCAGTTCCTTCTGCCGCATCCAGATGTTGTCGCCGCGCTGCTTCACGGCGTTCCAGAACATCGCGGGAATGGTGTCGCCGGGCACGACGACGTCGAGCCGGGGTGCGAAGGTGTCGAGGTCCCAGAGTCCTTGCATGGCGGCTATCTCCAGGTCTTCTTCTTTTTCCAGCGCCGCTCGCCGCGTACGCCGTCGTCCTTCACGCCGAGGTAGAACTCCTTGATGTCTTCCTTCTCGCGCAGGCGTTCGCAGGTGTCTTCCATCACGATGCGGCCGTTCTCGAGCACGTAGCCGTGGTCGGCGGCGTTGAGCGCCATGTTGGCGTTCTGCTCCACCAGCAGGATGGTGGTGCCGCGCTCGCGGTTGATGCGCACGACGATCTCGAAGATCTCTTTCGTCAGCTTCGGGCTCAGCCCGAGGCTCGGTTCGTCCAGAAGAATCAGATGCGGCGCGGCCATGATCGCGCGCGAGATGGCGAGCATCTGCTGCTGGCCGCCCGACAGCAGCCCAGCATCCTGCGTGGCCCGCTCGCGCAGGATCGGGAAGTAGGTGTAGACCGTCTCCATGTCCCGCGCCACGCCGTCGCGGTCCTTGCGGGTGTAGGCGCCCATCAGCAGGTTGTCTTTCACCGACAGCAGCGGGAACACCTCGCGGCCTTCGGGCACGTGGCTCAGGCCCTGCTGGACGATGTGGGCCGGGTCCTTGGCGGTGATGTTCTTGCCCTGGAATTCGATGCTGCCCTTGCGAGGGTCGATGATTCCGGAGATGGTCTTGAGGATGGTTGTCTTGCCTGCGCCATTCGAACCGAGCACGGTCACGATCTCGCCCTGCCTGACTTTCAGGCTGACGCCACGGATCGCCTTGATCGGACCGTAGGCGCTCTCTACGTTGAGAAGCTGAAGGACTGCGTCGCTCATGACGTCGCTCCTGGGGCGCTTGCGAAGAGCGGGGGGCTGCGTTGGGGCCCCTGTCTCCGGCGGGCCGACGTCACCGGCCCTTCGGGCTTCCCTGCGCTGCTCGCGCCGGGCGGGGTCTCGCAGAACTCGCTTCGCTCAAACAGCTGCGAGCCCTGATCCGCCCGTCGCTGCGCTGCTCGGCGGTGCCTCAACGGCCCGCCGGAGACAGGGGCCCCAACGCCGTGGGTACGCACAGGACGACGATCACCCCACCGACTGAGCCCGGTATGCGGTGCGGCGTGGGCGCCCCCTCTGTGCCGCTGAGGAGCGCAGCTTTCCGCGGATAAGGGCCCGCCCTTGTCTGAGCGAAGCGAGTTTGGGCGGGACCCCGCGGAAAGCGAGCACCGGAAGGGAGCCCGAAGGGCCGGCATAGTGGGGGTGACCGCGCCGCACCGCATATCGGGCGCCCTCAAAGAGGTAGCGAACAAAGCGCTCATGCCGCCCTCCTCCTCAAGCTGCTCACGTCGTCCACGGTCCCGAGATAGGCCTCGACAACCCGCGCATCGGCTTGCACCTCGCGAGGAGAGCCGGTAGCCAGCACCTCGCCCATGTTCATCGCCAGCACCCGGTCGGACACCTTGGAAACAAGCGACATGTCGTGCTCGACCATCAGCACAGACACGCCCAGCTCATGCTGGATGTCCTGGATCCAGAACGCCATGTCCGCCGTCTCCTCCACATTGAGCCCCGAAGAAGGCTCATCGAGCAGCAGCAGCTTCGGCTCCGTGCACAGCGCACGCGCCAGCTCGACGACCTTGCGAACGCCATAAGGCAACCCCGCCACCATCGAATCGCGATGGTGCTGCAGGTCCAGCAGCTCGATCACCTGCTCCGCCTTCTCGCGCGCCTCGATCTCCGCGAGCCGCGTGGCGGGCGTGAAGAACACCTCGCTCCAGAACCCCGTCTTCCGGTGCGTGTGGCGGCCGATCAGCAGGTTGTGCAGCACCGTCGCGTGCTCGAACAGTTCGATGTTCTGGAAGGTGCGCGCAATGCCCAGCGCGGCAATCGCATGCGGGGCCTGCTGCGTCAGCGCGATGGCGCCGCCCTCCTCGCCATGCCACGTGATCTCCCCCATGGTCGGTGTGTAGATGCGGCTGATCAGGTTGAACACCGTCGTCTTGCCCGCCCCGTTCGGCCCGATCAGCGTGAACACCTCGCCACGCCGCACATCGAAGCTCACCTTGTTGACCGCCAGCACGCCGCCGAAGCGCACGCTCAGCTCTTTCGCGGAAAGGAGAATGTCGCCGTTCATCTCAGCCGGTCTGACTTGGTGAACGACTTCTGCCGCTTGAACAATCCGCGGCGATAGAACGGAAAGAGCTGCAGCCACGTACGCACCTTGAGCCACCGGCCGTACAGGCCCAGCGGCTCGAACAGCACGAAGGCGATCAGCACCAGGCCATACACCAGCCCCTGAAGCCCCGGCGCCTGCCCGATGACTGCGGGCAGCCAGTCCTTGCCGATGGAAATCAGCTGCGGCATCGCGATCAGGAAGATCGCGCCAAGGAACGCGCCGTGCACCGAGCCGAGCCCGCCGATCACCACCATCAGCAGCAGGTCGATCGACTGCAGGATGCTGAACTGGTCCGGCGAGATGAAGCTGAGCTTGTGCGCATACAAGGCACCGCCCAGCCCCGCAAGCGCGGCCGAGATCGCGAACGACATCGTCTTGTAGCGCGCAAGATGAATGCCCATGCTCTGCGCCGAAATCTCCGAATCGCGGATCGCGACAAAGGCGCGCCCCGTCGGCGAGCGCAGCAGGTTCAGGATGCCCAAGGTGGAAATCACCGCAACCACCAGGCACAGGAAGTAGAAGCCATCGCCCGAGCCCAGCGACCAACCGAAGATTTCCGGCGCCTTCACATGCAGGCCGGCATTGCCGCCCGTCACGCTCTCCCACCGCGCGAACACTTCCTCGACGATGAAGCCGAACGACAGCGTCGCGATGCCCAGGTAGATGCCCTTCACGCGCAAGGCAGGCAGCGCGACCACCACGCCCACGGCCGCCGACAGCGCAGCGGCCGCGAGCAGCGCAATCGGAAACGGCACACCGGCGTTCGTCAGCACGCCCTGCGTGTAAGCGCCCGCGCCAAGAAACGCCGCATGCCCGATCGAGAACTGCCCCGTGAACCCGGCCAGCAGCATCAGCCCCAGGCCCACGATCCCGTAGATCAGCACGAAGGTCAGCTGCGCGAGCCAGTATTCGTCGATCACCCATGGTGCGACGACCAGGAACGCCACCAGCAGGCTGTACCAGAACACATGCCCGCCGTGCCGGGCGAGGCGGATGTCCTGGTCGTAGCTGGTCTTGAAGATGAAGCGCATGAACGATCAAACTTTCTTGCGCAGCTTTTCGCCGAACAGACCGTTCGGCTTGATCATGAGCATCAGCAGCACCACGATGTACGGCGCCGTGTCCTTGAATCCATCGGGCAGATAGAAGCCCGCGAACGACTCGACGATGCCGATGACCAGCCCGCCGACGATGGCACCCGGCAGGCTGCCGAAACCGCCCACCACCGCCGCCGGAAAGGCCTTGAGCCCGATGAAGCCCATGTTCGCGTGCACGAAGGTGATGGGCGCGAGCAGCATGCCCGCGATGGCCGCGACCGCCGCCGCCAGGCCCCACACCAGCCCATTGAGCCGCTTCACCGGAATGCCCATGTAGTAGGCCGCCAGCTGGTTCTGCGACGAGGCCTGCATCGCGATGCCGAGCTTGCTGTAGCGGAACATCGCGAACAGCAGGGCGCAAAGGATGGCTGTGGCGACGATGATCGCGAGCTGCTCGAGGTTGACCACCAGCTCGCCCAGTTTCCAGATCTGGTCCTTGTAGGGCACGGGAAGCGTGTGGGTGTCGGTGCCGATGCCTGGCACCATGGTGATGAGCCCGCGCGCCACGTAGGCGATGCCGATCGTGAGCATCACGATGGAGAACTGCGGTTGCCCGAGGATCGGCCGGATCACCACCAGTTCGAGCAGCACGCCGAAAGCCGCCATCGCCACCACGGCAAGGATGGCCGCGAGCCAGAACGGCAGGCCGAACAGCGACATGCCCGCGAACGCACCGAAGGCCCCGAGCATCATCAGGTCGCCCTGCGCGAAGCTCACGGTTTCGGTGGCCTTGTAGATCAGCACGAAGCCCAGCGCGATCAGGCCGTAGATGCAACCTTGCGCAATGCCCGACAGCAGGAGTTGGAGGATCTGCATGGGGCCTCGTCGCGCCTACTGCCTGAAGCTGCCCGCCGCGTCGTGCAGCGCGAGGCGGCGCGATCCGGCCACGATGTCGCTGGGCTTGAGGCCGTAGACCTGGCGGATCGAATGGCTGAAGTGCGTCGAGTCGGGGTAGCCGGTGTCCAGCGCGATGTCGGTCAGCGTGCCGGTCTGGCGCACGTAGCGCAGCAGGCTGCGCGCGCGCTTCCAGGCCCGGAAGGCGCGAAACGCCATGCCGGTCTCCTGCTTGAACAGATGCAGGAAGCGCGAGAACGACAGGTGCACCGAGGCCGCGCAGTCCTCGGCCGAGGCGGGCGCCGCGGGGTCGGCGACGAGGGTGTCGATGACCTTGCGGATGCGCGCGTCGATCGGTCGCGGCGCAAGCGCCTCGCCGAAGAACAGCGCATCGAAATCGAAGCCGTCGAATTCCGAGCCGCGGCCCGAGGCCGCGAGCAGGTGCGCGTGGACCTCGCGCACACGCTGCGCGAAGGCGGGCGCATCGACCGGGCCGCAGTGCTGCATGAACGCCGGCAAGCGCGCGGGGTCGACCGATTCCGATTCGATCAACAGGTTGAAGATCAGCGGATGCTCGCTCTCGACATGGTGCGGCACCTGCGGCGGCACCACGATCAGCTCGCCCGCCTGCCAGGCGCCGCCGCCGATGCGGATGCGGATCGGCGGCACGCCCGCGGGCGACAGGTACACGCCGTGCCCGCCCATCGTGCGCTCGGCGGCCGCACCGAGCAGCCCGGCGTAGAACACGCGCTGCGGCGTGAGCCACATCAGGCGTTCGCCCTGCCGTGCGGCACCGCTTGCGGACGGCGTCGTCCTCGTTCGCTGCATGGTGTTTGTCTCCTGCATCGGTGGACTGCCAACCGGTGGATGGCGTCTTGTTCGCTGGATCGTAGCGGCGCGAGCCGTTTGCGCGATGTCCATTTGCGCGGGGACTTTCCCTAGGCCTGCGCGAAGGCGCGGCGCAGTTCGGCGGCACACAGCGCGACTGCCGTGTTGGCCTCGTCGAGCACCTTGCCCATTGGCACGAAGCCGTGGATCTGGCGCTCGAAGCAGACGTACATCGCGCGGTTGCCCGCGGCGGTCAGTGCCTCTGCATAGGCCAGTCCCTCGTCGCGCAGCGGGTCGTAGCCGGCGGTGAGCACCAGCGCGGGCGGCAGCTTCGAGAGGTCGGGGTGCAGCAGCGGCGAGGCGCGCCAGTCGAGGTCGTGCTTCGGGTCGGTGATGTAGTGGTCGTGGAAGTAGCGGATGGTGTCCGCCGTCAGCAGGTAGCCCTGCCCGTTGCTCTGGTGCGATGCGTGGCTGCGCCGCATGTCGGTTGCCGGGTAGATCAGCAGCTGGTAGACGATGGGCAGGTCGCCCGCATTGCGCGCCGCGATCGACACCACGGCCGCGAGGTTGCCGCCAGCGCTGTCGCCGCCCACTGCGAGGCGGCTTGCATCGAGCCCCAGCGCGGCGGCCTCGCGGCGCACCCAGCGGGTGGCGGCGAGCACGTCGTCCACCGCCGCGGGAAAGCGGTGCTCCGGGCCCATGCGGTAGTCGACCGCGACCACGGCGCAGCCGGCGCCGTTGGCCAGCTCGCGGCACAGCACGTCGTGCGTGTCGAGGTCGCCGATGACCCAACCGCCGCCGTGGTAGTACACCAGCACCGGCAGCGGCCCCGCGCCAGAGCCCATCGGCCGGTAGAGGCGCACCGGGATGGTGCCGTGCGGGCCGTCGGCGGCGAGGTCGCGCACCTCGGCCACTTCGGGCGGCAGCGGCTGCGTGGTGGTGCGGCGCTCGCGATAGAAGGTCCGCGCGTCGGCGGGCGACAGGGTGTGCGTCGGCGGAATGCCGCGCGCCTCGATGAAGTCGAGCAGGGCGCGCGCCTGGGGATGCGGCATGGTGTCTCCGGTGGATCGTTGCGAGCGTCCAGTGTGGAAGGCATCGGGCTCGCGCGGTATCCGCACGCACCCGCCCCCCGCGACCGGACCCGGCAAGCCCCCGCACCATGCCCGCGCCCTTGCGGCGCGGCTTGCGGAAACTGGCTACGCCTTGCGCGGCTTTACGCGGGAAGCGGCTTCCTTGGCGAGCTTGCGGGCCGTGTCGGTGTCGGCCGCGTGCACCAGCGCCACGCCCATGCGGCGCTTGGTGAAGCTCTCGGGCTTGCCGAACAGGCGCACGTCGCTGCCCGGCACCTGCAGCGCCTCGGCCACGCCGTCGAAGGCGATGCCGGTGGCGTCCACGCCGCCGTAGATCACCGCGCTGGCGCCCGGGCTCTTGAGCGAGGTGTCGACCGGCAGGCCGAGGATGGCGCGCGCATGCAGCTCGAACTCGTTCTGCCACTGCGTGGCCATGGTGACCATGCCGGTGTCGTGCGGGCGGGGGCTGACTTCGCTGAACCAGACTTCGTCGCCCTTCACGAACAGCTCCACGCCGAACAGGCCCTGGCCGCCGAGGTCGGCCGTGACGGCCTGCGCGATCTGCTGCGCCTTCTGCAGCGCAGCGGGCGCCATGGGGTGCGGCTGCCAGCTTTCGACATAGTCGCCGCTGACCTGCACGTGGCCGATGGGGTCGCAGAACTTGGTTTCCACCGCACCCACGGCATCCTTGGCGCGCACGGTCAGCAGCGTGATCTCGTAGTCGAAGTCGATGAAGCCCTCGACGATCACGCGGCCGTGGCTCACGCGGCCTCCGGCCATGGCGTAGTCCCAGGCCTTCTGCACGTCGGCCGGACCGTCGATCTTGCTCTGGCCCTTGCCGGAGCTGCTCATCACGGGCTTGACGATGCAGGGGTAGCCGATGCCTGCGTCGATGGCCGCCTGCAGCTCGGCCAGCGAGTCGCAGAACTTGTAGGGGCTGGTGGGCACGCCCAGCGTCTCGGCGGCCAGGCGGCGGATGCCTTCGCGGTCCATGGTCAGGCGGGCGGCGCGGGCGGTGGGAATCACGCGCACCACGCCCGCGTCTTCGAGCTGCTGGAGCATGGGCGTGGCAATGGCCTCGATCTCGGGCACCACCAGCGTGGGCTTCTCAGCCTCGATCAGCGCCTTGAGTTGCTCGGGGTCGCTCATGGTGATGGTGCGCGCGTGGTGCGCCACCTGCTGGCCGGGCGCGTTCTCGTAGCGGTCGACCGCGATGGTCTCGACGCCGAGGCGCTGCAGGGCGATCAGCACCTCCTTGCCGAGTTCGCCGGAGCCTAGAAGCATCACGCGGGTGGCGGAAGGGGAAAGGGGGGTGCCGAGGGTGGTCATGGTCGAAAGACGAAAAGAGAGAAGAAAAACAACCGCCGCACTGTAAGCCACCCACGAAGCCCGGGTGTCACACGCGGCAACGGCCCGGCCTGGGGGCTGATTCACAATCGATGGTTTCGCCGTGGCGCCCGCCCCGTGCATCCCCTTTTTTTGTTTCCTCAAGGAGTTCTCTCATGGCTATCCAGACTGTCGGCATCATCGGCGCCGGAACGATGGGCAACGGCATCGCGCAGGCCTGCGCGGTGGCCGGCGTGAACGTGGTGATGGTCGACATCGCCCAGGCGGCGGTCGACAAGGGCCTGGCCACGGTGTCGGGCAGCCTCGACCGCCTGATCAAGAAGGAAAAGCTCACCGCCGAGCAAAAGACCGCCGCGCTGGCGCTCATCAAGGGCTCGACCAACTACGACGACCTGAAGAGCGCGCAGCTGGTCATCGAGGCCGCCACCGAGAACCACGCGCTCAAGCTCAAGATCCTCAAGCAGGTCGACGACATGCTGGCACCCGAGGTGATCATTGCCTCGAACACGTCGTCGATCTCGATCACCCAGCTCGCGGCCGCCACCTCGCGCCCCGACCGCTTCATCGGCATGCACTTCTTCAACCCGGTCCCGATGATGGCGCTGGTGGAGCTGATCCGCGGCTATCTCACGAGCGACGCCACGCACGACACGGTGAAGGCACTGGCCGAGCGCCTGGGCAAGTCGCCCATCACCGTGAAGAACGCGCCAGGCTTCGTGGTCAACCGCATCCTGGTGCCGATGATCAACGAGGCCTTCTTCGTGCTGGCCGAGGGCATCGCCACGGCGGAAGACATCGACGCCGGCATGAAGCTGGGCTGCAACCAGCCCATCGGCCCGCTGGCGCTGGCCGACATGATCGGCCTGGACGTGTGCCTGGCCGTGATGGAGGTGTACCTGGAGCAGTTCGGCGACTCCAAGTACCGCCCTTGCCCGCTGCTGAAGGAAATGGTCGCGGCCGGCCAGCTAGGCCGCAAGACGGGCCGCGGCGTCTACACGTACTGATCGAGCGAAAACAACAACAAGGAGACAAGAACGCCATGACCGCCACGCCCACCACCCCACCGGCAGAAGGCTGCATCGACACCCAGGTGCTCGGCCACATGCTGCTGATCGGCATCAACCGCCCTGCCAAGCGCAATGGCTGGACGCCGCCGATGTTCAGGCAGCTCGCCGAGGCCTACACCCGGCTCGACGACGACCCGAACCTGCGCGTGGGCGTGCTGCATGCCTTCGGCGACCACTTCACGGCAGGCCTCGACCTGCCGGCGGTGGCCGAGTACATGAAGCGTGGCGAGAAGGCGGTCCCGCAGGGCCTGGTCGAGCCGCACGACTTCGGGCTCGAAGGCTACCGCCGCCGCACCAAGCCGATGGTGGCTGCCGTGAAGGGCATCTGCTTCACCGTGGGCATCGAGCTGATGCTGGGCGCCGACATCGTGGTGGCGGCCGACGACTGCCGCTTCTCGCAGATGGAAGTGCAGCGCGGCATCATGGCCACGGGCGGCGCCACGCTGCGCATGGCCGAACGCGCCGGCCTGGGCAACGCGATGCTGCACCTGCTCACGGCCGACGAGTTCGACAGCGCCGAGGCCTATCGCCTGAACTTCGTGCAGAAGGTGGTGCCGGCCGGCCAGGAGCTCGACGCGGCGCTGGCCATTGCGCAGCGCATCGCCGCCCAGGCGCCGCTGGCGGTGGTGGCCACGCGGCTCAACGTGCTGAAGGCCATCGAGCACGGGCCGCTGGCCGCGGTGTCGGAATTCATCGAGACGCAGAAGCGCCTGTCGAACAGCGAGGACGCCGCCGAGGGCGTGCGCTCTTTCGTCGAACGCCGGCCGGCGCGCTTCAGCGGCCGTTGATCACCTTCACCGACCTCACCATGTCCCTTTTCATTCGCACGGCGCTCGCCGCCGCCGTCACCCTGCTCGCAGTGAACACCACCTCCGCCCAGACACCCGCGCCCGCCGCGCTGCCCGACCCCGCGGCCACCTCGGTCGACGCGCTGGGCTGGATGAAGGGCTTCCCGCCCGCGCCCGACAAGCTCATCACCTTCGACAACCCGGCCGGCGGCGTGTTTCCGCGCACGCGCTGGAGCTTCTCGCACGTGCGCGAGACCGTGCCCACCGCCAACGTGTGGCGCGGCAGCGGCGCGGCGAGCCCTCTGCCGGCGGCCACGCCGCGCTTCGACGTCGAGGCCGTCACGTTCAAACCCCTGGGCAGCGACCAGACGCTCAACTTCGCGCAAATGATCTCCGGCACCTACACCGACGGCATCCTCGTGATGCACCGCGGCAAGGTGGTCTATGAGAAGTACTTCGGCGCGCTCACGCCCGAGCGCCCGCACATTGCGATGTCGGTCACCAAGTCCTTCGTGGGCACGCTGGCCGCCATCCTCGCGGACGAAGGCAAGCTCGACCCCGCCGCGCCCGTCACCAAGTACATCCCCGAACTGAAGGACACGGCGTACAGCGACGCCACCGTGCGCCAGGTGATGGACATGACCGTCGGCGTGCACTACTCCGAGAACTACGCCGACCCGAAGGCCGAGATCTGGGACTACGCCCGTGCCGGCGGCATGCTCACGCAGGGCCAGAACTACACCGGACCCAAGTCGTTCTACGAATTCCTCGTCACGCTGAAGAAGGAAGGCGAGCATGGCGACGCCTTCGCCTACAAGACCGTCAACGCCGAGGTGCTGGCCTGGATTCTTCGCCGCGCCAGCAACCAGTCGCTGGCCGACCTGCTGAGCGAGAAGATCTGGCGCCGCATCGGCGCCGAGCAGGACGCCTACTTCATGGTCGACCGCATCGGCACCGAGTCGGGCGGCGGCGGCCTCAACACCGTGCTGCGCGACCTCGCGCGCTTCGGCGAGACCATGCGCAACGGCGGGCGCGCCTCCAACGGGCAGCAGGCCATTCCGAAGGCGGTGGTGGAAGACATCCAGCGCGGCGGCGACCCGGCGAAGTTCGTGAAGGCCGGCTATCCGCTGCTCAAGGGCTGGTCGTACCGCGACATGTGGTGGGTGTCGCACAACCCGCACGGTGCCTACATGGCGCGCGGCATCCACGGCCAGAGCATCTACGTGGACCCGAAGGCCGAGGTGGTGATCGTGCGCTACGCGGCGCATCCGGTGGCGGGCAATGCGGGCAACGACCCGCTCACGCTGCCGGCGTTCCATGCCGTGGCCGAGGCGCTGATGCGCCCCTGAGCCGCTTCTCTTTTTTTCTAGGCCGCCGCCCGCTCCCGGGCAATCACGAGCAGCCCGTCCATGATCAGGCTCTCGACCAGCTCGAAGTGGCCGTTCATGACGGGCGCCATCTTCCAGCCTGCGCCGCCCGTCATGTAGCAGGCCGGATCGGCGCCGCAGTGCGAGCGCACGTGCTGCACCATGCGCTCGACCGCGCCGGCGATGGCGTAGGTGCCGCCGCTGGTCAGCGCATCGCTGGTGTTGGTAGGGAATTCGCGCACCTCGCCGGTCGGCACGTGCAGCCCGGCCGTGCCCGACTCCAGCGCGCGCAGCATGATGCCGTGGCCCGGCAGGATCAGGCCGCCGAGGAACCTGCCGTCCGCGTCGATCGCCTCGACGGTCACGGCGGTGCCGATCATCACCACCACCATGGGCCGCGGCGGCTGCCCCGGCCTTGCGGCCAGCATGCGGTGGCGCGCACCGATCATCGCCACGAAGCGGTCGGCGCCCAGGCGGGTGGGATGGTCGTAGCCGTTCACGATGCCGGCCTCGCCCGCGCTGGACATCACCCAGCGCGGCGCGCAGTCGAAACGCTCGACGATCTGTTCCTCGGCGCGCCGGCGCACCGCGTCCCCGGCCACCACGCAGCCCAGCATGGAACCGGGCGCCGGCAGGTCGGCCCAGGGGCCGTCGGCCAGCCGTTCGATGTGGTCGAGGAATTCGGCGCCGTGCGCCTGCAGCTCGGCGCCGGGACGGGCCGAGTCGTAGAGCGCCCATTTGAGGCGGGTGTTGCCGATGTCGATGGCGAGGAAGGGGGATGGCATGCGCGGGATTATTGCGACTTTGTCGTTATTCCTGCTGGCACCCCGTCGACACGCGGCATGGGCCTACGCGGCGCTGCCCCGTCGCGCCGGTAAATTGGCAGGCCCATCCACCAACCACGGCACAAGGAGAACACCATGGGTTTGCTCAGTTTCATCAAGGAGGCGGGTGAAAAGCTGTTCGGCGGTTCGTCGGCGCAGGCCGCCACGCCGGACGCCAACCAGGCCGCCGCCGCGGCCATCAAGACCTACATCGAGACACAGAACCTCGGCCTCACCGGGCTCCAGGTGACCTATACGGCGAGCAGCGGCGTGGTCACCCTCGCGGGCCAGGCGCCCTCGCAGGAGGCCAGCGAAAAAGCCTCGCTGGCAGCAGGCAACGTGGCGAACGTGACGAGCGTCGAGAACAACCTCGTCGCACCGGCCGCGCCGCCCGCGCAGTACCACGACGTGGTGAAGGGCGACACGCTCTCGGCCATCTCGAAGAAGTATTACGGCGATGCGAACAAGTACAACGCGATCTTCGAGGCGAACAAGCCGATGCTGAGCAGCCCGGACAAGATCTATCCGGGGCAGAAGCTGCGCATTCCGCCGCTCTGAACTGGCGCTCGAAGCGGGCAGTCTCGAGGCCTGCCGAGGAATCGGCGGGCCTTTTTGCTTCTTTCGGGGGGCGTGCGAATGACACCGGGTACTCCCCTCCGCGAATGTCCTCCGGCCTTCGGCCTCCTCCTTTATTTCGCTGCGGGGAGCACCCGGTGCCATTCCCATCGATCACGCCGATGGGGTGCCTTGCGCAGCGAAATAAAGGGGGAGGCCGAAGGCCGGAGGACATTCGCGGAGCAAGGTACCCCGTCGGCGTGATCGCCCCCGAACGACTCAGTTCTGCTTCCAGGGCAACCCACGCTTGCGCCAGCCGCCGATGAGCCCACGGTGCCCCTGGTCGTCCGGATTCCCCTCGAAGCCTTCGAGGATGTTGTAAGCCTCCGCGCCCAGTTCGGTCGCGCGCTTGGCGGCCGCGATGGAGCGCACGCCGCTGCGGCACAGCAGCACCAGCTTCTTCTTGCCTTCGGCGGCGGCACGGATGCCGTCGTCGAACGCGGGGTTCATCGCCATGCCCGGCCACTGCTTCCACGCCAGCGGCACGGCGCCGGGTACGTAGCCGACCCATTCGCGCTCGGCGTCGGTGCGCACGTCGACCAGCACGGCCTCGCCGCTGGCCATCCACTGCGCCGCCTGCTCGGGCGTCACGTCGCCGGCATAGCCCTTGTTTTCCACGGGGTCGGTCATTCCTGCTTCCTTCTTTGCGATGCGGTTTTCGATTACCGGAATTCTTCACCAGTTCGTGAAAACCCTGTTTGTCGCGTTTTCTTGCGCGCCAAAGATGCGGCTTGGGCCTGCCGAACATAGCGACAAGACTGCGGGCAGGGTTTCTTCGTCATCAGAACTTGTTTGGAGAGAGACAACATGACAGACAGCAAATCACCCCGCCGCCGCAGTCTTCTCAAGGGTGCGGCCGTGGCCGCAGGCGCCATGTCGGCGCCGATGGTCAGCATGGCCCAGACCACTTCCCTGCGCTTCCAGAGCACCTGGCCGGCCAAGGACATCTTCCACGAGTACGCCAATGACTTCGCCAAGAAGGTCAATGACATGGCCGGCGGGCGCCTCAAGATCGAGGTGCTGCCCTCGGGCGCCGTGGTGCCCGCGTTCCAGCTGCTCGAAGCGGTGAACAAGGGCACGCTCGACGGCGGCCATGGCGTGGTGGCCTACCACTACGGCAAGAACTCGGCGCTCGCGCTGTGGGGATCGGGGCCGGGCTTCGGCATGGACGCCAACACGGTGCTGGCCTGGCACAACTACGGTGGCGGCAAGGCGCTGCTCGACGAGATCTACAAGAGCCTGAACATGGAGGTGGTGTCGTACCTCTACGGCCCGATGCCCACGCAGCCGCTGGGCTGGTTCAAGAAGCCGGTGGCCAAGGTGGAAGACATGAAGGGCCTGAAGTTCCGCACCGTCGGGCTGGCGGTCGACATGTTCACCGAGATGGGCACGGCGGTGAACCCGTTGCCCGGCAGCGAGATCGTGCCCGCGCTGGACCGCGGGCTGATCGATGCGGCCGAGTTCAACAACGCATCGAGCGACCGCGTGCTCGGCTTCCCGGATGTGGTGAAGAACTGCATGCTGCAGAGCTTCCACCAGTCGGGCGAGCAGTTCGAGGTGCTGTTCAACAAGGGCAAGTACGCCGCGCTGTCGCAGGAGCTGCGCTCGATCATCGACTACGCGGTGCAGGCCGCGAGCGCCGACATGAGCTGGAAGGCCGTGCAGCGCAACTCGCAGGACTACGCCGACATGAAGAAGGCCGGCATCAAGTTCTACAAGACGCCCGACGCGGTGCTGCGCGCGCAGCTTGCTGCATGGGACAAGACGGTGGAGAAGAAGTCCGGAGAAAACCCGCTGTTCAAGAAGGTGCTGGAGTCGCAGCGCACCTTCGCCGAGCGCGCGCTGCAGTGGCAAAACGACTACAGCGTGGATTTCAAGATGGCCTACACCCACTACTTCGGCAAGAAGAAGAGCTGACCCCCCAGGGCTTCGCGCACTTCGTGCCGCTTCTCCTTCCCCCTCCCAGGGGGCAACACCGGTGGCCCGGCGAAGCCGGTTCCACGGTGGTCCACGAACGGGCCTCTTCCATGCTCCTGCAGCCATGACCATCCAACGCCTCCTCCACGCCGTCGACCGGTTCAGCATGGTCGTGGGCAAGACCTTCTCTTGGCTCATCGTGGCGCTGATGCTGCTGGTGTGCGGCGAGGTGTTCAAGCGCTATGCGCTCAATGCGCCCACCGCCTGGATCTTCGATGCCAACAACATGCTCTACGGCACGCTCTTCATGATGGGCGGTGCCTACACGCTCTCGCAGGCCGGCCACGTGCGCGGCGACTTCCTCTACGGCAGCATGAAGCCGCGCACGCAGGCCGCGCTCGACCTCGTGCTGTTCGTGCTGTTCTTCCTGCCCGGCGTGGTGGCGCTCACCTGGTCGGGCTGGACCTATTTCGGCGAATCGCTGGCGATGCGCGAGCAGACCTTCAATGCCGACCCGATTCCGGTCTATCCGTTCAAGTTCGTGATCCCCGTGGCCGGCGCGGTGCTGTTGCTGCAAGGCATCGCGGAGATGGTGCGCTGCGTGCTGTGCCTGAAGACCGGCGCGTGGACGCCGCGCCTGAAGGACGCGGAAGAGATGGACGTGGTCGGCCAGCAGCTCGCGGGCAGCACCTATGTCGACGAGGCCGCCAAGCGCGAGGTGATCGACAAGGCCAAGGCCATCGAACAGGCCGCGCAGCAGCGCAAGAGCGATTCGACGGGAGGCAGCGTATGAACCCCCGCCCGGCCGCTCCGAAGGGGTCTCGCACCGCAGCGCGTCGCGCGGAGGTTACGAAATGAGCGAACCCGCACTCGGCCTTTCGATGCTCGGCCTGATCGTGGTCGTGATCATGCTGGGCTTTCCCACGGCATTCACGCTGATGGGGCTGGGCATGTTCTTCGGCTTCATCGCCTTCTACGATCCCGCCTTGCACTGGCTGGACAACAAGGTCTTCGACCTGATGGTGCAGCGCGCCTTCGGCGCCATGACCAACGAGACGCTGCTGTCCATCCCCCTCTTCGTGCTGATGGGCTACGTGATGGAGCGCGGCGCGCTGGTCGACAAGATGTTCCACAGCGTGCAGCTCGCGTTCCGCCGCGTGCCGGGCTCGCTGGCCGTGACCACGCTGATCGTCTGCACCTTCTGGGGCATCGCGAGCGGGCTGGTCGGCGCGGTGGTGGTGCTGATGGGCGTGATCGCGATGCGGCCGATGCTCAACGCGGGCTACGACACGCGGCTGGCGGCCGGCGTGATCACCGCGGGTGGCACGCTCGGCATTCTGATTCCGCCCTCGGTGATGATCATCGTGTACGCGGCGGTGGCCGGGCAGTCGGTGGTGAAGCTCTATGCGGCCGCCATGTTCCCGGGCTTCTTCCTCGCGTTTCTCTACCTGCTCTATGTGATCGGCTGGGCCATGCTGCAGCCCAAGGTGGCGCCCAGGCTGCCCCCCGACCAGCAGCGCGCACCGGTCACGCCGTGGGTCGCGCACATCGCGGCCAGCTACTCGCCGCGCATGCTGCCGGCACTGTTCGCGGCGGTGGTGTCGCCCGCGCGCGCCATGCGCGGCGCGGCGCAGGGCGTGCGCATCACGTGGTGGCTGCTGCTGCGCGGCCTGCTGAACGCGCTGGTGCCGCTGGCGCTCGCGGCCGTGACGCTGGGCTCGGTGTGGTGGTACGTAGCGATCTACTCGCAGAAGGACAACAACACGCCGGCCGCGCAGCAGCAGGCGACGCAGAAAACCGCGGCGGCGCAGCCCGAGGCCGCTTCGCCGTCCTCCTCCGGCACCGGGCTGGCCGAGCCGCCGACGTCCGGCGAACCGAAGGAGCCGGCATCGGAAGGCGGCCTGCAGGAGCCCCCCGGCGGTGTCGAGGAGCCGCCCGGCAGCGAAGCCGCTTCGGCCCCGCCGGCTGCGGAAGGCGGCCTGCAGCAGCTCGGCGAAGCCGTCGAGGCGCCGAAGACCGCCGCGGTGCCCGAGGCCTTCTACACAGGCTTCCTGCTCGCCAGCCTGTTCACGATCGCGCTGCTCGCCTGGTACTACTGGCGCATGGACGCGGAGCAGTTCGAGATCCTGCGCATGCTGGTGTCGTCGGTGATGCCGCTGGGCACGCTCACGCTGGTGGTGCTGGGCGTGATCCTGTTCGGCATCACCACCGCCACCGAGTCGGCCGCCGTTGGCGCGGCCGGCGCCTTCCTGATGGCCTGGCAAGCCGGCACGCTGGACTTCAAGAAGACCAAGGAGGCGGTGTTCCTCACGCTCAAGACCACGTCGATGGTCTGCTGGCTGTTCGTGGGTTCGGCGCTGTTCTCGGCGGTGTTCGCGCTGCTGGGCGGCCAGCGCATCATCGAGGAATGGGTGCTGGGCATGAACCTCAGCCCGCTGCAGTTCCTGCTGCTGTCGCAGGCGATCATCTTCGTGCTGGGCTGGCCGCTGGAATGGACCGAGATCATCGTGATCTTCGTGCCCATCTTCCTGCCGCTGCTCGCGCACTTCCAGATCGATCCGCTGCTGTTCGGCGTGCTGGTGTTCGTGAACCTGCAGGCGGCTTTCCTTTCGCCGCCGGTGGCGATGTCGGCCTTCTACCTGAAGGGAGTTTCGCCCTCGCACGTGACGCTCAACCAGATCTTCGCGGGGATGATGCCGTACATGCTGATCGTCATCCTGTGCATGGTGTTCATGTACATCTGGCCGGGGCTGACGCTGTGGCTGCCGCAGTATCTGTACGGCTGATGGCGCGCTCAGGCTGCGCCTGAAGCCGGGCGCAGCGCACGGCTGCGCTCGATCAGTTCGAACAGGCTCATGCCCAGCAGCATGGCGCCCACGAAGACCACGGCCTTGAACTCGCCAGTGCCGAGCGAGACCAGCGCGGGGCCGGGACAGAAGCCCGCCACACCCCAGCCAACGCCGAACAGCAGGCTGCCGCCGACCAGGCGGCGGTCGATCCGGCGCGCGGTGGGCAGCACGATCGGCGCGCCGAGCAGCGACAGCTTGCGCCGGCGCGCGAACAGGAAGGCGACGGCGCTCACGATCACCGCCCCGCCCATCACGAATGCGAGCGAGGGGTCCCAGGCGCCGGCAAGGTCGAGAAAACCGAGCACCTTGGCCGGATTGGCCATGCCGGAGACGATGAGGCCGAGCCCGAAGACCAGGCCGGCGAGCAGGGAGGCGATGACGGTCGGCATGAGGGCGAATCGCTCCTTCATCACAGGTTGAACAGATGGCGCGCCACGAACACCGTGGCGAATCCGGCTGCCATGAAAACCCCGGTGGCGGCCAGCGAACGCGGCGACAGCCGCGCCACGCCGCACACGCCGTGGCCGCTGGTGCAACCCGCACCGTAACGCGTGCCCACGCCCACCAGCAGGCCGGCCAGTGCGAGCGCGCCATAGCCGGCGTCGATCCGTGCCGCGGGCAGCACGGCGAACAGCCCGTAGGCGGCGGGTGCACCGACCAGTCCGAGCACGAAGGCCGCGCGCCAGGCCACGTCGCCCCTCACGGGGCGCAGCAAGCCGCCCAGCACGCCGCTGATGCCCGCGATGCGCCCGTTGAG
Organism: Variovorax sp. Root434; assembly: GCF_001426595.1. Classification (NCBI taxonomy): domain Bacteria; kingdom Pseudomonadati; phylum Pseudomonadota; class Betaproteobacteria; order Burkholderiales; family Comamonadaceae; genus Variovorax; species Variovorax sp. Root434. The sequence goes on from NZ_LMEK01000025.1 coordinate 796,174, forward strand.
CAGCACGAACATCGCCGCAGCGATGCCGATGAGAACGCCGCCGGCCAACGCGGTCCATGGCGTGAAATGGGGCCAGTCGATGGCGGGCATCTTCAGTCTTCCTTCGGGCAGTAGAGACGGTAGAGCACCGCGAGGATGTCGAGCAGCGCGGCATCGGCCACGCTGTAGTAGATGTTCTTGCCCTCGCGACGGGTACTGACCACGCCTTCCGCGCGCAGCACCGAGAGTTGCTGCGACAAGGTGGGCTGGCGGATGCCCAGCGCGCTTTCGAGGTCGCTCACGCACATCTCGCCCTGCGAGAGCTGGCACAGCAGCAGCAGCCGGTCTTCGTTGGCCAGCAGCTTGAGCACCGCGACCGCCTGGCGGGCACCGCCGCGCAGCACTTCGGGATCGATGACGAGGGTGGAAGCCTTCATGGGTGGCAATGTCGGTTGGTTTGCCAATATTATATCAATTCATATAATATCAACAGCTTGACTGAAGGAGTGCCCATGACGACGACCGCAGCGCCCCGCCGCACCACCACCCAGGCATTCTTCGATCCCGTGACGGGCACCGTGTCCTACGTGATCTGGGATCACGCCACGAAGCGCGCCGCGATCATCGATCCGGTGCTGGAGTACGACTTCAAGTCCGGCCACACCAGCACCGCCTCCGCCGATCGCCTGCTGGCCTATGTGCGCGCGCAGGCGCTACAGGTCGACTGGATCCTGGAGACCCACGCGCATGCCGACCACCTCTCGGGCGCGCGCCATGTGCAGTCGCAGGCCGGCGGGCGCATCGCCATCGGCGAACACATCCGCACGGTGCAGGCCACCTTTCGCACGCTCTACAACCTGGAGCGCGACTTCCTGCCCGACGGCAGCCAGTTCGACCATCTCTTCAAGGACGGCGAATCCTTCCGCATCGGCGACGCCGAGGCGGTCGCGCTCCTGGTGCCCGGCCACACGCCGGCCGACATGGCGTACCTCGTGGACGGCGCGGTCTTCGTCGGCGACACGCTCTTCATGCCCGACCTGGGCAGTGCGCGCGCCGACTTTCCGGGCGGCGATGCGCGCCAGCTCTACCGCTCGATGCACCGGCTGCTCGCCCTGCCGCCCGAGACGACCGTGTACGTCTGCCACGACTACCCGCCCGCCACGCGCGAGCCCCGCTGGCAGAGCAGCGTGGCGGAACAGCGCGCCCACAACATCCACGTGCGCGACGGCATCGGCGAAGAAGAATTCGTGCGCATGCGCACCGCGCGCGACGCCACGCTCGACGTGCCGACGCTGATCCTGCCGTCGATGCAGGTCAACGTGCGCGCCGGGCGATTTCCGCCGCCCGACGACAACGGGGTGGCCTACCTGCGCATTCCGCTTAACACCCTTCCGGTCCATCGAGGCGCGGCCGCCCCGCAGTAATAGCTCAGCGCCGCCGCTCCACGTACGGCCGCGCCTGCAGCAGCACGATGCGGTCGCCCACCGTCGCCCACTCGATGTCCTGGTCCACCGCGTTGAAGGTGCGCTTCACCGCTGCACCCACGTTGGCGAGGCGCACCACCAGCTCGTCGGTCAGCACATTGCGGCCCACCTCCACCGGCACTTCCTTCACGCCGCCTTCCTTGTCGAGCTGCAGCGACGTTTCTTCGGCCGAACGGCTCAGCACCTGGATCGCCTTCGACCAGCTCGAATACATCACCTGCTCCGCCACCCGCTGCCCCTCGACCACGCGGATGCCGATGCCGCGCTTGGCCGAGATGTAGGTGACGTGCGGATGCCCCGCGTCGAACGGGTCTCGCGTGATCATCACGCCGGCGTTGGTCGAGTCGATGGCGGTCTGCACGAACACCCCCATCAGCACCGATTCGGCGCCGAAGCCCGCGGCGCTGCGTGCCTCCCAGGCCTCGGGGTTGAAGACCGAGGCCCAGACCTTCTTCACCGCGACCTCGAGCGCATCGCCGGTCTTGACGTTGGGCACCGTGGTGTAGAGCCCCGCGCCGCTGAAGCCGGGCAAGTCTTCGGAGTTGGACGAGCTGCGCACGAACACGCCGCCGCCGCCCAGCTGCGACTGCCACGCGGCGCGCCAGCCGGCCGCGGTGGCGGCATCGACGGGCCATTGCACGATCTCGTCGCGCAGCTGCGCCAGCGCCTTCTGCCGGGCCTTCGGATCGCTCGCGAAGCCCGGCTGCTGCTGCATGCGCGCGATGCGTTCGGCCAGGCCGTTGGCGCGCATGAAGCGGTCGTAGTGCGCAAACGGAATGCAGAAGCCGTCGGGCACCGAGGTGCCCGGAATGTGCGCGGCCAGCATGGCGCCGAGGTTCGCGGCCTTGGTGCCGCACTGGGCGTTGTTGCGCGCGCGCAGCGAGGCCAGCGGCAGCAGGCGGGTTTCGCGCAGGTCGGGCCTGATGGCGCGCGCGCTGCCGGGCGTCGCGCCGGTGGCGGCGGTGCGCACGGCGCGCGGCGGCAGGGCGGCGATCTCTTCGGGCGCGAGGCGGCGCACCTCGTAGCCCGAGGCCGCCACCTTCAGTGCGACCCACTGGCCCGCGTGCGCCTTCAGCACCGTGGCGGCGTCGCGCACGTAGGCGTTCGGAATGCCCCAGCCCTTGGCCAGCAGGTTGACGTGCGACAGCGCGGTCGACGGCCGCTCGGTCAGCACGCCCGCCACCGGCGGCAGGCTGATCGGCACCTGCCGCAGCACGGCGATGTCGTCGGGCAAAAGTGCGTTGATGCCCGATTCGTCGTCCACGATGCGCACGCGGCCGGTGGCGGTGCCGAGGTTCATCGGCAAGAAAGGCTGCTCGCGGATCAGCGCCTCCTGGCTCACGAAGTCGATGCCGGACTCCTTCGCCACGCGTTCGTGCAGCGTGGAGTTGGTCTTGAACTTCACGGGCGCGAAGAAGCTGGCCTTGACCTGCGCGTCGGCCTGCCGCAGCAGCGGCGCAGTGAGCCGGTCGCCCTCCCAGAACTCGTAGGTGAAGGTGCCGATGTTCTGTTGCCAGCTCAGCGTGCCGAACAGGAAGCGGCGGTCGGGCACGAGGTAGTTGCGGTCGATCTCGCGCTTGATCGTGTTCGGCACGAGCCGGGTGTCGCGCAGGAAGCGCACGTGCAGCTGGTAGCGCGGCGTGTCGATGTAGTACATGCGCGCCGGCTTCGCCTGCCGGTCGACGGCGAACAGCACGTGCGCGAGCTGCATCGGCGTGCCGGCGTCGTAGACGCGCGCCAGCTGGTCGAAGTCGCCCTGGCTGCGCAGCGCGGGCAATGACGACGGCACCGCCGGGCGCGGCGCGAGCTGCGCGGCCGGGCCTTCGGGCAGCGGCTGGTTCTGCTGCTGGTAGTACGAGGGCTTGCGCGCCAGTTGGGCCGCGGCGGGCATGGACGCCAGAACCATGGCGAGCGCTGCGCCCAGCACGATCAAGCTATCGGTTTCGGAGCGCATGGCGCCCGTGGGGCGTGCGCGATCCTGGTTTTTCATGGAGATTTCTTCCTTACAGCCGGTTGCCGAATGCACGCGCGCTTCACCAAGCAGGGGGTTGGCGATGACAGCGGCAGCGGATTCTCGCGCGTTACAAATTCAGCGCTTTCGCATCGTCCCAACGACTGGGGAGAACACGCCATGAACCCATCCGCCATTTCCATGCATTCCGCCACGCTGCGCCGCTGGCTGCTCGGCCTGGCCATGCTGTGCGTCGGTCTCGCAGCCAGCGCCCAGGAGGACCCGCCGGGCCGCGTGGCCCGTCTCAACTTCCACCAGGGCACCATCAGCTTCGCGCCGGCCGGCGACGACAGCTGGTACGACGCGCAGCCCAACCGCCCCATCACCAGCGGCGACCGCCTCTGGACCGACCGCAACGCCCGCGCCGAGGTGTACATCGGCTCGGCAGCCCTGCGGCTCGACGGGCAGACGCACGTGGAGTTCTCCGAGCTCGACGACGACACGGCGCGCATCACCTCGAACCAGGGCAACCTGCAGCTGCGCGTGCGCGACGAACTGGCAGGCCAGCGCTTCGAGGTCGACACCGGCAACCTCGCGGTGGTGATCGACGCGCCGGGTGAATACCGCATCGCCTCCGATCCGGCCGCGGGCACCACCTGGGTGGCCGTGGCCTCGGGCCGCGCCACGCTCTACGGCGAGAACGGCCAATCGCAGTCGCTGGGCGCGCGCCAGCAGCTCACCGTGTCGGGCCGCGACCTCGCGGTCGTGGGCGGTGCGCCGCCGCAGGCTGGCGGCTTCGACGCCTGGGTGGCCGAGCGCAACCGCATCGAGGACCAGTCGGTCTCGGCGCGCTACGTGTCGCGCGAGGTGGTCGGCTACCTGCAGCTCGACAACTACGGCGACTGGCAGAACGACGCCATGTACGGCGACGTCTGGTTCCCGCGCAACGTCGATGCCGAATGGGCGCCGTACCGCGACGGCCAGTGGGTCAACGTCGCACCGTGGGGCCTGACCTGGGTCGATGCCGCGCCTTGGGGTTTCGCGCCCTTCCATTACGGCCGCTGGGCGCGCGTGGGTTCGCGCTGGGGCTGGGTGCCGGGGCGGACGAGCGGCCGGCCGGTGTATTCACCGGCGCTGGTCGGCTTCGTGGGCGGCGGTGCGAACGCGGGCGTCCAGATCGGCAACGGCCGCAGCGGCGTGGGCTGGTTCCCGCTGGCCCCGGGCGAGCAATGGCGCCCCGGCTACCACGCGAGCCAACGCTATGTGGACCAGGTGAACCGCATGGCCATCTACAACCGTCAGGCCGGGCCGCGCAACGACTTCTATGCCAACCAGCAGATGCCGGGCGCCGTGACCGTGCTGCCCGCCGACCGCTTCGGCCGCGGCCCCTTCGGCCGTCGCGACCTCGTGCGGCTGCCGGACGACCGCTTCGCGCGCGTGCCGGTGGCTCCCACGCCCGGCGTCGCGATCAACGGCTTCGGCGGCGGCTTCGGCCGGCCCGCCGCAGTGGTCCCACCGGCGGCGGCGCTGATGGCGCGGCAGCAGCAGATCCAGCTCCAGCAGGCGCAGCAGCAGCAACAGTTACAGCAACGACAGCAGATGGAATGGCAGCGCCAGCAGGGCGGGCGTCCGCAACAGGAATGGCGCCAGCAGCAGGATTGGCGGGCCCAACAGGACGGGCGCCAGCGCGGCGAACAGGAACGCTGGCAACAGCAACAGCAACAGCAACAACAACAACAACAGCAACAAGCGCTGCGCCAGCAACAGGAAATGCAGCAGCGCGCGGCGCAGGCGCAAGCCCAGCAGCAGCAACAGCTGCTTCAACAACAGCAACAGATGCAGCTGCAACAGCAACGCGCGGCCCAGCTGCAGGCCCAGCAACAACAACAGCAGCTTCGCCAGCAACAGGAAATGCAATTGCGCGCCGCACAGGCGCAGCAGCAGGCGCAAGCCCAGCTGCAGGCCCAGCAGAACGCGATGCGCCAGGCACAGGAGGCTCAGTTGCGCGCGATCCAGCAGCAGCGCGGCATCGCACCAGCGCCAACGCAGCAGCAGCCGCCGCAGCCGCAAGGCCAGCGCAGCGACGATCCGCGCAGGCTCTGGACCTCGCCCGACTCGCGCTGAACGCCAGCCGCCGCGCAAGTCCCGCCGAAAGCGCTTCCTTCGGCCTGCCGCTACAGTCGGCGGCCAAGGAGCCTTTCATGCCCACATTCGACTTCGATCTCTTCGTCATCGGCGGCGGCAGCGGCGGCGTTCGCGCCGCGCGCATGGCAGCGCAGACGGGCGCCCGCGTCGGGCTGGCCGAAGCCGCCGAACTCGGCGGCACCTGCGTCAACGTGGGCTGCATCCCGAAGAAGCTCTACAGCTATGCGGCCGGCTACGCTGAATCGTTCGAGGAAGCCGCCGGCTACGGCTGGAAGCTGTCCCACGCGCCGCAGTTCGACTGGGCGCACCTGAAGTCGCAGCGCGCAAAAGAGATCACGCGGCTCAACGGCATCTATGCCTCGCTGCTGAAGAACTCGGGCGTCACGCTCATCGCCGGCTGGGCGCAGCTGGCCGACGCCCACACGGTGGAAGTCGACGGCAAGCGCCACACCGCGCGCCACCTGCTGGTGGCCACCGGCGGCACGCCCTACGTGCCCGACATTCCGGGCCGCGAACACATCGTGAGCTCCGACGCGATGTTCGACCTCGACCCCTTCCCCAAGCGCCTGCTGGTGGTGGGCGGCGGCTACATCGCCTGCGAGTTCGCATCCATCTTCAACGGCCTCGGCGCCCAGGTCACGCAGCTGCACCGCCGCGCGCACCTGCTCACCGGCTTCGACGACGACGTGCGGCAGTTCCTTGCGAACGAGATGGGCAAGGCCGGCGTCGACGTGCGGCTGAACTGCGAAGCCGCCTCGGTCACGCGCGGGCCGCACGGGCTTGCCGTCACGCTGGCGCGCGGCCAGCAGATCGAGGCCGACACGGTGCTCTTCGCCACCGGCCGCGTGCCCAACACGCAAGGGCTCGGTCTCGAGGCGGCGGGCGTGAAGCTCGACGAGAACGGCGCGATCGCGGTCGACGCCCGCTACCGCAGCTCGGTGCCGTCGATCTACGCGGTGGGCGATGTCTCCACCCGTGTGCAACTCACACCGGTGGCGCTGGCCGAGGCGATGGTGGTGGTCGACGAACTCTTCGGCAAGGGCAAGCGCCGGCTCGACTACGAGTTCATTCCCACGGCCGTGTTCACGCACCCGAACATCGGCACCTGCGGCTACACCGAACTCGAAGCGCGCGCGAAGTTCGGCGAGGTCACGGTGTTCTCGAGCGAATTCAAGTCGCTGCGCCACACGCTGTCGGGCCGCAGCGAGCGCACATTCATGAAGCTGGTGGTCGAGAAGGCCACCGACCGCGTGGTGGGCCTGCACATGGTAGGCGCGGACGCGGGCGAAGTGGTGCAGGGCTTTGCGGTGGCGATGCGCGCCGGCGCGACGAAGGCGCTGTTCGACAGCACCATCGGCATCCACCCGACCGCCGCCGAAGAGTTCGTGACGATGCGCGAGCCGATGCCAGGCTAGCGCTGCTTGCCTTCGAGCAGCTTCACCATCACGAACAGCACGCGGTTCGCCGGCGTGGGCACGCCGCGCGCCTCGCCGCGGCGCACGACCAGGCCATTGAGGTGGTCGATCTCGCTGAGCTTGCCGCGCGCGAGGTCCTGCGCGGTGGACGAGTACTGCGATGGCATGGTCTGCGCGATGCCTCGCACAGCGGCGTCGGTGTCGCCGGGCACCACAACGCCCTCGGCCTTTGCGACGGCGAGGCACTCGGCCACCACGTCGCGGATCACGTCGGTCACGCCTGAGCCCTTCACGAGCACGCCATACGGCAGCTGCGTGATGGCCGACAGCGCGTTGTAGGCGCAATTCAGGATCAGCTTGGCCCACAGCGAGCCGCGCACGTTGTCCGAGATCTGCGTCGGCACGCCAGCGGCCACCAGATGCCGCGCCACTTCTTCGCTGCGGCGCGACGGCGCAATCACCAGTTCGCCGCGCCCGTTGTGCTTCACGTGGCCGGGCCCGGCCATGCCGGTCGCCACGTAGACGACGGCCGCGGCCACGTCGTTCGACGAAAGCACCGAGCGCACGCGCGTGTCGTTGTCCACGCCGTTCTGCAGCGTGAGCACCAGCGCGCCAGGCGACAGGTGCGGCCCGATCTGCGCAGCGGCCGATTCGCTGTCGGTGGACTTCACGCAGAACAGAACGAGGTCGGCGCCGTGCACTGCGCTGGCTTCGGTGCTGGCTGCCACCTTCACGAATTCGTCGAAGGCCTTGGTCTCCAGCCGAAGCCCGCTGGCGTTGACGGCCTCCACATGCGAGGGCCGCCCGATCAGCACCACCTCGTGTCCGGCGCGCGCCAGCATGGCGCCGTAGTAGCAGCCGACTGCGCCGGCGCCCATGACTGCGACTTTCATCGATCGTGTCCTTCGTTGTCTGTTCGGACCACGAGGTTACTCAACATGGCCGTTTCACGCCTCGGCCTCCACGCCGCGCGAGGCCGCGCCCTCTTGCAGCAGCCATTCGCGGAAAGCCGCGAACGCCGGCAGGTCGAGCCGGTCCGGCCGATAGCAGAGATAGTGCCCCTGGTTCACGCTCACCGGCGTGCCGCAGGGGCTCAGCAGCGAGCCTTCCGCCAATTCTTCCTGCACCAGCAGCCTGGGCACGAGCCCGATGCCCAGTCCGTTGAGCGCTGCCTGGATCAACGCGGAGTACTGCGCGAAGCGCGGGCCGGCCACGGTCTGCACCTCCGGCACGCCGTGCTGCGCGGCCCACTGGCGCCACGCGGTCGGCGCGCCCTCGTGGTGCAGCAGCGTGTGGCCGAGGATGTCGGCGGGCTGCGCGATGCGGTGCCGCCCTTCGACCAGCGAGCGCGCCACGATCAGCACGAACTCGCGCCCCGCGATGTATTCGGACACCACGCCGGGCCAGCCGTCGGGGCCGTAGCGGATGGCCGCATCCACGCCCGCCGGAATGCCGTCGCTCGGCTCCAGGTGGCGGCTGAAGCTCAGCATCACGTGGCGGCTCTTCTGGCTGAAGGCGGGCAGCCGCGGAATCAGCCACTTGGTGAGGAAGGTGGGCACGCTCGCCAGCGTGAGAAGCCCGGCGCCCGCATCGCCTGAGCGCGCCTCGAAGGTCGCCGTTTCAATCGCTCGCAGCCCACCCGAAATCTTTTGCCAGTACACGCGCCCTTGGGGAGTCAGCTGCACGCCGCGTCCGTTCTTCTGCAGCAGTTCGCGGCCGAGGAGAGCTTCGAGCCCCGCAATCTGCTTGCTGACCGCGCTCACGGTGATGCACAGGGCGCCCGCCGCGAGCGTGATGCTCTGGTGGCGCGCCACCGCGTCGAAGGCCAGCAGCTCCTGGATGGTGGGACAGTCGCGCTTCATGCATGGCCTCGCTGTGTGAAAGCTGCGTGAAAAACACTTTCCGATTGCTCAAGTGTCGTCATCCAACTTTCACCCATAAGTTCGCATGTGCTTTCTAGAATTCGAAGCATCGCGGCGGCATGGCCGGCGCAGACAGTAGCGCATCCGGAAAGTATGCCGGGCGCCAATGACACTGGAGACAACCTTGGTTCGCGGCATCTCGCTCATCTACGGCCTGTACCTGCTGCTGCCCATCGCCCTGCTGCTCGTCGGCAGCGCGGGCGGCAACTGGACCAACACGCTGCTGCCCACGGGCATCACCGGGCAGTGGTATCTCGACCTCTGGCTCGACACCTCGTTCCGCAAGGCCTTCGTGAGCAGCCTTGTGGTCGCCATGGCGGCCTGCGCCATCAACACCGTGCTGGCGCTGCCGCTGGCCTATGCGCTGTACCACGGCGCGCGGCGCGGCGGCAGCCTGGCAGCGCGGATCGTGAGCGCCACGCCGGTGGCGGTGCCGGCCATCACGCTGGCCTTCGGCTACATGATCGTGTTCAACACCGACCTCGCGCCCTGGCTGGGCTCGATGCCGCTGCTGATCGCGGCGCACGCGATCCTCACGCTGCCCTATCTCACCAACACGCTGCTGACCGACCTGCGGCACCTCGACCTGGGCCGGCTCGAGCAGGCCGCGGCCACGCTCGGCGCCTCGGGCTGGCAGCAGTTCACCGGCATCGTGCTGCCGAGCCTGCGCCAGAGCCTGATCAGCGGGCTGGTGATGGTGGCCGCGATATCGGTGGGCGAGTTCGGCGTGTCGAACCTGCTCACGAGTTTCCAGAACCGCACCTACCCGGTCGTGCTGCTGCAGGCCTTCTACGGCGCGACGGGCTTTGCGTGCGCGGCCACGGTGATTCTTCTGGTGCTGGCGAGCGCGTCGGCGCTTCTTTCTTCCTCCCTGGTGAAGCAACGCGCGTAACCGACCATGAGCCTCCTCCTCGACAACGTCAGCTACAACTACCCCGGCAGCACGCACGGCCTGCACGACGTATCGCTCGACGTGCGCACGGGCGAGCTGGTCGCGGTGATCGGTCCGAGCGGCTCGGGCAAGTCGACCTTGCTGAAGCTCGTGGCGGGCCTGGAAACGGGCCACACCGGGCGCATTGCGCTCGGCGGCGACGACATGTCGCGCACGCCGGTGCACCAGCGCCACATCGGCATGGTGTTCCAGAGCTATGCGCTCTTTCCACACCTGAGCGTGCTCGACAACGTGGCCTACGGGCTCAAGCTGCGCAAGGTAGGTACTGGCGAGCGCCGCAAGCGTGCGCAGGAGCTGCTCGACATCGTGGGGCTCGGCGACTACGCGCAGCGCGCGGTCGCTCGACTCTCGGGCGGCCAGCAGCAGCGCGTGGCATTGGCGCGCGCGCTGGCCATCGATCCGCGCGCACTGCTGCTCGACGAGCCGCTGTCGGCGCTCGACGCCAGCGTGCGCGGCCACCTGCGCGACCAGATCCGATCCCTTCAGCAGCGCTTCAACGCCACCACGCTGCTCGTCACACACGACCAGGAAGAAGCGCTGGTGATGGCCGACCGCGTGGCCATGCTCAAGGACGGCCGGCTGCTGCAGATCGCCACGCCACGCGACATCTACGAGAACCCCGCGAGCCGCGCGGTGGCCGAGTTCGTCGGGCTCTCGACGATCCTGCCCGCGAAGGTGGCCTCGCCGGGCCGGCTGGACCTGGGCTTTGCCGAGCTCTTCGCCGAGACGGGCAGCCGCTCCAACGGCTGCCCGGTGCATGTGCTGGTGCGCCCCGAACACATCCGGGCCGACCCGACGCCCGACGCGGTGAACCGTCTCGCGGGCCGCACCGGCGCACAGCGCTACCTGGGGGCGCTCACGCGCTACGACTTCGAAGTGCAGGGGGCGCCCAAGCCCTTCCTCGCCGAGTCGCCCGCGCCGGCCGCCGAAGCCATTGCCATCGCGCCCGAACACCTCCGTTTACTCGACCACTGATCTTTTCCTCCAAGGAGCCACCATGCAACGCAGACATCTGATCCAGGCCGCCGGCGCACTGCCGCTGGCCACGCTCGCGGCCCGCACCGCCTTCGCCTTCGACGGCCCCGAGCTCTACGCGGGCGAGAAGGCGCTGTACGCCGAGGCGCAGAAGGAAGGCCTGTGCGTCTCCTTCGACACCGGCCCCGAGTGGGCCAACTGGAAGTCGCTGTTCCGCGACTTCAAGAAGCGCTACCCCGAGATCGAACTGACCTACAACGACATCGGCTCGGCCGCCACCGTGGTCGCGCTCGAGAAGACCAAGCGCCGCCCGCAGGCCGACACCGCCTACTACTTCGCCGCCTCGGCCGTCGATGCCGCGAAGAAGGACGTGGTCGCGCCCTTCAAGCCCGTCAACTTCGACAAGCTGCCCGCGGTGTTCCGCGAGGCCGAGGGCCGCTGGTTCACCATCCACACGCTCAACATCGCCTTCCTGGTCAACAAGAAGCTGGTGAAGAACGTGCCCACGGGCTGGGCCGACCTGCTCAAGCCCGAGTTCAAGAGCACGGTGGTCTACCTCGACCCGCGCTCCACCGGCATCGGCCAGGTGCTGACCTTTGCCGCGGCCTACGCCAACGGCGGCAGCGTCGACAACGTGCAGCCCGGCACCGACTACCTGGGCAAGCTGCATGCGGCTGGCAACGTGCTGCGCGTGGAAGGCACCACGCCCTACGCCAAGTTCCTCAAGGGCGAGATCCCGGTGTGGATCAGCTACGAGAACGACGGCCTCAAGGCCAAGCATGTCGACGGCATGGGCGACGCTGTGGAAGTCGTGATCCCGAAGGAAGCCAGCGTGGCCGCGCCCTACGCCATCAGCCTCGTGAAGAACGGCCCGAACCCGAACGCCGGCAAGCTGTGGCTCAACTTCATCATGAGCGAGGCCGGCCAGTCGCTGTTCGCGCAGGGCTTCGTGCGCCCCGCCGTGCCGGGCACGCCGCTGTCGGCCGATGTCGCGGCCAAGATGCCGGCCGCGCCGCAGATCCGCCCGCTCGACGTGGTGAAGGCTTCGGAGCGCAAGGCCGAGGTCGACAAGCTCTGGGCCCAGGCTGCGTTGGGGAAGTAATCAGCATGCGACGCTTTGGCGCCTGGCCCGCGTGGGCCTTCATGGCGCTGTTCTTCGCGGTGCCGCTCGCGGCGCTGCTGCCCGAAGCCTTCGGCGAAGGCGGCAGCGCGTTCGGGCGGCTGTTCGGCAATCCGCTGTTCCTCGGCGCGCTGCGCAACACGCTGGGCCTTGGCCTCGCGGCGGGCGCGATCTCTGCGCTGGTGGGCACCTGCATCGCGATCGAACTGGCGCGCCAGCCTGTGGCGCGGCGCCAATGGATGATGACCTTGCTGGGGCTGCCGCTCGCCTTCTCGGGGCTGGTGATTGCCTACGGCTTCATCCTGGCCTTCGGGCGCGCGGGCTTCGTGACGCAGCTGCTCGCGGGCCTGGGCGCGGACCCGGCGGCCATCGGCAGCTGGATCTACAGCGTGTCGGGCCTGGGCTTCGCGTATGCCTACTACCTGATTCCGCGCGTGGCGCTGTCGCTGTACCCGGTGTTCGCGAACCTCGACCTGCGCCCCGCGCAGGCGGCGCGCACGCTGGGTGCTTCGCGCTCGCGCGCCTTCCGGGACACGGTGGTGCCCGAGGTGCTGCCCTCGGTGTTGTCGAACGCCTGCATGGTGGCCGCGATAGCGATGGGCACCTACGGCACGGCGCTGGCGCTGGTGGGCACGCAGCTCAACATCCTGCCGCTGATGCTGCTCGCGCAGGTCGGCGACGGTGGGTCCGATTTCGCGGTGGCGGCGGCCTTGTCGCTGGTGCTGATGGTGGTGTGTGTGATCGTGATGGGAGTGGGCGATGTCTTTACGCGAAGGCGCGAGCGCGGTGCTGTCGGCGCCGGTCACTGAGGCGCTGACGCGCCTGGCGCAGAAGCAGTGGGGGCCGGCGCGCCACCGCCAGCCGGTGGCCATCATCGGTCCCGGCGACGGCGGCCCGGCGGAGTGCGAGGCGGCCTATGCCGTGGCGCATGCGCTGGCCGGCGCGGGCATGGCGGTGGTCTGCGGCGGGCGCGGCGGCGTGATGGCCGCAGCCTCGCGCGGTGCGGTGGAAGCCGGCGGCATCGCCGTGGGCATCCTGCCCGAGGACGACGACCGCAACGCCAACGAATGGCTCAGCGTAGCCATTCCCACAGGCATGGGCGAGATGCGCAACGGCATCGTCGCGCGCAGCGGCGTGTGCCTGGTCGCCATCGGCGGCAACATGGGCACGCTGTCGGAGATGGCGATGGGGCTCAAGTGGGGCAAGCCGGTGTTCGTGATGCACGGCGATATCGAGCTGCCGGGCGCGGTGCAGGCCGCGGATGTGAACGACATGCTGGGCAAGGTGCTGGGCTGTCTGTTGGCTTGAGAGGCCGTGCGGGGGACATTCGGGGTACGTGCGCAGGACACCGGGTACTCCCCTCCGCGAATGTCCCCCGGGCTTCGCCCTCCTCCTTTATTTCGCTGCGGGGAGCACCCGATGCCCTGCGCACGAGGGCACGCTGCTGGTTTGCGGCCGATCAACCAGTGCTCTGAACGATCACGACGGCGGGGTGCCTTGCGCAGCGAAATAAAGGGGGAGCCCGAAGGGCGGAGGACATTCGCGGAGCAAGGCACCCCGTCGGCGTGATCGCGCCCCGAACAACGCAGCGACCAACACCGCAGCCATTGCACAATGACAGGCATGCCCTACATGCCCACCTTCGTCGCCCCCGCCCGCTTCACCGACGCCGCCGCCGCACTCGAACAGGTCAAGACCATCTACCAGGGCGGCCTGGCCCACCTGCGCGAATCGATGCTGCGCTTCGTTGCCGGCGAGGCGCTGCCGGGCCGGGTGCGGGCCTGCTACCCCTTCGTGCGGGTGCACACCCATACCGTCTCGCGCCACACGCCGCCTGCCAATGCCGGGCTGAGCTACGGCTTCGTGGCCGGCCCCGGCCGCTACGAGACCACGCTGACGCGGCCCGACCTGTTCTCGCGCTACTACCTCGACCAGTTCCGCCTGCTGCTGGAGAACCACCAGGTCGAGCTCGAGGTGGGCACCAGCACGCAGCCCATTCCGATCCACTTCTCCTTTGCCGAGAACGACCACATCGAAGGCACCATGAGCGCCGAGCGCCGCGCCCTGATGCGCGACGTGTTCGACCTGCCCGACCTGGGCGTGATGGACGACGGCATCGCCAACGGCACCTACGAGGCGCGCGATGGCGAGGCGCAGCCCCTGTCGCTGTTCACGGCCGCGCGGGTGGACTACTCGCTGCACCGCCTGCGCCACTACACGGGCACCGCGCCCGAGTGGTTCCAGAACTTCGTCTTGTTCACCAACTACCAGTTCTACATCGACGAGTTCGTGCGCCTGGGCCACGAGGCAATGGCCGACGAGAACAGCGAGTACGTCGCCTTCATCGAGCCCGGCAACGTGGTCACGCGCCGGCGCGGGCTGCCGGCCGGTTCGAGCAGCACCTACGGCCACCTGCTCGACGGCAGCCAGGGCACCGCGCCGCCGCGGCTGCCGCAGATGCCGGCCTACCACCTGGTGCGCGAGGACTGCAGCGGCACCACGATGGTCAACATCGGCGTCGGCCCGGCCAATGCCAAGACCATCACCGACCACATCGCGGTGCTGCGCCCGCATGCCTGGATGATGCTGGGCCACTGCGCCGGCCTGCGCAACACGCAGCAGCTCGGCGACTACGTGCTGGCGCACGCCTACGTGCGCGAAGACCACGTGCTCGACGAGGAGCTGCCGCTGTGGGTACCGATTCCGGCGCTGTCGGAAATCCAGCTCGCGCTGGAAAAAGCCGTGGCCGACATCACACGCTACGAAGGCCCCGACCTCAAGAAGATCATGCGCACCGGCACCGTGGCCAGTACCGACAACCGCAACTGGGAGCTGCTGCCCGGCAACCAGCCGCAGCGCCGCTTCAGCCAGAGCCGGGCCGTGGCGCTCGACATGGAAAGCGCGACCATCGCGGCCAACGGCTTCCGCTTCCGCGTGCCCTACGGCACCCTGCTGTGCGTGAGCGACAAGCCGCTGCACGGCGAGATCAAGCTGCCCGGCATGGCCAACCACTTCTACCGCGAACGCGTGGAGCAGCACCTGCGCATCGGCATGCGGGCCATCGACATCCTGCGCGCGGAAGGCTCGACACGGCTGCACAGCCGCAAGCTGCGCAGCTTCGACGAGGTGGCGTTTCAGTAAGAAGAAGGGCTCCAGCAGGGCCCTGGAAGAGCGCGGGCCTCAGGGTTTGTCCTGCCCGCCGCGGCGCGGGATCGCCGCGTTTCGCGGACATCATCTGGTTGGCCCTACAGACAACCGGAAAAAAGATGCCCCAGTCGCCTTCCGTTCCCCTCTCCCGCCGCAGCTTCTCGGCATGGATCGCGGCCTCGGCCGCAGCAGTCGGCACAGGGCATGCCGCCCTCTGGCCGCACGCCGCGCACGCCGCCGACGCGCCCGTGAGCAGCAAGCTGCGCATCGTGATTCCCGCCAACGAAGGCGGCGGCTGGGACCAGACCGGCCGCGCGCTCGGCGCCGCGATGCTGGCCTCCGGCGCGGTCGGCAGCGTGGTGTACGAGAACGTCGGCGGCAAGGGCGGCACCATCGGCCTGGCGAAGTACGCCGAGAAATACGATGCGGACCCCGACACGATCCTGATGAGCGGCATGGTCATGGTCGGCGCGGTGGCGCTGCAGAAGCCTGCCGTCACCATGGCCCACGTGGCGCCCATCGCCCGCCTTACCAGCGACTACGAGGTGGTGGCGGTGAAGGCCGATTCGCCCATCAAGACACCCAAGGACCTGATCGCGCAGCTGCGCGCCGATGCGGCCAACACCGTCATCGCGGGCGGCTCGGCCGGCGGCGTGGACCACATGTACGCCGGCATGCTGGCGCGCGTGGCCGACGCCTCGCAGACGCTGGTCTACCAGGCGCACCCCGGCGGCGCGGAAGTGGTCGAGGCGCTGGAAAGCGGCAAGGCCGCGGCGGGCATCTCGGGCTACAGCGAGTTCGGCGAAGGCCTGGCCAGCGGCAAGCTGCGCGCCATCGGCGTGTCGTCGAAGCGACCGTTCCAGGGCATTGCGTCGGTGCGCGAACAGGGCGTCGATGCCGACCTCGCCAACTGGCGCGGCGTGCTCACCGGCCGCAAGGTACCGCCTTACCGCAAGGCAGCGCTGCTGACGGTGGTGCGGCGCGCCACCGCCACCGATCTGTGGCAGAAAACCATCAAGCAGAACAACTGGGACCCCTTCTGGATGGAGGGCAAGGACTTCGAGAACTTCCTCGAACTCGACACGGCGATGGCCGGTCCGCTGATCTATCTGCTCAAGCTGAAAGCCTGAGGGGCAACGGCGCTGCTCAATTCCAAGGGTTTTCCCTAGATGTAAAACTTGAGGAGGTTGCTCGTTTTTCGGACATCATCCAGTTACCTTTGTAGACAACTGGAAACAAAATGCCGCATCCCGTGCCAGCAGGCCTTTCTCGCCGCAGCCTCGCTGCATGGTTGGCATCGGCCGTCGTCGCGGGCGTGGTGCCAGAAGCGTTCTGGCCCCGGTTGGCTGGCGCGGCCGAACCGCAGCTGATCCCCAAGCTGCGCATCGTCATTCCCGCCAACGAAGGCGGCGGCTGGGACCAGACCGGCCGCGCACTCGGTGCCGCCATGGTGGCGTCGGGCGCGGTGGGCGATATCGCCTACGAGAACATCGGCGGCAAGGGCGGCACCATCGGCCTGGCGAAGTACGTAGAGAAATACGATGCCGACCCCGACACCCTGCTGATGAGCGGCATGGTCATGGTCGGCGCGGTCGCGCTGCAGAAGCCCGCCGTCACCATGGCGCAGCTCGCGCCGGTGGCGCGGCTCACCAGCGACTACGAGGTGGTGGCGGTGAAGGCCGACTCGCCCATCAAGACGCCGAAGGACCTGATCGCGCAGCTGCGCGCCGATGCCGCCAAGACGGTCATCGCCGGCGGCTCGGCCGGCGGCGTGGACCACATGTACGCCGGCATGCTGGCGCGCGTGGCCGGCAACGCGGCCGCGCTGGTCTACCAGCCGTACCCCGGCGGGGCACAAGTGGTCGAGGCGCTGGAAAGCGGCAAGGCGGCCGCCGGCATCTCGGGCTTCAGCGAATTCAGCGAAGGCCTGGCCAGCGGCAAGCTGCGCGCCATCGGCGTATCGGCCAAGCGCTCGTTCATGGGCATTCCGGCGGTGCGCGAACAGGGCGTGGACGCCGACCTCGCCAACTGGCGCGGCGTGCTCACCGGCAAGAAGGTCACGGCCGAGCGCAAGGCCGTGCTGCTCGAAGCCGTGCGCCGCGCCACCATGGCCGAACTCTGGCAGAAGACCATCAAGCGCAACAACTGGGACGCGTACTGGATGGCGGGCAAGGACTTCGAGAGCTTCCTCGAACTCGACACGGCAATGGCCGGCCCGCTGATCTACCTGCTCAAGCTCAAAGCCTGATCGCCCGGCGCTTCAAGAAAAAAGCTCCGGCATCTCGCGCTGCGCCTTCGGCGTGAGGGTGAGCGCCCGCCCGTCCAGCTCCTGCCGTACCCATCCCCGGCGCAGCGACAGCTGCAGCCATGCGGCACCCAATGCGCCGCCCAGGTGCGGCCGGCGTTCACTCCAGTCCAGGCAGGCGCAGGCAAAGCGCCGGCGCGAGCGGCGCACCGCATCGACCTCGACGCCCAGGCTCTCCAGCGCGATCGCGCCTTCGGGCGTGAGCTCGTACGAGCCGCTCTGCAGGCCGCTGAGCCAGCCCTGGGCGTGCAGCCGGTCGTGCAGCGCGACGCCCGCCGTGCCCGCCATGTGGTCGTAGCAGGTGCGCGCGCTGCGCAGGCGGCTCGGCGTGCTCGGCTCGAACCCGGGTGTGCGCGGCGTGCCCGCCACCACCATCAGGCTTTCGAGCGCGGCGGCGACGTCGTCGCTGGCGAGGCGGAAGTAGCGGTGCTTGCCCTGCACCAGCAGCTCGACCAGCCGCTCGTCCTTCAGGCGCGCGAGGTGCGCGCTGGCGGTCGACGCGGCCACCTCGGCGACGGTGGCGAGCTCGGTGGCGGTGCGCGCGTGGCCGTCCATCAGGCAGCTCAGCATGCGGGCGCGCGCCGGTTCGGCGATGGCGCCGGCCAGGCGGGCCAGCTGCAAATCGGCGGAGGAGGAAAGGGTGTCCATGCGCGCATCGTAGAACGACGCTGCATCCGACACTTCGTTCGTGGGCGAAGTGTGATGGCGGCTTCGATCGCACACTGCGGCCATGAACGAAAGCAACCGCCCCGTCGATATCGACATGCCCGCCGATCCGGTCGCGGCCGCCACGCATGCCGATCCCTATCCCTGCTACGCAGCCCTGCGCGACGGCCCGCCGCTCGCGTGGAACGAGAAGCTGCGCCTCTGGGTCGCAAGCCGGGCGGATGTCGTCGAGCAGGTGCTGCTCGCGCATGGCGCGTTGCGCGTGCGGCCGGCCGCCGAGCCGGTGCCGCGCGCGATCGTGGGCAGCGCGGCCGGCGAAGTGTTCGGACATCTGGTGCGCATGAACGACGGCGTGGCGCACCAGGCGCATCGGCCTGCGCTGCAACGAGCGCTGACCGGCCTCGACCTCAACGCCGTGCATGCAGCCGCCTTGCGGGTGGCGCAGCGCGTGCCCAGGCAGCAGCCGCTGTCCGACACGCTGTTCTCGATGCCCGTGCAGGCCGTCGCGCACCTGCTGGGTTTTGCCGACGATGCACTGGCGCAGGTGGACCGGTGGATGCGCGACTTCGTGGCCTGCCTGTCGCCGCTGTCCACGCCCGCGCAGCTGGAGCGTGCGAGCGCCGCAGCGGGCGAACTGATGGCGCGCTTTGAAATGCTGGCAGCGAGCGCGCCGCCGCGGCACGGCACGCTGCTCGCGGCTGTGCTCGCCGAGAGCGCGGGCGATGCGCGCGTTTCGCGCTCGCTGCTCGCGAACCTCGCAGGCCTGCTGTCGCAGACCTGCGATGCCACGGCGGGCCTGGTCGGCAACAGCCTGATCGCGGTGATGCGCGAGCCTTCGCTGCTGAGTGCGTCGACCCGCACGCGCGACGGCCTGCAAGCCATCGTCGAGGAGACCGCGCGCTACGACCCGTCGGTGCACAACACGCGGCGCTTTGCCGCCGAGGCCGTCACCATCGCCGGCGCCCCGCTGGCGGCAGGCGATGCGGTGCTGGTGCTGCTGGCCTCGGCCAACCGCGACCCGGCACTCAACCCCGACCCCGATCGCTTCATGCCCGTGCGCGCCCGCCGCCGCATGCTCGGCTTCGGCCACGGCATGCACGCGTGTCCGGGGCAGGCGCTGGCCTGCACGCTGGCGGCGGCCAGCCTCGAAGCCCTGCTGCCGCGCCATGCAGCCGACCTCGACGCGCAGCGCCTGCGCGGCTGGAGCTATCGGCCGTCGGTCAACGCGCGCATCCCCGTGTTCCACTGACCCGTGCCCGCCAAGTGGGGCGACAGTTGCGCATCGCCCCAGCGCAGCGGCAACGCCGCCGGACGACGCAGGGCGTGCGCGACCCGAAAGCGCATCAGCCGCTCCGCACCTTCGAACGCGGCCACTTCGGGACCGTCCCACACGATCTCTGCCGTGACCGCCACGTGCAGCAGGTCGCCGCTGTCGAAGTCGACAAACAGCAGCCCCGCGCGCGGATGCGCCGCCAGGTTGCCGAGCGTGTTGAAGAAGCGGTTGCCGTTGAAATCCGGCACGGTGAGCACGTCGCCTTCGTGGTCGTTGTCGATGCGCACGAAGCCCGGACGGCCACCGCGGTGCGACACGTCGACGCCGTGCGAACTTGCATCCGCCTCATCGCCCGCCGCCGCTTCGTTCGGATAGGCGGTGGCGATGAACAGCGTGTCGGCGCTGCCGATCAGGCGATGCGCCGCCAGGTCGAGCTCGTCGAGCCACTGCACCTGCGGCGCCGCATCGCCGCGCGGCGATGCGAACACCGGCTCGCGCGCCTGGATGTAGCGCGGGCAGTTGCCGAAGCTCTGCTGCACCGCGACCATGAAGCCCGACCCATCGAGCGCCTCGACCGTGCCGTTCATGCGGTTGCGCCGCCGCGTGTGCGGCTGTATGCCGAGCAGGCCCAGCGTGGCGCCCTGCTTCAGTTGCCCGGCGAGCGGATCGCCCGCCGCCGGCAGCGCATCGACGCGCAGGTGCGTGGCATCGGGTGAATGCACGAAGCCGGCGGGCGCCGCGAGCACGCTGGCCCACGGCTGCAGTTCCGCATCGAGACTGCCGACCACGAGGAACGGCAGCAGCCCGAAGAATTCGCGGTGCTGGTCGGGCATGTAGTCGCGAATGACGCGCGGGCCCGCCACCTCCATCTGCTCGCGCGAGCCCGCCAGGGCTTGCATCGCGCGCTCGCCCGCATGGAACGGCGCGGCGATCATGCGACCGCTCCGAGTCCGACGGGCGTGCGCACCATCGGCACGAACCCCGGCAGGGCTTCCACGCGTTCGAGCCAGCCGCGCACGTTCGGATAAGCGTCGATCGACACGCTGCCTTCGGGTGCATGCGCCACGTAGGCGTAGTTCGCGATATCGGCGAGCGTTGCGTCGGGGCCGGCGAGGAAGGGCTGCTGCTGCAGATGCATTTCCATCACCGAGAGCAGCGCATGCGAACGCGCGACGGTCTCCGCCGGGTCGGTGTCGCGGCCGAACAGCGCAATGACCCGCGCCGCCGCCGGGCCGTAGGCGAGCGGGCCGGCCGCCACCGAGAACCAGCGCTGCACGCGCGCCGCACCGACGGGGTCGCGCGGCATCCAGCGCGCGGGGTCCGGCGCGTAGCGTTCGTTGAGGTAGACGAGGATGGCGTTGGAATCGGCCAGCGCGAGCTCGCCGTCCTCGATCACCGGCACCTGGCCGAAGGGGTTGCGCGCCAGGAATTCGGGCGTGCGGTTCTCGCGCTTGCGCATGTCGATCTCGATGTTCTCGAATGGCAGGCCGAGCATCGCGAGGAACAGGCGCACGCGATGCACGTGGCCCGAGATGGCGGAACCGTAGAGCTTGATGGGCTGGGCGGGGCGGGCGGCAGTCATGGGGAACTCCTTGTTTGAGGATAGCGGGGTGTTGCCTGGATTGTTCTCTCTTGCACCAGATGAATGAATAGCCAATTCGGTATTTGACTGCTGCATTTTCCGGTTTAATCGCGCCATGGATCGTTTCAAAGCCATGCAGACCTTCGTTCAGATTGCCGACCAGGGCAGCCTGACCCGCGCCGCCGAGGCGCTCGGCAGCTCGCTGCCGGCGGTGGTGCGCTCGCTCGCCGCGCTGGAGGCGCACCTGGGCGTGCGCCTGTTCCACCGCACCACGCGCCGGCTGTCGCTCACCGAGGAAGGCCGCCACTACCTGCCGAGCGCGCGCGAGGTGCTGCTCGCGGCCGACGCCGCCGACCTCGCGCTGAAGGCCGAGGCGCGCGAGCCGGCGGGCCAGCTCACCATCACCGCGCCGGTGCTCTTCGGCCACATGTACGTGGCGCCCGCCATCGTGCGCTTCATGCAGCGCCACGAAAAGGTGCGCTGCAGCGTGCGCCTGTACGACCGCACCGTGAACCTGCTCGAGGAAGGCATCGACGTGGGCATCCGCATCAGCCCGCTGGAAGATTCTTCGCTGGTGGCGCAGACGCTCGGCACCATCCGCCGCGTGGTGGCCGCGAGCCCCGAGTACCTCGCGCAGCACGGCACGCCACGGCATCCGCGCGACTTGGCCGGTGCGCCCTGCGTGCGCGGCCGCATCGACGCGCCGGCGCAGTGGCTGTTTCGCGACGGCTGCAAGACGATCAGCGTGACGCTGAACAACCGCCTGGAGTTCAACCACCTGGCCCCGGCCATCGAGTCGTGCGCGGCGGGCATGGGCTTCGGCACCTTCTTCTCGTACCAGGTGATGCCGCACGTGGCGCAGGGGCGGCTGAAGCTGGTGCTCGAAGACTTCGAGCCGCCGCCGCGGCCGGTGAGCGTGATCTATCCCAACGCGCGGCTGCTGCCCGCGCGCACGCGGGCGTTCATCGACTGGATGAAGATGGAGTTCAGCGGCCTCAGGCTCTGAGCCCGGGCGGCGTCAAGCGGCGCCCCGGCCAGCCGTCGTCGAGCGATTCGCGGCTGTCGTGCAGGCAGAGCTCGCTGTCCTGCTTCAGCAGCGGCCAGCCTTCGCGTTCCAGCTGGCCCGCCAGCGCCGCCACCCGCGTCTTGAACCCGGCCAGCGGCTCGCGGCTGCGCAGCGTCACGAAGCGCATGCCGGTCTCGCCCATGAGGCTGTTGCGCGACAGCCGCGCGCCGTGTGTCTCGCACAGGTGCTGCAGCGCGGATGCGTCGTGCAGCTGCAGCTTGCCGCGCCACTCGAAATACTGGTCGGGCTGGCTCAGCCGCTCCCAGCCCTGGACCGGCACCTCGATCTTCACGCGCCGCACCGCCATGCCCGCGCGCGCCAGCCATTGCCCCAGGGCCATGGCCTCGGCCTTCGCTTCTTCGAGCGTGCCGCGAAGCCAGCCGGTGGCGATGGGCTGCTGCTTCTGCTCGCCATGGGCGAGGTCGATCAGCATCGGCTTGAGCCCGACTTGCTCGCACACCACGACGAAGGCCGCTATTTGCGATTCCTGCAAAGCGCAGCACGTCAGGTGCAGCTTCAGCGCGCGCTTCATGCTGCGCCCACCGGCTCGGGCAGCGGCCTGCCATCGCAGAGCGCGGTGGCGTCGATCGCCATGCCCCGCACCGCCTCTTCGAGGCCGAGGTTCAGCACCGACATGAACTCGCCATTGGCGCTGGTCCAGTTGGTGCGCGTGCCCATGCCGTGGTACTGGCGCGCGACGGTCGCGCCACCGGGCAGGCGGTAGCTCACCTTCAGCACGACGTGCGAAACCAGGTTCAGGTTCACCGACCACGCATGGGCGAGACGCAGCGCGACGTCGGCCACGGCCTGCCTGGCACCACCACCGTCGCTTGCGGGCGGCGCCCCCGGCACCGCCTGGAGTCCGTAGCGGCCCAGCGATTGCAGCGCCCCGCGCGTCCACGCCGTGGCGTCGCCGCTGCGCAGCGACTGCACGGACCGGGGCGTGGCGTGCACCGTCGGCAGCATCACCGTGAGGTTGCCGGCGTAGGCCTTGTTGCTGCGCGCGTCCTCGATCGCGGGCAGGTACAGCGTGCAGCCGCGCGCGAGCCGCAGCGGTGCGGCCGGTACGCCATTGGGCCGCTCGGCCGGTTCGGGCGCCGGCTCGAAGACCATGGAGAGCGGCTCGCTCTCGGTGAGGGCATGCGAGAGGGTGGGCAGGGCGCAGAGCGCGGCGAATGCAGCAGCGGCGAGTTGTTCGTGGCACGGCCTCATGGCGCGGCGCTCCTGACCGAATACATGGCGCCGTCCTGGTCGCGGAACAGCACGCGGCCCGGCTGCTCGTCGAAGCCCTGGCCGGCCAGCGTCACCCACGAGCCGTTGACGTTGAAGCGCGCGCTCTTCACGCCGCCGGAGCGGGCGCCGGCAATGTCCAGCGCCACCGCATGCAGGGTCTGCGCCATCGACTCGCGCATCACGCCGCGCAGCACCTGCCCGTCGTTCGCCGTGAGCCGCCGCAGCACGGCGGCGCGCGCCGTGCCGCCGACGGGCGTTTGGAAAATGGCCGCAGCGCGGTAGCTGGGCTCGCTGCGGCCGTCCTGCCACAGCAGGGCCGAGGTTCGCGTGGTGAAGGCGCCCAGGCCGGGCTCCAGCGCGTACTGCAGCAGCAGCACCATGTAGGCGGGACCGGCCTTCGTGGCGGCGATGCGGGCCTCATGCTCGGCCTTCGCCGGCATGGCCGCGAGCACCTGCGACGAGCGGATCTTCAGCGGGAACGAACTCGGCTCGGCCAGCAGGGCGTCGAGCGCCTTGCCCGCCTCCACGCGGTAGTCGTAGTCGAGCAGCGGGCCGACGATGGCCTGCACCTCGGCGCTCATGTCCTTCTGGCGCGATTGCTGCACCGACGAATCGATCAGTGCGCCGATCAGCCCGCCGCCCGTGGCCGCGCTCACGCCGGGGGGCTGCGCGGAGAACATGAAGCTCTCCTGCGCAACGACGACGCGCACGTCGACTTCCTGAACCTTGTGGCGGTCCACAGCCGCCAGCGGCCGATGAAAAGGCGCGCAGGCGCCGAACAGCATCAGCACCGGCAGCGCCAGCCAGAAACGCAGCATCTTTGGGCCTCCCACCGCACAAACGCCATTCTCGGCGTCGATTGTGCAGCCGCCGGCGTGCGGTTCGACCCGGGTTATCGAGGGTCCGCCGGACGCCCCCGCCATGTAGTGGCCCCGAACACACGCGGTTGTCCATCGATTGAAGCGATGGGGCGCCCGCGGCACGGCTGCGTCAGAATGGCCGCGTGCCACCCACACAATCCTCCATTCAGTCTCCGCTCTTCCACGCCAGCCACCTGCACAAGCGCTACGGCGACACCACCGTCGTCGACGACCTCTCGTTCGAGATCGCGCCCGGCGAGTGCCTCGGCGTGATCGGCCCGAACGGCGCCGGCAAGACCACCACCATCCGCATGTGCCTGGGCCTCACCACGCCCGATGGCGGCGACATCTCCGCGCTGGGGCTGCAGATGCCGCGCGACGCGCTGGCCATCAAGGCCCAGCTCGGCGTGGTGACGCAGTTCGACACGCTCGACCCCGATTTCAGCTGCGCCGAGAACCTCGTGGTGTACGGCCGCTACTTCGGCTTCGGCAAGGCGCAGGTGCGCGCACGCGTGCCGCAACTGCTGGAGTTCGCGGCGCTGTCGCACAAGGCCGACGCGAGGCCGGGCGAACTGTCGGGCGGCATGCGGCGGCGGCTGTCGCTGGCGCGCGCGCTGGTCAACGATCCCAGGCTGCTGCTGCTCGACGAGCCGACCACCGGACTCGATCCGCAGGCGCGGCACCTCATGTGGGAGCGGCTGCAGGTCTTGCTGCAGCAGGGCAAGTCGATCTTGCTGACCACGCATTTCATGGACGAGGCCGAGCGTTTGTGCTCGCGCCTGCTGGTGCTCGACCACGGCCGCAAGATCGCCGAAGGCCGGCCGCGCGACCTGATCGCCGAGCACCTGGAACCCGACGTGGTCGAGGTGTACGGCAACGGCGCGCTGTCGCTGGCCGACTCACCCGAACTGAAGGCGATGGCAGCACGCGTGGAGGTCAGCGGGGAGACCGTTTTCTTCTACACGCAGGACGCGCGGCGGCTGCTCGATGCGCTGACGCGACACAGCGGCCTGCGCACTTTCCATCGGCCCGCGAACCTGGAGGACCTGTTCCTCAAGCTCACCGGCAGGCAGATTCGAGAGGACGGCTAAGAATGCGGCACACCCCCAGGCTTGCCCACTTCGTGTGGCCTCCTACCCCCTCGCCGGGGGCAATACCAGCGGCCCGGCAAAGCCGGTTCCGCGGTATTCCTGAAATGGAGAGGAAATCATGAACAACATTGCGACCGCTGCGTCGCCGCCTGCGCCTTCCGTGTGGCGCGCGCCCGAACTCTCGCTGCGCTGGTGGCCCGTGTTCCTGCGCAACCTGCTGGTGTGGCGCAAGCTGGCCATTCCGAGCCTGATCGGCAACATCGCCGAGCCGCTGATCTGGCTCGTGGCTTTCGGCTACGGCATGGGCGCGCTGGTGGGGCAGGTGTCGGTCGACGGCGTGAAGGTGCCGTACATCCTGTTCCTGGCGAGCGGCTCGATCTGCATGAGCGCGATGAACGCGGCGAGCTTCGAGGCCCTGTACTCGGCGTTCTCGCGCATGCATGTGCAGAAGACCTGGGACGGCATCATGAACGCGCCGGTCGGTCTCGACGACATCGTGCTGGCCGAGATGCTGTGGGCCGCGTTCAAGTCGATCTTCACGGTCACGGCGATCCTGTTCGTGATGCTCGGGCTGGGCATCAGCCACAGCCCGAAGCTCGTCGTCGCGTGGATGGTGCTGGTCGGCGCCGGCATCACCTTCTCGTCGATCGCTCTGATCTTCAATGCGCTGGCCAAGGGCTACGACTTCTTCACGTACTACTTCACGCTGTTCATGACGCCGATGATGTTCCTGAGCGGCGTGTTCTTTCCGCTGGAGCAATTGCCCTCGGCGGTGAGGGCCGTGGCGGCGTGGCTGCCGCTGACCAACGCGGTGGCGCTGGTGCGGCCGCTGTTCATGGACCAATGGCCGACCGGCTGGTGGGTGCACGCGGCGGTGCTGGCCGTCTATGCGGTCGTCGCCTTCTGGATCGCGCTGGCGTTGACGCGCAAGCGGTTCAGGGGCTGAGCGGCCCTGTTGCAGCCAGGAACAGCACCGAAACTTCCGAATTACATTGCACACAATTCAATTGCTCGCTACAATTCGACCCATGCGCTCCACCCCAGCCCCCGCCGACGAAATGCTCAAGCTCGACAACCAGCTGTGTTTCGCCGTGTATTCCGCTTCGCTGGCCATGACGCGGCTCTACAAGCCGGTGCTGGAAAAGCTGCAGCTCACCTATCCCCAGTACCTCGTGATGCTCGCCCTGTGGGAGCAAGACGGCCCTACGGTCTCCGCGCTCGGCGAACAGCTTTCGCTCGACTCCGGCACGCTCACGCCGCTGCTCAAGCGCCTCGAGGCCAACGGCTACGTGGCCCGCGTGCGCGACGTGGCCGACGAGCGCCGCGTGCACATCATGCTGACATCCGCCGGCCGCAAGCTCAAGGGCCGCGCGGCCGACGTGCCCGAGTGCCTGATGGCGGCGGCCCAGTGCTCGGTACCCGAGCTGATTTCGCTCACCCAGCAGATCCAGGCCCTGCGCGACCGCATCAGGAAAGCGGCCTGACGCAGCGCAACTTTTTCTCCCGCTTCGATCGCATCCTCAAGAGAGAACGAAGCTTTTCACCACCCTCCTCCATCATCACCAAAGGAATCACCATGACCACCAAGCTCGACAAAGTGCTCTACACCGCAGAAGCCCACACGGTCGGCGGCCGTGACGGCGCAGGCAAGTCCAGCGACGGCGCCATCGACGTCAAGCTGAGCTCGCCCGGTTCCGGCAAGCCCGGCACCAACCCCGAGCAGCTGTTCGCTGTCGGCTACGCCGCCTGCTTCATCGGCGCGATGAAGGCCGTGGGCCCGAAGATCGGCGTGAAGGTGCCCGAAGACGTCGCCATCGACTCCAGCGTTTCGCTTGGCCCGACGAACGGCGGCGCCGCCTACGGCATCGCCGTGAAGCTGGCGATCACGCTGCCCGGCCTGGACACCGACGCCAAGCAGAAGCTGGTCGACGCCGCTCACCAGGTGTGCCCGTATTCGAACGCAACGCGCGGCAACATCGACGTCGATTTGACGATCGCCTGACCGCTTGTTGCACACGCGAAGAAGCGACCCGGCCACAAGCCGGGTCGCTTTTTTTCATGCCCGCCGATGTCTCACGGGTGACGCCGAAACGCGCCGCGCGGTGGCGCCTTTCATCGAGGCTGGCTAACGTAGCCGCATACCAACCGCCCGGAGCCTCGCTCATGAGCACCACCAGCCTTCTCATCCGCAAAGACCAGCTCGCCACCACGCGCCTGCACACCGCCAGCGACGAGCCGCTCGCCGACGGCCAGGTGCGCGTGCGCATCGACAGCTTTGCGCTCACTTCCAACAACATCACCTACGCCGCCTTCGGCGAGGCGATGAGCTACTGGCAGTTCTTTCCGTCCGAGGAAGAAGGCTGGGGCAGCATTCCGGTGTGGGGCTTTGCGAGCGTGGTGCAGTCGCAGCACCCCGGCGTGTCGGTGGGCGAGCGGCTCTACGGCTACTGGCCGATGGCCTCGAGCGCGGTGCTGAGCCCCGACCGGCTGTCGGTCGCGCGCTTTACCGACGCCGCCCCGCACCGCGCCGAGCTGCCCGCGGTCTACAACCAGTACTTCCGCTGCAACGCCGACCCGCTCTATACCACCGACACCGAAGACCTGCAGGCGCTGCTGCGCCCGCTGTTCATCACCTCGTGGCTGATCGACGACTTCATGGCCGACAACGACTTCTTCGGCGCCAGCACCATGCTGCTGTCGAGCGCATCGAGCAAGACGGCCTACGGCACGGCCTTTCAGCTGCACCAGCGCAAAGGCATCGAGGTAATCGGCCTGACCTCGCCAGCCAACGTCGCTTTCTGCGAAAGCCTGGGCTGCTACCACCGCGTGGTGACCTACGACGCACTCGACGGCATCGCGGCAGACACGCCTTGCGTGTACGTCGACTTCGCCGGCAACGGCGGGCTGCGCAGCGCCATCCACGAGCGCTTCACGAATCTGAAGTACAGCTGCTCGATCGGCGGCACGCACGTGGAGCAACTCGCCTCCAAGGGCGCGGGCAAGGACCTGTCGGGCCCGCGCGCCACGCTGTTCTTTGCACCGGCGCAGATCAAGAAGCGCACCGCCGAATGGGGCGCGGACGAATTCGGCCGGCGCATGGTGGCGGCCTGGCGCAACTTCCTCGCCACGGTGACCGACGTCAACAACCCCTGGCTGCACGCCGAGCACCATCACGGCGGCGAGGCCGTGCAGGCCGCCTACGCGCAGGTGCTGGCCGGCAAGGGCGACCCGCGCACCGGGCATATCCTTTCGCTTTACAAGCAACCGGGCGGGCTGTAACAGCCTCGAGGGTCCGTGTGGCGACAATCGCTGCATGACCCCTTCCCCCGCGGCGCCCGCCAACACCCATCCCTACGAGAGCCTCACGCCCGACGTGGTGCTCGACGCGCTCGCGACGCTCGGCCTGCACGGCGACGGCCGGCTCACCGGCCTGAACTCCTATGAAAACCGGGTCTACCAGGTCCACCTGGAAGATCGCTCGGCGGTGGTGGTCAAGTTCTACCGCCCCGGCCGCTGGAGCGAGGCCGAGATCCTCGAGGAGCACGGCTTCTCGCTCGAACTGGCCGCGGCGGAAGTGCCCGCGGTGGCGCCGCTGGAATTCGACGGCCGCACCCTGCACCACCACGCCGGCTTCGCGTTCAGCGTGAGCCCCTACCGCGGCGGCCGCGCGCCCGAGCTCGACGACTTCGAAGTGCTCGAATGGGTGGGCCGCTTCCTCGCGCGCATCCACACCGTGGGCGGCGCCAAGCCTTTCGAGGCCCGCCCCGCGCTCGACCTGCAGACCTTCGGCCTCGATTCGCGCGACTGGCTGCTCGAGAACGACAAGATCCCGCTCGACGTGCAGCGCGACTGGGAAACGGCCTGCAACGCGGCGCTGGACATGGTCCGTGCAACCGCCCTCGCACTGCAGCCGCCGGCCTCCGATTTCACGCCCCGCAAGCTGCGCCTGCACGGCGACGTGCATCCCGGCAACATCCTTTGGACGCCCACCGACCGCCCCGGCGGCGGCCCGCACTTCGTCGACCTCGACGACGCGCGCACGGGCTTCGCGGTGCAGGACCTGTGGATGCTGCTGTCGGGCGACCGCGCACAGCGCACCTCGCAGCTGTCGGGCCTGCTCGACGGCTACGAGCAGTTCCGCGAATTCGACCGGCGCGAGCTGGCGCTGATCGAGCCGCTGCGCACGCTGCGGCTCATCCACTACAGCGCCTGGCTGGCACGGCGTTGGGAAGACCCGATCTTTCCGATCAACTTTCCGTGGTTCGGCTCCAGCGACTACTGGAAGGGGCAGATCCTCGTGCTGGAAGACCAGTGCGAGCAGATGGCCGAAGAGCCGCTCTACGCCTGAGCCTGCTCGGCGGCAATGCTGTCCGCCACGCCCTGCAGCAGACGCTCGACCAGCACGTTGGCCGGTCCGTTGCGCCAGATGCCATAGGCCTCCGACTGCGCCACCACCCGATCGAGCGGCCTGAACACCGCGCCGCGCAAGGCCGAATGCCGCATCGCCTGAGGCACCAGCGCCACGCCCATGCCCTGCGACACCAGCGAGACCACCGCCAGCCAGTGGCGCACCTCGTGCCGCACCTCGGGCAGGAAGCCCGCGTCGGCGCAGATCGACAGGATGCGCTCGTGGTAGTCGGGCGAGGCCTCGCGCGAGAACAGCACGAAGGGCTGCTCGCGCAGGTCGGCCGGCGCCAGCACGCGCTTGCGGGCCAGCGCATGCCCGGCCGGCAGGCAGGCCACGAAGGGCTCGGACAGCAGCAGCCGGTGCTGCAGTTCGAGGGGCACGCGGCGCGTGTGCGCAAAGCCGAGGTCGAGCCGGTCGTTCAGCAGCTCGGCGATCTGCACGCCCGAGTTGAGTTCGCTCAGCGTGATGCGCACCGCCGGGTGCTTCGCCTGAAAGGCACGCAGCGCCTGCGGCAAGCCCCGGTACAGCATCGCGCCGACAAAGCCGATGCGCAGCCGACCCGCCGAGCCCAGCGCCACATCGCGCGCCTCGATGGCGGCCTCTTCCGCCTGCAGCAGCACGCGCCGCGCCGAGATGCGCAGCGCTTCCCCGGCAGGCGTGAGCCGCACTTCCTTGCTGTTGCGCTCGAACAGCCGCGCGCCCACGTTGTCCTCCAGCTGCCGGATCGCCACCGACAGCGGCGGCTGCGAGATCGACAGGCGCCGCGCCGCGCGCCCGAAGTGCAGCTCTTCGGCGAGCACGGAGAAGTAGCGCAGGTGCCGCAGTTCCATGGATAGTCAGATCGAATCGAACAAGACCAAATCGATATTAGACACGGATCGTCTCGGCTTCAACAATGCGGCGAACCAAGGAGACAAAGCGCATGTCCGCAGAGCACGCCCATCCGATT
Organism: Variovorax sp. Root434; assembly: GCF_001426595.1. Taxonomy (NCBI): domain Bacteria; kingdom Pseudomonadati; phylum Pseudomonadota; class Betaproteobacteria; order Burkholderiales; family Comamonadaceae; genus Variovorax; species Variovorax sp. Root434. The sequence continues at coordinate 826,697 of NZ_LMEK01000025.1, forward strand.
CCCGATCGCCACGGCCAGAACCTGTTCACCACCGACGCCGAGCTGCACGCCCTGCTCGCGCTCTACCTGCCCGACGACCTGCGGCAACACATGCAGCCGCACTTCGAGCGCCTGGGCGGCCTCGCGGGCGGCCTGCTCGACGAGCTGGCCGGCACCGCCGACCGCAACCCGCCCACGCTGAAGCAGCGCACGCGCACCGGTCTCGACGAGCAGGAGGTCGTCAAGCATCCTGCCTACGTCGAGATGGAACGCCTCGCGCTCGCCGAGTTCGGCCTGGCCGCCATCTCGCACCGCGACGACACGCTGGGTTGGAAGGGCAAGATGCCGCCGCTCGTCAAATACGTGCTGACCTACCTGTTCGTGCAGGCCGAGTTCGGCCTGTGCTGCCCGGTGTCGATGACCGACTCGCTCACGCGCACGCTGAAGAAGTTCGGCAACCCTGATCTGGTCGCCAGGTACCTGCCGCGCCTGACCTCGCTCGACTTCGACGAACTCGCGCAGGGCGCGATGTTCATGACCGAGCAGGCGGCCGGCTCCGACATCGCCGCCACCGCCACCATGGCACACGCCGAAGCCGATGGCAGCTGGCGCCTTACCGGCGACAAGTGGTTCTGCTCCAACCCCGACGCCGACTTCGCGATGGTGCTCGCACGCGCCGACGATGGCGCGGCGGGCATGAAGGGCGTATCGCTGTTCCTGCTGCCGCGCCGGCTGGACGACGGCAGCCTCAACCACTACCGCATCATCCGATTGAAGGACAAGCTCGGCACGCGCTCGATGGCCAGCGGCGAGATCCGCCTCGAAGGCGCGGTCGCGTACCTCGTGGGCGAAGCGGGCCGCGGCTTCGTGCAGATGGCCGACATGGTCAACAACTCGCGCCTGTCGAACGGCGTGCGGGCCGCCGGCCTGATGCGCCGCGCGGTGGCCGAGGCCGAGTTCATCGCCTCGGAGCGCCGCGCCTTCGGCCGCACGCTCGAGCAGATGCCGCTGATGCAGCGCCAGCTCGACAAGCTGCGCCTGCCCGCCGAGCAGGCACGCACGATGGTGTGCCAGACAGCGCTGGCGCTGGCCCGCTCCGATGCCGGCGAGCCCGACGCCTATGCGCTGCTGCGCATCCTCACGCCGCTCATCAAGTTCCGCGCCTGCCGCGATGCACGCAAAGTCACGGGCGACGCGATGGAAGTGCGCGGCGGCTGCGGCTACATCGAGGAGTGGAGCGACGCGCGCCTCGTGCGCGACGCCCACCTGGGCTCGATCTGGGAAGGCACGAGCAACATCGTGGCGCTCGACGTGATCCGCGCAGTAAAGCGCGAAGGCTCGCTGCCGGTGCTGCGCGCGCACTGCGAAAAACTGCTCGACGACGCGGCACTCGCCCCCGGCTTCGCCAAGGCGCTGCGCGATGCGCTGGAGCGCGCCGCCGCGCTGGCCGAAACCGCCGCGCGCGAAGGCGGCGACGTGCTCGCGCGCCAGGCCGCCTCGGCGCTCTACCACTGCACCAGCGCCATCGCGATGGCCTGGGAAGCCGCGCACAGCGGCTCCGCTGCGCGCCTGCGCTGGGCCCAGCTGGTGCTGTTGCACCGCGTGCTGCCGCGCGACCCGCTCTCGCCCGATGCCATGCCCGCGGACTGGAACGGCGCCGCGGTGCGCCCTGCGAAAGCGCTCGCCTGAGCCTCTTTGTCAATTCACAAGAATCGGAGACATCCCTTGAAACGCCTCACCTTCCTGCTGGCCGCCTGCGCCACGTTCATGACGGCAATGCCGGCCGTCCACGCGGCCGATGCCTTCCCAACCAAACCGCTGATGCTGGTCGTCCCCTTCCCGCCGGGCGGCCCCACCGACGCGATGGCGCGCACGCTCGCCGCCGGGATGAAGGACCGTCTCGGCCAGCCCATGATCGTGGAGAACCGTGCGGGCGCGGGCGGCAACATCGGCGCCGAGTACGTGGCGCGCGCCGAGGCCGACGGCCACACGCTGATGTTCGGCACCTCGGGCCCGCTGGCCATCAACGCAAGCCTGTACCGCAAGATCAACTATGACCCGGTGAAGAGCTTCGCGCCGGTGATCCAGGTCGGCTACCTGCCCAACATCCTGGTGGTGAACCCCGCGCTGCCGGTGAAGAACGTGCCCGAGCTCGTGGCCTACGCCAAGGCCAACCCCGGCAAGCTGAGCTATGCCTCGTCGGGCAACGGCGCGTCGTCGCACCTCGCGGGCGTGCTGTTCAACTCGGTGGCCGGCACCGACCTGCAGCACATTCCGTACAAGGGCACGGGGCCGGCGCTCAACGATCTGCTGGGCAACCAGGTGAGCATGACCTTCACCGACATCCTCACCGCGCTGCCCTACGTCAAGGCCGGCAAGCTGCGCGCGCTGGGCGTGGCCACGGTCGCGCGTTCGCAGGCGCTGCCCGACGTGCCGACGATCTCCGAGCAGGGCTACAAGGGCTACGACGTGAGCGTGTTCTTCGGCATCGTCGCGCCGGCCGGCACGCCCGCCGATCGCGTGACCAAGCTCAATCAGGCCTTCGCCGAGGTGCTGAACTCGCCCAAGGTGAAGCAGATGTTCGCGTCCCAGGGCCTCGAGGTGCCCGCCGATACGTCGCCGCAGAAGCTCGGGCAGTTCATCGGTGCCGAGTCGGTCAAGTGGAAGGACGTGGTGAAGAAGTCTGGGGCGCAGCTCGATTGATACCGCTGTCGTTCGGGGCGCGCTCACGCCGACGGGGTACCTTGCTCCGCGAATGTCCCCCGGCCTGCGGCCTCCTCCTTTATTTCGCTGCGCAAGGCACCCCATCGGCGTG